>NZ_FXTK01000008.1 GCF_900182695.1 Paracoccus laeviglucosivorans
GCGCCCCACCGCATCCCGCGCGATCCCGCAACCGTTGATACCGCCGCCAAGAATGAAAAGGTCGGCTGGCCCCGCCTGCTCCTGCACCGCAAATCCTCCCGCGAAGCCTCCCAACTCCGTGAGCGCAGGCTGCATCCGCCCTCACGGATTCGTCAACATAAATTTTCGTTTGCTTTGCATACCGCCATTAAACGAACATCCATGTCGGACGAATCCGATGCAATCGCAGCAATCGCAAGACTTGCGCACATGGACGAATGACGTAGATTTGCGAAACGTCACCAAGGGGCAGCGAAGAATGGCACTGAGCATCCGGCAAAGCGAAATCCTTGATCTGGCACGCGCCGAAGGCAGGGTGCTGGTTGACGATCTGGCACAACGCTTTGACGTGACGCTGCAAACCATCCGCCGCGATCTGGGCGAGATGGCCGAGGCCGGACTTTTGGACCGTGTGCATGGCGGCGCGGTGCCGCGTGCGGGCACGGTCAATCTGGGATATGAGGCGCGGCGGCGCATGAATGCCGAAGCGAAAGCCGCCATTGGCGCGGCCTGCGCGGCGGCGATCCCCGACAATTGCAGCCTGATCCTGAACCTTGGCACCACGACCGAAGCCGTGGCGCAGGCGCTGATCCACCACCAGAACATCACGGTGGTTACGAACAACATGAATGTCGCCAACATCCTGCTGGCCAATCCGGGCTGCGAGATCATGGTCGCGGGCGGCGCGCTGCGGCGGTCCGATGGCGGTCTGGTGGGCGAATTGACCACGCAGTTCTTTGAGCAGTTCAAGGTGGATTACGCGGTGATCGGCACCTCGGCGCTGGACCATGACGGCGACATGCTGGATTTCGATCTGGCCGAGGTCCGCGTCAGCCGCGCCATCCTGCGCCAGTCGCGCAGCGCATTTCTTGTGACCGACCATTCCAAGCTGGGCCGTCCCGCCCCCGCGCGCATCGCCAGCATCGCCGAAGTCGATACGGTATTCACAGACCGCCCCCTGCCGCGCGATCTGGCGCAGCGCTGCGCGGAATGGGGAACGAAATTACAGATTTGTCCAACTGATAATCCTGCATGACGGCTTGGGTCATGCGCCTGTCACGAAGCTCTGCAAGGGACAGCCGCATGTCAGGCCGGACAGAAGCATTTGGCCGGACGGGAGGGGTCCGGCCCATGGCCCGCCTTCCCCGTTCGGGGCCATGCGTGAACCTCCGGTTTGCCCGAACTTATTGAACGGAGAGATATGATGAAAACTCAAGCCCTCTGGATTGCCGGTCTGGTGGCGATGCCCTTTGCGGCACAGGCCCAGACCGAAATCAGCTGGTGGCACGCCATGTCGGGCGCCAATGGCGAGGTGGTCAACAAGATCGCCACCGATTTCAACGCCAGCCAGTCGGAATATGTGGTCAAGCCCGTCTTCAAGGGCACCTATCCCGAAACGCTGAACGCAGGCATCGCCGCCTTCCGCGCGGGTCAGGCCCCTGACATCATCCAGGTCTTTGACGTCGGCACCGGCGTGATGATGGCCGCACAAGGCGCGGTGAAGCCCGTGGCCGAGGTGCTGGAGGAAGGCGGCTTCAAGTTCGACAAGTCGCAATATCTGGCGGGCATCGTCGGTTACTATTCGACGCCCGAAGGCGACATGCTGTCCTTCCCCTATAACTCGTCCTCGCCGGTGATGTATTACAACAAGGACATCTTCACCAAGGCCGGGCTGGATGCGGAAAACCCGCCGAAGACCTGGGCCGATGTCTGGACCGCCGCCCGCAAGATCAAGGAATCGGGCGCGGCCACCTGCGGCTATACCTCGACCTGGCTGACCTGGATCCATACCGAGACGTTTGCGGCTTGGAACGACACCCCTTGGGCCACGAACGAAAACGGTCTGGCAGGCCAGCCGGAACTGGAGATCGACAGCCCGCTTTACGTCAAGCATTTCCAGGAACTGGCGGACCTCGCGAAGGAAGGCGTGTTCGTCTATGGCGGCCGCACGTCGGAAGCCAAGCAGAACTTCACCTCGGGCGAATGCGGCATCCTGACGGAAAGCTCGGGCGGTCTGGGCGACATCGTGAAAGCGGGCATCAACTATGGCATTGGCCAGCTGCCCTATGACGAAACCGCGCCGGGCGCGCCGCAAAACACCACGCCGGGCGGTGCCTCGCTTTGGGTGATGGGCGGCAAGTCGGACGAGACGTATAAGGGCGTCGCGGCCTTCTTCAACTATCTGTCCCAGACCCCGGTGCAGCAACATCTGCACGAACAGTCGGGCTATCTGCCGGTGACGATGGCCGCCTATGAGGCGACCAAGGCATCGGGCTTCTACCAGACGAACCCGGCCCGCGAAGTGCCGATCCTGCAAATGTCGGGCAAGCCGCCGACCGCGAATTCCAAGGGTGTCCGCGCGGCCAACCTGCCGCAACTGCGCGACATCCAGAACGAGGAATACGAAAAGATGCTGGCGGGTCAGCAGGACGCAGCCACCGCGCTGAAGAACGCAGCCGAGCGTGGCAATGCCGCGATCAAGGAAGCCTACGGTAACTGATACGGTCGGCGGGCGCTTTCGGGTGCCCGCCCATCCAAAAGGGGGACGGATGAGACGCACGGTCTTTCCGCATAAATTGCTGCCGTGGCTGTTGCTTGCACCGCAGCTTGCGATCACGCTGATCTTTTTCTATTGGCCCGCCGCGCAGGCGTTCCGCCAATCGGTCCTGCGCGAAGATGCGTTCGGGCTGAAAACCACGTTTGTCGGTCTTGCGAATTTCCGCAAGGTGCTGGGCGATCCGGCCTATCTGAATGCGTTGCAGGTCACGGTGATCTTTTCGGCGCTGGTCGCATTCTTTGCCATGGGCATTGCGCTGTTCCTGGCCGTGCAGGCGGAAAAGGTCATTCGCGGCAAGGGTTTTTACCGCACGCTGATGATCTGGCCCTATGCCGTCGCACCCGCCATCGCGGGGATGCTGTGGCTGTTCATGTTCAATCCCAGCTTCGGCACGCTGGCATGGCCGCTGCGCCAGATGGGGATCAGCTGGAATCCGCTGCTGAACAGCAACCATGCGATGACGCTGGTGGTCGCGGCTTCGGTCTGGAAACAGATCAGCTATAACTTCCTGTTCTTCGTCGCGGGCCTGCAAGCGATCCCCCGTTCCCTGCTAGAGGCGGCGGCGATTGACGGCGCAACGCGGCGCCACAGCTTCTGGACCATCGTGTTTCCGCTGTTGGCGCCCACGACCTTCTTCCTGCTTGTGGTGAACACGGTCTATGCGCTGTTCGACACCTTCGGCATCATCCACGCCGTGACCAGCGGCGGGCCGGGGAAATCTACGGAAACGCTGGTCTACAAGGTTTATAACGACGGCTTCGTGAACCTGATCATGGGCGATAGCGCCGCGCAATCGGTGATCCTTATGCTGATCGTGATCGCGCTGACCGCCTTCCAGTTCCGCTTTATTGAACGGAGGGTGCATTATGGCTGACACCACCGACAGCCCGCTGGCCCCGCGTGGCGCGGGCCGGGCCATCGCGCATTTCTGGATGATCCTTGGCGTCATCATCGTGGCGTTTCCGGTCTATTACGTCTTTATCGCATCGACCCATTCCACCAGCACGATCCTGCGCCCGCCGCTGCCCTTGCTGCCCGGCCCCGAGGCCGCCGCCAACTATGGCGAGGCATTCTCGGGCCGCATCGGCCAGATCGGCGGCGTCAGCCTGTGGCGACTGCTGGGCAACACCACGCTGGTCGCGATGGGCATCGCCATCGGCAAGATCGCGATCAGCATGGCCTCGGCCTATGCCATCGTGTTCTTCCGCTTTCCGCTGCGTATGGCCTGTTTCTGGCTGATCTTCATCACCCTGATGCTGCCTGTTGAGGTGCGGATCCAGCCCACCTACAAGGTCATGGTCGATCTGGGCCTGATCGACACCTATCCCGGCCTGATCCTGCCACTGATCGCCTCGGCCACCGCCACGCTGCTGTTCCGGCAGTTCTTTATGACCATCCCGGATGAGCTGCTTGAGGCCGCGCGGGTGGACGGCGCGGGTCCGTGGCGGTTCTTCAAGGACATCCTGTGGCCCCTGTCGTTGACCAATGTGGCGGCGATCTTTGTGATCCAGTTCATCTATGGCTGGACGCAATACCTGTGGCCCCTGCTGGTCACCAATTCCAACGAAATGAACACGATCGTCATCGCGCTGAAGAAAATGGTTTCCTTCACCGATGCCGAAACGCCCTGGAACCTTGTGATGGTCACATCCGTGCTGGCCATTCTGCCGCCGATCCTTGTGGTCGTGCTGATGCAGCGCTGGTTCGTCAAGGGTCTGGTCGAGACGGAGAAGTAAATGGCCCGCATCCTTTTGAACGACGTTCGCAAATCCTATGCGGGCAACCCGGTCATCCATGGCATCAGCATGGATATTGCCGATGGCGAATTCGTGGTCATCGTCGGGCCGTCCGGCTGCGGCAAGTCCACGCTGCTGCGCATGGTCGCCGGGCTTGAGGCGATCACCGACGGCACCATCGACATCGGTGGCCGCGTGGTCAATGACCTTGAGCCGCGCGAACGCGACATCGCGATGGTGTTCCAGAATTACGCGCTTTATCCGCATATGTCGGTGCGTGAAAACATGGCCTATGGGTTGAAGATCGCGAAAATGTCCAAGGCCGACATCGACGCCCGCGTCGCCGATGCCGCCAAAATGCTTGAGCTTGAGCCCTATCTGGACCGCAAGCCCCGCGCTTTGTCGGGCGGCCAGCGTCAGCGGGTCGCGATGGGGCGGGCACTGGTGCGCAACCCCGCCGCCTTCCTGCTGGATGAGCCGTTGTCGAACCTGGATGCCAAGCTGCGCGTCCAGATGCGCCTGCAGATCAAGGAAATGCACCTGCGCACCGGCCAGACCTCGCTTTACGTGACCCATGATCAGGTCGAGGCGATGACGCTGGCCGACCGCCTGATCGTGATGAACAAGGGCGTGGCCGAACAGATCGCCACCCCGCTTGAGGTCTATCAGCGCCCGGCGACCGAGTTCGTGGCGGGCTTCATCGGCTCGCCCGCGATGAATATCTTCACGGTGGATGCGCAGGGCGGCACGGTCACGCTGCCGGGCGGGCATCGCCTGTCGCTGGACCTGCCGGACGGCACGCTGCGCCTTGGCCTGCGCCCCGAGGATCTAAGCCTTGGGGAGGGTATTCCCGTCGAACTCCGCTCGGTCGAGCGGTTGGGGGCGGATGCCTTTGGCTATGGGCTGATCGCGGGAACGGATGTGGCGATGACCCTGCGCCTGCCCGGCACGACGCAGGCCACGCGCGGAGATATGGTGACGGTCGCGCCCGATCCGGCGCATCTGCACATCTTCGATCCGCAGACCGGACAGCGGATCGAACGCTGAACGCTTTCCTTGGGCGGCAAAGATGCTAAACCCTAGCATTCTTTGCCGCCGCAGGTGATCCATGACGCAGCCCATCCCCGGTATCCAGACCATCGGCATGTCCTATGCCATCGGTCCGCGCCGGGTGATCGACGGCATCGACCTGCGGCTTGACGGGCCGCGCGTGGGCATCATCGGACGTAACGGATCGGGCAAAAGCACGCTGTCGCGCCTGCTGGCAGGGCTGCTGCAACCCTCGGACGGGACGATCCGCGTGGAGGGCGTCGATGTCTGGGACGACCGCCGCGCCGCAATTGCGACGCTAGGCATCCTGTTCCAGAACCCCGAACATCAGATCATCTTCCCGACCGTGCTTGAGGAAATGACCTTTGGCCTGCGCCAACTGGGCCGCGCCAAATCCGAGGCAAAAGATGCAGCCCTTGCCACGCTGGCGCAGTTCGGCAAGGCGCATTGGCACGATGCCTCGACCGAGGCGCTGTCGCAGGGACAAAAGCATCTGCTGTGCCTGATGGCCGTGATGGCGATGCGTCCGCGCTGGCTGATCCTTGACGAACCCTTTGCCGGGCTGGACATCCCGACGCGGATGCAACTTGTGCGCCATCTGGAAAGCTGCGGCGCAAAGCTGCTGCATATCTCGCACGATCCGCGCGATCTGGCGGGATACGGGCATATCTGCTGGCTGGATCAGGGCCGCATCCGCGCCACCGGCGGTCCCGAGGTGCTGGCCCAGTTCGAAACCCAGATGCTGGCCGAGGGGGCGCGCGATGATCTCGCTGACCTCGCCGGTTAGGACGCGGGCGCAGGACTGGCCGGCGGCGGCCAAGCTGGGTGCATTGCTGGCCGCCACGACCGCGCTGTTCCTGCTGCCGGGGCTGTGGGTGCAGATTGCGGCGCTGGCTGCGGTGCTTGGGCTTTACACGCTGCCGGGGCGGGTGTTTCTGCGCCACGGTCTTGCGCAGTTGCGCGTGCTGTGGCCCATCGTGCTGGTGCTGCTGGTCTGGCACGCCCTGACCGGCGATCTGCCCGACGCGCTGCGCATTGCCCTGCGCATCGTCAATGCCGTGGCGCTGGCGAACCTTGTCACCATGACCACAACGCTGTCCGACCTGACCGAGGTGGTGCATCGCATCTTTGCCCCCCTGCGCCGCGCGGGCCTGCCCGTCGCCGTGATCGAGGCAGGGATCCCCCTGGTCATTCGCTTCACCCCCACCCTGATCCAGAAAGGCCGCGCGCTTCATCAGGCATGGCGCGCCCGCTCGTCCCGCCGGGCGAACTGGCGTATCGTGTTGCCGATGACGCTTCTGGCGCTGGACGATGCCGATCATCTGGCCGAGGCGCTGCGCGCCCGCGGCGGAATTTCACCGTTTGAGGACTGACATGGAAAAGAACGTCGCACAGATCGCGCTTTTCGCGGCGCTGATCGCGGCACTGGGGGCCATTCCCCAGATCACGCTGGGATTTGGCGTGCCCATCACCGCGCAAAGCATGGGGGTCATGCTGGCGGGTGCCGTTCTGGGCGCGAAACGCGGCTTTCTGTCGATGCTGCTGTTTTTGCTGCTGGTGGCCATCGGCCTGCCGCTGCTGTCTGGTGGGCGTGGCGGTCTGGGTGCCTTCGTGGCCCCGACTTCGGGCTTTTTGATCGCATTCCCCTTTGGCGCGTGGCTGACCGGGCTGATCGTCGAAAAGCTGCAACTGCGCCCCGTCGCGCTGCGTGTGGGGCTGGCGTCGGTCGTGGGTGGGATCGGCGTGCTTTATCTGATGGGCACGATCGGCCTGACACTGGCCCTTGGCAAATCCTTTGCCGAATGCGCAAGGCTGGTGCTGGTCTTCCTGCCGGGCGACGTGATCAAGGCCGTGCTGACCGGCTTGCTGGTTGCGGCACTTGCCAAGGCAAGGCCGCAATCCGTAGGATTTACCGTTCGCTGACGGTGATGAACTGGCCCAAAGCAGGGTCGTATTGCGTGATCGTGCCTTCGGCGATGTCGTGCAGCACGCCATGCAGCGACAGATCGCCCGCATCGACCTTTTCCTTGATAAAGGGGAAGGTCATCAGGTTTTCCAGCGACACCAGCACCGCCTGTTTTTCCAGCTCGCGGACCTGCTGATCTTCGGGCAGGTCCAGCACACGCTCGTAACCGGGGCGCAGAATATCCATCCAGCGACCGACGAAGCTGGTCTTTTCCTCAAGCTCGGGGGCGTGGCCGGAACACATCGCATGGCATCCCGCAACGCCGCCGCAGCTTGTATGCCCCACGATGACCAGATGCGCGACTTTCAGCGCGTTCACCGCATATTCGACCGCAGCCGAGGTGCCGTGCTGTTCGCCATCGGGCAGATAGGGCGGCACAAGGTTGGCGATATTGCGATGGATGAAGAATTCGCCCGAATCCGCCCCGAATATCGATGTCACGTGAACGCGCGAATCGCAGCAGGCGATGACCATGGCGCGGGGGCGCTGACCTTCTTCGGCCAGCCTTCGATACCATGCCCGGTTTTCGGAAAAGGCGGTGGCACGCCAACCCTGATAACGCTGGACGAGGTAATGCGGCAGCGGACGAGCCTCTTTCATTGGTATTCCCCTCACCTGGCTTTGGCGCGCCTTGATACTCCCCAATCCGATAAAGTTCGAGAGGTTTAGCGACGCGCTCTCAACCATTTCTTGATGGGTTGCTGACAGTTTCGGCATCCAGAGGATGGATGCTGTGGGTGAATGAATGACCAAGATCGCAAGATTGACCGTCGCGGAAAACGCGACGATCGACACGCACCGGCTAAACGAAATCGTCCATGAACTGGGCGAAAACGCCGCCGTTCAGGTGATCGGCGCCGCGCTTGAGGAATTGGCGCTGGCCATGAACCACGTGCTGCAGGCCGTGGCGCGGGGCGATCTGGCGCAGGTGGCCGAACATGCGGACCGGCTGTCGCGGCTGGCGTGGCAGGTGGGGCTGGTGACGCTGGCGGGCGTGGCCGTCGATGTGGGCAGCTGCGCCGAGCGGCGTGAATTGCGGGCGCTGACGGCCACCTCGGCCCGGCTTGGCCGCGTCGGGAACCAGTCGCTCACGCAGATATGGGACCGACACGAGGGCGCTTAGGGTTGCCGGGTCTTGCGGTGTCGGCAGCGCACGCTAGGCTGCGCCAAAGACAAGAAAAGGCCCCGACATGTCCAGCTTTCCCGAATTTGCCGATCCGTCCGCCGATGCATTGCCCCTGTGGCTGGTGCGACCGGGCGAAAATGGGCCAGACCTGCCCACCCTGCCCGCAAAGGTCGGGCTGATCGGCAATGCCTGGGCCGCGGCACAGGGCTTTACCGGGCGCGCGGGGCAATTGTGCCTGTTGCCTTCGGTGTCAGGCGCGGTCGGCGGGGCACTGTTCGGCATCGGCCCCGCCCCCGCGCCGGGCGAACGGCCTGCGCGCGAACGCTTTTTGCTGGCCCGCGCCGCCGAGGCACTGCCCAAGGCAAACTGGCGCATCGTCACCAATCCCGAAGGGTTCGACCTGACGCAGGCGGCACTTGGCTGGCTTTTCGCGCAATACCGCTTTGACCGCTATAAAAAGGGCGATGCCCCGATGGCCCGGCTGGTTTGTCCCGAAAGTGTGGACGGCCCGCGTCTGGTCGCTATGGCCGCAGGTGAATTTCTGGCCCGCGACCTGATTAACACCCCCGCCTCGGACATGGGGCCGGCGGATCTTGAGGCAGCGGCGCGCGATCTGGCGACCCGTCACGGCGCGCAGATTTCGGTCATCGCGGGCGATGACCTGATCGCGCAGAATTTCCCCATGATCCACGCCGTGGGCCGCGCGGGCGCGCAGCCGCCGCGTCTGCTGGACCTGCGCTTTCCCGGCGAAGGGCCCAAGCTGACGCTGGTCGGCAAGGGCGTCTGCTTTGACACGGGCGGTCTGGACATCAAGCCGCCCGCCTCGATGGGGCTGATGAAAAAGGACATGGGGGGCGCGGCCAATGTGCTGGGTCTGGCCGAAACGCTGGCCCGGCTGGGCCTGACCAGTGGGATGCAGCTTCGCGTGCTGATCCCGGCGGTGGAAAACGCGATTTCCGCCAGTGCTTTCCGTCCCGGCGACGTGCTGACCAGCCGCAAGGGCCTGACGGTCGAGGTAAACAACACCGATGCCGAAGGGCGTCTGGTTCTGGCCGACGCGCTGGCCTTGGCCGATGATGAGGCGCCGGACCTGCTGATCTCGATGGCGACGCTGACGGGCGCGGCCCGCGTTGCGCTGGGGCCGGAACTGCCGCCGTTCTTCTGTGATGATGACGGCGTGGCGGCCAGCCTGCAAAACGCGGGCAGGGACAATGCCGATCCGATCTGGCGCCTGCCGTTCTGGGAACCCTATGAGACGATGATCGAACCTGCCATCGCCGATCTGGACAACGCCCCCAGCGGCGGCTTTGCGGGCGCGATCACGGCGGCGCTATTTCTGCGCCGCTTCAGCGAAAGTGCGCGGCATTACGTCCATTTCGATATCTATGGCTGGCAACCCTCGGCCGCGCCGGGACGCCCCAAGGGTGGCGCGGGTCAGGGGATGCGCGCCATCTTGCACGCCCTGCCGGAGATTTTGGGATGACTTCGGACCGACGCCTGACGCCTGCCACCGACCGGATTGCGCTGGACCGTTTGCAAGGCAGCCTGCCGCGCCCCGCCTATACGCCGGGCAAGCCCGCGCGGCTTACCGCGCCGCTTGCGGATCTGTGCTGTGCGCCCGGCGGTGCCCGCGACCGGCAGGTGAATTTCGGCGCGGACCTGCTGGTCATCGACGAACATGACGGGTGGAGCTTCGTGCAGGCGCAGGCCGATGGTTATTGCGGCTGGCTGCACAGTACGGCCCTTGGCTCACCCGAAGCCGCGATCACCCATCGCATCGGCGTGTCTGCGACCCATATCTATCCCGAACCCGACATGAAGACGTCCCAGACGGGCAGCCTGTCCCTTGGGGCGCGTCTTTCGGTCGTGGCGATGCAGAATGGCTTTGCCCGTCTGGCGCAGGGCGGCTGGGTTCCCGCGCAGCACATCACCGACCGCCCCGCCGATGATCCGGCGGCGGTCGCGCTGACGCTGATCGGCACGCCCTATCTTTGGGGCGGCAACAGCCGGTCGGGGATCGATTGCTCGGGACTGGCACAGGGGTCGCTGATGGCGTGCGGCATCGCCTGCCCCGGTGACAGCGACATGCAGGAACGCGCCTTTCCTGCGGTCGATGAAATCCGCCGGAATGATCTGCTGTTCTGGCGCGGCCATGTCGCCATCGCGCTGGATGACAGGCAGATGATCCATGCGACGGCATTCACCATGAATGTCGTGATAGAACCCATCGCCGACGCCGTTGCCCGGATCCAGGCGGCGGGACAGGGCGCGTATCTGGGCGTGCGCCGTCCCGACCCTGCCCGCCGCAGCGCATTTCCCTGAAAGGCTTTGCCATGCATCTTTGGGTCCGCGCCGAACACCGCCCGAACGAACGCCGCGTGGGGATCACGCCCGACGGACTGCGCGACCTGATCGCGCGCGGGTTCCGCGTCACGGTCGAAGAAAGCCCGCATCGCATCCTGCCTTTGGCCGATTTCGCCGCTGCGGGGGCGGAAACCGCGCCGCAGGGCAGCTGGCCCGACGCGCCGCGCGATGCGATCATCTTTGGCCTCAAGGAACTGCCCGAAGATGGGACGCCCCTGCCCCATCGCCACATCATGTTCGGCCACGCCTATAAGGGGCAGGCGGCAGGACCGGAGCTGCTGCGCCGTTTCCGCGACGGTGGCGGCGCGCTTTACGATCTGGAATACCTGACCGAGCCGAACGGACGCCGCCTTGCCGCCTTTGGTTACTGGGCGGGATTTGCGGGCGCGGCAGTGTCGCTGAAAGCATGGGCCGCGCAGCAGGCGGGCGGGGTCTGCGGCCCTGTTGACAGCTTTGCCACGCAAGCGGCCATGACCGATGCACTGCGCGCCGAACTGGACGCGACGGGCAAGGCACGCCCGCGTGCCATCGTCATCGGCGCGCTGGGTCGCGTGGGGTCTGGCGCGTCGGACCTGCTGACCCAGATGGGCGTCGCCGTCACCAAATGGGATATGGCCCAGACGGCCAGCGGCGGCCCCTTTCCGCAGATTTTACGGCATGATCTGTTCATCAACTGCATTCTGGCCCAGCCCGGTGCGCCGGTCTTCGTCGGCCCCGATGCGCTGGGTGCGGGTCGCGCGCTGACGGTGATCGGCGATGTGGCCTGCGATCCGACCAGCGATTTCAACCCCGTTCCGGTCTATGACCGCGCGACCGACTGGGCGCAGCCCGTGCTGCGCGTGGCGGATACCCCGGTGCTGGATGTCATGGCGATCGACAACCTGCCTTCGCTGCTGCCTTTGGAAAGTTCGCAGGATTTCGCGCGGCAATTGCTGCCGGTGCTGGCCGAGCTTGACCGGATCGAGGCGGGCGCTTGGGGTCGCGCCGGTGCGCTGTTTCGCGATCACGTGGCCCGCATCTGACGGAAATGTCAGGGAACGCGGCCCGACCAACGCCGGTTGAGTGTCCGCCATATCCCTGCAACCGACGGAAAGTGACCATGAAGCCTGTCCCCACGCTCGCCCTTCTCGCCACTCTTGCCGCCGTGCCTGCGCTGGCGCAGGACGCCCCGCCGAACGCCCCGAACCAGCAGCCTGCCTTTGATGGCCAGACCCGCGCGCCCGCGCTGTCGGATGTGCAGGTTCAGCAGCAGACCGTGATCTCGGGGCTGGAAAACCCTTGGGGGATGGCGCTGCTGCCCGATGGCGGCTGGCTGATCACCGAAAAGCCGGGGCGGATGCGGCTGTTCCAGAACGGTCAGTTGTCCGAGCCGCTGACCGGCCTGCCAGACGTCGATGCCCGCGGCCAAGGCGGCCTTCTGGACGTGGCCGTCGCCGATGATTTCGCCCAGACCCGCCGCGTCTGGTTCAGCTTTGCCGAACCTCGCGATGGCGGCAAGAACGCCACCGCTGTCGCCACCGGCACGCTGTCGCAGGACGGCACCGCGATCGAGGGCGCTAAGGTCATTTTCCAGCAGCAGCCCGCATGGGATTCGGACAAGCATTACGGCTCGCGTCTGGTATTCGACAATGACGGCATGTTGTTCGTCACGACCGGAGAGCGGTCGAACATGGATTCGCGGCCCTTGGCGCAGGATGTGAACACCCATATGGGCAAGGTGCTGCGCATCGACCCCGAAACCGGGCGCGGCCTGTCCACCAATCCCTTTGCCAATGGCGGCGGTCAGCCCGAAATCTGGTCATGGGGCCACCGCAACCTGCAATCCGCCGCGCTGGACAGTCAGGGACGGTTGTGGACGGTGGAGCATGGCGCGAAAGGCGGGGATGAGCTGAACCGCCCGGAATCGGGCAAGAACTACGGCTGGCCCACCATCACCTATGGCGTGGAATACAGCGGCAAGACCATCGGACAAGGCCTGACCGCGGCCGAGGGGATGGAGCAGCCGGTCTATTACTGGGATCCCGTCATCGCCCCCAGCGGCATGGCGTTCTATGAAGGCGAGATGTTCCCCGAAATGCGCGGCGATGCGCTGATCGGCGGGCTGAAATCCAGTTCCGTTGTGCGGCTCAAGATGGAGGGCGACCGCGTTGCGGGCCAGCAGCATCTGGCCGAAGGCATCGGACGGGTGCGGGACGTGGCCGTGGCCCCGGACGGCGCGATCATGGTGCTGACCGATGCGCGCGACGGGGCGCTGGTCCGGCTGTCGCGTTAAACGGGGCGCTGCAGGTCGTCCTCGGCGGCTTCGGGTGACAGGCCAAGCGCCTCCATCCCGGCCTCAAGATAGTCGGCAAGCTGCGGTTCGCCCATCAGATAGCTTTCGGTGGGAGCGCGGCTTTCGGCCTTGGCGGTGCGGATCGCCTCGGCCAGTTCATCGGCTGCAAAGGTATCGCGACCGATCCACATGACCGCGACAAGGCTGGCCTTTTCATCGTCGTTCAGCGCGGCGATGAATTCGGACAGTTCGGTTTCCGTCCCGTGACCGGTGCGCTGGCCGCTATGGGCCCAAGCGTTGACGCCGCTGTCGTATTCCCGCGCACGGATGATGACATGGGCGATCTTGTCCGGTGTTATTTCCAGCATGGGGCACCTCCTGCTGGCAGTGTCGCGCCACAGGCAGCAGGCGTCAACGCCCGAACAGGCGTTCGATATCGCTCAGCTTCAGCTCGATCCAGGTCGGGCGACCGTGGTTGCACTGGCCCGATTTCGGCGTCCGCTCCATCTCGCGCAGCAGCGCGTTCATTTCGTCCCCGTTCATCCGGCGACCCGACCGGACCGAGCCGTGGCAGGCCATCGACGACAGCACCGCATCGACCCGCGCCCGCAGCCGGTCCGAGGTGCCCTGGTCGGCCAGATCGTCCAGAATGTCGCGGATCAGGCGCGGGGCGTCGATGCGCTTGATCAGCGCCGGAACCTCGCGCACCGCCACCGCGCCGCCGCCAAAGGGTTCGATGACCAGCCCTAAAGCGGCCAGTTCATCGGCAATCGACAGGATGCGCGTGGCGTCGGCATCGGACAGTTCGACGATTTCAGGGATCAGCAGGGCTTGGGTCGCTATGCCATTCGCGTCGGCCTGCGCTTTCAGGCGTTCATAGACCAGACGTTCATGCGCGGCGTGCTGATCGACAATGACGATGCCGGTCGCGGTCTGGGCGATGATCCAGTTTTCATGCAGCTGCGCACGGGCTGCACCCAGCGGCGCATCCGGTTCCGGCGTCATGGGTTCGGGTTCCACCCGCGCCGTCGGCGCTTCGGCAAAGCCCATAGGCGCCTGCAGGGCAAGGCTGGCACTGATCGCCGCGCCCGAGGGACGGTAATCGGCCTGATAGCTGCGGACAGGCTCAACCCGCGCTACATCCAGCGCCGCCGTGGCAACCGTGGACGATGATCGATGCCCTGCCCCCGCCAGCGCATGACGCAGGGCGGATACGACCAGTCCACGTGCCACATCGGGTTCGCGGAACCGCACCTCGGCCTTGGCGGGATGGACGTTGACGTCAACGCAATGCGGATCGCAGGTGACGAACAGCACCGCCGCCGGATGTCGCCCGGACGCCAGCACATCCATATATCCCGCCCGCAAAGCGCCCGTCAGCAGCTTGTCCCGCACCGGACGACCGTTGACGAACAGATGCTGCGCCACCGCCGCACCGCGCGAATAGGTGGGCAGTGCGGCAAATCCGGTCAGGCTGATGTCATCGCGCGTGGCGTCGATGGGCAGGGCGTTTTCGATGAAATCCCGCCCCATGACGCGACCCAGCCGGGTTTGCAGCGCACCGAACAATTCGCCCTGTTCGGCATCGGCGCGAAACAGCACGCGGCCCTCGTCTTCGTCGGTCAGGGTGAAGCCCACGAAGGGCTCGGCCATGGCAAGGCGGCGGATGACATCGACCACGGCCTGCGTCTCGGCCCGGTCGCTGCGCAGGAATTTCAGCCGCGCGGGTGTGGCAAAGAACAGATCGCGAAGCTCGACCACGGTGCCGCGATTGCCAGCGGCGGGCTTGACCGCGCCCAGCTTGCCGCCGGTAACTGTCAGTTGCGCCGCGTCGAACCCCTGCGCGCGGCTGGTCAGGGTCAGGCGCCCCACGGCGCCAAGGCTAGGCAAAGCCTCGCCGCGGAAACCAAAGCTGCGGATGTCCAGCAGATCGCTGCCGTCGATTTTCGACGTGGCGTGGCGCGACAAGGCCAGCGGCAGATCCTCGGCCGTCATGCCGCAACCGTCATCGCTGACGCGGATCAGCGCCTTCCCGCCCTTGGCAATCGCCACGTCAATGCGGCTGGCCCCGGCATCCAGCGCGTTTTCCACCAGTTCCTTGACGGCGGATGCCGGACGTTCGACCACCTCGCCCGCCGCGATGCGGTT
The DNA here is from genome assembly GCF_900182695.1 of Paracoccus laeviglucosivorans. Lineage (GTDB taxonomy): Bacteria > Pseudomonadota > Alphaproteobacteria > Rhodobacterales > Rhodobacteraceae > Paracoccus > Paracoccus laeviglucosivorans. Next base: position 15,259 of record NZ_FXTK01000008.1, read on the forward strand.
GGCGGCGGCTTCGTCCAATTGCCGGATGGTGGGGCGCATGTTGGGGGCATGTGAGTTCATGCCCCCAGATTTAGCAGTTTCAGTTCGTCGCGTCGATGCCTTCGGGGCGACCGACCAGCACGAAACGGATCTGGTCCGAATGCAGCAGCCGCTGCGAGACGCGCTGCACATCCGCCGCCGTCACCGCCTCGATCTTCGAATTGCGGGTGTTGACGTAATCGGCGGGCAGGCCGATCAGCTGCATCCCGGCGAGAATGCTGGCAATCTTGCCATTGCCGTCGAAGCGAAGGGGATATTCGCCCGTCAGATAGGTCTTGGCGTCGGTCAGTTCCTTGTCCGTCACGCCGTCCTTGGCAAAGCGGTCCCATTCGCTGCGGATCAGACCCACGGCCTCGGCCACCTTTTCATTGGCGCTGGCCATGCCGCCCTGCCAGGTTTCGCCGTAAACGCCGTTCGACAGGCCCGTGGCCACGCCATAGGTCAGGCCGCGCTTTTCGCGGATCTGGTCCATCAGGCGCGACGAAAAGCCGCCGCCGCCAAGGATGTGATCGGCGACGAAGGCCGCGAAATAATCGGGATCGTCCATCGGCAGGCCGGGCTGGGCGAAGCTGACCACGGTTTGCGGGCTGTCCCAGTCGATGACCGAAACACCGCCCTTAAGCTGAAGCGTCGCGGGCTGCGGCAGGGGTGCGCTGCCGGTCGCAGGCAGACCGCCCAGAACATCGTCCAGCAGCTTGCCCAGATCTTCGGCATTGATGTCGCCCGATGCCGCGACAAATACGCGGTCGCGGGCCAGCACCCGGTTCTTGGCGTCGATCAGATCGTCGCGGGTAAGCTGCCCCACCGATTCCGCCGTGCCGTTGATCGATGTGGCATAGGGATGATCGCCCCAGGCCAGCTTGGCCAGTTCCTTGGAGGCGATGGATTGCGGATCGGTCGCCTCGGAGCGGATCACGGATTGGACCTGTGCGCGCACCCGCTCGACCGCATCTTGGTCGAAACGCGGGTCGGTCAGCGCCTGACGCAGCAGGTCTGCCGCCTGATCGCGGTTTTCGGTCAGCGCACGGGCGCTGACGACCAGCGCATCGTCGCTGACATCGAACCGGGCCATGGCACCAAGGCTTTCCACGCCCTCGGCAAACTGGACCGAGTTCATGTCGCCCGACCCCTCCTCCAGAAGCGCGGTCATCAGATTGATCGCGCCGCGCTTGTCGGGCGCATCCAGACTGGCTCCGCCCTTGAACATCAGCGTCATGGCGGTGAAGGGGATCGAATGATCCTCGACCAGCCAGGCCTTGATCCCCCCCGGAGAGGTGATCTGCTGAATGTCGATGGCACGGGCCGGAAGCGCCGCCAGCGCGACGAAAACGAAAGTGGCAAAAGCGCGGATCATTCGACTTCCCCCGGTTGGGCCGAGACGGGTTGGGCTGTGGCACCCGGTTGCGGCGCGCCTTCGGGCAGCAGCCAGCCGGTAACGCTGGCGCGGCTGTCCAGCACCAGCTTGGCCGCGGCGCGAATATCGTCAGCGGTGACGGCGCCCAGAATATCGGGCCAGTCATTCACATCCTCGATCGTCAGGCCGATGGACAGGCCCTGTCCATAGTCATAGGCGCGGCCATGCGCCGAATCCTGGGCATAGACGCGGGCGGCCTGGATCTGGGTCTTCACCCGCTCAAGCTGCGCCGCGTCGGGACCGTCGGTCAGGAATTTCTGCAAGGCCGCGTCCAGCGCCGCTTCGGCATCGGCATTGCTGACACCCGGCGCGGGCACCATCGAGATGCCGAAGGTGGTCGGATCGACCGAAAGCCCGTCATAACCCGCATCGACGTAAAGCGCCTTGCCGGTCAGCACCAGATCGCGCGCCAGAACCGAGGTCTGCGCCGAACCGGCCAGCAGTTCCGCCAGCACCGACAGCGCTGCTGCGGTCTTTTGGTCGCCCGCATTGCGTTCGGGGGCAAGCGTGGTGCGGATCATCACCGGCTGCGCCACGCGCGGGTCCGAACGCTCCATCCGGCGGGCGGAACGTTGTTCGGGTTCTTGCGGGCGCGCCTTGCGGGTGGCATCCGGCTTGGCGGGGATGGGGCCGTAATACTGCTCGGCCAGTTCCTTGGCCTTTTCGGGTGTCACATCGCCCGCGATGATCAGCACCGCGTCATTCGGCGCATAATGCGCATCATACCACGCAATCGCGTCGTCGCGGGTCAGCCCCTCCATTTCCTGCCGCCAGCCGATCACCGGACGGCCATAGGGGTGGTTGTAGAACTGCACCGCGCTGCGTTCTTCGGAAAACTGCGCGGACGGATCGCTGTCGGTGCGCTGAGAGCGTTCTTCCAGCACGACCTGCCGTTCGGCCTTCCAGTCATCCTCGCCGATCTTCAGATTCTGCATCCGGTCGGCTTCCATCTCCATGACCAATGGCAGGCGGTCCGCCGCGATGCGCTGGAAATAGGCAGTGTAGTCATAGCTGGTAAAGGCATTGTCCATGCCGCCATTCGCCGTCACGGTCTTGGACAGCTCGCCCGGTCCCAGCTTGTCGGTGCCCTTGAACATCAGGTGTTCAAGGTAATGCGCGATGCCCGACTTTCCGGGCATCTCATCGGCGGAACCGATCTTGTACCAGACCATCTGGACGACGACCGGGGCGCGATGATCCTCGATCACCACGGCCTCGAGCCCGTTATCCAGTTTGAAGTGACTGATACCTTTCGGCATTTCGGCCAGCGCGGGGGTCGCGGCCAGCGCCAGCGCAAAGGGCGCAAGGCGGACAAGCATTTTCATGGGCAGGCTCCGGTTCCGGGTCGCGCCAAGACCTTGGCCCGGCCCGCGCGGGTGCGCAAGCCTGCCGTCCGTCATCTAAGCGTGATCGCCGCGCGAGAGGGAGCGGTGCTTAATCGACCAGCCGGTCCTGCTGATAGGGGCGGTTCACCGCTTCGGCCTGTCCGGGCAGATAGCGCGGCGGGTTCGACGGCACCTGCACGCCGGTCGGACGCCAGCGATCCGCCTCGGTCCAGCTGTCCAGCGTCATGTCTTCGTAGGCGCGGTAATAGACGTTGGTGCGTGCCAGAATTTCCAGGGCGCGGCGGCTGTGGCGCGAACGCCATTCCAGATCTTCCTGCGCGGTGATCTGGCGGATGCCTGCATCCCGGCCCAGACGCGAGGTATAGGCCAGAAGCGCGCCATCGGCGGCCCCCACGCCCTGCGCGGCCAGTTGACCGGGATTGCCGCCAAGCGCCGCGACCGCATCGGCCTGCGGCGTGGCGTCGGTGATGTTGCCGCCACCGGGCGTAGGCGCGGGCAGCACGTTCAGGTCTGTCGGCATCGACAAGGGCTTGGTCGGCACGATGGCGAATTCATCGGGGCCATCGCCGCTTGATGCGGTATTCATCAGGTGCGGATCGGTGCTGCACGCGGCAAGCAGCAGCATGGTCGTGGTCAGCGCAATCGCCCGCATCTTTCCGTCCCTCAACTTCTTCTGGACCCGTTCTTAGCCTGTCTTGCCGCGCCCGTCACGCCTTGTCGTCACGAGGCTTGTCCAAGGGCAGGTCTTCCAGCAAAAGCTCGCCCTGTCCTTGGGATGCGGCGGGTTTCGTGCCGGACTGCGGCTCGGCCCGCGGGGTTCGGGGCTTGGCGGGCGCGCGGCGTTTCTTGGGTTCGGGCTTTTTCTGCGGTGGCAACAGCACAAGGCCGATCGCACCCACGAAGATGGCGATGTCGGCCACGTTGAAGCTGTAGGGGTTGCGCCAGCCCGGCAGCGACATGTTCAGGAAATCCGCGACCGCGCCATACATCACGCGATCCACGACATTGCCCAAGGCCCCGCCTATCAGCATACCCGCGCAGATCTGCGCGAACTTGCTGGGCTTGGCGCGCCCGACCCAGATGCCGACCCAAAGACAGACCGCGAATGCAATCGCGATCAGCACCCAGCGCATCACGTCCACGTCGCTGGCGAACAGGCCGAAATTCATCCCCTGATTCCACGCCATGCGCAGGTTCAGCCAAGGGTCCAGCACGTCGATTTCGCGCACCCGGTCCAGCTGCATGACATGCACGACCAGATATTTCAGCGCCTGATCCAGCAAAAAGATCAGCGCCGCCGTCCCCCCCGCATTGCGCCAGACAGACGGGGGCGGCGGGGCTTTCGCCCGCCGCTTCGGGGCCGCCTTGCGGGCCTTGGGGGAAACAGCCTCGGCCATCAGTGACGGAAATGCCGCTGGCCGGTAAAGACCATGGCCAGACCCAGACGGTCGGCGGCCTCGATCACCTCGGCATCACGCATCGAGCCACCGGGCTGGATCACGGCCTTGGCACCCGCCTCGGCCAGCGCCTCGATCCCATCGGCAAAGGGGAAGAACGCATCCGAGGACACGGAAGACCCGATGGTCAGCGCCTGCGGCAGACCCAGCACCTCGGCCATGTCTTCGGATTTGCGCTTGCCGATGCGGGTCGAATCGACCCGGCTCATCTGGCCGGCGCCGATGCCGACGGTGGCCATGTCTTTTGCGTAAACGATGGCGTTGGATTTGACGTGCTTGGCGACGGTCCATGCGAACAGCAGGTCGTTCAGCTCGGCCTCGGTCGGCTGGCGCTGGGTCACGACCTTCAGGTCGGCGCGCAGCACGCGGCCATTGTCGCGGCCCTGCACAAGGAAACCGCCCGCCACCTGACGGAAGGCCAGACCCGCTGCGGTCGGATCGGGCAGACCGCCGGTGGTCAGCAGGCGCAGGTTCTTTTTGGCGGCAAAGACCGCCTTCGCCTCATCGGTGGCATCGGGGGCGATGACAACCTCGGTGAAGATCTCGCTGATCGCCTGCGCGGTTTCGCCGTCCAGCGTGGTGTTCAGCGCGATGATGCCGCCGAAGGCCGAGGTGCGGTCGCAATCGAAGGCGCGGCGATAAGCGTCCACGGCGCTGTCGCCCCGCGCGACACCACAGGGATTCGCGTGCTTGATGATCGCGACGGCGGGGCCTTCGGACGGGTCGAATTCGGCCACCAGTTCAAACGCGGCATCGGTGTCGTTGATGTTGTTATAGGACAGTTCCTTGCCCTGCCATTGCCGCGCGGTCGCGACGCCCGGACGGTCCGAGCCGTCCTTGTAGAACGCCGCCGACTGATGCGGGTTTTCGCCGTAGCGCAGCGGTTGGGCCAGCACGCCCGCAAAGGCACGGCGGCGAGGAGTTTCTTCGCCGATGGCACCCGCCATCCATGCGCTGACAGCCGCGTCATAGGCAGCGGTGCGGGCATAGGCGATCTGCGCTTGACGCTGGCGGAAGGCAAAGCTGGTGGTGTCGTCATTGCTGTCCAATTCGGCCAGCACGGCGGCATAATCCTGAACATCCACGACGACGGTGACGAAGGCGTGGTTTTTCGACGCGGCGCGGATCATCGCGGGGCCGCCGATGTCGATATTCTCGATGCAGTCGTCATAGCCCGCGCCCTTGGCGACGGTTTCCTCGAACGGATACAGGTTGACGACCAGCAGGTCGATCATGCCGATGCCGTGGGAATCGGCGGCGGCCATGTGTTCGTCATTGTCGCGCAGCGCCAGCAGGCCGCCATGCACGACCGGATGCAGCGTCTTGACGCGGCCGTCCATCATTTCGGGGAAGCCCGTGACCTCGGACACGTCCTTGACGGTCAGGCCCGCCTCGCGCAGCGCCTTGGCCGTGCCGCCGGTGGACAAAATCTCGACGCCCCGCGCCGAAAGTGCCCGCGCGAAGTCCAGAAGGCCGGTCTTGTCGGAAACGGAAATCAGCGCGCGCTTCAGCGGAATGCGGTCGGTCATCGGTTCAGTGGTCCCGTGAGATAGATGGCGGATTTGGCCAAGTCACCTAACGCCGGAACGCGCCAAGGTCCAGCCGATCTGCACGGCGCGGCTTTGCAGATAGGCGGAAATCACGATCTGGCGCGATGGGCGCGGCTGGGCAAGGGTGCGATCCAGCAGGCAGCTTGCCTCAAGATGCAGGCGTCCCACGCCGTCATGGGTAAAGCGCCATTCGTCGCCCGTGGGCAGGGTCAGCAGGATTTCATCGCCCTGATGACGGGCCTGCACATCGGGATGCAGATGGAAACGGATGTCGAATTCCAGACCCTCGGCGGGGCGCAGGTGATCCAGCCGCGACTGCGCACTGGCATCAAGCGCGGCCAGCGAATCTTCGCCCTGAAGCGTCGCGCCATCGGGCGACAACCACAATTCGCGCAGATGGGTCAGCCCGTGGCTGTCCAGCCAGCCGTCATGTCCCGCTAGCAGATGCGCCGGATCGGGCGAATGGGTCGGGCCGCATTCGGGCGCGGTCAGGTTGCCCAAGGCATCGCAATCGCCCGCCCAGACCAGCGCAGGGCGTTCGGTCAGCATATCGGGTTCGCCCGCCGCGCGATTGGGGTCCAGACGCGATGATGACAGCCCGTCAAGGCACAGCGCCGAATGACAGGGCGTGGCGCGGCTGGCCTTGGCCCACAGCTCTCCGAACCCGTCGCCGGGGCCGCAATTCACGATCAGCGGCTGACGCGCCACGGTGAATTCGATCCCCAGGGTCGAGGCATGGGCGCGTGTCGCCGCAGGCCCGCCGGGCGGGGCCGCCGCATCAAGGATCAGGGTCGAGCGTTGGCGGGCCATCCGTGCGAACCCCATCGCCAGCCCCTGCGCGGGCAGCGCCGCCCCTTCGGCCGCCCGCAGGCAACGGTCAAGCCGCCCCGCAGCACCGCGCCCGCCGCCGTGGAAGCAGGGCAAGCCCCCGTCAGCATGGCGCAGCGCCCGCAGGATCGGGGCGATTTCCGCGATGATCGCCCGCAATTCCGGCGGAGAGCTATGCCCCCCTTCGTCCGCGACCTCTTGCGTCCAGACCAGCAGGGCCATGGCCTCAAGCAATGTTTCGGGGGAACGGGGCTCGGACAAGGTGGCTAAGCCCATCGCATCGGCTTCTTCGGCCAGCGCGATCAGGGCGGGTTGCGCCACCGCCTGACGGTCGCGCAGCGACATGGCACCGACGGCAAGCCCCGCCAGCGCCTCAAGCCGGGGCAGGCCGTCGGGGGTGTCATACCACGTCGCGCGCAGGTGGATCAGGTGCTGGTCCAGCGCGCGAAAATAAGGCTCGGCCCCCTCACGATCCAGACCGGGCAGGATCATGCCCGCGTGGAATATCCAATGCAGCACGCGCCGCCCGGCGATGGCGGGCACCCATTCCGGCGCATCGGCATGGGGCGTGCGGTGGCGTTTCAACCAATGCAGCACGTGATGCTGGGCAACGGCGCGCGCCTTGGGCGAACCCACCGCCGCCAGATCGTCCAGCCAGCCGAAGCCGTGCAGTTCCGCCGCGACTGAGGGCGACATTTCCGCTGTAAGGAAATCCCCGGTCAGGACGATGCCGCCGATGGGAAGTTCGCCCGCAACGATCTGTTCGCCCCGGCCCTGATGGCCGATGGCCTTGGGTTCGGGTCGGCGCAGAAAACCACGAGGGCTGGGCGTTTCGTTCATGGGCGGACGCATTCGCTGGAATGCGGCAAGTTTAGGACTCTGCAAGCCTTTTTCGCAAGCGTGCGATGAAAAAGCCGTCCATGCCGCCGCGTTCCGGCCACAGGTCGGGCCGCAGCCGCAGCGCGCCTTGCGGCGTCAGCCATGCCGGATCGACGCCCGGCGCGGTGGCAGGTTCGACCAGCAGCCCCGGATGACGGGCCAGGGCGGCGGTCAACTGATCCTCGCCCTCGTCGGGCAGCAGCGAACAGGTCGCAAAGACCAGCCGCCCGCCCGGTTTCAGCAAGGACAGCGCATGGTCGATCAGCTTCGCCTGCAATTCGGCCAGCGCAGGCACGGCACTGCCGTCCCGGATCAGCGGCAGTTCGGGATGGCGGCGGATTGTGCCCGTGGCCGAACAGGGCGCATCCAGCAGCACCGCGTCCAAGGGCGCGTCGGGACGCCATGCCAGCGCGTCGCCCGCCACCAGATGCGCCGAAAGGCCGCAACGCTGCAGGTTTTCGGCTACCCGCGCCAGTCGCGATTCCGATATGTCCAGCGCCGTCACCTCGGCCCCGGCGGCGGCCAGTTGCAGCGTCTTGCCCCCCGGCGCGGCGCAAAGATCGGCGATCCGCTCACCCGGTTGCGGGTCCAGCACGCGCACGGCCAGCGCGGCGGCGGCATCCTGCACCCACCAATCGCCCGTGTCATAGCCGGGCAGCGCCGAAACCTGCGTGCCCAAGGGCAAGCGGTGCGATCCGGTGGGCAGCACCTCTCCGGGAACGTCGGGGCCCTTGGGGGTCAGGTCCAGCGCGGCGCCTGCCTCATGCGCGGTCTCGATCGCGCGGGTCACGTCGCGGCCCCATGCGTGAACCACGGGCCTGCGCAGCCATGCGGGCATCATCTGCGCGGGCAGCTTGTCCCATGCCTCCTGCGCGGCGGAAACCTTGCGCAGCACGGCATTCACCATGCCTGAAGCGGCCTGCCCCTTGCCGCCCATGCCCCGGCAGATGGTCACGGCGGCGTTGACCGCGCCATGCGGCGCCTCGTGCAATGCCAGCATCTCGACGGTGGCCAGACGCAGCAGGCGCTGGACATCCGGGCGCGGGCGGCGTTGCAGGAACGGTGCCAGAACCGCATCGGCGCGGTCGGTGCGGCGCATCACCTCCAGCGCAAGGCGGCGGGCGCGGGCGCGGGCGGATGGCGAAAGCTCCTCGGTCAGGGCGACGGCTTCGTCCATGGTCGCGCCGTCCTCGATCGCGGCCAACAGGCGCAATGCGCCCAGCCGTGCCTGATCCCCCGGTTCACCCTTGCGCGTCTTGTCCAATGCCGTCCCCTTGCCTAGATTGGACAGGTCTAACGCAAAGCAGGGAAAGCCGCCATGACCGACCGGAAAGATCTGCCCGCCGCAGCCCAGCGCGCACTGGCCGAAGCCGAGGCGCGGCGCAATCAGGCCAAGGCGCTGGACCTGCCCACCGAGCTTGGCGGACGCGACGGACCCGAGCCCGTGCGCTTTGGCGATTACGAGAAAAAGGGCATCTGCGTCGATTTCTGACGCACCGTTCACGCGGGCTGGCGAATCCGTGATCGGATGGCGGATTGCCGTTTACCTGCCGTTGGGGTTTTCAGGCTAAACAAGCCCATGATACCCAACCGCAAGGATCGGCAGATGAGGATTGGTCACTGGACGTCGCGCGCTTTGGCCCTGCTGATGCTATGCGGGTTTGCCAGCGTGGCGCAGGCCCAGAACAGGCGCGAAGGCCCGACCGAGGTCGGCATCGTGACCACGGCCGAACAGGATGTGCCCTATACCGTGACCCTGCCCGGCCGGGCCATCGCCTATCAGCAGACCGGCATCCGTCCGCAGGTCGGCGGCGAAATCCTTGAAACCGTCTACGATCCCGCCAAGCCCGTCAAAACGGGCGATGTGCTGTTCCGCATCGACCCCGAAACGCTGGCCGCAGCCCTTGCCGCAGCCGAAGCGCGGGTGGCCGGGGCCGAAGCCAGCCTGACGCAGGCCCAGAACACCGTCACCCGTTACCGCAGGCTTGAAGGGTCGGGGGTGTCCGCCGTGGACCGCGCCAATGCCGAAGTCGCGCTGAAACAGGCCGAGGCCGATCTGGCCGCCGCCCGCGCCGAACGCGATGCGGCGCAACTGTCGCTGGACCGGACGCGCATCCTTAGCCCCATCGACGGCATGGCGGATGTGGCGCAGGTTTCGGTCGGGGATCTGGTCACGGCGGGGCAGTCCGATGTGCTGACGACGATCACCCAGCTTGATCCGATCTATGTCGATGTCAGCGAATCCTCGGCCCGGATCCTGCGCAACCGTGCGCAGGTGAATGCGGGCCAGCTGATCCAGAACGGCGCGGTGCAGACCCGCCTGACGCTGGAAACCGGTGAGGAATATCAGGGCGAAGGCCGCCTAGTCAGCCCCGGTATCGCCGTGTCCCCCACGACCGGGACCGTGCCGATCCGCCTGCAATTCGACAATCCCGAAGGGCTGATCCTGCCCGGACAATTTCTGCGGGTCGAAATGACGCTGGGCACGACGCGCGCGGTTCTTGTCCCGCAACGCGCAACCAAGCGCGCCGCCGACGGCACGCTGACCGCTTTCGTCGCCCGCGACGGCAAGGCGCAGCAGGTCACGCTGAGCGCGCAGGGCAGCTATCGCAACAACTGGATCGTCATTCAGGGCATCAATCCCGGCGAACAGCTGATCCTTGACGGGCTGGACGACCTGCGCGCAGGAACCGAGGTGAAGACCGTCCCGGTCGAGATCGACGAACAGGGTGTCGTGCGCGACGCGGCGCAAGGCACGAACTGATGGCGCGCTTTTTCATCCACCGCCCGGTCTTTGCGTGGGTGCTTGCGATCGTCACCATGCTGATCGGGGCCTTTTCGCTGACGACGCTGCCGGTGTCGCAATATCCCGACATCGCGCCCACGACGATTCGCATTCAGGCCAGCTATTCCGGCGCCACGGCGCAGGCGGTGCAGAATTCTGTCACCACGCCCATCGAAGACGCGCTGACGGGGCTGGACGGGCTGCTTTACACCGTCTCCTCGGCCTCGACGGGGCGCAGCGTCATCACCATGACCTTCGACGACAGCGTGGACCCCGTGGATGCGCTGAACGAGGTGCAGTCCAAGGTCCGCTCGGTCGAAAGCCGCCTGCCGGGTCCGGTGCAGAATGATGGGGTGTCGGTCACGCGGTCTTCTTCCTCGATCCTGATGGTGGGGGCGCTGGTTTCGACCACCGGCCAGCACTCCACGATCGAGTTGGGCAACCTGCTGGAACAGGTCGTCGAAGGCCCGGTGAAACGGACCGAGGGCGTGGGCGGCGTGAACGTCTTCGGCTCGGGCTATGCGATGCGGGTCTGGATGGACCCGCTGCGGCTGGCGCAGTTCCAACTGACGCCCACCGACATCACCAGCGCGGTGGCCGAACAGAACAGCACGGTCTCGGTCGGCGATCTGGGTAGCCAGCCCGTGGTCGCCGGGCAGCAGTTCACCGCCACGATCACCGCGCAAAGCCAGCTTACCTCGGTCGATGATTTCCGCAATATCCTGCTGAAAACCGGCGATGACGGTGCCGCCGTCCGCCTTGGCGACGTGGCCGAGGTCGAGATCGGCCAGACCAGCTATGGCCGCGACAGCCGCTTTAACGGGATGAACGCATCAGGGTTCGGGGTGAATCTGGCGACCGGGGCAAATGCGGTGGAAACCGCCTCGGGCGTGCGCGCCACGCTGGAAAACCTGAAGAATGCCCTGCCCGACGGGGTAGAGATCCACATCGCCTATGACACCGCACCCTTTGTCGAACTGTCGATCGAAAAGGTCTATCACACGTTGCTGGAAGCGGTTGTGCTGGTGTTTCTGGTCATCCTGATCTTTCTGCAGAACTGGCGCGCCACGCTGATCCCGCTGATCGCGATTCCCGTGGTGCTGCTGGGCACTTTCGGAATGCTGGCGGCGCTGGGATATTCGATCAACACGCTGACGATGTTCGCCATGGTTCTGGCCATCGGCCTGCTGGTCGACGACGCCATCGTGGTGGTGGAAAACGTCGAACGGGTCATGCACGAAGAAGGTCTTGGCCCGGTCGAGGCGACGGAAAAAAGCATGGGCCAGATCAGCGGCGCGCTGGTGGGGATCGCGCTGGTGCTGTCCGCCGTTTTCCTGCCCATGGGTTTCATGCCCGGATCGACCGGGGTGATCTATCGCCAGTTTTCGGTCACGATCATCACGGCCATGGTTCTGTCGCTTCTGGTCGCGCTGATCCTGACACCCGCGATGTGCGCCAGCCTTTTGCGGCCCAGCCACGGCGCTGTCCGTTTCGCGCCCGCGCGCTGGTTCAATCGCGCATTCGACCGCATGACGCAGGGCTATTCGGCCACCGTGCGCCGCACCTTGCGCCGCCCGTTTCTGGTGATCCTTGTCCTGCTGGGGATCAGCTGGGGCGCGACCGAGCTGTTCGGGCGCATGACCACGACCTTCATCCCGACCGAGGATCAGGGCGTCCTGCAATCGCGCATCACCCTGACCGAAGGCTCGACCGCGCAGCAGACTGCCGCTGTGGTGCAAGAGATCGAAGAATATATGCTGAACGACGAAAAGGCCGCCGTGGAATCGGTCTTTGTCGCGATGGGGTTTGGCTATTCCGGCACGGCGCAGAACCGCGCCACGATCTTCGTCAAGCTGCGCGATTTTGACCAGCGCAAGGATAAATCGCTGTCGGCAAGCGCGGTGTCGCAACGCGCCAACCGGCATTTCAGCGGCCATCGTGCGGGGCGCATCTTTTTCATGCAGCCCCCGGCCATTCCGCGGCTGGGCAACAGTTCCGGCTTTACGATGTATCTGATGGATCAGGCGGCGGGCGGCGTCGATGCCCTTGCCCGTGCGGCCGATGATCTTGAGCGGGTGGCAGAAGCCGATCCCCGCGTGCAGAACGTCGAAAACGGGAATTCCGAGGATGAGGCCGCGCTGCGCATCGATATAGACCAGCAAAAGGCCGAAAGCTTCGGCGTGTCCGTCCCGGCGGTGAATTCGATGCTGGCCACGATCTTTGCCGGGACCGAGGTGAACGACTTTGCGCTTGGCGCCCAGCTTCGCCCGGTGATCGTGCAAAGCCGCGCGGAAAACCGGATGCAGCCCGAAGATGTGGACAGCTGGTATGCCCGCAACTCGACCGATGAAATGGTGCCCTTCAGCGCGTTCATGACGACGCGCTGGGAACCGGTCGAGCCGCAGCTGTCCCGCATCGACGGTATCGACGCCATCGAATTCGGGGGTGAGCCCGCCCCCGGCCAAAGCTCTGGCACGGCCATGGACGGGATGGAGGAGATGGTGACCAGCTTGCCCGGTGGCTATGGCATCGCCTGGACCGAGCTATCCTATCAGGAGCGGCAGGCAGGCAATCAGGCGCCCTTGCTGTTTGCCCTGTCGGCGCTGGTCGTGTTCCTGTCACTGGCCGCGCTTTACGAAAGCTGGTCGATTCCGTTTTCCGTCATGCTGGCCGTGCCGGTGGGGGTCTTGGGGGCCGTCATCGCATCGCTGACATTCGGGCAGGCCAATGACGTCTATTTCAAGGTGGGCATCCTGACCACGATCGGGCTTGCCGCCAAGAACGCCATCCTGATCGTCGAATTCGCCCGAGAGCTGCAGGAAAAAGGCCGCGCCACAATCGATGCCGCGGTCGAGGCGGCGCGGCTGCGCCTGCGCCCGATCCTGATGACATCCCTGGCGTTCATCCTAGGCGTCCTGCCCCTGGCGATTGCCACGGGCGCGGGTGCCGGCGCGCAGAACTCGATCGGGATCGGGGTGATGGGCGGCATGATCGCGGCCACTTTCCTGGGCATCTTCATGGTTCCCGGTTTCTATGTCACCGTGCGGCAGATGACGGAACGGATGGGAAGGAAGCGGACATGAACGAACATCCCAGACTGACCTCGCTTGCGCATGGGGGTGGCTGCGGCTGCAAGCTGGCGCCCTCGGTCCTGCGCGAATTGCTGGCGGGGCAACCCGTGGCACAGGCATTCCCGCAATTGCTGGTCGGGACCGAAACCTCGGATGATGCGGCGGTCTATCAGGTCGATGAACATACCTGCGTCATCGCGACCACCGATTTCTTCATGCCGATGGTCGATGATCCGAAAGATTTCGGGCGCATCGCCGCCACCAATGCGATTTCCGACATCTATGCGATGGGCGGCCGGCCGATCATGGCGCTGGCGGTGCTTGGCATGCCCATCGACAAGCTGGCCCCCGAACAGATCCGCCAGATTCTGCAGGGTGGGCGCGAAATCTGCGCCGAGGCGGGCATTCCCGTCGCAGGTGGCCATTCCATCGACGCGCCCGAGCCGATCTACGGCCTTGCGGTCATCGGGCTGTGCCATCCGTCCGAGTTGCGCCGCAATGCCGATGCGCGACCGGGCGACGCGCTGATCCTGACAAAGGGTCTGGGTGTCGGCATCTATTCCGCCGCGATCAAGAAAGACGCGCTGGACGGCGCCGGACTGGCCGAGATGGTTGCTTCCGCCACGACGCTGAACCGCGTCGGCAGCGATCTGGCGAAACGCGCGGATGTCCATGCGATCACCGATGTGACGGGTTTCGGCATTCTGGGCCACGGGCTGGAAATCGCGCGGGGATCGGGGCTGCGGCTGCGGCTGCAGATGGCCGATCTGCCGCTGCTGGAACGCGCCGCCGAACTGGCGCAGGCGGGTTTCTTTACCGGCGCCTCGACCCGGAACTGGGCGGCTTATGGCGATGAGGTGACGCTGCCCGCCGGTCTGCCCGACTGGCAGCGCGCGCTGCTGACCGATCCGCAGACTTCGGGCGGGTTGCTGGTCGCCTGCGCGCCTGAGGCGGCGGATGCGGTTCTGGCGCAGATCCGCGCGGCGGGCTTTCCCTTGGCCGCAATCGTGGGCCGTGCCGAGGAAGGCGCGGGCATCGCCGTCGAATAGCGCCGGATTTGGGTATTTGAAGAACTGAGAAATCGGGTGTGGGGAACCCCTGACCCGGCCTTGCGTTGGGCCGCAGCCACCGCAAAGGAGCTAATCGCCATGCTGCGCCTGTTCCCGATTGCCTGTATTCTGCTGGTCGCCGCCTTGCCATTGGCGGCGCAGATTGCGCCGACCTTGCCTGCGGCAGAGGTTGCAAGAAAGCCCGATTGTGCAGATGCGGCCCACAATGCGCAGCCCGCGACACAGGAAAGCGCCAGTTCGGACGCGACCGCGCCGGAGAATTCCGGCTCTAGCGGGTGGAGCGGCGGGACGGGCGGATCGCATATCGGCACGAACCCGTCCGGGGCGACGCAGCACACGAAAAGCTGGCAGCCGCCCACCGCGCGCGGGCTGGATCTGACGGGCAGGCCGGAACCTGCGCCCGCCGCGTGCTAGGCCGTCAGATCGTCACGCCGCCATCGACCAGCATCGCCTGACCCGTGACGAAGCGGCTGTCATCGGACAGCAGATAGACCACCATCGGCGCGATGTCTTCGACCGAGGCGAGGCGGCCAGTGGGCTGGCGCGCGATGAAGTCGCGTTCCGCCTGCACCGGATCGGCGGCGGATGCGATGCGTCCGCGCAAGCTGGGCGTATCGACGGTGCCGGGGCATAGCGCATTGCAGCGCAGACCCTGCTTGACGAAATCTGCGGCGATGCCCTTGGTCAGTCCGATCACGGCGGCCTTGCTGGCGCCATAGGTCGTGCGGTTGACGAAACCCTTGAGCGAACTGGCCATGGACGCCATGTTCACAATGGACACCGAGCCGGTCTGATCGGCGCGCGTCAGCATCTGGGGCAGGAACGCGCGGACCATCCGCATCATCGCCGTCACGTTCAGATCAAAGGCGAACGCCCAGTCCTCGTCCTGAATTTCCAGCACCGTGCCACCGTGGACGACGCCCGCGCAGTTGAACAGCCCGTCCAGCGGGCCGGTCGCGGCGGCAAGCCGGTCGATTGCCGCCTGATCGGTGACGTCCAGCACCTCGGTCCGCATGCCCTGCAGATCGGCCAGCAGGGCCGGGTTGCGGTCGGTCGCGATGACCTCGGCCCCTTCGGCGGCGCAGGCCAGCGCGGTCGCCCGCCCGATGCCCTGCCCTGCGGCGGTGATAAGAATGCGTTTGCCTTGAAGACGGCCCTGCCCTGTCATATGGCTCCCCCCGTTTATGACCTTGCCGCAGACTTGCCTGCGGCGCGGGGGTTTGCAACGCCTATTGCCGGTTCGGGCGGATCGGCGGCAGCACGCCTTTTTTCAGGATGACATTGCCATAGGGGCGGATGTCGGTCAGTTGCAGAATCGCAAAGCTGGAGCGGGTCAGTTCGTAGAACCCGAAACGATCCACGGACTGCAGGCTGGACCCCGCGCCCTCGATCAGCGGAATGATCTCGGCCACCGGCTCGGGGACGGCATCGGGGTCGCCTACGACCTGCATCGTCGTCGCCGCGGCGGGCACGAAGGCATCCAATGGCATCAGGCCCAGCACAAGCTGGACAGCGGCCTGCAGCCTGCCGCTGAGGTAGATGACGTTCTTGAACGGCAAGTGACGCGCCAGCGAGGCTGCCGGAAAATTGGCGTCCACGATGGCAAGATCGTCGCCATGTCCCATCTGGGCCAGCGCATAAAGCAGTTCCGGCGATATGCGGGGATCGATTCCCTTGAGCATTCAGGCACCTCGTATTTTCTTGGCCCGCTGCCGGGCTTTCATCGGGCCAAGAAAAGGCTTGAGGGGCGCGGCGTCAATGCCCCCGCCGATCATAACATCTGGAGCGACACGGCACGGCACGGCGGAGCGAATATCTGGTCCAGATCGGACAGCACGGCGGGCGTCAGCCCCAGTTCGACCGCGCGCAGGTTTGCGGTCACATGCGCCGGGTCGGCGGCCTTGGGTATCGCGATCATCTCGGGGCGGCTTAGAACCCACGCCAGCGCAAGCTGCGCGGCAGTCAGGCCAAGCGACGTGCCCATGTGCGCCAGTTCGGAATGACCCGCCAGCCTGCCCTGTTCCACGGGGCTATAGGCCATGGTCGGCATCCCTTGCTGACGCATCCATGGCAGCAGATCCCATTCCGGGCCGCGTCGGGTCAGGTTGTACAGCACCTGATTGGCCGCGCAGCGCCAGCCGCCCGCAGCAACCAGTTCCTGCATGTCGGCGGTGTCGAAATTGCTGACACCCCAATGGCGGATATGGCCCGCATCACGCAGCCGCTCCATCCCCGCCACGGTTTCGGCCAGGGGCACGTCGCCGCGCCAATGCAGCAGATATAGATCGATCCGGTCGGTTTTCAGCCGTTTCAGGCTGCGCGCACAGGCCAGCGGCAATTCGCGGGCCGACCCGTTCCAGGGATAGGCCTTGCTGACCAGGAACACCTCATCCCGCCGCCCCGAGATGGCTTCGGCCACCAGCTCCTCGGCGCCGCCTTCGGCATACATTTCGGCGGTGTCGATCAGGGACAGGCCAAGGTCGATCCCGCGGCGCAGGGCGTTGACCTCGGATGTGCGGCGCACGGGATTTTCGGCCATCATCCATGTGCCTTGCCCCAGCGCAGGAACCGTTTCACCATCCGGTAGTTTGGTGCGTGGAATCATGCTGTCCCCCAATTTTCTGCCGCCTGCACGGGACGGCTGCTGCCGCGCCCGGATCTTGTCCCTGTAACGATGCCTTCGACGTGACCCTTTAGAAAGAGCAACCGAACATGCAGCGTCTTGAATGCCCCGCCTGCGGAAACCGTGTCTATTTTCACAACACAATCTGCGCCTGCGGTGCGCCGCTTGTCTTTGATCCCGAAGCCGGGCGCTTTGCCGCAGGTCTTGCCCCCTGCGCCAAGCTGGAGGAACTGGGCTGCAACTGGGCAGCCGAGGGCGGCCCCGGTGGGCTGTGCAGGTCTTGCGCCATGACCGACACGATTCCTGACCTGACGGTCGAGGGCAACCAGAAGCTGCTGGCCGAAAGCGAGGCCGCAAAACGCTGGCTGCTGGCCAATCTGGCACGCTGGGGCTGGTTCACCAATGCCGATCCAGGTCCTCGTCCGATCTTTCGGATGCTTTCCGAACGCGAAGGCGATGCGCAGGTTCATGTCACCATGGGCCATGCGAACGGCGTGATCACCATCAACGTCGTCGAGGCCGACGATGCCGCCCGCGTCCTGCGCCAGCAGCGGCTGGGCGAGCTTTACCGTTCGATGGTGGGGCATATGCGCCACGAAGTCGCGCATTTCCTGTTCGAGCGTCTGGCCGCCGTGCCGGGCTTTCTTGGGCTGTTTCGCGAACTTTTCGGCGATGAGCGCGCCGATTACGGCGCGGCGCTTGAGGCGCATTACGCCAATCCCAAGGATCCGGGACAAGATTACATCACCGAATACGCCACCATGCACCCGCATGAGGATTGGGCCGAAAGCGCCGCCCATATCCTGCATCTGGTGGACATGACTGACAGCCTGATGGCAACCGGCCTGACGGGGCCGGAAATTCCTCCGCCCGGATATGACGCCTATGCCGATGCGGATGGCGAACACCTGCTGACCGTGGCGACCGCCGTGGCGCTGGCGGTGAACGAAATCAACCGCGCGCTGGACAATCCCGACGTCTATCCCTTCGTCTTGACCGATGCGACGCGGCACAAGCTGAACTTTGCCCATGACTGGCTGACACGTGGCGGCACCATCGCCCCCATGGAACAGTCCCAAGACACGGCGCCACCGCAGATGGCGCAGTAAGCCATTGTCGCGGCCCGGCTTGACGCCAACCGGGCCGCGACGCAGCATGGCCGCAAAAAGGAATGCGCCATGACGATTTCCGAAAAGCTGCGACTGCCCGCAGATCGGCCGCATCTTTCGCGCCTGCTGGGCATCAGGCTGATCGCCGCCAACGAAGACGAGGTGATCGCCGAGCTGACCGCCACGCCCGAATTGTCGAACATCAACGGCGTTCTGCATGGCGGCGCGATCATGGCATTTGCCGACAATCTGGGCGGCATGGCGACCATGGTGAACCTTGCCCCCGATGAGGCCACCACCACGATCGAAAGCAAGACGAATTTCCTGCGTCCGGTGCGCATCGGGGATGTCGCGACAGGCCGCGCCATTGCGCTGCACAAAGGCCGCAAGACCCAGATATGGCAGACGACCATCACCCGCAGCGATGGCAAGGTCGCAGCGATCGTCACCCAGACGCAGATGGTGATGAAATGGCAGGAGCCCGGCTCGGGCTCCTGACCGTCAGGGTTTATTCGGCGGCACCCAGCGTCAGGCGAACTTGCGGCAGCCCTTCCACGCCGCCCTCCAGAACATCGCCTGCGACGACGGCACCCACGCCCGCGGGCGTCCCGGTCATGATCAGATCGCCCGGTTGCAGATGATAGAAATGGGACAGGTCCGAGATCAGATCCTCGACCGACCAGATCAGTTCGGCCAGCGTCGCGTCCTGACGCACCTGACCGTTCACAGAAAGGCGGATCGGCAGATCGCTGGCCAGCGCGTCGTTGCGCTGCACGATGGGCGACAGGACCGCGGCACCTTCGAAATTCTTGGCAAGATCCCACGGGCGGCCTTTGGATTTCGCCTTGGCCTGAAGATCGCGCCGCGTCATGTCCAACCCCGAGCCGTAGCCCCAGACCAGCGATTGCGCCTGATCCTTGGCTACGCGGAAGCCTTCGGCGCCGATTGCGACCACCATCTCGATTTCGTGATGCAGGTCGTCGGTGCCCGGCGGATAGGGCAGGACCGCGCCGCTTTCCAAAACCGCATGGGGCGATTTCAGGAAATAGAACGGGGCTTCGCGGTCCACTTCGTTGCCCATTTCGGCGGCGTGGGCTGCGTAATTGCGGCCAACGCAAAAGATTCGGTTCACCGCAAAGCGCTCGGTCCGGTCAAGGACCGACAGGCTTGCGGACGGAGGCGGGGAGAATACAAACTGGCTCATGTGCAAGTTCTGCCACGGCAACAGCGTTGCGGCAATCGGGTCGCGCAGCGTTGCCCACCCCGTTTTTTCGTGGCAATAGGACTGGAAATAGCCAACCGAAAGCAGGGTTCGCAGAATGACCGATTTCGCGCAGCGTCGCACCATGATGGTCGATACTCAGGTCCGCCCCAACGACGTGACCAGTTACCCCGTCATCGACGCGATGCTGAATGTCCCGCGTGAACAATTCGTGCCCGACTCGCGGCGCGACGTGGCCTATACGGGCGAAAACATTGACCTCGCGCCCGGTCGTGTGCTGCTTGAGGCACGCACGCAGGGCAAGATGATGGAGGTGCTGGATCTGCAATCGGGCGATCTGGTGCTGAATATTGGCGCGGGCTACGGCTATTCCGCCGCCGTCATGGCGCGCATCGCCGAAGCCGTCGTCGCCGTCGAGGAAGACGAGACCATGGCCGCCGAGGCGCAATCGCGCCTTGCTGCGCAGGATGTCTATAGCGTCGTCGTCGTGACCGGCCCGCTGGCCGAGGGCTGCAAAAGCCAGGCGCCCTATGACGCCATGCTGATCGAAGGCGCGATCGAGGTTCTGCCCGACGCGCTGGCCGACCAGCTTCGCGACGGCGGACGCGTGGTCGCGCTTTTCCTTGAAGGCAATCTTGGCGTCGTGCGTATCGGCCGCAAGATCGACGGCCGCATCAACTGGCGCTTTTGCTTCAACGCAGGTGCGCCGGTGCTTCCGGGATTTGCCAAACAGCGCGGGTTTGCGCTGTAGAACACAAAACGAAGGGACAGGGCATGTTGCGCAAGACGCTGAAGACTCTGCGAAAGCCGCTTATGGCGGCACTGCTGGCCGGAGCGACGGCCCTTCCCGCCAATGCCGAAACCTTGGCCGATGCCATGGTCGCGGCCTATCGCCATTCGGCCTTGCTGGAACAGAACCGCGCCGTGTTGCGCGCCGCAGACGAAGACGCCGCGACCGCGATTGCGCAATTGCGCCCCGTCGTGTCGTGGATCGCCAGCTACAGCTATAACAATATCGAAGGCTTCGACGGCTATTCGACCAGCATCGCGCTGCAAGCGCAGATGACGCTTTACGATTGGGGCCGCAGCGCCATCGCCATCGACATCGCCAAGGAATCGGTGCTGGCGACGCGGGCCGCGCTGGTGGGCGTCGAACAGGACGTGCTTCTGGGCGCGGTCGAATCCTATCTGAACGTGCGCAGCGCCACCGAACAGGTGGATCTGCAATCGAATTCGGTCCGGGTGATCGGGCAGGAACAGCAGGCCGCCACCGACCGCTTCGAGGTTGGTGAGATTACCCAGACCGACGTGGCACAGGCCGATGCCGCACTGGCCGAAGCCCGCGCCAACCTCGCCTCGGCCGAGGGGGATTTGCAGATCGCACGCGAAAACTATCGCACCGCGACAGGCAAGGCTCCGGCCAATCTGGCACCGCCGCCGCCGACGCCCAAGCTGCCCGCGACGCTTGCCGCCGCGCGTGACATCGGGCGCAGCACGCATCCGCTGATCCAGCAAGCCAAGCGTGAAGCCGCTGCATCGGAACTGGGCGTGGCCGCTGCGGCAGCCGAACGGAACCCGACGCTGTCCGGGACGGCCTCGATCGCCAATCAACGGCAAAAATCGGAAAGCAGCCTTGGCTTCGGTGCATCGCGCATCAACCGCGATTCTGCCACGGTGGGGCTTGAGCTTTCGCAGACGATCTATTCCGGTGGTCGCCTGCCCTCGGCGCATCGCAAGGCGATGGCACAGCGTGATTCGGCACGGGCGTCCTTGCTGAACACCTCGCGGCAGGTCGATCAGGCCGTCGGCACCGCATGGGCCGGGATTGATGTCGCACGCGCGCAGATCGGTGCCATCGACGAACAGATCGCCGCCGCGCAGCAAGCCTATAACGGCGTGCGCGAGGAAGCGACGCTGGGCGCGCGCACCACGCTGGACGTGCTGGACGCCGAACAATCGCTGCTTGAGGCGCGGGCGAACAAGATCACCGCCGAAGCCAATCTGCAGTTAGCACATTATCAACTTCTGTCCGCTATGGGTCTGTTGACGGTAGAAAACCTGAAACTCGGGATCCCGACCTATGACCCAGCGGCCTATTACAATGCGGTGCAGGACGCACCTTTCACCAGCAGGCAGGGCGAAAGCCTGGATCGCGTGCTGCGCGCCATCGGCAAGGAATAACGCATCCGACAAAGGGGCGCGCCATGCAGCAGCATGACCTGCGCCCCGCCGCCCCGAACCTGCCCCCGAATGATGGCGTGGTCAGCGATGTTCTGACCTCGATCCGTCGGCTGATCGCGCAGGATGGCCGACAGCTTCCGGGGCGCCCGCTGCATGATCGCCCACTGCACGACCGCGCCCTGAACCCGACGGGCGAAGGTCGCATGGTCCTGGGCCGTGCCGATATGGTGGCGATACCCGCCGGTCAGGATAAGCGGGCGCGCGACGACGCCTGGCAACCGGCCCCCATTCCCGACTGGCCCGAAACCGATGCGGCGCAGCAATCTGCAGATCTTGGCGCGGTGGAAGTTTTCCCCTTGCCCGAAGACCCCGACCTGCTGACCCCCGAGGAGGAAGCGGAGTTTGCCGAAGCAGAGGCCGCGCTTGCCCGCATGACGACTAGCCCGATGGCACAGCCCGAGAGTTTCGCACCCGACCCCATCGCGGCGCCGGACACCGCACCGCTTCATACCGCCGAACAACCTGATGCTTTGGCGGGCAACCTTTTCCTGCAGCCCGACCCGGATGACGACGCAAAGCTGCGCGAATTGGTCCGGGGCCTGATCCGCGCCGAATTGCAGGGCGATATGGGCGAACGCATCAGCCAGAACATCCGCCGCCTGATCCGACACGAGGTCGAAAGCGTCATCCGCGAAATCTGCGCGGAGGAATAAGAAAATGCCGGGCAATCATGCCCGGCCGCCACCCCTATCGGTGCAGTTTTCTCAGTTCAGATATTTTTCGGGGTCCACGCTTTCAAAGCCGTTTCGGACCTCGAAATGCACGACGCCCTGCGAGCGCGCCTTGCCAAGCGCGGTGCCTGTGCCGACTTTCTGACCCTTGGTCACGGCGACATCATCCAAGCCAGCGTAGACCGTCATCAGGTTACCTTCGTGACGGACGACGATGATCGGCACCTGATCCACGTCGCGCGTAATCGCCGCCACCGTGCCCGAACCTGCCGCCGAAACCGGGGTGCCGGGGGCGGCAGAGATGTCGATGCCCTCGTTCTTGCCCTTTTCGTAGGTGCGGATGATCGCGCCGTTCGCGGGCATACGGAAACGCCCATTCCCCGAAGCCGCCGTCCGCGTTTGGCCCAGATTGGGGCTGGTGGGCGTGCTGACGGGGGTATTTGCGGGCCGCGTCGTTTCGTTCGGCAGCGGCTCGGCCGAGGATGGCGGGCGCGGCGTCGGGCTGCCCGCTCCGGGCGCGGTGACCGAGGCCAGCGGGCTGGGCGCCTGCCCCGCGACGGGGATCAGCAGACGCTGGCCCACGCGCAGCGACATGCTTTGCGGCAACCCGTTCCACTTGGCCAGATCATTGACCGCGACGTCATATTTCCGCGCGACCGACCATGCCGTCTCTCCGGCCGCGACGACGTGCTGGCGCGGCTGGGCCGAGGCGGGCAGCGTCGTCGCCGTCACCGCACCTGCCGCCCCTGCGGCGGGCGGAATATTGGCCTGCCGCATCCCCTGCCCCGCAAAAGGATCGCTGACCTGTCCGGTCGATGACGTGATGGGCGCAGGCATGGCACCGCCCGCGACACGGCGCGGCAGGGCCACGACCGCGCCGGGGTTCATCGGCACGTTCGGGTCGATCGCGTTGTAGCGCGCCAGTTCCGCCACGTTCAGCCCCAGCCGCGCGGCGATGGTCGCGACCGTATCGCCCTGACGCGCGATCGCGACCTGATAGCCGGGATAACTGATGACCCCACGCTGATCCGGGGTCGGACGGGGGGCAGCCGCCGCCGCTGCCGGCGCGGTATTCAGCCCGCCACCGCCCCAGCCGCGCAGATCGGGGTCCAGATTGGCAAGGTCCAAGCCCCCTTGCGGGCTACATGCGCCCAACACCGCCAAGATGCTGGCGGCCATCGCGGCTTGCCTGAATTTTGCCATTTGCCCGTTCCCTCATTCTGGACGGTCGGGGGTCATGTCTGTCCCAACCCCTCGACCAGCGGCACGAAGCGCACCTGCCGCAATTCGTCGTATTCATAGCCTGTTTCGCCACGCCGCACCCGGATCAGGGTCTGGACCGCATCCGACTGACCGACGGGCACGACCATGATACCGCCGATCTTAAGCTGCGCCAAGAGCGGGCCGGGCGGGTCTTCGGCCGCCGCAGTGACCATGATGCGGTCGAACGGCGCCTGTTCGGGAAGCCCGCGCGACCCGTCCGCAACCAT
Source organism: Paracoccus laeviglucosivorans (assembly GCF_900182695.1). GTDB lineage: Bacteria > Pseudomonadota > Alphaproteobacteria > Rhodobacterales > Rhodobacteraceae > Paracoccus > Paracoccus laeviglucosivorans. Next base: position 39,054 of record NZ_FXTK01000008.1, read on the forward strand.
GGCCGTGATGTTCGACAGCCCGAAATGGCGAAAGATGTCCTCGGCCTCGGATACCAGCCGGCGATGGCGGTCCACGGTATAGACCCTGCGGCACAGCAGCGCCAGAATCGCGGCCTGATAGCCCGAGCCAGTGCCGATCTCCAGCACCTTGTCGCGCGGCCCCACCTCAAGCGCCTGCGTCATCAGCGCCACGACCGAAGGCTGGCTGATCGTCTGCCCGCAGGGGATGGGCAGGGGGGTGTCCTCATAGGCGCGATCCTGAAAATGGCCGCGCACGAAGCCGCCACGGTCGATCCGCTCCATCGCCTGAAGCACCCGAGGATCGGTCACGCCGCGCTGGCGCAGCGCGAACAGGAAGCGCATCTTGCGTTCGGCCAGTTCCTCGGGGTCTTCGGTCATGCGGTTCCGTCAGCCCTTTTCCAAGACCCGCAGCGCCTCCAGACTTGCATGGCATGTCAGGTCGGGGCGCATCGGGGTCACCGAGATGTAGTTTTGCATATTCGCATCGACATCGCTGCCCGGCGTCGCCTGAGCGGTCTGCGAGCCGCCAAGGATCCACAGAAAGCGCCGCCCGTTCGGGGCGTGATAGGGCTCGGCCTCGAACCGGACGCCCTGCCTGCGGCCTTGGGCTGCGGCGCGAATGCCCTTGACGGCATCCGCGCCGCAAGCCGGAAAGTTGATGTTGTAGAACAGACGGAAATCGGCATCCGCCGTCCAGTCGGCGCGGTCCAGCAATTCGCGGATCAGCGCCGGGCCATGCACGCGCGCGGCCTGAAAGGGGTCGTCCAGAACGGCGGTCGCCGGACCCATGTATTGCGACAGGGCAATCGCGGGCAGACCCTGCAGCGCCGCCTCCATCGCGCCGCCGATCGTGCCGGAATACATCACGTTTTCACCCGAGTTGTTGCCGCGGTTCACGCCCGACAGCACCAGATCGGGGGGCGTGTCGCGCATCACATCGCCAAGCGCCGCCAGCACGCAATCGGCGGGCGAGCCTTCGGCAGCGAAGCGGCGCGGGCCAAGTTCGGCGATCAGCGTCGGATGCACATAACTTATGCAATGGCCGACGCCCGATTGTTCGAATGCGGGCGCGACGGTCCAGACCTCGCCGTCCGGCCCGGCGATTTCCGCCGCGATTTCGGCCAGCGTCACAAGACCGGGGGCGTTGATGCCATCGTCATTGGTGATCAGGATCCGCATTCCGCCCCTCATTTTCCGTTATATCGTGACGGCACGAACCGCATCGCGCGCCATCACTTCCGCGTCACCGACATGCTTATCCGGGCCACAGTCCTGCGACAACCCGCGGCACATGCAACCGATGCGTTTGACGCCGCCCTGCGCAGGATGCAGGATCAGGCAGGGCACAAAGCCGGGCAGAACATGCAGATCTATCTTCCCATTGCCGAGGTGGTGGTCAACGGCCTCACGCTTGTCAGCCTTGGCGGCATCGTCGGGCTGATGTCGGGGCTGTTCGGCGTGGGCGGCGGGTTCCTGATCACGCCGCTTTTGTTCTTTATCGGCATTCCTCCGGCGATTGCGGTGGCGACAGGGGCCAATCAGGTCGTCGCCTCGTCATTCTCGGGCGTGCTGGCGCATGTCAAACGCAAGACGGTCGATTTCCGCATGGGCTGGGTCTTGCTTGCGGGCGGGCTTGTCGGGTCGTCATTCGGCGTCATCCTGTTCAATCTGCTGCAGCGGATCGGTCAGGTCGATCTGGTCGTGCAGCTTTGCTATGTCGTCTTTCTGGGCCTGATCGGGATGATGATGTTTCAGGAAAGCCTGCGCGCGATCCGACGCGCCAAGCGCAGCGGCCCGGTCCAACCCATGCGCCGCAACCAGCATGGCTGGGTGCATCGCTGGCCGCTCAAGGTGAAATTCCGCGCCTCGGGGCTGTATATCAGCGCGATCCCGGTCCTGATGGTGGGTGCGGCGGTCGGCGTGCTTGGCGCACTGATGGGGGTGGGCGGCGGCTTCATCATGGTCCCCGCGATGATCTATCTGCTGGGGATGCCCACCAAGGTCGTCATCGGGACTTCGCTGTTCCAGATCACCTTCCTGTCCGCATACACCACGCTGATGCATGCCGTGTCGTCGAACACCGTCGATGTGATGCTGGCGCTGTTGCTGATCGTGGGCGGCGTGGTCGGCGCACAGATCGGCACGTCGCTGGGCGCGAAACTGCGGGCGGAACAGTTGCGCATCCTGCTGGCCCTGCTGGTGCTGGCGGTCTGCGGCAAGCTGGCGCTGGACCTGTTCCTGCGCCCCGAGGATCTGTATTCGCTGACGCCGGGGATCATCGAATGATGTTGCGCGCGCTGGCCCTGCTGACTGCCCTGATGCTGGCCGCCCCCGTCGCCGCGCAGCAATTCCCGACGCCCCCGCGCGTGGCCGCACCACCGCCGGAACAGATCGTGGCGGGCCTGTCGCGCGACGATGTGGACATCACGACCAGCTTTGATGGGTCCGACATCATCATCTATGGCGCGATCAAGCGCGAGGTGCCGATCCCGCCCGGCCCGCTTGACGTGATCGTCACCGTCGAAGGCCCCGCAGGCCCGATCACCGTGCGCCACAAGGAACGCCGCTTCGGCATCTGGGTGAATACCGGCAAGGTCAGCGTGGCATCGGCACCCAACTTCTACGTCGTGGCGACGACGCGCCCCCTGGCCAAGATATTGGATCCGGCCGAGGACAGCCGTTTCCGCATCTCGGTGCCCTTGGCAATCCGCGCATTCGCAGGCGCGGCCGAGGTCGATGACGTGGTGCCCTATACCGAAGCGCTGGTCCGCCTGCGCGAGGCGAATGACCTGTATCGTCTGGATGACGGCGCAGTGCTGCTGGCCGAACAGACGCTGTTTCGCGCCGATGTCCGCCTGCCCGCCAACCTGATCGAGGGGTATTACGCCACCCGCATCTTCCTTGTGCGCGACGGCAAGGTGATGAACACATTCCGCGCCCCGATCGAGGTGCGCAAGGTCGGGCTGGAACGCTGGCTGTATCGTCTGGCGCTGGAACAGCCGTTCTTTTACGGCATCATGTCCCTGGCGATCGCCATCGCGGCAGGCTGGGGCGCATCCGCCGCCGCAAGGCAGTTGCAGCGCCGTTAACCGCGCCGGAACGGTCCCAGTTCGGTCAGCACCGCCATTTCATGGCTGACCGCCTGCCGTTCGCGCACCAGATAATCCGCGATGGCGTCGTGAAAGCCCTGATCGCGGACCCAATGCAGCGAATGGGTCTGCGTCGGCAGATAGCCCCGCGCCAGCTTGTGTTCACCCTGCGCCCCCGCCTCGACGCGCGGCAGCTGATGCGCAATCGCCCAGTCGATGGCGCGGTGATAGCACAGCTCGAAATGCAGAAAGGGGTGATCTTCGATGCAGCCCCAATAGCGGCCATACACGGCATCCGGCCCCAGCAGGTTCAGCGCCCCGGCAATCGGGCGTCCGTCGCGTTCGGCCAGAACCAGCAGACAATCGTCGCGCATGGTGTCATGCAGCAGGTCAAAGAAACCGCGCGTCAGATAGGGACGCCCCCATTTGCGGCTGCCCGTATCCTGATAGAAATGCCAGAACGCATCCCAATGCGCGGGCTGGATCTGATCGCCGGTCAGGCTGCGGATGGTGCCGCCGAAGGCCTGCGCGCGTTCGCGTTCCTTGCGGATCGCCTTGCGCTTGCGCGACGACAGTTCGGCCAGAAATTCGTCAAAGCTGGCATAGCCGCGATTGAGCCAGTGGAACTGCTCGGTCGCGCGTGGCAGGAAACCGGCGGCTTCGCCCAAACCCGCCTCGGCTTCGGTGCAGAATGTGACATGCGCGCCCGACAGACCGGATTCGCGGGCCAGATGTGCCATCGCCTGCAAAAGCGCCTGTTGCACCTGCGGGCTGTCCGAAATCAGGCGCGGCCCGGTGACGGGCGTGAACGGCACGGCGCATTGCAGCTTGGGGTAATAATCGCCGCCCGCGCGTTCATAGGCCTGCGCCCATGCGTGGTCGAAAATATATTCGCCCTGACTGTGGGTCTTCAGATAGCAGGGCGCGACACCCGCGACCTTGCCACCGATACGGGCGACCAGATGGCTGGGATGCCAGCCCGTGCCGTCGCCGACCGAGCCCGACGCCTCAAGCGCGGCCAGAAAACGGTGCGTGGTGAATGGATTGCCTCCGGCCCCGCAACCGTCCCAAAGGGCGGCGTCGATGCCAGAGATCGCGGGCAGGACGGAGGCGGTCATTTCGCTCATGCAGCAAAGATAGTGCTGCACCCGCGCTTTGTCAGCGCCCTCCGGTGACTTCCAGTATGGTGCCGGTGACATAGCTTGCCTGATCCGAGGCAAGCCACAGCACCGCCTCGGCCACCTCATCCGCGCTGCCCGTCCGCCCCATGGGGACCGAGGATGCCAGCCGTGCCGCGCGCCCTGGATCGCCGCCGGATGCGTGGATTTCGGTGTCGATCAGGCCCGGACGCACGGCGTTCACGCGGACATTCTGGCGCGCGAGTTCCTTGGCAAGGCCGGTGTTCAGGCTGTCGATCGCCCCCTTGCTGGCCGCGTAATCGACATATTCGCCCGGACCGCCCAGCTTGGCCGCGGCCGAGCTTAGCAGCACGATCGAGCCGCGGCTCATGCGCCGCGCCGCCTCTCGGGCGGTCAGTAGCGCGCCGATCACATTCACGTCGATGACGCGCTGCATCCGCTCCAGCGTCATCTGCGCCAGCGGCATCCCCTGCGCCAGCATCCCGGCATTGACCACGACCGAATCGATCCCGCCGAATTCCGTCTGGGCGGCATCGAACAGCGCGGCGACATGCGCCTCATCCGCCACGTCGCCCTGAATACCGGTGGCGCGGCGGCCCTTGGCGCGGATCTGGTCCATGACCTCGGCGGCGGCGGCGCTGTCGCTGCGCCAACTGATCGCCACGTCCCAGCCGCGATCTGCGGCCAATAATGCGACCGCGCGGCCAATCCCGCGCGACCCGCCCGTCACGATCATGCCTTGTGTCATGCCCCCTCCGGCAGATACCCCTCGAACGTGATATTGTCCGCAACGCGGCGCGCATCGGCTTCCTGCGCGGGCGAACGGATGGTCCATGTCAGAACCGGAACGCCCTGCGATTTCAGCGCGGTCAGGGCCGGGTTGTCCAGATCCTTGCGGTCATGCGACACGAAGCTGGCCCCCACGCGGTCATAATCGGCAATCGCCGCCAGACGGGCGCGGGTGGACGCGTCCAGCATCGCCCATTCGTCCGGGTCGTAACCGCAGGTCGTCAGGCCGACCGTCACGCCCGGCGCAGCGGCGTGAAACGCCGCGATGCTGTGCGGGTTGAATGACATGACCGCAACCGGGCCGTCATAGGCGGCGACCAGTTCGGCCACACGCACCGACAGATCGCCGATGTCGTCGGTGGCGCGCAGGCTTTGATCCTTGATCTCGATCAACAGGGGAACGCGGCCCGCCACCTCGGCCAGCAGCTCGGCCAGAGTCGGCACGGCCTGATCCGTGCCCATGATCCGCAGCATGGAAATCGCGTCCATGCCAAGCGCGCGGACCAGCCCTTCGGCCCCGGTCAGGCGCGGCAGGTCATCGTCGTGAAAAACGATGGGCGTGCCGTCCGACGCCGCCTGAATATCGCATTCGATGCCGTAGCCCGCAGCAATGGCGGCGCGGAACGCCGCCATGCTGTTTTCCGGGATCCCATCCGAATGCAGCCCGCGATGCGCGATCGGCAGCCGCAGAAAGTCGGGATGCAGACCCATCATTCGATCTCGAAGATCGCGTCGACTTCGACCGCGACGCCGCGCGGCAGGGCGGGGGTCGAAACGGCGGCGCGCGCATGGCGGCCCGCATCGCCGAACACCTCGACCATCAGGTTCGAGCAGCCGTTGATCACCTCGGGCTGATCGGTGAATTCGGGGGTCGAGTTCACGAAACCGCCCAGCTTGACCACGCGCTTCACCCGGTCCAGCGACCCCAGCGCCGCTTTCGCCTGTGCCAACAGCGCAAGGCCGCAGCCACGCGCGGCCTCGGCCCCCGCTTCGACGGCCAGATCGGCGCCCAGCTTGCCCTTTTGCGCCGAGATCTGCCCCGAGATGAACAGCATGTTGCCCGAGATGACATAGGGCACGTAATTCGCCGCAGGTGCAGGCGCGTCCGGCAGCGTGATGCCCAGTTCGGCCAGTTTGGTCTCGATGCTCATGCTTTTCCTCATTGCGTAAGAGAGGCGCGGAATTCGCCCAGAACGTCGCGCCAGGTCTCCAGCGCGTCGTCGAAATTCTTGCGCCCCAGCCCGTCGGCTGCAACCCCGATATCCATCTCGATGTAAGGATCGCCGGATTCCGCGATCACCACCTTGCCAAACGGGTTGTCGCGATTCCAGTCATTCGCATCATCAGCAGTCATCGGCTGGGTCAGGCGAAAGCTGGTAACGAACTGCATCCGGCGGCAAAGCGGCGTGCAATCATAGAAATAGACGTTGAACAGCATGTCATCGACGCGGCTTTCCAGCATCGGAAGCCCTTGAATATCCGTGCCTTTCGTGACAGGCATACCGCGTTCGGCCATCAGTCGCCCGATCAGGTCCGGGTCGCCCACCACCTGCCAGCTTGGGGCGGGAACGGGTTCGGGCGCGGCCTGCGCAAAACCGGCAGAAGCCTGCAAGCAAGCCATCAGAAAAAGGGCGCCTAGCGCACGCATGGGTCGGACTCCGCGGGAATTTGCGGGGCTATAGCGGTTTCCCTGTCACGCCACCAGAGCCTCTGCACGCTTCAGATCCACGCTGACAAGCTGGCTGACGCCCTGTTCAACCATGGTCACACCGAAAAGGCGATCCATCCGCGCCATCGTGACGGCGTGGTGGGTGATGACCAGAAAGCGCGTATCGGTTCGCCGCGTCATTTCGTCCATCAGGTCGCAGAACCGGGTGACGTTGGCATCGTCCAGCGGTGCGTCCACCTCGTCCAGCACGCAGATCGGGGCGGGGTTGGCCAGAAACACCGCGAAGATCAGCGCCATTGCCGTCAGCGTCTGCTCGCCCCCCGACAACAGGCTGAGGGTGCTGAGCTTCTTGCCCGGAGGCTGGCACATGATTTCCAGCCCGGCATCCAGCGGATCGTCGGATTCGACCAGCACCAGCCGCGCCTCTCCGCCGCCGAACAAATGGGTGAACAGCGTGGTGAAATTGGCGTTCACCGTGTCGAACGCGGCCAGCAGACGCTCGCGCCCCTCGCGGTTCAGGCTGCCGATGCCCTGACGCAGTTTGCGGATCGCTTCGGTCAGGTCTTCTTTCTCGGCGTTCAGGCGGTCGCGTTCGGTCTCAAGCTCTCGTTTGTCGTCATCGGCGCGCAGGTTGACGGCCCCCAGCGCATCACGGTTCGCGCGCAGACGCTGGATCTGGTCCTCCAGCGCGTCGGGGCTGATCTCCTCGGCCTCACCCAGCGTTTCCAGCAGCGCCTCGGGGGTGGTTTCGGCGTCTTCATGGATGCGCAGGCGGGCGGCGGCCTCGGCCTCGGTCGCGGCCTCGGCGCGGGCTTCGCGCGCCGCACGCGCCTCACGCGCGTCCGAGGCGGCGCGTTCCGCGTCCCGTTCGCCTTCGGATGCCACGCGCAGCGCCTGATCGGCCTGCGACAGCGCAGCGCGGGCGCGGGTCAGGCGGGCGCTGGCCTGCGCCTCGGCCTCGGTCAGCACCTCGCGGCGTTCGGCAAGGATTTCGGGCTGGGCTTCGGCCTCGTCCAGTTCCTCGGCGGATTGCTCGCGCCGCGCGGTCAGTTCGGCGGCCCGCGTGCCCGCCTGATCCAGACGCAGACGCCAGCCGGATTCTTCTTTGGTGATTTCCTGCAGACGCTTGGTGCGGGCGGTCGCTTCGCGGCGCAATTCGTCCAGCGCGCCGCGCCGGGTCATGGTGGCAATCCGCGCGGCCTCGACGCCCATGCGGGCATGGTCCAGCGCATCGGCCAGCGCGCCGCGATCGGGCAGATCGGCCAAGGTGCGCTCGGCCTCCAGTAGCCGGGCGCGGGCATCGCCGGCATCGGCCTGATGGCGGGCCAGTTCGGCGCGGGCGGATTCGGCGCGGCTTTGCGTCAGCGACAGCTCGGATTCGGCCCGCGTCACGGCGCGGGCGGCATCCGACAGGCCACGCTCGGCCTCGCGCCGCGCATCGCGGGCGCGCTTTTCGGCCTCGGTCGCCGCCGCATGACGGTCGCGCAGGGTCTGATGCGCGTCTGCCGCTGCGGTCGCGCGTTCCTGCGCCGCATCGGTCTGGCCGGTCAATTCAGCAAGCTGGTTTACCTTTTGCAGATGCAGCGCGGCCGAGGACGACGCTTCCCCCGCCATGACCCGCATCCCGTCCCAGCGGAACAGATCGCCCGCGCGCGTGACCAGCGATTGCCCCGGTTGCAGCCCGGCCTGCAAGGCAGCGCCTGTTTCGGCATCCGCGACCAGCCCGACCTGCGACATGCGGCGGGTCAGGACATCGGGCCCCTGAACATGGGGGACAAGCGGCTGGACCCCGGCGGGCAAGGGATGCGCGTCGCCATAGCCCGGCAAGGCGTGCCAGCCCGAGCCGCCATCGGCCAAGCCCATCGACAAATCGTCGCCCAATGCGGCCCCGAACGCCGTTTCATAGCCCCGCGCCACGCACACCAGATCAAGGATCGAGCCGCCATGATCGCCGCGTTCCACCAGCCGCTTCAGCGCCGCCATTTCGGCATTCAGCGCGGAAAGTTCGCCCTCGGCCTCGGCGCGGGCGGCGCGGGCGGCGGATTCCTCGGCCTCCAGCGCGGCGCGGTCCTCCTCGGTGGCGGCAAGGGTGTCCTCGGCGATCTCGACCCGCTCGCGGGCGGCTTCCATGGTTTCTTCGGCGGCCTCGCGGGCGGCTTCGGCCTCAAGACCGGCCTCGGCTGCGGATTCGGTGGCGGTCTGGGCAGCTTCGGCGGCGCGGCTGGCGCGGTCCTGCATCTGGCGCAGGTCGTGGACCAGACGTTCCGCCGATTGGTGGCGGGCGGCAAGGCGGGCGGATTCGTCGGTCAGCTCGGTCAGCTTGGCTTCGACCTCGCGCAGCGCCTCGGCGGCTTCCTCGGCCATATCCGAGGTCGTCTCCAGCCGGTCGTCATGGCCCTGCCCGGCCTTTTCCAGCTCGCGGCGTTCCCATTCCAGCCGCTCGATCACCTCACCCGCATCGCGGTTCAGCGCCGCTTCGCGGTCGATGTCGCGGTCAAGCTGGGCGATACGCGCCAGCAAGGTCTTGATGGTCTGGGCGGCGCGGGCCTCGGCCTCGTCCAGCGCCTCACGCTCAACCGTGGCGCGGGACAGGATGGCGGCGGCGACCTGCTCTTCCTCGCGCAGGGGGGGCAGGACGGCATCGGCCGCCTCGCGGGCGGCAATGGCGCGGCGGGCCTGCGCCTCGGCCTCACCCGCCACGCGGATCGCTTCGCGCAGGGTCTCAAGCGCCAGCGTCTTCGCCTGATCGGCCTCGGCCCAGCGGCGATACAGCAGCAAGCCTTCGGCGCGGCGCAGGGCTGCGCCGATTTCGCGGTAACGCGCCGCGGCGCGCGCCTGACGCGCCAGCGATGCGGCCTGCGTGGACAGCTGATCCAGCGTATCATCAACGCGGGTCAGGTTCGCCTCGGCGGCGTTCAGTTTCAGCTCGGCCTCGTGTCGGCGCTGATACAGGCCCGAGATCCCGGCCGCTTCCTCAAGGATGCGGCGGCGGGCCTTGGGCTTGGCGTTGATCAGTTCCGAAATCTGCCCCTGCCGCACCAGCGCCGGCGAATGCGCCCCGGTCGAGGCATCGGCGAACAGCATCTGCACATCGCGCGCCCGCACGTCCTTGCCGTTGATGCGATAGGCGGAACCGGCATCGCGGGTGATCCGCCGCGTGATGTCCAGCGCATCGCTGTCATTCATCCCGGCGGGGGCCAGACGGTCCTTGTTGTCGATGGTCAGCGTGACTTCGGCATGGGCGCGGGCGGAGCGACGGGTGGTGCCCGCAAAAATCACGTCCTCCATCCCTTCGCCGCGCATGGCGGTGGGGCGGTTTTCGCCCATGACCCAGCGCAGCGCCTCAAGCAGGTTGGACTTGCCGCAGCCATTCGGCCCGACCACGCCGGTCAGCCCTTCGCGGATGACCAGATCGGTCGGGTCCACGAAGCTTTTGAAGCCGTTGAGGCGAAGCCGGTCAAAGCGCAATGCGGTTTCCTTGCTGGTGCGACTGGGATTTTCCGTCATAGCGGCCCTTCAAGTCAACCAGAACCCCCATATCTGGCGGTCCGCAGGCGGTTATCCACAAGATTTGAGTAAACAGCCGCCGAAACGGGTGCTAATCTGCCCGCATGATCCCCGCGCTTGCCATCCTGCTGTCATTTCAACTGCTGGGCGAGGTCGCTGCACGCGGCCTTGGCCTGCCACTGCCCGGTCCGGTGATCGGGCTTCTGGCGCTGGTCGTCAGTTGCAGCCTGCGCCCCGCTTTGGCCGACCGGCTGCGGCCGGTGGTGCAGGGCTTGCTGGGCAACCTTTCGCTGTTCTTCGTGCCCGCAGGCGTCGGCGTCATCGCCCATATCGGCGAATTCCGCAGCGAGGGGCTGGCGATTGCCATCGCCCTGACCGTCTCGACCGCGCTGGCAATCGCGGTTGGCGCGCTGGTCTTCAAGCTTGTGGCAAAGGACGACGAATGACCGATCCCGCGCTGATCTGGTCCTATCTGTCGCAGGAACCGCTGCTGTGGCTGACGGCGACGCTGATCGCCTATTGGCTGGGCGACCAGTTCTTTCGCCGCATGGGACGGCAAAGCTGGGCCAATCCGGTGATGGTGGCGGTGATCCTGCTGGCGCTGGTGCTTTGGGCCACGGGCACCACCTATCAGACCTATTTCGAGGGCGCGCAGTTTGTCCATTTCATGCTTGGCCCCGCCACCGTCGCGCTAGGGATGCCGCTTTACGAAAACCTGCACCGCGTGCGCAAGGCGGCATTGCCGCTGATTGCCGCGCTGGTGGCGGGGTCGGTGACGACGATTGTCTCGGTCCTGCTGATCGCCAGGGGCTTCGGCCTGTCGGATGTGATGCTGGCCAGCCTTGCGCCGAAATCGACCACCGCGCCGGTGGCCATCGGCATCGCGGAAAGTCTGGGCGGAGAGCCGACGATCACCGCTGTGCTGGTGCTGCTGACAGGCATGTTCGGCGCGATTATCGCAACGCCGTTCCTGAATCTGCTGGGCATCCGCGACTGGCGGGCGCGCGGCTTTGCGGTGGGGGTCGCGGCGCATGGCATCGGCACGGCCCGCGCCTTTCAGGTCAATGAAACGGCGGGCGCATTCGCCAGCATCGGCATGGGGCTGAACGCCGTGCTGACCGCGATCATCGCACCGCTGATCCTGCATCTGTTCCAATAAAAAGGGCCGCCCCGAAGGACGGCCAATAATCGCCGGGTGGACGCGGGGCTTATGCCGCGTCGGCTTCCTCGGCGGCGTGGCGGCGTTCGGATTCTTCGCGCGACAGCGCGACCGAGGTGCGCACGCCCTTGGAGACGAATTCCATCAGACCTTTCACGACACGCTCGTTCGGGTCGATCCCGGCGCAGGACAGAACCTCGCGCCCGTCGCGCGAACGTGCCCAACGTGCAATTTGATCAGGCCCGTTGCCGTATTTTTTGTCATCCGCGATCGCGTCATCAAGCGCAGCCAGCACAACGGCGGCAAAAAGCTTGCGGGCACGCTGCCCCTGTTCGAAATTGAAAGCCGAACCATCCACGAAATCGCGCATTCTGTTATCCTTTTTTTCTTGCAGTACCGCATATATCGGCAGGACCCCTGTCCTGTCGCTCTTGATCGCCAATGACTGGCGGCGCAGAGCGGGACTTAACCGATCCCGCCTTTGATTCGGTATGGCCTAGCCCTCATGCCAGCCATGCACCTAACGCAAACCCAAGTAATTGCTAGACTAGATCGCGAATGTTAAAACTTTCACGACAAAGATTTCCCGTTGTCGAACCCTTGACAACGCGCGAACCCTGAATTTGTTGCCTTGCAGCACGCCACTCGATATAGGTGCGCGCGACTGTGGTTCAACCCTTTCGGGCCACGTCGATTTTCCTAATATCTTCAAGGTAATCCCGATGGCCAAGATCAATGGCAATGAAATCAAGCCCGGTTTCGTCCTGGAACATGACGGCGGGCTGTGGGCTGCGGTCAAGGTCAACCACGTCAAGCCCGGCAAGGGCGGCGCATTCGCGCAGGTCGAGCTGAAAAACCTGCGTGACGGGCGCAAATTGAATGAGCGTTTCCGTTCCGAAGACAAGGTGGATCAGGTCCAGCTGGAGTTCAAAGACCAGCAATTCCTGTATGAAACCGACGGCAAGCTGGTCTTCATGGACAGCGAGACGTTCGAGCAGACCGAGCTGGACGCCGACCTGTTGGGCGACCGCCGCCCCTTCCTGCAGGACGGCATGATCGCCGCCGTGGAATATTACGGCGACGAGGCGCTGTCGGTGCGAATCCCCCAGAAAGTCGTGTGCAAGGTCGTCGAGACCGAGCCGGTGCTGAACGGTCAGACCGCCGCGAAAAGTTTCAAGCCGGCGATTCTGGACAATGGCGTGCGCGTCATGATCCCGCCCTTTGTCGGTCAGGACGAAGATATCGTCGTCAACACTGAATTGTTCGAGTATTCTGAACGGGCGTGAGAACCTGCACCTGATGCCGCGTGTCAGGTGCAATTTCCCGCGAGCCTGATTGTGGCTGCTGGCAAACCGTGACAGGTGTGCCGGCTTTCCGCCCTGAAGGGTTCGTTAAATGTCTCGGTATCGTCCACCAGATGACCCACGCCCCGATTCTGTCGGAGGGGCCGCAGTTCTGCCCGCGCTTGAACAGCTCAGGGCGGCGCAGGAACAGTTGTTGCAGCTTGAAATGATCGCTCTGGAAATGTTTCGGGCCATGCGCAGAACGGACCAGTGCGGGGCGTCGATCGGCTGGAATCCGCCCAGTCGCGCAGTCCACGGCGACCCGAAGCCGCAGCCCGGCGTTGTCGGATCAGGCAAGCGGAGAGATTGATGTCACAACCCAGCATTCGCGTCGCACATGAGGATTACGGAACCTCGGGTCGCTATGTCGTCTCGGGTCAGGGGATGGAAGGCGAGGCCGAGATGACCTGGCGTTCGGGCGGACCGGGCATCATCGTGGCCGACCATACCTATGCCCCGCCCGCGATGCGCGGCACGGGCGCGGCAGGCGCCATGATGCGCCGTCTGATCGAAGACGCGCGCAACAGGGGCCTGCGGATCGTGCCGGCATGTAGCTATGTCCGCGCGCAGTTCGACCGCCATCCCGAATGGGCCGAATTGCGGCTGGATCAGGCATGACCGCGCCTGCCTAACCGCGTCGCTGGCGCAGTTCATCCCGCAGGATTTTCAGGAAAGTCTGGGCGGCAGGCGTCGGCACCCGATCGCGCAGCGTCACCACCGAATAGGATGCGACCGCCAGATCACGGGCCAGCGGCAGACAGACCAAAGGTGAGGCGCGTTCAGTCGAAAACAGCCGCGCCGCTGGCGTAGACATGACGCCCACCGCCTGCGATTGCAGCACAAACGCCAATGTCAGCATCAGCGACCCCGTTTCAATCACGGTGTCGGGCATCGGCAGACCCTGATCCTGCAGATAGCGTTCGACCGTGCTGCGCAGCAGGCTGCCCGAAGGCTGCATGACCCAATCATATCCCATGCAATCGCCCAGCGTGCATCCCGCCGCCAGCGGATGACCGCGCCGCACAATCAGCGACAGCGGCTCTGGCCCGATGGGGCTTTGATCGAATGGCGCGGGGTCCAGCCGTTCAGGGACGCGGCCCAGATACAGGTCAAGCTGGCCCGACAGCAGTTCGGCGGACAGCCGGTCGCTGTTGCCCACGTCGATTTTCACGCGCAGATGCGGCTCGGACTGTTCGATCCCGCGCACGATGGGCAGCACAAGGTCCAGCGACGGCCCTGAAACCGAACCCAGATGCACCGATCCCACCCGGCCCCGGTCGATGTCGCGCACCTCGCGCCCGGCCACGTCAAGGTCGCGCAGCATGGCGCGGGCGCGTTCGGCCAGACGTTCACCCGCCGGGGTCAGGCTGACGCCGCGGCTATGACGCTGCGTAAGTTGCGCCCCGACGATGCGCTCCAGATCGGACAGCATTCGCGACGCCGCAGGCTGGGTCATGTTGGTGATCGCCGCCGCCCGGCTAAGCTGGCCGCTGCGTTCCACCGCCACAAGCAGCGATAACTGGCGCAGCTTGATGCCGCGCGACAGCAATTCTTCGCCCTGATCCCGGTCGCCCCGCATCCACCCCATCCCAATGTTAGCGCTAAGACATACCATGAATGATATATCTGACCACGCAAACCGAAATTGACGCGATGGATTGGCCGGGGCTAGCCTGTGAATGTGCAGGCGGATCAAATCCGCCGCCGCGGCCGGGGGTCATGCGCCCAGCCGTGTAGTCGGGGGGAAGCAGCAGAAGTTCGAAACAAGGCGCCGTCGAGCGCCCTCTTCTGCCGTGCATATGTGGAGGAAGAATGTTCAATCTCAGGAAAATCGCCCTTGCGGCGGCTTCGATCGCGGCGCTTTCGGTTCCCGGCATTGCGGCCGCCGAAGGTATGGTCGGCATCTCGATGCCCACCAAGACCTCGGCGCGCTGGATCGACGACGGCAACAACATGGTCAAGCAGTTCCAGGAAGCGGGCTATCAGACCGACCTGCAATATGCCGATGACGACATTCCGAACCAGCTTGCCCAGATCGAAAACATGATCACCAAGGGCGTGAACGTGCTGGTGATCGCGGCCATCGACGGCACCACGCTGTCGAACGCGCTGGCCAATGCCAAGGCGGCGGATGTCAAGATCATCGCCTATGACCGGCTGATCCGCGACACGCCCGACATCGACTATTACGCCACCTTCGACAACTTCAAGGTCGGCGTCGAACAGGCGACCACGCTGGTCGACGGTCTGAAAGAACGTTTCCCAGACGTGAAGCCGTGGAACGTGGAACTGTTCGGCGGCAGCCCGGACGACAACAACGCCTTCTTCTTCTATGACGGCGCCATGTCGGTCATCCAGCCGCTGATCGACGACGGCTCGATCGTGATCCCGTCGGGCCAGATGGGCATGGACAAGGTGGGCACCCTGCGTTGGGACCCGGCAACCGCCCAGTCGCGCATGGATAACATCCTGTCAGCCAACTACACCGACAAGCAGGTGAACGGCGTGCTGTCGCCCTATGACGGGCTGTCCATCGGCATCCTGTCGTCGCTGAAAGGCGTGGGCTACGGTTCGGGCGACATGAAGATGCCGATCGTGTCGGGTCAGGATGCAGAACTGCAATCCGTCAAGTCGATCCAGGCCGGCGAGCAGTATTCGACCATCTTCAAGGACACCCGCGAACTGGCCAAGGTCACCGTCGGCATGGTCAACGCCATGATGAAAGGCGAAGAGCCGCAGGTGAACGACACCGAGACCTATAACAACGGCGTCAAGGTCGTCCCGTCCTACCTGCTGGAGCCGGTGGCAGTGACCGAAAAGAACCTGACCGATGTTCTGGTCGGCTCGGGCTATTACACCGAAGATCAACTGAAGTGATCTTTTCCCGCGCCGCCGTTCGACGCGGCGGCGCATTCCTCAAGCTACGGGAATCGCAGCGATGGATTCCATTCTGGAAATGCGGGGGATCACCAAGGAATTCCCCGGTGTCAAAGCCCTTGATAACGTCAACATGACCGTGCGGCGCGGCGAGATTCGCGCGCTTGTCGGTGAAAACGGCGCAGGCAAATCGACCCTGATGAAGGTGCTGTCCGGGGTCTATCCCCACGGAACCTATGACGGCGAGATTCTTTATAACGGCAAGCCGATGGCGTTCCGGGGCATCCCCGACAGCGAACATCAGGGCATCGTCATCATCCATCAGGAACTGGCCCTAGTGCCGCAGATGTCGATTGCCGAAAACATCTTTCTGGGCAACGAGATCGCCCATCGCGGCGTGATCGACCGGCAGGAAACCAACCGCCGCACCGCCGAGTTGCTGGCCAAGGTCGGTCTGCGCGAAAGCCCCGAAACCAAGGTCGGCACCCTGGGCATGGGCAAGCAGCAGCTTGTGGAAATCGCCAAGGCGCTGTCGAAAAAGGTCGATCTTCTGATTCTGGACGAACCCACGTCCTCGTTGAACGAAAACGACAGTGACGCGCTGCTGCGTCTGCTGGCCAGTTTCCGCGATCAGGGGATGACGGCGATCCTGATCTCGCACAAGCTGAACGAAATCAGTCAGGTCTGCGACAGCATCACGGTTCTGCGCGACGGCGCGACGGTCGCCCATCACGAAGGCATGGTCCCTGAATCGCAGATCATCCGCGACATGGTGGGCCGTTCGATGAATGACCGCTATCCGCCCCGCGAACCGAAAATCGGCGAAGTGGTGATGCAGGTCAAAGACTGGACCGTGTCGGACCCCTCGCGCGACCGGCTGCTGGTCAACAATGCCAGCTTCGCGCTGAAGCGTGGCGAGGTGCTGGGCATCGCGGGCCTGATGGGCGCGGGCCGCACGGAACTGGCCATGTCGATCTTTGGCCGCAGCATGGGCGACTGGAAATCGGGCGAGGTCACGATCCACGGCAAGCCCGCCGATCTGTCCACCGTGCCCAAGGCCATCGCCGCGGGTCTTGCCTATGTGACCGAGGATCGCAAATCGTTGGGCCTTGTGCTGGACGACACGATCCGCCGCAATATCCCGCTGGCGAACCTGCCCGGCGTCGCGCCCAAGGGCGTGATCGACCGGCAAAAGGAAGGTCAGGTCGCCCGCGACTATCGCAAGCAGATCAACATCCGCTCCTCCTCGATCGATCAGGCGACGGTGAACCTGTCAGGCGGCAACCAGCAAAAGGTTGTGCTGGCGAAATGGCTGTTCTCCGGCCCCGAGATCCTGATCCTGGACGAACCCACGCGCGGCATCGACGTGGGCGCGAAATATGAAATCTACACCATCATCCGCGATCTGGCGGCGGCGGGGAAATCGATCATCGTGATCTCATCGGAAATGCCTGAACTGCTGGGCATCACCGACCGCATCCTTGTGATGAACGAAGGCCGTCTGGTCGGCGACATGCCCACAGCCGAGGCCACGCAGGAACGCATCATGTCGGTCATCATCAAGTCGGGCCACAACCTGACCGACGAAACCCTGACCCCCGAAGAAATCGAGGCCGAAAACGCCCATGTCTGATATTTCACAAGAACAACGCCAAGGCGACACCTTCGGCTTCATCCGCCGCAACATTCGCCAATACGGCATCCTGTTCGCCCTGATCATCATCATGGCGTTCTTCCAGATCGTCACGGGCGGCATCCTGTTCCGCCCGGTGAACCTGACGAACCTTTTCCTGCAGAACAGCCATATCGTCATCATGGCGGTGGGGATGCTGCTGATCATCGTGGCGGGCCATATCGACCTGTCCGTGGGCTCGGTCGCGGCCTTTGTCGGTGCGCTGGCTGCGCTGATGATCGTGCGTCTGGGCCTGCCGATTCCGGTCGTGATCGTGCTGTCGCTGGCGGCGGGTGCGATCATCGGCGCGATCCAGGGCTATTGGATCGCCTATTGGAAGATCCCCAGCTTCATCGTCACGCTGGCGGGGATGCTGGTGTTTCGCGGGCTGACGATGTGGGTGCTGCAAGGGCAGTCCATCGGGCCGTTCCCGCGTGAATTCCAGATGCTGTCCTCGGGCTTCATCCCCGACCTGTTCGGGCCGGACAAACCCAACACCCTGTCGCTGATCCTTGGCTGGGGCGCGGCCTGCGTCATCCTGTGGCTGCAGATCCGCAACCGCCGGCGCGAGGAAGCGGTGGGCATCGCCGACGAACCCTTTGCCTTCTTTGCCGCGAAAAACGCGCTGATCTTCATCGCGCTGGCATGGATGAGCTGGGCCTTGGCGAACTTCCGCGGGTTGCCCAACGTCTTCATCGTCATGGCCGTTCTGGTCGCGCTTTACGCCTTTCTGTCAGAGCGCACCACCATCGGTCGCCGCATCTTCGCCATCGGCGGCAATGCCAAGGCGGCCAAGCTGTCGGGCATCAACTCCGAACGCGTGGTGTTCCTGACCTTCGTAAACATGGGGATGCTGGCGGCACTGGCGGGCATGGTTGTGTCGGCACGCCTGAACTCGGCCACGCCCAAGGCGGGCACCGGGTTTGAGCTTGACGTGATCGCGGCCGTCTTCATCGGCGGCGCGTCCATGGCGGGCGGCGTGGGCACGGTGATCGGGGCCGTGGTCGGCGCCTTCATCATGGGCGTGATGAACAACGGCATGTCCATCCTTGGCATCGGCATCGACTATCAGCAGGTCATCAAGGGCCTTGTGCTGATGGCCGCCGTCATCTTCGACGTATCGAACAAGAGCAAAGCATAATGACCTTCAAACCTGCCGAATGGCCGCGCAAGCTGCGGTCACAGCATTGGTATGGCGGCAATTCCCGCGACACCATCTATCATCGCGGCTGGCTGAAGAACCAAGGCTATCCGCATGACCTGTTCGACGGGCGACCGATCATCGGCATCCTGAATACATGGTCGGACCTGACGCCTTGCAACGGCCATCTGCGCGAACTGGCCGAAAAGGTCCGCGCCGGGATATGGGAGGCTGGCGGCTTCCCGGTCGAGGTTCCGGTGTTTTCCGCCTCGGAAAACACCTATCGCCCGACCGCGATGATGTATCGCAACCTCGCCGCCATGGCGGTCGAGGAAGCGATGCGTGGCCAGCCCATCGACGGTGCCGTGCTGCTGGTCGGCTGCGACAAGACCACGCCCAGCTTGCTGATGGGCGCGGCATCCACCGACATTCCGTCGATCGTGGTCACGGGCGGGCCGATGCTGAACGGCTGGTTCCGGGGCGAACGCATCGGCTCGGGCACGCATCTGTGGAAATTCTCGGAAGCCGTGAAGGCGGGCGAGATGACGCAGGAAGATTTCCTTGAGGCGGAACAGGCCATGAGCCGGTCGTCCGGCACCTGCAACACCATGGGCACGGCCAGCACCATGGCCAGCATGGCCGAGGCTTTGGGCATGGCACTGTCCGGCAATGCCGCGATCCCGGCAGTGGACAGCCGCCGCCGCGTCATGGCGCAGATGACCGGTCGCCGCATCGTGCAGATGGTCAAGGACGACCTGAAACCCAGCGACGTGATGACCAAGCAGGCGTTTGAGAACGCGATCCGCACCAATGGCGCGATTGGCGGATCGACCAATGCGGTCATTCACCTGCTGGCGATTGCGGGCCGCGTTGGCATCGACCTGACGCTGGACGATTGGGACCGCTGCGGGCGCGACATTCCGACCATCGTGAACCTGATGCCCTCGGGCAAATATCTGATGGAGGAGTTCTTTTACGCAGGCGGTCTGCCCGTCGTGCTGAAACGGCTGGGCGAGGCGGGGGTCCTGCACAAAGACGCCCTGACCGTCAGCGGCGAAACCATCTGGGATGAGGTCTCGCAGGCGCGGAACTGGGACGAGGATGTAATCCTGCCCGTCGAACGCGCCCTGACCCAGCAAGGCGGCATCGCGGTTCTTCGCGGCAACCTTGCGCCGGATGGGGCGGTGCTGAAACCATCGGCCGCCAGCCCGCATCTGATGCAGCATCGCGGCCGCGCCGTCGTCTTCGAAGACATCGACGACTACAAGGCCCGCATCAACGACGACGCGCTGGACATCGACGAGACCTGCATCATGGTCATGAAGAACTGCGGCCCCAAGGGCTATCCCGGCATGGCCGAGGTCGGGAATATGGGCCTGCCGCCCAAGGTGCTGAAAAAGGGCATCACCGATATGGTGCGGATTTCCGATGCCCGCATGTCCGGCACCGCCTACGGCACCGTGGTCCTGCATACCTCGCCCGAAGCCGCGCGGGGCGGGCCTTTGGCCATCGTGCGCAGCGGGGATTTCATCGAACTGGACGTGCCGAACCGCCGCCTGCATCTGGATCTGTCGGACGAAGAAATCGCCCAGCGTCTGGCCGATTGGAAAAACCCGGTTCAGCCGCCCGTCAGCGGTTATGCCCGGATGTTCCACGAACATGTCGAAGGGGCCGATACCGGCGCCGATTTCGACTTCCTGAAAGGTCCGCGCGGATCGGAGGTGGGACGTGACAGCCATTGATCTGGCCATCATCGGCTTCGGCAAGATCGCGCGGGATCAGCACCGCGCGGCGCTGGACGCCTCGCCGGTGTTTCATCTGGCGGCGACCGTCGATCCGGTGAACCGGGCCGAGGGCGTGGAGGCTTTCCCAGACACCGACAGCTTTCTGCGCCGGATGCCCAATGTGGGGGCGGTGTCGCTTTGCACCCCGCCGCAAATCCGCTTTGCCGTCGCGCGTCAGGCGTTGCTGGCGGGGCGGCATGTGCTGCTGGAAAAACCTCCGGGGACCAGCGTGTCCGAGGTGATGGCGCTGGAACGCATCGCCCGCGAACAGGGGCGGACGCTGTTCACCGCGTGGCACAGTCAGTTCGCGCCGGGCATTCCGGGGGCGAAGAAATGGCTGGCCGACAAGCGCATCACGCGCATCACGGTGACGTGGCGCGAAGACGTGCGGCGCTGGCATCCCGGTCAGGACTGGATCTTTGCCCCCGGCGGCGCGGGGGTCTTTGATCCGGGCATCAACGCCTATTCCATCCTGACCCATATCCTGCCCATCGCGCTTTACACGACCGAGGCGGAGCTGGAATTCCCCGAAAACCGCGAAACGCCCATCGCCGCGCGGCTGAAGATGCTGACCGAGGAAGGCGCCCCCGCCGATCTGGATTTCGATTTCCGCGAAACCGGCACGCAGACCTGGGACATGCGCATTGAAACCGATCGCGGCACGCTGGCGCTGTCGCAAGGCGGTGCGACCGTCAGCGCGGGCGGCGAAACGCTGGCCGCCGAAGGCGCGCTGGCGGGGGAATATGACCGCATCTATGCGCGCTTTGCCAAGCTGATCGAACGCTGCGAAAGCGATGTGGACCTTGCGCCGTTCCGCCATGTCGCGGATGCGATGATGCTGGGCCGCCGCACCACGACCGAGGCGTTCAATTGGTAGTCTCGCCCGACTGGATTGCCGTGGACTGGGGCACCACGCGCCTGCGCGTCTGGGCGATGCGCGGCGCCACGGTGATCGAGGCGCGAAGCTCGGACAAGGGCATGGGGCAGCTTTCGCCCGACGGGTTTCAGCCCGCGCTGCTGGAGCTTGTCTCGGACTGGCTGGATACGCGGCCGCCCGTCATCGCCTGCGGCATGGTCGGTGCCCGCACTGGCTGGGCCGAGGCGGATTACCGCAGTGTGCCCTGCCCGCCTTTGGACCCGGCCCGCGCCACGCGGCCCCCGGTGTCCGACCCGCGGCTGGATGTGCATATCCTGCCCGGCCTGTCGCAGATCGACCCGCCGGACGTGATGCGTGGCGAAGAAACCCAGATCGCGGGTTTTCTGGCCGAACAGCCCGATTTCGACGGCACGTTGTGCCTGCCCGGCACGCATTGCAAATGGGTGCGGATCGCGGACGGCGCGGTGCAGGGCTTTCACACCTTCATGACCGGCGAGGTCTATTCCCTGATCGCCCGCCAATCCGTGCTGCGCCTGACCATAGGTGACGCGCAGCCCGACGCCGTGGCGTTCCTTGAGGCGGCGGCGCAGGCTCTGGCCAATCCCGATCTGTGCCATGCGGGTCTGTTCCCGCTGCGTGCCGCCGCGCTGCTGAACGGTCTGGATGCGGCGCAGGGCGCGGGGCGGCTGTCGGGCCTGCTGATCGGGGCCGAGCTTGCAGCCGCGCGGCCTTTATGGCTGGATCGGCGCACCGTCATCATCGGCGCACCCGAACTGGCGGCACTTTATCAGCGGGCGCTGGCGCAGGCCGGGGCCGATGCCGTCCAGATGGACGGCGCGGCGCTTGTGCTTGCGGGCCTGACCGCCGCCCGCGCCGCAATCACGAGGACGACATGACCCAACCCATCATCGCCATCCTGCGCGGCCTGACCCCGGCCGAGGCGCTGCCCGTTGGCCGCGCCCTGATCGATGCGGGCATCGACCGGATCGAGGTGCCGCTGAATTCGCCCAATCCCCTGGAAAGCATCCGCCTGATGGCAGCCAGCTTTGCCGGGCAGGCCACCATCGGCGCAGGCACCGTCCTGACGGTCGAGGACGTGGCCCGCGTCGCGGATGCGGGCGGGCGCATGATCGTATCGCCCAACATGAACCCCGATGTGATCCGCGAAACCGTGCGGCGCGGGCTGGAATCCTATCCCGGCGTCTTCACCGCCACCGAATGCTTTGCCGCCATCGCGGCAGGGGCCTCGGGGTTGAAGATATTTCCCGCAGATCAGGCCGGACCGGGCTATCTCAAGGCGCTGCGGGCGGTTCTGCCGCGCGACATGCCGGTCTATGCCGTGGGCGGCGTCGGACCCGGAAATTTCGCGCAGTGGTTTGCCGCCGGTGCGCAGGGCTTCGGCATCGGCACATCGCTTTACAAACCCGGCGACAGCGCCGATCAGGTCGGTGCCCGCGCCCGCGAAATGGTCGCCGCACTGGCATGAGACATACGCTGTTCGATCCCCGCATCTGCGAACTTGGCGAAGGCGCGTTCTGGCACCCGGAACGGCAGCAGGTCTTCTGGTTCGACATCCTGAACCGCCGCCTGCTGAGCCGCCATCAGGGGCATGAACTGGAATGGCGCTTTGACGAACGTGTCTCGGCGGCGGGGTGGTTCGACCGCGACAACCTGCTGATTGCCAGCGAAACCGCGCTGTTCCGGTTCGATCTGCGCGACAAGACCCGCCACGCGCTTTGCCCGCTTGAGGCGGACGACCCGACGACCCGCTCCAATGACGGGCGGGCCGATCCGCATGGCGGGTTCTGGATCGGCACCATGGCGATTGACGCGACCCCCGGCAAAGGCGCGATCTATCGCTATTTCCGCGGCGATCTGGTCAGGCTGTGGGGCGATATGTCCATCCCCAACGCGATCTGCTTCGCCCCCGACGGCCAGCGCGCCTATTTCGCCGATACCGAGGCGCAGATGGTCTGGAGCCAGCCGCTTGATGCCGAAGGCTGGCCCCTGGGCGACAGGCAGGTGTTTCTGGACCTGCGCGGCACGGGTGATTTTCCCGATGGCGCGGTGACGGATGCGGACGGCAATTTCTGGAATGCGCGTTGGGGCACCGGGCGGCTGGTCTGCCATGCGCCGGATGGGCGGGTACTAAATGAAATCGCCGTGCCCTCGGCCCAGACGACCTGCCCGGCCTTCATGGGCGAAAAACTGGACCGCATCCTGCTGACCAGCGCGGCGGTCGATCTGGGCGGTGCGCAGGACGGGCGCAGCTGGCTGGTGCTGCCCAACGGCGCGCGCGGCCTGCCCGAACCCCGTATCCGGCCATGACAGCGCAGATATTCGGAACCCTGCCCGACGGGCGACAGGTCACGCGCGTCACCTTGCAAGGCCACGGGCTGACCGCCAGCATCATCACGCTGGGCGCGTCTCTGCAGGACCTGCGCATCGACGGGACCGAACACCCGCTGGTGCTGGGCTATCCGACGCTTGAACCATATCTGACCGAGGGCGTGTATTTCGGCGCCATCGTCGGGCGCTATGCCAACCGCATCGCGGCTGGAGAGGCGCGGATCGCGGGCCGCAGCTATCAGCTGGACCGGAACGAACAGGGCCGGACCATGCTGCATGGCGGCGCGGACGGCACCGGCCAGCGCAACTGGACCATTGCCGATCATGGACCCGATCACGTCTCGTTGGTCGATCATCTGCCGGATGGGCATATGGGCTTTCCGGGCGCGATGCTGGTGCGGGCTTTCTATCGCCTGATGCCCGGCCCCGTGCTGCGTATCAGCGTTCTGGCCACGGCAAGCGACACGACTTTGTGCAATTTCGCGCCGCACAGCTATTTCAATCTGGATGGCAGCGACGATCTGTCCGGGCATCTGCTGCACATCGCGGCCCAGACATATCTGCCGGTGGACGATCACCTGATCCCCGTGGGTGCGCCTGCCCCGGTCCAGGGTTCGCATCTGGATTTTCGCGAACCGACCCGACTGGCCGATCGGCTGCACGGCCCGCTGATCGACCACAATCTTTGCATCGGCGCGCAGAACCTTGGGTCGCCCGTGCCGGTCGCCACGCTTCAGGCTGCCAATCTGTCGATGCAGATCGAAACGACCATGCCGGGATTGCAGGTCTATGCGGGCGATCACATCCGTCCCGGCGCGACCGGGCTGGCTGGCCGCCCCTATCACCGATTTGCCGGAATCGCGCTGGAAACCCAGTTCTGGCCCGATTCGCCGCATCATCCCGACTACCCCTTGGCCGAGCTGCGAAGGGGTGATGTGTATCGCCATATCACCAACCTGCGTTTCCGCCCTGCGGCAGGCAGTTGACGCCACCGCCCTTCTGGCCCGAAATAGGCCGGGCGGAGGCATCGAATGAACGACACAACGCCTGAATCTGGCACGGAACGACAGCAGACGACAGCAGGCGAGCCGCCAGCAGCCGCACAGATGCACGCATTCCTGCGCAAACGCATCGTTTCGGGCGATCTTGTCCCCGGAATGCGGCTGTCCGAACAGGACATCGCAGACCAATACGACCTGTCGCGCCAACCCGTGCGCGAGGCGTTCATCCGCCTTGCGGGCGAAGGTCTGCTTGAGGTGCGGCCCCAGCGCGGCACATTCGTCACCCGCATCAACATGGATTGGGTGCTGGACACGCGCTTTATCCGCGAATCGGTCGAAGCCGACATCGTGCGCCTTGCCGCCCGCAATGTCGCGCCGCATCAGATCGCCTTGCTGCACGAATTGCTGGACCGGCAGTCGCAACTGATCAATGGCGAGGTCGCCCCCCTTGTCGCGCTGGATGAGGAATTTCACTCGGCTCTGGCCGCCATCGCCGGAAAGCCCTTGGTCTGGGGCCATCTTCAGGGGCTGAAGGTGCATCTGGACCGCGCGCGGCACCTGATTTCCGCAGTGACGCCGCATGATGTAATGCTGGACCAGCACCGCGCCATCGTCGAAGCGATCACCGCGCAGGATCTGGATCAGGCCGAGGCGGCGCTACGGATGCACCTGCGCCGCGTGTTTCAGGATCTGTCCGCCGTGGTCCGGGTATCGCCCGACTATTTCGACCGGCCCGAAACCTGCATCTCGCGGATGCATTACGACCTGACGATCAACGTCTGAACGGCGGCTGTCGCTAGATCGCGCGCAGTCCAGCCATCCAGCCCAGACTGTCGTCGGTCGGACCCACGGGTTTGTATTCGGCCCCGATCGGACGCTGCCAACCCAGATCGCGCAGGGTGGCGCAGATGTGGCGATAATCCAGCTCTCCATGATCGGGCGTGCCGCGATCAGGGACCGAGGCGATCTGCACATGCCCGATCACCGGCAGCAGACGGCCAAGGCGCCGCGTCAGGTCGCCCTCCATGATCTGCAGGTGATAGCAGTCGAACATCAGTTTCAGGTTCGGATGACCGGCCCGTTCGATCAGGCGCAGCGCATGATCCGAGCGTGACAGGAAATATCCCGGCGCGTCATAGCGGTTCAGCGGCTCGATCAGGATGGTCAGATCGGGCGCGGCGCGGCAGGCATGGTCCAGATTGGCCAGAAATATCGCCTCGGCCGCCGGACCTTCGGCAAAACCCGCCATGACATGGACCGCACCGCAACCGATGGCGCGGGCATAGGCGATGGCGCGGTCGATTTCGGCCCGTGCTTCGGCCTCGCGGCCCGGCAAGGCGGACAGGCCGTTTTCCCCCGCGCCGCCGCGCAGAGTGTTCAGGCCCAGCATGGTCAGGCCGGTCTGGGTCAGAGCGGCGGCGACATCCTTGGGCGGCGTATCATAGGGCCAGTGACATTCGACGGCATCGAAGCCCGCAGCCTTGGCGGCGCGGATCGCATCTGGCAGCGGTCGGTCGGCCCATAGAAAGCCCAGATTGGCGGAAAACAGCATCCATCCCCCTCCGCGAATGAAAAAGGCGGCAGGGTCGCCCCCGCCGCCATGTTCCTTAGGCCCGGCGGACCTTTTGGGTCTGTTCGCCCAGACCCTCGATCCCCAGCCGCATCACCTCGCCGCCCTTCAGGAAGACCTGCGGCTTTTGGCCCATGCCGACGCCGGGGGGCGTGCCGGTGGTGATCACATCGCCCGGAAGCAGCGTCATCAGCCGCGAGCAATAGGCGACCAGCTCGGCCACGCCAAAGATCATCGTCTTGGTCGAGCCGTCCTGGAACCGCTTGCCATCCACCTCAAGCCACATGGTCAGATTGCCGGCATCCGGCACCTCGTCGCGGGTGACCATCCATGGGCCGATGGGACCGAAGGTGTCGAAACCCTTGCCTTTGTCCCATGTCTGGCCGCGTTCCAGCTGGTATTCGCGTTCCGACACGTCGTTAACGACGCAGTAACCCGCAACATGCTCCAGCGCCTCGGCCTCCGAGACGCGGCGAGCGGTCTTGCCGATGACCACGCCCAGCTCGACCTCCCAATCGGTCTTGGAGGAGCCTTCGGGGATCATCACATCGTCGTTCGGGCCGACGATGCAGCTGGTCCATTTGTTGAAGACCACCGGCTCGGTCGGGACGGCCATGCCGCTTTCTGCAGCGTGGTCGGCATAGTTCAGCCCGATGGCGATGAACTTGCGCACATTGCCCACGCAGGCACCGATGCGGGGCGCACCCGACACCACCGGCAGGCTTTCAACGTCGATCGCCGCCAGCTTTGCCAGCCCCTCGGGTGTCAGCACATCGCCCGAAATATCGGCGACATGGCCGGACAGGTCGCGAATCGCCCCCGATGCATCCAGCAGACCGGGCTTTTCCTGACCCTCGGGGCCATAGCGCAGCAGTTTCATCGTCTCTCCTCCTTGGTTTTCACTTGCGACTGTTCCGAAGAAATCGCGATTGCGGAAGTCCTGATGGCGGCAATTCTCTTTCGCCGTCCAGACAACCAAAGCAGTGCACCGCCCGACACGATGATCAGGGCGCCGAACAGGGTAGAAACGCCCGGAACCTGACCAAAGACCAGATAGCCCGAAAGCGTCGCAAACAAGAGTTGCAGATAGATGACCGGTGCCAGCACCGAGGCATCCGCCATCCGATGCGCCAGCGTGACAAGGCTGTGCGATGTCGCGCCGAAGATACCGACCATGAACATCAGGCAGACCACCAGCCAGCTTGACGGTTCCTGCCATTGCAGCAACGCCAGCGGGGCAAGACAAAGCGAAGCGATGCCGCTGGCCCATATCTGCTGGGTCGCCGTCGATTCCCGCGCCAGCATCCGGCTAAGGATGTAATAGAAAGACGTGCTGACGCAGGCCCCAAGCGAAAACAGGATCGCCCAATGCAGGTCGTTACCCCATGGGGATACGACCACCAGCACCCCGACAAAACCCAGCGTGATCGCCACGAATTGCAGCGGGCTGACCTTTTCCCCAAGCATCGGCACGGCCAGCAGCGTGACCAGCACCGGGCTTGCGAACATGATCGCCGTCACCGTGGTCAGCGGCAGATAGCTTAGCGCGACGAAATTAAAGCCGGTGCTGCCCAGAAGCGCCAGGGATCGCAGGATCTGCAGCCTGGGATTGACCGAACGCAGCACGCCCAGACCTTGCCGCGGCAGGACCGCTGCCAGCGTCACGACCAGATGCACCGCGTAACGCACAAAGGCCACCTGCATCACGGCCAGTCCCGAACCGATCAGCCATTTTGCCGTGGTGTCCAGCCCCGTGAACAACATCACCGCCGCCGCGAAAAGCAGCATTCCCGTCAGGGTGCTTGCGGGTGTCATCCCTTAGCTACCGTCTTGCCCGTCATTGCCCGCATCCATCTCCTCGCGGAAATGGTCCTCGATATTTGCGACCATTGCGCCAAGATGGGCGCCGATCTCGGTTTTGATCGCCCCGATGTCGCGGGAAGCCAGCGCGGCATGTATCGCCTTGTGCTGGCGCAGCACACGTTCGCGGGACAGCTTGCGCCGCGCCGACAGATACCGCGCCCGCCACAGCCGCGCCATGTATGATCCATGCGTCTGCGCCAAGGCAGCATTGTGCGAAGCGGCAACGATGGCCGAATGAAAGCGCATGTCCAGTTCGAACACGTCCAGCGTATCCGCCTCGCCATAGATGGATTCGATATGATCCTTGAGCGCGCCGATGGCGGCGATTTCCTGATCGGTGGCCTTTTCGCAGGCCAGCTCGCCCGACAGCATCTCCAGCGCGTGCAGCACACGGATCTGGTCTATGATCTCGGTCAGGGACGGGTTGGCGACGACGGGGCTGCGCAGCGGGCGCAGTTGCACCAGCCCCTCTTTGGCCAGAATTCGGATCGCCTCGCGCATGGGGGTTCGCGACACGCCCTGACGTTCGGCATTGTCGCGTTCCTTGATCGGTGCGCCGGGGGCAAGATTGCCCCGCAGGATTTCGCGGCGCAGTTCATAGGCGATGGCCTCGGCCAAAGTATCCTCGGTCATCGCCTTTCCCCTTAGTTCACCGGCGTGATGGCGGGTTGGCCATCCAGCAGGGCACGCAGGTTCGCGCGCTGCAATTCCCCCATCGCCGCACGGGTTTCATGCGTGGCCGAGCCGACATGCGGCAAAAGCGTGACATTCGCCAGCCCGAAGAAGCGCGGATCGGGTTTCGGCTCGCCCCGGAACACGTCCAGCCCCGCACCGCGCAGCTGCCCCGTTTCAAGGGCGTCCAGCAGCGCGGATTCGTCGATGACCGAGCCGCGGGCGATATTGACGATGATGCCGTCGCCAAGCGCCGCGATGACGTCGCGCGACACCAGCCCTTCGGTTTCCGGCCCGCCGACAACCGCGATGACCAGATCATCGACCGCCTGCGCCAGCGCCACCGGGTCCGAATGCCATTGCCAGCCCGGTGTCTGCTTTTCGCTGCGCGAGAAGTAATGGATTTCCGACTTGAAGGCTGCCAGTCGGTCCGCGATCTCGCGCCCGATGCGGCCAAGGCCCAGAACACCTACCTTGCGGCCAGACATCTTGCGCTGCAGCGCATATTCCGGACCCTTGGCCCATTCGCCCGCGCGCATCCAGGTTTCGGCCGAATTCAGGCGGCGGTTTTCCATGACCAGCAGCGCCACGGCCAGATCGGCCACATCGTCATTCAGCACCTCGGGCGTGTTCGTGACGGTGATGCCGCGCGCCGTCGCCGCCGGAATGTCGATCGCGTCATAGCCCACGCCGAAATTGGTGATGAAGCGCAGATTGGGCAATTGGTCCATCACCTGGGCAGTCAGACCCTTGTGGCCCAGAAAAGCCAGCGCGGCGACGTTGGCGCGCTCGGCCTCGGGCAATGCGGTGACGTCTTCGGCGCTTTCCAGCAGGGGGGCTGCGAAATCGCGCGTCAACGCGGTGGCGTCCAGTTCGGAATAGGGGCCGACGGCCAGAACCTGTGCCATTGCCTTACCCCCGCCCGATATAGGGCATGTTGGTGGCCATCACCGTCAGCCATTGGATATTCGCACCCTCGGGCTGGGTGGCCATGTGCAGGACCGACTGCGCCACGGTGCGCGCGTCCATCACCGGCTCGACCTTGATCGAGCCATCGGCCTGCGGCACACCCTTGGTCATCTTCTGCGCCATTTCGGTCAGCGCATTGCCGATATCCACCTGCCCGCAGGCGATGTTGAACGGCCGCCCGTCCAGCGACAGCGTGCGCGTCAGCCCGGTCACCGCATGTTTTGACATGGTATAGGGCGCGGTCCCCGGACGCGGCACATCAGCGGAAACCGAGCCGTTGTTGATGATCCGTCCACCCATCGGGTCTTGCCGGCGCATGTGGCGAAACGCGGCGCGTGCGCAATAAAACATGCCGTCGATATTGACCCGCGCAAGGTTCTGCCACTGCTCGACGGTGGTTTCGTCGATCAGGATCGAGCCCAGCGAAGCGCCCGCGTTGTTGAACAGCACGTCCAGCCGACCCCATTCGCCTGCGGCCTTGGCGAATGCCGCATCGACCGCATCCGCATCGGTCACGTCGCAGGGCAGAACCAGCGCATTGGGATGGCCCGCCGCAGTTTCCTGCAGCGCATCGGCACGCCTGCCGATCAGGCCGACCTGCCAGCCTTTTTCCAGAAACAGTTGCGCCGTGACACGGCCCACGCCGCTGCCGCCGCCCGTAATCAGGATGTTCGTCATGTCTCCTCCCCTATTGCCGGTTCATCAATGATTGTCGCGCGGCAAGGTCTTGCGCACGCGCTGATAGGCCGTTGCCAGTTCCAGACAGCCGCCCTGAGCCAGCTGACCGACCTCCTTGCGATAGATCTCCTCCCACGGGGTCTGGTTTTCCAGCACCGGCGGGGTCCACGCATCCTTGCGGGCCTGCCACTCGGCATCGCCGACCAGCGCATCCATCCGTCCCGCATTCAGGTCCAGCCGCACCCGATCGCCGGTCTGCAAATAGGCCAGCCCCCCGCCGACCACAGATTCCGGCGAGGCGTTCAGGATCGACGGGCTTTCCGAGGTGCCCGATTGCCGCCCGTCGCCCACGGTGGGCAGATGGTTGATGCCCTGTTTCAGCAGCGCATCCGGCGGCTGCATGTTCACCACCTCGGCGCTGCCGGGATAGCCCACGCAGCCCACGCCGCGAATGAACAGGATGCAGTTTTCGTCAATCGCCAGTTCCGGGTCGTTCAGCCGTTCGTGGTAATCCTCGGGGCCTTCGAAGACGATGGCGCGGGCTTCATGGATGCCCTCGGCCCCCGGCTTCGACAGGAACCGCTGTCGGAAATCACCCGAGATCACGCTGGTCTTCATCAGTGCGCTATCGAACAGGTTGCCGGTCAGCACGATGAAACCGGCATTCTGCCGCATCGGTTCGGCATAGGTCTTGATCACCGCATGATCCTGACTTTCCCATCCAATCAGATTCTGGCCCATGCTCGCGCCCGTGACGGTCATCGCGTTTTCATGCAGGCGTCCGGCCTTTTTCAGCTCGGCCATGACCGCAGGCACACCGCCCGCGTGAAAGAAGCTTTCCCCAAGGAATTCCCCAGCGGGCTGCATGTTCACCAGCAAGGGCACATCGAAGCCGATCTTTTGCCAGTCGGTCACGTCCAGTTCGACCCCGGCATGTCGTGCAATCGCCTGCAAATGCGGCGGCGCGTTGGTCGAACCGCCGATGGCGCTGTTCACGATGATCGCGTTTTCAAACGCCTGGCGGGTCAGGATGTCGCTGGGTTTCAGGTCGTCATAGACCATTCCCACGATGCGCTTGCCGGTCTGATAGGCCATGTTCATCCGCTCGCGGAACGGAGCGGGAATGGCGGAACAGCCGGTCAGCGACATGCCCAGCGCCTCGGCCATGGCGTTCATGGTGCTGGCCGTGCCCATCGTGTTGCAATGGCCAAGCGACGGGGCGCTGGCGCAGACGCGGGACATGAATTCATCATAGTCGATCTTGCCTTCGGACAGCAGGCGACGGCTTTCCCAGACCACCGTGCCCGAACCCGCGCGCTTGCCCTTCCACCAGCCGTCCAGCATCGGCCCGCCATTCAGCGTAATCGCCGGAATATCGACCGTCGCCGCGCCCATCAGCATGGCCGGCGTGGTTTTGTCACAGCCGGTCGTCAGCACCACCCCGTCCAAAGGATAGCCGTGCAGCACCTCGACCAGACCCAGATAGGCCAGATTGCGGTCCAGCGCCGCAGTGGGGCGCTTGCCGGTTTCCTGAATCGGATGGACCGGGAATTCCATCGGGATGCCGCCGCCGTCGCGGATGCCCGCCTTGATGCGATCCATCAGGAAAACATGGA
The DNA here is from genome assembly GCF_900182695.1 of Paracoccus laeviglucosivorans. Lineage (GTDB taxonomy): Bacteria > Pseudomonadota > Alphaproteobacteria > Rhodobacterales > Rhodobacteraceae > Paracoccus > Paracoccus laeviglucosivorans. The sequence continues at coordinate 70,839 of NZ_FXTK01000008.1, forward strand.
TCTTGTTGCACGGGGCCAGATCGCTGCCCGTCTGCGCGATGCCGATGATCGGACGGGCCGACTGCAATTCCTCGCGGGTGAACTGCTGGTTCAGGTAGCGTTCGATATATAGCGCGGTCATGCCCGGATTGTTCGGATTGTCGAACCATTCCTGTGACCGGAATCGCTTGTTGGCGCGGGTATTTCCCATGACGTGTTCCCCCCTCTCCTGGCCTCACACGATGCTTGGTAAAATTTTGGTATACCAGATTTGAAGATATGGGAAGGGGGCAGCTTGCGCGTTTCGAATTTTGGTATACCATTTGCGCCAACTTACGGAGGGGGCCAAAGTGGCAAAATATTCGGGTATCTGGCCGGTCGCGCCGGTGGCGTTCCGCGATGACGGAGCAGTGGATCTGGACGGCAACCGCCGCATTCTGGACTGCATGATCGACCAGGGCGTCGATGGCATCTGCGTGCTGGCGAATTTCTCGGAGCAGTTCCTGATTTCCGATGCCGAGCGCGAGGCGCTGACGCGGCTGTCGCTGGAACACGTGGCGGGCCGCGTGCCGGTGATCGTCACGATCAGCCATTATTCGACGCCGATCGTCGTCGAACGCGCCAAGCTGGCGAAATCGCTGGGCGCGGCGATGGTCATGGTCATGCCGCCCTATCACGGGGCGCTGCTGAAGGGCACGGCAGACCAGACGTTTGAGCAATTCGCCGAAATCTCGAAGGTCGGCATCCCTATCATGATCCAGGATGCGCCGCTGTCGGGTGTCGATCTGCCCGTGCCGCTGCTGGTCCGCATGGCGCGGGAAATCGAACAGGTGCGCCTGTTCAAGATCGAATGCGCCGGGGCCGCCGCCAAGCTGCGCGCGCTGATCGAGGCGGGCGGCGACGCCATCGAAGGGCCATTCGACGGCGAAGAAGCCATCACCCTGCTGGCCGATCTGGACGCGGGCGCGACGGGCACGATGACCAGCGCCATGATCCCCGACCAGATCAAGCCGGTTCTGACCCACTGGCAGGCGGGCGACCGTGCGGCGGCCACGGCGGCCTATGCCCGCATCCTGCCTGCGGTGAACCACGAAAACCGCCAATGCGGTTTCCGCAGCGCCAAGGCGGTGATGAAGGAAGGCGGCGTGATCCGTTCCGATTTCAGCCGCCACCCCATCGCGCCGCTGCATCCCGCGACAAGCGCCATGCTGCTGGACCTTGTGCGCCCGCTGGACCCCGTGGCATTGCGCTGGGGCAAGTGATCCGCTGAAAATCAGGGGCGCGACACGCACGCGCCCTCTGGCACTGATCGATTCAACAATGTATACATAAACGAACCGGAGTGAGGGAGGAAGGTTCGGACATGAAGCTGTTGATCATCGGTGCCGCAGGAATGGTTGGCCGCAGGCTGGCCGAAACGATCCTGAAATCGGGCCAGTTGGGCGGGCAGGCTGTGGATGCACTGACCGCTTTCGACGTGTTTCCGGCCGATCTTGCCTCGACCCCGCAGGTTCAGGTCACGGTGCTGTCGGGCGATGTGTCCGACCGCGCCACCGTGGACGGGCTGATCGCCGAACGCCCTGACGTGATCTTCCATCTTGCCGCCATCGTCTCGGGCGAGGCGGAGGCGGATTTCGACAAAGGCTATGCCATCAACCTTGACGGCACGCGCCATATCTTCGAGGCGATCCGCGCACAGGCCGATTACCATCCGCGCGTGGTCTATACCTCATCCATCGCCGTCTTTGGCGCCCCGTTCGAGGATAAGATCACCGATACGTTCATCACCGCGCCCATGACCAGCTATGGCGCGCAAAAGATGATCGGGGAATTGCTGCTGAACGATTATTCCCGCAAGGGCATCTTCGACGGCATCGGCATCCGCCTGCCCACCATCGTCGTGCGTCCGGGCAAGCCGAACAAGGCGGCATCCGGCTTCTTCTCGGGGATCATCCGCGAACCGCTGGCGGGTCTGGATGCAGAACTGCCGGTCGCAGACGACGTGCGCCATTGGTTCGCCAGCCCCGATGCGGCTGTGGGTTTCCTGCTTCATGCGGCGACCATGGACACCGCGCCCCTTGGTGCGCGGCGCTGCCTGACAATGCCGGGCCTGTCGCTGACCATCGCCGAGGTGCTGGCGGCACTGCGCGAAGTCGCAGGCGACGATGCAGTGGCGCGGGTCAAGCGTGTGCCCAACGATACCATTCGCGGCATCGTCGCGGGCTGGCCGCAGGATTTCGACCCGTCCCGTGCCCTGTCGGTGGGTTTCACCGCCGATGCAGATTTCCAGTCGATCATCCGCGCCCATATTCGGGACATGGCCCATGCGGACGGCTGATCCGTCGTCGCGCAAGCTGCCGCGGGCCTGGCGGGCCGCGCCCAGCCTTCAGGGGCTGGCCGACATGCCCGCACGCGACCGCGCCTATCACGATCTGCGCTATCGCATCATGACGGGCCGTCTTGCGCCCGGCACGACGTTGCTGGAGACCGAGCTTGCGGGTCTGTTATCGCTGTCGCGCACCCCTGTGCGCGAGGCGGTGATCAAGCTGGAGGAGGAGGGGCTGGTCGATGTCCGCCCCCGTCACGGCGTCACGGTCAAACCGTTGTCCATGCAGGACTTTGCCCATATCCTCAATGTGTTCTCGGCGCTTGAGGTGCGGGCGTTCGAGCTGGTCGCAGCACGCGGCCTGCAGCCCGACGAAGCCCGCGCCCTTGAGCGGATGCTGGAGGATATGGAGGCCGCGACACTGGCCCATGATCTGGGCCATTGGGCGGATCTGGACGATGAATTCCATTCGCAGATCGTGGCGCTTTCGGGCAATGCGCGGCTGCAGGACGCACTGAACGCATTCTGGGGCCAGCAATACCGGGCGCGGATGATGATCCTGCCGCTGCGCCCTTCGCCCGTGCAATCCGACATCGAACATCGCGGCATATTCGAGGCGCTGAAGGCAGGCGACCGCCAGCTGACGCGCAGCCGCCACAACGCGCATCGCGACCGTGCCGACGCGCAGCAGCTTGACCTGCTGGGGCGTTCCTTGGGCAGCAGCGGGTTTGCCTGACAGTTTTCTTTGGGAGGGGAGAATTTATGAACAAGATCGACCTTGAGGGCCGTCTTGCGGTCGTGACCGGCGCAGCGCAGGGCATCGGTTATGCCGTGGCGCAGCGTTTCGTGGACAGCGGCGCGCGCGTCATCATCTGGGACCGCGACGGCGATGCGGCAGGACGTGCGGCGGAAACGCTTGGCCCTTCGGCCAGCGCGCGGGCGGTGGAACTGGCCGATGATGCGCAGATCGACGCCGCCGCGCAGGCCGCGGGGCCGGTCGATATTCTGGTCAACAATGCCGGCATCACCGGCGGCAATGGCAAGACATGGGATCTTGATCCGGCAGTCTGGCGCCAGGTGATCGAGGTGAACCTGAACGCGCCCTACGTCGCCTGTCGGGCACTTGTGCCGGGTATGATCGCGCGCGGCTATGGCCGGATCGTCAACATCGCCTCGATCGCCGCCAAGGAGGGCAATCCGAACGCGGCGCATTATTCCGCCTCGAAGGCCGGGCTGATCGCGTTGACGAAATCGCTGGGCAAAGAGTTGGCCGGGACGGGGGTTCTGGTCAATGCGATCACGCCTGCGGCGGCGCGCACGCCGATCTTTGACCAGATGACGCAGGAACATATCGACTATATGCTGGCCAAGATCCCGATGAACCGCTTTCTGGAACCCGCCGAGGCCGCGTCGCTGGTCGCGTGGCTGGCATCGGAGGATTGCGCATTCTCGACCGGGGCGGTGTTCGACATTTCGGGCGGTCGCGCGACTTACTGACGCAAAAGGGGGGCGCTGCCCCCCGATCCCGTTCCGGGCTCTCCCCCCGGGGTATTTTCGGAACCAAGAAGCCGGGGGCGGCCGCGCCGTCCGGCAGGCGCGGCGCCAAAGGGGCGGGTCTGGATGGCCCGCCCCTTTGGCTTCCCCCCTTATTCCTTGACCGCGCCGGTCATTGAGCTGACGTAGTAATCCACGAAGAACGAATAGAGGATGACCACGGGCAGCGAGCCGAGGAGTGCCCCGCTCATCAATGCGCCCCATTCGTAGACATCGCCGCGCACCAGTTCGGTCAGAACGCCCACCGGGATCGTCTTGTTTTCCGAGCTGCTGATGAAGGTCAGCGCATAGATGAATTCGTTCCAGCTGAGCGTGAAGGCGAAGATCCCTGCCGAGATCAATCCCGGCACCGCCAGAGGCAGCACGATCTTTGTCAGGATCTGCCAGCGTGTCGCGCCATCGACCAGTGCCGATTCCTCAAGCTCATAGGGGATCGAGCGGAAATAACCCATCAGCAGCCATGTGCAGAACGGGATCAGGAAGGTCGGATAGGTCAGGATCAGCGCCAGCTTGCTGTCGAAGATGCCCATCTGGAACACGATCACCGAAAGCGGGATGAACAGGATCGACGGTGGCACCAGATAGGCCAGAAAGATCAGAAGGCCCGTGATCCGCGCGCCCCGAAACCGCAGGCGTTCAATCGCATAGGCCGCGAAGACCGAGGCGAACAAGGACAGGAAGGTCGATGCCACCGCCACGATCAGCGTGTTCCACAGCCAGCCGGGATAGCTGGTTTCAAAAAGCAGGTATTTGATATGTTGCAACGTTGGGCCGACCACCCAAAACGGGCTGTGGTTCTGGTAATCGGTCAGCTGGCTGTTCGGTTTTACCGCCGTGATCGCCATCCAGTAGAACGGGAACAGCAGCACGAAGATGAAGCAGGCCAAGGGCAGCCAGACCAGGAATATCTTGCGGCCCCGGCTTTCGAACTGGTCCAGACCTGCGTTGTCGTCGGTGACGGTCTTGGCCATCAGTCTGCTCCCTGCTGCCATTTGCGGCGCTGAAGGCCGAAGAAGCTGAATAGGATCGCCGCCAGCAGGAAGGGGATCATGGCGACGGCAATCGCCGCACCTTCGCCCAGTTGCCCGCCGGGAATGGCGCGTTGGAATGACAGCGTGGCCATCAGATGCGTCGCATTGACCGGCCCGCCGCGTGTCAGCACATAGATCAGCTGGAAGTCGGTGAAGGTGAACAGCACCGAAAACGTCATCACCACGGCAATGATCGGCGTCAGCAGCGGCAGCGTCACCTTGGTGAACCGCTGCCACGGCGTTGCACCGTCGATCGCCGCCGCCTCGTTCAGGGATTGCGGGATGGTTTGCAGGCCCGCCAGCAACGAGATGGCAACGAAGGGAATCCCCCGCCAGACGTTTGCCGCGATCACCGACCACCGCGCCGTCCACGGATCACCAAGGAAGTTGATCGGCTGGCTGATGATGCCCCATTTTATCAAGACCCAGCTGATGATCGAAAACTGGCTGTCGAAGATCCACCAGAATGCCAGCGCCGACAGCACCGTGGGCACGACCCAAGGCAGCAGGATGATCGCGCGGAACAGGTTCTTGAACGGCAGATGCCGGTTCAGCAGCAGGGCCAGCCAAAGCCCCAGCCCGAATTTCAGGACCGAGGCGATGGTGGTATAGAACAGCGTGTTGAAGACCGACAGCCAGAAGACCGGGTCGTCCATCAGCCAGATGTAGTTCTCAAGCCCGATCCAGACGCCTTCGCGGCCGATCCGGGCATCGGTAAAGCCCAGCCAGACACCCAGACCCAGCGGATAGGTCAGAAAGCACAGCAGGAAGACTGCCGCAGGCAGCATGAACAGAAAGCCCAGACCATTGCGGCTTTCGGTAAATCGCCGCCAGAACGAGGCGCGTTTTTCGGGAACGGGTGGCATGAAGCACTCCGGGACTTGTCCAGAGGAAAGGGGGCGCGCGAACGCCCCCGCCATGGTTCAGCGGTAATAGCGGCCTATGCGGCGCTCGGCGTTGCGGATCGCATCCTCGGTCGAGCGTTGGCCTGTGACGGCCTCGGCGAACATATCGACCAGAACGTAATCGGCCATGGTGCCTGCCGATGCCGGCCCCAGCGGTCCTGCATAGCCGTTCGGGCGCAGCGATCCCGACGCCTTGGAATAGGGCTCGTGGATCGGGTTCGATGTCCAGACCGGGTTCTTGCTGAAATCTTTCAGCGCGGGGCAGCAATAGGCACTGGCCCCTTCGATCCAGGCGTTCATGTGATCGGCCTGATACATCCATTCCAGATACGCCTTGGCGGCATTCGGGAATTTGCAGTGCTGGAAGATCGAAATGGTGGATGCCTGATGCAGTTCCACCGACTGGCCGATGGGACCGATGGGCAGGATCGCCGTGCGGATGTCTGCGGCCAGTTCCTTGGTCGCGTCATCCTTCATCGCGGAATAATACAGCGACACACCATTTGCGGTCAGCGACACGTCACCGGCCAGGAAGGCGCGGTTGTTATTGATGTCCAGCCAGCTTTCCGTGCCGGGAATAAAGGATGCGTAAAGCTGTTTCGCATATTCGATGGCAGCGGCGGTCTCGGGCGTGTTGATCGCGACCTCGCCCGCCTCGTTGACGGTCTGGCCGCCATGGCTCCACAGCAGCCAATGCGCGAAGTTGTTGCCGTCGCCCACGGCCTTGCCGAACGGAAAACCGGCGGGCGTGCCCTTTTCCTTGAGCGCCTGGCACAGTTTCAGGAATTCGTCGGTGGTGGTCGGGAAGGTGTCAAAACCTGCCGCCTTCACGTGGCTGTCGCGATAGCAGATCGCGTTGCCGATGGCGCAAAGCGGCGTCGAGATGAACTTGCCATCCTGTTCGCCGTAGCCGCGCAGACCGTCATACCAGCCGCCGTTCTTTTCGCCCAGCATGGTGCAAAGGTCGGTGACATCGACCAGCTTGTCGGGATATTGGAAGGGGTCGTCGAACCAGCTCATCACCATATCGGGGCCCGAGCCCACGTTTGCGGCGACGGCGGCTTTCGGGCGCACGTCCTCCCAGCTTTCCTGGTCGATACGGACCTGAACGCCCGTCGCCTCGGTGAATGCCTGGGTGTTGGCGTTCCACGCCGCTTCCTCTCCGGCGACGAAGGGCACCCAGCGCAGCAGGCGCAGGCTGGCGCCTTCTTCCGGGGTGAAGGTCATGCCCGCCGCCTGCGCCGAGGCGCGGCGGACAAACGGCGTGGGCAGCACGGATACCGCCGCGATGGCGGCCCCGGTCTTGAGCAGTTTTCTGCGGTCGATAGACATTGCTGAACTCCTCCCAAAGTGCAATGCGGCCGTCCTCCCGGCCATTCCGGCCCCGCGACGCGCGCGGGTAAGTCGTCAATCCGTCAGACGCATCCCGCTTTCGGCATCGAACAGATGCACGGCATGGGGATCGATCGAAATCTGCACCACATCGCCCGGACCCGCCGACAGACGGTCGCGAAAGACGCAGGTGACGGGTTGGCCGCCCACACGTCCGACGACATAGGTTTCCGAGCCGGTCGGCTCCAGCGTCTCGATGGTCAGGGGGATGTCCCCGCCCAGTGTGATCGCCTCGGGGCGGACGCCATAGATCAGCTTGCGGCCTTCGGGCGCGCGGGGGATCGGCAGGTGCTGGCCATCCTTGGCCACGAACACGCCGCCTTGGGCCTGCCCTTCGATCATGTTCATTGACGGGCTGCCGATAAAGCCCGCCACGAACAGGTTCGCGGGGCGGTCGTAAAGCTCCAGCGGTGCGCCGATCTGTTCGACACGGCCATCGTGCATGACCACGATCTTGTCGGCCATGGTCATGGCTTCGATCTGATCATGGGTGACATAGACCGTGGTGGTTTTCAGCCGCTGATGCAGGTTCTTGATTTCCGTCCGCATCGTCACGCGCAGTTTGGCGTCAAGGTTCGACAGCGGTTCGTCGAACAAAAACACCTGCGGATCGCGCACGATGGCGCGACCCATGGCGACGCGCTGGCGCTGACCGCCCGAAAGCTGGCGCGGATAGCGGTCCAGCAGATGCGCCAGACCTAAAATCTCGGCGGCGGGCTTCACCTTGGTTTCGATTTCCGATCGCGACGTGCCTTTCAGCTTCAGCGAAAAGCCCATGTTTTCCGCGACGGTCAGATGCGGGTAAAGCGCATAATTCTGAAACACCATCGCGATGTCGCGATCCTTGGGGGGCAGGTCGTTCACGACCTTTTCCCCGATCAGAATGTCGCCGGACGTGATATGTTCAAGGCCCGCCAGCATCCGCAGCAGCGTGGATTTGCCGCAACCCGACGGGCCGACCAGCACGACAAACTCGCCTTCGTCGATATCGACCGAGACGCCATGCATCACCTCGACCGCGCCATAGGACTTCTTCACATCGCGGATAGTCACCGAGGCCATGCGATCCCTCCTCCCAAAGGTATCCATTGTTGGGCAGGCTGGCAGGAATGGCATCACCGATCAAGACATTTATCGGATAAATCGCGAATTCTGATGGCGCGACATCGCCGCGCCCAATGTATACGCTATTTTCCGACAAGCATGTCGCGGGCAATCAGCGCGCCGGGCTGCATGACCACGCGCGAGGCAGTGGCATGGCCGCGTTGCGCCGCCTGTGCCATATCCAGCCCGGCCAGTCGCGCCGAAAGATAGCCGCCGTTGAAGCTGTCGCCCGCTCCCGTTGTATCGACCGGCGTGACGCGCGTGCCGCAGGGCAGGTCCAGCCATTGCCCATCCAGATGGCCCAGCATGTCCTCGCCGCCATTCTTGACCAGAATCTCGCTAGCCCCGGCGTTCAGATAACGCTCGGCGGTGACGCGGGGGGCTGCGTCGCCGAAGAATTGCGATTCCTCCTCGAAACTGGGTAGGGCGATGTTGGCAACGGCGGCGGCGCGGGCGATCCAGTCGCACATCTCGGACCGATCCGACCACAGGCGCAGGCGCATGTTGCTGTCGAAAGCCACGCGCCCCGGCGCGGCTTTCAGCGCGGCCAGCAGCGCCTGCCGCCGGTCGGGCGTCAGGATCGCCAACGTGATCCCCGAGAAATAGATCAGATCTGCGCCTTCGAAGCTGCGCGCCAGATGGTCGGGATCATCCGCCAGACAGCGCGCGGCCGAGCTGTCGCGCCAATAGGTAAAGCTGCGCTCGCCGTCCTTCAGGTCGATCATGTAAAGCCCCGGCGCACGGGTCGGATGGCAGGTGATGCAATCGGTGCCGATGCCAGCACCTGCGATGAAATCCAGCATGGCCTGCGAAATGCCGTCGCGGCCCACGCAGGTCAGGTAATCGACCTGCGCGTCGCCGGGCATCAGGGCGCGCAGATACCATGCGGTGTTGAACGTATCGCCCGCGAAAGCTTGACGCCAAAGCCCCTGCCCCGCGCCCGACAGTTCCACCATGCATTCGCCGACCGACACAACCCGCATCACATTCCCCCTTTGATGTTGGCGGGCACGTTAGCGGGAACGGCGGGAATGAAAAAGGGCCGCCAAACGGCGGCCCCTTTCCCATGTCACGGCGCTTAGGCGTCCACGTCCCAGCCGCTGATCTGCTTGCTGTCCATGAACTCCTCGATGCCCCAGACGCCGCCTTCGCGCGCCCGCCCCGAGGCTTTGACGCCACCAAAGGCCGACCCACGGCCACGGCGTTCGCCGTTCGTTTCGACCATCCCGGCGCGAAGCTGGCGGGCCAGACGGTTGCGGCGTGCGCCGTCCTGCGTCTGGACATAGTTCGTCAGGCCATAGATCGTGTCATTGGCGATGCTGATCGCCTCTTCCTCGGTGTCAAAGGGGATGATCGAGACGACAGGACCAAAGATCTCCTGCTGGGCGATGGTCATGTCGTTCGTCACATCGGCAAAGACCGTCGGACGCACGAAGTAACCCCGGTTCACGCCTTCGGGCAGACCCGGACCGCCGGTGACCAGACGCGCACCTTCGTCGATGCCTTTCTGGATCAGGTCCTGGATCTTGTCCCATTGCTGTTTGCTGACGACCGGCCCGATATGGTCGCCCGGCTGGTGTGCGGTCGCGATCTGCGCATCCTCTGCCAGCTTCTTGGCCTGTTCGATCGCGGTTTCATAGAATGAGCGTTCGACCAGCATCCGGGTCGGCGCATTGCACGACTGCCCCGAATTCAGCAGCACATGCCGCATTCCGCGTTCCACCGCCTTGTCATCGGCATCGGCGAACACAAGGTTCGCGCCCTTGCCGCCCAGCTCCAGCGTGACTTTTTTCACGGTATCCGCCGCCGCCTTGGTGATTGCGATTCCCGCGCGGGTCGAGCCGGTGAAGCTGATCATCTCGACATCCGGGTGCGTCGAAAGCTGCGTGCCGACACCCGGACCGTCGCCGTTCACCATATTATAGACGCCCGCAGGCAGCCCGGCTTCGTCCACGATCTCGGTCCAGACGATCGAGGAAAGCGGCGCGATCTCGGACGGTTTCAGCACGACCGTGTTGCCTGCCAGAATTGCCGGGATGACCTTTAGCGTGACCTGGTTCATCGGCCAGTTCCACGGGGTGATCAGCCCGATCACGCCGATCGGCTCCCATGCGACCATCGTGGTCGGCGCGTGCGGACCCAGCGGGCGGATGAATTCGAAATTGCGGAAGGCCTCGATAAAGGCTTCGATATGGGACACGCCCGCACCGGTCTGGTCCGCAAGCGCCATATCCTGCGGCGCACCCATTTCCGATGAAATGGCATTCGCCATGTCCTGCGCGCGGCGCTTGTAACCGGCAAGGATCTTTTCGACATAGGCCAGACGCTCAGCGGGTGCGGTCTGTGACCATACCGGGAAAGCGGCCTTCGCGGCAGCGACCGCCGCATCCGTATCGGCCTGCCCGCCCACCGAGATCACGGCCACCGGCTCTTCGGTCGAAGGGTCCAGCACCTCTAGGTCGTTCGGCTGAACCGGATCGACCCATTTTCCATTGATGTAGAATTTCCGCTTGTCTGCAAGTTCGCCCATCATCGGCCCCCTGTGCTTCTGGATTGGCATAACGTGGCACCCGGTATGGCAGTCTGCAAGAGCGACGACTCGCCGCAGTGCAGCGATGGAATTATACACGACTTGATAAGTCGTCCTTGGAATGGCGCGCAACTTCATTATGTTGGACGGTGAAGCAACCTAAAGGACCCGGCTCCATGTCCCTGCGCATCAACGACATCGCCCCCGACTTCACCGCCAATTCGACCGAAGGCCAGATCAGCTTCCATGACTGGATCGGCGACAGCTACGCCATCCTTTTCTCGCATCCGCGTGATTTTACGCCGGTCTGCACAACCGAATTCGGCGCCGTCGCCCAACTGATTCCAGAATTCGAAAAGCGCGGAACCAAGGTTCTGGGGGTTTCGGTCGATTCGGTCGAAGATCACGGCAAATGGAAGCATGACATCGAAACCGTCGCCGGCGTTCCCGCCAACTTCGCGATCATCGACGACCGTGAACTGTCGGTGGCCAAGGCCTATGACATGCTGCCCGCCGACTATTATCTGCCGACCGAAGGCCGCACGCCCGCGCATTCCGCGACCGTTCGCACCGTTTTCATCATCGGGCCGGATAAAAAGGTCCGCCTGACCATGACCTATCCCATGTCCGTGGGTCGGAATTTCGCTGAAATCCTGCGTGCGCTGGATGCGGTGCAGCAGACCGACGGCGTGCCGCTGGCGACCCCCGCGAACTGGGTGCCCGGTCAGGACGTGATCGTGGCGCTGGCGCTGGACGACGCCGCGGCCGAGGCGAAATATGGCGCGCTGGACAAAAAGCTGCCCTATCTGCGCTTTGCCAAGGCCCCGCAAAAGGGCTGATTTAACGGCAAATCATCCTAAGGCGGGGGCGACGAAAAAGATCGACCCCGCCTTTTTGTTTGAAAACACCAAAGCGGGGTCAAAGGCGGCGCCACAAATCTGATGTGGAATGATGCCACCATGGTCGCGACATCGCCGCGAAGTGCCTGAATATTTTAGAACTCGGAAACAGAAAACTCTTTGATCAAGGCATGGCCAGAGCCTGTTCCGGCTACCATTCAAGGTCAATCCTGACTTTTCGCCCCCGAATGCTGCACGGCAGCATTATGCGCATATCAATGTATTCCGCTGGCATGTTTCCGCTATCACGACGAATTTTCGAAAATGTGTCGGAACCGATGCAGTCATAACTGACTTATGTTAACCCCGCCGCGCGGGCTTTCGCGACGTGGTGGCCCAGAAACGAATCCTCAGGGATCTCGCCGCCGAATTCGGCCTTGATGATCTTGTTGATATTGCTGGCGGTCAGATGCACTGCCTTGGTTTCTTCGCCGAAACTGGCGTCGCTCAGATCGCCCGGCACCACGAATCGACGGCAGTCGCGGGTCAGAATCGGATACAGCACCTCAAGCGGCAATGCGTGTTTCAGTTCATCATGCTTGCGAAGATAGGCGGTCAGGGCGCGTGGCCCTGTGCTGCCCCATGGCCAGCGGTCGATGGGAACGCCCCGGCCCAGCGTCTTGACCCAGTATTTCGCCCGTCGCAGCCCGTTGATATGGGGTGCGATGCCCCGCGTCCCGGCGGTCAGTTTCGACAGATCGGCCAGCGTCGGGGACGATTTTGGCAGGCGCAGCACCGCGCAGTTCACCTGATCGGGCTTTTCATAACCATAGATGCGGTCGCCCGGAAAATCGAAGGGGCGCAGCGCGATCATGTCCAGATCGACCCAAGTGTGATCCGTGTTCCGCATCAGCGCAAAGCGAAAGAAATTGGAATGCAGCGACGGGCTTTGTTCGCGCGCATAGACCGCGATGCGGTGCGTGGGCAGCACTTCGTTGGCATCGCGGGCCTGCACCGCCGGGGGCAGGTTCTGGATCGGCGCATAGCTATAGACGGTCAGCGGATTGCCCATGCGCAGGAACGACGCGACCGAGGCCAGCTCGATCGGTCCCAGCCTGTCGCCCACCCACAGCGTCGCCAGTGAATTCCGCATCCCATCCCTCCCCAAGCGAACGGCCCGGAGATTATCTCCGGGCCGCGCGTCATTTCACAAGAGGACAGGCGATTACTCGCTCTGTTCTTCCTCTTTCTTCTCGGCCACGATTTCCGCGCCGGTTTCCTGATCGACCATCTTCATGCCAAGGCGAACTTTGCCGCGGTCGTCAAAGCCCAGCAGCTTGACCTTGACCTCTTGGCCTTCCTTCAGCAGCTCGTTGGGGTGGTTCAGGCGCTTGTTCGCGATTTGCGACACGTGAACCAGACCATCGCGCTTGCCGAAGAAGTTCACGAAGGCGCCGAAATCGACCAGCTTCACGACTTTGCCGATATAGATCTTGCCCTCTTCCGGCTCGGCCACGATCGAATAGATCATGTCGTAAGCCTTCTTGATCGAATCGGCATTGGCCGACGCGATCTTGATGACGCCATCGTCGTTGATGTCGACTTTCGCGCCCGAGGTTTCCACGATCTCGCGGATGACCTTGCCGCCCGAGCCGATCACTTCGCGGATCTTGTCGGTCGGGATGGTCATCGTCTCGATGCGCGGGGCGTGTGCGCTGAATTCGCGACGGCCTTCGGTCAGGGCATGGGACATCTCGCCAAGGATGTGCATCCGGCCATCTTTCGCCTGCGCCAGCGCCTGCTCCATGATCGCGGGCGTGATGCCAGCAACCTTGATGTCCATCTGCAACGAGGTGATGCCGGCCGAGGTGCCCGCAACCTTGAAGTCCATGTCGCCAAGGTGATCTTCGTCACCCAGAATGTCGGTCAGGACCGCATATTTGCCGTCGCTTTCCAGGATCAGGCCCATGGCGACGCCAGCAACCGGCGCTTTCAGCGGAACACCTGCATCCATCATCGACAGCGAACCGCCGCAGATCGACGCCATCGAAGACGAGCCGTTCGATTCCGTGATCTCGGACACGACGCGGATGGTATAGGGGAAGTCGGTCGGTGCGGGCAGCACGGCTTGCAGCGCGCGCCATGCCAGCTTGCCGTGGCCGATTTCGCGACGACCGGGCGAACCCACGCGACCCACTTCGCCGACCGAATAGGGCGGGAAGTTATAGTGCAGCAGGAAGTTCGAACGCGAGTTGCCGTGCAGCGCGTCGATGATCTGTTCGTCATCGCCGGTGCCCAGCGTGGTCACGACCAGCGCCTGCGTTTCGCCACGGGTGAACAGCGACGAACCATGGGTGCGCGGCAGCACGCCCACTTCGCTGTCGATGGCGCGGACGGTGCGGTTGTCGCGACCGTCGATGCGGGCGCCACCGTTGATGATGTCACCGCGCAGGATGCCCGATTCCAGCTTTTTCAGCGCCGAACCCAGGTTGATGTCGGCCAGTTCTTCTTCGGTCAGGCCCGCTTTGACCTTGGCCTTGGTGGCCTCGACGGCGTCGTGACGCTCACCCTTGTCGCGCAGCGCATAGGCGGCGCGCATATCGGCCTCGCCCAGCGATTTCACGCGGGCATACAGCGCGCTGTAATCGGGCGACTGGAAGTTGAAGGGCTCTTTTGCGGCGACTTCGGCCAGATCGATGATCAGGTCGATGACCGGCTGCATCGCGTCATGGCCGAATTTCACGGCGCCCAGCATTTCTTCCTCGGTCAGCTCATAGGCTTCCGATTCGACCATCATCACGGCGTCTTTGGTGCCCGCGACGACCAGATCCAGACGCTGTTCCGGGTTGGAACGCAGGTGGTCCATATCCGCAACTTCGGGGTTCAGGACATATTCGCCATTCGCGAAACCGACGCGCGCCGCGCCGATCGGCCCCATGAAGGGCACGCCCGAAATGGTCAGCGCAGCCGAAGCCGCGATCATTGCCACGATGTCGGGATCGTTGACCAGATCATGCGACAGCACGGTGCACATGACCAGAACTTCGTTCTTGAAGCCCGAGGCGAACAGCGGACGGCAGGGACGGTCGATCAGACGCGCAGTCAGCGTCTCTTTTTCGGTCGGGCGCGCTTCGCGCTTGAAGAAGCCGCCGGGGATCTTGCCGGCAGCGTAGTATTTTTCCTGATAATGCACCGTCAGCGGGAAAAAGTCTTGGCCCGGCTTCGGTTCTTTCGCGAAAGTGACGTTGGCCATGACGCTGGTTTCGCCCAAAGTGGCGATGACCGAGCCGTCTGCCTGACGGGCAACCTTGCCCGTTTCCAGCGTGAGCGTTTCCTGGCCCCACTGGATCGATTTCTTCACTTCATCAAACATCTGATTTCCTCTGGGCGGCGCCAGCCCTCTGGTCGCGCCCGTGTTGTCTGGCGGCCCCATTGCCGCCTGCCCCTATCCTTTGCATGTGCCCCGAGGCATGGGCGGCACGTCACAGATGGCCGCGCAATACAGCAAAACTTGAGGTTTGGGAAGTGGTTTGCAGGACGGGCCGCGCCGCGCGCGTGTGCGCGCAGCCGTGCATACACCCGCCCAAACGAAAACGCCCGCAACCGATGCTGCGGGCGTTTCCCTGCGATTGGGGTAGCTTACAGCGCCATGTCCGGCACGCGCACGACCTCGCCCGTTTCGGTGGGGGCGTCGGGCAGGTTCGCGGCCACGCCGTCAAGAACGGGCGAGGCGATCGCCAGATCCAGACGCGCCTCGGTCACCGCCCAGACGCGGGCCACGGCAGCCGGATCGTCGTTCAGCGCGGTGCCATAGCTCGGCACGATCTGACGCACACGCTCTTGCCATGCCGGGGTCGCCAATTGGTCTGCAAAGACCTTTTCCAGCAGGTTCAGCATGATCGGCGCGGCGGTCGAAGCACCCGGCGATGCGCCCAGCAGCGCCGTGATCGAGCCATCTGCCGAGGACACGATCTCGGTCCCCAGTTTCAAAACGCCACCCTTTTCGGCATCACGCTTGATGATCTGGACGCGCTGACCGGCCTGCCACAGGCGCCAGTCTTCATCCTTGGCTTCGGGCAGGTATTCGCGCAACGCGTTCATGCGATCTTCCTGCGACATCATCAGCTGACCTGCCAGATATTTGACCAGATCGAACTCGGTCCAGCCGACGTTCAGCATAGGCCAGATATTGTCCAGCGTGACCGAAGCGGGCAGATCCCAAAGCGAGCCATTCTTGAGGAACTTGGTCGAGAAGGTGGCAAAGGGCCCGAACAGCAGCACCTGCTTGCCGTCCAGCATCCGCGTATCCAGATGCGGGACCGACATCGGGGGCGAACCGACGCTGGCCTTGCCATAGACCTTGGCCAGATGGCGGCTGACGATTTCGGGCTTTTCGCTTACAAGGAACGACCCGCCGACCGGGAAGCCCGCATAGTCGTCGCCTTCGGCAATGCCCGAAAGCTGCAGCAGCGGCAGCGCACCACCCCCGCCGCCAAGGAAAACGAATTTCGCGTTCACGACTTCTTCGGTGCCCTCGGCAAGGTTCTGCGAGGTGACGCGCCAGCTTCCGTCTTCGTTACGGAAGATCGCGCGGACCTCATGGCCGGTGCGCAGCACGAATTCCTGCTGGCTTTGCAGGAATTTGACGTATTGGCGGGTGATCTCGCCAAAGTTCACATCCGTGCCCAGCGGCGAACGGGTCGCGGCCAGTTTCTGCGCCGGATCGCGGCCCTCCATCATGACCGGCATCCATTCGGTCATCTTGGCGCGGTCGGTGGTGAACTCCATTCCGGCGAAAAGCGGGCTGGCCTTCAGCGCCTCGAACCGCTTGCGCAGGTATTCGATATTCTCATCGCCCCAGACAAGGCTCATGTGCGGGGTCGAGTTGATGAAGCTGCGCGGGTTCTGCAGCACGCCCATTTCGACCTGATGGCTCAGGAATTGACGGGTGATCTGGAACTGTTCGTTGATGTTGATCGCGCTGGTGATCTGGACGTTGCCGTCCTTGTCTTCGGGCGTGTAGTTCAGCTCGCACAGCGCCGAGTGGCCAGTCCCTGCATTGTTCCAGCCGTTCGAGCTTTCTTCGGCCACGGCGTCCAGCCGCTCGATCATCTCGATGGTCCAGCCGGGTTCTAGCTGATGCAGCAGCACGCCCAAGGTCGCGCTCATGATGCCGCCGCCAACCAGCAGGACATCGACATTGCGTTCGTTGGTCTGCGCGCGGCCCTGAGTCGCGGGAAGATAGCTGATCGCGGCTGCGGCAAGGGCCGAGCCAAGCAATTGGCGGCGAGTCAGGGCGATCCGCGGGCGTTTTTCATTTTGGGAAGATTGCGTCACGGGTAGGCCTTTCTGTCGCATTGCCTCCCTGCCGCGCCTCATATATGGGCCGCGCGACGCTTGCAAGACGGCATCCGATTGTATGCCAAACGTGGTTTACGTGGACCTGCTGGCTGCGCGGTATGCGGCTTTGGCACAGCCCAGACCCGAAACTTTCGATCATGATCTGCCCAAAAGAAAACGCCCGCGGCTTTCACCACGGGCGTCGTTCCTGCGAACCGGCTGGGATCAGCGGCGCAGACCCAGTTTGCCGATCAGGTCGGTGTAACGGGCTTCGTCCTTGCGCTTCAGATAGTCCAGCAGCTTGCGGCGCTGTGCGACCAGCTTGAGCAGACCACGACGCGAATGGTTGTCTTTCTTGTGGGTCTTGAAGTGCTCGGTCAGGGTCGAGATACGCGACGACAGGATCGCAACCTGAACCTCGGGCGAACCGGTGTCGCCTTTCGCGGTCGCGAATTCGGTCATCACGCGGTTCTTTTCTTCAACAGTGATCGACATCGGGGTCTCCTTTCAGAAACAAAGGGTTATGGCGCAGGCCGGGATGTCGTCCAGCTCAGGCCCGTGGAGATAGCCCATGGGATTCGGCCCCAAAGGATGGGCGCGTATAGATGGATTTTTCCAAGAAATAAAGGCTTTTCTGCGTCAGCGATGCGCCGGCCTAAGCACGACATCCGCAGCGCGCAATCCGGTATCGCCCAGAACCTGCGCGATGGCAATGCCGTCCAGCCGGATCACCGTGACGCCTTCGACGATGTCCAGCGTCACCTGCGGCGCCGGGACATCCTGCAGCGGCTGATAATGCAGCACGATCAGATCCTCGGAACGGTCGTAATCTGCGATGATCGGCACGCCTTCGCCCGGCTCGTCCAATACGAAGCGATCCGCGCCCGTGCCACCCTCGGCGAAATCGCCTGCGCCGGGATGAAGCGCGTCATTTCCCGCCCCGCCATGCAGCCACGCCCGACCCGGCTGGGTCGATCCGTGCAGCACGTCATCCCCGTCACCGCCGTCCAGATCATCCTGCCCCGCACCGGCGATCAGTGTGTCGTCACCGGAATTGCCGGAAATCCAATCCTGCCCCGGCCCGCCGGACAGCAGATCATCCCCCTCTCCGCCAAAGATCGTGTCGGAACCGCGACCACCATGGACCGTATCGTCGCCCCCCTGCCCGGCCAATGAGTCGTCGCCATCACCGCCTGCGATATAATCGTTGCCACCGGGGCCATCGTCATCGTCGCCATAGACCCAATCGTCACCCGCGCCTGCCAGCAAAGTGTCGCCGCCAAAGCCGCCATGCAGGTCATCATTGCCTGCATATCCGCGAAGCAGATCATCGCCGTCACCGCGCGCCAGCCAATCCGCGCCCGGCGTGCCGTTCCCGGTTTCGCCCTCGGCTTCCTCCGGGGGATCGGGCTCCTCATCCTCGGGCGCGGACGCGGCTCGTGCGCCGGTCACATCGACCGCAAGGCCCGCAAGCAGAAGCGCGATCAGGCTGCCCAGCAGCAACATGGCAATACTCGCAAGAATCGATAAACTGTCAGGACAGACTAGGATGCCCGGATCAGCCCCGCACTTCCTTTGCGAATAAAGGGTTAACTCCACTCCGACAGCGGCAAATTGCGGGGGCAATACAGCGGATGACGCGGTGCACCTGCTTGGGTCAGGCCCAGGTGCAGCAGGGGGCGGCCGGTCCGACACAGCAGCGCCTGGACCTGAACATCGCGTCCGGCCAGCGCACCATGGGCACCCCAAGCGCAGATCACGCGGTCTGACCACAGCGCGGCGCGGCGGATTGCGGCATCATTGCCGGGACCGACCGGATCGGGACTGCTACGAAGTTCGGCCGGGAAAGTCGCGCGCCACGCGAACAGGTTGACGATGCGGAACGCCCCTGCCCCTTCGTCCCTTGCGCGGGTTTCGCAACGCGCGATCGTCGGGTCATTGCGCCGGTGATCCGCGGTCGAGGGATTCAGCATGACGAATGTCAGCCGCGGCCCATCGGCCCAGATGCGCGTCAGGGCAAAACGATAACAGCCGCAGCGGGAAAACACCGCGCTGGAGCGCCGGTCACCTTCGCGATGGCGGCGTGTGATCGTTGAGATCAAGCGTAGCTCCGCGCCCCGAAGATCGCGCTGCCGACGCGGATATGGGTCGCGCCCTCGGCTATAGCGGTTTCGAAATCCGCGCTCATGCCCATCGAAAGGCCGGAAAGCCCGTTGCGGGCGGCGATGTCGCGCAATTGGCGGAAATGCGGAACGGCGTCCTGATCTTCGGGCGGGATGCACATCAGGCCAGAAAGCGGCAGGTCCATTTCGCGACAGCGGGTGACAAAGGCGTCGGCATCATCGGGCAGAATCCCGGCCTTTTGCGGTTCTGCCCCGGTGTTGACCTGCACGAAAAGCTGCGGACAAGCCCCGCGCGCCTGCACCTGACGCGCCAGCTTTTCGGCAAGCGAGGGGCGGTCCAGCGTGTGGAAGGCGTCAAAAAGCTCCAGCGCGGTTTTCAGCTTGTTGGTCTGCAACGGGCCGATCATGTGCAGTTCGACGCCCGGAAAGCGGTCGCGCCAAGCGGGCCATTTGCCCGCTGCCTCTTGCACATAATTTTCGCCAAAGACGCGATGACCCGCGTTCAGCACCGCTTCGACCCGATCCGGGGGCTGAACCTTGCTGACGGCGATCAGGTGAACGCTACCCGGCGCGCGCCCGGCAGCGGTTTCGGCGGCCGCGATGCGGCGGGAAATGTCATCAAGCTGCATGGTGCCAGATTTCCAAAAGAAAAGAGCGGGCACAAGGCCCGCTCTTCCGTAATTCCGGGTCCCGAAGGATCAGAATTTGAACTTGACGCCCATGTCGACAACGGTGTCGTCCAGGTAGTCGGTGTCGACGATGCCGCCGGCCAGAACAGCGCCGCCGCCCAGGTCGTAGTCAGCGCCGATGCCGAACGAGTCGTACTTCTCGGAACCAGCGGTACCGAACAGGTCATACTTGTCCTGACGCCAGAAGCCTTTCACAAGGATCGCGTCCATCTGGTACGAACCTGCCAGGCCAGCGGTGTACTCGAGCTCGTTCAGATCGCCATCAAAGGCGTCTTCGTAGTCCATGTACACGCCTTTGATGGCGAAGTTGTTGAAGGTGGCTTCAGCAGCCAGACCGATTTCTTTGGCTTCGTCGTGCTTCGAGTACGACAGAGCGGCCCAGAAGTTCGAGCCTTCGTATTTCGCGGCCAGCGAGTATGCCAGCTCGTCCGACAGACCGCCATCCGTGTCAGCACCAACGGTGGTGAACCAATCGGTGTCCGAACCATCGGTCATCGACGCGTAGAGCGAGATGTTGTTGACGGTGTATTCATACAGAGCGGTCGGGCCTTGGTCGAGGTTGTTGCCGTCGCCGACCAGGAAGCTGATTTCTTCCACGTCGCCAGCGAACGAACCATCGGTGTAGCCGACTTCGTACAGGTCGCCGATCGCAGCTTCAGCAGCGCCGACAACGTCACCCATCGACAGTTTGCCGTAGGTGCCCGAAACCCAAACCGAACCACCGGTGCCGCGAGCGGCCGAGCGGTAGTCGTTCGAGCTGTAGTTTTCTTGGTCGACACGGAACGCACCGCCGAACGACAGGCCAGCATCCGACTCACCCGTCAGGGTGAATTTCACGCGGGCGCGGCTCGAGAACTGAACGTCGTTGCCGTCATAGATCATACCCATGCGGCCGTCGCCCGAAACGGCGACTTCTGCGGAGGCGAAGCCAGCCGACATCACCAGGGCGCTGGTGGCGAAAAGAACCTTTTTCATGGTTTTCCCTCTTGTCTCTCTCGTGTGCCCCACCCGGATGACCGGCTTGGGGTATGGCATGTTGTGTCGCGCTTTCGTCCGATCAATGCAACGGATTCACACCGGGCCAATCTGTTTAGCAACTGCTGTGATGCACATGGGCCACACCCGCAGAATGGGGCCGATCCATGCCACTGCGCGGACATGCAAGTCATTACGACTGATAAGAATTACGACTTTTGCAGGCTTTTGGTGCATGGGCGCGGAATGTCGGTTGCATCGCGGCCTGCTGCCCTTGCGCACCACCCTGCCGATCCCCATGGCGGGGTGCAGGGCACGGTTTTGCGACATAAGCTGACGCTTTCCTGCCATGGAATCAGCCTTGCGCCGTCACGGGCGGATGACGCGGCCCCGCTCTTGTCGCTTGGGCATGAATTGCGCTATGGCAAATCCCAAGGACGATCCGGGGGATGACAGATGACCAGACGCGCCGCACGGCTGACCGCCGCCCTGTTTGTGACCGCGGGGCTTGCCGCCTGTTCCGGTGGTGGCTCGGCCAGCCAGCAGCAACAGCAGGCCGCCCAGCCCGAACGCGAGTCGACGTTCTGGGACCTGTTTTCGAATCGCCGCGATCCCAATGATACGGTCGCGGTGAACAAGTATCTGTGGAACGCCAGCCTTGAGGTGCTGAACTTCCTGCCGGTCCAGACCATCGACCCGTTCACCGGCGTCATCGTCACCGGCTACGGCACGCCGCCCGGCGGTGGCCGTTCCTATCGCGCGACGATCAAGGTATCGGACCCGGCGCTGGACGCACGCGGGCTTAAGGTGTCGCTGCAGGGTGCGGGCGGCAGCGCCGTGGCACCCGATACCGTCCGCGCCGTCGAGGATGCGATCCTGACCCGCGCCCGTCAGCTGCGCGCGCAAGACCGCAATCTCTGACGCTGGACCTGCGCGCAAGCAACCGCTAATACCCTGCGGGCAATCTGACGCCCGGAGGTTCCCATGCCCTATGATCCCGCACACAGCGAAAAACGCTGGCAAGAGGCATGGGAGAGTGCGGACACCTTCCGCGCGGTTCGCGACGAGCGGCCCAAGTATTATGTGCTTGAGATGTTCCCCTATCCCTCGGGGCGTATCCATATGGGCCATGTGCGCAACTACACGATGGGCGACGTGGTGGCGCGGTTCAAACGCGCCCAAGGCTTTTCCGTGCTGCATCCGATGGGCTGGGACGCATTCGGCATGCCCGCCGAGAATGCCGCGATGGAGCAGGGTGGCCACCCCCGCGACTGGACCTATGGCAACATCGCCACCATGCGCGAGCAGTTGAAGCCGCTGGGCCTGTCCATCGACTGGAGCCGCGAATTCGCCACCTGCGACGATACCTATGTGCATCAGCAGCAGTCGATGTTTCTGGACATGCTGGAGGCCGGGCTGATCTATCGCAAATCCGCGATGGTGAACTGGGATCCGGTCGATATGACCGTGCTGGCCAACGAACAGGTCGAGGATGGGCGCGGCTGGCGTTCCGGTGCGCTGGTCGAACGGCGCGAACTGACGCAGTGGTTCTTCCGCATCTCGGATTACTCGGACGAGCTTTTGACCGCGTTGGACGGGCTGAATGGCTGGCCGGAAAAGGTGCGGCTGATGCAGGCCAACTGGATCGGCAAATCGCGCGGGCTGCAATTCAGCTTTGCAACCGTGGATGCCCCCACAGGTTTCGACGCGATCGAGGTCTATACCACACGCCCCGACACGCTGATGGGGGCGTCCTTTGCGGCGCTGTCGCCTGACCACCCGCTGATCAAGCATCTGGCCGAGACGCGCCCCGACATCGCTGCTTTCTGCGAGGAATGCCGCCGCATCGGCACGACCGAAGAAGCGATCGAAACCGCGCCCAAACTGGGCTTCGACACCGGACTGACCGTTCGGCATCCGCTTGATCCGGCGTGGGAATTGCCGATCTGGATCGCCAATTTCGTGCTGATGGATTACGGCACTGGCGCGATTTTCGGCAGCCCGGCGCATGACGAGCGCGACCACGAATTCGCCACGAAATACGGGTTGCCGATCCGCGCGACCTTCGGGCCTAAAGGCGCAACGCTGGCCGATGCGGATGCGCTGATCGCCGATGCGCCCTATGTCCCGCTGAAATCGGAAGCGGTGACCTATGTGCGCGGTTTCGCGGGCAATGCCGATCAGACCGGCGAGGAGGCGGTGGCTGCCGCCATCGCCCATGCCGAGGCTGAGGGTTACGGTCAGGGCGTCACCAAGTTCCGCCTGCGTGACTGGGGCATCTCGCGTCAGCGCTATTGGGGCTGCCCGATCCCGGTCGTACATTGCGACACCTGCGGCACGGTCCCCGAAAAGAAAGAAAACCTGCCGGTCATCCTGCCGCAGGACGTGACCTTCGACGTGCCCGGCAACCCGCTGGACCGCCACCCGACATGGCGCGACGTGCCTTGCCCGGTCTGCGGCAAGGCGGCGCGGCGCGAAACCGACACGATGGACACCTTTGTCGATTCGTCGTGGTATTATGCGCGTTTCACCGCGCCGCACGCCACGACGCCGACCGTGGCCGAGGATGCCGATTACTGGATGAACGTCGATCAGTATATCGGCGGCATCGAACACGCGATCCTGCACCTGCTGTATTCGCGTTTCTTTGCCCGCGCGATGGTCAAGACCGGGCATCTGCCTGAAAAATCGAAGGAACCCTTTGACGCGCTGTTCACGCAGGGCATGGTCACGCATGAGATATACAAGACCACCGACGAACGCGGCCGGGCGGTCTATCACCTGCCGGAAAGCGTGACCGACGGCAAACTGGCGGATGGCACGGTGGTCGAGATCATCCCCTCGGCCAAGATGTCCAAGTCGAAAAAGAACGTCGTGGACCCGGTGAACATCGTCGAAAACTTCGGTGCAGACACCGCGCGCTGGTTCATGCTGTCCGACAGCCCGCCCGAACGCGACGTGGAATGGACCGCTGCCGGGGCCGAGGCGGCGAACAAGTTCCTGAACCGCGTCTGGCGTCTGGCCGATGATGTCCCCAAGGCGGGCGAGGATGCCGACCTGATCCGCGCCGCCCATCGCGCGATTGCCGATGTGACCAAAGCGATCGAAGGGTTTGCCTTCAACAAGGCCGTCGCGAAACTTTACGAGCTGGCCAATGCCATCGGCAAATCGCAGGCGGGCGGCGAACAGCGCCGCGAAGTGCTGCGGATTCTGGCGCAGCTTCTGGCGCCGATGGTGCCGCATCTGGCCGAAGAGGTCTGGTCGAACGCGGGCGGGCAGGGCATGGTCGTGGATGCGGCCTGGCCCAAGGCGGACCCCGCGCTGCTGGTTTCCGACAGCGTGATCCTGCCCATCCAGATCAATGGCAAGCGCCGCGCCGAAATCGAGGTGCCCAAGGACATGCCCAAGGAACAGATCGAAGCGATGGTGCTGGCCGATGAAACCGTGCTGCGTTTCATGGAAGGTGCGCCGGTGAAAAAGCTGATCGTGGTGCCGGGGCGGATCGTCAATGTCGTTGTCTAGGCGCGCGTTCCTTGTCGGCTCGGTGGCGGTTCTGACCGTCGCCGCCTGTGGCTTTGCCCCGGTCTACGGTCCGGGCGGCACGGGCACACGGCTGCAGGGCAAGGTGCGCACCGCCGATCCCAAGACGCCGGACGACTTCGCCTTTGCGGGCCGTATCGACGAACAGCTTGGACCGGATGACACCGCCGCCTATGAGCTGAGCTGGCAATTGCGCATCGCCGTGGTGCCGCAGGCGATCACGCCTGACGAAATCACCACGCGCTATGCGCTGAACGGCAGCGCCGATTACATCCTGAGCGACATGACGACCCAGCGCGCCGTGGCGCGCGGACAGGTCAGCAGCTTTACGTCCTATTCCACGACCGGCACGACCATCGCCACAATGGCGGCCGAACAGGACGCGCATGAACGGCTGGCACGGCTTTTGGCCGATCAGGTGGTGACGCGGCTTCTGGCCATCGACCCCACGCAGATCCCATGATCCTGAAGGGCGGGGAAATCGCCCGTTATCTGGCGCGTCCCGACCCGACGCGTCCTGCGCTGCTGATCTATGGTCAGGACGCGATGCGCGTGGCGCTGAAACGGGCCGAGGCCGTCAAGGCGCTGGTCGGCGAAGGCGCCGAGGAAGAGATGCGACTGTCCCGCCTGCCGGGCGCGGATCTGCGCAAAGACCCGGCGGCGCTGCTGGATGCGGTCAAGGCAGTGGGCTTTTTTCCCGGTCAGCGCGTGGTGCTGGTCGATGACGCGCCGGATGCGGCGGCGCCTGCGATCACCTCGGCCATAGGCGAATGGCGTTCGGGCGACGCGGTGATCGTGGTCGCGGCAGGAGGCCTTCCCAAGTCATCGGCACTGCGCAAGCTGTTCGAGCCGCATCCTGCCGCGGTCACGGCCCCGATCTATGACGACCCGCCGGGCGAAGAGGAGATCGGGCGGTGGCTGCACGACGCAGGGCTGCGCGATGTTCCCCGCGATGCGATGCGCGATCTGATGTCGCTTTCCCGCGCGCTGGACCCCGGCGATTTCCGCCAGACCGTCGAGAAGATCGGGCTTTACAAACATGGCGATGGCGCGCCACTGACGCCTGCCGAGATTGCGGCGCTGGCCCCGGCGACGATCGAGGCCGAAGTGGATGATCTGATCGATTGCGTGGCCGATGGTCAGGCCAAGCAATTCGGCGCGCTGATGCGCCGGATCGAGGGGCAGGGCATCGCCCCCACAACCATCTGCATCGCGGCGCTGCGGCATTTCCGGGCGCTGCATACGGCGTCTTCGGATCCCGGCGGACCGGGTGCGGGTCTGGGCAGGCTGCGGCCTCCGGTCTTTGGCCCGCGCCGCGACCGGATGATGCGGCAGGCGCAGGGCTGGGGCATGATTGCGCTGGAAGACGCGATCCATCAGCTGATCGATACGGATCTGACCTTGCGGTCTTCGTCGAAAGCGCCGGCGATGGCGGTGATGGAGCGGATGCTTTTGCGGCTTTGCATGATGCCGCGGGGCGGGCGATGACCGCGCTGGTCATCGGCGCCGGTCCCGCCGGGCTGATGGCCGCCGAGGTTCTGGCCGGGCAGGGCGCGCGCGTGGTGATAGCCGAGGCGATGCCCACGCCTGCGCGCAAGTTCCTCATGGCCGGGAAATCCGGGCTGAACCTGACCAAGGATGAACCGGACGCGGCTTTTGCGGCGCGGTTTTCCGGGGCGCTGCCCCGGACCCCGGAGTATTTCGGGAACCGAGAACTGGGGCCGCGCGATGTCATGGATTGGGCGCGCGGGTTGGGGATCGAGCTGTTTACCGGCTCGACCGGGCGGGTGTTTCCGGTGGGGATGAAGGGATCGCCGCTGCTGCGGGCCTGGCTGGCACGGCTGAGCGGGCAGGGCGTCGAGCTGCGCACGCGCTGGCGCTGGAGCGGTTTTCAGGGCGCGGGCTGGCGCTTTGAGACACCGAACGGTGCAGAGGTGCTGCATCCTGCGGCCGTCGTGCTGGCACTGGGCGGCGCAAGCTGGCCGCGGCTGGGATCGGATGCCGCCTGGGTGCCGTGGCTGGCGGGCAGGGATGTGCGGATCGCGCCGTTTCGTCCGGCGAATATGGGGTTCCGCATCGGTTGGTCGCCGCAGATGGCGCGGCATTTCGGTCAGGCTGTCAAGGGCACGGCGATCACGGCGGGCGACCTGAGCAGTCGCGGCGAATGGGTCGTGACCGCCCAAGGCATCGAAGGCGGCGGGGTCTATGAGGTCGCCGCCGCAATCCGCGACGGTGCCGAGGCGTGGGTCGATCTGGCCCCGGATTTGTCCGTGCAGGAATTGGCGCGGCGGCTGGCGCAGGCCCCGGCCAAATTGTCCGTCGGCAACCGTCTGCGCCGCGTCCTGGGTGATCCGCTTCGCGCCGCCCTGTTGATGGAATGGGGCCAGCCATTGCCTCAAGACCCCGCGCCGATGGCCGCCCGCGCCAAGGCTTTGCGCCTGTCCCATGCAGGCCCAATGGGCTTGGAGCGCGCCATATCTTCGGCCGGTGGGATCATGGCGGAGAGCTTGACCGAGAACCTGGAATTGCGCGCCATTCCCGGCACGTTCGTCGCGGGTGAGATGTTGGATTGGGAAGCCCCTACCGGGGGCTATCTGCTGACGGGATGTCTGGCGCAGGGCAGGCGGGCAGGGCTGGCCGCTGCCGCCTATCTGGCCGCCGCGCGCTGATAGGCCGGGCGGGCGCGCATCATGTCCAGAAACTTGGTCAGGCGGTGTTCGGTGATCGGGAAACGCGCCGACAGCGCCCATGTCAGGCAATGCGCCAGAATGATGTCGGGAACGGTCGGCTGATCGCCCATCAGAAAACCGTCCTCGGCCATGCGATGAACCAGCGTGCGCTGGCTGCGTTCGAATTCCCAGCGCAGCGTGTTCTTGATAGCCGAAAGGCGCATCTCCTCGGGCAGGACGAAGCTGTGGCGCGCGGCCAGCCACAGCGCTGCGTCGAATTCGTCCAGAATGAACTGGGTCAGGCTGTCCTGCCGCGCCCGGTCCAGCGTGCCTGAGGGATGGGTCAGCCCACCATGGCGATCGGCCAGATAGGTCAGGATCGCGGTGGAATCGGTGATGGGCGTGCCGTCCACGATCAGCACCGGAACCTTGCCCGCCGGGTTGAACGAGGTCACGCCTTCAGAATGCGGTGCCAGCGGCATATGTTCATACGGCAACGAAAGTTCTTCGAGCATCCAGACGACGCGGAAGGCGCGGCTTTGGGCGGTGCCGATGACCTGATACATAGACGTCCCCCTGTTGTTGCGATCAGGCTAACGCCGGGCGCAATGGCAGGCAATGCACGCCGGGCATTGACGCCGTGCCATACAAGGCGCAGGAATTGCCCATCCCGCCAGGAGAGACTGTCATGTCCACGGCCCGCGCCTCGATCTTCACGCCCGTTCTGATCGGCGGTTCGCTGATCCTGCTGATCAATTTCGCACTGCGCGCCAGTTTCGGCGTGTTCCAGATTCCCATCGCGCAGGAATTCGGGTGGCCGCGGGCCGAATTCAGCCTGGCCATCGCGATCCAGAACCTTGCATGGGGCATCGGCCAGCCGATCTTTGGCGCGCTTGGGGAACGCTGGGGTGATCGCTGGTCGATCATCATCGGGGCGTTTCTGTATTCGGCGGGGCTGATTCTGACGGCATTCGCCAGCGATCCCACCTCGATCCAGCTTTTGGAAATCATCGTGGGCTTTGGTGTCGCAGGCACGGGCTTTGGCGTCATCCTTGCGGTCATCGGGCGGGCGGCCAGCGATGAAAACCGCAGCCTTGCGCTGGGGATCGCCACCGCAGCCGGTTCCGCCGGTCAGGTCTTCGGCGCGCCCTTGGCCGAGATGCTGCTGGCATTCTATTCGTGGCAATCGGTCTTTATCATCTTTGGCGTGCTGGTGCTGTCCTGCCTGTTCTTCCTGCCCATGCTGGGGAACGGCAAGCCCGCAACAAGGTCCGAGCTTGAAGAAAGCATGGGCAGCGTGCTGCGCCGCGCCTTTACCGACCCGTCATACCTGATGATCTTTGCGGGGTTCTTTTCCTGCGGCTATCAGCTGGCCTTCATCACGGCGCATTTCCCGGCGATGATTACCGAGATGTGCGGCCCCATCGCGCCGGGCGGCACGCTGGCCAGTATCGGGATCACTACCACATCGGCCCTTGGGGCTGCGGCGATTTCACTGATCGGGCTGGCCAATATCGGGGGTGCGATTCTGGCCGGATGGCTGGGCAAGCGCTACAGCAAGAAATACCTGCTGGCCGGGATCTATACGCTGCGCACCATTGCGGCGGCGGTGTTTATCCTGACGCCGATCACGCCGACCACCGTCATCGTCTTTTCGCTGTTCATGGGCGGGCTGTGGCTGGCCACCGTGCCGCTGACCTCGGGACTGGTCGCCTATATCTATGGGCTGCGCTATATGGGCACGCTTTACGGGTTCGTATTCCTCAGCCACCAGCTGGGCAGCTTTCTGGGCGTCTGGCTGGGCGGCAAGATGTATGACACTTACGGCGATTATACGCTGGTCTGGTGGGTCGGCGTGGGCGTCGGCGCGTTCAGCGCGCTGATCCATCTGCCGGTGCGCGAAGCCCCGGCCCGCCCCCGGACTGTTGCAGCATAGCATAAGGGCTTTATGTCCGTGCCGTCGATGCGTGCGACCCGGCTTTTCCGGCATGACAAGCAGGAGTAAGACGGATTGACCTGTCCGGGAATTGGCCCGGACATCAAGGATTCGCGGATGGAGAAGCTGGCTGACGCCGCGTCGGTAACGACGACGCTGGGGACTGATACCCAGCCGATGCCGCGTCAGGTCTCGATCCTCATGGCGGTCTATCAGGGGCAGACCTATCTGCCCGTGCAACTGCGCAGCCTGATCGAACAGCACTGGCAGGACTGGCACCTGATCGTGGGCGACGACGGATCTACCGATCGCAGCCGCAAGATCCTTGACGATTTCGCGGCCGAGCTTGCCCCCGGTCGCGTTCGAACGGTGCCGGGACCGCGTGCGGGCGCTGCCGCCAATTTCCGCGCGCTGCTGGATCAGGTTCCCCCCGATGCGACCCATATCGCCTTTTGCGATCAGGACGACGCATGGGACGCCGAAAAACTGTCGCGCGGGATTCAGGCGCTGCCCGAACATGTCCCGGCCATCTGGTGCAGCCGTGTCGTCGTCTGCGACATGCGAATGCAGCCCTTGTCCCTGTCGCCGCTGCCGCGTCACAAGCCATGCTTTCGCCATGCGCTGATGCAGAACCTTGTGCAGGGCAACACGCTGCTGATGAACCGCGCCGCCTATGACATCGTGCGCGCCGCCAATGCCGAGGCGGGGCCGGTGGTCATGCATGACTGGTGGATTTACCAACTGGTGACGGGGGCGGGCGGGCAGGTGATCTATGATCCGTTGCCCTCGGTGCTTTATCGGCAGCATGGGGCGAATGTGGTCGGAGCGAACAACCGCCTGATCTCGCGCCTTGGCGGGCTGAAGCGGATGTTTGCCGGAACCTATCGCGAATGGAGCCGGACGAACCTTCAGGCGCTTGTCGCATCGAAACACCGCCTGACGCCGGAAAACCGCGCGCTGCTTGAACAATTCGCCGCGCTGCACGGATCGTTCCCCCAGCGCGTCGGCGCATTGCGGCGGGGTGGGTTCAGGCGGCAGGGGCGGGTGTCGCAGGCCGCGCTATGGCTGGCGGTCCTGCTGCGCCGCAGCTAGGGCACGGGCTTGCGTCGGCGCGCCAGATCGACAAGTCTCCGCCGACCATAACACGAGTTCATGCCATGCGCCTTATGCTGTCGGGCGGGATCGCCAGCCTGATCCTTGCCTATATGCTTAGCCAGTTCTATCGCGCCTTTTTGGCCGTGCTGGCCCCCGTCCTGCATCAGGAACTGGGCGCTGGCCCCGATGATCTGGCGATCAGTTCGGGACTGTGGTTCATGGCCTTTGCGGCGATGCAACTGCCGATCGGCTGGGCGCTGGACCGTTTCGGCCCGCGCGAAACGGTCGCGACGCTGCTGGCGCTTGGCGGCGCGGGCGGGGCTGCGGTCTTTGCGCTGGCGCAGGCGCCGTGGCACATCCACATCGCGATGGCACTGCTGGGCATCGGTTGCGCGCCCGTGATGATCGGCAGCTTTTTCATCTTTGCCCGCATCCTGCCCCCGACGATGATGAGCACGGCAGGCGGCATCGTCGTGGGCCTTGGGTCGCTGGGCAATATCCTTGGCGCGGCCCCGCTGGTCTGGGTGGTGGGCCAGCTTGGCTGGCGCATGACGCTGACAGGGCTTTCGCTGGTGACGCTGGGGGTGGCTTTGCTGTTGCTGGCGCTGGTCAAGAACCCCCCGGCCCCCGAAGGAAACCATCCCAAAGCCTCGTTGCGGGAATTGTGGAAGGTGCGCGAGCTGCGGCTCATCCTGCCGCTGCTGGGCGTAACCTATGCCGGATCGGCCTGCATCCGCGGACTTTGGGCCGGGCCATATCTGTCGCAGGTCTTTGGTGCCAGCGACCAGCTGATCGGGCTGGTCACGCTGGGCATGGGGCTGGCGATGGTCACGGCCAACCTGTTCGTCGGGCGCATCGTGCGGCTGTTCGGGTCGGATAAGCGCACCTCGATCGCGAACAACACGCTGCTTTGCGCAGTGCTGGCGACGCTGTGGCTGGCACCGGGTCTTAGCCTTGGGCTGTCGGCGGTGTTGCTGGTGATGGTCTGCATCTCGGACAGCTCATATTCGCTGATGATGTCACATGGGCGCGCATTCCTGCCGCCGCATCTGGTCGGGCGGGGGATCACGCTGCTCAACATGACCTCGATCGCGGGGGTGGGGGTGATGCAGTTCATCTCTCGTCCGGTGTATCTGGCGGCGTCGGCCCGCCATGCGCCCGCGACGGCTTACGGTTACATCTTTCTGCTGTTCCTGATACCCGTGGTGATCGGGCTGGTGCTTTACCTTTTCAGCCCCGAGGATCGCCATGCCCGATATTGATGTCGTTGCCCCGAACCTGAAACGCCGCCTGTCGGGCGTCACCGCGACCGTGGTGCGCCTGATCCCGGTGCAGGCGCGGATGATCGGGATCGTGGCGACCGGGCCGGGGCTGCCGCCCGAGCTGCCGCATATCCCGCTGTCCCGCGCGGCGACGCTGCCACGCGACCGCTGGCGGGTCTGGCACGCGCGCCGTAATACGGAAATGGTGCTGGGCCTGCTGCTGCGCCATGTGCTGCGGCGGCGTTACCGACTGCTGTTCACATCCGCCGCGCAGCGCAGGCACAAGCGGTTCACCCGCTGGCTGATCCGCAGGCAGGATGCGCTGATCGCTACCTCGCCGCAGGCCGCCAGCTATCTTGAGCTTCCGGCCACGGTGATCCTGCACGGCGTCGACCTAAGCGTGTTTCACCCCGCGCCCGACCGGGCGGCGCTGCGGGCGGAACTGGGCTTTGCGCCCGACGATATCGTCATCGGCTGCTTTGGGCGGGTCCGTGCGCAAAAGGGCGTCGATCTGCTGATGCAGGCCGCGCTGCGGCTGTTTCCCGACCGACCCCGCGCGAAGCTGATCTTTTCGGGCCGGGTCACAGCAGACAATCAGGCCTTTGCCGATGATCTGCAGGCGCAGATCGCTGCGGCGGGCCTGTCGGACCGCATCCGGTTTCTGGGCGAGGTGCCCTGGGAACAGGTGGTCCGCAATTACCAGTCGCTGGACCTGTTCGCCGCCCCCGCCCGTTGGGAAGGGTTCGGCCTGACCCCGCTGGAGGCGGCGGCCTGCGGCGTCCCCACCGTCGCCGCCCGCGTCGGCGCCTATGAAACGCTGATCCGCGACGGGGAAACCGGCAGTCTGGTGGCACGCGAAGACGCGGATGCCCTGACCGAAGCCTTGGCCTATTGGCTGGACAATGACGCGGCCCGCGCGCAGGCGGGACATTCCGCCCGCGCCCATGTTCAGGCCAATCACGCGATCGAGGGCGAGGCGCAGGCCATCGTCCAGATCTACCGAAAGCTGCTGTCTTGAACCGTCTGCGCTTTCTGGCCGCGCGCACCCTGCGGGATGAAGCTGCGCTGCAAAGCCTGTCCACACATCAATCCGCAGTGCTGAACGATCTTGCGGGCAAGCATGTGGCGCTGGTCGGGAATGCGCGGGCGTTGGCCGATACCTCGCAAGGGGCGCTGATAGATGCCGCCGATCTGGTCATCCGCATCAACCGCGCGCCCATGCCACAGGCCCGAAGCCACGGCGCGCGCACCGATTGGCTGGCGCTGGCCACGCGGCTTGGCGCGCAGGACCGCACCCGCATCGCGCCGGGGCGCATCCTTTGGATGTCGCCCAAGCGCAAGCGGCTGGACTGGCAGACGGCGACCAGCCCCGGCTTTTATCTGCACCCCTTGGCCGACTATGCCGCGCTGAAAACGCAGCTTGCCGCGCCCCCGACCACCGGCGCGATGATGATCGATCTGATCGCGCGTTCGGATGCCGCGCGGCTGGACCTGTTCGGCTTTGACTTTTTCGCCTCGCTTTCGCTGTCGGGCAGCAGGACCGCCGATCAGGTTCCGCATGACTTTTCCGGCGAATCCGAATGGGTGCATCGGTTGATTTCGGCAGATCGCCGGATAGTTCGTCATTAAGACTAAAAATCGCCGTATCATCAGACAAATCGCCGGAATCTTGCTTTCCCTTTCCCCGGAATAGCCCTATATCGCGGCGTCTTATGTGAGGAGACCCCAGATGGGCTACAAGGTCGTTGTCGCCGGCGCCACGGGGAACGTGGGCCGCGAAATGCTGAACATCCTGGCTGAACGCCAGTTCCCTGCCGATGAGGTTGTTGCTCTGGCTTCGCGCCGGAGCATTGGCACTGAGGTCAGCTATGGCGACATGACCCTGAAGTGCAAGGATATCGAGGGTTTCGATTTCACCGGCTATGACATCGCGCTGTTCGCCATCGGCTCGGACGCGACGAAAACCTATGCCCCGATCGCGGCAAGCCAGGGCTGCGTCGTCATCGATAACTCGTCGCTTTATCGCTATGATCCGCAGATCCCGCTGGTCGTGCCGGAAGTGAACCCGGATGCGGTCGAAGAATACCGCAACAAGATGATCATCGCGAACCCCAACTGCTCGACCGCGCAGATGGTCGTGGCGCTGAAGCCGCTGCACGACCGTGCGCGGATCAAGCGCGTTGTCGTGTCCACCTATCAGTCGGTTTCCGGCGCGGGCAAGGATGGCATGGACGAGCTGTGGAACCAGACCAAGGGCATGTATGTCCCCGGTCAGGAAGTCGAACCCAAGAAGTTCCAGAAACAGATCGCCTTCAACGTGATCCCGCAGATCGACGTCTTCCTTGATAGTGGCGACACCAAGGAAGAATGGAAGATGACGGCGGAAACGAAAAAGATCATCGATCCGTCGATCAAGGTGACCGCGACCTGCGTGCGCGTTCCGGTCTTTGTCGGCCATTCGGAATCGGTCAATGTCGAGTTCGAGGATTTCCTGGACGAAGACGAAGCCCGCGACATCCTGCGCGAAGCACCGGGCATTCTGGTGATCGACAAGCGCGAGCCCGGCGGCTACTCGACCCCCGTCGAATGCGTGGGCGATTTCGCGACCTTCGTGTCGCGCATCCGTCAGGACGTGACGATCGAAAACGGCCTGAACATGTGGATCGTGTCCGACAACCTGCGCAAAGGCGCGGCGCTGAACGCGGTCCAGATCGCGGAACTGCTGGGCAATCGCTGCCTGAAAAAAGGCTAAGCGGAAATCGGGGCGCCCTTCGGGGCGCCTCTTGCATTTCGGGCGCGACTTTCCGACCCTTGCCGGGAAATTTTCCGGGGGTTCCCATGCGCCATTTTCTGATCACCACCGCCATTCTTGTCGCAAGCCCCGCCTTGGCGGAACGGTATGAGGCCGCAGCCCCGGTCCGCGCCGCAACGATCTATCCTCAGGGGGCCAGCGTCACGCGCGAAGTCACGCTGGACCTGCCGCAAGGCGCGCATGAACTGGTCATCCCCGGCCTGCCCGATGGCACCGATCCCGCCACCCTGCGCGTCAACGCAACGGGCGCGGTCGTGGGCGCAGTGGGGTTCCAGCAGACACGCGCCCTGCCCGCGACGCCTGCGAAATCCCCGGCACTGACCGCAGCCGAGGATGAGGTGCGCCGTCTGGAAACAGCGCTGGCCGAACGCGACGCCAATGTCGCCCGCATCCGCGCCCGATCGGACGCCGCCGAGGATACGGTGAAATTCCTGATGGCGCTGGCGGAATCAGATGGCGCGGGCAGTCAGGACATCGCCGCCATCGCCAGCGCCGTAGGCCAGCAAGTGCTGCAGGCGCGCCAGACCATGATCGAGGCGCAGGCCGAAATCCGCAGTGCCCAGATCGGCCGTGACGATCAGGTGGCCGAATTGGAACGCGCGCAAGCCCGGCTGGACGCGCTGCGCGCCCCTGACGGGGAGCAGGGTGCGCTGGTCATTGCCGTGCAGGGGCAGGGCGGTCCCGCGACGCTGCGCATCTCCAGCATGACCGATGCGGCGGGCTGGCAGCCGGTCTATGACCTGTCGCTGTCGCAGGCCGATGAAAAGGTGGTGCTGGACCGCGGGCTTCTGGTCGCGCAGGAAACCGGCGAGGACTGGAGCGACGTGCGTCTGGTCCTGTCCACCGCGCAGCCGCTGGACCGCGCGCATCCCTCAGAATTGTCGCCCATGTTCCCGCGGATCGGGGATGAGGCCAAGCTTTATTCCCGCGCCGCCCCAGCCGAAGATCGGATGGCCGAAATGGCGCAGGGCTATGCGCCGGAGATGGTCCCCGCCCCCGAAGTGGCCCCGTCCGCGCTGCAAGGTTTCAGCGGCGAAACCGTGGTCTATGATTACCCCAGGCCGGTCAATCTGCGCGATGGTGCCGATGCGCTTCGCTTGCCCATGGGCGCGTTCACGCTGGACGCCAAGGTGCTGGCCGAGGCCGTGCCGCGCGGCGACGACCGCGCCTTTCTGGTGGCGGATGTGGTCAACACCTCCGGCGCGATCATCCTGCCGGGCGATGCGACCTTCCATGTCGATGGCGGCATGGTCGGACGCGGCACATTGGAGCTGACGGCTGCGGGTGATGAGGCGACTTGGGGCTTTGGCAAGCTGAACGGCATTCTGGTCGAACGCCGCCTGCCAACCGAAACCGAAGGCGGGTCGGGGATCATCAGCCGCTCCTCGGAAAGACGAGAGGAGGCGCTGCTGCGCATCCGCAACCTGACCGACCGCGAATGGCCGCTGCGGGTCATCGATCAGGTGCCGGTTTCCACGCAAAAGGATCTGCGCATCGACTGGACCGCGACCCCCGCGCCGGATGAAACCGACCCGGATGGCAAGCGCGGCCTGCTGGTCTGGAACCGCGGCATCGCGGCAGGCGAAACGCAGGATATCACCCTGACCACGACCCTGCGCTGGCCCGAAGGTCAGGTGGTCAGCGGTCCGTATTGATGCTGGGCGCTAGCCCGCCGTGAACGTGCCAGCGGCTAGGGCATCGGCCAAAAGATCGACGGCCTCGGCCAGCCGTTCATCGACGATATGCAGATACTGGGTCCAGTTATCGACATGGGTCAGTTCCTCGGCCCCGTCGGAAATACCGCGCAGCCCGATCAAGGGCAGGCCGAAATGCTGGCAGGCGCGCAGAACGGCAAACGTCTCCATATCCACCATGTCGTCGGGGATCGCATCATAGGCAACGCCGCTGACGATGCTGGCCCCCGTCGCCAGACTCGCCGAGGGCAGACCGGGCAATTGCGGCAGTGCGACCCGGATGGGCAGGTCCAGCAGGGGCGTCTGACCTTTCGGAAATCCCAGCGCCGAGGCGTCCATGTCGCGATAGGCCACCTCGCGCACCTGATAGACCTGCGTTTGCTCAAGCGCGCGCGACCCGGCCGAACCAAGCGATACCACCAGCCCCGGCAAACGGCCCGCCGCCCGCATCTGCGACAGGGCTGCGGTCAGTTGCACCGCCGCCTCGACCGGGCCGATGCCGGTCATCAGCGGAGTGATGCGACGGCGCAGATGCGGCCCATATTCCGCATCGACCGCCATGACGAAAAGAACGTCGTGGCCATTCAGACGGTCGGGCGTCAGGTCGTGCATCTTGCTCTCCGATATTCGTGCCCGCGCAGGGAATAGCAGCGCAGGCGGCAGCGCAAGATCGATCTAGCCTGTCAGCGCACGGGCATCGCCCTTAGGCCGGATCTGGCCCGCAGCGGTATCGCGCGTTGCCGGCGCGGAAGCGGGAACGGGTGCCTGAAAGCTAAGCATCGCACGCCCGCCCGACAGGGCGCGCAGATGCCATGCCAAAAGCCCACCGGCAGGCGCGGCCATCGCCCCGTGCAACCCATCCTGCGGTCGCGCGGTGTGCAAAGCGTCGCGCAGGCTGGCAAGACCGGGACTTTCACCCGACGTCTTCGCCCAATGGGCGATCTGGTCGTCCAGTGTCAGACCATCGATGCCATCCCATAGAATCTTGTATCGGCGGTTCGACATCAGCAATTCGCCATTCGCGTCGAAGACCGCCACGGCATCTTCCAGCGCGTCCAGCACCTCGGCCCCCAAGGACAGATCGGCGCGGAACTTCCGCGTCAGCGAGATTTCCGAGGTGATGTCTTCGAACAGAAACGCCACAGCGCCATCGGGATGGGGCCTGCCCGTCACGCGATAGGTCTGCCCACCGGGCAGCGACCACATCTCGACATGGTGGCCGGTCGAGGCTGCCGCCTCAAGCGTGTTCATCTGGTTGCGCCAGGTTCGGTAATCCTTTGGTTCAGGGACCATCCGACCTTCGCGCAGGCGATCAAGAAAGGCGTAAAGCGTCGGACGCGCGGTCAGAAACCCGGTGGCGAGCCCGGTCAGATCAATCAGCGCCGGATTGAACAGCTGCAGGTTCCTGTCGCGGTCGAATATCGCAAGACCGATCGGCAGATCGGCAAAGGTCTTGGTCAGCGTCTGCACGAATTCGCGCAGCGATCGTTCGGCCCTGACGGCGGCATCCGCAGGCAGCGCAATGGCGACCGTCTGCCCCGTGACTTCGTGCGTGTGGCAATCATACCAGCGCACGTGACCATCGTGCTGAATCTGCACCCTGCGCGAGGATGCCGACGCAGCACCCTGCGTCGGGCGCGCGTTCAGATTGATCAGGGGCGGCAACGGCCAGCCGCTTTGCCTGTCCAGGACCGCATCGGTCAGTTGAAGATAGGCGGAATTTGCCCAAGTCACCTGCCCCGCCGCATCCTGCCGCCATGCCAGCATGGGCGAATGATCCATGGTGCTGCGCAGGATTTCCAACTCCTGCTCCATCGCGGCGAGCGAGAGGGAATCCACCACGATTCCCGCATTTTCGGCCGATGGATCGGCCAAGGTCACGCGGACAAGACCGTTGCCCAGATCTTCGGCCAGCACGCGCAAACGCGCGCTGCCGGCTTCGTCGCCGCCGGTCAGTTCCACCCGCCCGTCCTGTCCCAGATTCAACAAGGCCGGACCAGCATCGGGCAGCCGCATGGCAAGCCATGCGATCAGACGATGCCAGTCGTTGTTTCCCGGCAATGCCGCCATCAGGCTGTTTGCGGGCGGAGTGGCGTCGATCAGCCCTTCATGCCGGAACAGGAAAACGATGGGTTCTATCTTACGATCCAGCGCATCCGCAGGCACGCTGCGCGCGCGACGACGATCAAGCAGGCCGATCAACCCCAAGGCGAGACAGACTGCAATGGATGCTGCCGAAAGGGCGATAAGAAATTGCGCAACCACTGCAGTTCACCCCGCGTTCGTCATTTCAGGAACAACTATAACACGAAATGATAATAAAGGGTTAACGTATCCCGGATCATCCAGTGATTTCCGGGTTTTGGCCCAGAACGGCCCGTTCATCCGCCTCGATCACGCTGCGCGGCCAGATAACGCTGACCTGCGCACCGCGTTGACGGTTGCCGAACCGCATCGCCGCACCCGAACGTTCCAGCAGGGCCTTGGCGATGAACAGCCCAAGACCAAGCCCTTCGTAGCTGCGACCGTCTTCGGCGCGGGGGCGGGTGGTCAGGAATGGATCGCCGATCTTGGGCAGCAGCGCGGCAGGAAAACCCGGCCCGTCATCGGCAATGCGCAAACGGATTTCGCGTTTGTCGAAGCTGGCTTCGATCAGCACCTCGACACGCGCGAAATCCACGGCGTTCTGGATCAGATTGCGCAGCCCATGGATCAAGGCGGCATCGCGCTTGATGCTGGGCGCGTCTTGCGCGATTTCGACGCGGATGCGGATGCCGCGATTGCGATGGGGGGCCGCGGCCTCCTTGATGACCTCGGAAAGCGGAGCGATGCGGAACAGCAGATCGTCGCGCCCGGCACTGCCCATGGATTTCAGAATACCGCTGCACCGGTCGGCCGATTGCCGCAGCAGGGCCAGATCCTCGGCCAGATCCTCACGCTCGGGCAGGGCCGAGGCGATTTCATCGGCCAGCTCTGAACTGACCAGCTTGATGGTTGCCAGCGGCGTACCCATTTCATGCGCCGCCGCAGCGACGACACCACCCAGATGCTGCAATTTCTGCTCACGCTCCAACGCCATGCGGGCAGCGAATAGTGCATCCGAGGTGGCGATGATCTCGGCCGCGACCGTTCGTGCGTAGAACGCAAAAAACAGCGCCGCGATGATGATCGCCAGCCACGTGCCGACGATCAGGGGTTCGTTCAGTGTGGCGATCCGGCCTTCGGAAAATGTCAGCGGGCGCGCCATAAAGGCGGCAAGCGTCACCATGATGAAGGTCGCAAATCCCAGCGCGATCAGCTGACGCCCCGGCAATGCGGTTGCCGCGACCGTCACCGGCGCCAGCAGCAGCACCGCAAAGGGGTTGGTCAACCCGCCGGTCAGTGACAAAAGCGCCGCCACCTGCGCCAGATCGAAGCCCAGTTGCCACGCCGCCTCGATCGCGGAAATCCGGCGCGAGGCGCTGAGCATCAGGATCAGGTTCAACAGCACAGCAAGGCCGATGACCATCAACACCGGCCACAGCGTCAGATGCGCCCCGATCAGCAGCGCCATGGCGACAGCGGCGGATTGCCCGATGATCGCCACCCAGCGCAGCAGGATCAGCGTGCGCAGGCGGATCGGTTCTGGGCCGGGCTGACCGGGAAGGAGATCGAAGCGGCGCGACACAAAGCCGATGAACATCTGCAAGCCTGACTTAACGTGAACGGCCCAGTGTTACGCCCACGGCCCAGCCCGATCAATGCGGGCCACGGCACGACATGCGCGGCATTGCGACGCATTTTCCGCATGATTTGACCAATTGCCCAAACAGGCATAGAAGGCAGCCGATAATTGACCGGGTGAGCAATCATGACCGAGAGCCTGAATATCGGACCTGATCCCAGCCTGCTGCTGGTCGATGACGACGATATTTTTCTGAACCGCCTGGCCCGAGCCATGGAGAAACGCGGCTTTATCGTGTCGCGCGCCGCCTCGGTCGCCGAAGCGCAAAGCATCGTCGCGGCTGCGCCCCCGGCCTTTGCGGTCGTCGATTTGCGGCTTGAGGATGGTAACGGTCTTGATGTCGTCGATGCCCTGCGCGAAGCGCGTCAGGATGCCCGGATCATCGTGCTGACCGGATATGGCGCCATTGCAACCGCAGTTGCTGCGGTGAAAATGGGGGCGACCGATTATCTGTCGAAACCCGCAGATGCCGATGAAGTGACGCGGGCCCTGCTTTCCAACGCCGAGGCGGCTTTGCCCCCGCCGCCCGAATCCCCCATGTCCGCCGATCGCGTGCGCTGGGAACATATCCAGCGCGTTTATGAACAATGCGACCGAAATGTCAGTGAAACGGCACGCAGGCTTCATATGCATCGCAGGACGCTTCAGCGTATTTTGGCAAAACGCAGCCCGCGCTGAATATAAGTTACCCAATGTCGCAGTTGCAAATGCAGTCGATGCTCAAATATGCTCGGCGCAATGCAAAATACATGCCCAGGGAAATAATGCAGATGGATATTGACCTCGACAAGATGTCGCTGCGCGAACTGCGTGAACTGCGCAATAAGGTGGAAAAAGCGATCACCACTTTCGAAGATCGCCGCAAACGCGAGGCTTTGGCTGCCGTCGAATCCGCCGCGCGTGAATTTGGCTTCAGCCTTGCGGAACTTGCCAGCTCGCAAACCGGACGCAGCAAAGTTGCCGCCAAATATGCGAATCCGACCGATCCCGACAGCACCTGGACCGGGCGCGGCCGCAAACCGCGTTGGGTTCAGGAGGCGCTGGATTCCGGTAAAACGCTGGAAGAACTTGAAATCTAGAATTCATGCAAATGCGAATAAAAAGCCCCGCAAATTGCGGGGCTTTTTTATGCCTTGTCGATCTCATCAATTAGCAGGGCGAAACGGTCCAGAAATGCCTTTCGCGTTTCAACCGGAGGCCGCAGCCTGATTTCCAGCCCTTCAAGCAGTTCGGGCTTGGGCACGGGAAACAAACGATCCGCTTCGGACCGCGAAAATCCCGCGATCTGGATCGCTTCCAGCCATGCGGAAATTCTGTCCGCACGCTTGATTGCAGCCTTGATCTGCTTGGGAAGATGCGCAGGCAAACCGAAACGCTGGTGGATCGCGGCAGAAAGCCGGTCGTCCATTTGTCCATATTCACTGCCCAAAGCCGCCTTGACCGGAGAAATCATATCCCCAATCACATATTCCGGCGCATCGTGTAAAAGCGCGGCCAGATGCCATTTGGGCGCACAATCGGGATTGCTGCGGCGGTGAATTTCCTCGACCAGCAAGGAATGCTCAGCCACGGAATAAGCCCAGTCTCCGTGGGTCTGACCGTTCCAGCGGGCAACAAAGGACAGACCGTGGGCAATATCGCTGATCTCTATATCAAAGGGCGTCGGGTCCAGCAGATCCAGCCTGCGTCCCGACAGCATTCTTTGCCACGCCCTTTTTGCGGCTTTTGCCATTCGCCCCACCTCATGTTTCGGGTGAAACTAGACGGATCGGCCTGCCTGCGCCAGCGCATGAAAAAACCCGCGTCAGCAACGCGGGTTCTGCAATCTGGTAACGGGATCAGGACAGGGGCTGATCGGCAGGGCGTTCGGCCTGCATCCGGCGGGCGATTTCCTGACGATACAGCGCCACGAAATCCACCGGGTCCATGTTGAAAGGCGGGAAACCACCGTCGCGGGTCATGTCCGACACGATCCGGCGCACAAAGGGGAACATCATGCGCGGGCATTCGATCATCAGGAATGCGTGCAGCTGATCTTCCGGCACGCCTTCGATGTGGAAAATGCCGCCGTAATCCAGCTCGCACAGAAAGATCGGCGATTTGTCGTTGGCGTTGGTCGATTGCACGCGGAACTTGGTGATGACCTCATACTGGTTCTCGACCTGCCGCTTGCGGGCATCAAGGCTGACCTGCACGCCGATTTCCGGCTGCACGTCGCCCGAGGGCAGACCTTTCTGCGCCACCGCATTTTCGAAAGACAGATCGCGGATATATTGCGTCAGGATCTGCAGGCGAACGGCGGCCTGCGGATTGGTCTGCGCAGGCTGCACGCCGTTGGTGTTTTCTTCGGTCATGGAATTCTCCCTGAGGGTCTGGCGCGTTCTAGCATCGCGCGCCCCGGCGCTCAATGCCGGGTCCACCCCGATTTGCCGCGCGAAGATCCGTCGCGTTCATCGGTCAACCCTTCGCGGATCGGGGCGGGCGGATCATCCTGCACGGAATATTCGCCGTCGATCACCCCATCACCGCGCCGACCGCGCCCATAGCCGAAGCCGGGCGGAACGTCGTTCATGAATTCCGCATCGCGGTTGCGAAAACCGCTGCCCGCCACACGCACACGCCGCCCCATCCAGCGCATCGCCAGTTCGCGCACAGCCGGAATCAGCAGCAGCAGGCCGATGGCGCTGGTGAACAACCCCGGCACGACCAGCAGACCGCCCGCCAGCATGATCAGCGCGCCATGCGCCAAAGGGGCCGAGGGATCGCGGAATTCCTGCATCGCGCGCTGCACGTCTCGCATCGCATTCGTGCCCTGACGCCGCATCATCGATACGCCCAGAATCGACGACAGGATGACCAAAAGGATCGTCGGCAAAACACCGATCAAGCCGCCCACCTGAATGAACAAGGCGATCTCGACGATCGGCAGAATGACGAATGGCAACAACAGCCACATGGGAAACCCCCTCGATCCGGTATTCGACGGGCGCGAAACTGGACTTGCCCCGCCCTGCACCCTACATAGGTATTCGACGCCCAGTTAGAAAGCTCTTCAAGGTCCTGATGTCGAACCCCATGCTGCAACTTCTCGTTCTCGCCGCGATCGCCATATTCCTGATCCTGCGGCTGCGGGGTGTCCTGGGCACGCGCGACGGGTTCGAAGCGCCCCGCACCCCCGAGGAAGCCCAACCCCAGCGCCGCTTTGACGTCATCGACGGCACAGCCGAGGCTGCGGACAACGACATCAACGATCATGCCGAGCCGGGCAGCGCCAATGCGAACGCCCTGACCGCGATGAAACAGCTTGAACCCAGCTTCGCCGTCGGTCCGTTCCTGGGCGGCGCCAAATCGGCCTATGAGATGATCCTGATGGCCTTTGAGCGCGGCGATCTGTCCGAGGTTCGCGCCTTTCTGGCCCCTCCGGTGGCCGAGGCTTTCGAAAATGTGATCGCCGATCGCAAGGCGCGCGGCCTGAAAACCGAAGCGCAATTCCTTGGCACCCGCGAAACCGCGCTGGCCGCAGCCGAATTCAACGCGGCGACGAATGTGGCCGAGGTCTCGGTCCGCTTCGTGGGCGAGATGATCGTTGCCACCCGCGACGCCGATGGCAACGTGGTCGATGGCGATCCGAAATCGGCGCGCAAGCAGCGTGATACCTGGACCTTTGCCCGCCAGATGGGATCGAACGACCCGAACTGGCAGCTTGTCGCCACGGCCTGAATGGCACGCCGACGGGGTCTTTCGGCCGATGAAAAGGCCTTGTGGTCCCGTGTCGCCTCGACCGCGGTTCCGATGCATTCGGGACGCAAGGCCGATCCGATGCCGCTGCAGGAACCAAAGCCCGCCCCCGCGCCCCGCGCCCCAGATCCGGTAGCCCCGCTGCCGGATTTCCGCATCGGGGCCAAGTCGCTTAAAACGACCTCGCGCATCGACCTGTCGCCGCATCCTGGACAAAGCCTGCGCGATGCCCCGGTCCGCATGGATCACAAGACACACCGCCGGATGAGCCAGGGCAAGCTGATCCCAGAAGCGCGGCTGGATCTGCATGGCATGACGCTGAACATCGCCCAGCCGGTGCTGGTCCGCTTCGTGCTGAACGCGCAGGCACAGGGTTTTCGGCTGGTGTTGGTCATCACGGGCAAGGGCAAGGCGGGCGACGAATTCGCCCCTTTGCCGGTGCGTCCGGGTGCGCTGCGCCATAACGTGCCCCATTGGCTGCATATGCCGCCGCTGGACCGTCTGGTGCTGCAGGTCAGGCCGGCGCATCGCCGTCATGGCGGCGAAGGGGCTTATTACATCTATCTGCGCAAGTGAAAGGCGGCCCTTGGGCCGCCTTCGCTCAATGTCTTAGCGCAGTTGCGCCTTGGGTCCGGCCAGCCACCAGATGATCAGCCCCACAACAGGCAAAACGGCGACAAGAAGGATCCAGATGATCTTGGTCGAGGTCGCCACATTCGTGTTGATGATCGAGGCGATGGCCCAGACATCAAGTGCGAAAATGATGGCGCTGATGACATATCCCATGAACTTGTTCCTAAGCTGATGCAGTCGGGTGAACGATAGCAGCAGCTTAGGGTTCCATCAAAGAACGTAACGCGACAGATCGGTCGATCTTGCCAGATCGCCCAGATGTTTTTCCACGAACGCCTCATCGACCGTCACCTGCTCGCCCGAGCGGTCGGGCGCGCTAAAGGACAACTCCTCGAACACACGCTCGATGACGGTATACAGACGCCGCGCGCCGATATTCTCGACCGAGCCGTTCACCTCGGCGGCGATGCGGGCCAGCG
Organism: Paracoccus laeviglucosivorans; assembly: GCF_900182695.1. Classification (GTDB taxonomy): domain Bacteria; phylum Pseudomonadota; class Alphaproteobacteria; order Rhodobacterales; family Rhodobacteraceae; genus Paracoccus; species Paracoccus laeviglucosivorans. The sequence continues at coordinate 115,148 of NZ_FXTK01000008.1, forward strand.
CCCGGATGCCGGTATCGGTAAAGGTGACGGTGACGCCTTCCGTGTTCATCAGCGCCGTGTATTGCCGCGTCAGCGCATTATCCGTCTCGGTCAGGATGCGGATGAAGTCCTCTTCGGTCAGGGCGCGCAACTCGACCCGGATCGGCAGACGGCCTTGCAATTCCGGCAACAGGTCGGACGGTTTCGCAATGTGGAACGCGCCCGAGGCGATGAACAGGATATGATCGGTCTTGACCGGGCCATACTTGGTCGAAACGGTCGTGCCCTCGATCAACGGCAGCAGGTCGCGCTGCACGCCCTCGCGGCTGACATCGCCACCGCGGGCATCGCTGCGCGCGGCCACCTTGTCGATCTCGTCGATAAAGACGATGCCGTTTTCCTGCACGGCTTCCAGCGCTGCGGTCTTGACGGTTTCGTCGTCCAGCAGCTTGTCGGCCTCTTCGGCGATCAGCAGATCATAGCTTTCGCGCACGGTGACCTTGCGGCGCACGCGACGGCCGCCGAATGCCTTCATCAGTCCCGACAGGTCCATCATGCCGCCGATGGCACCCGGCTGGCCCGGAATGTCCATCGCACCCAATGGGTTCGAATTGTCCTGCAGTTCAAGCTCGATGACGGTATCGTCCAGCTCGCCCCGCTTCAGCTTGTCGCGGAACATCTGCTGCGTCTGTTCACGGGCATTCTCGCCGGCAAGGGCTGCCACCACGCGGTCCTCGGCCTGCTTGTGGGCACGGGCCTTGACCTCCTCGCGCATCCGTTCGCGGGTCTCGATGATCGCAGCATCGGCCAGATCACGGATAATCTGTTCCACGTCGCGCCCGACATAACCCACCTCGGTGAACTTGGTCGCCTCTACCTTCAGGAACGGTGCCCGAGCCAGCTTGGCCAGACGGCGGCTGATCTCGGTCTTGCCGACGCCGGTGGGGCCGATCATCAGGATGTTCTTGGGATAAACCTCATCGCGCAGATCGTCGCCCAGCTGGCGCCGCCGCCAGCGGTTGCGCAGGGCCACTGCCACGGCGCGCTTGGCGTCCTTCTGCCCGATGATAAAGCGATCCAGCTCGGACACGATTTCGCGCGGCGTCAAATCACTCATGATGAACCTCTCTTCTTGCGGAGAACGCTTCTTGGTTCTCCAAATACCTCGGGGGAGTCCGCAGGACGGGGGCAGAGCCCCCCTTAACCCAGAACTTCGACCGTCAGGTTTCCATTGGTATAGACACAGATGTCGGCAGCAATCGCCATGGCCTTGCGGGCCACGCCTTCGGCATCCAGATCGGACGACATCAGCCCCCGCGCCGCAGCCAGAGCGTAATTCCCGCCCGAGCCGATGGCAGCCACGTCATGCTCCGGTTCCAGCACATCGCCCGCGCCGGTCACGACGAAAATATCCTTGCCGTCGGTGACGATCAGCATGGCCTCCAGATTGCGCAGGTATTTGTCCATGCGCCAGTCTTTCGCCAGATCGACACAGGCGCGGGCCAATTGGCCCGGCGCGGATTCCAGCTTCTTCTCCAGCCGCTCCAGCAGGGTAAAAGCATCTGCCGTCGATCCGGCAAAGCCCACCACCACGTCGCTGCCGCCCGGCGTCAGGCGGCGCACCTTGCGGGCCGTGCCCTTCATCACCGTCTGGCCGACGCTGACCTGACCGTCACCCGCGACGACCACCTTGCCGCCGCGCCGCACCGCAAGGATCGTGGTGCCGTGCCAGCCGGGGAATTTCTCATCGGACATGCTGCTCTCCGCTTTTGTCTTGGGGGGTCAGATATGGGCGGGGCGGGGGTTTCGCAACCCGGCCCGTCCCGCTAGCCTGCCGCCATGACAGGCCAGACCACGCTTCGCATCTATCTGGAAGGCAGCATGTTGCGCACGGCGCGGGATGGCACGTTCCCTTTCATGGCCGTTCTGGAAAAGGCCGTGCATGCCGCAGGCTGGCGCGTCGAATGGCATCAAAGCGATCCGGCCGCTCGGGCCAGCGCGCCGGACAGCGACGGCTATGCGCTGTTTCATGCCGAAGCGCCGACGCATGACCGCGCGCTGACCTTTCGCCGGGCCTATCACTACCCCTTTTGGCAGATCGAGCCCGCGCAGCAGCGCTGGCGTTTCCACGTGGCGCGCAGCCCGTTCGACGCGGACCGGATCAACCCGCAACAAGCCCGCGACTTCGCGGACCGCCTGCGCCAGCGCGTGATCCCCGGCGCGCCGCCCACGCGCGACGGTCCCATCCTGATCGCGCTTCAAGGCCATATCCGCCGCTGCCGTTCGTTCCAGACCACCAGCCCGGTCGAGATGGTCGAACAGGTGGCCCGCATCGGGCGTCCCACGGTCGCCACGCTGCATCCCAAGGAAAGCTATGACGCCCGCGACATGGCCGCGTTGCAGGCGGTGGCGGCGCGGCATCCGAACCTGCGGCTGGGCGGGGACACGATGGCGCTTTTGCGCGACTGCCCCTTTGTCGTGACGCAAAACAGCGCGGTTGCCTTTGACGGCTTTTTGCTGGGCAAACCTGCCGTTCTTTTCGCGCAGATCGACTTTCATCACATCGCGCTGAACATGGCCGATGACGCGCAGGCATTGGAAAAGGCCGAAACCCATCGCCCGGATTTCGACCGCTATCTGTTCTGGTTCCTGCAGGAAAAGGCGATCAACGCGACCCTGCCCGATGCAGGCGCGCGTATCCTGACCGCGATGCGTCGGGGCGGCTGGCCGATCTAGACCGGCCGCCCGCGCGCGATCAGATTTCGGAATCGATCCAAGCTTTCAGCGCCGCTTTCGGGGCCGCGCCGATCTTATTGGATACGACCTGACCGTCCTTGAACAGGAACAGCGCCGGGATGCCGCGCACGCCAAGCGACGCCGGGCTTTCCGGGTTTTCGTCCACGTTCACCTTAACGATCTTGACCTTGTCGCCATATTCGGCTGCCAGTTCTTCCAGCGCCGGGCCGATCTGACGGCACGGACCGCACCATTCAGCCCAGAAATCGACCACAACGGGGGTCGAGGACTGGCGGACCTGAGCGTCGAATTCAGCGTCGGTAACGGGTTGAGTGGCCATAGGGAAACTCCTGCGATGCGCCGGGCTGAGAAAAACCGGCAGGATTGTCACCAAACAGCTAGGCATGAGGTGCGGCAGGGTCAAGACCCGCCATGGTCGTGTCCAGCAATGCGTCGGTCAGGGGCATCAGGCTGCGGGTCGCGGTCCACAGGATTGCGGCCTCGATCCGGTGGTTCGGGAAAATCTGCGACAGCGCCGCGCGATAGGCCGCCATCTGTCGCAAAAGCCCCAAGGGTGTGGCCTTAGCATCGGCGGGCACGTCGCGGTTCGACTTGTAATCGACGGCCAGCACGCGGTCGCCCGCGATGACCAGCCGGTCGATCTTGCCGTAAAGCATCCCCACCCCCGGCAGCGGTGCCGACAGCGCCAGCTCCTGCATCACTTCCGCTCCTGCGGGAATGTCGAAAACTTCGGCCAGCGCGGGGGCGGTCAGCACCTCGCGCACCTCCTCCAGCAGACCGGCCAGCGCGATGGCGTCGGGCAGGCCGCCTTCGGCATCCGACAGCACATCGCGCGCAATCGCGGGCCAATCGGCAGCATCGCGCCCCGGCAGATTTTCCAGCAGAAGGTGCAGCCGCGTGCCGAACAGCATGGCCGCCTGCGCATCCCCTTCGCCCTGCGCGGCCATGACCTTGGCCCCGCCAAGGCCCGAGGCCGCGACAGGACGCCGCTTTTCGGGCATCGGCGGGGGCGCGCTGCGCAGCCAGTCCGGCGCGTCGATCTGGCGCGGTGCCATCACCAACGCCTGCGGCGCCTGCATCGGCCATTCGCCATATTCCAGCCGCCGGATCTCGCCGCCCCATGACGCGGGCAGGCGGCTTTCGGTCAGATCGCTGCGGCCAAAGCCCGCCTCGACCATGCCATGCCAGCTTTCGGGATCGGTTTCGCCCGCCGCCGCCACGATCAGCCAGCTTTCGGCGCGGGTCAGGCCGACGTAAAGCAGGCGCTTACGTTCCTGCAACTGCCGTTCGGTCTGATAGGCAGCAAGGTCTTCGACCAGATCGGGTCGCTCACCCTTTTTGCCGCGCCACAGCGCCAGACCGTCGGGACCGGGCAGCACCGCACCTTCGCGCGGCGGGCGGCGCTTGGCGGCATCGGGCATGATGACGATGGGGCTTTCCAGACCCTTGGAGCCATGCACCGTCATCACGCGGATCAGCCCCTCGCCATCCTCGCCCGCCGTGCCGGGCTGGCGGCGCACCTCGACATCGTCGGCGGTCAGCCAGACAAGGAAGCCGGTCAGGCTGGGCGTTTCGCTGGATTCGTAACTCAGCGCCTGCGACAGCAATTCGTCGATGCCGTCCACCGCCTCGGGGCCCAGCCGCGCCAGCAGCTTTTCGCGGCCATTGTGGCGGATCAGCAGCCGCTGGATCAGGTCATAGGGACGCATGAAGCCGGTCTGGCCCATCAGGTCCGACAGCAGTTCAACCGCGCCGCGATGATCGGATTCCCGCAACCGCCGCCACAGATATTCGCCGGTGCGCTTGGCAGACAGGCGGTAAAGCTGTTCCTCGGTGATCCCGAACAAGGGCGAGCGCAGGGCAGCGGCCAGCGACAGATCATCCTCGGGCGTGGCCAGCACCGACAGCACGGCGCGAATATCGCGCACGGCCATTTCGCCCGCCAGTTTCAGGCGGTCGGCCCCGGCGACGGGCAAGTTCGCCGATTTCAGGCTGGCGATGATTTCCGCAAACAGGTCCGAGCGGCGCTGCACAAGGATCAGCACATCGCCCGCGCGGACCCGCCGCACCTGCCCCTTTTTCGCGTCAAAGATCGGCGTGCCCAGCATGTCGCGGATGCCGCGCGCAATGGCGCGGGCAAGCTGCGTGGTTTCCGAGTTTTCGGCGGGCTGGTCGATCGGGTCGGTCCAGTCGCCCGGTTCCGGCTTGTCGGGTTTGGGGACCACGGGCCACAGATCGACGCGGCCCGGCATCTCGGTCCGAAAGGCGCGGTGCTGGGGCGGATCGCCCAAGCCCTGCGCTGCGTCCCCGGCAAAGACCTGATCCACCAGACCAAGGATCGCGGTGGATGACCGGAAGCTGTGGCGCAGTTCCAGCACCTGCATCGGGTTTTCGACAGCGGCAAAGGCTTGGGAAAAACCCGCACGCCGCGCCTCGAATACCGCAATGTCGGCACCCTGGAAGGAATAGATCGACTGCTTGGGATCGCCGACCACGAACAGGCTGCGCCCTTCGCGCGCGCCATGCCCCGAGGTGAATTCATCCGTCAGCCGCTGGATCACCTGCCATTGCGCAGGGCTGGTATCCTGCGCCTCATCAACCAGAATATGGTCGATGCCGCCATCCAGCCGGAACAGCACCCATTGCGCCATGCTGTTTTCCGAAAGCAGGCTGGCGGTGCGGTCGATCAGATCGTCGAAATCCAGAAAACCATGCGCCGATTTCTGCGCGCGATAGCGGGTCAGAAAGGCATGGCCGAACCGGTGCAGCGCCAGCGTGCGTTCAGCATGGGCCAAGGCGATGCGCTGCGGACGGGCAGCTTCGACGGCAGCCATGAGCGCGGCCAGATCGTCAAGCATTTCAGCACAGGGGCCGGTGCGCAGGGCCTTGGTCGGAAAGCTGTCATATTTCGCGGTGAAGGGTTCCTTGGCGCTGGCCCCGGTCAGCAGCACGCCTTCAAGGATCGCCAGTTCCGTCAGGCCGGGCGCGGACCAGTTGCCGCCCACCAGCTTTGCCGCCGCCTTTTGGTCATTCGCGCCGCTTTTCAGCAGATGCGGGATCAGCGCCGGAATGACCGCCGCGCCATCGGCAAAACAATCCGCAATCAGACGGGCAAGGCTGCCGCCCGGCGGCAACCCGCAGACGCCCCAGATGGCGTCCCGGTCCGCGGGGGCATCGAACCCCCGCAGACCGGACAGGAAAGCGTCAAGGTTTTCGCCCGAATGCAGCATGAGCAGGTCTTGCAGGGCGGGATGATCCTCGCGCGCCATTTCCTCAATGATCTCGGCACGGATCAGGGCGCTGCTGCGATCATCCAGTTCGGTAAAGCCATGCGGCACGCCTGCCTCGATCGGGAAGCGACGCAGGACACCCGCGCAAAAACTGTGGATGGTCTGGACCTTCAGCCCGCCCGGTGCCTCGATCGCGCGGGCAAACAGGCGGCGCGCGGCGGGCAGGTCGGGGCTGCCACCTTCGCCCAGCCGGGCCAGTTCGTCGCGCAGCTTTGCTTCGGGCAACATCGCCCATTTGCCAAGGCGTTGCAGCAGGCGATTCTGCATCTCGGTCGCGGCCGCCTTGGTATAGGTCAGGCACAGGATCTTTTCCGGCGCGGTCCCGGCCAGCAAAAGCCGCGCCACACGGTCGGTCAGCACCCGCGTCTTGCCCGATCCCGCATTAGCGGTCAGCCATGTCGAACGCCGCGGATCGGCGGCCCGGACCTGCGCCAGCGTCGCCTCATCCATCGTCATGAAACCTTTCGGGTTTAGCGATTTCGGTCGTGTCCCATTCGCCGTGACGCGACAGGTGGTCGTAATCGCTGGCGTGATCGCTGCGCTCCATCGCCAGACGCGCGGTAAAGCCCCGCTCGCCCAGCAGATAGCGGCGGATCAGGTCCACGAAACCCGCCCATGTTTCCTGCGGATAGCCGGGGCCGAAGTCCCGTTCCTCGGTCCGGCCTTCGCCGCCAAGCTGGATATAGCTGATGCCCGCGACGGGGACGGGGCCAAGGCGGGAAAACGCGCCCTGTTCGACCATCGCAGCCTCTAGCGGCAATTGCTTGTCGAAATGCGCGATCTGTTTATCGGTGGGCGGCTTGCCAGATTTGTAATCATAGACCTGCACACGGCCATCGGTCAGCAGGTCCAAACGGTCGGGCTTGGCGCGCAGCTTGAAATCCATGCCGGGGACGGGAAGGACGCCGTAATCCTCAACCACCACTGGCCGGCCTTGGGTCAGGCGCGCGGCTTCGTCCGTGACCAACCGTTCGGCGATATTCGCGATGCGCGCGCGCCAGAACAGCCGGGCCGAGGGCCAAGGCACATCCGCCGCCAGCACCTGATCGGTGATCGCCAGCAGGCGGGCCTGCATCGCATCGGGCGTTTCCGGGTCGGCGGGCAGCGTGCTTAGGAACCGGTCCATGATGTCATGCAGCACATTGCCACGATCCGCCGCATTGGGTTCGGGCCGCAGCGGGTCCAGCGCGTTCAGGCCCAGCACGCGGCGGGCATAGATCGCATAGGGGTCGCGGATCAGCGTCTTGACCTCGGTCACCGACATCTGGGCCAGCGCCGGGACGGGCGGAATGGGCGAAGGCCGGGTGGCAGGCGCAAGCGCGTGGCGCGGCTGCGCCTGCAACGCCGCGATCTCCAACCAGTGCCGCCCCCGCGCCCGCATATCGGCCAGGGCCTGCGGCCCATCCTGCGCGGGCAGGCCGCCCAGCAGGTTCACCAGCCGGTTCAGCCAGCGCGAGGGGATCGTTTCGGCGTCCGCATCCCGATGCGCGCGGCTTAGGATGACCTGACCCGCGCCGACCGCCTGTTGAAAGTCATGCGCGGCCAGACCCACCTGCCGTTCGGGCAGGGTCAGCCCCCCCGCAAGCCGCATGGGCCGCGACAGCCACGGATCGGGGGGCAACGCCTGCGGCCAGCCGCCTTCGTTCAGACCAGACAGGATGACAAGGCCTGCGGCCTGCACCACCGCCTCGGTCCGGGCCTCACGCGGGCCACGGAAACGGACCAGCGGGTGCGAGGCCACGTCCTGCCGCACTGCACCGCCTTGCAACTGGTTGTAAAGCAGGTCGCGGAATTCGTTGGGGCGCAGGTCGTGGCCCAGATGCGCGTGGGCCGCCAGATGGTCCAGCGTGCCCCGCGCCAATGCGCCCGAGGCTTTGGCCCACAGCTCCGACGCATCTGCATCGCCGCCCGGACCCGCCGCCAGATCCTGCGCCAGCCCGCGCAGATCGGCCAGCCGCGCGGCCAAGGGACGCGGGGCGCGGTCATGGGCCAGCGGCACGACGCGGTCCAAAAGGCCCGCCAGCCACAGCGCCCAAGGCTTGCTTTTCTCGTCGCCCTTGTCGGCAAAGGCCCGCAGCGCCTCGCCATCCGGGAAGGCGGGGCCGTGCTTGCGCAGGCGCAGTTCCAGATCGCGGGTATGGCGGTTGTGTTCGCGGCGATAGTCAGGGCCAAGGCCCGTCGCCATGACCGGATGCTTCAACAAGACCAGCAGCGCGTCGATCATCAGTTCCGCGCCGAACAGATCGGCGACATGGCGCAGAAACAGCCCCGGCGCGGTCAGCGGCAAAGGCTGGCCTGCGGAATCGTCGGGGATGATGCCCCAGCGGTCCAGCGCCGATTGCACGCGCCGCGTCAGCATCCTGTCGGCGGCGATCAGGGTAACGGGCTGGCCGCGTTCGACGGATTCGCGGATGATCAGGGCCACGGCCTCGGCTTCCTCGCCGGGTTGTTCGGCCTCGATCAGGGTCAGGTTCTGCGTGGCGGGGATCAGCGGGCCAAGGCGCGGGCCTTCGTCGATCCATTGGTCGGTGACAGGCGCGGGGCGCAGCGCCAGCGACATCAGGCGGTTCCGCGCAGGGTCGGGGGCGGTGTCTGCCACCCAATCAAGCAGTGGGCCGAATTCGGTGACGAAGGGGGCGTGGCGGGCTTGCGGGTGATCCTCGGTCGCGTCCAGCCCTTGCCACATGGCGGCGGGCAGGTCGGGGTCAAAGCCGGGCAGGACCACGGCCCCCATCGGCAGCCGCGCCACCGCGCGCATGAAATCCCGCGTGGCCCCGTGCGAGCCTGTGGACCCCGCGACGATCACCGGATCCTGCGGCAGATCGCGGCCCTGCGCCCATGCCTCGGCCAGTTCCTTGGCGGCGGCGCGCTGGCGGGATTCGCGGTCCTGCGGCGGATCGGTCAGGTAATAACCGGCGGCGATTTTCAGGAAGGCCAGCGCGCGGCCCCAATGCTGGGCATGGTCGCCCGCGTCGATGCGGTCCAGCGCGGCAGCGTCCAGCCCTTCAAGCTGCATCTCGGCCATCAGACCAGCGAGCGAGGTCGCAAGTTCCGGCACGGATTGCCCCTGCGCCAGATCGGGCTGGGCGCGCAGGGCCGCGTCTATCAGGCGACCCAGCTCCAGCCGCCGGGCCAAGGGCGCGGTCGCCGCCCCGCCGCCCAGATCGGCCAGCAGGCGCAATTGCGGCAGGATCAGCGGCCCGCGCCAGATCAGCGCATCGCGCAAGGCCATCAGCGACTGGCCCGAATTCGCGAATACCGTGACCCGCGCCATGTCCTGCGGCGGACGGCCCCGCATCCGGGCAATCAGGCCGTCGGCAAAAGCGCCGGGAAAATCGGCGCCGCAGGGCAGAGCAAAAACGCCGTTCTGCCAATCAGCCATGCAGCAGGCCTTCGGCAAGCGGGATGCAATCAGGGCGGCCCACATCGCACCATTGGCCGGGATGGGTGATGCCGTAAGCGCTGCTATCGGCGATCATCAGATCCCAGAGGCGGTTCAGCGAAAACGCATCCTCGGGGATTTCGGCCAGCCGGTCGGGCCGGATGATCTGCGCGCCGCCATAGACCAGATCGCCCTTGCGGATCAGGCGACCTGCGGGATCAAGGCTGAAATCGCCGCCCCCCTGCCGCCCATGCGTCTGGGCCAAGGGAACCAGCATCAGCAGCGCATCCATGTCGTCGCGCCATGCCGACAGCAGCGCGACGATGGGGTTGCCACCCGTCCAGACCACATCCGGGTTCACCGTCACGACCGGCCCCGGCCCCAGCAGCGGCAGCGCCTTGCGCAAGCCGCCGCCGGTCTCCAGCAAGGCGTCCGCTTCGTCGGAAATCGCCACATCCGACCCTGCCAGATGGTCGCGGATCTGGCAGCCCAAGTGATGCGTGTTCACCACCACGCGCCCCACGCCCGCATCGCCGCCCATGTCCAGCGCCCGGTCCAGCAGCGTCCGGCCACCGACGCGGATCATCGGCTTGGGCGTCACATCGGTTAGCGGGGCCATGCGCGTGCCTTTGCCGGCCGCGAAGATCATCAGGGGCAGCGTCATGCGGCGGCGATCCTTTCGATGACCTGCGGCGTAGGGGCGGGCACACCCTCCAGCGCGGCAGCCAGAGGGGCCAGCGCGGGATGGGCCAGATCACGCTGGATCAACGCCCAGACGCGGGGCATGAAGGCCAGATAGCGGCGTTTCCCCTCAAGCTGGGCTAGACGGGTGAAGATGCCCATGATGCGCAGGTTGCGCTGTGCGCCCAGCAGCGCATAGGCGGCGCGGAAGCGGTCAGGGTCCAGCCCGCGCGCGGCGATGTAGCGGTCGATCTGCGCCGCTTCGACCTGCGGGTCCACATCGCGGCGCGCGTCCTGCAACCCCGATACCAGATCATAGGCCGGATGCACCGCGACCGCGTCCTGAAAATCAAGGATGCCCAAGGGTGCATCGTCGCGCCAGATCAGGTTTTCGGCATGGAAATCGCGCAGGCCAAGCACGGGGGCGATATCTTCGGCCAGTTCCTTGTGCAGTTCCTGAATGACCGCCGAGACCGCAGCCCCCTTGCCGGGCGCCCCCGCCGCCGGAGGATAGTATTCCGCAAACAACCCCGCCTGCCGCGCCAGTTCCGCGCCGTTCAGGCGCAGGACGAATTCCGGGGGCGCGTGACCGTGCAATTCGACCAGCAGATCGGTCATGCGGTCATAGATGCGGCGGGCCAGCGCAGGCTCGCCCTCCAGCACGCGGGCGATCAGATCGTCGCCAAGATCTTCCAGCAGCAACAACCCCTCGACCTGATCGGTGGCAAGGATTTCGGGCGCGTGCAGGCCGCGACCGCGCAGCCATTGCGTCATCGCGACATAGGGGCCGGTCGTGCCGGGCGCGGCGTCCATCAGAACCGCACTGCGGTCCCCATCCAGCAGGCGGAAATACCGGCGCGACGAGGCATCGCCCGCCAAGGGCACCAGCCGCGCATCGGCCCAACCGGCGCGATGGATCAGCCGCGCGATGGCCGGCAGACGGGTCATCAGGCCCCAATGCGCCTCGGACCCGGCCAGCGTAATGCGGCGCAGGTCAGGGAATTCGGCAATCGGCTCAAGCCCGATGGTCAGGGGATCGGGCAATTCGCCGCCATGATCGGGCCATTCGATCAGCACGATGCTGTCCTGCATGGCTTGGTCCAGACCCAGCTCGGCCATCTCGTCGGGATGGGTCAGGCGATACAGGTCCGCATGCCAGATCTCGGTCCCCAAGGGGTCGGCATAGGTCTGGACCAGCGTGAAGGTGGGACTGGGCACATCCTCGGCCAGATCGCCTTGGCGGGCGCGGATGAAGGCGCGGGCGAAATGCGTCTTGCCCGCCCCCACCGCGCCTTCCAATGCGATCACGTCGCCGGGTTTCAGAACGGCGGCCATGACCCGCGCAAGGCAGGCGGTCAGGTCGGCATCGGCGGGATCAAGCGTGGCAAGCAGCGTCATGCCGAGAACCTAAGCGTCCGGGCGCTAAAGGCCAAGCACATCCGCCATGTCATATTCGCCCGGCCCCTTGTCCTGCCCCCAAAGCGCGGCTTGCAGCGCACCACGGGCAAAGATCGCGCGGTCGGTCGCCAGATGACGCAGCACCACACGTTCGCCCGCAGCGGCAAAGATCACGTCATGTTCGCCCACCACATCGCCGCCGCGAATGGCGCTGAAACCGATGGTACCCTGCTGGCGCGCGCCGGTGATGCCTTCGCGGGCGGGGGTGCGCAGATCCTCCAGCGGGTGGCCGCGCCCGTTGGCCGCAGCCTCGCCCAGCATCAGCGCGGTCCCCGATGGGGCATCGACCTTGCGGTTGTGATGCGCCTCGACCACCTCGATGTCCCAATCCTCGCCCAAGGCGGCAGCGACCCTGCGGGTCAGGCCGACCAGCAGATTGACCCCAAGGCTCATGTTGCCCGCGCGAATGATCGGGGCGTGGCGGGCCGCAGCTTTCAGTTTCGCCAGATGCGCGGGCTCAAAGCCGGTCGTGCCGATGACGTGGACCGCACGCGCCTGTGCGGTCAGTTCCGCAATCGCGACCGAGGTGTCGGGCGTGGTGAAATCGATCACCGCCTGGGCGCTTGCAATCGCCTGAACCGGGTCGTCGGTGACGGTCAGGCCAATGGCCGGGCCGCCCATCGCCTCGCCCAGATCGCGGCCCGCCCAGGGGTTGCCGGGGCGCACCGTGACCCCCACCAGACGCGCCTTGTCGGATGCCAGAACGATCCGCGCCAGCATCTGCCCCATGCGGCCAGAGACGCCCGTGACGACGATTCCCGGTTTTTCCATGCTCAAACCCCCGTTTTGGGCCGTTCTAAACCGTTGCGGGCCGCGCCGCGACCCCCTACATCTGCGGCCATGGCACAGAACCGCTTTCATTCCGGCACAGGTCCCTCGCAGCGTCAGCTTCGCGTGGGTGAACTGATCCGCCGCACACTTTCAGACGTCCTGCTGCGCGGCGACGTTCACGATCCCGAACTGAACCGTCATTCGATCACGGTCGGCGAGGTGCGCACATCGCCCGACCTGAAGGTCGCGACGGCCTATGTCCTGCCCCTTGGCGGACATGGCGCCGAAGAGGCGCTGGCCGCGTTGCGCCGCAATCAGGCCGAACTGCGCCATCTGGTCGCCAAGGCCATGACGCTGAAATACGCGCCTCAGCTGCGCTTCGTGCTGGACGAGACCTTCGACCGCATGGACGACACCCGCCGCATCCTGTCCGAAGACCGCGTGCGCCGCGATGTCGAAACCGACGACGACGAAGACGATGAAGCTTGATCTGAAGCGCCGCCTTGGGCTGGCGCTGGGGGCGCTGATCGCGTCCACGCTGCCCGCGGTGGCCGATATCTGCGAAAAGCGCGATTTCGACGGTCAGGGCTATGTGGTCTGCACGCTTTCGGCGGAGCAGCAGCCGGGGCTGAAGCTTTGGCTGAACGGTCCCGATGGGCGCGTCCTTGGGGATTTCACCAGCGTGAGGCGTCAACTGCCTAAGGGTCAGACCCTTGGTTTCGCGATGAATGCGGGCATGTATCACGCCGATTACAGCCCGGTGGGCCTGTATGTCAGCGATGGGGAAAAGGCGCATGATCTGGTCACCGCAGGCGGTGGCGGGAATTTCGGAATGCTGCCCAACGGCGTCTTTTGCGCGGGCGGCAACCGCCCCTATCAGGTGATCGAAAGCCGCGCCTTCAAGGCCGCTGATCCGCAATGCCGCATCGCCACGCAATCGGGGCCGATGCTGGTGATCGACGGCGACCTGCACCCGCGTTTCCTTGTGGACAGCGACAGCCGCTATATCCGCAACGGTGTCGGCGTGTCGCCGGACGGGCAGACGGCATGGTTCGCGATTTCCGACCGCGCCGTGACGTTTCACGAATTCGGGCGGCTGTTCCGCGACGGGCTTGGCGCACGGGATGCGCTTTATTTTGACGGCTCGATCAGCAGGCTTTATGCGCCTGCGCTGAACCGCTCGGATTTCGGGCGGCGGCTTGGGCCGATCATCGGATATACGGAATAAGACTATGGCACGGAAAAAAGGGCGCGAGATCCACGGTTGGCTGATCGTGGACAAGCCCGCCGGCATTGGATCAACCGATGTGGTGGGAAAAGTCCGCTGGGCGCTGGACGCGAAAAAGGCGGGCCATGCGGGCACACTGGACCCGGACGCGACAGGCGTGCTGGCGATTGCTTTGGGCGAGGCCACGAAAACCGTGCCCCTGCTGACCGAGGCGCTGAAGGCCTATGATTTCCGGGTGAACTGGGGGGCCGAAACCTCGACCGATGATGCGTCGGGGCAGGTCACCAAATCCGCAGATAGCCGCCCCGATGCGGACAGCATCCGCGCCGCCCTGCCGGGGTTCACGGGCGAAATCATGCAGGTTCCGCCGAATGTGTCCGCCGTCAAGGTGGATGGCGAACGCGCCTATGATCTGGCGCGCGAAGGCGAGGTGGTCGAGCTGGCGGCGCGCCCGCTATGGGTTGAATCGCTGGAACTGCTGGGCACGACCGCCGACACGGCCGATCTGCGCATGGTCTGCGGCAAGGGCGGCTATGTCCGCGCCATCGCCCGCGATCTGGGGCGTGAGCTGGGCTGCCTTGGCCATGTCGCACATCTGCGCCGCATTTGGTCCGGTCCGTTCGAAGCGTCTGACGGCATCGCCTTTGACCGCATCGACCGCGCCAATCAGGCCGAGATCGAGGCCGCGCTGCTGCCCCTGCAATCCGCGCTGATCGACCTGCCGCAGATGCAGGCGACCGAGATGGGTGCCGTCCGCATCCTGAACGGCAATCCGGGCCAGGTTCTGGGCCATGCCGAATTCGGCGAGGAAGTCTGGGTCAGCCGCGAAGGCCGCCCGCTATGCATCGGCCGCTATATGGGCGGAGAGGTTCAGCCCAGCCGGGTGTTCAATCTGGGCTGACAGCCGCCGCCGATCTGGTCGCAAAGACGCCGCGGATCAGGAATGCCTGAAAAAACGGAACCGGCAGGGCAAATCCGGCCGCTTTCAGCAAGTCATCCGTCTGCGCGGGTGACAGCACCCCCAGCACATGGCGCAGGGTGTCGGGCAGCTTTTGCAACGCCTCGGGGGTGGCACCCATGCGGGACTGGACCTGTTCCCAGTTCTGCAGCATCGCCGGAAATTCGGGCGCGTCCAGATCGACGCAGATTTCGGCGCTGACGAAGGAACCGCCGGGTTTCAGCCGGTCGTGAATGTCGCGGTAAAAGCCGGGGCGATGCTCGTGGCCGATGAAATGCGCGACCAGCATGGCAAGCGCCGCATCAAAGTTCGCCCCCTTCGGCGCGTCATGGGCAAAGCCGTGAATCAGTTCGCACCGTTCCAGCAGGCCCGCCCGATCCAGCCGTCCGCGACAGACCTCAAGCATCTCGGCCGAGGGGTCCACGCCCGTGAAACGCCATTCGGGGAAGGCACGGGCCAGCGACAGGATTTCGGCCCCCGTGCCCACGCCGACGCAAAGAATGCGGGCGCGGGCGGGAAGTCCCGCCAGCACCATCTGCACCAGAAAGTGCAGATTGTCCGAGATGGGGGCAAGGCCGCTGTTCTTCTGATCATAGCTTTCGGCCATGTCGCGATTGAAGGCGGGGTGCGGCGCGGGATCGGTCATCGCACCTTACGCGAACTGATAGGTCGCAGGGACGAAGCGGAACGAGCCTTGGCCATTCGGTGCGATAAAGCCCACCGCCGGAAAAGGCATGTGATAGCCGATGAAGGGGATCTTTTCCTCGGCCAGACGGCCCAGCACCTTGGCCCGCGTCGCCGCACCCATATCCTTGTCCACGTCGAAACGCACATGCCAATCCGGGCGCTGGACCGAGAACACATAGTGGTTGAAGCTGTCGCCCGAGATCAGCAGCCGCTGCCCCTCGCTTTCGATCAGATAGGTGGTGTGACCAGGGGTATGGCCGTAAGCCGCCTCGGCCTTGATGCCGGGGACGATTTCCTCGCCATCGGCGATCTGGCGGGCCTTGCCGATCAGCGGCGCGACATGGGTCTTATAGGCGTCATTGGCATTCGCCGCCCAATAGTCGTTTTCCGCTTTGGGCACGATCAACTGGGCATTGGCAAAGCTGGGCGTATCGCCCTGCATCAGCCCGCTGACGTGATCACCATGCATATGGGTCAGCACGATGTGGGTGACATCTTCGGGCTTGATCCCGGCCAGCGCCATGGATGCAGCGTTCATTTCGGGAAACATCCCGGTGTCGAACAGGATCAGCGCGTCGGGCGTGCGCACCAGGGTCGGCGTGAACGACCCGCCCGAACGATCCGAGGGGATGAAATTCTCGGCCGCAAGCGCCTGAAACTCGGCCGCGTCGGCACCAACGCCGAAGGTCGCGATGGGATCATCGCTCATGTTCGCGCCGCCAAGGATCGTCGTCACCTCGAACGCGCCCAGCTTGATCGTATTGGCACGGCCCATCGGTTTCTCCTGTTCCGGGGCAGATTGCGCGGCAACGGGCAGCGCGGTCAGGACCGGCAGGGCGGCCCCCAGAAGCATCGCCGCACGGCGGCTAAGGTCGGTCGTCATCATCCGGCATCCCTTTCCTGTTTTCCATAGCTTACGCAGGAAACGCCGGATCGGGGATGAAACATTCGTGACGGATCAGAACGGCACGGGCGCAGAATAGCTTTGCATGACGCCGGTATCGGGATGCTTGAAGCGCAGCGTTTCGGCATGCAGCATCAGGCGCGGAAAATCCGCCGCAGCCCCGCTCGCATATAGCGGATCGCCAAGGATCGGGTGGCCCAGCGATGCCATGTGGACGCGCAACTGATGGCTGCGCCCCGTGACCGGCGACAGGCGCACGCGGGTTTCCGCATCGGTCTGGCGGATCACGCGCCAATCGGTCTGCGCCGGCTTTCCCGTGTCGTGATCCACCTTCTGACGCGGGCGGTTCGGCCAATCGACGATCAGCGGCAGATCGACCGTGCCCGATTTCGGCTGCAAGCGCCCCCAAAGCCGCGCGACATAGGTTTTCTTGGTGCGCCGTTCCTCAAACTGCTTGGACAGGGTGCGTTGTGCGTGCGGCGTCAGGCCGAAGACCATGACGCCCGAGGTGTCCATGTCCAGACGATGCACCAGCAGAACAGTGGGGAAGGCGCCGCGCAGCCGGTTGATCAGGCAATCGGCGCGGTCGTCGCCGCGCCCCGGCACCGATAGCAGCCCGGCGGGTTTCGCGACCACCAGCACCTCATGATCGGCATGGATGATCTGGGGCTGTTCCGCCGTGGGTTCGTAGACGAAGCTCATTTCCAGACAAGGCGCAGGGCAAGGCCCGCGAACATCACGGCGGCGATGCGGTTGACGATGCCCAGCCGCTTGCCGATCACCTGCCCGGCATAGCCCGCGACGATGCCGTAACCCATCGTCACCACCGTCCCCGAGGCCACGAACATCAGCCCCAGCGCCAGGATCTGCTGCCAGACGGGGCCGTATTCCGGGCGGGTGAATTGCGGAAGGAAGGCCAGCAGGAACAGCACAGGCTTGGGGTTCAGCAGGTTCGACAGTGCGCCGCGGCGGATGATGTTCCATGGGCTGCGGGCGGCGCGGGCGCGGGCGCGGGCGTCGATCTGACCCGCATTCCAGCTTTTCCACGCCAGAAACAGCAGATAGGCCGCGCCCGCATATTTGATCGCCAGCAGCGCGCCGGGATGCGCCGCGACCAGCGCGCCAAGGCCCACCGTCGCCAGGATCACATGCACAAGGCTGCCCATGCCCACGCCGAAACCGGCCAGCGCGCCAAGGCGGGGACCGTTCTGGATGCCGCAGGCGCTGGCAAAGAACACGTCCTGTCCAGGAGCGAAGTTCAGCACCAAAGCGCCCGCCATGAAGGCCAGCAATTGCTGAATTGGAAAATTGGCCAGCGTGTCCCAGATCATCCTAAAGCCTGTAATAGTCGCCCTTGTCCCCGCCAAAGGACGGCGCGCCAAGGGTCCATCCCGTCGGCATATCGAACGCGCCCGCCGAAACGTCAACCTTGGCCGAGCCATTCTGCCGCCAGAACAGCGTCGCACCGCATGTCCCGCAAAAGCCGCGCCGGGCCTTTGGCGTGTGGTCATACCAGCGCAAATCCGCGTCACCCGAAAAATCCAGCGCATCCCAAGGCAGGGTGACATAGGCCCAGACATGGCCCGACCAGCGGCGGCACTGGCTGCAATGGCATTCATGCGCCTTGCGGGTCCGGGACCGCGCGGTGAACGCCACGCTGCCGCACAGACAGCGACCGTGGCGGATCATTCCTGCGGGTCTTGGGGCAGGCCGTCGGTGATGTCGTAGTAATCCCCCTTGTCCGCGACAAAGATATGGCCTTCCAGATGCAGGCCAGTCGGCGCGTCGATCGCCCCCGCCGCCACATCGATTACGTCCGAGCCGTCGCGCTGCCAGAACAGCGAACTGCCGCAGGTCGCACAGAACCCCCGCCGCGCAAAGTCCGAGGCGCGATACCATTTCGGCTGTCCCTTGATGTCCAGCGAACGCGGCAGGATCGCCGCCCAGACATGGCCGGACCAGCGCCTGCATTGGCCGCAATGACAGGCCTTCAGCCCGTTCTGATCGTCATAGGTGCCGCGAAAGCTGATCTCGCCACACAGGCAATGGCCGTGGAACTCAGTGACGTCCGAATGTGTCATCCAGGATCTCCTGCAGTTTGTCTGCATCTTCCTGGGTGAAAGCGTCGGGCTGGTTGCTGTCGATGTCAAGAACGCCCAGCAAAACCTCGCCGGGGCCAAAGACCGGGATCACCAATTCCGAACGGGTCGAGCTGGCGCAGGCGATATGGCCGGGGAATGCGTCCACATCGGGCACAAGCTGGGTCTGCCGCGTCCGCGCCGCAGCACCGCAGACACCACGCGCAAACGGGATCACAAGACAGCCATGCCCACCCTGATAGGGGCCGATCTTCAGCACCTCGGGTTCGGTCACGCGATAAAATCCCGTCCAGTCAAAGCGGTCGTCGGCATGATGCAATTCGCAGACCAGCGTGGCCATCAGCGCCACCACATCCGTTTCGCCATGGGTCAGGCTGCGGATGGTCTGGGCCAGAGACGGGTAATCGACATGAAGCGTGGCAGGGGCGATGACCAGTTCCGCCAGCTCCTCGGCACCCCAAAGGGATTTGCGGGACAGGTCTTCCAGCTTCTGGTTCATGATGCGTCCTTGGCATTCTGAATGATGGCGGGCAGGTCGGCATGAAGACGCGAAAGCCCATCGGGCCGCCAGCCAAGCGCCTCCAGCCTTGCACAGACGGGCACCCGCAGCAATCCGGCATCCGAGCGCATGGGCGGCTGTGACGCGCTGCCGGTCAGCGCCGCGACGCCAGACAGCAGGTCGTGGTGATCCAGTATCACGTCGCTGATATTGTAAGCGCCGCCCATGTCCGGGTCGTTCAGCACCAGCATCGCGGCATCCCCCAGATCGGCGCCATGCACCTCGGTGGCGACGCGCGGCGGGACCGGGCGGCCCGCCAGAAAGTCGCGGATCAGCCCGGCCCATTTCTGCGGCTGGCCGGGGCCGAAAACGCCAGTGGGGCGCAGGCTGGCGGTGCGGAAACCGGGCGCCTCCATCGCGGCCAGCGCCGCTTCGGCATCGGCCTTGACCTGCCCGTAAAGGCTGGTGGGCGCGGGGGTAAGGTCGTCGGTCAGATCGGTTCCCGCCGTATGGCCGTCATGGACTGCACGGCTGGACAGAAAGACGACGCGCCCGACACCTTGCGCCTGCGCGGCCTGAAACAGCCTGACCGAGCCGTGCAGGTTCGTGCGGATAAAGGCGTCGGGATCGTCGCCCTCGCCGCCGCGATATTTGCCCGGCACGTGATGAAATGCACAGTGGATCAGCGCGTCGCAGCCGCCAAGTTCAGGCGCATCGCCCAGACGCCAGCCTGCCAGCGGGTCGATGGCATGACCCTGCCGGATCGCCGCCTGGGCAATCCAGCGACCGACAAGGCCCGAGGCTCCGGTCAGGGCGATCTTCATGCCGGGTTCGCCAATTCGCGCAGATCGGGCACGGGGCCGTCGCCCGCATGGGCGCGCCACAAATCGATCAGCGGGCGCAGCTTGTCGGCCTTGGCGTGATCCTGCCATGGCTTTTCATACTGGAAATGCAGGATGCGGATGTCGGTCCAGCGCCACAGTTCCGGCATGTTGAACCAGACATATTGCAGCATGTTGTCGAAGACCGGCAGGCCGTGCCAGTTCGGGAAATAGCTTTCCAGAAAGGTCTGATCCGTCCGCCGCCAGAACGCGCCGGGCTGATCCAGCCGCAGCAGCATGTCGTCAAACGTCGCCGCAGACGGTCGCGCAGTGAACACCCCCGAATTCAGGCGGTGAAAATCGGCCATGCTTTCATAGACGTTCGGAGCCGCCGAAAATTCGGGATAGTCAAACAACCGGTCGATATTTTGCAGGACGATCGCATCGGCATCGATGAACACCACGCGATCGTAATCCAGCTGCCACAGCCGCAGCTTGGCGAAATTGTCCAAAGGCGTGTGGAAGGGCGGCTTTTCCCCTTTTGTAAACGGGGCATTGCCATGGATGCGGTCACGGGCGTGCAGGGCATTGAACTGGTCCGAGGTCGGCAGCAGGTCCACCTGCACCATCCGCACGTCCAGCGCCTGCATCGCCGCCACCTCGGCCGGGGGCAGATCGGTGTAAAGCATGACCAGATCTGCCGCGGTCCCGGTGCGTTTCAGCGAACGAAACAGCGCCCCGGCCCCGGTGACGTAATCGGGATTGGTGGCCAATGTGACAAAGGCGCGGTCCGACCGCGCCTTTGATTTCGGGTGGATGCCGTTGCTCACGATACGGAACGCAGCCTTTTGCCTTCGGGGTCATGTTCGACGCGCTTGGCGATGTCCTTGGTCCATGCCGAAACGGCCGGAACGCGCGAACGGTCGATGCGATGGGCGTATTTTTTCGCCACGTCGACGACTTCGGACAACAGCCCCTCGGCCAGCGTGATCGGCTTCAGACCCAGCGCGATGAACTGGTCGTTCTTGACGATCAGGTCATTCTCATCGGCCTCTTTGCGGGGGTTCGGCAGATAGGCGACCTCGGCCCCGGTCAGCTTGGCGATCATCTCGGCCAGGTCGCGGACGCGGTGGGTTTCGGTCATCTGGTTGAAGATGCGCACGCGGTCGCCCGCTTCGGGTGCGTCCTGCAGCGCCAGCTCGATGCAGCGCACCGAATCCTGCACGTGGATAAAGGCCCGCGTCTGCCCGCCCGTGCCATGGACCGTCAGCGGATAGCCGATGGCCGCCTGAATCAGGAAGCGGTTCAGCACCGTGCCGTAATCGCCGTCATAGTCGAAGCGGTTGATCAACTGTTCGTGCCGACGGGTCTGGTCAGTATGCGTGCCCCACACGATGCCCTGATGCAGGTCGGTGATGCGAAGCCCGTCATTCTGGGCATAGAACTGGAACAGGATCTGATCCAGCGATTTGGTCATATGATAGACCGAGCCGGGGCGCGTCGGATACAGGATCTGCTGCGCTTTTTTCCCGGTGGGCGTGTCGATTTCCACGTCCAGATAGCCTTCGGGGATCGGCGCACCGACGCTGGAATAGCCATAGACGCCCATGGTCCCCAGATGGATCAGATGCGCGTCGATGCCGGTTTCAACCAGCGCTGCCAGCAGGTTATGCGTGGCGTTGGTGTTGTTGTTGACGGTATAGACCTTGTGGCGGTCGGTTTTCATCGAATAGGGCGCGGCGCGCTGTTCGGCGAAATGGATCACCGCCTCGGGGCGCTCATCGGCCAGCCACGATTTCAGGCGTTCGTATTCCGTCGCAAGGTTCAGCAGGTGGAAATGGATCTTGCGACCGGTTTCCTGATGCCAGATGCGGCAGCGTTCCTGAATGCTGTCCATCGGCGTCAAAGATTGCACGCCCAGTTCGGTATCAATCCAGCGCCGCGACAGGTTGTCCACGATATGGACCTCGTGGCCCAGATTGGACAGATGCAGGGCGGTGGGCCAGCCAACGAAACCGTCGCCACCAAGAACTGCAATACGCATCATCTTCTCCTTCTGCTGCGCGGGCAGGAATGCGGGCGCAATGTGTCAGAATTATAACGCTTTGACGATACTCCTGTGTTCCATGCCACAGTGCGCGCATATTTCCGCCCAGATCATTGCAAGCGGCGTCCGCGAAGATTATTGATTTTCCATGATCTCGCAGAAAACCAAATATGCCATCAAGGCGCTGATCGCGCTGGCCGACGAAGTCGCAGCAGGCGGAAACGCGCTTACGATCGAAGAGATCGCAACCCGCTCGGGCGCGCCCAAGCGGTTCCTTGAACATATCATGCTGGAACTGCGCAACGCGGGTTATGTCGGATCGCGCCGGGGGCGGGCCGGGGGCTATATCCTGATCAAGACCCCGAAAGAGATTTCGATCGGCGAATTGCTGCGTCAGGTCGATGGTCCGATTGCGCCGCTGCCCTGTCTGTCACGCCGGTCCTATCAACGCTGCGAAGATTGCACGGACGAAGCGTCCTGCCGCCTGCGCAAGATGTTCGGGCAGGTGTTCTGGTCCTATCTTTTGCTGATCGAAAGCCTGACGCTGGACGATCTGGTCGAAGAAGGCGGCCTGCCCGAGGTGGGCGCCGCCTGACGGTTGCCTTTCTGCCAGCATGACCGGGCTGCGGCGGTGCTGCGGCTTGACCCACCGGACGCGGAATTGCACTTCTTGATCAGCTGAAATTTTTGCGGGGCTATGCGCCCATGATGAGCGATTGACATGGACGACCAGCCCCAAGCCTCCCGCCACGTTCCCATTGCCGGGGTCATCGGGTGGCCGATTGCGCATTCGCGTTCCCCCATCCTGCATGGCCACTGGCTGAAGCGTTACGGAATTGCCGGGCATTACATCCCCGTGCCCGTCGCACCCGAAGACCTGGCCGAGGTGCTGCGCGCCATGCCTCGCATGGGCTTTGTGGGTGCCAATGTCACCATCCCGCACAAGGAAAGCGTGCTGGCGCTGGCCGATGTGGTCACAGACCGCGCGGCGCTGATTGGTGCGGCGAATACGCTGATCTTTCGCCCCGATGGAAAGATCCATGCCGACAACACGGATGGTTACGGCTTTATCGCCAATATCCGCCAACACCAGCCCGACTGGGTGCCCGATCTGGGTCCGGCGGCCGTGATCGGGGCGGGGGGCGCGGCGCGGGCCGTCGTCGCATCGCTTCTGGAATCGGGCGTGACGGAATTGCGCATCACAAACCGCACCCGCATCCGCGCGGAACAGATCCGCAGCGAATTCGGGGCCAAGGTCGTCGTCTATGACTGGGCCGAGGCGGGCAATATGCTGGACGGGGCGATGACGGTGGTCAACGCCACCTCGATGGGGATGGAGGGCAAGCCTGCGCTGCGTATTCCGCTGGATGCACTGGCCCCCGGAACGCTGGCGACCGATCTGGTCTATACCCCGCTGATGACGCCATTTCTGGAAGAAGCGCAGGCGCGCGGCTGCCATATCGTGGACGGGCTGGGGATGTTGCTGCATCAGGCCGCGCCGGGGTTCGAACGCTGGTTCGGCCGCCGCCCCGAGGTGGACGACGAATTGCGCCGGGCCGTGCTGGCATGAGTTTCCTTCTGGGACTGACCGGCGGCATCGGCATGGGCAAATCCACCGCCGCCGGGATGTTCCGCGATCTTGGGCACCCGGTCTGGGATGCGGATGCCGCCGTGCACCGGCTTTATGCGCCGGGCGGCGCGGCGGTCGCGCCGGTCGGTGCGGCCTTTCCCGGCGCGGTTACGGATGGCGCAGTGGATCGCGACGCACTGAAAGCCGCGCTGGCCGCCGATGCGGACGGCTTCAAGCGGCTTGAGGCGATCGTGCATCCGCTGGTCTCCGCAGACCGCGCGGAATTCATCGCCCGCCATCAGGACGCGGCCATCGTGGTTCTGGACATTCCGCTGCTGTTCGAGGGTGGCTTGCAGTCGGGACTGGACGGGGTCGCCGTCGTATCCGTCCCCGCCGATCTGCAGCGCGCCCGCGTCATGGCCCGCCCCGGCATGACCAAAGAGACGTTTGCCATGATCCTGTCGCGCCAGATGCCGGACGCGGAAAAGCGCGCGCTGGCGGATTGGGTCATCCCTTCGGCGACGCTGGAAGGGGCGCACGCGGCCATCGTGGACATTTGCGCGCAGATCGTGTCAGGAAGTTCCCATGCGTGAGATCGTCCTTGATACCGAAACCACGGGCTTTGACCCCGATACCGGCGACCGCATCGTCGAAATCGGCGCGGTCGAGCTGATGAACCACCTGCCCACCGGGCGGACCTTTCACGTCTATATCAATCCCGAACGCGCCATGCCGCAGGAGGCGTTCGACGTTCACGGGCTGGGCGACGACTTTCTGCGCGACAAACCAAAATTCGCCCAGGTTGCGGCGGATTTCGTGGAATTCATCGCGGATGACGCCAAGCTGGTGATCCACAACGCGCAGTTCGACATGAAATTCCTGAACGCCGAGCTGAAATGGGCGGGGTATCAGACCATGCCCTATTCCCGTGCGGTGGATACGCTGGAACTGGCGCGGTCGCGCTTTCCCGGTGCGCAGAATTCGCTGGATGCGCTGTGCCGGCGCTTTCGCATCGACAACTCGAACCGGACGCTGCACGGCGCGCTGCTGGACAGCGAATTGCTGGCCGAGGTGTATCTGGCGCTGCGCGGCGGTCGGCAGCCGGGTCTTGTGCTGGAGGCCGCAGGCGCGGCCAGCGCAGGTCCGGGTGCACAGGCGCAGGGCAATCAGCCACGTGGGCCACGCCCGCGCCCATTGCCGCCCCGCGTGACCCAGGCCGAGGCCGAGGCCCATGCCGCCTTCGTGGCGAAACTGGGCGAAAATGCGGTGTGGCGCAGATACATGGGCGGCACAAACCCTTAGTGTATTTCGGAACCGTTCTGGCGGGCCGGGTCGTTTGCCTGCAAGCTGGAACGGCAGGCAGGACGGGGGACGACACGGTGATCAGGGATATGTGGCAGTTCGTCCTCGCCATCTTTGAACGGATGGACAAGATCCATATGAGCCTGATCGCGGCTGGTGTGGCGTTCTATGCCATGTTCGCGGTGTTTCCGGGGCTTGCCGCTTTGTTCGCGCTTTGGGGTCTTTGGTATGATCCGCAACTGATCGAGCAATATATCCATACCACCGATGAATTCATCCCCTCGGCTGCGGCGGATATTATCTATGGCCAGATCAACGCGCTGATCGCGGCGGGTCGCACGCAGCTTGGCTGGACCACGGCGATTTCCTTCATGATCGCAACGATCTCGGCCCGCGCGGGGGTCGAGGCGCTGATCCGGGGGCTGAACGCCGCCTATGGCGTGCGGTCGCATTCGACGGTCATGGGCTTTCTGCTGGCCTATGCGCTGACGCTGGTGATCGTCGGCGTGGTCATTCTGGGGCTGGCGGTCATCGTCGTCGTGCCCATCGCCTTCAACTTTCTGCCCGATGTGCCCCTGCGCAACTGGCTGCTGAGTTCGGTGCCATGGGCCGCGATCTTTCTGATCGTGATGATCGTCATCGGGATCATGTATCGTTACGGTCCCAACGTAAAATCGCCGCGCACCGCCATCTTTACATGGGGCGCGCTGTTTGCCGCGCTGGCATGGGCCGCGGCGTCCTTTGGCTTTTCGGTCTATCTGAACAATTTCAACAGCTATAACCGCATCTATGGGTCCATCGGCGCAGTGATCGCACTGCTGATGTGGTTCTATCTTGGGGGATTTTCGGTGATGCTGGGATCACTGATCAATCTTGAAATGACACGCAGGCGCCGCATCATCGCTGCGCGCAAGCTGCGGCTGGCAACCAAGGCCGAGACAAAGAAAACCGGCTGAGAGCGATGAAGCTGATCTGCCTGAACGCCTGGGGCGGCAAATTGGCGGATGCCCTGCTTGACTATGTGAAGGCCGAGGCCCCTGACGTTCTGTGCCTGCAGGAAATCACGCACACGCCTGCAAGCGACAAAGATCGGCTGACCTATCGCGACGGCCCGCACAGCCTGCCCCAAAGTGCGAATGTCTTTCGCGATCTGTGCCATGCGCTGCCGGATCATGCCGCATTCTTCCACCCCGCCGCGCAGGGCGAGCTATGGGATCACACTGCGGCCGTCCCTTCCCAATTCGGTCTGGCCACCTTCGTGCACAGGTCGCTGCCCGTGCTGGGGCAGGTGCATGGCTTTGTCCACAAATGCTACTCTGCCGATGGTTACGGCGACCATCCGCGCCCACGCAACGCCCATGGCGTCAGGGTCCGTGACGACGTGACAGGCCGCAGCATCGGCATCACCCATATGCACGGGCTGCGCGACCCAAAGGGCAAGATGGACACGCCCGAACGCACCGCGCAGGCACGGCGGTTGCTGCGGCTGTCGGACAAGCTGGCCCGGCCCGGCGATCTGCGGATCATCTGCGGCGATTTCAACGTGGAGCCAGACAGCGAAACCCTGCAGATCCTTGCCGATGGTGGCTTTCGCGAGCTGGTAACGACCGGCGGCTTTGCCGGCACGCGCAGCAGCCATTACCAAAAGCCCGGTCGTTTCGCAGATTACATGCTGGTGGATCAGCCCGAACTGATCACGGATTTCCGCGTCATCTACGACCCGGAAATCTCTGATCACTGTCCCTTGTTGCTGCGGACCTGAGACCTAATGCCGCGCGCCGGGGCGGGCGGCCGAGGTCAGGTTGACCTCACCCTGCGACATTGCGGCGGGGCGTTTCAACAGGGGCTCGACCCGGAAACGCAGACGCAGCGTAAAGCGACATTCGGTCTGTTCCAGCTCGGCCTCGCCTTCAAGCTGGGTTGCAAAGGCCTTGATCAGCTGGCTGCCCAGCCCCGTGCCTTCGGCCATCGGCGCTCCGCCGGTCGAATTCTCGATCGTCAGAACGGCATAATCATCGCCATCCGATCGCAGCGTGACGCGCACCCAAGGCGGTATGCCATCAACCTGTTCGCCCGAATATTTCAGCGCATTGGTGAAAGCCTCGGTCGCCAGCAGCGACAAGGGCACGGCCTGATCGGGCATCAGGACCAGCGGCTCCAGATGGGTTTCGACCTGCAAACCCGCGCCCGGCCCGACCGAAGCATTGGCCATCTGCTTGATGATGTCGCTGATCAGCCGGTCCGCCTCGACCGAATCCAGATGCTCGGCCTGATACAGGTTGCGATAGATCGTCGCGAGCGAGGCGACGCGATCCTGCACCGAACGCAAGACCCGCCGCGCATCATCGTGGTCGATCACCCGGATCTGCATGTTGATGATCGATGCGATCAGCTGAAGGTTGTTCTTGACCCGGTGATGCACTTCTTTCAGCAGCACTGTCTTTTCGTTGACCGCCGCCTCCATCGCCTCTTCGTCGCGGATCAGGATGCGGGCCATGTTGTGGAAAGTCTGGCTCATATCCGTGATCTCGGCCGGGGCATCGGCCAGCACGGGGGGCGGGGCCGAACGGTCGCCGATGGCAAAGCGGCGCATCTGGCCGCGCAATTCGCGGATATGGCGCAGGACCAGCCGGTAGACGGCGAAATAGGCCACGGCCAGCGATGCGGCCCAAAGCACCAATGGCAAAGCCATGGCGGTGCGGCGCGTGATGTCGATACCCGTGATCCCGGATTCCGAGCGGTTCCACGACCCCAGCGCATAGACCAGCCCCGGCACGACCGGCACGACGCTGAAGACGCGGCTTTCGCCGGAACTGGCATAATCCGTAAAGGTCGTCTCGCTGCGCGACAAAAGCGAGGTCAGCGACTTGCCGCGCGGCAGCAGGTCTTCGACCCGGCCTTCGCTGTCGCGGTCAAGCGACAGGACCTGACCCAGATTGTTGAAGGTGATGATACGGGTATTGTCCTGCCCCAAGCCCCCCACATGCGTCGAACGCAGCATGTCGGGCGACATGGCAACAGAGATATGTCCCAAAAGCTCGGCACTGCGGTAAAGCGGCTGGATCACGACGACCGATTTCCCGCCCGCGCCCATGCCGATGCCGCTGGTGGTGACCAGCGTGCCGGGACTTTGCGTGAACTGCTTGAAGGCCGGATCGCCCGTCAGGTCCAGCGTGCCGGGAATCGACGAACACTCGGTCACGCCATCCAGCCGCGTGAACCCGGCATAGACGAAATTGACCGTCCGCTGCACGAACCCGCGCATGATGTCGGAACAGGCCTGCGGGCGGTCCATCGTCTCAAGCACCGCCGGCCCCAGCGCATCCGCCGTGCCAAGCGCACTTTGCAGCAAGGCGCGTTCGCCCGCCGCTGCCGTGGTTGTGCGGCCCAGCAGCGCGATTTCGGAAGAACGCTCATATTCCCGCGACAGGTGCAGGGTCTGGATCACCGAGATCAGCCCGATCGGCAGAATTGCGACCGAAAGCAGCCCCCCAAGGCGGAAACCCAGCCCCTTGGTGAAATCCAGCCTGTCAAGGAACCGGCGCAGCACGGGCGCCAGCCTTAACGGCTGATGGAAGAGTTCTGTGCCATCACGGCAAGGGTCGCGCGATCCGTCATCTCAAGCTCTTCGCCATCTTCTAGCTGCAACAATTCAGCCAGCTTGCGCCGACCGCGATTTGCACGGGATTTGACGGTGCCAACGGCAACGCCTGTCATCTCGGCAGCTTCTTCATAGGAAAAGCCCGAGGCGCCGACAAGGATCAGAGCTTCGCGTTGTTCATCCGGCAGCTTTTCAAAAGCCACGCGGAAATCGTTCAGCGCCAGCCGACCGTCATGTTCGGGCCGGGTCGCCTGCCGCGCGGCATGGATGCCGTCGCTGTCGCTGACCTCGCGCCGCGTCTTGCGCCGCGCCGAATAGAAGGTGTTGCGAAGAATGGTGAAAAGCCATGCCCGCAGGTTGGTGCCGGGCTGGAACTTGTCGATATGGGTCCATGCCTTGACGATGGTGTCCTGCACCAGATCGTCCGCCGATGCCCCTTCGCGGGTCAAGGACAGCGCAAAAGCGCGCAGGGCCGGAAGATGATCGACGAGCTGGTCGCGCGGGTTGTCACTCCCGCCGGTCGTCCGCGCCGATTTGGCGTGACTTGTCATGCGGGTTTACTCCTGCTCGCGCAATTTATCGAGCAATTCCATGAATTTATCAGGAATTTTGTCGGTTGTGTCCTGTTCGTAGACACGTTTCAGGTTTTCGTCGATCTGCTTCGCGATTGCCGCCCGCCTCTGGTCCTCGCGTCTGGTATTCATTTTTTAGTTATTCCCGAAATTCTTGTGCGCACCGGTCCTAACCGTTACCTATCCAGTCAAGTTCCATGTGAACAACGCATTTTTGAGGATGACAATGACAGCAGCAGATCTGGCCCAATCCATCCGCCGTGAGCTGCCCTTTCTGCGCCGCTATGCCCGTGCGCTGACCGGCAGCCAGACCGCGGGCGACAATTACGCCGCCGCCACGCTGGAAGCGATCCTTAGCGACCGCAGCCTGATCAGCGGCGACGACACGCGCATCGGTCTGTTCCGCACCTTTCACGCGATCTGGCAAAGCTCGGGCCAGCCGGTCGATCAGGAAGGACAAAGCGTGCAGGAAGCGCGCGCACAGGCGCATCTGCGCAGCCTGACGCCCAATTCGCGCGAAGCCCTGCTGCTGCGCACGATCGAAGAGCTGCGCTATGACCAGATCGCCGAAATCATGCAGCTTGAGCAATCCGAGGCCGAAGAACTGGTGCAGATCGCGCTGGCCGAGATGTCGCAGGCGCTGTCGGGCAAGGTCATGGTGATCGAAGACGAGACGATCATCGCGATGGACCTGAAGGGCATCGTGCAGGCGATGGGTCACGAAGTCACGGGTATTGCGCGCACCCACAAGGCCGCGATCGAACTGGCGCATGACAAGCGCCCCGACCTGATCCTGGCCGATATTCAGCTGGCCGATGGTTCGTCCGGCATCGATGCCGTCAATGAATTGCTGGCCGAAATGGGCGACCTGCCGGTGATCTTCATCACCGCCTTCCCGGAACGCCTGCTGACAGGCGACCGCCCCGAACCTGCCTTCCTGATCTCGAAGCCCTATTCCGAGGAGCAGGTGCGTTCGGCCGTGAGCCAGGCGATGTTCTTCGCCTCAACCGAGGGGCTAAGCGCGGCCTGATTTCTGCGCTGTTCGATGTGAAAGGGTCGCAGGATGCATTCCTGCGGCCTTTTTGCATGTCTGTCATACGCTTTTCGCAAATGACTTGTATTCGATTTCTGATTAAACGAACATAAACGAATACCAGAAGCATCGAAAAGGCGCGGATAATGTCATCCTCGAACGCAAGCGAAATCTCCGACCTTTTCATTCTTGGCGGCGGTATCAACGGTTGCGGGATCGCGCGGGATGCGGTGGGGCGT
>NZ_FXTK01000009.1 GCF_900182695.1 Paracoccus laeviglucosivorans
TAGTCGCCATCGCGAAACTCAACCGCTAATCTCCGTCAGACACGGAGTCGCAGGTCAGCCGAAAACTCGGAAGGTGCGGCCTAGAAAACGCTTACAATCAGTCGTTCACTCCGGCTGTCGTGCTGCATCGTCATCAGGCGTTGGCCCTCTGCGCCCGCTCCGCCGCCTGCCTATTGCGCTCATCTGCATTCTTCATCCGGGCCTTTGAGCCCCGCTGCGCCCGCCGCGCATTCGAGGCCGCAAGAAAGGACGCCTCGGCGGAATTGCGCGGCCCCTCCCCTGCCCGCAACAAATTCCACTCCGCGATCGGATCAAGGTCGATATCGCTTCTGTGTCGAGCGGCCACAGCAAGTCCTTCCGCCGCAGTCAAAGCGGATGCCCATCCGTGAACCGTGTTTTTCGACAAAGGCTTGCCTTTTTTATCGAATATGGCTCCGGTGTCGCGCCATCTCGGAAGGTCGCCGTTGATGCGATCAGCTATCCACGTTGACGCGGTTTCAATAACCACGGTGGAAACACAAGGGCGCTGGATAGCACTTAGCGCCGCCCCTATCGCCGTCAGTTCCGGGACCTTATCCTCCCCTTCTACGATTTCTGCGAGGGTGAAAAGGTGCGTCCTTGCTACGCCAGTCTCCGTCCAAGCCCGCGCCGCGTATGCGCTCGGCTGACCCTGACGTATCGCCCCCTTAATCTCTACGACGATACGGGACTCGGGCTTAATATTCATTTCGTTCATCTTTTCCTTTGAAGTTGACGGAATTTCTGACGCAAAAACGCCAAAAGGCCGCATCGGCTCTACAACCGGCGACCTGACCCCATTCAAGGGGGGTGCCGACACAGCAACGCAACAGAGGCGTTCGTGGTCGGCGGGGCTAGTTGGGCTCACGCCCGGTTTCGTTGTGGGGCTTGCGCCCCGGCTCAGTCGGTTGCGGCGCTTATTCGGATTTTCATCCTGCTTCCGCTCAGTTAGTGCCCGGCTTTCCCAAAGGGAGCTAGGCAACCGGATCATCCGGCATTTGTGCTAGTCATGGCGTAGTTTCTGCATGGCCCTTGCTCCGTGGTCAAGCAATTTTGGACCGCCGTTTTAGTTGGCGGGGCATCTGGTGAATTCCTTGAAAGAAAATTTGGTGTCGGCCATGGCTTTCCTAGTCGAACAGATAGCGCCACAGATAAAGACAGATTGGTCGCCGCATGGGGGCGTCTCTACACGAGGGCATTCAGCCCTGCCCTATAGCATGGGGCATGGCTCCTATAGGGTGTCCTAATTGCCCGCTTCCTATGGGAAGTAGAAAATCCGGCTGTCTATACTACGCTCAGCATGGCGGCCTCATCCACAGCGCCCAAACGCACAGTACAAACCAAATACCCACGATCCCCCAGCCGACCCATTGCGAAATATCCACGTCAAGCCTCATTCTTCAGGCGGCTCAGGGTAGCGCGGGAACAGCCCGTGGCCTCAATGATGCTGGACCAACTTTGCCCGCTTGCCAGCATCTTCTTTATCGCCTCGTTGCGCTTCTGGTCGGCTGGTCTGCCCCGATAGGCCCCCCGCTTCTTCGCTTCGTCAATCCCCTGCCGCTGTCTGCGCCGCCTGTCCTCGTAATCCTTGCGAGCTATCGCTGCCAGCATGTCCAGCATCATACCGTTGATGGCATCAAGCATTCGCGCCGTGAAATCATCCCCGCCCGTCCGGATCAACTGATGAGAGGTCGGGAGGTCCAGCGCGACGACTCTTACCCGCTTGCTGGTGATCTCAGCCTTGAGGCGCGACCAATCCTCCCCGTTCAATCGGCTGAGGCGGTCAACCTGCTCCACCAGCAACACGTCTCCCGGCCCGCAATCGGATAGCAAGCGGAACAACTCAGGCCGGTCCAACTTTGCCCCGCTTTCATTCTCAATGTACCGGGCAGCAATGGTCAGGCCGTGGTCGGCGGCGAAGCGGTCAAGGTCAGCACGGGCGCGGGTAGCGTCCTGCTCTGAGGTCGAAGCACGAAGATAAGCGCGGATGAACATGGGGCCTCTAGTTCGCTTTGAATGGTTCCCTAATAACGGTTCGTTTTGAGTGGTCAATATTATTTATGAAACCACACCCACATGCAGTTCCATTGAAGTATACCCAAAAGAATCGCCTGATCAGCCGTGTCTGCCTGCTATAGCAGGCGGCAATGCACAGCGGCTTGATGATGGCAGGGCCGCTTTGACTCACTTCGTGATAGTCGCCGTAATTGAATGCCCCTTCTGCTCCCACTCGAGCTTGCCTGACGGCCAAGGCGAAGAAGAGGGCACGGGGGCCTGAGTGCTTGCGGCGTGTCGAGGGGCGACCCACGCGTGGTAGGGTGTAACGCCCGGTCAGGGCGTCCAACATCCTAGAGAAGGCAGCGAAGGGGCACGGGGGTATGATCCAGCCGCCCCTGTCGAGGGCAAGACCACAGATTTTTCCACCAAATTATCTGGGGAGTGGCGTGGAGCCGTGGGCGGGCATTGCATCTATCAGACCATCCACATGGCATAGAACAGCATTGCTATGACATGGAAAGGAAGGGGGCGGCGGGAGGAGACTGTTAGTGAACCCTATCTCATGACATCGAACAGCGTCACGATGCACCCTCTATGTATATCTATGCTGAACCCCTTCTGGTGCTATAGCGTGGGGTAATTACCCATCTCTCCCTTCGTCTGTATATCTATGTGAACCGCTTACTGGAGCTATGGTGAGGGGCAATCACCCATCCCTCCCCACCTATGTATCTCTTCGGATCGTCGGGCTATGGTAAGGGGTAATTGGTGCCTCCATGTCTGATCCCCTGTCTTGTGCTATAGGTGGCGGTAACTGACCTGATCCCTGTCCAGTGCTCTAAAAAGGGGTAATCGGTCCATTTGTGTCTGAACCGCGTTTGGTGCTATAGCGTGCCCTAATCCCGCAGCCCATCACCCAGCACCTTCAGAGACTCTCAGAGCGCCGCACAAGGGCACACACGGCTTGGCATAGGCTTGACACTGCCGGGAAGGCCAGAGACCGCTACAGGGGCCGTTACAGAGCGCTGGGGCTGGACGGTTGAGCACGACGCTCCGCCGCCCTAGCCTTCTAGAGGAACACCTTCACGACCAATGTGGTCGTGCCCATGATGATCCCAGCCGCAAGCGCCGGGACAAGTATATCGCTAAGCCGCGCACGGCCCCCGTCTGCGATCAGCTTGGCAACTTGCTTCCTAAGCTCGTCGTCGGTCATTTTTCCGCCTCTGACGCTTGTTGACCGCCTGTATAACACCTTCCAAGGCTATACGATACCGACCGTTCTGCAGCTTGCTCTGCAACGTTGATAAGCCCCGCTCTCCCAGCCCATCGCCCAGCCCCTTCAGAGATTCTCAAAGGGCCGCACAAGGGCACACACGGCTAGGCACAGGCCCGACCCTGCCGGGAGGAAAAGGGGCTGTTTAGGGGCCGTTACAGAGTCGCTGGGGGCGGAACGGGGTATCGCAGCGGCGGAAAGCCCCAGCAGAACGCTTATGTCGAACGATACAACAGAACGGTCGGGCATGAATGGTTGGACCTCTACATCTTTGAAACCATCGAGGAGGCACAACAGATCGCAGCCGACTGGCTATGGACTTACAACAATGAGCGCCCCAACATGGGCATCGGCGGCGTTACACCCGCCCAGAAACTGAAGATGACTGCCTGAAGTCTACTTCTGCACCCCGTTAAAACGGGGAGGATTACCGCCCCAGCTTGCTTCGCGGCAGGGCTTAGTTTGATCGTCACTGTGGGCTGGCAACTTCATCCGAAGCCGTTGACACTATAAGTGATTACGCAAAGGATGCAAAATACACACTTTAAGATAGCGGAGTAATCGTAAGGTGAATTTTGTCATAGCATCCAATACCGGCCTCCATGAGGAGGATGGGTATGGTCCGTTCGACTATGAATCCACTGAATCAATAGAAATAGCCTTGAAAGATTACAAAAACATTGGGCGAAGATCCATTCTTTGCCTAAATCCTTTGCGGTGCGACATTGCCTTTAGCCCTGCATACATTATTTTTGGTGGGGTAGTATTATTTGTTTTGAAAAGACTCTTCACCGAAGATGATGAAGTGGCATTTGCATCAGCAAGGATGGGTGATGCAACCATAAATGGTTGGGGGGATTATAATGCACTTAGCGGCGAGAGTATTGAAGCGATGTTCTGGGAGAAAGTAAATCTTGATCAATCATTTTTTCATATAGTAAAGCGCATTCAAATCGCTCTTGGCGATGGGTCGCCCTGGAAGGAAGGGGTGGTTGTGAATGGGCGAGATAAACGAATTTCGTCTTTAATGGATGCAAAAAGGAATCTCCTGCGTGTTTCTGCTATCTCGTCTGCCCACTTAAACTCACGTTGGAGTAGCAATTTTTTCTTTTTTGATCGTTTTGCTTACTTCTCGTCAGATCTTGTTTTGACGCGTCCAGAACTAGAAGCTGTTTCACCCGTGTGCAGCGTCACTTGGTCGTAGGTCATGCTAACAAAAGTATTCCCTTTTCACTGATTCTGCCCTCTACGTGGATGGCGGCAATGTCCCAAGCTCGACAGACCGTTGCCGAATTGGCATTCGCGACGAACGGCGGCTTAAGGCCGCATCCTTACCATCGTGGGCAGGATGTGGTGATACTGATGGAGTGTCCGGCGTCGTGTCCGCTCGGAGTTGCCCAAAGAGGGCAAGCTCGTTCATCCTAGAAGAGGCGGCGACGCCTCATCCGTCCCGCTGAGCCCGGAACGAGCCCATTCCTCCACCGCGCAGCCATCGGGCAGATGACAATAGCCTGACCTCGCCACCGCGCTTTTGCGGATTTCGAAACGGCCACCGTGGCTGGCACAATAGGCCGAAGCAGGTTCGCCATACCCACGGAGGCGGGCTCAGAGGCGGCATAGGCAGCCAAAGGGATGATGGCGCTAACGAGAACCACAGGTTTCATGAAGTGGCTCCGACGACTGTTCTGGGACTGCTGTGAAGGCGGCAGATCGAGCCACTTGGACTAAAGCAGCCGCGCACATCCCTGAGATGCAAGCACCACATCGCAGGGCCGCTGCAAGCCGCAGAGGAGAATATGCCGCTGAGAAGTCGTGAGGGCGCAGACCTCTAGAAGTCGCTGAAGGCTCAGCAAGTCGGCACGGAAAAAGGTAACAAGCATTGGTGGTCAGAATGACTGGTCAGAATGCAGAGAAAATCAACGACCGTTCTCTCTTCAACTAGCTGATTTGAATAAGGAAAATATACTATATAGAAAATCTGGTGGAGCCGAGGGGAATCGAACCCCTGACCTCGTCATTGCGAACGACGCGCTCTACCAACTGAGCTACGACCCCACTAGTGGCGCTAATTGGACGCGCGCGCGAGGAATGTCAAGATACCCCGCGCGCGGTATTTCGTCTCACTCGGGCAGGGCGAAAGCCACCAATTGATCGCCGACCTGCGGCTTGATGATCGAGTTGCCGCCCGCCGTGAACAGCACGTATTCCCGGCCCTTATAGTCGAAAACGGCTGGGATCGAGACGGCGGGCGCGTCCACCTGCGCCTTCCACAGCACTTTGCCGGATTTTGCGTCCAAGGCCCGGACACGCGCATCCATCGAGCCGCCGATGAAGATCAGACCCGATTTGGTCAGCACCGGCCCGCCGATCGTGGGCGAGCCCCAGCTTTCGGGCATATAGAAACCCCATTGCTGCACCTGCCCAAAGGGTTCCTGCCACAAAGTTTCGCCGGATTTCAGATCGACCGCCGACATGGTACCGTAAGGCGGCTTCCAGCAGGGCATGCCCATCGGGTTCAGGAAGTTCGTCAGCCGGAACCCGTAAGGCGCGCCGTTCATCGGGAACAGCCCGCCCGATGCCTCGGACCCGCCCGAGGTCAGCTTGTCATATTCGCCGCGCTCGATCAGTTGGTAGATCTGCACCACCTTCGAGCTGTTGACGTAATAGATGCCGGTCTCGGGATCGACGGTGCCGCCGCCCCATTGCATCCCGCCCGCCGTCGCGGGGAATGCCAGCGTGCCCTGCAGGCTGGGCGGCGTATAGCGGCCCTCATAGCGCAGTTCCTTGGCCTTGGCGGAACACCAGCCAAAGGACGCCACATCGGCCAGCTTGAAGACCCCACCCCAGTCATCCGGGGTCGCGGCTTTCGGCAGCGTCGGGAAGGGCTGCGTGGGCGAGGTCCATTCGCCTTCCACGTCCGTCTGTGGCACCGGGCGGTCCTCGATCGGGAAGATCGGCTCGCCGGTCAGGCGGTTCAGCACGAAATACATCCCCATCTTGCTGGTCTGGACCAGCGCCGGAACCGTGCCGCCATCCTTGGGAATGTCGATCAGCGTCGGCGCGGCGTTGATGTCATAGTCCCAGATGTCGTGATAGACCAACTGCCGCGACCAGACGACCTGCCCCGTATCCCCGTTCAGCGCCGTGACCGATGTGGCATAGGGGATCGGCTCTTTGCGATCCCCGCCATAGAAATCCGGGCTGGGCGAGGATACAGGCAGATAGACCAGCCCATTCGCCTCATCGACCGACATGGCCGTCCAGACGTTCGAGGTGCCGGTCTTGCCCTGATAATCCTCGGGGATGGAATAGAACTTCCATTTCAATTCGCCCGTGCGGGCATCGACCGCATGGACCGAACCCAAGGGATTCTTGCTGTCCACCCAGTCCTTGCCAGCCCAACCCAGCAGCAGCGTGTCCTTGTAGACGGTTGGCGGCTGCAATTGCGACAGCGGAAAATTCGCGTCGGGCTTGTTCCACTGGTTCACGTCCAGAATGCCGGCATTGCCGAAATCCTGACAAAGCTGGCCGGTATCGGCGTCCAGCGCGTGGATCTGGCCCGACATGGTGCCGATATAGACGCGCTTGGAACAAGGGCCAGTTGCGCCCTTGTCTTCCCAATAGGTCACGCCGCGGTTCTTCAGCTCGGGCTGGGTCAGCGCCTTCAGAAGCGTCTTGGGATCATAGGTCCATTTGACGCGGCCCGTATCGGGTTCGACCGCGATGACCCGATAGAATGGCGTGCCCACATAAATCGTGTCGTTGGCGACGATGGGCGTGGCCGACCAGACCGTGCCGGGAATGTCACCCTTGCCGTTCGACACGTCGCCGGTATGCAGTTCCCAGACCTTTTCCAGCTGGCCCACGTTTTCAGGCGTGATCTGGGTCGAGCGCGAATATTTCTGCGCCATGCCGTCGCCGTGGAAACCCGTCCATTCGGCCTGTTGGGCGAAAGCCGGGGTCACGGCAAGCAGGGCCAGCGCGGTTGCAAGAATACGCATGGCCATTACCTCGCGATCAGCACGAAAAGCAGCCAGCAGGCCAGCATGGCCAGCATGGCGATCAGGACGATGTTGCTTTCCAGAAACCACGCGGCCAGCGCGGTCAGCAGCCCACCGATCAGGATCAGCACGGTAAAGGTCGTGCGCAGCGGGCCGGACCGCAGCCGCCCGACCAACCAAGTGGCACCCAGCAGCGCGGCGCAGCCAAACAGCGACAGCCCCGCCCCGCTGGTCCATGCCACGCCCGAGGCATTGCGGAAAAATTCCACCAGCGCTGCGACCATGCCGACGGCTGCCGGGATCGCCATGATATTGGCGACCAGTTCCTCTTGCGCGCGGGGGGGAGGCGCGGCTGTAGCAGTTTTTACCATGATTTCATTCCACCTGTTTCACGCTTCGGTCTTGCCGCCATGGCAGAAAGGGCTGGGCGACCGCACAGATCACAACAACGTCAGTCTAGCGTGAGCGGTTTCTTGAAACGTGGCAGATTCGTGAAAACAGGATGAAATGTGATGCCGG
The DNA here is from genome assembly GCF_900182695.1 of Paracoccus laeviglucosivorans. Lineage (GTDB taxonomy): Bacteria > Pseudomonadota > Alphaproteobacteria > Rhodobacterales > Rhodobacteraceae > Paracoccus > Paracoccus laeviglucosivorans. Next base: position 7,810 of record NZ_FXTK01000009.1, read on the forward strand.
GCCGATACTTGCCGGCCCGGCGCTGCCTTATTCCGCGGCTTCCGCATAAAGCTCAAGCGGGGGGCAGGTGCAGATCAGGTTGCGGTCGCCGTAAGCGTTGTCTACGCGCCCGACCGGCGGCCAATATTTGTCCACCCGGAACGCACCCGGCGGGAAGCAACCCTGTTCGCGCGAATAGGCGCGGTCCCAGTCGGCCACCAGATCCTCGACGGTGTGGGGGGCGTGGCGCAGGGGACTGGCTTCGGCGGTGATGCGGCCCTCGGCCACGTCGGTGATCTCGGCCCGGATCGCCATGAAGGCGGTGATCAGGCGGTCGATCTCGGCCTTGGTTTCCGACTCGGTCGGTTCGACCATCAGCGTGCCGGGGACGGGAAAGCTCATGGTTGGCGCGTGGAAACCGTTGTCGATCAATCGCTTGGCAATATCGTCCACGGTAACGCCATGTTCCTGAAACGGGCGCGTGTCCAGAATGCATTCATGCGCCACGCGGCCCCGATTGCCCATGAACAGCACCGGGTAAGCCCCGGCCAAGCGGCTGGCGATATAGTTGGCGTTCAGGATCGCCACCCGCGTCGCCTGCGTCAGCCCCGCGCCGCCCATCATCAGGATATAGGCCCAACTTATCAGCAGGATCGAGGCCGACCCCCACGGCGCCGCCGACACCGCACCCGCACCCTGTCGCGGATCGGCGGGCAGGAAGGGCGCCAGATGCGCCTTGACCCCGATCGGCCCCATGCCGGGACCACCGCCGCCATGCGGAATGGCGAATGTCTTGTGCAGGTTCAGGTGGCTGACATCGCCGCCGATCTCGCCCGGTTTCACCAGCCCGACCATGGCGTTCATGTTCGCGCCGTCGATATAGACCTGCCCGCCATGCTGATGGGTGATGCGGCAAACCTCGCGCACGGTATCTTCGAAAACGCCATGCGTGCTGGGATAGGTGATCATTACCGCCGCCAGTTTCGCGCCCGCCTGCGCAGCCTTGTCGGCGAAATCCTCAAGGTCGATGTCACCATTCGGCGCGGATTTCACCACCACGACCTTCATGCCGCACATCTGCGCCGATGCCGGGTTCGTGCCATGCGCCGACATCGGGATCAGGCATACATCGCGATCCTCACCGCGCGAGCAGTGATAGGCGGCGATGGTCAGCAGTCCGGCATATTCCCCCTGCGCCCCGCTATTGGGTTGCAGCGAAAATGCATCATATCCGGTGATCGCGCACAGCTTGTCGGTCAGGTCGGCAAAGACCTCATGATAGCCCGCCGCCTGATCTTCAGGGGCAAAGGGATGCAGCGCACCGAATTCGGGCCAGGTGATCGGCATCATCTCGGCGGCGGCATTCAGCTTCATCGTGCAGGAGCCCAAGGGGATCATCGCACGGTCCAGCGCCAGATCACGGTCCGATAGCCGACGCATATAGCGCATCATCTCGGATTCCGCCCGGTTCATGTGGAACACCGGATGGGTCAGGTAATCGCTGCCGCGGATCAACCCGTCCGGGATCGAAGGCGACTGCGCAGGCGCTGCCGGATCGGTGATGCCAAAGGCATCCAGCACACGGGCAATGACGCTGGCATCGGTCGTCTCATCGACACTGATGCCCACGCGGTCGCGACCGACGCGGCGCAGGTTGATGCCACGATGGCGGGCCGCGGCCATGATGCCCTGCTGGCCCACGCCCACGCGCACGGTGATGGTGTCAAAGAACGCATCGGGCGCGACATCCGCCCCCGCCGCCCGCAGCGCCTGGGCCAGCGCCACCGCGTTCAGATGCACCCGCTGCGCAATGGCCCGCAGCCCGACCGGCCCGTGGAACACCGCATAGAACGACGCCATGACTGCCAGCAATGCCTGCGCCGTGCAGACGTTCGATGTGGCCTTCTCGCGCCGGATATGCTGTTCGCGGGTCTGCAGCGACAGGCGATAGGCCTTGTTGCCCTTGGCGTCGATGCTGACGCCGACGATGCGACCGGGCATGGCGCGCTTCATCGCGTCCCGGCAGGACATGAACCCGGCATGGGGGCCGCCGTAACCCATCGGCACGCCAAACCGCTGCGCACTGCCCACGGCGATGTCGGCGCCCATCGCGCCCGGCTCCTTCAGCACGCACAGCGCCAGCAGATCGGTCGCGACGACGGCGATCGCGCCCGCCGCGTGCAGCGCCGCACAATCGGCGCTCAGGTCGCGGACATGGCCGTAAGTGCCGGGATACTGGAAGATCGCACCAAAGACCTCCGCCGGATCGAAGTCATTGCCCCGGATGATCTCGATGCCTAGCGGCTCGGCCCGCGTCTCGATGACCGAGACGGTCTGCGGATGCAGGTCGTTGCTGACAAAGAACCCCCGCGCCTTGGACTTCGCCAGACGCTGCGCCATCGCCATCGCTTCCGCCGCCGCCGTCGCCTCGTCCAGCAGGCTGGCATTGGCAATGGGCAGGCCGGTCAGATCGGCCACCATGGTCTGGAAGTTCAGCAGCGCCTCAAGCCGGCCCTGCGCGATTTCCGGCTGATAGGGGGTATAGGCGGTATACCATGCCGGGTTTTCCAGAATGTTGCGCTGGATCGCCGGCGGCGTGACCGTGCCGTAATAGCCTTGACCGATCAGGCTGGTCATCACGCGGTTGCGGCTGGCCACATCCCGCATCCTCGCCAGCAGCGCGGCCTCGGACAGTGCGGGCCAGTCCAGGGGCTGATCCTGCCGGATGCTGGCGGGCACGGTCTGGGCGATCAGATCGTCCAGCGTTTCCGCACCGACGACGCGCAGCATCTCGGCCATCTCGGCAGGCGAGGGTCCGATATGGCGACGGTTCGCGAAATCATCGGGGTTGTAATCGGTCGGTGTCCATTTCGTCATGGCCAAGGCCCTTGGGAAGAATGTCGGGGATCAGCCCCCGGACACCCGGCCCAAGGGATTTCTTAGTTCTACAAATACCCATGCGGCAGTGCCGCCGGGATCAGCCGATCAATTGCTGATAGGCGTCTTCGTCCAGAAAGCCCGACAGGTCGGGATCGGCGGGCCTGATGCGGAAAAACCATGCCGTCAGCGGATCGTCATTGACCGAGCCGGGGGTGTCGGGCAGCGCCTCGTTCACGGCGGTGATCGTGCCCGCGACCGGGGCCACGATGTCCGAGGCGGCCTTGACCGACTCGATCACCACGATCTCTTCACCCGCAGCCACCTCGCGGCCCACATCGGGCAGCTCGATAAAGACCACGTCGCCCAGCTGCTCGCTGGCATGGGCGGTGATGCCGACGACGACATCGTCGCCGTCCTGACGCAGCCATTCATGGTCTTTGGTATATTTCAACATGCCTTGCCTTTCAGCGCTTGTAGCTTGGTTTGTGGAAGGGGATGGGGGTCAGCGTCACGGCGACACGCTTGCCGCGCAATTCGGCCCAGACCGTCGCCCCATCGGGTATCTCGGGCGGCAGCAGCGCCATGGCGACCGGCCCGCCAACCGAGGGGCCGAACCCGCCCGAGCAGACCTGACCGATCCGTGTGCCGCCCTGTGCTGCATCGAAAATCGCCACGCCTTCGCGAATGGGTGCGCGGCCATCGGGACGCAGGCCGCGGCGCAGACGCGCCGGACCTTGGGCCAGTTCCGGCAGGATCGCCGCCGCCCCCGGAAAGCCACCCGCCCGCGCGCCGTCCTGACGGCGGATCTTGGGGACCGACCAGCCAAGCGCCGCTTGAGCGGGGCTGGTATCGCGGTCCATGTCATGGCCGTAAAGCGGCATCCCCGCCTCAAGCCGCAGGCTGTCGCGGGCACCAAGACCGATAGGCGCCACCTCGGGCGCGTCCAGCAGCGCCTGCGCAAAAGCCACGGCAACCGCTTCGGGGACCGAGATTTCGAACCCGTCCTCGCCGGTATAGCCCGAACGGCTGACCCAAAGCGTAACGCCCTGCCAGTCGAATTCCGCCACATCCATGAATTTCATTGCCGTCACGCCGGGGATCAACCGCGCCAGCACCGTCTCGGCCTTGGGGCCCTGCAGCGCCAGCAGCGCGCGGTCGGTGACGGGGGTGACAGTCACCCCCTGCGCCTCAAGCCCGCGCAGATGGGCGATGTCCTGATCCACACAGGCGGCGTTCACGACCAGCAGCAGGTGGTCGCCTTTGTTGGCGATCATCAGATCGTCAAGGATGCCGCCCGCTTTATCGGTGAACAGCCCGTAACGCTGCCGTGCGGGCGCAAGGCCAACGATATCGGCAGGCACCAGCGTTTCCAGCGCCTGCGCCATGTCCTCGCCGCGCAGGATGACCTGGCCCATATGGCTTACATCGAAAAGCCCAGCCTCGGCGCGCGTATGCAGGTGTTCGCCCATCACGCCCATCGGGAATTGCACGGGCATTTCCCAACCGGCAAACGGAACCATCTTGCCGCCAAGCGACAGGTGCAGGTCGTATAAAGCTGTGCGCCGAAGTTCGGCCATGGGCATCCCCTGTTTGACAGACGGAATTGTCCCGCCCGCTTCAGATGCCCCCTCTGTCCTTACCCCCTTGGGGCGCCTGAGATCGTTATCCCTTCGGCGGGCAGCAAGCTGCCTCTCTCCAGTCCTTCAACGGAAAACGGTTCGTTTTGCCTGAGAGTTTCCCGGGGCGGTTGCTCCTTCGGCCCTGACTTGCGCCAGCGTCTCCCGATTTCCGCCTTTAGTCGTAGAGACGGCGCGGCATTCCGGCAAGTCCATTCTGCCGGAATGTCGCATCCATCCTATGTCACATGGTGCTGTTGGACACGCCGCCATCAAGCAGGATGTTCTGTCCCACCATGAACCGCGCGTGCTGGCTGCACATAAAGGCGCAGGTCGCGCCGAAATCCTCGGGCGTGCCATAGGTTCCGGTCGGGATCGTCGCTTCGCGCTTCGCGCGGGCTTCGTCCATGCTGATCCCTTCGGCCTTGGACACGCCGGTATCAAGGCTGATCGCGCGGTCGGTGGCGTGGATGCCGGGCAGCAGGTTGTTCACCACGACGCCATGGGGCGCGACCTGACGCGACATGCCCGCGACAAAGCCGGTCAGCCCGGTGCGGGCGGTGTTCGAAAGGCCAAGAATGCCGATGGGCGTCTTGACCGATTGCGAGGTGATGTTGACGACCCGCCCCCAGCCGCGTTCCATCATGCCCGGAACCAGCGCCTGCATCAGCGCCACGGCGGTCAGCATATTGGCGTCCAGCGCCTTGATGAAGTCGTCGCGGCTCCAGTCGGTCCATTTGCCGGGTGGCGGCCCGCCTGCATTGTTCACCAGAATATCGGCCTGCCCGCCAAGCGCGTCCAGCACGGCGGCGCGGCCATCCTCGGTGGTGATGTCGGCGGCGACGGGGGTGACGCTGACGCCGTATTTCGCTGCGATCTCATCCGCCGTGGCGCGCAGCACATCGGCACTGCGGGCGTTGATGACCAGATCGACGCCCGCCTCGGCCAATGCCTCGGCGCAGCCGCGACCCAAACCCTTGGACGCGGCGCAGACCAGCCCGCGTTTTCCCCTGATGCCCAGATCCATGCGAAATCCCCTATGCTTGATGCGCCCAAGGGAAACCCGGTCAGCGCGGCTTGTCCAGCCTTAGAAGCACAGGATTTCGGCCTCGGCCTCGGCGCGGCGGTAATTGGCGACCATATCGTTGACCGCCGTGCCCTGCCGGAACATGGCCGTGCGTTCCCCCGCCGTCTGTCGCATCGACAGCACGGTTTCCGCCTTGACGTAATCGTCATAGGGCAGGACCGTCGCAATCTGGTCGATGGCGCAGGAACAGCGATCCAGCATGGTGCGCGTCTGCCCGTTCGTCGCCATACAGACGAAGACGTAATCGGCGCGCGCATTGGTCGGATAGTCGTTGACCGCCTGCGCCCCGGCCGAACCTGCCCAGACCGCCATCGCGGCAACCACCGTCAGCTTGCGGATCATTTCAGCACCATCTGGTTTTCATAGGCCGGTTGATTGCCCGCCAGCGGACCCGTCTGCGCGACCATGCTGCGGATCGGCTGCTTGGGATCGGCCAGCGTAAAGCGCAGCTCCAGCGTCTCGAATCCCAGCATCCGGGCGCGGTTCTCATCATCCTTGAAGGGGGCGAATACGGCGATCTGCGCCCCACCCTCCTGCCTGACCTCGCCGCCGCGGAACAGCGCGTCTTTCAGGCGGTTGCGGATATAAAACGGGCTGCCCCCGGTCAGCGCGGCCATGTCGCGGGCCACGGTCTCCAGAAAAAAGGTCAGCGTCGGATCGCCGCTGCTGCTGGGAAAAGGACCGATCTTGCGTTTGATCCGCTGTGTGTCCTCGGCCAGTTCCAGAACCGGCTTGCCGTCGGACGGATCGGTGGCGGCGCTCAGCGTGATCGTTCCCTGCCCCAAGGGCTTGTAACCCTCGACGGTGGGGCCGGTCTGTTCGATCGTCCAGACCAGCGGGCCGGCAAGCTGCCAGGGGCCGCGTTCGGCAAAGACCAGATCGCCCGCCTCATTGGCCGCGACCGGCGTGGCAAGCGCAAGCCCGATCAGGGCCATGTGGCGCAGAATTTTCATGTCGTCTCTCTCCCCTTCGGCCAGCCTGCCCCCGTGGCACCGGGCGCGAAAGCCTGCGTCCGGCCTCCTGCTGCTTTGGTCTTAGGCCAGCATGTGATGCAGCATGGCCTGAAGATCCTCGGGGCGGATCGGCTTTTCCAGCACAGGCACGCCCAGTTCCAGGCTGGCGCGACCGATTTCCGGGTCGCGCCGGGCCGAGACGATGATGGCAGGGACGGGCTGCCCCGCCGCGATGCGCAATTCGCGGATCGCCTTAAGTCCGGTGTCGCCATTGTCCAGATTGTAATCCGCGATCAGCACATCTGGCGGGTCGTCCCCCATCTGGGCCAAAGCCTCGGGGATGCCGCCCGTCACGCGGGCGACCATGCCCAGCCGGTCATGCAGGATCAGTTGATAGGCGCGGCGCATGGCATCGTCGTTTTCCACCACCAGCGCCACCCGCCCGCGCAGGGACGGGCCGCTGTGTTCGGCGACGCGGCGGCTGGCTTCGGCACGCGGGCCGATCAAGGGCAAGCTGACGCGAAACACCGTGCCCCGCCCCGGCTCGCTGTCCATGGCGATGGGATGGCCCAGTTTCGCACAGGCCCGGCGCACGATGGACAGACCCAGCCCCATGCCGGGCGCGCCCCCTTCGCGACCAATGCGCTGGAATTCGTCGAAGATACGCGAGCGGTCCGTCGCGGCAATGCCGATGCCGGTATCCATGATCTCCAGCCATGCTCGCCCGCCGCGTTTGCGCACGCCGATCAGCACGCCGCCCTGATCGGTATACTTGATCGCGTTCGACACAAGGTTCTGGGCGATGCGGCGCAGGAATGTCGGATCGCTTTCCACCACGGCGCTGGTCGGCGCAAAGGCCAGCTTCAGCCCCTTGGCCTCGGCCATGGGGGCGTATTCGATGGCAAGGCGGCGGAACAGATCGCCCAGATCGACGGGCTTGCGCTGAAATTCGATCCGCTGGCTGTCCAGACGCGAAATGTCCAGAACGGCGTGCATCAATTCCTCGACCGACTCGAAGGCACCTGCCAGACGGTCGGCAAGCTCGGTCTGCAATTCGTCCAGCGATGTGTCCTTGAAAGCCGACAGAAACAGCTTGGCGGCGGATAGCGGTTGCAGAAGATCATGGCTGGCCGCGCGCAGAAACCGGGTTTTGGAACGGTTCGCCTCTTCGGCAAGGGCGCGGGCCACGGCCAGTTCGCGATTGCGTTCCGACAGGTCGGCCAGCGCCTGTTCCAGTTCGCGGGTGCGGACCTGCACCTCCTGCTCCAGCGCGACGGCGGCCTGAAACATCGACCATGCCGAGCCGCGCGATTCCTCGAGCCGGTCGATTCGGTCCACCAGCACATTCGAGATCCGGGTCAGCTTTTCGACCCGCCGGGCTTCGTCATCTTCGTCGCGCAGGAACATCAGCTTGCCTCGGGGGGCATCAAGGCCATGCCCACAAAGGTCTGGTTCACATGCATCCCGCTGTATTGTTCGCCGAAGGTGTTAAACCCGGCGACGCGGTAGCGGGCCAGCAATTCCGACATCTGGCCGGTCATGCCCGCGCGTTCCAGCGCAAGGCGGCGCAGGATGCAGTCAAAGCCCAGCACCATCAGCGGCGGGCGCGGCAGCGCGTCCATCGCATCGGCAAAGCCGCGCGTCATATCGACGGCGCGGCCAAGGGTCAGGATATTGCCCGCTTCGATCCCTGACAGCAGTTGCAGTCCGCCATCGGTGGTCATGGCGCGGATCGCGCGGACATGGTGACGCCGGCCCGTGCGCAGCAGCAGCGGGTGGCGGGCGAATTCGGTCGTGGTCAGCGCCCCCAGCGGAATTCCGGTCAGCCGCGCATATTCCTGCGCGGCGGGTTCGGCGTTCAGTTCCCAGATGACGCGGTTCTGGGCATCCGCCGCCGTCACCACCGCGCGCTTGTCGGTGGGGCGGAAATGCGCGAACGACACCTCGGCCACGGCCAGATCGGTCTCGACCATCAGAAACAGCGCCGCGCCCACCTGCGCGCGGCCATCGACCATCTGGCAGGTCGGCAGGAACTCCATCCCTTCGGCGGCCGAGCCCCCGACGACCGGCAGACCGGGAATGGCCGCGTCGAGCGTGGCGACCAGCACGTCTTCCTGACGCGCCAGCGCATCTGCCAGCAGGATGCCAAAGCAGGAACGGCGCAGATCAGGGCGGAAATCGGCGTGGAAACGCCGCAGCGTGGACATCCAGTCCGATACCGGGATCTGCGCCTGATCGCGCAATGCGCAAATCCCCACGCGGAAACTGTCCGCAGGCAGACCCAGCGCGATCACGCTTTCATTGCAATAGCCCTGCGGCCCGATCTCACCCGCCGACGCACAGCCGACCACCCGGCAATCCGGCCCCAGCGCGCGATGCAATTCGGCCCCGACCTGTGCCAGCCCCTTCAGCGGGCTGCCGAACAGCAAAACCAGCGCGGGACGCAAAGCCTGCATCTGCGACAGGACACGTTCGACCAGATCGGGGGCCGCGGCCGGGACCGACATGTAAACCGGCGCGGCAACCCCAGAGGGCCGCCTGTGGCGGGCATCGCCCGGCCAGGGCGCGGGCTGGACCTGCCTCATGCCGGTTCGAACAGCCTCACGCTATTGGCCAAAAGCACCGCCTGCGTCCGGCGACGTGCGTTGATCTTGGACATGATCGCGGTGATGTGGGTTTTCACCGTGGCCTCGGCGATGGACAGCTCATAGCTGATTTCCTTGTTCGCCTTGCCCTGACAAATCAGGCGCAGGATTTTCATCTGCTGGGGCGTCAGGCTGGAGAAACGGCGCGCCAGTTCGGCACGGGCCGCGTCTTCCTCGCCTGCATGTTCGGGCTGATAGCTGTCGGGTGTGACATGCTCGCCTTCCCACATGCGGCGCAGGCTTTCGACCAGCGCCTCGCGGCCCAGCGACTTGCTGATATAGCCCTGCGCCCCCGCCGCCATCGCAGCCGAGATCATGGCGTTTTCCAGATCGGCCGAGATCATGGTGATCGGCACGTCCGGGATCTGGCGGCGCAGCGTGACCAGACCTTCGGACCCGCGCGCATCTGGCAGGTTCAGATCAAGGATCACCGCATCGGGCGCCCCCTGCGACCGGATCTGGTCCTGTGCCGCCGCCAGACTGCGGGCGGTGCGGACATTTTTCAGCCCGAAGCTGATCTTCAGCGTCAGGGCCAATGCGTCGCACATCAGCGGGTGGTCATCGACGATCAGGATCTCGCGGACGCGATCTGCGGAAAGCCTTGGCGCGCTGGTGCGTTCGGACACTTGCAAGGTGGCTGAGGCCATCGTTCTCCTCCCAAAGAAACGAATGGTTGCCGGGCGCTTGGCATCTCCGGCGGGCGATAGGTCTATCTTAGGCGGCTCGGGGAACGATTGCCAAGTGTCATGGCGCATACGGGCATTTTCTCCTACGACTTCGGATGTATTGGTCAAACCTTTGCCTGCATGGCAGGCTGATCCGGGGAAACGGGGGAACACGATGCTGCTGACCAGAAGAATCACCCTGCTTGGCGGGGCAGCAGTTCTGTCGGCACTTGCATGCCGCGCCAGCGCCCAGACCCCGCCCGCCATCCGCGTCGGCACGCTTGAAAACGGCACGGTCAATTGGGAATTGCAAACGATCAAGGCACAGGGACTGGACCGCGCCAACGGATTTTCGCTGGTGCCGATGATCCTTGCCGGCAACCCCGCCACACAGGTCGCCATGCAGGGCGGCGAGGTGGACACCATCGTCTCGGATTTCCTGTGGGTGGCGCAGCAGCGGGCGCGCGGTGCGGATTTCACTTTTCTGCCCTATTCGACATCCGTGGGCGGGCTGATGGTCCCGCCGGACAGCCCAGTGCAGACCCTGGCCGATCTGCGCGGCAAGAAAATAGGCATCGCGGGCGGGCCGGTCGATAAAAGCTGGCTTATCCTGCGGGCATGGTCGCGCGAAAAGCTGGGCTGGGATCTGGCCGACGAAACCCAGCAGGTCTTTGGCGCGCCGCCCATGATCCTGAACGCCGCGGAAACAGCCGAGGTCGATGCCGCCATCAACTTCTGGCACTTTCAGGCCCGGATGCAGGCGGCAGGAATGCGCGAGGTGATCTCGGTCGGGACGGCGGCACGCGATCTGGGGCTGGACCCCAGCACGCCGCTTCTGGGCTATGTCCTGCGCGATGCGTGGATCGCCGAAAATCCCGCGCTGGCCGCAGGGCTGGCCAAGGCATCCCGCGCCGCCAAGGAGGCGCTGCGCGGCGATGACGCATGGGATGCGATCCGCACATATGTGGATGCCAGGGACGATGCCGAATTCAAGGCGCTGCAAGCGGGCTTTCGCGCCGGCATCCCGCCCGAGGGTCCGGTGAATATCGAAAACGCGCAAAAGCTGTTCGCCACCATGGCCGAACTTGGCGGCGACGACCTGACCGGAGGCCTGACCACCCTGCCCGACGGTCTGTTCTGGCAGCCCTGATGCGGCGCATTCCATGGCCGGGTCTGCTGTCGGTGCTGGGGCTTTTGCTGCTTTGGACCGTTGCAAGCCAGCTGACCGACCGACCCCAGACCCTGCCCGCCCCGTGGGAGGTGGCGTCCCGCATCGCCCGCCTGTCCGCAAGCGGAGAATTGTGGTTCAACGCGGGCATGACGCTGATGCGCGTGGCGGCCAGCTTTGCCATCGCCATGGTGATCGGACTGGCTTTGGGGCTGGTCATGGGCCGGTCGCGCCGGGCCGACGACTGGCTGAATGCGGTGATCATCATCCTGCTGAACGTGCCTGCGCTGGTGCTGATCGTGCTGTGCTACATCTGGATCGGCCTGAACGAGACGGCAGCCATCATCGCCGTCGCCCTGAACAAGATCCCCGTCGTCACGGTGATGATCCGCGAAGGCGCGCGCGCCATGCGCCCCGATCTGGACGACATGGCCCGGTCGTTCCGCATGTCGCCCGCAGCAAGGCTGCGCCATGTCGTGCTGCCCCAGCTTGCGCCCCAGATCGCGGCATCCGCCCGCGCGGGCATCTCGCTGATCTGGAAAATCGTGCTGGTGGTGGAATTTCTGGGCCGCTCCAACGGGGTGGGGTTCAAGATCCACCTGCTGTTCTCAAGCTTCGACGTGACCGGCGTTCTGGCTTGGGCGCTGGCATTCGTCGCGGTGATGCTGCTGATCGACATCTGCCTGCTGCGCCCGTGGGAACGCCGCGCCAACCGCTGGAGGCAGGATGCAGCTTGACCTGACCGCCAAGCATTTCGGCACGCGGCAGGTGCTGGGGGCGTTGTCGCTATCAGTCCGGCGCGGCGAACGTGTGGCGATCCTTGGCCCCTCGGGCATCGGGAAATCGACACTACTGCGCATTCTGGCCGGGCTGGATACCGGCTGGCAGGGTGGGCTGACCGGGGACGAACGCCTTGCGCCGGTGTTTCAGGAACCCGTGCTGCTGCCATGGCGCGATGCTGTGGCCAATATCACCATCCCCACCGGCTGCGACGCGGCGACAGCCCGCGACTGGATGGCGCAGGTGGGTTTGGCGGGACATGAGGGGAAATACCCGCGCCAGCTTTCCCTGGGCCAGCAGCGCCGCCTGTCGCTGGCCCGCGCCTTCGCCGCCGCACCCGACATCCTGCTGATGGACGAACCCTTTGCATCGCTGGATGCCGAGACCGCGCAGCGTATGGTTGCACTGACGGACGATCTGCTGACGCGGACCGGGGCCGGGCTGGTTCTGGTCACGCATGACCCCGCCCAGGCCCAGCGCCTGCACACCCGGCCGCTTAACCTGTCCGGCGACCCGGCGGTGCTAGCTGCCGCCGGTGAATGACTTGTCCCAGACCCGCCCTTCGGTATCCTGCGCGTGGACCGTCACCGGACCATCGCCGGGGACATAGCCGAAACGAAACACCGGATCTTCGGAAATCGAGATGCCCGCATCCATGGTGAACAATTCGGCATCACCCTGCTTCACCTCAAGCGTCTGGATGAATTCGGCGGGAATGGTCAGCAGCGTCACCTGATCGCGTTGCAGCCCCGAGAAATTCGGATGCCGGATCATCAGCGTGCCGATGTCGCGACCATTTTCGGCGGCCTGCTTGAACCGCATTTCGCCCATCGTGGCGCGGACCTGTTCCATGCTTTTGCCCGCAGGCGCGGCACACCCGCCCGAGGCGCGGACAAACCGCCCCGCCATGATCTTGCGCCCGTCCTCTAGCGTGGCGATGGCGCGCACGTCGGAATAGCTGTCCACACGCACCCGCACCTCGAAATCCAGGGGCATCAGGGCGCGGCCAAAGGTGAATTCCGCAGCCACGGGCGCAGGGTTGCCATCGACGACCAGCGACACCGCCGTTACGGCGGGGGCGCCGACCGGCTGGGTGATGTGGATGGGGACCAACGCCGGATTGTCGGCACGCTTGGGGGCATCAAGCAAAAGAACCGCCGGATCGACCGGCGGCTCGGTATCGGTTCCGATCACGCTTGACCGCATGTCGTCCCATAATTCCGAAGGTTGCAGCGGGTTTTCGACAGGCTGCGCAAGGACAGGCGCGGCAAGCAACGCAAACACGAAAGCCAGTTTCATATCCGTCTTTCCTTTGCCATGCGCCGATAGACCAGCGCGATATCGTCGCTGGCCGCATCCGCCTCGGCTTCGGCGCGGAGCCGGGCGTTAAAGGAAGAACGCGAACAGACGGGATCCGTTGCGGTGGGATCGCCCGCCATCGCCATGGCCTGACAGCGGCAACCGCCGAAATCCACTTCGCGCCGGTCGCAGGTCGCGCAGGGTTCGGGCAGCCAGGCCGTGCCGCGGAATGCGTTGAAGGCGGGACCGTCGCGCCAGATGTCGGCCAAGGGCGCATCACGCAGGTTCTGGAACTGCAGCCCCTTGATCGTCTGCGCCGCGTGGCAGGGCAGCACCACCCCGTCCGGCGCGATGTTCAGGCCGGTGCTGGCCCAACCGCCCATGCAGGCCTTGGGGAATGCCGCGTGGTGATCGGCGGGCACATAGTCGATGACCATGACCCCGCGCAGGCGCTTGCGGGCGTCGTTCACCACCTCGCGCGCACGCTGCGCCTGTGCCAGCGTCGGCATCAGGGGACGGCGGTTCAGGTCGGCCCAGCCGTGGAACTGCACGGTCGCCACCTCGATCCGGCGGCAACCCAGACGTTCGGCCAGGTCGATCATCTCGGGCAGGCGGTCAAGGTTCTGGCGGTGCACCACGGCGTTCAGCGTCATCGGAAAACCGATCTGCCGGACCCATTCCGCGACCTGCATCTTGCGGGCGAAGCTGCCGCCATAGCCGCTGATCCAATCGGCCATTTCCGCGTCGATGCCTTGCAGCGACAGCTGCACGTGATCGACCACCCCGTCCAGTTCCTGCAACCGCGCCTGCGTCAGCCCGATCCCCGAGGTGATCAGGTTCACATACAGCCCTGCATCATGCGCCGCCGTCGCGATTTCGGTCAGATCGCGGCGCGAGGCAGGCTCGCCCCCCGAAAGATGCACCTGCAAGACGCCCATGTCGGCCGCCTGCCGGAAGGCATCGCCCCATTCGGCTGCGGTCAGTTCGGTCTGCACCCGCGCCAGCTCCACGGGGTTGGAGCAATAGGGACAGGCCAGCGGGCAGCGATGCGTCAGTTCCGCCAGCATCGCCATGGGCAGGCCGACGCGGACCGGGTTGCCCTGAATGTCGCGCGGCACGTCATTCATGTTCGGCCCCCGCACAAGCCAGATGCACCATGCGCCGATCGACAAGCCCGGTGATGAATTCGCGCACATCGCCTTCGATCTGTTCCACCGGCGCCTGATAACGCTGGCACAGGACAAGGATCACCTCGGCCAGACTGCGCTTGCCGTCCAGTTCGGTCAGGATCGCATCGCCCACCGCATCAAGCTGCATGGCGCGTTCCGGGGCCAGCAGCACGCGGATGCCCCGCACGCGATCATCATGCAACCGCACCCCGCGGGGCAGATAGGGGACGCAGGCATTGTTCAGGCGATGCGCCATCAGGCACCCACCATTTCCGGGCGAACCACCAGCCCTTCGCCGGGATGCCACGCACCGGGGGGGATATTACCCTGCACATAGCCATGCCACAGCGCGTCAAGCTGCGCCCAAAGCACATCGGTCTTGAAGGTCAGCGCCGCCGCTGCCGCGTCCTGTTTTTCCAGCGTGTCGGCATGGTCCAAGACATAATTCAGGCCAAATTCCACGTCCTTGCGCGCCTCGGTCAGGCGGTTGCGGAAATAGGACAGGCTGGTTTCATCCGCGAAATCGTAATGCTTCAACAAGCCCTCGATCCGTTCGGCATGGATCTTTGGCGCGAACATTTCCGTCAGTGACGCGGCCACGGCATCCAGCAGCGGCATGTCGCGGACAAAGCGGACATAGGCATCGACGGCAAAGCGCGTGGCGGGCAACACGCCCACGCCGCTGGCGACGTAATCGGGGTCAAGCCCCACCGCCTGCGCCAAGGCCAGCCAGCGCCGGATGCCGCCACCTTCATCGACGCCGCCATCATGATCCTCAATGCGACTGCGCCAGACGCGGCGCAGTTGCGGGTCGTCCAGCCGCGACATGAAGGCCGCGTCCTTCATCGGGATGCGCGACTGGTATTGCCAGCGGTTGACGACCCATGCCCGCACCTCGTCGGGGGAACATTCGCCGCTGTGCAGCCGCTTATGAAAGGGGTGGCGGTCGTGGTAACGCTCGACCCCGATACGCTTCAGGCGATCGTGGAAATCGGCGCGGGACAGCGGCTTGTGATCGGCAAGCTTCATGGCGTGATCTCCATTCCGTCATGGCCGATCTGCCAGCCCGCCTGCGCGGCCAGGGCGCGTTCGGGGCTGCCGGGATCGACCAGCGGGTTCGAATTGTTCAGGTGGACATAGATGCGGCGGGCCAACGGCACATCGGCCAAGGCCGTCATGCTGCCACCCACACCGGATACCGGGACATGGCCCATGCGCCGCCCGGTTTTGACCCCCAGCCCCGACCGGACCATCTCGTCATCCGTCCAAAGCGTGCCGTCAAACAACAGCGCATCCGCCCCCGAGATACGCTGCACCAGCCAATCGGGCACATGCGCGCAACCAGGGATATAGAACACGCGGCGGCCATTGGCGGTCAGTTCCACCCCCACGGTCTGTTCACCGACAAGGCCGGTCTCGACCGTCTCGCCTTCCAGATACAGGGGAACTTTGCCGGGAACCGGGAACAGCCGCGCGGTCAGGCCGGATGCAAGCTGAAAGGCTGCGTCCATTGCGACCGGACGGCGGGCGACCTTTTCGGCGGACAGTGCCGACAGCATGGGATTGCCAGCCAGAACGTCATGGATGGCAGGCGTGGCGAACAGATCGAAGGGCTGGCCTTCGCGCAGGGTCAACAGCCCCGCCACATGGTCGATGTCGCCATTGGTCACAAGAACCGAACGGATGGGCGTTTCGCGCAACCCCGACGGCCACAGCAAGGGCGTCGCCGCCAGTTGCGCCCGCAGATCGGGCGAGGCGTTGATCAGCGCCCAATGCACACCATCCGCCGATACCGCGACCGAGCTTTGCGTCATGGACGGGATGCGCCCGTCGCGGGCCGCGTCGCAATGCGCGCAGCCACAGTTCCACTGCGGCAGCCCTCCGCCGGCGCCGGTGCCCAGAATTACGATACGCATGGTCTTAGCTTCCGGCGCGGCCGGCCCCGGTCAGTCGGGACCGGACGTTTCTAGACGTGGTTCAGAACAGCACCGGCTCGTCTTCGGCCGGGGCATACATGTTGATTTCCATGCCGCAGGAAATTTCCTTCAGCGCAGGTTTGGTCCATGCCATGAGTTCTCTCCTCCTCCTCAAGCAGCCGCGGGGGTGCGGATGGGTAGATGCTATGCCCATGCCAAAACCAGTCAACCCGCCAAAGGTCTTAGAATCGTCACGCTATGGCGAGCGGGTCGGGCCCGTGCTAATGTCCGATCCCGCGTCGTTTACAAGGGTAACGGGATGTTTCATCTGGTGCTTTCCGCCTGTCTGGTTGCCAGCCCCGAAACTTGCGCACAGCGGTTGCTGCCTGCGGGCGATGCCGCCGAGCGCCAGCAATGCGAACAGCGGGCCGGACCCATCGCCCGCGACTGGCTGGCCCGCCATACCGAAATGAAGGGCGGCAAGATGGCCTGCGTCGAAACCGCCGACCTGCCCGCGCTAAGCGTTCGGGAAATCGCCGATGACGTTTACACTCACCAAGGCACCATCGCGCAGATTTCGCCGCAAAATCAGGGCCGCATCGCCAATCTGTCCTTTGTGGTGGGCGATAGTGTCGCCGTCATCGACGCAGGCGGCAGCCGGGCCGAGGGCGAGGCGCTTTATGCCGCGATCCGCCGCGTGACCGACGCGCCGATCAGCCATGTGATCCTGACCCATATGCATCCCGACCACATCCTTGGGTCCGAGGTGTTTTCCGAAGCGGGTGCCACCATCGTCGCCGATGCCCGTCTGCCCGAAGCGGTGGCGCAGCGGTCGCAGGCGTGGATGGTGTCGATCCCGCGCCAGATCGGGGCGGGGGCGTTCGCAGGCACGCATATCATCGGCGTCGATCAGAAGATTTCCGAGCCGACCACCATCCCACTGGGTTCGACCGAACTGCGCCTGACGCCGCAGCCTTCGGCGCATACCGATAACGACCTGACGGTGTTCGACACCGAATCGGCCACGCTGTTCACGGGCGATCTGCTGTTTCGCGGGCTGACGCCATCACTGGACGGCTCGCTTGCGGGTTGGCTGAACTGGCTTGCGACTCCGCCGCAGCCGGAGCCTGCGCTGATCGTGCCGGGCCATGGACCCGTTGCCGAAAGCTGGGACGAGGCATCGGCGCCCACCATCCAATATCTGACGCAATTGCGCGACATGACACGCAAAGCCGTCTCGGGTGGCATGGCGCTGTCGCAGGCGATTCCCGCCATCACCCAGATGATGAAGCCTTATTCCGAAGGATGGGCGGATTTCGCGGCTACCACTGCAAGGAACGCTGCAACCGCATATTCTCAACTGGAATGGGAATAGCGTGATTGCCTGATGCCCCCTTCGGTGCGACAACTATCGCGCGCGAGCAGGAGGGGGACACCATGCACGGACGCAACTGGCTTCGGATCATTCCCGCAACCTTGGCCCTTGGGCTGATGACCGCCCTGCCCGGCCACGCGCAAGAGGGACCGATCCCCGCCAAGCGCATCCAGTTGCAGGCCGATACCGACATGCCCGGCGGCGATATCGGCAAGATATTCGACACGACGCTGCAAGCCTGCATTCAGGCCTGCCTTGGCGACGAGCAATGCACCGCGCTGACCTATAACCAGAACGCCCGCGCCTGTTTCCCCAAGGGCGAAGGCGCAGGCGCGGCTGCCGGATTCGGCGGCGCGCTGTCGGGTCGTGTCATCGCGACCAGCGCCGAAGCCCGCTTGCGGGCCGATGCCCGCGCTTCCGCGGCCCCCTTTATTGCGGCGAACGATCTGACCGCTGCGCAGGCGCAGGCCCGTATGTTCCCCGCCATGAACCCCGCCCTTGGTGCGGGCGATTCCCATCAGGCGGCATACGATGCCGAGCAGGGCGGCGATCTTGCGGGTGCGGCCAGCATCATGGCGCAGATCGTGGCCCGCGACGATGCGGCGCGCGACTGGACGAACCTTGCCCGGCTGACGCTGTATACCAGCGATTCCGATAATTCTGACGCGTCGAACGCCATCGCATCCATGGCCGTGAACGCCTATCTGCGCGCGGACGAAGACGCGGTGGCCGCACGCGCGCTGTCGTGGCTGGCCATGGCCTATGAACGGCTGAACCGTGGCCCCGACGCGCTGAAGGCATTGCGGCTTGCGGCGCAGCTGTCCCCCGGCGACGGCTCGATCGCGACCGCGCTTGAGGAATCCGAGGCGCGCAATGGTCTGCGCGTCACCGACAATCAGGTCGAATCCGAAGGCAAGATGCCGCGTTTTTGCGCCGTCATGTCGCGCGAACTGGACAAGGGCACCGATTACGCGCCGTTCCTGCGCCTGCCAGCAGGCGATCTGACGGTCGAGGCAGATGGCAATCGTCTGTGCGTCGGCGGCCTGACCCACGGGCAGGAAGTGGCCCTGACCCTGCGCGCGGGCCTGCCGTCGGCGGATGGCGAAAAGCTGGCCCGCGACGTGGCACTGAAAGGCTATATCCGCGACCGCAGCCCCGAGGTGCGCTTTCCGGGCCGGGCCTATGTCCTGCCCGCCTCGGGCGATCAGCGGCTGTCGGTTGTGACGGTCAATGCCGATCAGCTGAACCTGCGGCTGCTGAAGATTTCGGACCGCAACCTGATCCGCGCCATGACCGAAGACATGTTCGCCAAGCCACTGGACAGCTGGCAGGCGGATTACTTCAGCGACCAGATGGCGCGCGAGGTCTGGAAAGGCACGGCGCAGGTCGCCAAGCCCATGGGTCAGGACGTGCTGAACCGCGAACTGACCACCAGCCTTGCCATCCCCGCCGAGGCGGGCCCGCTGGAGCCGGGCATCTATATCGTCGAAGCCGGAATCGTGAACGAGAACGTCTCGGATACCGGGCTGGCGGCGCAGTGGTTCGTCATCTCGGATTTCGGGATCTCGACCTTCTCGGGGACGGATGGGCTGACGGTTGCGGTGCGCAGCCTGAAAGACACCGCAGCCAAGGTCGGGGCCGAGGTGGCGTTGGTCAGCCGCTCGAACGAGGTGCTGGCCAGGGCGGTCACCGATGAACAGGGCGTGGTGCATTTCGCGCCGGGTCTGGCGCTTGGCAAGGACGGTGCGGCCCCCGCGCTGGTCACCGCGACCTATTGGCAAGGGCAGGAGGAGGAGGACATCCCCCGCGACATGGCATTCCTGTCGCTGACCGACCCGGAATTCGACCTGTCCGACCGCGGTGTCGAAGGCGCGCCGCCCGCGCCGCCCATCGACCTGTTCGTGACCACCGATCGCGGCGCTTACCGCGTGGGCGAGACGGTGAACGCCACCGTTCTTGCCCGCAACCCCGAGGCGCGGGCCTTGGAAAATCTGCCGCTGACCGCCGTGATCCTGCGCCCCGATGGGGTCGAGGCGACGCGCATCACCCCCGCCGATGCCGGCGCAGGCGGCGCGACCGTCAACTGGCAGATCCCCGGCAATGCCCCGCGCGGCACGTGGCGGCTGGAACTTCGCGCCGAAGCCGACGGCCCCGCGCTGGCCACCCAGCGCCTGCTGGTCGAAGATTTTCTGCCCGAACGTATCGACTTTACCCCCACCCTGCCCGAAGGCGCGGCGAAAGCCGGGGCCGAACTGGACCTGTCGCTGACGGCCCGCTGGCTTTTCGGCGCACCCGCCGCCAACCTGCCGGTCGAGGGGCAGCTGCGCCTGTCGCCCGTCCGCACGCTGGCCGGTTTCGACGGTTTCAGCTTTGGGCGTGAAGATGACGACACATCGCCCGTGACGAACAGCCTGCCCAGCGGCACGACCGATGCGCAGGGGGCCTACACCACGCAGATCACGCTGCCGGGCGATCTGGGCCCGCGCCCCTATGATGCGCAGGTCATCATGGACATCCGCGAAGGCGCTGGCCGCCCGGTCGAGCGAGTGCAATCCCGCACCGTCATGCCCGATGCCGCCGTCATCGGCATCAAGCCCCTGTTTGAAGGCGGCACGGTGTCCGAAGGCTCCGATGCGCGGTTTGCGCTGATCGCCGTGGGGTCGGACCTGAAACCCACAGCCCAGCCGGTGCGCTGGGTGCTGAACCGGATCGATACGGATTACCAGTGGTATTCCATCGGCGGACAATGGAATTGGGAAGCGATCACATCGCGCACGCGCGTCACCGAAGGCGTGGCCGAACCGGGCGAAAGCCCTGCCGAAATCGCCGCCCCGGTCGAATGGGGGCAGTATGAACTGGTGGCCGAGCCGACCTCGGGTCAGGGGGCGCAGTCCTCGGTGCAGTTCTATGCCGGCTGGGGCGCGGTGGCCGACAGCGGCACGCCCACGCCCGACCGCTTGCAGGTGGTGCTGGACAAGCCCGCCTATCGCAGCGGCGATACCGCGCAGGTCAAGGTGCAGGCAGCCAGCGACGGTCTGGGCATCGTCTCGGTCCTGTCGAACCGGCTTGTGTCTATGCAGACCGTCGCGTTGAAGGCGGGCGACAACAGCATCGAGCTGCCCGTGACCGACGATTGGGGTGCGGGCGTCTATGTCACCGTGTCCGCGATTCGCCCGCTGGACGGCGCGCAGCCCGGCCAGCGCGAACCCGTCCGCGCGCTGGGTCTGGCCCATGCCGCCGTCGATCCCGGCGACCGCAGGCTGACGGCATCGCTTCAGGCTCCGCAGGAAACCCGCCCGCGCGGCATGATCCCCGTGACGCTGAAAGTCGAAGGCGTGGCCGAGGGCGATACCGTCCACGCCACCATCGCCGCCGTCGATCAGGGCATCCTGAACCTGACCAAATTCACGCCCCCCGATCCGTCCGGCCACTACTTCGGCCAGCGCCAGTTGGGCGTGGGCCTGCGCGATCTTTATGGGCGGCTGATCCTGCCCTCGGGCGCGCCGGACGGCGCGCTGCGTCAGGGTGGCGATGCCAGCCTTGCCAGCAACGCCGAGGCGCCTCCACCCACCGAAAAACTGATGAGCTGGTTCAGCGGTCCCGTCACGATCGGTCCCGACGGCACGGCCACGGTTCAGGTTCCCGTCGGCGATTTCAACGGCGAGGTTCGGGTCATGGCCGTGGTCTGGTCCGCCAAGGGCGTGGGTCAGGCCGATGCAACCGTGCTGGTGCGCGATCCGGTGGTGATGACCGTGACCGCGCCCGCGTTCCTTGCGCCGGGCGACCGGGCGCAGGTCGGGCTGCGGCTGACGCACGCCTCCGGCCCCTCGGGGCAGATGGGGCTGGCCGCGCAGCAGACAGGCGGCGACGCGCCGGTGACTCTGACGCTGCCCGTGGACAGCGTAACGCTTGCCGACAAGGCCGAGGCGCAGGTCCAGATGCCCGTCACTGCGGGGAATGCGCTGGGGTCGGCGCAGCTTCGCCTGACGCTTACCACGCCCGATGGGCAAGCGCTGACCAAGGACATCGTGATCCCGGTCGCGCTGAACGATCCCGACATCCAGCGTCAGGACCGCCTGACCGTCGCACCGGGCCAAAGCGTCACGCTGCCGCCTGCGTTGACGGCGGACATGCTGCCGGGCGCAATGCTGACTGCCGCTGTCGGCCCCTATGCCCGGCTGGACGTGGCTGGCGCGCTGGCGCGGCTGAACCGCTATCCTTACGGCTGCACGGAACAGTTGACCTCGGGCGCGATGCCGCTGCTGTATCTGCCCAACCTTGCCGCGATCGAAGGCGTGGATGCAGGCGATACCGGCCAGCAGGTGCAAAAGGCGATCACGCAGATCCTGACGCGCCAAGGCAGCAATGGCGGCTTCGGCCTGTGGCAGGCCGATAGCGGCGATCTGTGGCTTGAGGCTTATGTCACCGACTTCTTGTCCAAGGCCCGCGCCGCCGGCTATCAGGTGCCGGACGCCGCATTCCGCCAGGCCATCGACAACCTGCGCAACCGCGCCAATTACGCGACCGAACCCAGTGCCGCCTCGCCCGAGGAGAACGCGGCCTTGGCCTATGCGCTGGCCGTGCTGGCGCGGGAACGCGCGGCAACGGTGGGTGATCTGCGTTACTATGCCGATACGGCGGCGGGGGCCTTTGGCACGCCGATGGCTGCGGCCAATCTGGGCGCGGCGCTGGCATCTTACGGCGATCAGCAGCGCGCGGATCGCATGTTCACCCAAGGCCGCAACCTGCTGAACCTTGGCGCACCCGAACCCTATGCGTTCCGGGCCGATTACGGCACCAAGCTGCGCGATGCGACCGCGCTGCTGGCGCTGGCGGCGGATGCGAAAACGCAGGTGGTCAACACGACCGACCTGACGGGGCAGGTGGCCGAACGCATCGCGCAGGCGCAGGAAGCGGGTCGCACGCTTTCGACGCAGGAATCCGTCTGGACTGTCATGGCCGCGCGGGCGCTGTCGCAATCGACGCCGCCCGCGATGCTGAACGGCGTGGCGCTGACCCAGCCGGTGACTGCCCTGCCCGATGCCGATGCGGCCATCGCCAATAACGGCGACCAACCTTTGGAGGTGACGCTGACCGCCACCGGCAAGCCCGCGACCCCGCCCGCAGCGGGTGGGCGGGGCTACCGGATCACGCGCAGCTATTACTCGATCCAGGGCGAGGCGCTGGACCCCGCCACGGTCAGGCAGGGCACGCGCATGGTAGCCGAAATCAAGGTCTGGCCCGATCAGGCGGGCGGCGGGCGGCTGATCGTCAGCGACCCGCTGCCTGCAGGCTGGGAAATCGACAACCCCAACCTGATCCGCGCGGGCGATGTCTCGGCGCTGGACTGGCTGGAAGGCCAGACCAATGCCGACATGACCGAGTTCCGCGCCGACCGCTTTGCCGCCGCCCTGACATGGACCGAGGCCGAGCCGTTCACCCTGGTCTATATCCTGCGTGCGGTGACGCCCGGCACGTTCCGCCACCCCTCGGCCAGCGTCGAGGATATGTATCGCCCCGAATACCGCGCATGGAGCGACGGGGGCACGGTCACCGTCACCGAATGATCCAAAGCGCCCCCGGTCCTCGTGCCGGGGGTTCTGCTTTGCCCAACGCGCCTCCCTCGCGAAAGCTTTGCTTGCCGGATGGGCGACCCCACGCAATAATCCCCGAACCAGTAGGGAAAGGGGGGAGCCTTGCCCGAACATCGCCACGAAGATCGCGTCGCCCGTGCATCGGCGTCGCCGGGGGCCGTGACGCGCCTTGCCGCAAGCTGGCGCAGATCCATGGTCAAGCATGGGCTGGACCCCGCACGCGCGCCCCAGATCGAAGCGCTGACCGCCCGCGAACTGGCACAGCGGCGCGAGAAGCTGGACGGTTTCCTGACCGTCGCCCGCCCGCAACTTGACCAGCTGTTCCAGTTGGTCTGCCCGACCGGCTGCAACGTGCTTTTGACCGACGCCACCGGGATCGTGCTGGAACAGCGCGTGAATGACGGAGATGCAGCCACGTTTCGCGAATGGGGCTTGTGGACCGGCACCGACTGGTCCGAAGGGGCCGAGGGCACGAACGGCATCGGCACCTGTCTGGCTGAGGGGCGGCAGGTCACGATCCATCGTGAAGAACATTTCTATGCCCGCAATACCGGGCTTTCCTGCATGGACGCGCCGATCTGGGGGCCGGACGGCCGGCTGGTGGGCGCGCTGGATGTCAGTTCGGCCCGGTCGGATCATACCGAACGCTGGAATGCGCTGATCGCGGCGCAGGTCGCGCAAAGCGCCCGCCAGATCGAAGCCGCTTTCTTCCGCGCCTCATTCCCCGGCGCGCGCATCGTGACCGCCCAGACCGACGGGATCGAGGCACTGGTGGCCGTGGACCGCGACGACCTTGCGATTGGCGCGAACCGCGCCGCGCGTCGCGCCTTTGGGCTGGAACGCGAAGGCGCGCTGCGCCCCCGCCCCGCATCCGACCTGTTCGGCCGCGAGGATGAGGTGACGGGCTTTGAACGCGCCGAACGGGCTGCGGTGATTCGCGCCCTTGCGCGGGCCGAAGGCAACGTATCCGCCGCCGCCCGTGCCTTGGGTGTCGGGCGCGCGACGCTGTATCGCCGGATGCAGCGGCTGGGGATTTCGGAAAAAACGGGGCGACTGTCTCGCCCCTGAAACACATTCCGCACTGCGGCGGAAAGCGTGCGTTGATTTGTGCGCGGCAGGGTCCAAACTTCGATCAGAAACCGGCAGGAGGAGCCGGTCAGTGAGGAGGATCACATGCCGAACGACCAGACGCATGACTTCAAGGGCGTCGACGTGCTGCCCTTTGCCAAGCGCTATGACAATTTCATCGGCGGCGAATGGGTCGCCCCGAAATCGGGCAAGTATTTCACCAACACCACCCCCATCACCGGCGCCGAGATCGGCGAGATCGCCCGTTCGGGCGCCGAGGACGTGGAAGCCGCGCTGGACGCAGCCCATGCTGTGAAAGACCGCTGGGGCGCGACCCCCGCCGCCGAACGTTCCAACATCCTGCTGAAGATCGCCGACCGGATGGAGGCGAACCTTGAACTGCTGGCCACTGCCGAGACATGGGATAACGGCAAGCCGATCCGTGAAACCATGGCGGCCGACGTGCCACTGGCCATCGACCACTTCCGTTACTTCGCAGGCGTCCTGCGCGCGCAGGAAGGCACGATTTCGGAAATCGACTCGACCACCATCGCCTATCACTTCCATGAACCGCTGGGCGTCGTGGGCCAGATCATCCCGTGGAACTTCCCGCTACTGATGGCCTGCTGGAAACTGGCGCCCGCACTGGCCGCCGGCAACTGCGTGGTGATCAAGCCCGCCGAACAGACCCCCGCCAGCATCATGGTCTGGATCAGCGTCATCGCCGATCTGCTGCCGCCGGGCGTCCTGAACGTCGTCAACGGCTTCGGCCTTGAGGCGGGCAAGCCGCTGGCTTCCAGCCCGCGCATTTCCAAGATCGCCTTCACGGGGGAAACCTCGACCGGTCGGCTGATCATGCAATACGCATCGGAAAACCTGATCCCGGTGACGCTGGAACTGGGCGGCAAATCCCCCAACGTTTTCTTCGACGATGTAGGCCGCGAAGATGACGACTTCTTCGACAAGGCGCTGGAAGGCTTTGCGATGTTCGCGCTGAACCAGGGCGAGGTCTGCACCTGCCCGTCGCGCGTGCTGATCCAGGAATCGCTGTATGACCGCTTTATGGAACGCGCGGTGAAGCGCGTGCAGGCGATCAAGCAGGGTGACCCGCGCCAGTCCGACACCATGATCGGGGCGCAGGCATCGTCCGAGCAGAAGGAAAAGATCCTGTCCTATCTGGACATCGGCCGCAAAGAAGGCGCCGAGGTGCTGATCGGCGGCAAGGCGGCCGATCTGGGCGGCGATCTGTCGGGCGGTTTCTATGTCGAACCGACCATCTTCCGCGGCAACAACAAGATGCGGGTTTTCCAGGAAGAAATCTTCGGCCCCGTCGTTTCAGTCACCACCTTCAAGGACGAGGCAGAGGCGCTGTCCATCGCCAATGACACGCTTTACGGCCTTGGCGCGGGCGTTTGGTCGCGCGATGCCAATACCTGCTACCGCATGGGTCGCGGCATCAAGGCGGGCCGGGTCTGGACCAATTGCTATCACGCCTATCCGGCCCATGCGGCCTTTGGCGGCTACAAGCAGTCGGGCATCGGGCGCGAGACGCATAAGATGATGCTGGACCACTATCAGCAGACCAAGAACATGCTGGTCAGCTATTCGCCCAAGAAGCTGGGCTTCTTCTGATGCCTTGCCGGGCGGCCTTTGCGGGTCGCCCGGTGAACCCGCGACGGTCTTGCGGCGTTTCACCACATCGCGCCGCAAGCCGGATGGCCGTCATGCCCAAGGACTCCGCAATTGTCGATCCCGAAGACGCCGCCGAAGTGGCGGGTCTTGTCCATGTCAGCGACGATATGCCGGGCATCACGCGCCGCCGCAGCGGCACGGGGTTTTCCTACCGCGATGCCAAGGGAAATACCGTCCGTGACAAGCGTGTTCTGTCGCGCATCCGGGGGCTGGTGATCCCGCCCGCATATCAAGACGTCTGGATATGCGCCAATCCGCGCGGGCATCTGCAAGCGACAGGCCGCGATGCACGGGGGCGCAAGCAATACCGGTATCACCCGCGTTTCCGCGAATTCCGCGACAGCGCCAAGTTCGAACATATGCTGGAATTCGCAGCCAGCCTGCCCCGCATCCGCGCCCGCGTCGATGCCGACATGTCCCTGCGCGGATTGCCTGCCGAAAAGGTGCTGGCGACGGTGGTGCATCTTTTGGAAACCACGATGATCCGCGTGGGCAACGACACCTATGCGCGGGAAAACAAATCCCACGGGCTGACCACGCTGCGCGCCCGCCACGCCAGAATCGAGGGCAGCAAGATCCGCTTCCGCTTCAAGGGCAAAGGCGGCAAGGAATGGGATCTGGGCATACGCGACCGCCGCGTCGCGACCATCATGCGCAAGATGCACGATTTGCCGGGACAGCAGCTGTTCCAGTATCTTGACGAAGATGGCGAACGCTGCCGCGTCAGTTCGACCGAGGTGAACGACTATCTGCGCGAGATTTCAGGGCGCGAGGTGACGGCCAAGGATTTCCGCACTTGGACTGGCACCGTGCTGGCCGCCATGGCGCTCGCCGCCTATGAGGCATTCGACAGCGAAGCGGCGGCCAAGCGCAATGTGCGCGACGCCATCGCCACCGTGGCCGCGACCTTGGGCAATACGCCCGCGATCTGTCGCAAGTGCTATATCCACCCCACGATCATCGACGCCTATCTGGCGGACGATCTGAAGATCGTGATCCGCGACGAAATCGACGAAACCCTGGGCGACACCGATCTGCGCGACGAAGAACGTCAGATCCTGCGCCTGCTGAAGAAAAGGCTGAAGACATGACCGAACAGACATTGGATCAGGTCGAGGCGACCCCTGCCGCGCTGGAACTGCTGGCCGAAATAATCGCCGATCACGGCCCGGTGCTGTTCCACCAGTCCGGCGGTTGCTGCGACGGGTCGTCGCCCATGTGCTATCCGCAGGGCGATTTCCGCGTCGGCCAGCGCGACGTGAAACTGGGCGAGATCGGGGGAATGCCCTTCTACATCTCGGCCAGCCAGTATGAGGCGTGGAAACATACGCGCCTGACTATCGACGTCATCCCCGGTCGGGGCGGCATGTTCAGTCTGGATAACGGGCGGGAAAAGCGGTTCCTGACCCGCTCGGACCTGTGCGAAATATGACAGAATGTGAACCGTTGTCCGCCACGCCCCGTCGCGCTAATCATGCCGCAAACAGGAGGCCCCCATGGCGCACAAGGTTTTCATCGATGGCGAAGCCGGCACGACCGGCCTGCAAATCCGTGACCGGCTGCTGAGCCGCAGCGATATCGAACTGATCCAGATCGACCCGGCCCGCCGCAAGGATGCCGATGCCCGCCGCGAAGCGTTTGCCAGCGCCGATGTGGCAATCCTGTGCCTGCCCGACGGCCCCGCCAAGGAAGCCGTGGCGCTGGCCGCCGACCTGCCGGTGCGTTTCATCGACGCCTCGACCGCCCATCGCGTCGATCCGAACTGGGTCTTTGGCTTTGCCGAACTGACCGCCGATGCCCGCGCAGCCATCGCGGGCGCCAAGCTGGTGTCGAACCCCGGCTGCTATTCGACCGGCGCGATTTCGCTGCTGGCGCCCTTGGTCAAGGCGGGTCTGATCGACCCGGCCGAGGCTTTGTCGATCAATGCCGTGTCGGGCTATACTGGCGGCGGCAAGGAACTGATCGCCGAATACGATCAGGGCACCGCGCCTGCCGCCTTCGTCTATGCGCTGGGTCAGAAACACAAGCACCTGCCGGAAATCGTGAAGTATTGCGCGCTGACCTCGCGCCCGGTCTTTGCGCCCTCGGTCGGCAATTTCGCCCAGGGCATGGCGGTGCAGATCCCGCTGCACCTGAACGGCCAGCGCAATCTGGACAACCTGCGCGCCGCACTTGAGGCGCATTATGCCGGGCAGGCTTTCGTCAGCGTCGTCGATGCCGAAGCCCGCGTGGTGCCGACCAAGCTGAACGACACCAACAAGCTGGAGATCTCTGTCCATGGCGATGCCGAGAATGGCTGTGCGGTGCTGGTCGCCGTGCTGGACAACCTTGGCAAAGGCGCCTCGGGGGCTGCGGTGCAGAACCTGAACATCATGCTTGGTGCCGATGAAGGTGCGGGGCTTTAAGCCCTATCGACAGGTATGAAATGCGCGCGCTGCATGATGGCGCGCGCCGATGCGCCGTCACGGTCCTGCATTGTCGGACTGAACGGTAAAGTCAGGCGACACGACCCGGCTGGGGGCGTTCCAGCGGCGTGCTACGAAAAATGCGTTTCCTTATGACGCAGTTGCGTCATGCACACGACCGGGGGCGCGTATATCCTGAAACTCAACAGACGAATTCCGGGTCTGGAGAAACGCAGTTTTGTCACCAGTGGCCATGTTTTGGGCCGATACCGAAGGGACGACCTGCCCCACGGAACGGGGCGCACCTTACGACCCGACGCGGTTTTTGCGCAGGTCATTTCCGCCTATCGCGCCCGATGCGGCGTCGTCGCGGAAAAACTCTGGTCATGGATGAATGCTGCCGCAGCCGGATTTTCGGCGGGCCATGCAGTCGCGACCGGCACGTTTTCAAAGCAATTTTCGATCACGCGACGATATGGGATGCGCAATGCCCGGCAGCGCCGCATCTTGCAAGGTCGTTTCAAGGAGAGGTTTCCGTTCGTGGCGGAAATCTCTCCTTTTTCTTATCGGGTCAGTCGGCCTTGATCTGGCGTGCGCCGTCGATCAGCATGATCGGAATGCCGTCATGGATCGGAAAGGCCAGCCCCGCCGCATCCGAGATAAGCTCCTGCGCCTGCGCATCGTAACGCAGCGTGGTGTGGGTCACGGGGCAGACCAGCGCCTCCAGCATGTGGCGGTCATAGCCGCGCTCGGACGCGCGTGCGGGGGTGGTGTCGGTCATTGGATCGTTTCCTCGTCATCGCCGCCCCGCAGGGCGTATTCCAGCAGTCCGTCCAGCAATTCGCGACGATCCGCAAGGGTCGGGCTTTCCAGCAATGCCTGCTTCTCCTCGGGGGAAAACGGCAGCAGCATGGACAGCGAATTCACCAAAAGCTCTTCCTCGGATGCCTCGGCGGCCTCCCAGTCGGTGGTCAGCCCGCGCTGTTCGGCATAGCGCGACAGGCGGCGCAGCAAAGCGGCGCGGTCAAAGCCCGCCACGGTTTCAGGGCGCGGGTTCAGGTCGGTCTCAAAACCCCGCCAATCGGCACGCCCGCGCAGATAGGGGCTAAAGCCCTGCTCGGTCGTCTTCAGCCGGAACCGCGACCGCGCTTTCAGCGAGATCATCAGCCGGTTGTCGTCCAATTCGGTAAAGGCCACGATCCGGCCCGCGCAGCCGATCAGCGACAGATCGTCACCGCCCGGCACGGTGGGCTGGATCATCCCGATCAAACGGTCGGGGGTTTTCAGCGAATCCTCGATCATCTGCAGATAACGCGGTTCGAATATTTGCAGCGGCAGGCGCGTGCGGGGCAGCAGCACCGCCCCGGTCAGCGGAAACAGCGGGATCGTCTCCGGCAGGTCGGGGCTGCGTGCCATTACAGAAAGATCAGCGAGGAAAGCCGACGACGCCCTTTTTGCGCGATCGGATCGGTCGGTTTCAGCGAATCGAAGATGGTGATCAGCTGCGCCTTGGCCGCCCCGTCTTTCCATTCCCGGTCGCGGCGGAAGGATTCCAGAAGCTGGTCGATCGCTTCCTCGATCTGTCCGTCGGCATGAAGCGCGGTGGCGTAATCGAAACGCGCCTGCTGATCGGCGGGATCTGCCTCGACCTTGCTGCGCAGATCGTCCAGCGGGCCGGCGGATGCGGCCTGACGGGCAAGCTGCAACTGCGCACGGGCGTTTTCCACCGGCACCGCTGTCGCGACGGCGGCGGGAACGCGGGCCAGTTCGGCCTCGGCCCGGTCCAGATCGCCTGCGGCCAGCAGGGCGCGGATCAGCCCGCCCCATGCGGTGGCGTTTTCCGGTTCCTCGTCCAGAATGGCGGCAAAGGTTTCGGCGGCGTCCTCAGCCGCGCCTTCGGTCAGCATGGCTTCGGCGGCGTCCAGCGCGTCGGCAAGGCCATTATCTTCGGGCGACATGGCCACCAGCTTTTCGACGAATTGCTTGATCTGGCTTTGCGGGATCGCACCCTGAAAGCCATCGACCGGCTGGCCCTGGAAAAACGCATAGACCGTCGGGATCGACTGGACGCGCATCTGGCCCGCGATCATCTGGTTTTCGTCCACGTTGACCTTGACCATGCGGACGCGGCCCTTGGCCTTTTTCACTTCTTCCTCAAGTTGGGGACCAAGCGTCTTGCAGGGGCCGCACCACGGCGCCCAGAAATCGACGATCACCGGCACCGACATCGAAGCATCGACCACATCCGCCATGAAGGTCGCTTCGGTCACGTCCTTGATCAGATCGGCGTTGTCGGTGGCGGGGGCTGCGGCGGAGCCAAGCTCAAGCATCGGAAATCCTCGTGCGGAGTGTTTGGTCCTTAGATGGAGCATGGGCCGGGGGCTTGCAAGGTCGCGCGCCGCCCCAAGCCGTCAACCGGGCAAGGTCAAGACGATTGCACCGCGATCCGTGGCGACGACGGTGTGTTCATATTGCACGGCAGGGGCGCTGGGTTCGCTGTAAAGCGTCCAGCCATCATCGCCCGCCTCGGCCCAGATGCCGCCGGTGGACAGAAAGGGTTCGACGGTCAGGACAAGCCCCTTGTCGATGCGGCGCCGGTCGCGGGTGGGCCATGTCGCGATTTCTTCGGGATATTCGTGCAGCGAACGCCCGATGCCGTGGCTGGCAAGGTTGCGGATCAACGTGTAGCCGCGTGCATCGGCGAATTTGCCGATGGCATTGCCGATGCCCGACAGCGGCTTGCCAGCGCCGACCTGCGCAATGCCGATCTGCATGGCCCGCTTGCCATCGCGGCACAGCCGGTCCAGCGAAGGCTTGACCGCGCCAAACCGGAACGTCGCGCCGGTATCTGCGAAATAGCCGTCCTTCGAGGCGGAGACATCGATATTGACCAGATCGCCGTGGCGAATGGCGCGCGTGCCCGGAATGCCATGCGCGATTTCTTCGTTCACGCTGATGCAGGTCGTGCCGGGGAAATCATAGACCGATTGCGGGGCCGATACCGCGCCTTCGCGTTCCAGACAGGCGCGGCCCAACTGGTCCAGTTCCTGCGTGGTCATGCCGGGCTCCATTGCCTTCGACATGGTTTGCATGGTGTTTGCGACGATCCGGCCGATTTCCTTCAGCCCGTCCAGTTCGTCTTGCTTGGTGATCGTCATCTATGCTGTCTTTCTGGGCGCATTCGGCACAATCTAGCAATCACGCGCCGAAATGTCTGCCCCGCCCCGCAGATGCCCTAAAGATCGAAGCTTGCCAGCACCGGAACGTGATCGCTGGGCTGTTCCCAGCCGCGCACGGGGCGCAGGATGCGGCTGGCATGGCCCGCATTGGAAATATCGGGCGTGGCCCAGATATGATCCAGTCGGCGGCCCTTGTCCGCGGCGTCCCAATCCTTGGCGCGATAGCTCCACCAGGAATACAGCAGACCCTGCGGGATGTCCTGGCGGGTGATGTCCACCCATTTGCCCGCATCCTGCGCGGCGCCCAGATGCTCGACCTCGATCGGGGTGTGGCTGACGATCTTCAGCAGTTGCTTGTGCGACCACACATCGTCTTCGCGCGGCGCGATGTTCAGGTCGCCCACCATGATGGATTTCGTCGGATTGTCGGCGTGAAAGGCGTCGCGCATCTCGGTCAGGAAATCCAGTTTCTGGCCGAACTTGATATTCTGTTCGCGGTCAGGAATGTCGCCACCCGCCGGGACGTAGAAATTGTGGATGGTGACGCCATTTTCCAGACGCGCCGCCACGTGACGGGCATGGCCAAGACTGGCGTAATCGCGGTCGCCCGCATCCTCCAGCGGCAGCTTGGACAGGATCGCGACGCCGTTATAGCCCTTTTGTCCGCGCGCGACGATGTGATTGTAGCCAAGCGCGCGAAAGGTCTCCAGCGGCACCTTGTCCACGGGGCTTTTGATTTCCTGCAGGCACAGGATGTCGGGCGCCTCCTCGGTCAGCAGTCGCGCCACCAGCATCTCGCGCAGGCGAACGGAATTGATGTTCCAGGTGGCGATGGTGAACATGGGTGCGCTCCTTTGATTTGGGGCGCGACCCTAGGGGGCGGCGGCGGGCTTGTCCATCGGCGCGGTGCCAAGCTGAAAAAAAGGGGGACGCATAAACAAACCCGGCCGCCTGCGCTGCGCAGGAACCGGGCCGGGTGTGTGTGGCCGCATCCGCCGACCACTGGGCTTCGGGGACAAAACCCGCAGGCCGTGCTGCGGGTTCCGCCATCAAACATTTGTCATGCGACCAGACGATAGCCGCCCGATTCCGTGACCAGCAGCCGTGCGTTCGAGGGGTCGGGTTCGATCTTCTGGCGCAGGCGATAGATGTGGGTTTCCAGCGTATGCGTGGTGACGCCCGCATTGTAGCCCCAGACCTCGTGCAGCAGCACGTCGCGCGGCACGACACCGTCCTGCGCGCGATACAGGAATTTCAGGATGTTGGTTTCCTTTTCCGTCAGGCGAATCTTGCGGTCCTTGACGTCGATCAGCATCTTCATCGCCGGCTTGAACGTATACGGCCCAAGCTGGAAAATCGCGTCCTCGGACTGTTCATGCGTGCGAAGCTGGGCGCGCAGACGGGCCAGCAGCACCGGGAACTTGAACGGTTTGGTGATGTAGTCGTTGGCACCGCTGTCCAGACCCAGAATGGTGTCGGCATCGGTGTCGTGACCCGTCAGCATGACGATGGGGCATTTCACGCCCTGTTTGCGCAGCCGTTTGCACAGCTCGCGCCCATCGGTATCGGGCAGGCCCACGTCCAGCACCACCAGATCGAAAATGGCGCCCTTGGTCTTTTCAACAGCCTCGTGACCCGAGCCTGCCTCGAACACTTCGAAATCTTCGGTCGCGACCAGTTGTTCGGCCAGCGCCTCGCGCAGGTCGTCTTCGTCGTCAACCAGCAGGATCTTTTTCAGTCCGGCCATTCTTGCCTCCTTTGGCGATATGTCGGAAACGTGAGGGGGCATGGGGCGGGCGTCCAGCGCATTGCAGCAATTCTCACATGGAGTTGTCGGAATTCGGCCCTATGTTTCAGTTTGTTTCAATTAAGCTGCTGCCATGACCCTGATCCCGACCCTGACCGAAAGTGTTTCCCGCGCCCGCACCGACCTGCGCATGGGTCTGCCGGTGATGCTGGGCAGCTATGTCGCGGCAGCGGTCGAGACGCTTTCCCCCGACCGGCTGGCCCTGATGCGCGCACTTGGCCCCGCCGTTCTGGCGATCACCGAACGCCGCGCGGGCACGCTGAAAGCGCGGGTCTATGACGGCGATCTGGCGCGGATCGAGGTGCCGGGCAGCGCCGACTGGGCGTGGCTGCGCGCCGTGGCCGACCCTGCGGGCGATCTGATGACACCGATGAAGGGGCCGTTCGTCAGCGAACGCGGCGGCGCGGTCATGGCCCATCGCGCGGCCATCGCGCTGGCGAAATCGGCGCAGCTTTTGCCCGCCGCGCTGCTGGTGCGCGTCGATGCCCCGCTTGAGGGGTTGACGCAGCTTGCCCCCGAAGCCGCGCTGACCCAATTGGCGACCGAGGCGCATCTGGCCCCCGTTGCCGCCGCCCGCCTGCCCTTGCTGGCGGCTGAAAATTCCAAGCTGCACATCTTTCGTCCCGATGACGGGGCTGCGGAACATTACGCGGTCGAAATCGGTGCCCCTGCCCGCGACAAGCCGGTGCTGGCGCGGCTGCACTCGGCCTGTTTTACCGGCGATGTGCTGGGCAGCCTGAAATGCGATTGCGGCCCGCAACTGCACGCGGCCCTTGGCGCAATGGGTGCGGCGGGCGAAGGGGTGCTGCTATACCTGAATCAGGAAGGCCGCGGCATCGGTCTGGCCAACAAGATGCGGGCCTACTCCCTGCAGAATCAGGGCTTCGATACGGTCGAGGCCAACCACCGGCTGGGGTTCGAGGATGACGAGCGTGACTTTCGCATCGGCGCGGGCATCCTGCGCGAGATGGGCTTTTCCGCCGCACGGCTGATGACGAACAACCCGCGCAAGGTGGATATGCTGGCAAGCCACGGCATTGCCGTGACCGAGCGTGTGCCGCTGATCACCCCGCGCAACCGCCACAATAGCGGCTATCTGGACGTCAAGGCCGCGAAATCGGGGCATCTGCTGTGATCCTGCTGACGCCGATGGGCCTGCGGGTCGGGCGGCGCGTGATCCCTTGCAGCGTGGGACGCGGCGGGCTGACGCATGGCAAACGCGAAGGCGACGGCGCGACGCCCATCGGGGTGCATCGCATCGTGGGCGTGCTGTATCGGCCCGACCGGATCGCGCGGCCCAGCGACTGGGCGCAGCCCATCCTGCCCGGCGATCTGTGGTGCGATGCATCGGGCCATGCGGATTACAACCACGCCGTCCGCGCCCCCTTTGCCCCCAGTCACGAGGCGATGCGGCGGTCCGATCCGCTTTACGACATCGTGCTGGTCACGGATTGGAACTGGCCCGAGGGATTGGCGGGCAAAGGCTCAGCCATTTTTCTGCACCAGTGGCGGCGGCCGGGTTTCCCCACGGCGGGCTGCATCGCCATGGCGCGACGCGATCTGATATGGCTGGTTGGTGTCGTCAGGCCGGGGCAGGTGCTGATCGTGCCCGATCTGCCGCGCTGGCCCGCACGCACGGCGTCCAAGCGGCACGGCAAGGATTAGGGGCGGATAAAGTCCCAGTTCACGCGGACCGTATCCGGGGCGCAGTAAAGGCGCAGTGTCTCGGTCTCGCCCTTGTCGCTTTGGAAATCGTCGGCGTTGTCATAGACATGCAATTGCGCCGCGCGGACATAGCCGCCATCCACACCCGTCAGATGCACCGCATAAATGGTGTCGCCATGCGCCAGCCCGATGCCCGTGGTGTTCTCTGCCTGCTCGCGGATGCGGTAATACTTGGTCGAGAAGTAATAGCCCGGCGTTTCGAAATACAGTTCCGACAAGGCCATGCCGCTGGCGAAGTTATAGGAAAACGTCTCGGATATGCCGTCGCTATCGGGAACCGACGCGCAGATTTCCACCCGCTGATCGTCGGTCATGATGTTGCACGAAAACACCGGCATCAGGGGCGGCACGCAATTCGCCGCAGCCGGACCTGCCAGCGTGATCGCAAGGGCGCATAGACGTGTCAGCATTGGATCAACCCGGCCCGAAATTTCTGTCATCGACCTCGATCGTCGGCGGATAGCAGACGCGCCGCGCGACGGGCTTGTCGGTCTTGAAGTCGTTGAAGTCGTCGCCCGAGGCATAGACCTGCACCACGGCGGGGTTCGGGGAATGCAGGTCAGAGCCACCTTCGAAATTCATCAGGTCGCGGTCGATAAAGACGGCGTAATACATGTCGCCGCGCCGGGCCGCGCTGGCATAGGCGTTACCGTGGATGCCTTGCACGTGGCTTTTCACGCCGCCCGCGCCGGGGCCGGTGAATTGCAGTTCGATCGCGCCATCGGCGCTGTAGGTATATCGGATCTGGCCATCGCCCTGGCAAAGTTCGACCTGCGCATTGCGTTCGACGATGCCGCAGGTGAACAGAACCTGCATCCCCTCGGGGCAATCGGCCCATGCGGGCGCGGCAAGACTTGCGAATGCAAGGGCGGCGGCGATGATTTTCACGGCAGGCTCGTGTTGGATAACAGGCGCTTATGCCTGAGTAACCGCCACGCCCGCCGCTGCAAAGCCATTTCTGCCGTTATAGCGGCCCGGTCTGGAACAGCCGCACCTTTAATCCGCCATGCGCGACATAGGGTCCGGGTTCGCGGAGCGGCAGGCCGGTGGCGCGGGCAAGCTGGGCATCGCTGGTGACGATGCCGACGCGCCAGCCGGTGAAACGGCTGCGGAGCACCTCTCCCATCGCGGCGTGCAGGCCGAAAAGCGGGCCCTTGTTGCCGATCCGCGCGCCGTAAGGAGGGTTTATGATGACCAGACCCGGCGGACCTTCCGGCGGCTGGATGTCGCTGATCGACAGGTTCTGGAAATCGGTGAAATCGGCCAGCCCCGCGCGGTCTGCGTTTTCCCGGCTCATGCGGATCGCGCCGGGGTCGCGGTCGCTGCCGTAAAAACGCAGCGCCGTTTGGGGCGTGACGGGTTTGCGCAGATCGGCCCACGCATCCGCGTCAAAGCTGGTGAACTGCTCGAACGCAAAGCTGCGCAGGCGTCCGGGGTGCAGTCCCGCCGCGATTTCCGCCGCCTCGATGACGAAGGTGCCTGAACCGCACATCGGGTCCAGCACCGGCTCGTGCCCGGTGAATCCGCATTGCGCCAGAAACATCGCGGCCATGGTTTCGCGCATGGGCGCCTTGCCGACCGCCTGCTTGTGCCCACGCCGGTGCAGGCTGTCGCCCGAGCTGTCAAGGCTGATGGTGCAAAGATCGTCCTCGATCCGCACCTTGATCGTGATTGGCGCATCATCCGCAATCGTCGCGCCGATGCTGTCTTTCAGTGCCGCCTCGATCCGCTGGGTGATGGCGCCTGCGTGATAGATGCGGGACTTGCGGCTGGTCGCCTCGACCCGCAGGGTGCTGCCGGGATGCAGGAAATCGGCCCAGGGAAACCGATGGGCGCGCTTGTCCAGCTGCGCCGGGTGCATGGCGCGGAAACTGCCGATCCGCACCAGAACGCGGGTCGCGCCGCGAATGCTAAGGTTCGCGCGCCAGACATCCGCCCAGCCGCCTATATAGGTGACGCCGCCTGGCTGGATCTGGGGCGCATGGCCCAGGGCCCGCACCTCGTCGGCCAGCGGATCTTCAAGCCCCGGCGTGGCGACAAGGAAAATCTCCATCCGCGACTGGTCCGCCGCCAAGGGCGCGGGTTCGGGGCGTTCGACAGGGGCAGCGGTAGCCGTGGGCTTTGCGGGCTTGGCTCGGTTCGTCTTGGGGCGCATCATGGTCCGGCAAAAATGGTCCCGCATCATGCGCGTTTTGCGCTGGATTGGCAAATCGCCCACTTTGTCGCCATCTTAGCGACAGAGTTCCCTGAAAGGCGCCATTTTCAGCCACAATCCCGACCGCTATCTTGGTCCCAACAAAGGAGATCATCATGGCAACCAGCGACGCCCCCATCCAGATCGGTCAGGTCGTGCTGACCGTCAACGACCTGACGAAAGTCGGGGATTACTATCAACGGATCATCGGTCTGCATCGCCTGTCCGGCGACGGCGAAACGCAGGTTCTGGGCGTGGGCCGCAAGCCCCTGCTGGAACTGCGCCGCGACCCCGCCGCCCGCCATCGCCCGTCCGAGGCGGGGCTGTTTCACACCGCGTTTCTTTTGCCCGATCATCAGGCTTTGGCCGACTGGCTGCGCCATGTCGCGACAAACCAGATCCAGCTTGACGGCGCGTCCGACCATCTGGTCAGCGAGGCGATCTACCTGCGCGACCCCGAAGGCAACGGGATCGAGGTCTATGTCGATCGCCCCCGCGACCAGTGGAAATGGATCGGCAATGAGGTCGAGATGGACACCGCCCGTCTGGATGTGCAGGCGCTGCTGGATCAGGGCCGCACATGGCAGGCCGCACCGGACGGCACGGTCGTGGGTCACGTGCACCTGCAGGTCGGCGACGTTGCATTGGCCGAGGGGTTCGTGATGAACGACCTGAACATGGACCGCACCTCGCACCGCTTCGGAGCCAGCTTCTTTTCCAGCGGCGGGTATCACCACCATCTGGCGGGCAATATCTGGAACAGTCGCGGCGCGCGCCAGCGCAGCGCCAACGCCACCGGTCTGGCCGAGGTCGTGCTGGAAGCCGATGCCGACGCCTTGGCGACGCTCAGCGCCCGCGAATTCACCGACCCTTGGGGCACGCGCTTCAGCGTGCGTCCGAAAGTTTCGTAACCAGTTTCAGACGTGATGCAGCACCAGCGGGCGACCGTTATGGCTGCTGACCGTCACCGGTGTATCGTAAAGATCGCTTAGGGTCGCCTCGTTCAGAACCGCCTTTGGCGGGCCTTCTGCAACGATGCGGCCCTGTTTCATGGCCACGATGTGATCGGCCCATGCGGCGGCGTAGTTCACCTCATGGATCACGGTCACGACGCTTTTGCCGCCCGCCACCAGCCCGGCAAGCCGCGCCATCAGGCTGCGGGCATGGGCCATGTCCAGATTGTTCAGCGGCTCGTCCAGCAGCAGCCAATCGGTATCCTGCGCAACGGTCATTGCCAGATAGGCGCGTTGGGCCTGTCCGCCCGACACCTCATCCAGAAAGCGGTCGCCTAGATCGGTCAGGGCGAAAGCCCGCAGGGCATCCGTCACGGCATCCTTGTCGGTGGGGGTCGGGCGACCGCGGTGACGCGGCCAGCGGCCAAAGCCTACCAATTCGCGCAGGCGCAGGCGGCTGGCGATGGCGGTCTGCTGCCCAAGGATCGCCATTTGCAGTGCCAGCGTTTCAGTCGGCGTGGCGGCAATGTCCGCACCGTCCAGCGTGACGCGGCCCGATTGCAACGGCTCCAGCCGTCCGATCAGGCGCAGCAGCGTGGATTTGCCCGCGCCATTCGGACCGATCAGCGCCGTCAGCTTGCCCTTGGGCAGATCGGTCCGGATCTCGTGCAGGATCGGCGTGCGGCCGATGCGATGGGAAAGCCCCGTCACGCGGATCATCGGATGCGTCCTTTCACCAGCAGGAACAGGAAGAACAGCCCGCCCGCGAATTCGATCACGACGGACAGGAACGCGGCCTGCCCCAGCGCGCGTTCGAACACCAGCTGTCCCGCGATCAGGATCAGCGTCCCGATGGCGGCGCTGGCGGGGATCAGGGCTGCATGGCGCGGGCTGCGGATCAGCCCATGCGTCAGCCCGGCGACCAGCAGGCCAAAGAACGTGATCGGTCCGACCAGCGCCGTCGAGACCGAGATCAGCACTGCGACCAGCGCCAGGGCCGCCAGCACGACGCGCCCATGCCGCAGCCCCAGCGACACGGCGGCATCGCGCCCCAGCGCCAGCACGTCCAGCCGCTCCGCCAACCGCATCGCCGCCAGCCCTGCGATCAGCGTCAGGCCCCCCGCGACGGGCAGCAGC
Source organism: Paracoccus laeviglucosivorans (assembly GCF_900182695.1). Taxonomy (GTDB): domain Bacteria; phylum Pseudomonadota; class Alphaproteobacteria; order Rhodobacterales; family Rhodobacteraceae; genus Paracoccus; species Paracoccus laeviglucosivorans. The sequence continues at coordinate 47,096 of NZ_FXTK01000009.1, forward strand.
GCGGCATCGACCCGGCTGAAGCTGGCAAAGCTGGATTGTTGGACGACCGCATATTCGTTGGGGTCCAGCACCCGCCCGATAAAAGCATTCGCCGATCGAAACATGACGCCCAAAATCACGCCGGTCAGGATGGTTCGGGGAATGTCGCGCACCCCCTGCCCCAGCAATGTGCCGAACAGCAGGCAGGCCAGCACGGCCATGACCGCCACCTCGCCGCCGAATTTCGTCCAGATGGGCAGGCTGACGAAACCCGTGATCCCCAATGAGGCAACAAGCAGCGTCTGCAGCAGCATATACAGCGAATCGAAGCCCATGATCTGCGGTGTCAGCACGCGGTTCGCGGCGACGGTCTGGAACAGGACCGTGGCGATCCCGGTGGATATGCCGACCAGCGCCAGCCCGGCCAGACGCTCGGCCCGCAGGCCAAGGATGAAGGCGCGGCCATTGCCGTCTGGCAAGCCGTGAAACATCCAGACGGTTGCGGTCAGCCCCAGCAGCACGGTGATCAGCGCCCCCTTAGCCATGCGCGGGCCTGCGATACAAAAGCCACAGGAAGATCGCGGCGCCGACGATGCCCAGAACCATGCCCACCGGGATCTCATACGGGTAACGGATCAGCCGCCCCGCCAGATCGCAGCCCAGCAGCAGCACCGCCCCCCACAGCGCCACCACCGGGATCGAGGCGCGCAGGTTGTCGCCCATGATCCGCGCCACGATATTGGGCACGACCAGCCCCACAAAGGGGATCAGCCCGACCGTAGTGATGACCAGCGCCGTGACCACGGCCACCACCGCAAGCCCCAGCCGCATCACTGCATCGGGCGACAGGCCCAGCCCGCTCGCCACGCCGTCGCCAAGACCAAGGATCGCAAAGCGGTCGGCGGCGAACCATGCCAGCCCCGCCGCGATCGCCGCGACCCAAAGCTGCTCATACCGTCCGGCGATGACGCCCGAGAATTCGCCCGCCATCAGCCAACTGTTGACGTATTGCAGCAGATCGGTCTGAAACCCCACGAATGTCGCGACCGAGCCAAGGACGCCGGACAGCACCAGCCCGGCGATGGGGACCAGCATCACCTCTCGCACCGGCAGGCGGCGGATGATCAGGATGAATATCGCGGTCCCGGCCATGGCGGCCAGACTGGCTGCGCCCATCTTGGCCCAGATCGGGGCCGAGGGCGCAAGGATCGTCACCGCCAGCAACCCCAGCGCCGCGCTTTCGGCGGTTCCCGTCGTCTCGGGTCCGACAAAGCGGTTGCGGACAAGCGCCTGCAATACCACGCCCGCGACGGCCAGCGCCGCGCCGGTCAGCACCACGGCCAGCGTGCGCGGCAGGCGCGATTCCAGCAGAACCAGCGCGGCTTGCGGGTCGCGCGTGGCGTCAAGGATGCTGATGCTGGCGGCGCCGACGGTCAGGCTGGCGCAGATCAGCGCGGCCAGAACCAGCAGGACGGCTGGCAGTCGTGTCATCCCTTGGTCAGCGCCGCCTGCAACTGGCCCAGCAGGTTCATCGTCGAGGTATAGCCCCCCGCCGAGATATAGGCATCCGCCGAATCCAGATAGACGACATGCCCGGCCTTCCAGGCCTTGGTGCCCTGCACCAGCGGATTGTCCAGCGTGGCCTTGGCCGATTGCCCGGCTTCGCCGACGGCTGCGCCCCGGTCGATCACGAACAGCCAGTCGGGATCGGCTTCGGCGATGAATTCATAGCTGACGGCATCGCCGTGATTGGCCTCGTTGATCCGGGCAGTTGCGGGGGCCATCCCCGTCGCCTCGTGCAGCCAGCCAAAGCGGGAATTCGCGCCATAGGCCGCCAGCTTCGGGCCGTTGGTCATCACGATCAGCGCATTGCCCTGACCCTGACCCGCCGCTTTGACGGCGGCGATGCGTTCGTCCAGCGCGGCCAGCAATTGTGCCGCCTTGTCGGACTTTTCGAACAACGCGCCATAGGTTTCGATCCGGGCGCGGGCATCGGGCAGCAGCGCCTCTCCGATGGTCATGTCGATGGCGGGGGCGACCTGCTCGACCGCGGATTTCTGCGCGGCGGAGCGCCCGCCAAGCACCACCAGATCGGGGGCCAGACCGGCCAGCGTTTCAAGGTTGGGCTCAAACAGCGTGCCCACGACTGTCGCGTTCGCAGCCGCGTCGTCCAGATAATTCACATACAGCTTGTCCGGTACACCCACCGGGGTCACGCCAAGCGCGGCCAGCGTATCCAGCGCGGGCAGGTCATAGACCACCACTTTTTCGGGCATGGCGCTGATCGTCACCGGCCCAAGCGCGGTCGGAACCGCGACCTCGGCCAATGCGGCGGAACCAAGCGAAATGGCCAGAACGACCGAAAGGGCGAATGCGCGCATGATTGGACCTTTCCCAGATGGATCAGCGCCGGGGTAAAGGCTTGATCCCCCAAGGTCCAGTCAAAACTAATCGAAACGCTCAGGATTGACCGTCAGGTTGCCATCGGCGGTCGATGCGCGTGAATTTCAGGATCTCGGGGTCACGGAACCCGCTTTCGTTCATCGGCGCGACATGGCGTTCGATCCGCAGATCCGGGCCGTCGAAATCCAGCACGGCGAATTCGTTCTGCAGATCATCCTCACGCGCGCAAAGCGCGGTGCCGCCCTGAATTTGCAGGATGCCGCGGCCTTCGGGGCCAAGAAATGCGCCGACCGACCAGATATGCAGATGCCCGGTCAGGACGACCTGAATGCCCTGCAATTCGAACAGTGCCAAAGCCTCGGGCGCGCCGCGCATCAGCGCCTTGTCGATTTCGGGCCGCTGCTGCATCGGGTGGTGCATGGCGACGATGTTGACGCATTTCGGCTCGATCCCATCGACCACGCGCCGCATCTGGGTCGAGGTCAGAACCCCGCGCTGCCACGCCATCGGATCGACGCTGTTGACGCCCTGCACGCGCAGATTGCCGACATGGCCCACCGGCTCCATGTTCTGCGCAATCGCCCGCTTGTACCGCTTGTAAGGCTTCGTCATCCGATCAGCCAGTTTATACAGCGGGATGTCGTGATTGCCCGGCACGGCGATCAGCGGAGCTTCGATCTGGCGCAGAAAGGCCGCCGCCTGCGCAAACTGGGCCGAGCGTCCGCGATGGGTCAGATCGCCCGTCACCACCACCAGATCGGCATTGGCGCGGTTCACGCGGTCCAGAAGCGGATAGATCAGTGATTCCCGCTCATACCCGAAATGCAGGTCGGACAGATGCACCAGTCGCGTCATGCCGCGTCGCGCCCCTGACTTTCGGCGGGGACCAGAACGGCCAGCGCATGATGCCGCACCCGGACGCGAAACGGCGAATCCATCCACGTCTTTTCGCCGTCATGCGCGACATATTCATGCTTTGGCAGGGTCTCCAGCTCCATCTCCTCGGCGGCGATCAGGTCGAAGTCGTGATACCGCGCCGTCTTGCCCATGGCGAGCCGCAGCGCCGCCTTGACCAGCGGCGCGGGCCGCTGCGCCCGTGCGACCAGCAGGGCCACCTTGCCGTCGCGGATGTCCTGCGCGCCCTCCAGTCCAAAGACCTCAAGCTGATAGGCGCTTTTGGCGACAAAGGCGAGCGCGGTGGTAAAGCGCCGCTCGGTCCCGTTCGCGCGCACGACCAGTTTCAAGGGGTGGCGCAGGTTCCACAGCGCCGCGACCGCAGACCAATAGGCGGCAATGCGCGACCGGCCCCAACGCTTATAGATGCTTTCGCGCCGCTTCAGGATTTCGGGATAGGCGCCAAAGCTGCAATTGTTCAGAAAGATCATGCCGTTCATTTCGCCGACATGGATGCGGCGCAGCATGGGCGCGTCGAAAATCTTCAACGCCTCATCGACGGTTTCGCCCGATCCCAGATCGCGCGCGAAATAATTGAAGGTGCCGCCGGGGATGACCACCATCGCGGCATCGGTCCCGGTGACGGCGCTGGCCACCGCCGCCTGCGTCCCGTCGCCCCCCGCCGCCACGATCAGATCGAAGCCCTGTTCGACAGCATCGCGTGCGATGGCCAGCAGATCCTCGCCCTTTTCGACCTTGCGGATATCCAGTTCCGCCACGCGGCCCGACAGCCTTTCGTGCAATTGCGTGGCAATCGTCGGCCCCGCCTTGCGGCCCGAACCGACATTTACCACCGCGCAGACCCGTGCCTTTGACAGTTCAAACTGTGCCATTCCATCCTCGGCGATGCCTGCAACCACTAGCCAACCCTCTGATACCTTTTGGGTTCCGCACTGCGGCATCAAATTCGCGATGGGCGAAACTGTGCCTGCCCTAACAATCCTGACGATTTTACTTGCCTTGGATTTGGGCCTCTGACAGATTGCCGCCGGGAAGCCCAGAAGGGGTGCCGTGCGCCGCCTTCTCCCCTTCGGACGAAGGGCCTTTCGCCACCCGCGAACCGACACGAGCAGGAGAGCTTCGCCCCGTTTCACGGACCCCCATCCGTGCATCCTCCCCGGCTGCGCCACGCGCACCGCGGGGCTGAAACCCCATTCGATGAGAAAACACATGAACATTCGCATGTCAGAGGCCATCGAGACATTGGCACCGCGCACGCAGCATCCTGTGCTGTTTGCGTTTGACGGTCCGCAGGGCCGGGTGATCGGACGCGGCGCGCCGATTCCCCTGCCACGCGGAACGATGACAACCCTGGCCGCGCGCGTGGACCGCGCCTTGGCCAGCGCAGGTAGCGGCGCGATCCTTGGCGGTGCGCTGCCCTTTGAACGCGACGACGCCGATTGTCTGTGGCTGTGCCCGGCCAGTGCCAGAACCGACGACGCCCCCGACGCCGACGGCCAAGGCGTGCTGCCGCTGCGCGACTGGAACCTGTCGGCGCAGCCTGCTGCGGGCGATTACGCGGCCGCCGTCGATCACGCCCTGCGCATCATGCAGGACGAGGCCGGCAAGCCCAATGCGCTGGAAAAGATCGTCCTTGCCCGCAGCCTGCTGATCGAGGCGGGCGTGGAAATCCCGGTTCCGGCGCTGATGGCGCGGCTGGGGGCGGATCCGGCTGTCACCGCATTCCGCGTGGCCCTGCCCGCACAGGGCAATGCCGCACGGCGCACGCTTTGCGGCGCGACGCCGGAACTGCTGCTGGAAAAGCGGGGCCGGGCGATTTCCTCGCATCCGCTGGCGGGGTCGGCGCGGCGTCTGGCCGATGCGGCGCTGGACCGTGCCAATGCCGAGGCGTTGCGGCATTCGGAAAAGGACCATCGCGAACATGCTTTCGTGGTGGAATACATCATGGACGTGCTGTCGCCCCATTGTCGCCGACTTGCCGCGCCGCAGGGCACGACCCTGACCAACACCCGCAGCATGTGGCATCTGGGCACCCGGATCGAGGGCGAGCTGACCGATCCCGACACGCCCTCGGTCGTGCTGGCGGCGCTGCTGCATCCCACGCCCGCTGTCTGCGGTGCGCCGATGCGCCGCGCCTATGACCTGATCGGCGCGCTTGAGGCATTCCCGCGCGATTTCTATGCCGGGGCGGTCGGCTGGTGCGATGCCAAGGGCGACGGCGCTTGGCAGGTCGCCATCCGCTGCGCAGAAATCAGTGGCTCGCAGGCCCGGCTTTATGCGGGGGCGGGCATCGTTCCCGGCTCGGACCCGATGGCCGAGGCGGCTGAAACCGGCGCCAAGTTCGGCGCCTTCCTGACCGCCCTTGGGCTGCCGCTGGATGCGGGGCTTTCGGGCGTGAACAAAGTGACGGAGTAAACCATGGGACTTCCCGGAATCGCCCCCTACGCCCTGCCGGTGCTGGCCGATCTGCCAGCGGCGCGCGGCGCATGGCAGCCACAGCGGGACCGGATCGCGCTGCTGGTCCATGACATGCAGCGCTATTTCTGCCGCCCCTTTCCGGCCAGCGTGCTGGACCCGGTGGTGGCTAATATCGCCCGCCTGATCGCCGATGCCCGCGCGGCGGGGGTGCCGGTCTTCTACACTGCGCAAAAGGGCAACCAGTTCCGCCCCGATCGCGGCTTGCAGGCCGATCTGTGGGGACCGGGCATGAGCGCCACGCCCGAGCATGAGGAGGTACTGCCCGCGCTTGCGCCCACCGAAGCCGACATCGTGCTGGTCAAGCATCGCTACAGCGCCTTTCAGCGGTCGAATCTGGAAACGCTGATGCGGGCGCGCGGGCGCGACCAGCTGATGATCTGCGGCGTCTATGCCCATATCGGCTGCCTCGCCACCGCGGTCGAGGCGTTCCAGCGCGACATCGAAACCTTCGCCGTGGCCGATGCGCAGGCCGATTTCAGCCGCGACAAGCTGGATCTGGCGATGGGCTGGATCGCCGCCACATGCGGCGTGCCGATGACCACCGATCAGGCCGTGACCGTTTTCGAAAGTGTCTCTGAATGCGCCTGACCGGATTTGAAGGCAAGCTTGCCATCGTCACCGGGGCCGCGGGCGGCATCGGTCAAGCCGTCACCCGCGCCTTGTTGGACGCGGGTGCGACCGTCATCGCCACCGATACCGAGGCCGCGCTGGCCGCAAACCCCGTGGCCCCCGGCGCGATCGCCCATGTGCTGGACGTGCGCGACGGACCGGCGGCGGATGCGCTGGTCGCCTGGGCCGAGGCGCAGCACGGCCCGCTGGCGCTTGGCATCCATGTCGCGGGGATCGTGACGATCAGCCCACTGCTGGACATGGCGCTGACCGAATGGCAGCGCGTCTTTGACATCAACACGACCGGCACCTTCAACGTCACCCGCGCTTTTGGTGTCGCCATGGCGCGGCAGGGTGCGGGGGCCATCGTCACCGTCAGTTCCAATGCGGCGGGAATCCCGCGGCTGAACATGGGGGCTTATGCCGCCTCCAAAGCGGCAGCGACCATGCTGATCCGCTGTCTGGGGCTGGAACTGGCGGCCAAGGGCGTGCGCTGCAATATCGTCGCGCCCGGATCGACGCTGACGCCGATGCAGACCGGCATGTGGGCATCCGATGGCGGGGCGGGCGAACGCGCCGTGCTGGACGGCAATCTTGAGGCCTATCGCACCGGCATCCCGATGAAGAAACTTGCGACACCCGAGGATATTGCCGGGGCGGTCATGTTCTTCCTGTCCGATCAGGCGGGCCATGTCACCATGGCCGACCTGTATGTCGATGGCGGCGCGACGCTGCGCGCCTGAACCTGCGGCGCGCCCTTAGCGGCGCGCCTGCAACAAGGCCCACCACGCATCCAGCGTGGGTTCCTTGGCCAGTTCCTCGAAACTTGCCTCGATCCCCAACTGCTTCAGTTCCGACGAGAACGTCATCACGGCGATGGAATCCAGCCCGTAAAGCACCAGATTCTCGGCCGGGTCGATGTCGCAATCATCCTCGATCATGGTCTGGATGCGGGTGGCCAGCCAGTCGCGGCTGATGTCAATTGTGGTCGTCATGGTCTTTCCTTTCAGGCGGTGGCCGCAAGGCTGTCGCGCAGGCGGCGCTTGTCGATCTTGCCCACCGCCGTCAGCGGCAGATCAGGCACGATGCGGAAACGGTCGGGCAGTTTGTATTCGGCAACGCCTTGGGCGATCAGCCAGCGGCGCAAAGCGGGCGGAGAGAGCTTTTCGGCCCCGTCGCGCAGCACAAGGAAGGCGCAGCTTTTCTCGCCCAGATTGGCATCCTCGACCGCGACCAGCGCGGCGTGGGTGATGTCGGGATGGCGGACCAGAAGGTTCTCGATCTCTTCGGCGGCGATCTTTTCGCCGCCCCGGTTGATCTGGTCCTTGATGCGGCCGACGACACGCAGATAGCCGTTTTCGCGCACCACCACATCGCCCGAGTGATAGAACCCATCCGCGTCGAAGGCCTTGGCGTTGTGTTCGGGGCTGCGATAATAGCCGCGGAAGGTATAGGGGCCACGGGTCGCCAATGCGCCGGGCGTGCCATCGGCCACCGGATCGCCGCTTTCGTCCAAGACGCGGATTTCGTCGTCGGGGCTGATCGGACGGCCCTGCGTGGTAAAGATGATCTGCGGATCGTCGCCCAGCCGGGTATAGTTCACCAGCCCCTCGGCCATGCCAAAGACCTGCTGCAACTGGCAGCCCAGCGTTTCGGGCACGCGCCGGGCCACCGCCTCGGCAAAACTGGCGCCGCCGACCAGCATCAGTTCCAGCGTGTCCAGCTTGGCGCGGTGGGATGGGGCTTCTTCGACCGCGCGCAGCCACAGGGCGACGGCGGGCGGGACCAGCGGGACCATGGTGACGCCTTCGCGGGCGATCAGGTCGAAACAGGTCAGTGGCTCGGGGCTTGGGGCCAGAACCACCGTGCCGCCCGCGTGGAACACCCCCAGCGAACCGGGCGAGCTAAGCGTGAAGTTATGCGCCGCAGGCAGCGCGCACAGGAACCGCGTGGCGGGCGTGCAGCAGCTGATCTCGGCGCTGGCGCGGACGCTGTAATCGTAGTCGTTGTGCGTGCGCGGGATCAGCTTGGGCGTGCCGGTACTGCCACCCGAAAGCTGAAAGAACGCAACCTGATCGGCAGGCGTCGGGCCGGCATCCGCGGGCAGGTCGGCGTCATGCGTCAGCCAATGGGCAAGGTTTGTCCGGGGCGTATCGTCGCCCAGCAACAAAACATGGCGGACGCCGCCCGCGCGCAGTTCATCCGCAAAGGCGTCATCGGCGAAAAGCTCATGCGCGCGGGATGCGATGACGACCTTGGGCGCGATCTGGGCGGCGTATGAGGTCATCTCCAACCGGCGATGGCTGAACAGCGCGTTGACCGGCGCGACCCCGATGCGCAGCAGCGCGAAGAAGCTGATGAAGAACTCGGCCACGTTCGGCAACTGCACCAGCGCGGTATCGCCATGGCCCAGCCCCTGCGCGGCCAGACGCGCAGCCAGATGGCGCGACAGGCGGTCCAGATCGGCATAGCTGAAGCGACGGTCTGCGCAGACGATGGCCGTGGCGTCGGGCTGCACCGCCAATTGCGCATCCAGAAGATGCGTCATGGGCTGGTCGATCCAATAGCCAGCCTCGCGATAGCGGCGGGCCTGATCCTGTGGCCACGGGGTGAATTCGATCATCTGCCTGTCCTTCGCTGGTGGCGGGGTTCAGCCCACACCACGACGCCCGCTTGACGGGGCATAATAGTCGAGTATTTTTATCCAGCTTTCTCTCTCGAAGCAAGCGGGGTGGCGACAAATGCCGCCACCCCAGCCAGCTTTCCCTTGCACAAACGGATGACCCCCATCGTTGGGCGGCAGGATTTCATGACGAAATATCAACGCGCTGAATATAAGCTGACCCTTGCGCAACTGGATTTCTGGGAAGAATTCCGCCTGCATCCCGGCGAGGCCGTCTCGACCGTGGCCCATGCGGTCGAGCTGCGCGGCGCGGTCGATGCCGATGCGCTGGCCCGTGCGATCACGCAGGTCGTGGCGGAAACCGATGTGCTGTCACTGCGTTTTACCGAAGGTGACGAAGGGCCGCGTCAGCAGCTTGACCCGACGCGGCGGCCCGAATTGCGGCATCTGGATTTCAGCGTCAGGCCCGATCCGATGGCCGATGCAATGGCCATGATGCAGGCCGATGTGGAAGCGCCGCTGGATCTGGTGAACCAGCCCCTGTCGCAGCAATGGCTGATCCGTTTGGGGGCCGACCGCTTTGTCTGGTATAACCGCGGCCATCATATCGTTCTGGACGGCTACGCGATGGGCCTGATGGAGACGCGCTGCGCCCAGCTTTACGCCGCCCATCGCGACGGGCTGCCCACGGGCGAGCCGCTGACCAGCTTTTTCGCCTATCTGACCGAGGAAGGCGACTACCGCGCCAGTCCGCGCCACGCCAAGGATGGCCAGCACTGGACCGATATTCTGTCCGCCCCGCCCGCGCCCAAGGTGCTGCAAAAGGGTTCAGAGGATTATCCGGCCAGTCCGATGTGCCACGAAGAATCGCTGGTCGATTTGCGCCCATCGCTGCTGGCGCGGGCATCCGAACTGGGCATCGGCTGGCCCGATCTGCTGACTGCCTTGTGTTCGGCATGGGCCGCGCTGGAACTGCGCGACCATTCCGCCGCAAGGGTGCAGGACAGCGCAGGCCGTGTCACCATGCCGATCTGGTTGCCTTACATGAGCCGGATGGGCAGCGTCGCCATCCGCATCCCGGCGCTGGTCGTCAACATCCTGCCATTCGACGCAAGCGTGGCCGCGACCGAAAGCGTCGCGCAGACCGTGACGCAACTTGCGGGCCGCCTGCGCAAGCTGCGCCGTCATGGCCGCTACCGCATCGAACAGATCGGCTTCGACTATGGGCTGGGCGCGTCGCAGCGGTTCTTTTTCTCGCCGCTGATCAACGTCCTGCCGTTCGAGCCTGCGCGTTTCGACGGCACCGAAACCCAGCGGCATGTGCTGTCAAATGGTCCGGGCGACGGCTTCAACATCACCATCCGCGGCGACGGCGAGGCGAATGGGCTGGACCTGTGCCTTGAGGCGGACCCGGTGCTGACACCCCCCGCCGATTTCACGCGCCACGCGGTCACCCTGCCCGCATTCCTGCGCGCCGCTTTGGCCCTGGATGCGGGCGAACGCCCCATCGGCGCGCTGCTGACCCAGCCCGAAACCGTCTAGCCGCGGGGCAGGAATTCGCGGGTGATGCAGCCCTCGGCATCGCGGCCCCACCGGTCGATCGGTCGCTGCGGCGGCAATTCGAAATCCGCGCAGATGCGATAGCTGCGCGGCGAGATCGCCTGATAGCGATATGGCGCCTGCGTATAGGGGCCGGCGGCACGCTGGTCCCACGCGCATTGATCGGTCGGCTCAGGCGTCTGGGGCAAGGCGTTTCGCGACTGCGCGATGCAGTCGATCCATGACGACATGCTTATCAGATCCTGTTCGCGCTGCATGTCGCGCTTTTGCTTGCGGGCATGACCCGGTCCGCCGGTCAGGACCAGCCCCAGCACCACCGCCAAGGCAGCGACGATCCCGATGGCGATGGTCGTCCAGCCCTTAGCCATCCATCTCGTCCCGGTAATAGCCCAGCACCAGCGCGGCGATCACCGCAACCAGCGCCGCCTTGCAGATGAACCGCAGCGTCAGATCGCCGTTCAGCAGTGCATAGATCACCCAGATCGCGTCGCCCAGAAAGACCAGCGCCGCCACCATCAGCGTCAGCGAAGCGAACCACTTGCGCACCAAGGACCGCCTGCGCCCCGCGTCGTCCCGGCTTAGCCGCGCCACCTGCCGACTTAGCAGCACAAAGACCGGCGTGAAGGCGATCAGCGCCGCGATGGACCAGCGTTCGGAACTGCCGGGCGCGACCGGATATTCGCCGGGATCGGGGATCAGGTAATCAATCAGCCCCATGCCCAACTGGCACAGATGCCACGCAACGACGCCCAGCGACACGAATAGCAGCCCGTATAGCAGCGCCTCTTGCGCCGAGGCATAGGGGCGCGGGCGCGGCACGGGCGGCTGGCCCGGCAGCCAGCCCGACATGGCATCCTCGATCTCGGGCGCAGACCAGCCCGCCTGCCCCAAGGCCGCGCGGATCGTCTGAGCATCGCCGCCCTGCGCCAAGGACAGGCGCACGAATTCGGAAAGCCGGTCGGCTGGTTTCATCGGCATCGCCCCCTTTGTCCGATGGTTTCTTGCTTTGCCGGTCCGGGTCAAGGCCGGGGTCCGACCCTGCCGCAGCGGCACCCGAAGATTTTTTTGCAGGATCGCTATTTTCCTCTTGCACCCACCCGCACCGTTCCGTAAATCACCGCTCACCGAAGGCGACGCGCCATCGGGACGGAGTGCGGGCGTAGCTCAGGGGTAGAGCATAACCTTGCCAAGGTTAGGGTCGGGCGTTCGAATCGCCTCGCCCGCTCCAAAATCTTCTCTCGGGAAGAAAACGACAAGGCGGCCTTAGGGCCGCCTTCGTTTTTTCTGCCATTCGAATATGATAATCCCGACCCCTCGGGGGTTGACCCGCGCGGCTTTCGGGCGAATATCTCTCGTATGGTAGCGGCCCGACCGTTCCCGGCCGCTGAGGCGAAGGGGGTCTGTCAATGACATCCATCGAACATGCGATCCAGAACCGACTTGACCATCTGGCCGTGCCTTTGCGCATCCGCCTGCCCTCGGGTGGCGTGATCGGACCACCCAGCGCCGAGGTCGAGGTGGCCTTTCACGACATGGCCGCGCTTGCCCCCATGGCATCGGGCAATCTGGGTGCTCTGGGGGCCAAGATCGTCACCGGAGAGGTCAGCATCGACGGCAGTATGCGCGCGCTGATGCATGTGGTGGCGGCGCTGGTTCCCGATGACGGGCAAGCGCATAAGCCCAAACCATGGCAGCGCGTCTGGTGGAGCCTTGCGTCCATCCTGCGCCACAACCGCGAACGCGATGCGGCCCAGATCCGCTTTCACTATGACGTTTCGGACGAATTCTACCAGATATGGCTGGACCCGCAGCGCGTCTATTCCTGCGCCTATTTCCGCAAGGCCGATATGGATCTGGCACAGGCGCAGACCGCCAAGCTGGACCATATCTGCCGCAAGCTGGACCTGCGCAGGGGCGAGCGTTTTCTGGACATCGGCGCGGGCTGGGGCGGGCTTTTGTTCCATGCCGCCGAAAATTACGGCGTCGATGCGACCGGCATCACCCTGTCGCAGAACCAGTTCGATCACGTCTCGCAGCTGATCACGCAAAAGGGGCTGGGCGACCGGGTCCGCATCCACCTGTGCGACTATCGCGACCTCAAGCCAGAGCGGCCTTTTGACAAGCTTGCCTCGGTCGGGATGTTCGAACACGTGGGCCGCGCGAATATGCAGCTGTATTTCCGCAATGTGCATGACCTGCTGCGCCCCGGCGGGATGGCCATGAACCATGGCATCACTGTCTCTGGGCTGGACGATGCCATGATCGGCGGCGGGCTTGGCGATTTCATCGAGAAGTTCATCTTTCCGGGCGGAGAGCTTCTGCATGTCAGCCTGGCAATCCGCCAGCTGTCGCAAGCCGGGCTTGAGATGGTGGATACCGAAAACCTGCGCCCGCATTACGCCCGCACGCTGTGGTGCTGGTCCGACAATCTGGAGGCCCGTCTGCCCGAGGCCGAGGCCGTGCTGCGCAAGACCATGACCCCCGACCGCGCCGCCGAGGTGCTGCGCGCCTTTCGCCTGTATCTGGCGGGCTGCGCGCTGGCATTCGAGGAGGGCTGGACTTCGCTTTACCAGATCCTGATGACGCGCCCGGACGGGCAGGCCACGCGTCACGACCTTCCGGGCGCTGGGTCGGATTACCCTTTCCGCCGCGACTATATCTATTCGCCGCGCCGGGACTAAGCAGGCCGGGCGCAGCATTCCCCGTCTTGCACCCCGCCGCCGAAGCAGCTAAACCCCCGGTCAGTCCTACGACAACGGCGGGTTGGCGGAGAGGTTACGCAGCGGATTGCAAATCCGTGAAGACCGGTTCGATTCCGGTACCCGCCTCCATCGCTTTCAGTGGATGCTGCGAATTCTGCGGGTTGCATTCGACGCGTGCGGCCAAGTTCGCGTTTGGACCTCTGCCAATATCGTATCCGTGTTTTCCAGACCTCAAGCCGTTCGGGCATATCGCGTCGGATATATTCGCGGCGTGTTCCGCTTTGTCATGCCACACCTGCACCAGTTACGCAGCGCGCCCGTCAAAGGCGCCGACAACGCAGCTTGCCAAAGCGATACAGGCAAATGCTGAGGGGACGACTGGTCAATCAGACACTTGTAAAACAGCGCCTTAGCTGGATCACGTCCTGTCCCCGAAAAACCAGAATGGCGCGAAGCTTTCGCCCGCGCCAATCCCGCCACAATCATGCATGCTGCCTTAGTAGCAGCCGACCCGCGCGACACGATCATCGGTGCCGATTTCGACGTTCAACCGCGCGGGACGGAAATCCATCGTCACCGCGTCATTGGGGCCGATAATACGCGCATCTTCGGGCAGGTTCGCCTTGGCCACCGCATCCTTGGACTGGCCGACCAGCCCTTGAAAACGCGATGCGCCGCAGGCATCCTCGGTTGGGGGCTGCGACGGTGAAACCGGCGCGGGTGCCTGCTCCTCGCACGCGGCAAGGACAAGCAGGGCCAATGGCGCGGCCAGCGCTCGCATCCGCATCAGCCGCAATCGATATTGTAGATGTTGCCAGCCGCATCCAGACGGAACACGATGCGCAGCGGATCATATTCCTGCGGCTCGATCCCGCGATATTCGACCACACGATAGTCGCGGGTCAGGCCCAGACCGGAAATCACGCTGCCGGGCTGACCCAGTGCCGAGACGTAATCCTTGGCGTGGCAGGCATCGGGTTCGCGCGACTGCAGGCCACTGATCCCCGCGACCGGCGTGACCGGAACGGGATCGACCGCAAGAACCGGCTCCGGCGCGGGTGCCGGAGCGGGCGCGCAGGCGACCAGCGGAGCAAGGGCGGCAAGGACGAGTAGAGGTCGGATCATCGCAAAGTCATCCAGCGTCAGAGAGCAAATATGCCGACACCATATGGCCCGGCGAAAGAAAATAGAAGCAGCGCAGGTTTTTCACGACGGATTCGTGACCTGCCTGCCTCAGATGCCGCATGCGGCAAGGTCGTCGGCTATTCCGCTGCAGTCGCGAATGCAGTTTCACCACCGCCGTAATAGGCCAGAAACATGCGCACGGCACCGTTGTTGACCCGGCGCAGCGTTTCCTTGTCGATCGCCTTGGTTCCCAGAAAAAGGGCGCGGTCGTGGACGGTGGCGCTGGACAGCTCGATCAGCTGATCGGCGGCAAGTTCAAAATCGGGGATGCGCAACTCGCCCCGCGCCACGCAATGCTGCAGATATTTGATCAGCTGCTGGCGCAAAAGCGTGGGGCCGGCTTCGTAATATTCCTGTGCAAGCGAAGGGAAACGTTCGGATTCGCCCACGCTGACACGAAATATCCGCAATCCGAAATCGGACACGATATGCGCCGAGATGATCTGCACGATAAAGGGCAGGATCTGATCGACCGGCAGATCGACCTCGATCAGCGCGCTGGCATCGGCGGCTTGCCGCGCCAATTCGCTGCGGAACACCTCCATGAACATGATCCGCTTGTCGGGAAAGTAGCTGTAAAGCGTGGCTTTGGACACGCCTGCTTCGCGCGCGATGTCGTCGACACTCGCGCCTTCGAACCCGTCTCTCAGGAAGATCGTCCGCGCACCCTCAAGCACCTGCTGGAACTTGCGGCCCCGCGTAACGGGAAGGGCTTTCGCCATTCGTTCGATTCTCCTCATTAACATTCAAACGGTTCAGGCGCTTGACCCAGACTGGGCACTCTGAAACAGGCCGATCCGCGACCGGGCCGGATCCGTATTATTCGGATTGCGGCATGTTGCATAGCCTTTGCCAGCCGGTGTATCTCTACCGTCCCAAAGCTGCGCTTTGCCAGTCGCACCTGCCAATCCCTATCCATTCGAACTTCCATGCCGTCGGATCGTGCCCCGCCTGCTCCGCCTCCGGGGTATGAGGACCCGGAATAGTTGTTGTTTACAATAATCAGAATCATTTTGTCTCGTATCGGGTCAAGCGATGATTGCCAAAACATTCCTTCGCCTTCTGATCTGCACCTGGCCCGTGCTGTGCTGTCCCAGCATAAACGGTGAAAAATTGGCGTAAGTGACGGGTGCAGTAAGTCTGAGCGGCAAGGCCATTGTCTTTCATCAGCCCTGAAACAGTCCGGGTCAGCCTGATCTGCCAGACCAAGGCCGGGTCGCTTTACGGCAATTTGTTCACGTTTTTTTGACAGTTACGGGAAAGCGTTGTTTTACGACGGTCCTTTCCCTGACCCCTGACCGTCCCCGGCCAGCACCCGCGCGCTAAGTCGGATTTCCTCCAATACGCGGACACGACCGTATTCGCGGATGGCTGCGGCGCGGGCGCTCTCAAAGCCTGGCATCATGCGCGCCAGATCGGCTTCCGCCCGGACAAGCTGGCGGGCATGATCGCCAGCAAGCGCATTGGCCAGACGTGCCTCGGACACCGAAAACGGCGCGCTGCTTGCGTAAAGCTGCTGCATCTTGGCCTCGATGACCGCGATTCGCGACTGGGCCGCCGTGACATGCGCCCGGTAGACCGAAAGTTTGCGCATTTCGATATCCGACCTTAACTGCGCCAGACGCTGAAGACGCGCCAGTTCATCAGCCTTTTTCCTCATTTTTGGTTCTTTCGGGTCGTCGGCAAACCGGACCAGCCACCACGCGCCTTTTTACGCATGGCTTCGGCAAATCGGATGGCCGCTGCCACCGGGGCAAAATGTTCGGCGCGAATTTCGGCCCCAACCTCGACGGTGGCATGGAGCGCGCGCGCGCAGGGCGGATCCGACCAGATCGGCACGCGATGTTCGCCAGCCCTTTCGCGGATACGACGGGCGACATCATCGACCCCTTTCGCCAGACAGACGGGTGCGCGGCCGCTGCCACGTTTCCATTCCAGCGCGACGGCATAATGGGTCGGGTTGACGATCACGACATCGGCCTTTTCGACATCGGCCAGCATCGAGTTCATCACGATGTCCAGCCCCTTTTGCCGCCGGGCGGATTTCAGGTGCGGATCGCCTTCGCTTTCCTTGTGTTCGTCCAGCATTTCCTTGCGCGACATGCGCTGGCGGCGCAAATATTCCAGCCGCTTCCATAGTATGTCGATGGCTGCAAAGGCAAAGCCGATCCCCAGCGCCAGCCAGACGACGCGCTGCATCATCAGCCCAAGCCCCGCGACCCATTGCAGGTCGGCCATCGCCCCCGATGTCATCATCCAACCCAGCAATGAGGCATAAAGCAGCCAGCCCCCCGCCCCCACCAGACAAACCTTGAGCAGCGAGATCGCATAGGTCGCCAGCCCCGCGCCGCCAAATTTCTGCGCGGCGTTCTTCAACGGATTGATCCGGTTCAGATCCGGCATGAGTTTCTTGGGGGTAAAGACAATGCCGCGCTGCACGATCAATCCAGCAAAGATCGGCACGGTCATGATCGCGACAAAGACCAGCGTCGCAAGGCTGGCAAATCCTGACAGCCCCCACGCAATGTCCATGACCGATCGGCCCCGCCCATCCGGCCAGGGCTCTGCACCCATCGCGCGCGCGGCCATCGCAACCCAGTCCGGCAGCGCCCAAGCCGCTGCCAAGGGCAGTGCCATCCACAGGCCCAGATACATCATGGCCGATGACAGCTCGACCGAGCGTGGAATATCGCCCTGTTCACGGGCGCGGCGCAGCTTTTGCTCGCTGGCCTCGAACTGCTTGTCTTCTTCCTGCTCGCTCATGGCAGGTCCGCCGCCATGACGTTCAGCACGGCATCTGCCCAGACGGACAGTATCGAAGGTGTCAGCAAGACCAGCGCCAGCAATGCCAGCAGGATCGCGCCGGGGGCCGCGATGAACATCACGGGCAGCGCGGGCATGACCTTGCTGATCATCCCCGATAGGGCCTGAAACAGAAAACCGCCCAGAATAAACGGGGCGGCCAGCAGCATCGCCAGCACGAAACTGCGCCGGATCAGCCCCAGCACGGTGGGCATCAATTCTGCAATGACCGGCCAGCCGCCGACCGGACGCAGTGCAAGGCTTTCGCGCAGCAGGTCACAGACCAGCAGCGGATAACCCATGGCCATCAGCAGCGCGAGCCCCGCCAGATGCAACAGGTTGCCAATGGGATGTGGCGAAAACTCGTTCGCGACCCCCATGATTTGCGACAATGATGCCGTCGCCGCAATGGCCGAGGCCGCGATTTCCAGCGCAAAGGCGAACAGACGCACCAGCCCCCCCAGCGCCAGCCCCGTGACGATTTCGGCTGCGCATAGCATCGACAGGTCGGGCAGGCTTTCCGCCCCAGCGGGCGGTGCGGCGAATTCGGCCAGAAGCGGTGTCAGCGACATCGCCAGCGCCACCCGCAATCTGACCGGCAAGCCGCGCATCGAGAATGCGGGCAAAGCCAGCAGACAGGCCTGAACCCGGCAGTAGGTCAACAGCAAGACAGTCAGCAGCGACGCCATATCGGGATCGGTCAGTGCCGTCATGCCGAGACGGTGGCACAGACCCGCACCTTGGCCATCGGATCGATTTCATCCAGCCCAAGAACAGGCACTGACACACTTGCCGAGGCCAGCATCATGCGGATCAGGCGGCGGCGATGGTCTGGCACGGCCAGCACCGGCTCGGTCAGGGGTGGCAGGCTGGCCAGGGCGCGGCGCACTTCCTCGGCTAGCTTTTGCTGTAGTTGCGGCACGGGCGCTGTGCCGGTTCGGCCTGCCTCGGCTTCGGCGCGGGCAATCTCGGCCTCCCATTGCGGGTGCAGTTGCAGGATGTCCAGATGACCGTCCGCGGTCGAGAATTGTTCGGTGATCTGGCCCCGCAATCTGCGCCGGACCTGTTCATAGACCGCCTCGGGGGTGGCTGCGCTGCGCGCGTCGTGCACGGCGTCAGTGATCAGCACCAGATTGCGGATCGACAGCCGCTCCTCCAGCATTCCGCGCAGGACAGCCAGCAGCATTTCGGGCGCAACCTTGTCGGGCACCATGCCATCGAAGAAACGTTGGTTCAGTTGCGCGCGATGTTCGTCCGAGACGTTGCCAAGCTCGCGGATCATGCGCTGCATCGACGACAGGCTCAGCAGCGCGGGCAGATTCGACTTCACCACCTCCATCAGATGGGTCGAGAGAACCTCCATCGGAATGACGACAGTGGCCCCGGCGATCGCGGCATCGTCCTGACGTTCGGGGGCGATCCACTTGGCAGGACTGTCATAGACCGGTTCGCGCACCGGATCGCCGGGCAGGTCTTGCAGCACCTCCTCGGGACCAAGTGCCAGAACGGCAGTGCGTATCAGTCTGCCGCGTCCACGCACCACGCCTTGCAGGCGGATCATGTATTCGCCGTCCGCGAAACAGGAACCATCGGTAATCCGCACATCGGGCAGGATCAGGCCATAGGTCCGCGCGACATGCAGCCGCAGGTTGGTGATGCGTTGGCCAAGGCCGCGTCCCTGATCCAATGCACTTGCAATCAGGTCCGCACCGATTTCGACGCTGATTTCTTCGGTATCCAGCACATCACCGATCCGGGCCTGAGCGGGGGCGGCAGGCGGCGCTGTGGGTTTCTGCTCGGGCAGGGTGCGGGAGGTTTCGCGGCGGCGAATGATCCACGCAGCAGCGCCCAGCCCGGCGGCCAGCGTCAGAAAGACCGGCAGCGGCATTCCGGGGATCATCGCGACCAGCAGCATCCCCCCGGCCACCACGGCAGGCACCTGCCAGTTGGTCATCAGCTGCTTCGACAACAGATCGGCGGTGGTGTCGGTAGCCCCGCCCCGCGAGAGCAACAGCGCCGCCGCCATCGAGGTGATCAGCGCAGGGATCTGCGTGACCAACCCGTCACCGATGGTCAGTTTGGAATAAGTCGAAAGAGCTTCGCTGATCGGCATCCCATGGACCAGCACCCCGCTGGCAAGACCGACGAAAAGGTTGATCAGCGTAATGACCAGACCCGCAATCGCATCGCCTTTGACGAATTTCGAGGCGCCGTCCAGCGATCCGTAAAAACTGATCTCGCGCTGTTCCTGCACGCGGCGGCGCTTCGCCTCATCATGGTCGATCGCGCCGGAGTTCAGGTCGCCGTCAATGGCAAGCTGTTTGCCGGGCAGCGAATCCAGCGCAAAACGCGCCGAAACCTCGGCCATCCGGCCCGAGCCTTTGGTGATGACCATGAAGTTCACGATGGTGATGACGGCAAACACCGTCAGTCCCACCAAAAGCGAACCGCCCGCGACGAATTCCGCAAACCCGTTGATGACATGGCCCGCCGCATCGGGGCCGTTCTGTCCATGCGTCAGGATCAGCCGCGTTGACGACACGTTCAGCGACAGCCGGATCAGCAGCGACACCAGCAGCAGGACCGGGAATGCCTGAAAGTCGGTGGGCTTGTCCACCAGCGCCGCCATGACCAGGATCAGCGTCGCGGTCGCGATGGAAAACGCGATGCCGACGTCCAGCACCGATGCGGGCAAGGGCAGCACCATCGACAGGACGATGATGACCAGCCCCGTCGTGATGACCATCGGACGGATCGGCAAGCCTTTGGTGGGGAGGGTTTCGGCGACGCTCATTCCAGGCTCTCCGTCGCCGGAGCCAGCAGGTCATCGACCGCCCAGCCGGCCCCGGACAGCATTCCCGACCGACGCAGGAACACGATGACGCGCATCCGCTCGGACGGCGCAAGCAGGCGCAATCGCGCATCCAGATCAGCGGGCAATGGCTGGCCCTCCAGCAACCATTCGGTCGCCTCCGCAATCATCGGCGCGGCACCTTGCGACGCCGCCTCAGGCGTTACCACGTCAGGCGAAGTGCCCGTCAGCAGCGCCATGATCGTCAGCGCCGGGGTCACGCCGCCCTCTTGAGATCACGCAGCGCGTTTTCCAGATCGCCAAAGCTGGGGCGGACATGCTCGGGGGCAGATTGACGCCCCACCTCGACGCACAGGTTCGTGGCATGCTGGTGCAGGCCAGCGACCAGAACCGATTTGATGACATCGTAAAAGGATTGGTCCTGTTTTGTGACCGCCTGCAAACGCTGGGCAAAGGGCGCGACGATGGCATAGGCCAGAAAGACGCCCAGAAAGGTGCCGACCAATGCGCCGCCGATCATCTTGCCCAAAACCTCGGGCGGTTGGTCGATCGAGCTCATGGTCTTGATGACCCCAAGGACTGCCGCGACGATCCCCAGTGCAGGCAATGCGTCAGCCATGTTTTGCAGCGCGTGCGAGCCGTGCATCGCCTCTTCGTTCATCAGGCCGATGCGCTGGGACAGCATTTCTTCGACCTGATAAGGGTCGTCATAGTTCAGGCTGGCCGAACGCAATGTGTCGCAGATCAGCTCGACCGCCTGCGCATCTGCCAAAATTCGGGGATAGGCCTGAAAGATCGGCGAATTGGCCGGATCTTCGATATGCCCTTCAAGCTCGACGGGGTTGGCGCGGGCGATACGCAACAATTGAAACAGCAGGCACAATACGTCCTGCAGATCGGATTCGTGCCATTTCGGCCCCTTGATCGACCGTCCGATGCCGCCCAAAGCCTGCTTTACGACGCCCATTTCGTTCGACAGCAGAAAGGCTCCGACAGCCGCGCCGCCGATCATCATCATCTCATAGGGCAACGAATGCAGGATGACCCCCAGCTTGCCCCCGGCCAGCAGATAGCCGCCAAAGACCATGGCAAAGGTCACGACAATTCCGACGATACCGATCATGGCTTTCCCTTAATTCTTCGCCCGAATGGCGCCCATGTATGATGTCAGAAGCGCCGCCTGCCCCGGCTCGACCGAGGCCATGATCCGCGCTCCGGTTTCGGGCTGCACCCGTGCCAGAATCTGTGCGGCGAAATCCGGTGGCAGGTTTGTCAGCACCATGGCCGCCTGTTCCGGCTTCATCTGATCATAGACCGCAATGATGCGGGCGATGTCGTCGGTCTGCGCACGACTGCTGCCGTTCTGCTGATCCTTGATCTGCTGACGGACCTTTCGCAACTCGACCAGTTTTTCGGTAAGCTGCTGCTCGGCCACGGCAATCTCGGCCTTGCGACGGTCGATGTCCTGCATGTAACGTTCGATCCGCAGCCCGCGCTGATGCAGCGTATCGGCGAGCGTTACGGCTTCGGGAACATCGGTGCAGCCAGACAGCAATGCCGAAGGTTCGGCATTGGCGCGCAGTCTTTCGCGGCCATCAATCAGCATGACGCCCTGCGCAGCCGCAGCCAGAACCAGCACCCCGCCCAGCACGGAAAGCACATGCTTACGCATCGGCCATCTCCTGTGGGGCGCGGCGGCGGCGGCGCTGCAGCTTGGCGGGACGGGCGGCGGTGCTTTGGGCGAATTTCTGTTGCAGCAACCAAAAGGCGCGTTCTTCCTTGGCGCGTTCGATTTCGCCCGCAAGCCCGGTGGTGGCCTGCGTCGCCTCGGCCTTGGCCGATTGGATCGAGCGTTCCAGACGGTTGATTTCACTGGTCATCACCGCGATCGCACCGCCAAGCCCGGTTTCCAGGTCATTGAGCTTGCGCAACCGCCGCGCCAGCACAAAGCAGAACAGCGCAAGCCCGACCGAGAACGTCAGAAGCCCGGCCTGAAGGATCTGGGAAAGCGTCATTGGATGCGGAACTCCGTGATAAGGATGTCGCTGAATGCGTCCTTGCCCAGCACATAGACGGCCCGCGTCGCCAATTCGTCGCGCAGGATGTCAAGGATGCCGCGCTTTTCGAATGCACTAGGCTCGATCCCGGCAAGGAAGCTGTTGAAGGCATCGGAAAGGCGCGGCAGCAGATGTTCGATCGCAGGCCGGTTTGCAGCATCGGTTTCAATCTTCAGCGTCATCACCAACGTGCGCGGCGCATGGCCCGACAGGCTTAGCACGATCTGCGGCACGGCCACGAATTGCGTCTGCGGCAGCGGGGCCGCCTCGGGCGCATGGTCGCCTGCCTTAAGCAGCGCCATGGGCGACCAGAACCCCAGATAGGTCGAGGCAAATCCGCCCCCCAGCATCAGAACGGCAAGGATGATCGGCAGAAGCTTTTTCCTGCCCTTGGCGGGCTGCGCGTCGGCCGGGACGGCGGCGTCGGTCATGGTGATTCTCCATCGGTCTGCCGATTGGGTATCACCTTGGAGCTAACCAATTCTTAATCGCCGCCATGCCATGACACACGTGAAAGTTGATCACGGCCGATTCGAAGGGGGCGGTTTTGCTAAAGTTGCAGGAATACTGGCGCGAACGCAGCGCAAAGCAACGCGCGGTCCTGGTTGCGGCATTCGCCATCGCCTTTGGCAGCGTCATCGGCCTGTCATGGCTGGCCAGCAGGCCGAACATGGCGATGCTGTATTCCGGTCTGGACCCGCAACAATCCGGCGCGATCATGGCTGCGGTCGAAAAATCCGGCGTTCCTTATGAAATTCGCGGCGATGCGATCTGGGTCGAAGACGCCCGCCGCGACGCCTTGCGGATGACGCTGGCGGGCGAGGGGCTGCCTTCGGCCAGCGGCACGGGATATGAGATTTTGGACGGCATGTCCGGGTTCGGGACCACATCTCAGATGTTCGATGCCGCCTATTGGCGCGCCAAGGAAGGCGAGCTTGCCCGCACGATCCTTGCCCTGCCGAATGTGACGACGGCCCGCGTCCATCTGGCTGTGCCCAATGCCCGCGGCTACCGGCGGGAAGCGCAATCCAGCGCCTCGGTCACGTTGACGACGGACGGCACACCCATCAGCCGCAGTCAGGCCAAAGCGTTGAAGTTTCTGGTGTCGTCAGGCGTTCCGGGCATGTCGCCCGATCATGTCAGCGTGATCGACAGCGAACGCGGCGTCGTCGCCTCGAACGACGATCTGGCCGGCGAGGATCGCGAGGCCGAGATGAAGCGGAATGTCGAGCGCATCCTTGAGGCGCATGTCGGCACCGGCAATGCGATCGTCGAGCTGAACCTTGATCTGGTCACCGAATCCGAATTGCTGACCGAGCAGCGTTTTGACCCTGAACAACGCGCCCTGATCTCGCAGGAAAGCGAGGAGTCGTCGGACCAAAGCAACAACAGCCAACCGGGTGCCGTCACTGCCGCCTCGAACCTGCCCGAAGGGCAGCAGGATCAGGGCGACCAAAGCAGTTCGACCCGCGCCGAGACGCGGCAGCGATCGAATTTCGAGGTCAGCCGCCTGACGCGCGAGGTGAACCGCCAGCCCGGCGCAACCCGGCGCATGACCGTGGCCGTTCTGGTGAACGGCGTGCAGCGCGCGGACGCCAATGGCGGGCAGACGCTGGTGCCGCGCGACGAGGCCGAGCTGCAATCCATCCGCGAGCTGGTTTCATCGGCGGTCGGCTTCGATGAAACGCGGGGCGATGCGATCACGGTCAAATCGCTGCCCTTCGCCTCGCTAAGCGAGGCCGGGACCAGTGCAAGCGCAGGCGGCTTGCTGGAACGGCTTGACCTGAACGGTCTGATCAAGCTGGCGCTGATCTGCCTGTTCATTCTGGCGCTGGTGTTTTTCCTGCTGCGCCCGGTGCTGAAAGCCCGCAATGCCGAAAGCCGCGCCGCGCTGGATGACAGCCGCCCGTTGCCGCCACCACCCGAGGCCGAGGCGATGCCGCCCCTGTCGCCCGCCGTCGCCGAGATCGACTTTTCGCCCTCGGCAGGCAGCAACGAAGACCCTGTGGCCCGGCTTAAGGAGCTGATGAAATCACGCAAGGATGAAAGCCTGAAGCTTCTGTCCGGTTGATCGAAAAGCGTGAGGACGCGGCATGAAATCGGCTGTCTTGCGGCTGGAATCCTTTGCATCCGTGACGGTCGCGCCCATGCCCGCCCCGACCGTCGAGGACGTCGATGCGGCGTATCAGGCAGGATATGCCGACGGTCTTGCGGCCGGAAGACAGGCCGCTCTGGACGACTTGACGCAGCAACTTGCCCAGATTGGCGGGGCGCTCCGTGACAACGACATCGAAAACAGCCGCATCCGCAACGAGACTTTGGCGACGGTCCAGCCGGTTCTGGCAGCCATCGTCCAGACACTCGGTCAATCCAGCATCCGCGAACGCCTGCTTGCGGCACTGGGGCAGGAACTGGAAATGCTGGCGCGTCATGGCGATACGGCCGTGCTGAAAATCCGCTGCCCGCCCGATCTGGATCAGGATGTGGCGCAATGCATCGCGCGGGCGGGTTTTGCGAACATTGCGCTGGAACCCTGCGACATGACCGGGGCCGAGATCGTGACACAAGGCGGTCGCATTCACTTCAGCCCGGAAAAGCCCGCGCAGGACATGATCGAACTGCTTTCAGAAATCAGCATGAGGGAATGACATGGACGATCTAGCCAGCCTGATCGCGACCGACCAGATCCTGGTCGAAGTGACTATCCGCCTTGGTGCCACCCAGCTTTCGGTGGCCGAACTGTCAAGGCTGCGCCCGGACGACATCCTGACTCTGGATCAGGAAATATCGGACGGCGTGGACATTTGCGTCGGCGACAAGGTGATTGCACGCGGTGAGCTGACCGCCGCAACCGAGGGAGAAAGTCGGCTTGGGGTGCGCATCCTTGGTCCGGCAGAACAGCCGTGATGCGCATATTCCTGACCTTGGCGCTGTTTGTGCTGCCCCATGTCGCATTTGCGCAGGACGCATTGGGCACGACCATGGATAGCCTGTCGAATGGTGTCGGGCGCAATGCCATCACCTTGCTGGCAGTGATGACCCTGCTGTCGCTGGCACCGGGCATTGCGATCATGGTGACCTGCTTTCCCTTTATCGTGACGGTGCTCTCTATCCTGCGTCAGTCGATCGGCCTGCAGCAATCGCCTCCGAATATGCTGATCGTCAGCCTGGCGATGTTTCTGACCTGGTTCGTCATGGAGCCCGTCCTGACCGAGGCGTGGAACATCGCGGGCGCCCCATTGCAGAGCGGGGCGATCACCGTCGATCAGGCATTTGCCCGCGGGATCCAGCCGTTTCGCGGCTTCATGGAAACGCGCACCGATCCCGAAATGCTGGCGAGGCTGGCCGAAATCGCACCTGAACCGGATGCCGTGCCGGATCGTCTATCGGTGCTGATACCGGCTTTCATGCTTAGCGAAGTCCAGCGCGCATTCGAGATCGGCTTTCTTGTCGCCCTGCCCTTTCTGATCATCGATCTGGTGGTTTCGGCGGTGCTGATGTCGATGGGCATGATGATGGTGCCGCCCGCCGTGGTGGCCTTGCCATTCAAGCTGGCGTTTTTCGTGGTCGTTGACGGCTGGGGGCTGATAGCATCCGCGCTTGTTCGCAGCTATCAATGACTTGCGGAACATTGGCTGCTGACACCGGGCTTTGGTCAGATGACCCCGGCAATCGCCGTCAAAGCCGCGCAAAAGGCGAAGTCTCGTAGCGTAAGTTTCGACAATTCTGCCCACGTTGTTAAGAAACCGGGCATAATGCCGGTTAGATCATGGGGCTCGCAAATGCTGCGCCTGCTGCTGACACCTGTTTTGCTGCTTTGCCTGGTCAACCCCGGACGGGCAGAGAGCGATCTTGTCGTCGAGTTTGTCACCGTCGAACAGGGGCCCTTGGTGTTTGACGCGGCCCTGACCGGGACAGTGGCCGCCACCGATACGGTCGATATAGGATTTCGTCAGGGCGGTCGCATCGATCAGGTCTTCGTGGACGAAGGTGACTCGGTCACGGCCGGTCAGGCTTTGGCGCGGATCGACGCCTTGCAGCAGGAACAGGCGTTGCACGTGGCAGAAGCGGCCGTCGCGGCGGCCCAGGCGACCGAGGCGCAGACACGGCAGGCCCGCAACCGTGCTAGCGCCATGCTGGATCGTGGCGTGGGCACCCGTGCGGAACTGGACGCGACGAATCAGGCCCTGTCATCGGCGCAACGCGGACTTGCTCAGGCCAGGACAGGGCAGGATCAGGCCGCCCGCGCGCTGGAGGACACCGTCATCCGCGCACCCACCGATGCTATCGTCACGACCAGACGGGTCGAGCCCGGTCAGATCGTGGGTGCCGCGCAGGCGGTGATCTCGCTTGCTTCCTCGACGGGTCGCGAGGTCGTGTTTCAGACCCCCGACACGACATTGCTACGCCGCGCGATCGGTGCGCCCGTCAGCTTGCAGGGCATAGACTTTCCAGACCTGCGCATGACAGCCCATGTGACCGAAATCGCGCCGCTGGTCGATCCTGCCACCGGCTCGGTGCTGGCCCGCGCGCGGATTGACGATCCGCCTGAGAATTTCGATCTTCTGGGTATGGCCGTGCGCGGATCGGTGCATTTTCCGGCGGGACAGGGCATATCGGTGCCATGGACCGCGCTGACAGCCGTTGGACATGAACATGCCGTCTGGATCGTGGACAACGACCGGCGCGCGCGCCTGACCCCCGTGCATATTGAGCGATTTGCCGATGGCTCGGTCATCGTCGGGTCCGGGCTGGATGCCGGGCAGATCGTCGTCGGCGCGGGGTCACAGTTGCTGTATCCCGGACGCAAGGTCGTCGATCAGCATTCGGATGCGGGGGCGCAATGATCCTGCGAACGCTTCTTGCCGTGTTATTTGCCGCCGCTGCGTTCCCCGCTGCGGCATGGCCCTGGTCGCCCGCACCAGAGAAGGCTGCGGACCGCCCCCGCCCCATCGCCAGCATCATCGTCAGCGACACCATGCCCAACGACCACTCGATCCCCGGCGTGATCCGCGCCAGGACCGAGGTTTCGCTGGCGTTTCAGACGCTGGGTCGGTTAAGTCAGCGTCTGGTCGATATAGGGGCGGTCGTGCGAAAGGATCAGCTGCTGGCTGCACTTGATCCCAAGGATCTGCAGGATGACGTCCGCGCCGCGCAGGCGACCGCCGATGCCGCCAGCGTTGAGCTGCGCACCGCGCAGGCGACTGCGGAACGCACACGCGCATTGGCGCGGCGCAATGTCGCCACGACCGCGCAGCTTGAACAAGCCGAACAGACGCTGGTCGCCGCGACCGCCGCCGCGCAGCAATCGCAATCCGAACTGGTGCGCGCCCGCGATGCCGAGCTTTTTGCAGAAATGCGCGCGCCCTTCGATGGCGTCATCAGCGACGTGACGACCAATCCCGGCGCCGTCGTCAATGCCGGGGACACGATCATGCAGCTTGCAGCCCAGAATGATCTTGAGGCGGTGATCGATCTGCACCCCGCCATGCTGGCACGGATGAAGGACGGCGATCAGTTTGAAATCTGGTCCGAAAGCGATCCCGGCAACCTCTCGGCCGCCCGCATCTCGCTGATCGAGCCTGTGGCTGATGCCGCGACCCGGACGCGCCGTGTCCATCTGGCGCTGGATAGGCCCGAAGGTTTCCGGCTGGGTGCATTGGTGCGCGCCCGCCCGTCGATGCAGGGAATGAAGCGCGTGACCGTGCCCGCAAGCGCCATTCTGACGCAAGATGGCGCGCCGTATGTCTGGGTGGTCAGCACCGCGGGCAATGGCCGCACGGTCGCGCTGCGCCCGGTCCAGATGGCGGGTGCCGAGATCGGCGGCACCATCGGCATCCTGTCCGGCATAGATCCGGGGGATGAGGTGGTGGTGCGCGGTGTCAACTCGCTCAGCGACGGGCAAGCCGTCGGGGCAAGCGTCAGACCATGAAGCAGGGCCGTTTCAATCTGTCCGACTGGGCGCTGCATCACCGTTCGCTGGTGTGGTTCCTGCTGATCCTGTCGATGCTGGCCGGCACCTACAGCTATTTGCGACTGGGGCGCGAGGAAGACCCGAACTTTACCATCAAGGTCATGGTGATCACCGCATCACTGCCCGGTGCGGATATTGACGACACGCTGGATCAGGTCACCACGCGGATCGAAACCAAGCTTGAAGAGCTGGATGAGCTGAAATTTACCCGCTCGGTCACGATGCCCGGCCATTCCATCGTCTATGTCGAACTTGATCCGACCATTCGCGGTCCCGAGGTGCCTGCGGTCTGGCAGCGGGTGCGCAACATGATGTCGGACATCCGCCCCAATTTCCCGCAGGAATTCGAGGGGTTCCAGTTCAACGACGATTTCGGGGACGTGTTCGGCAATATCTATGCCTTTACCGCTGACGGATTTACCCAACGCGAATTGCGTGACCGGGTCGAGGACATCCGCAAACAGGTGCAGGCGATCCCATTGGCCGGAAAGACCACGCTTTTGGGGGTGCGGACCGAGGAGATATATCTGGAATTTTCCTCGGCGCGGCTGGCGGCGCTGGGTCTGAACCATAATGAGGTGGTGCAGACGCTGGCCACGCAGAACGCCATTTCTCCTTCGGGGATCGTGCAGGCGGGGCCGGAACAGGTGCTGGTGCGCGTGGGTGGCCAGTTCGAAGATGCCGCCAGCATCGCCGCCGTGAACCTGCGCGTGGGGGATCGGTTCTTCAATATCGGTGACGTTGCGACCGTCCGGCGCGGCTATCAGGATCCACCAAGCGAGTTGTTCCGCCATAACGGCAGGGATGCCATCGGCCTGCAGATCGGCATGCGCGACGGCGGCAATATTCTGGAATTCGGCAAGCAGGTCGATGCGCTGATGACCCAGATCGCGCGCGATATTCCGGTGGGCATCGAGATGGCGAAATTCGCCGATCAACCGCATGTCGTGGACGAAGCCGTCGGCCATTTCGTCAAGGCGCTGGCCGAGGCGGTGGGGATCGTGCTGCTGGTCAGTTTTGTCAGCCTTGGGCTGCGCGCCGGGTTCGTCGTGACGCTGACCATTCCGCTGGTGCTGGCAATCACATTCGTCATTCTGGACCTTTACGGCATCACCTTGCAGCGCATCTCTCTGGGGGCGCTGATCATCGCGCTGGGGCTTTTGGTCGATGACGCGATGATCGCGATCGAAACCATGATCTCGCGGCTGGAAGTCGGCGAAACGCTGGAAAACGCCGCCAGTTATGCGTGGACCTCGATCGCGTTTCCGATGCTGACCGGCACGCTGGTCACGGTGGCAGGCTTCATTCCCATCGGGCTGAACAATTCGGCGGCGGGGGAATTCACCTTTTCGCTTTTCGTGGTCATCGCGGTGTCGCTGATCGTCAGCTGGATCGTCGCGGTGCTGTTTGCGCCGCTGTTGGGGGCCACGCTGCTGCCGCGCCGCATGGCACATCATGCGCAACGGGACGGTTTCCTGCGGCGGGTGTTTCACCGGCTGTTGCTGATCGCCATGCGGTTCAAATGGGCGACCATCGTGCTGACCGTGGCGATCTTCGGCCTGTCGGTTTTCGGGATGCGGTTCGTGGAACAGCAGTTTTTCCCCAGTTCGGACCGGACCGAGATCATCGTGGACGTGACCGAACGCGCCAATGCCTCGATCGCCAAGACCGATGCCGATATTGCCCGGCTTGAGGCGTTTCTGGACCAGCAGGACGAGGCGCTGTTTCACACCGCCTATGTCGGGCGCGGTGCGCCGCGTTTCGTCCTGTCGATGGATGTCCCGACGCCCGGCCCCTATATGGGGCAGGTTCTGATCCAGACCCCGGATCTTGCGGCGCGCGACCGGCTCAAGGCCAAGATCGACGCATTCGCAAATCGTCAGATGGTCGGCACGGACATCTATATCAAGAACCTTGAGATCGGCCCCCCGGTCGGAAAACCCGTGCAATACCGCGTCAGTTCGCCTGACATTGCCGAGGCGCGCGACAAGGCGCGCGATCTTGCCTCGCTGCTGTCGACCGAGCCGCGCCTGCGCAATATCTCGTTGGACTGGGGCGAACCTGCGCGCGTGGTGCGGCTGCGGGTCAATCAGGACATGGCCCGGCAGGTGGGCATCAGCAGCGAAGACATTGCGGGCGCGCTGTCAGGGACATTTTCTGGGCGGATGATCACGCAGCTTCGCGATGGGATCTTCCTGATCAACGTGCTGGCGCGCGGGTCGGACGCGGATCGGCAATCGCTGGAATCGATCCAGAACCTGCAATTGGCGACGGCGACGGGCACGCCCATTCCGCTCGCCTCGTTGGCGCAGCTGGAATATGGGACCGAACAGCCGCTGATCGTGCAGCGCGACGGTCTGCCCACGGTCACGGTCAAGGCCGACATCGCCACCGCCGACCAGCCCGCCACGCTGATTGCCGCCCTTGCCGAAAAGGTCGCAGCATTCGAGGAAGACTTGCCCGCGCAGGTCCGCGTGGTCGTTGGCGGCACGGTCGAAACTTCGGGCGAAAGTCAGCAGCCGATTGCCGCCGTCGTGCCGATCATGCTGCTGATCATGGCGCTGCTGGTGATGATCCAGATGCAAAGTTTCCGCCTGTCGCTGATCGTCTTTGCCGCAGCGCCGCTGGGCCTGATCGGCGTGGTCGCGGCGCTTTTGCCATTCGGCGTGCCCATGGGGTTCGTCGCGATCCTGGGGGTTCTGGCGTTGATCGGCATCCTGATCCGCAACTCGATCATTCTGGTGCATGAAATTCAGGTGCTGATCGGCATGGGTCACAGCAAATGGGACGCCGTGTTCGAGGCGTCGGACAGCCGCGCCCGCCCGATCCTGCTGACGGCGGCGGCGGCAAGTCTGGCGCTGATCCCTATTTCGCATCAGGTGTTCTGGGGTCCGATGGCCTTCGCGATGATGGGCGGGATCATCGCGGGAACGCTGGTCACGCTGATCTTTGTCCCCGCGCTTTACTGCGCCGTCTTTGCAGTCAGGGCCCCCGAGGGCGACGGAATGCCGTCACCCGATGATCGGGCGCGGGCAGCGGCGCATCAATAGCGCCAGGCGGATCAATCCGCAGCGATTTCCGCCAGAAACGCCGCGCCGAAGCGGTCCAGACGCGGCGCATCCAGATAGCGCGACAGATCGCGCGGGCGGTCCTGCGCAATCCGCTTCAGGACCGAGGTGGTGACGGAAAGCGGCTTTTCGGTGCCGTCCTGCCCCCGGCTCAGGCGGGTCTGCGCATCGGTCAGCCGGTCGAACAGATCGCCCGCCGCACGTCCGGCCAGCGCCTTGCGCGCCGGGTGCATGGGCGCAACCTCTCCGGCAATGACGCGTAGGAATTCCTCGCCATAGCTTTCCAGCTTCTTCGCGCCGACGCCGTTCACGCGGGCCATGTCGTCCAGCGTTTGCGGGCGCGATTGCGCCATCTCGATCAGGGTGCGGTCGGGAAAGATAACATAGGCGGGCACGCGCGCCGCCTCGGCCAGAGCGCGGCGCTTGGCTTTCAGGGCGGAGAGCAGCGGCGCGTCCTCCTCATCGACCTGGGTGCGCACGACCACGGCGGGACGCGCTTTCGAGATCAGATCGCGGCGCAGTGTCACGCGCTCCTCTCCGCGCAGGACGGCATGGGCGGCGGCGGTGATGGCCAGCCCGCCATGGCGCTCGGGATCGGGGCGCAGCAGATCGCGGCCCAGCATCTGGCGGATGATCGCCTGCCACTGCCCCTTGGGAATGTCGCGTCCCACGCCAAAGGTCGGCAATTGGTCATGGCCGCGCTGGCGGATGCGGTCGGTCGAATTGCCGGTCAGCAC
Source organism: Paracoccus laeviglucosivorans (assembly GCF_900182695.1). Lineage (GTDB taxonomy): Bacteria > Pseudomonadota > Alphaproteobacteria > Rhodobacterales > Rhodobacteraceae > Paracoccus > Paracoccus laeviglucosivorans. The sequence continues at coordinate 79,000 of NZ_FXTK01000009.1, forward strand.
GTCGATGATATGGCCCGCGCCATAGCTTTGCCCGGTCCGCAAAACGGCGGACAGCACCTTTTGCGCGGCCTCGGTCCCGTCGAACGTCTCAGGCGGGTTGTCGCAAATATCGCAATTGCCGCAAGGCGCGGCGGTTTCCCCGAAATAGCCCAGCAGCGCGACCCGGCGACAGGTCGCCGCCTCGGCCAGCCCCAGCAGGGCGTTCAGCCGCGCGTGATCGGCGGATTTGCGTTCGGGCGGGGCCAACCCTTCGTCGATCTGGCCGCGGCGCAGGCGCACGTCGTCCGAGCCGTAAAGCGTCAGCGTTTCCGCCGGTGCGCCGTCGCGACCGCCACGGCCGATTTCCTGATAATAGGCCTCGATCGACTTGGGCAGGTCGGCATGGGCGACCCAGCGGATGTCGGGCTTGTCGATGCCCATGCCAAAGGCAACAGTCGCCGTCACGATCAGCCCATCTTCGCGCTGAAAGCGGGTTTCGACGGCGCGGCGGGCCTCGGCCTCCATCCCGCCGTGATACGCGACCGAGGGCAGGCCGGAATCGTTCAGCGCCCCGGCCAGCGTTTCGGTTTTTGCCCGCGTGCCGCAATAGACGATGCCCGATTGTCCGCGCCGCGCCTGCGCAAAGTTCAGGATCTGCGCACGCGGCCCGTCCTTGGGCTGAAAGGCCAGATGGATGTTCGGACGGTCAAAGCCGCGCAGGAACACCCGCGGCTGGTCGCCACCGAACAGCCGTGCCACGATTTCGTCGCGCGTTTCGGCATCGGCGGTGGCGGTAAAGGCGGCCAGCGGCACCCCAAGCGCGGCGCGCAATTCGCCCACGCGCAGGTAGTCGGGGCGGAAGTCGTGTCCCCATTGGCTGACGCAATGCGCCTCATCCACGGCAATCGCCTGCACACCGGCGCGGCGAAGCATCGGGATGGTCGCGCCCGAGGCCAGCCGTTCGGGCGCCATATACAGCAGCCGCAATTCGCGGGCGGACAGGGCGCGCCAGACTTCGGCGTTCTCATCCTCGGTATTGCCGCTGGTCAGGGCGGCTGCGGCCACGCCCGCCTCGGTCAGCGCACGCACCTGATCGCGCATCAGGGCGATCAGCGGCGAGATGACCACCGTCAGCCCGTCACGCATCAGCGCAGGCAGCTGATAGCACAGCGACTTGCCGCCGCCGGTCGGCATGATCGCCAGCACGTTCTGGCCCTCGGCCACGGCGGTGACGATTTCCTCCTGACCGGGGCGAAACCCGTCGAAGCCAAAGACCTGCCGCAGCAGGGGCGCGGCAGACATAGCCTAGAACCCGTAGAAGAAGCCCGCGTTATTGGCCAACGCGCGCTGCGCGATGATGATGATGATAAAGACCACCAAGGGGGCCAGATCCAGCGCGCCGGTATTGGGCAGGATGGCGCGGACCTGGGCATAGATCGGCTCAAGCAGGCGGCTCAGGCCGTTCCAGATTTGCCAGACCAGCGGCTGGCGCAGGTTCAGAACCTGAAAGTTGATCAGCCAGGACATGATGATATGGGCGATCATCACGAACCACACCACATTCAAGATCAACATCAGTGCTTCAAAAAGCGTGCCCATCACATCCCTCATCCAGCGTTGCGAAAGACAGGTAAGCGAGGGCGTGCCTTTGCGCAACCCGCCGCAGCGTCCCGATTGACGGGCTGTGACCCGTTGGCTAGCCCCAAGCCCGAAAAGGAGGCGCGCCATGTATCCCATCCTGCGCTTTGCCAAGGAAATGCTGATCTGGCGCCGCGCGCCGCCCTTGGGTCCGCTTGACCCGCATGTCTCGACCCATCGGTGCTGGCCGTGGGATCTTGATCCGTGGATCGAGCTGAACAATGGTCGCACCCTGACGCTTTACGATCTGGGCCGCATTCCGATGGCGGCGCGGACGGGAGTGATCGGGATTTTGCGCAAGAATGGCTGGGGCATTACCGTCGCGGGGAATTCGGTGCGCTATCGCCGCCGCATCCGGGGCTTTGACCGCTTTACCATGGTATCGCGCACCATCGGCTGGGATGCGCGGTTCCTGTATATGGAACAAAGCATGTGGCGGCGCGGCGAATGCTGCAATCATATGCTGCTGCGGGCGGCAATCACTTCGGAACAGGGGATCGTCGCGCCCGCGCAGGTGATGCAGGCGGCGGGCCTGTCGCCGGAAAGCCCGGACCTGCCCGACTGGGTGCAGGCGTGGATCGCGGCGGACGGACTGCGGCCATGGCCCCCGGCCTTGCCCGCTTTGGCCTCGACCGATCCGAAAGACGACTTGCCAGCCTGACCGCGCTTTGGCCTTATGCGCGCGAAGGTTGCGCAAAGGGAAACCGGCATGGAACGCAAACGTATCTGGGGCTGGTGGTTCTTTGACTGGGCCAGTCAGCCCTATGCGACGCTGCTGACCACCTTCATCTTTCCGGTCTATTTCGCCGAGGTCGCGGGACGCCATTTCGCGGCCCAGGGCTTGGACCCGCAGGCCGCCAGCGCCGCCACGCAAAGCCTGTGGGGCTACGGGCTGTCGATCACCGGTTTCATCATCGCGATCATGGCCCCGGTCCTTGGCGCGATTGCCGATACCAGCGGGCGGCGCATGGTGTGGATCTGGCTGTTTTCGTGTTTTTACATGCTGGGTGCCTGGGGGCTTTGGTATCTGGTCCCTGACCAGCCCAACCTGCATCTGGCCGTCATCTGCTTCGGCATCGGCCTGATCGGGATGGAGTTCACCACGATCTTTACCAATGCCCTGCTGCCCGGCCTTGCCCCGCGCGAGGAAGTCGGCCGCGTCTCGGGTTCGGGGTTTGCCTTTGGCTATGTCGGCGGCGTGCTGTCGCTGTTCGTCATGCTGCTTTTGCTGGCCGAAAGTGCGCAGACAGGGCTGACGCTGCTGGGCATCCCGCCGATCCTCGGGCTGGACGCCGCAGCACGAGAGGGGACGCGCGCCGTAGGCCCCTTCACCGCGATCTGGTATCTGGTCTTCATGATCCCGTTCTTTCTGTGGGTGCGCGAAACACCGGGGCCGCGCCGCCCGGTTCGCCTTGGCGCGGCGCTGCGCGACCTGTGGCACCTGATCCGCAGCCTGAAAAACCGCCATTCGCTGGCCGCTTTCCTGCTGTCGTCGATGTTTTCCCGCGATGCGCTGAACGGGCTTTACGCCTTTGGCGGGCTTTACGCGGCGGCAGTGCTGCAATGGCCGGTGATCCTGACGGGCATCTTTGGCATCGTGGCGGCGATTTCCTCGGCGGTGATCTGCTGGATCGGGGGGCGCGCGGACAAGCGTTGGGGACCAAAGCCCGTCACGATCGTCGCGACCTTCGCGCTGATCCTTGTCTGCGTGCTGGTGATCGGCATGACGCGCGAGAATTTCATGGGAATGCCCCTGGCCCCCGGTTCGCGCCTGCCCGACATCGTGTTCTTCATCTGCGGCGCGATCATCGGCGGCGCGGGCGGCGTCGTGCAATCGTCGGGCCGCACGCTGGTCGTGCTGCACACCACCGCCGACCGCGCGACCGAGGTATTCGGCCTTTACGCCTTGTCAGGCAAGGCTACGACCTTTTTGGCGCCATTTCTGATCGCGGTTGCGACCGATATCAGCGGAAGCCTGCGCCTTGGCATCTCTCCGTTGATCGTGATGTTCCTTATCTCGCTGGTTTTGCTAATGTGGGTCAAAAGAACAGGAGAACCCGAGCAGTGATCCGCAAAATCCTGACCGCAGCCGTGCTGGCGGTGGCGACGGCGTTACCCGTTGCCGCCGATCCATTGGCGAAAGACGTGTTCGGTTCCGTGCCCGGCCCAACGGGTGGCGCGCCCGCCGCCATCGGATTTTATTCCAAGGGCTGCATTTCGGGCGCGGTGCAATTGCCGGAATCCGGGCCTTCGTGGCAGGCGATGCGCCTGTCGCGCAACCGCAACTGGGGCCACCCGGAACTGGTGGGCTTCCTGATCGGTCTGTCGCGCGTCGCCCAGCAGGTCGGCTGGCCGGGGCTTTACATCGGCGATATGGGCCAGCCGCGCGGCGGGCCGATGACCTCGGGCCATGCCAGCCACCAGCTTGGGCTGGATGCCGACATCTGGATGCTGCCGCCGCGCAGCCTGTCACTGACACGCGCACAACGCGAAAGCCTGTCGTCGCAATCGGTGGTCAACCGCGCCGGAACCGCCCCCTCGGCTTTGTGGAGCGGGGCACATATGGCGATCATCCGCGCCGCCGCGATGGACCCGCGGGTCGAGCGTATCTTTGTGGATCCGGTCGCCAAGGTGTCGATGTGCCAGACCGAGACCGGCAATCGCGCCTATCTGCGCAAGATCCGCCCAATCAACAACCACGACTATCATTTCCACGTTCGGATGGCCTGCCCGCCCGGCTCGGTCTGTCAAAAGCAGGACCCGCCCCCGCCCGGCGACGGCTGCGCCGAGGCCGCCGAATGGATCAAGAACCGGATCGATCCCAGCCGCGTCAAACCGGTGCCGCCCGATCCGAACTATCGCCACCCCCGCAGCTATCGACTAAGTGAGATGCCCCAACAATGCCAACTTGTCGGCACCGCCCGCTAAAGGGCGGCGCGCAGGTCGGCAGAACCTGGCCTTGCCGCCCGCTTGCGGGGTTGGGCATTGCCGGTCTGGCTGTCGTCGTGACGCTTTCCCAATCCTGCGCCGCCCAGCCCGAGGCGGCGGCGCGTAACGAACCGCCGCAGGTCGAATATGTCGGCACGCATATCTGGCACATGCCGCACGAGGATTTCGGCGGCTTCTCCGCGATCGAGATCGAGGATGACGGCACGCGCTTTACCGCTTTGTCCGACCGCGCCACCATGCGCTGGGGCCGGATCGAACGCGGCGATGACGGGCGCATCGCCAAGATGGTCCCCGAAGGGCATACACGGCTAAAGGACAGTCGCGGTCGCGCGCTGAAACCAGGTTGGGTCGGCGACAGCGAAGGCATTGCCATCGGCAAGGACGGTAAGATCTGGGTCAGCTTCGAAGGGCTGACCCGCGTGGCCCGCTATGACACGCACACAAGCAATGCCACCCCCCTGCCCCGCCCGCAGGAATTCAAGAAGATGCAGCGCAACTCCTCGCTTGAGGCGTTGGCGATTACGGATGACGGCACGCTGCTGACCCTGCCGGAACGCTCGGGTGCGCTTGGTACGCCGTTCCCGGTCTGGCGTTTCCGTGATGGCAAATGGGACCAGCCGTTTTCCATCCCACGCAGCGGCGACTGGCTGGCGGTCGGGGCCGATATGGGACCGGATGGCCGCTTTTACCTGCTGGAGCGGGACTTTCTTGGCCTTTTGGGCTTTCGCACCCGCGTCCGCCGCTTCGATCTTGGGCCCGACGGCTTTTCCAACGAACAGATTTTGCTAAGCAGCTATCCCCTGCAATACGACAATCTGGAAGGCATCTCCGTCTGGGAGGACGAACAGGGCATTCGCCTGACCATGATTTCGGACGACAATTTCAGCCGGTTGCAGCGCACCGAGCTGGTCGAATACCGCGTGACCGAGGATAAGCCGTGACCCTTGCGCAGATGACCGAAGCGCTGGATCGCGGCATCGACAGCGCATTGGCCGAACAGCGCATCGTCGGCTGCATGGTGATGCTGGCGCAAGGCGGACAAACGGTCTTTGCCCGCGCCGCAGGCATGGCCGACCGCGAGGCGGGACGCGACATGACGCCCGACACATGGCTGCGCTATGCCTCGGTTACGAAGCCGTTGACGACCTTGGCCGCGCTGCGCCTGATGGCGTCGGGCAGGCTGGATGCCCAAGATGCGGTGACGCGCTGGCTGCCGGAATTTACACCCGCACTGCCGGATGGGACGCGGCCCCAGATCACCGTGGATCACCTGATGTCTCATATGGCGGGGCTGGATTACACCTTTGCCCAAGGTCCGGGCGACCCCTATCCGCAGGCCGCCGTCTCGGACGGGATCAGCGACAGCGGCATCACGCTGGCCGAGAATGTGCGCCGCATCGCCTCGGTCCCGCTGGATCGTGTGCCGGGGACGGCATGGCGCTATTCCATCGCGACGGATGTGCTGGGCGCGGTGATCGAGGCCGCAGCAGACATGCCGCTGCCAGATGCGATGGCCGCGCTGGTGACGCAACCGCTGCAGATCGATGCCGCGTTTCAGGCCGACCCGTCGCGACTGGCCGCGAATTACGCCGATGCGCAGCCCGCGCCCCAGCGGATGCAGGGTCTGACCCGCGTGCCGATCCCCGGCGTGCCGAACCGCTGGTTTTCCTTTCAGCCAGAGCGCGCCCTTGATCCCGCAGCCTATCCTTCGGGCGGCGGTGGCATGGCGGGCACAGTTCCCGGCGCGCTGGCGGCGCTTGAGGCGTTGCGCAGCGGCAACTTTATTCCCGACGACCTGCGCAGGCAGGCATTTGCGAACCGTATCGCCGAACCCCATCCGATGCGAGGACCCGGCTGGGGGCATAGCTGGGCGGGCGCCATCGTCACCGATCCGGGGCTGGCAGGCGTCGGTCTTGGCGCGGATTGCATCAGCTGGGGCGGCATCTATGGCCATAGCTGGATCATCGATCCCAGCCGTGACCTGATCCTGCTTTCCATGACCAATACCAGCACCCAAGGCATGAACGGCGCATTCGCGGTCGAGATGGCGTCTGCCCTGATGAATCGTTGACAAGACGCACCTGACGGGCGTATGCGGCGCGCTGCCCTTGCCGGGCCGAGTTCTCCGCTACCTTGTCAAAACGGAATCCGACATGCGTATTCTTCCGGGCGTCATCGCCATGGCCATCGTGGTGGTGGCCTCGAACATTCTTGTGCAGCATCTGCTGGGCGACTGGCTGACCTGGGGGGCGCTGACCTATCCGGTGGCCTTTCTTGTCACCGACATCATGAACCGCGTCTATGGACCCCAGGCCGCGCGCAAGGTGGTTTTTGCCGGTTTTGTCACCGGGGTGCTGTGTTCGGTCATCGCCGCCGGAATGGACAAGACGACGCTGCGCATCGCGATCGCATCTGGTGCAGCGTTCCTTTCGGCGCAGCTGATGGACATTTCTGTGTTCAACCAGTTGCGAAAATACAACTGGTGGCTACCACCCCTAGCGGCCACCGTGGTCGGATCGGTGCTGGATACTGCCGTATTTTTCACCATCGCGTTCTGGTCGGGGCTGACGCCGGTGTTTCCGTCGGACGATGTTTCTTGGGCAAATGAACTGGTTCCGCTGCTGGGCCACGGCCCCGTTCAACCGTTGTGGGTTTCATTGGCAGTTGCCGATTGGCTGGTCAAACTGGCGCAGGCATTCGTCGCTTTGATCCCCTTCAGGATCATCGTCGGAAATTTGATCCAAAGGCGCGCGCAAATTCATTGACTGTTCATCCTCCTGTGTCACGCTGAACTCATACGGCAACACATTGAAAGGAGGTGGTCCAGTGTCGAGAGTGATATTGGAGAGAGGTGTCGGGACAGTCAGGGGGGCCGTGGCCTGAGGGCAGCCCCAAGGGTCGTAAACCCTGGCTGGGACGGTGGGCACCAACCCTAACCGGACCATCTCCGTGGATCTCGCGGGCCGTTTCCCAAGGAAGCGGCCCGTTCCTATTTCGGCGGGAACGCCCTTGCGAATGTCACGCTGGCTTGTCGGCAGCGCCGGATAAGTGTCACAATATATGGCTAGGGGTTTCACAAAAGTCCCAAGCCCATGACCGAGCAAGCCATTCGCACCCAGCCCGCCTTTTCGATCGTGGTCCCGGCCCGGAACGAGGCGCCGAATATCGGCCCCCTGATCACCGGGATCGAGACTGCCTGCACCCCGCTTGGCGCGTTTGAGCTGATCGTGATCGACGACGGCTCGCAGGACGATACCGCCGCGCGGGTGCTGGATCTGGCCGAAACCCGGCCCTGGCTGCGGCTGCTGCGCCATCCGCAATCGGGCGGGCAATCGGCAGCGGTCCATAGCGGCGTGACCGCAGCCCGCGCCCCGATCATCGCCACGCTGGACGGCGACGGCCAGAACCCGCCCGCCGACCTGCCGAAGCTGCTGGTGCTGCTGGTCAATGGCAACGATCCGCGCCTTGGCCTTGTGGCGGGCCAGCGGGTCGCGCGGCGCGACACGCTGTCCAAGCGCGTGGCATCCCGACTGGCGAACAGTCTGCGCAAAAGCCTGCTCAAAGACGGCACGCGGGACACGGGCTGCGGGCTCAAGGCGTTTCGCCGCGATGCCTTTCTGGCGCTGCCCTTTTTCAACCACATGCACCGCTATCTGCCCGCGCTGTTTTCGCGCGACGGCTGGCGGGTGGCGCTGGTCGATGTGGGCCATATGCCGCGTTTGGCCGGGCATTCGAACTATACCAACCTGCAACGCGGGCTGGTCGGCATCCGCGACCTGATCGGCGTCGCCTGGCTGATCGCCCGGCGCAAAACGGTCCAGCCGCTCCCCGAGGAGACCCTGCATGATTGAACGCATTCTGGCTGCCTTCAACGTCCACACCACGAACGAACTGATCTGGGTGTTTATCGGGCTTGCCGCGCAGCTTGCCTTTACCGCCCGCTTTCTGGTGCAGTGGATCGCGTCGGAACGGGCCAAGAAGTCGGTCATCCCGGTCGCGTTCTGGTATTTTTCCCTGATCGGCGGGCTGATCCTGCTGGCCTATGCCATCCATCGCCGCGACCCGGTTTTCATCCTGGGACAAAGCCTTGGCACGATCATCTATCTTCGCAATCTGTGGCTGATCCATGCAGAAAAGCGCGCATTGGCCCGCTGATCCGGTCCGCGCCGCGATCTGGGCGATTCTGGCGCTGACCGCGTGGCGATTGGCGCTGATGCCGTTTTCGCGCCTCGAACTGTTCGTGGATGAAGCGCAATACTGGCTGTGGGGGCGGGAACTTGCCTTTGGCGCATATTCCAAGCCGCCGCTGGTTGGCTGGCTGATCCGCGCCGCAAATGAGATTGCGGGCTCGGACGCGCCATGGGTCGCGCGGCTGCCTTGGCCGATCTGTCATGCCATCGCCGCGCTGGCGGTGCTGGCGCTGGGACGCAGGCTGGCCCCGCCGGACGTTGCGGCGCTGGCGGGTGTGACCTATGCGACATTGCCCGCGATCTCGCTGGGCAGTCTGCTGATTTCCACCGACAGCCCGATGCTGATGTTTCTGGCCCTGTCGCTGTTGCTGTGGCACCGGCAGGCGGCAGGCGCGGGGCGGCTGAATGCCTTGGCGCTGGGGGCCGCAATCGGGCTGGCGATGATGTCGAAATACGCGATGCTGTTCGCGTTGGCCGGTCTGGCCGTCACCGCGATCTGGCCTGCATGGAGACTGCGGCTGACCGACCTGCTGATCGTGGCACTGACGGCCCTGCTGGTCCTGGCCCCGAACCTGATCTGGAACATGCAGCACGACATGGCCACCATGCGGCACACCGCCGAAAACGCCGATTTCCACGGCCTTGCGCTGCATCCCGATCTGGCCCTGCGCTTTCTGGCCGAGCAGTTCGTCGTCGCGGGTCCGGTGGTTTTTGCCGCGATCGTGCTGGGTCTGCGCCGGGGGCCGCTCGCCGTCCTGACAGCCGCGCCTTTGCTGATCTGCACGCTTCAGGCATTGAACGCGGGCGCGAATGCGAATTGGGCGGTGGGTGCTTATGTTTCCGGCGCGATACTGGCGGCGCTGGTCCTGTCGCGCCGCTGGGCGATTGCCAGCCTTGCGATCAACGGCACTTTGGCACTGGCTTTGCCGCTGGTCGCCATCGCTGCCGATCATCTGCGCCGCGCCGATGGCAGCCCGATGCTGGACCGCTACGTCGGGGTCGAGGCACCGATGACCGCCGCCCTGAACCGCATCACGGAAAACCGGCAGGCGCCCGCGCTGGTCATCTCGGACGACCGGGCCGTGCTGGCGCAACTGTTCTATCTGACCCGCCGCGACCATTGGGAAGGCGTGACCGTGCGCGCGCTACCCGCCAAGGATCGCGCACCGAACAGCCATTACGAATTGCTTTATCCGCTGACGACCCAGCCCGGTCCCGGTTGGCTTGTCACCGACACCGCCCCCGCCTGCGCAGCCCAGACTGCGGTGTTGGACGGCAAGATGCGGCTGTATCGTCTTGATCAGGTCTGCCTGGATCAGATGCGCTCGATCGCCAGTGCAATCCCCTGACCGCCGCCGATGCACATGGTCACCAGCGCCTTGCGGCCCTGGATGCGCTGCAATTCGGACATGGCTTTCAGCGTGATGATCGCACCCGTCGCGCCGACCGGATGACCCAGCGCAATCGCGCCGCCATTCGGATTGACCCGCGCGGGATCAAGGCCAAGCTCGTTGCTGACCGCAAGGGCTTGGGCGGCGAAGGCCTCGTTCGATTCGATGACATCGAAATCGGCGATGCTCAGGCCCGTCCGGGTCAGCAGGGCGCGGACGGCGGGGACGGGGCCGATGCCCATGACTTCGGGGCGAACCCCCGCGACGGCATGGCCAAGGATGCGAAAGGCGGGCGTCAGCCCCGCCGCCTGTGCCGCATCCGCCCGCGCAAGCACAAGTGCCGCCGCGCCGTCGTTGATGCCCGACGCATTGCCCGCAGTGACCGTGCCGTCTTTCTGAAAGACCGGGCGCAGGGCAGCCAGTTTTTCAAGGCTGGTTTCCTTGGGATGTTCGTCGGTGTCGAAAGCCACAATGCCTTTGCGGGTCTTGACCTCAACCGGGACGATCTGATCGGCGAAATGGCCCGCCGCAATGGCACGGGCGGCGCGCGACTGGCTTTCCAGCGCGAATGCGTCCTGCGCCTCGCGGGTGATGCCATGTTCGCGGGCGACGTTTTCGGCGGTGACGCCCATATGGCCGGTGCCCATCGGACAGGTCAGGGCGCCGGTCATCATGTCCAGCATCTGGACATCGCCCATCTTGGCACCGAAACGCGCGGCGGGCACGGCATAGGGGGCGCGGCTCATCGACTCGGCCCCGCCTGCTACGGCGAAATCGGCATCGCCCAACATCAGTGCCTGCGCGGCCGACACGATCGCCTGCACGCCCGATCCGCAAAGGCGGTTGACGTTCATCGCGGGCGTGGTGTCGGGAACGCCCGCATCCAGCATGGCGACGCGGGACAGATACATATCGCGCGGTTCGGTATTCAGCACATGGCCAAAGACCACGGTGCCCACCTGTGCGGGTTCGATCCCGGCGCGTTCGATCGCCGCGCGGGTGACGGTGGCGGCAAGCTGGATCGGCGGCGTGGCGGCAAGGCTGCCGCCGAAGGTGCCGATGGCCGTGCGCGCGCCCGACAGAATGACGATTTCCTGCGACATGACTGTATCTCCCCCATTTTCCCTTGGATCAGGCTAAAGCCGCAACGTCGCGTGCGATAGCCCCAAGGGCGCTTGCCTACGCGGCGTTACTTGGCACAATGCGCGGCATGGAAAACGATCCCCGACTTAGCCTTCGTCTGCATTTCGCCCATGGCCTGACCTTTGGCCGCGGCAAGGCGGACCTGTTGCAATATATCGACGAAGGCGGCTCGATCTCGGCTGCGGGGCGGCGCATGAAAATGAGCTATCGCCGCGCATGGGCCCTGGTCGAGGAGATGAACGCCCATTTCGCCCAGCCGCTTGTCGACAGCTCGCGCGGGGGGGCCAAGGGCGGCGGCGCGGTATTAACCGAAATGGGACGCAAGGTTCTGGCCGACTATCGCGCGTTGGAGGATTTGCTGCGCAGCGCACCGCAACTTTCCAGCCTGCGCGATGCGTTGTCGGATATGCCTGCCCAGAAATAACGCTTGCGACAGCGGTTTTTCGCTGGTTATCTCCGTTGGAACACAACGAATGGATTTTGCCATGCGCCTGCCCGTTATCGCCGCCGCGCTGATCGCGCTTGCCCCTGCCGCTCATGCAGACGAAATCACTGTCTTTGCCGCCGCCAGCCTGAAGACCGCGCTGGATGAGATCGCGGCCGAATGGCAAAAATCGCATGACGATACGCTGGTCATTTCCTATGCAGGAAGCTCGCAACTGGCCAAGCAGATCCAGGAAGGCGCGCCTGCCGACATCTTCATCTCGGCCTCAAGCGACTGGATGGATGCGTTGCAGGAATCGGACGACATAGACACCGCGACGCGTAAGGATCTGCTGGGCAATACGCTGGTTCTGGTCGGCACCGGCGAACCCGCCGCAGCCGAGGTGACGCAGCTTCCGACCCTGCTGGGCGAAGGCAAACTGGCGATGGCGCTGGTGGATTCGGTGCCCGCGGGCGTTTATGGCAAGCAATCGCTGGAAAAACTGGGCATGTGGGCGCAGGTCGAACCGCATGTCGCGCAGGCTGACAACGTGCGCGCCGCGCTGCAACTGGTTGCAACGGGCGAAGCGCCGCTGGGCATCGTCTATGGCTCGGACGCGATCGCGGAAAAGGGCGTGGGCGTGGTCGCGACCTTCCCGGCGGACAGCCATGACGCGATCACCTATCCCGGTGCGGTGACGAAATCGGCGGATACGCCGCAGGCCGCCGCCTTCCTGACCAGCCTGACGCAGGAACCGGCCAAGTCGATCTTTGAATCGCAGGGCTTCACCGTCAACCAATGACGCACTGGCTTGGCCCGCAGGAATGGCAGGCGGTTCTGCTGTCGCTGAAGGTTTCGGTGATCGCGACGCTGGCCAGCCTGCCTTTCGCCATTGCCGTGGCCTGGGTGCTGGCGCGCAAGCGCTTTCCGGGCCACGGGCTGTTCAGCGGGTTGGTGCATCTGCCGCTGATCCTGCCGCCCGTGGTGACGGGCTATCTGCTGCTGATCACCTTTGGGACCAAGGGGCCGGTGGGCAGTCTGCTGCAACCCTTGGGCATCGTTTTCGCATTCCGCTGGACCGGGGCTGCGCTGGCCGCAGCCATCATGTCCTTTCCCCTGACCGTCCGCGCGATCCGGCTGGGTTTCGAGGCGGTGGACCCCAAGCTTGAGGATGCCGCGGCCACCCTTGGCGCACCGCGCATCTGGATCTTTTTCACCGTCACCCTGCCGCTGATCTTTCCGGCCATTCTGGCGGGCACGACGCTGGGCTTTGCCAAGGCGATGGGGGAATTCGGCGCGACCATCACCTTCGTCTCGAACATTCCCGGCCAGACGCAGACCCTGCCCTCGGCCATCTATGCGCTGCTGCAGGTGCCCGGCGGCGAGGGCGCGGCAATGCGGCTGGTGATGATCTCGGTCGTGATCGCCATGACTGCCGTGCTGATCTCGGAATGGCTGGCAAGACGCGCAAGGACGGCCGCATGAGTCTGTCGGTCGCCTATCGCCACGCCTTTCCGGGGCTGGCTTTGGATGTCGCGTTTGACGCGCCGGGCGGTGTCACTGCGCTTTTCGGTCCCTCGGGCTGCGGGAAAAGCACGACGATCAGCGCGATTTCCGGGTTGATGCGCCCGGATGCGGGCCGGATCGTGCTGAATGACCGCGTGCTGTTCGACGGTCGCACGAACCTGTCGCCGCAGGACCGGCGCATCGGCTGCGTGTTTCAGGACGCGCGGCTGTTTCCGCATATGACGGTCGCGGCAAACCTGCGCTATCCTTCGCGCTGGCGCAGGGGCGCGGCGCGCGAAATGGACCGTGTGGTCGAGCTTTTGGGCCTTGGTCCCTTGCTGAAACGGCGTCCGGGCACGCTGTCGGGGGGCGAACGTCAGCGCACGGCCATCGGGCGTGCCTTGCTGTCGGACCCTGCACTGCTGGTGATGGACGAACCCTTGGCTGCGCTGGATGACAGCCGCAAGGCCGAGATCATGCCATGGCTGGAACGCCTGCGCGACGAAGTGCGCCTGCCGATCCTTTATGTCAGCCACTCCGTCCCCGAGGTGCTGCGGCTGGCCACGACCGTGGTGCTGATGGAAAAGGGCCGCGTCACCCATGCCGGGCCGCTGACCGATATTTTGTCCGACCCCGATCTGGCCCCCCGCCTTGGCACGCGCGAGGCCGGCGCATTGATCCGCGCCCGGATCGAGGGGCGCGAGCCGGACGGCATGACCCGCGTGATGACCGCAGGCGGCCCCATGCTTCTGCAGGGCATCGAAGGCAGCGTGGGAACCGTGCTGCGGCTGCGGGTGCTGGCGCATGAAATCATCCTGTCGCGCGATGCCCCGACCGGGCTTTCGGCGCTGAACATCCTGCCCACCACCGTCACACGGGTCGATGGCGGGCTTGTCCAGCTTGCCCTTGGGGATGAGCGGATGCTTGCGCAAGTCACTCCCCGGTCTATCGAAGTGCTTGATCTAAAACCGGGAACTGCCTGCTACGCCATCGTCAAATCGGTGTCGGTCCTGCCCAGCTAGACATTGTTGAAGCCTTTGTCATTTGCGCCCCTGCCGAAATTTCCGCTATGATTGCCCTTAAAAAGATGAAGGGCCATCGCAGGCCCCGCTATCATGAGGGCAGTATGAACAGGTTTCTGAAGCTCGCCATTGTCGGGCTTGTCGCCTCTTGTGGCGGCGGGGGGAATTACAAGGCACCGCGCAATCTGGAAAACGCCTGTATGCTGGCGGCGGAACGGCCTGCCTATATGCGCGCGATGCAACAGACGGAACGGCGCTGGGGCATTCCGATCCATGTGCAGATGGCGACGATCCATCAGGAATCGAAATTCATCGGCGATGCACGCACGCCGCACCGCTATGCGCTGGGGATCATCCCGGTCGGGCGGCAAAGCTCGGCCTTCGGCTATAGTCAGGCGCTGGACGGGACGTGGGACGAATATCGCAAAAAGACCGGCAATCGCGGGGCGCGGCGCGACAATATCCGCGACGCCACGGATTTCATGGGCTGGTATATGAACGACTCGACCCGCATCCTTGGCATCTCGAAACTGGACGCGGCATCGCAATATCTGGCCTATCACGAAGGCCGCAGCGGGTTTAACCGCGGGTCGCACCGCGCGAAACCGTGGCTGATGACGGTGGCCAGCAAGGTCAATGCGCGGTCCGAGCTTTACCGGATGCAATTGGCGACCTGCGGGCGATAAGCCCGCAGCGTCGCGCGGCAACTGCCCGCCTTATTGACGGCGGGCGACTTCGTTCGCGATGGCGAATTTCGACGGCGGGATCGACACGCCGGTCCGCATCTCGCCCAGAATAACGGTCGTGCGCTGACCGCCCTCATCCGTCACGACCCATTGGCGCAGCTGCGTCGGGTTGGCGGTGAAGACCATCTGGATATTGCCGTATTCCGGGTGCTGCGGATCCTGCGCGGTCACGACGGTGGTGTTCTTACGCTCGGCATAGCCGGTGACCATCTTGGCCTGACCCAGATTGACGTTCGGCGCAAGGATCAGCGACAGCGGGGTTTTCGACAGCGGATATTGCTGCGGCCCGCCGCGCGTCTTGCCATCGAACACCGCGACCTGACCGGACGATGCCAGCACCAGCGTCTTGTCGCCCTTGTATTCGAAACGCACGCGGTTCGGGCGGTGGATGAAGACCTGCCCGGTCGAAATGCTGCCATCGCCGTTCACCTGCGTGAAATCCGCCTGCGCGGTTTTCAGACCGTTGAGATAGCGCGAAATCTCGTTCAGGGGGATTTTCTCGGCCATGGCCGGAAAAGCCATGGCGAGGGCGAGGACGGGCGCAAGGGCGAGTGATCTAAGGTTCATGTCCGAAATCATACCGTTTCCGCAAAGGGTTGCACATCACGTTCGCTTGGATGCGCCGGGGCCAACGCTGACAGCGGCGTGAGCGTTCCTTACAACCGCTGCCCCGTCAGCAGGCGCGGCATCGGGTCCAGCCGTAGCCCCGCCGCCTGCCGCATGAAACCGCGCCGCAAGGGCGGGATGGCATCGACGACGCCCATGCCCAGTTCCCGCGCCGCGCGCAGCAGGGGATTGGCATTGGAAAACAGCGCATTCACCCCGTCCATGCCATAGGCCAGCCAGGTGGCATCGGGCCTGCGCCATTCCTGATAGCGGGCCAGAACGGCAGCCTCGCCTATATCTTCGCCCCTGCGCCGGGCGGTCACGATCACCTCGGCCAAGGCGGCGACATCGCGCAGGCCAAGGTTCAGCCCCTGCCCCGCGATGGGATGGACGCCATGCGCCGCATCGCCCACCAGCGCGATGCGCGGCGCGATGTAGCTTTCGGCCAAGGTCAGGTTCAGCGGATAGGAAAAGCGCGGTCCGGCCAGGCTGATCCTGCCCAGAAAATCACCGAAGCGCGGGCGCAGCACGTCAAGAAAGGCGGCATCGTCCAGCGCAAGGATGGCGCGGGCGGCGCTGGCATCCTCGGACCAGACGATCGAACTGCGATTGCCCGGCAGCGGCAGGATCGCCAGCGGCCCCGATGGCATGAAATACTGATGCGCGACGCCCTGATGCGGCAATTCGTGATCGACCGCTGCCACCAGCGCGATCTGGCCGTAATCGTGCCCGAGCCGGTTGATACCCGCCCGTGCCGCCACGCCCGATCCGCGCCCATCCGCGCCCACCAGCAGCGCCGATGTCAGGCTGGCGCCGTCCGACAGGATCGTCCTGACGCCCGACGGACCGATGTCCTGCCCGGTGACCGATACGCCTGACAGATGGGTGACCTTGCCCTGCATCGCGGCCAGCAGCGCGCGATACAGAAACCGGTCCTCCAGCAGATAGCCAAGGCGGCCTTCCTCGATCTCGGCGCTGTCGAAATTCAGGCCAAACGGGCCGGGGCCGTCGCCCGGTGCGCCCTGGGACGCCTGCACCTTCAGGATCGGCTGCGCATTCGCCGCCAGACCGCCCCAGATGCCAAGCGCAGAAAACAGCCGCTGCGATGCCAGCGCCAGCGCATAGGCCCGCCCGTCAAAGGCATCGCCCGCCCGTGCATCCGCAGGCCGCGCATCCACCACGGCAACGCGCAGGCCCGCATCCGCCAGAGCCAAGGCCAGCGCGGGGCCGTTCAGCCCGCCGCCTGCCACCACAATGTCGAAATCCGTCATCATGGCCCGCACTATGCCGGGACCGGGCGCAATGTCCATGCGCCATTGCAGCACCGCGCCCGCACCGCTAGCCTGCGGGACACGAATTCTGGCACCCGGAGAGGCGATATGGACTGGCTCAAGGCAACGGCTGCGGAACAGGGCCGGGCGATTCTTGCAGGGCTGCTTAGCCCGGTCGAACAGACCGAAGGCTATCTGGATGCCGCCGCCCGCCATCCCTATGCCGACCGCATCTTTGCCCGCCTGACACCCACCCGCGCGCGGGCCGAGGCGATTGCCGCCCATGACCGCGCCAAGGCCGGGCTGCGCCGCAGCCTGCTGGACGGGGTGGCGATCAGCTGGAAAGACAATATCGACAGCGCAGGCATCGCGACCGAGGCGGGCTCGCGCCTGCTGGCGGGCCGCACGCCGCGCCACGACGCCGCCATTCTGACGCAGGCAACGCTGCAGGGCATGGTCTGCCTTGGCAAGACGCACCTGACCGAGCTGGCCTTTTCCGGGCTGGGGCTGAACCCCAACACCGCGACCCCGCCCAACAGCATCGACCCCGCGCTGGCGCCGGGCGGCTCCAGTTCCGGGGCTGCGGTTTCGGTCGCAATGGGGCTGGCCGCAGCGGCGATCGGGTCCGATACCGGCGGATCATTGCGTGTGCCCGCGGCGTGGAACGGGCTGGTGGGCTTCAAGCCGACGACTGGCACGGTCAGCGATCAGGGCATCGTGCCGCTATGCACCAGCTTTGACGTGGCCGGACCCATCGCCCGCACCGTCGAGGATTGCGCCGAAATCCTTGCCGTCCTGCTGGGCGACACCGCCGCCGATCTGGGCACGCCCGACCCACGCCGACTGCAGCTGCTGGTGCTGGACGGCGTGCCCTTTGACGGCGCACGCGAAGGTCCGGTCGCCGCGTTCGAAGATGCAGTGGCGCGGCTGGCCAAGGCGGGCGCACGCATCAGCCATGCTGCCCCCCCTTGCGTGGCCGAGGCGATGGCACTGTCGCCCGTGCTGTTCGCGCCCGAAGCCTACGGTCTTTGGCGCGACCAGATCGAGGATGCGCCCGAACTGATGTATCCGCCGATCCTTGAACGCTTTCGCGGCGGCCGCGATGTGCTGGCCGCAGATTTCGTTGCGGGCTGGCAGTTGCTGAAACGGCTGCGCGCGGATTGGTCGCGGCTGGTCGCGGGCTATGATGCGGTGATCCTGCCCACGGCGCCGATCCTGCCGCCCGATGTGAACCGCCTGCTGACCGAACCGGATTTTTTCGCCTCGGAAAACCTGCTGACGCTGCGCAATACGCGCATCGCGAACCTGCTGGGCCTGCCTGCGCTGAACCTGCCGACCGGGCATCCGGCCTGTGGCATTTCGCTGATGGGCAGCGCAGGTCAGGACAAGGCGCTGCTGGTCGCGGCGGCATCTGCCGAACACGCGCTGCGCTGACCGCAAAACCCCGGCAAATGCCCGCGAAACTCTGGACGCATGGGGGGTTTGCCGGTATCTTTGCCCCATAAACGGGGCGACATGACCCCGAATGAGAGGCAGTTATGGCAATACCCGAGCGGTTCTCGAACCTGCCGGAATATGCGTTCCCGCGCCTGCGGACGCTGCTTGCAGGCATTCAGCCCGCAGGCGATCCGGTCGTGATGACCATTGGTGAACCGCGGCATGGCGTCCCGGATTTCACCGGCCCGATCATGGCCGCAAGCGTGGATCAGTTCGGGAAATATCCCCCGAACGAAGGCACGCCGGAACTGCTGGACGCAATCTCGGGGTGGATCGCACGCAGGCATGGGCTTGCGGTCGAGCCGGCCCGCATCACCGCACTTAACGGCACGCGCGAAGGGCTTTTCAACGCAGCCCTTGCGCTGTGCCCCGAAACCAAGGCGGGCGGGCGTCCGGCGATCCTGATTCCGAACCCGTTCTATCAGGTCTATGCCGTGGCCGCCGCCGCCGTGGGTGCCGAGGCCGTCTTTGTGAATGCAGGCCCGGAAACCGGGTTTCTGCCGCAATTCGCCCAGCTTGATCCGGCGCTGCTGGACCGCGTGGCCATCGCCTATCTGTGTTCGCCCGCAAACCCCCAAGGCTCGGTCGCGTCCGAGGATTACCTTGAGGAACTGATCGCGCTCGCCGAACGCCACGATTTCCTGATCTTTTCGGACGAATGCTATTCCGAGATCTGGCGCGACACGCCGCCGCCCGGTGCTTTGGCCGTGGCGACCCGTATGGGGCTGGCCGACCGGGTGGTGATGTTCAACTCGCTCTCGAAACGGTCGAACCTGCCCGGTCTGCGTTCGGGCTTTGCCGCCGGGGGCCGTGAACAGATCGCGCAATTGCGCCAGTTGCGCAGCTATTCCGGTGCGCCGCTGCCGCTGCCCGTCCAGCGCGTCAGCGCCCATGCCTGGGCGGACGAGGCGCATGTGGACGAAAACCGTGCGCTGTATCATGCGAAATATGCTGTGGCCGACCGTGTGCTGGGCAATATGCCGGGATACCAGTCGCCTGCGGGCGGGTTCTTTTTGTGGCTGCGCGTCCCCGACGCCATTGGCACGGGCGAAGATGCGGCCAAGAAGCTGTGGGCCGAGGCAGGGATTCAAGTCCTGCCCGGCGCTTACCTGTCGCGCGACACCGATCAGGGCAATCCGGGCGAGAGATATATCCGCGTCGCGCTGGTCGATCCGGCCGGCCCGACCGAGGCGGCGCTGAACCGCCTGAAGAACTGTTTGTATCAAGGGGATTAATCTGATGGCGAGCTGGCAGGCAAAACACCGCGATCCGCTGTTCGACCAGTCCACCCAAGCGGCGCTGGAGCGACGCGGCAAGGAATTGCTGGGTGCGGGGCTGATCGTTCTGGGGGTTCTGATCGCGATGATGCTGGTCAGCTATACGCCCGACGATCCCAGCTTCATGTCGGCGACCGACCAGCCTGCGCAGAACTATCTGGGCAGGCCGGGGGCCTATGTCGCATCGGCGCTGTTCATGATCACCGGGCATGGCACCTGGGTTCTGGTCGTGGGCGGGATTGCCTGGGGCCTGCGCTTCATGCTGCACCGGGGCGAAGAACGCATCATGCGCGGCATCTTTTTGCCCATCGCGATGGTGCTGGTTTCGCTTTACGCCACATCGCTGACGCCGCCTGCGGGTTGGACGCAAAGCTTTGGCCTTGGCGGGCATCTGGGCGACATGCTGATGGGCGCGATGCTGTCGATCATGCCGATCAAGGCATCGATCGCGATCAAGGTGCTGGCGTTGGTCACTGCAGCGGGCGCGCTGGTATTCATGGCCTTTGTGCTGGGCTTCGACAAAAAGGAACTGACCGCCATTCGCCTGTTCCTGCAAAACGGGCTTAAGACGGCGCGCTGGCTGGCGCTGAACGTGGCAGACAAAGGCGCGCGGCTGTCGTCTGGCGCAGCGCGTGGGGTCAGGGCGCGGGCGGATGCGCGACGCGAACGTGTGGCGCAGGCGGGCTCGGCCACCATTCCCGAAGCGTCGGCCCCCAAGCGGCGGATCGTTCCGGCCCTGCCCGACGATTACCCCCCCTCGGAACTGGTCGAGCATGAGACGCATTACCCGGACGACGACCAAGCGCCCAGCGACAGCCGGATTTCGGCGCGCATCAACGACGCAATCCAGCATCGCAGCGAGAAAGCCTCGGTCCTGTCGGCCGTCACCGCGCGCCTGACGGGGGACCGCGCGGCCCCCCGGATCGAGCCGCCGGTGTCGCTGGACGACGATGAGGACGAGGATGACACCGATCTGGCGCAGCCGCAGCCCTTTGGCAGCCAAGCCGCGCGCGTGGTGATGCCGCCGCAAAAGCCCGCCCCCACCTCGCGTCAGGCGCGAGCCGAGGCCGAACCTTCGATGCGGTTCGAGACGGCGCACAGCAATTACGAACACCCGCCGCTGTCGCTGCTGGCCCCTGCCACGCAGGAACGCCAGCAGCTTTCCCCCGAGGCGCTGACCGAAAACGCCCGGATGCTGGAGGCGGTGCTGGACGATTACGGCGTCAAGGGCCAGATCACCGAGGTCCGCCCCGGTCCAGTCGTCACGCTTTACGAACTGGAACCCGCGCCGGGTCTGAAGGCCAGCCGCGTGATCGGCCTGTCCGACGACATTGCGCGGTCGATGTCGGCCCTGTCGGCGCGGGTTTCGACCGTGCCGGGCCGCACGGTCATCGGGATCGAACTGCCCAATGCGCGGCGCGAAAAGGTGGTCTTGCGCGAAATTCTTGCCTCGAAAGCCTATGGCGACGGCACGCAACCCCTGCCATTGGCGCTTGGCAAGGACATTGGCGGCGGTCCGGTCGTGGCGAACCTTGCCAAGATGCCCCACCTGCTGATCGCCGGGACCACCGGCTCGGGCAAGTCGGTCGCGATCAACACCATGATCCTGTCGCTGCTTTACAAGCTGACCCCCGAGGAATGCCGGCTGATCATGATCGACCCCAAGATGCTGGAGCTGTCGGTCTATGACGGTATCCCGCACCTGCTGTCCCCCGTCGTCACCGACCCCAAAAAGGCGGTCGTCGCCCTGAAATGGGTCGTGGGCGAGATGGAGGAACGCTATCGCAAGATGTCCAAGATGGGCGTGCGCAACATCGAAGGCTATAACGGCCGCGTCCGCGAGGCGCTGTCCAAGGACGAGATGTTCAAGCGCACCGTGCAGACGGGCTTTGACGAAGACACCGGCGAGCCGATCTTCGAGACCGAGGAATTCCAGCCCGAGACCTTCCCCTATATCGTCGTCATCGTCGATGAGATGGCCGACCTGATGATGGTGGCTGGCAAAGAGATCGAGGCCTGCATCCAGCGCCTTGC
The DNA here is from genome assembly GCF_900182695.1 of Paracoccus laeviglucosivorans. Classification (GTDB taxonomy): domain Bacteria; phylum Pseudomonadota; class Alphaproteobacteria; order Rhodobacterales; family Rhodobacteraceae; genus Paracoccus; species Paracoccus laeviglucosivorans. The sequence goes on from NZ_FXTK01000009.1 coordinate 100,673, forward strand.
GCAGATGGCACGGGCCTCGGGGATCCACCTGATCATGGCGACGCAGCGGCCTTCGGTCGATGTGATCACCGGCACGATCAAGGCGAACTTCCCCACCCGGATCAGCTTTCAGGTCACCTCGAAAATCGACAGCCGCACCATCCTGGGCGAACAGGGCGCGGAACAGCTGCTGGGTCAGGGCGACATGCTGTATATGGCGGGCGGATCCAAGATCACCCGCGTCCACGGCCCCTTCGTTTCCGACGAAGAGGTCGAAGAGATCGTGAACCACCTGAAATCCTTCGGCCCGCCGTCCTATATGTCGGGCGTGGTCGAGGGGCCGGACGACGAGCGTGCGGATAGCATTGATCAGGTCTTGGGGCTTTCGACGGGCGAAGGCGGCGATGCCGAGCTTTACGATATGGCGGTGGCGATCGTTGCCAAGGACCGCAAATGTTCGACCAGCTATATCCAGCGGAAACTGGCGATCGGCTACAACAAGGCCGCACGACTGGTCGAGCAGATGGAAGATCAGGGCGTGGTCAGTGCCGCGAACCATGTCGGCAAGCGCGAGGTGCTGGTCCCCGAGGTGTAAGACCTGGGCGCAGGCGCGAAAAAGGCCGGGGCATCGAGCCCCGGCCTTTTTCGTTGTCGCATGGCGGCCGAGTCAGGCGAAAATCATGTCATCGGCCAAGGCGTCCAGCGTGGTATTGCGCACCACCAGCCGGTCGCCGCCGCCAAAGTCGAAAGTCACATTCGCACCCGTCTGCACGGCATGGGCACGAGCCTGCGCGAAATTGGTCACGCCGTCGAAATCCAGCAGGCGGATCGTGTCGATATTGTCCTGAAAGTCCATAATGGTGTCGAAATCGAAAGCTTCGCGGAACAGGAATACATCCGCGCCGCCGCCACCGACCAATTGGTCCGCCCCTTCGCGACCGGCCAGAAAGTTGCGCCCGGCATTGCCGATCATCACGTTGCTGCCCGCATTCCCAAAAGCCGAGAATGCCGCGCCGCTCAGCGTCACATGCTCGACCCCGCCATAGATCGCAACGCGACCCAGATCGATATTGATCGTCGAGATGATGCGGTCGATCCCGTCCCCAGCACCGCCGACGATCCGGTCGCCGGTATTGCCGACATGGTAGATGTCATTGCCCGCGCCACCAGTCATCGTATCCGCGCCGGCGCCGCCATCCAGCCTGTCATTGCCCGCGCCACCGTCGAGCGCATCATCGCCAGCGCCCGAGTTGATGAAGTTCGCCAAGGCGTTGCCGGTCAGCCGGTCATGCCCCCCGCCGGTGACGATGTTTTCGATGCCGTTCAGCTGATCCGCGCCGTGACCCGTCGATTGCGGGCCGGTCAGTGACAGGTTCACCCAAACCGACCAGTTGCCATCGAACAACACGGTGTCGATCCCGTTGCCGCCGATCAGCGTATCGTGGCCGATGCCGCCATTCAGCGTGTCGGCGCCATTTCCACCCTCAATCACGTCATCGCCAGCAGCACCTGCCAGGATGTCGTTACCGTCCAGTCCCCAGATGTGATTTGCATCGCGATTGCCTGTGATGCGATTGGCCATGGCATTGCCGGTGCCATCAAGCGCCCCAAAGCCTATGAGGTGCAAATCCTCGATGTTGGCTGTCAGTTGCCAGCTTTGAGAGCTTAGGACAAGGTCACGCCCGCCACCGGGCAGTTCGACGATCGCACCGGCATCCACACCGACATAGGTATCATCGCCGAGCCCTCCGACAAGCAGGTTTATGCCGGGCCCGCCATCCAAGATGTCGTCACCCGCGCCGCCCACCAGTGTATCCAGTCCGGTACCGCCATATAGCGAATCGTTTCCCGCTTCGCCGATCAGGCGGTCATCACCTGCGCCGCCGTCGATCGTGTCGTTCCCCCATCCGCCGTTCAGCGTGTCATTGCCAAAGCCGCCATAGATTTCATCATGGGCGCCGCGGCGGCCCGTCCACAGATCGTCGTCGTTGAACCCCATGACCAGAAAATCCCCCGACCCGAGAACAACCCGGTCGCCGACCTGAAGACCAGCGGGGCTTCCCGACGAAGGGAATGCGCCCAGCTCGAACACCTGACCGATGACGCTGTCCCGCCCGATGGAAATCGCCCCGGTATACCCGCCAAAGAAATGGTATGCGCCAGCGAAATCCGACCACGATCCCGTGGATTGATCGTATCGATAAACCTCGTAATAGTCCGGAGAGCCGAGGCCGCTGACGGTCCATTGCAGACCCCAGACCTGCCCCGCCGCATCAGCACCATCAAGTTGCACATAAGTCCGGGCATCTAGTATCGGGGGCATTGCAAAATCTCCTAAGCGAATATCCGCCTAGTAGCCGCTGCAATCGATCCTGCAAGCAATCCCACCGCAAGCCCGACAAGCATCGGGACTGCGTTGCAATCAGGGCACGGCCTTACTGCCCCGCCGCGCCCGAACCCTGTTCCACCGTCACCACCACCGACAGGCCCGGCTCAAGATACTCGGCCATCTCCTGTCCCGGATCGATCGAGATGCGGATGGGCAGGCGTTGGGCGATCTTGGTAAAGTTACCCGTGGCATTCGACGACGACAGCAGGCTGAATTCAGACGCGGTGGCGGGCGAATAGGCCTCGACCCGGCCGGTATATTCGCGGTGCTGCATGGCATCGACAGAGAATGTCGCACGGTCACCGACCCGAATGCCATGCAGCTGGGTTTCCTTGAAATTCGCGATCACCCAGACATCCGGGGACACGTGGCTGACCAGCGCGGTGCCTGCGGTAACGTATTGGCCAACGCGCACGCCCACCTGACCCAACCGCCCGTCCGAAGGGGCGCGGATCACCGTGTTCGACAGGTCGATCTGCGCCAGTTCCACCGCCGCCTTGGCCGAGGCAATGTCGGCACGTTTCGCGGCCAGCCCGACCTCGGCCCCATTGACGGATTCGCGCGCGACAGCGATGGCGCTTTCGGCCTGCACGACGCCGGCTTCGGCCTGACGCAAGGACAGTTCGCTTTCATCGGTGGTGCTTTGGGCGGTCACGCCCCGCGAACGCAGCGCGCTGGCACGGTTCCAGTTCGACTCGGCCGTGGCGCGGGCGGCTTGGGTCGCGCGCAGCTCTGCCTCGGCCGACTGGACCTGCGCCTGGGCAGAATGGACGCTTTGTTCCTGAATTTTCAACGCGGCTTCGGCGCTGGCCTGCGCCGCCTGCGCCTGGGCCAGTTTCTGGCGATATTGGCGGTCGTCGATTTCCGCAATGACCTGCCCCGCTGTCACCGTGTCGAAATCATGCACATCGACCTTGGCGACATAGCCCGAAAGCTGCGGCGCAAGCGTGGTCAGGCGCCCCCGGACATAGGCGTTTTCCGTGGTCGGATGCGTCGTCTGGAACGGCGGCAGATGCCAGGCGTAAAGCACGATCAACAGACCGGCGAGACCGGCAAGGACGGCGATGATGGTCGGGATGATGTGACTTTTGCTCATGGCTGCGGCTCGGGCGAGGAGGGGAGGGATGTGCGGTTCAGGAAACGTGCGGCCAGCCAGTCGCGCCACAGATGCAGCAACAATGCGCACAGGGCGGTGACGGCCACGACGAAAGTGGCGAAATAGGCGTCGTTATAGGCCATGACATAGGCCTGATTGGAAACGTCCTGCGCGATCAGCGAAACCGCCTGCGCCTGACGCTGGACCGGATCGATGATCTGGGATGCCAGCGCCGTGGCGCGCAGGGCGATTTCATGCGTCACCACCGGATCGGCGGCGGTCAGATCCTCGCGCAGGACCTGCAGATGAAGCGCCTGACGATGGTTGATGATGGTCGAGAAAATCCCCGACCCCGCCGCACCGCCAAGGCTTTGCGTGGCCAGAAAGATCACGATGAAGCTTAGCAGATAGTTCGGCCCCCGTGCCAATGCGGCCATCAGCCCGCGCATCATCGCAGGCGCCATGAAGATCGACCCGGCAAATGCGATCATCGCCTGGCTCAGGTAAAGTTGCTCGGGGCGTGTATCCAGCGTGGAATGGCTGTCCATCCAGGCGCCCGCCGCAATCAGGATCAGAGCGACGATGTGGAATTGCGGCACCCGCTCGGGCTTCATGAACGGGATCAGGGCCAGACCGCCAAGGATCGTCGCGACCGAGATGATCGCGAAAAGCGGGACAAGCTGGCCCTGCGTGATGCCCAGCACCTGAAACATGCGCGGCGCACCGCTGCTTTGTTCCGACAGCACCAGCCGGAACAGCAGCAGCGTGATCGTCAGGTGCAGCATGGCGGGGCTGACCAGCCAGCGGATGTCCAGAAGCGGCGTCTTGCGGTGCAGCTCGATCACGACGGCACAGGTCAGGGTGATGACCGACAGGGCCAGCACCCAGCCTAGCCAGGCCACCTCGGTCCACCAATAGATCGAGCCCATGACGAAGCCCACTGTCAGCCCGCCAAAGCCGATGGCGATCAAGCCCCAGCTGACCAGATCAAGCGGCGCGATGGCCTTGACGCGCGGCGGCGATTTCAGCGGGAACAGATAGACCAGCGCCAGCGACACCGCGGCCATGCCCAGCGTCATCACATGCAGCCCGAACCAGCCCTGATCCCCCATCAGCGTGGGCGAGATGACCCGCGCCAGCAGCGGCCCGACCGAGATGGTGGACAGCACCAAAGGCAGGCCAAGCCGCATCTTCCACGCAGGCGGCAGCGGCTCCAGCATATAAAGGAACGACAGCGTGGACAGCGGGGCCGACGCCATACCCGCGAAAAACTGCACAAGGATGGCCGAGCGCAGGTCAAGGATCGCAAAGGACAGGATCGCCACGAGCAGATAAAGCACGATGGCGACTTCAGCAAAGCGGCGCAGGCCGTATTGCGCGCGGATTTTCATCAATAGCAGCGTCAGCGACGCGCGGGGGATCAGGTAAGCTGCCAGCAGCCAGCTGGCCTGCGTCTGCGTGGCGCCCAGATCCCCGGCGATCTGCGGGATATTGGTCGAAACGAAGCCCTGCGCGATGCCTTGCGTCAGCCCGATGATCAACGAGGCCGAGACATAGGCGATGCTGCGCGGAAGCGACATCGGCTCGAACGGGGGTTGGCTTGGTGCCTGGGGTGGTGGCGCAGGTTCGGGCGGCTGGTCCGCCGCTTGCGCCGCTGGGGCCGCGTCGCTCATGCCTGACGCATCCTTTCGGCGTTCAGCGTCATCTGCTCCAGCACGCGGCGGGTGGCGGCCAGATCGTCGGGCGCGACGCCTTCGATAAGGGCCTGCTCGACCTCGCCACGGAAACGCAGCAGCGGCTCGATCCGGGTGGTGTCGGTCAGGAATACGGCATGTTTGCGCGCATCGCTTTGCAGCGGGCGGCGTTCTGCCAGACCTTGGCCCTCCAGGGCATCCAGCAGGCGTTTCAGCGTCGGCGTCTCGATCTCCAGCGCCTGGGCCAGTTCGGACTGGCTGGCACCGGGATTGCGACCGATGGTTGTCAAAAGCCGCGCGCGGGCGAAAGTCAGATCGACCTGCTTCACGCGCAGATCGAAAGCGGCACGGATCGCCCGCGTCAGCGACAGGATTTCATCGAACAAAGTCACGGGACGGTCCGCCATGGTTACGTTAGCTTGCTAATGGATTTCGTTAGCTAGCTAATGTGACCCATGGCGAAGGTCAAGCCCCTTGGGTCAGGGTTGCAAGGGGATACGGGCGATCACCTTGATTTCGAAATCGAAGCCCGCAAGCCATGTCACCCCCACTGCCGTCCAGTTCGGCAGGGGTTCCTGCGCAAAGAAGCGGCTTTTCACCTCAAGAACCGCTGGCAACTGGGTTTGCGGGTCGGTGTGAAAACTGGTCACGTCGATGATGTCATCGAAATCGCAGCCCGCTGCGGCCAGCACCGCGCGCAGGTTTTCAAAGGCCAGTTCGACCTGACCGGCAAATTCTGGCTCGGGCGAGCCATCCTTGCGGCTGCCCACCTGCCCCGACACGAACAGCAAATCGCCCGAGCGGATGGCGGCGGAATAGCCGTGCTGCCGGTAAAGCGCATGGCGGTCGGCGGGGAATACGGCTTCGCGTTTGGTCATCTTGATACTTTCGTTTGGTGGATCGCGACGGGGTGTGGGGCTGTTCAGCCGCTGCTTTCCGTTTTATATACATCGCGTATGTGAAGCATCGCAGATACGGCCCGTATGTCAACCCACATACGATTCGTATGCGAAAGGAATTGCCATGACCCCCAGAAAGCGTGTCGAAACGATGGAGGAAAACCGCGCCCGGCTGATCACTGCCGCGCGCAGGGCCTTTGCGGAAAAGGGTTATGCCAATGCCTCGATGGACGATCTGACGGCGGCGGCGGGGCTGACGCGCGGCGCGCTGTATCACAGTTTCGGGGACAAGCGCGGCTTGCTGGCGGCGGTGGTCAACCAGATCGACGAAGAAATGGCCGCGCGCGCGCAGGCCATTGGCGACAGAATCGACGATGAATGGGAAGCGCTGATGGCAGTCGGCGCGGCCTATATCGAACTGGCGCTTGAGCCGGAAATCCAGCGCATCGTGCTGCTGGATGGCCCCGCCTTTCTGGGCGATCCGCTGCAATGGCCCAGCCAGAACAGTTGCCTGCAATCGACACAAACATCGGTGCGGCGGATGGTGGCGCAGGGCGTCATGGCGCCCGTAGATCCCGAGGCGGCGGCGCGGCTGATGAATGGCGCGGCTCTGAACGCGGCGCTTTGGGTCGCGGCCAGCGATGATCCGCAGGCGGTGCTGCAAAGGGCGATTGATGCGTTTCGCCTGCTGTCGCGCGGGCTGCTGGCGCGGCCGGGCTGACGCCCGACCGATCCGTCAGTAATCGCGTTCGTAGAACAGGCCCAGCGTGCTTTCGCCGTCGCTGGCGACCGAGCCGCGCGCGGTCAGGCTTTTGGACACGTCAAGGTTCAGGTTCAGCTTGGTCTTGCCCTCATCCCCGACCTCAACATCGGTGTAAAGGTTCTCGGACAGGTATTTGCCCGCCCGGACCGAGACATTGCCCTGATCGTCGGTCGTCAGGTCCAGATCGTCCAACCCGGTCGAGGCGCGCAGCCGCCCGATGATCCCGTCGCCGCCGCGCCCGGCCAGCGTGGCGATGGCGCTGGCAAGCTGGGCCGCCTGAAGCGCGCTGATATTGTCCAGCCCGCGCCCGAACAGCAGTTGCGACAGCACTTCTTCCTCGGGCATGTCGGGGCTGGATTCGAACGTGATGTCGGGATCCTGCGCCTCGCCGTCGATGATGATGCGGGTGGTCACGCCATCCTGTTCGGTCTGTGCGACCAGACGGATCACGGGAATCAGGCTGCCCTGCAGTTCGACCAGCCCCTCGGTCAGATCGAAACGCTTGCCCAGCAGATCGACACGGCCCCGGATCAGTTCCAGCTGCCCGATCGGGATCGGGGTATGCGCATCACCCGTCAGGCGGATTTCGCCGCCCAGTTCGGCATCGACGCCGCGACCGCGGATGAAGACCTGATCGGGGGCCGAAATCAGCAGATCGAAGCGCGCGGGCACGGCGGGGGGCGTCGCGGGCGGCGCGGTCATGCCGGCCTGACGCGATGCGTCGCTGGGGAATTCCAGCAGGCCGGCCTTGGCGCGGGTCTGGCGCTGGGGCGGGCGTTCAGAGCGGTGGATGATGTTCGGGATCGCCCGCGCTCCGCCAAGCCCGGTCGAGGGGATGCGGATCTCGGTCGTGCCCACATCGATGCGGCCCGCGACCAGAGGTGCGCCGCCACCGCTGCTGGTGATGCGGATGGTGCCGCTGGCCCGCGTCTCATACAGGTTCGGGTCTCGCAGCCCGACATTGTTCAGCCGCGCGGTCAGGTCCATCGGACGGCTGCCGGTCAGCGTGACGGGTCCGTCCACCGTGATCGTGCCGCCGCTTTCGACCGCGCCATCCACATCGACCATCAACCGCCCCGAGGCAATGTCGGCTGCCGCGTTCAGCGAACTGATCGCAAGGCCAAAGCGCGGCTCGGCAAGACGGCCATTGGTCAACGCGACGCGCCCCGACACCGCATCCAGACCCGGCGGGCCGTTCACGCGGATGTTGAAGCTTAGCGGGCCTTCGATGCTGCGGGTGCGCAGGAACGGATTGGCCGCAGCCGCGTTCCCCGTGCCTTCGACCCGAATATCCATGGTCGAGAAATCCGCCGCAGCCGTGCCGGTGATGCGCGCCTGCGTCTGACCCGGCGCCGTGGCGTTCAGGTTCAGGTCATAGGCATTGCCGGTATTGCGGATGCGGCCCTGCACCTCGGCCGGGCCGGGGAAACCGGCGACAAGGATGCCAATATCGGTCAGCCGCGCATCAAGGTTCACCCCCTCGGCCGGAGAGCCGTCGCCGGTGATGCGGAATTGCGGGTTCCCCGCCTCAAGCTTGCTGACGGAGAAGCTGCCATTGGCGCGTTGCTGCGCGGCCAGGTCGAAATTCGTCTGGCCCGCCAGAATGCGGTCGGCTTGCGGAGTGCCCACGGCCAGCCCGCGCGCATTGCCCGTGGCGGTGATCGCGCGTCCGCCGCCCTGCTGGTCGGTCACATGGCCCTGTGCCGTGACCGCGCCGCGAAAGCCCCGGCCCAGAAAGCGTAGATCGTCCGCGCGAAGGTTCGCGCGCAGATCCGTCGTGCCCTGTCCCACCCGACCTTCGGCGGCAAGGTTCAGGCGTGGGTTTTCGACGCGGGCGGTTTCGATCTGGAAGGTGCCGTCCCGTTCGGTCCCGCGAATGGCAAGCTGGGTCGCGCCGGTCAACGCACCGTCAAGCTGCGCCTGACCAAAGGAAAGGTTGCTGCCCGTCCCCGTCACGTCCAGACGCCGCGCGCCTGTGCCGTCATCCTTGAAGCTGCCCTGCGCATTCAGGGCACCGCGCCAGCCCCGACCAAAGCTCGCCAGCGACTTGATGTCCACACGGCCCGTCATATCCGTGCCGCTGCCGCCGACCTTGCCCTGCGCTTCGGCCAGCAATTGCTGGTTATTCAGGTTGAAGCTGTTGATGGTGAATTCGCCGCCGCGTTCTTCGGCATCCAGATCCAGGTTCGTCACGCCCGTCAGCGCGCCGTCCACGTCCTGCTGACCAAGGCGCAGGTCCGTGCCGCGTCCGGTGACCTTGATCTTGCGCGCGCCATCGGCCCGCGTCGCGGTGGCCTGCGCGGTCAGACCGCCCGAGAAGCCGCGCCCCAGAACCGCCAGATCGGGCATGGCTACGTTCAACTGGCCATCAAGCTCGGTCGGGGAAAAGCTGCCGGTGCCGTCGGCTTGCAGTTGCGGGTTCGACAGGTCGAACTTTTGCAGATCATAGGTTCCGTTCGTCTCAAGCAGCTCGACCAGCAGCTTGGTCTCACCCTTAAAGGCGCCGTCGATTTCGGGCATTCCCACGACCAGATCGCGGGCATCGCCGTTCAGCACCACCTTGCGCGCGCCAGATGCGCCGGTCAGATGCGCGTCGGTATTGATCGCCCCGGCATAGCGCGGGTCAGCGACCGACAGGTCGGGCATGCTGATCTTGGCGGTCACGTCGCTGGCCCAACTGCTGACAAAGCCCTGCGCCTCGGTGGTCAGGTTCTGGGCGTTGACGGTCAGGCGACGCAGCTGGATGCCGGTGGTATCGCGCTTGGCACTCAGGTCGATGCGCGATGCGCCGGCCAGCATACGGTCGGCATTGGCCTGACCCACGCGGATGTCGTTGCCTTGGATCTGCGTATCCACGTCAAAGGATTTGCCCAGCAGCGCATAGCGGCCCTTGATCGTGGCTTCGGCGCTGCCGCCCAGTTCGCGTCCGGCAAGCTGCGAGAAGCGCGACAGGTTTTCATGCTGCGCCGTCACGTTGCCCGAAAGCGTGATGCCGCTTTGCAGGCCCGAGACGGTGGTTTCACCCTTCAGCCCGAATTCGTCGCCGTTGATGTTCATGCCCCAGAAGCTCAGCGCATTGCCGGGAGAGAATGCGAAGTTCAGACCGCCGTTCAGCGTGTGACCAAGCGCACTGGCCAGACCGGGATCGGTCGGGGCCAGATCGTCCATGCCGAACGCGACCCAGCCACGCACCTGATCCAGCGCCTGCGCCTCGGTCAGCAGGACGCGGCCACGGCCGTCGATGCGCAGTTCCGACAGGCTTATATCGGGGCGGGTCACGTCGCCCACGCGCCCGACAAGCTGCCAGCCCTGCCCTTGCGCTGCGTCGTAATCCAGCCGCAGGCTGCCCGAACGCACCGTGGTCTGCACACTGCCAAAGGGCACGGCGACGGGCAATTGTGTGGCCCCTGCATCCTGTCCCAGCAGTAGCGTCAGCTTGGCGCTTTCGGGAGCCCCTTGCGCTGTCGTCGCAACCGAACCGGACAGGTCCAGCGCCCCGGTCGAGATCTTGAGTTCGGGGATCAGCAGTCGCCCATCCGCGCCGCGCCAGCCATTCGCGCGAATGACCGATTCCCCTTCGAAAAACTGCTGGTTGTCGGGCGATGTCAGGCTGGCAATGTCACCGCCCAGATCGGCGCGGAACGCCGTGCCCGGTGCGCCTTCGCGCTCCTCGGCCTTGATCGCCACGGTGCCGTTGACACGCGGCTGGCCGTCCGTGTCCAGCTTGATATTCGCGGTGTAATCCGACAGCGGACCATTGCCCGAAATCTCGCCCTTGACCGAAGGGCGGCCGTTCATCTTGACGATATTGGTGAACAGCCCGTTCGCGTCTTCGTCCAGTTGCAGGTTCAGCGCCAGAACGCGGGTCGCATTGGAAAAAGCCGTATCCAGCAGGAATTGCCCGCGTGGACCGTCAACGCGGTTGATGGTCAGCTTGGTCGCGCCCTCGCCCCCGGCAAGGTTCATGCTGCCATCGATCGACAGCACGGCTTCCTGACCGATGATGGGCGCGCCCAGCTCGACCCGGCCCACGGTGATCTTGGCGATGTTCACGCCGACCGGCAGTTGCGGCAGGGAAAATTCCCGCGCCTCGGCCTGCGGAGCCGTGCCTTCGCTGCCGCCCGAAGGCAGGCGCGGCAGGATGATCCGCTCGGCCGTCAGTTCGTTGATGTCAACGCGGCGCGACAGCAGGGCCGTGCGGCTCCATTGCATGGCGCCGTTTTCCAGCGTGATCCAGACGCCGCTGTCATCGGCAATGGTCATGCGGTCGAATGTCGCGCGTGACGACAGTGCCCCACGGAAACCTTCGATATGGACCTGTCGGCCCGCGCCAGACAGCTTTTCTTGCAGGAACCGTGTGATGAACCCCTGATCGTCGTCCACCTCTTGCGAGATTTCCGCGGCGGTTTCGGCTTGCTGATCATCCTGCGCGATGGCGGCAAAGGGGGCCAGCAAGGCCAGCCACAGCAGGATCAGCACACGGGCGGAAAGATCGCGAAGTTTCATCAGAATGCCTGCCCCAGACCGATATAGACCTGAACCCCGCCGCTATCGCCGTCGCCGCCGCCGACCGGCGTGGCAAGATCGAAGCGCAGCGGACCGATGGGGGTCTTGTAACGGATGCCCGCGCCTGCCCCGGCCTGCCAGCCGTTCTGGCCGGAAAACGCCTCGTCCGCCCAGACGCGACCGGCATCGGCAAACAGCGCCAGCCCGATCTTTTCGCGAACCTGAATGCGGGCCTCGGCGGTCAGGGTGACGACGGACATGCCGCCCGTCTTGACCGGGCCGTCCGGGCCGTCGATCACCTCGACCCCCAGGGATTCGAAGGAATGGCCGCGCACCGTGCCGCCGCCGCCGGAATAGAACAGATAGTCGCGCGGCACTTCGTCGATTTCGGGACCGACCACCGTGCCAAGCCGTGCACGGCCCGCCAGCGTGAATTTGTCATCCGCGCCGAAGCTGTAATAGGCGCGCCCCTCGGACGTGATCTGCGCGCCCGTGCCGGTTTCGTCCTGCAGACCGAAGAACGGGATCATACCGCCCGAGACCCAATAGCCGCGCTTGGCGTCGGTCGGCTCGTCGCGCTTGTCGTAGATGATCGACATGGGCAGCGCGAACAGGCGGAAATTGGTGCGCCCGCTTTCGTCATCGACCCGCAGCGCCCGGAATTGCAGCGCGATGTCCGCAGTCAGATCGTCATTGGGCAGATAGGTGAAACCCAGACCAAAGGTGCCGGATTTCAGATCGTAATCCTCCTCCTGCTCGCTTTTCACGATGGCTTCGACATAGCCGGTCGTGTCGGCGGTGATCGTCGCGGGGCGGTCAAGACGCACGCCAAGGTTATAGTCCTGCCCCGAATCCTGCGAGCCTATATCGGTGATGCCCGCGTCCACGCGCAGCCGCTCTCCTCCGCGCAGCAGGTTGCGGTGCATCCAATAGCCGGTCAGCGCCAGACCATCGGTGCTGGAAAATTCGAACCCGCCGCCGATCCGGCGCAGCTTTTGTTCGACCACCTGCAAATCCACGTCCAGCGTGTTGTCGGGGCCGACATAATCCGCCTCGGTCAGGGTGATCGCGGAAAACACGCCCGAGCGGCGCAGGCGTTTCCTGACATCTTCAAGTTTCTCGGGGTCGAAACGCTGGCCTTCGGGAAAGCCCGCGATCTTGCGCAGGCGGCGCGGGTCCATGCGTTCGTAACCGCGAATGGTCAATTCGCCAAAGCGCAGGCTGGGACCGGGGGTCAGCGCGATGCGGCTGTCGATTTCATTCGTCGCATGATCAGCAATGATCTGCGTATCCGAGACGGCGGCCTTGGCATAGCCCACGTCACGCCATGCGCTGACCGAATTCGTCGCGGCGGTCTTCATGTCGCCGGTGCGCGCCACGCCGCCTGCGCGGTAGTCGTTGGGCAGGTCGGTCTTGGGCGCAAGCGGCCCGATTTCGGCGCGGCTATAGCGGAAACGCGGACCGGGATCGACGCTGACGACCACCTTGCGCACGATCTTGGGTGCATCCAGGGGGGCGATCTGCGCCGCCTCGACCCCGTCCAGCTTGATGTCGATCAGACCCGAATAATAACCCTGATCGTAAAGCACGCCCAGAATGCGGGCGTAATCGCCCCGCGCGGCGGCCAGCATGTCCTGCCCGGTCACGCGCCCCTCGGCCTGCGCACTGACCAAAAGCGAGGTGGTGCGCACCAGCGGCAGAATATCGTCGTCGCGCCCGCCGATCTGGAAATCAATGTCCACCGGCGAGGCGTCATTGCCGTCCGAGCCGCCGAACAACCCCGAGAAAGGCGATGATGACGAAGACGACGATCCCGATTGCGCCATCACGACACCGGCGCCCGCAGCAACCAGCAATGCGGCAGCAGCGCCTGCCGTAAGAAGTCGTTTCATGCTGCCCCGCCCTGCTCTGGCTGTTTGATTGCCAGTCTTGCAGGCATGGCCCCCGAAATCCAGCACCGGGGGCCAATACCTGATGTTTTTTCACGCCACGGCGGCAAGGCAGCCGTGCAGCGCCGCCATGTCATCGCGAATGACGCCGATCGGCACGCCGCGCGGGATTTGCGCCATCAGCGGATCGGACAAAAAGGCCTGCTCAAAGATTTCAATGCGTTGTGTAGCGCTGCGGGCAACGCTTCCGGCAAGAAACATCCCCTCCATCGGCATGAAGCTCAGCGCCAGTTCCCGGCACATCAGACCGAACAGGCGGGCATAGAGGTCACAGGTCGCAGTCGCCGCCGCATCACCCTGATCGGCTGCGGCTACAACGGCCTCGGCGCGCTGGGGCGGGGTGTCGGTCAGCAGCGCATGCAGTTTGGCCAGACCGCGCCCGGCAAAAAGCTCTTCGACCGAATCGAGCGGATCGGCCTTGGCTCCCAGGACTTCGCGCAGCGGACGCTCGACCGATACGGGCAGGCGGATATGGCCCACCTCGGCCTCAAGACAGGCGATTCCGCCCGTCGGCAGCACCTTGACGGCGCAGACGTTGAAGCCCGTCCCCGCATTCACGACCAGCCGCTGGCCATTTGCCGCCTGAACGGGCGCATCGCGCAGAAACCCCGCCGCCTCGCCCGACAGGGCAGGCGTCGCATAGCCAAGCGCGGTCAGATCGTTGATCAGTCGCGCCCGACCCGCGCCGGTCAGCTCCTGCAGCCGCTCCTCCGAAAAGGTCCAGTCGCGGTTCGTCAGCCGCGCCCGCCCCTGCGAGACGGGACCGGCCACCGCCACGCAGACCGCATCGATCTGCGGCTGGCCCTTGGCCTCAAGGTAAAGCCTTACCACCTCATCGAAATCGGGATGATCGTCGCCGCGAAACCGGGTGATGCTGTCTGCATCGACCCCGCCGTCCCGTGCCAGCGCAAGCCGCGCATTGGTCCCCCCCACATCCGCCAGCAAGATCGACATGACTTCCCCCGATGAAATCGTTTTCTGCGCCGTTTTTAGGGCATTGCCGCGCGACGTGCCAGCCTGCGGTCGGAACTCGTGCCCGTGCCGCGCGTTTTTATTCCGATCGCCGCGCAAGCGAAAGGATCGAAGGATGAAGATCACCACTGCCGCAATGGCGCTTATTATAGCCCTGCCCGCAACGGGCGCCTTGGCCACAATCACCGCACGCAGCGACAATCCCGAACCCCGTGGATGGTCGGCTGTCGCGGGCATGGATCCGCGCGCCGTGCGCGAAATGGCCCGCACCCTGCCACCGTCCGCCGAAGCGGTCGAGGATCAGCCCTGGTGCGATATGGATGCCGAGGTCGAGGCCAGCCTGAAACAGGACTTCGACGAAACCAAGATCGCCACCAACGGTCGCGACACCGCACTTTGGGGCTCGGACCTGATGGGAACGTGGACGGTTGTGCTGGAACGCCCCGACCAGACAAGCTGCGTCATCGCATCGGGAATCGGCTTCAGTGGCGCGGCCAACCCGGCGGCCTATCTGACCAAGGTCGGCCTGAACGGCTGACCTGTGCCCATCGGTTTGCAGCGCAGGGCGGCAAGTGATATGGCCTCGCACGAATTTTCATGTGCGAGGCAAAGCCGTGACCGACCATATCATCCGTGACATTGCCCTGGCCGATTATGGCCGCAAGGAACTGGACATCGCCGAAATCGAGATGCCGGGCCTGATGGCTCTGCGCGCCGAATATGGCGAAGCGCAGCCGCTCAAGGGCGCACGCATCGCCGGTTCGCTGCACATGACCGTGCAGACCGCCGTTCTGATCGAAACACTGGTTGCCTTGGGCGCCGAGGTTCGTTGGGCGTCGTGCAACATCTTCTCGACCCAGGATCACGCGGCGGCGGCAATCGCGAAAGCAGGCATTCCGGTCTTTGCGATCAAGGGCGAAACACTGCCGGAATACTGGTCCTATACCGATAAGATCTTCCAGTTCGGCGAAGGCACCGCCAACATGATCCTGGACGATGGCGGCGATGCGACCATGTATATCCTGCTGGGCGCGCGCGTCGAAGCCGGTGAGACTGACCTGATCTCCGTCCCCACCAGCGAAGAGGAAGAGGCGCTTTTCGCCCAGATCCGCATGCGACTGGAAGCCAGCCCCGGCTGGTTCACCCAGCAACGCAACGCGATCAAGGGCGTGTCCGAGGAAACCACCACCGGCGTCCATCGCCTTTACGACTTGCACAAGAAAGGGCTGCTGCCCTTCCCGGCGATCAACGTCAATGACAGCGTCACCAAGTCGAAATTCGACAACAAATACGGCTGCAAGGAATCGCTGGTCGACGGCATCCGCCGCGCCACCGACGTGATGATGGCGGGCAAGGTCGCCGTGGTCTGCGGTTACGGCGATGTGGGCAAAGGCTCGGCCGCAAGCCTTCGCGGCGCAGGCGCCCGCGTGAAGGTGACCGAGGTCGATCCGATCTGCGCCCTGCAAGCCGCCATGGACGGATTTGAGGTAACGCTGCTTGAGGATGAAGTCGCCACCGCCGACATCTTCATCACCACCACCGGCAACAAGGATGTCATCCGCATCGAGCATATGCGCGAGATGAAGGACATGGCCATCGTCGGCAATATCGGCCATTTCGACAATGAAATTCAGGTCGCCGCGCTGAAAAACCACAAATGGACCAACGTCAAGGAACAGGTCGATCTGGTGGAAATGCCCTCGGGCAACCGCATCATCCTGCTGTCCGAAGGTCGCCTGCTGAACCTTGGCAATGCCACCGGCCATCCCAGCTTCGTGATGTCGGCCAGCTTCACCAACCAGACGCTGGCCCAGATCGAACTGTGGGTGCGCGGCAACGAATACCAGCCCGGCGTCTACATCTTGCCCAAGGCGCTGGATGAAAAGGTCGCCCGCCTGCATCTGGAAAAGATCGGCGTGAAGCTCAGCAAACTCAGCAAGGAACAGGCCGACTATATCGGCGTGACCCCCGAAGGCCCGTTCAAATCGGAACACTACCGCTACTAAGCCGCGTTTCCGGTTTTTGTTGCCATTTGAATCCAGCGCGTTACGCTTTCCCCCGGACTTATCATCCGGGGGATTTCCACATGAGCAAACGTGACGACCTGATCGCCAAATATGCCGCCGACATGCAGGACAAGCTGGGCATCAAGGCGGATATGGACCTGCTGACCAAAGTGGTGATCGGCTGCGGCCCGTCGATCTACAGCAACGACGCCGAAACCGTCGCAGCTTCGGACAAGGCTGAACTTGATCGCATCAGGCAGAACTACCTCATCAAGAAACTCGGCCTGCCCGACGGCCCCGACCTGACGACCGCCATCGACAGCGTGATCCAGCAATATGGCAGCGCCAACCGAAACAAATACCGCGCGGTGGTTTATTACCTGCTGTGCACGCATTTCAAAAAGCAGTCGGCTTACGCCTGATCCGCGGCGCGGCAAACCGCGCCTTTCGGCTTCTCTGTTCCTGAAATACCTCGGGGAGGACCCGCAAGGGTCCGGGGCAGCGCCCCTGACAAAAACCGGGGGCGGTGCCCCCGCCTTGCTAAAGCATCCGCTTGATCGCCGCCGCATGGCCTTGCGGCGCGGCCAGCGCGTCGGCGCATAGCGCCTCGGCCTCGCCCAGCAGCGCATCGGGCGCCGCGATACGGTCGATCAACCCCCATGCCAGCGCTTCATCTGCGGCGATCTTTTGCCCTGCCAGCAGGATCATCTTTGCACGTGACGGCCCGACCAACGCCGCCAACCGCACCGGATCGCTGGGTTGCGGCAGATAGCCCAGCCGCATCACCGGATAAAAGAACCGCGCATCCGGCACCGCCAGACGCATGTCGCAGGCCAGCACCATTCCCATCGCGCCACCCGCGACCGTGCCGTTCAGCGCCGCAATCGTCAGACATGGCATGGCTGCCACCTGCGCCGAAAGCCGTTCCCACAGTTCCGATACGGCCAGCCCCGCCCGCGCCTCGTCCAGATCGGCCCCGGCCGAGAAAACCCGCCCCTCGGCAGTCAGGATCACCCCGCGCAGATCGGGGGTCGCGGCCATCTGCTCAAAGGCGCGAATCAGCGCCTCCAGCATCGCCGATCCAAGCGAATTAGCCTTATCGGGCCGTGAAATGCGGATCGTGCCGATACTGCGGCTGATTTCGGTCAAGATCATGCTATCCCTCCTTGCCCTCCTTGGACCGGGCCATATGCTGTGGCAGAAATTGCGAAACGCTTATTTATTATTCATTCGCCCAGGAAAGGTAATGAAATGTCCCTAAGACTGACAAGCTCCGCCCTGGCACTGGCCGCGTTCAGCGCGCCCGCCTTTGCCGACGTGACCCCTGAACAGGTCTGGCAGTCCTGGGTCGATTACTACCAATCCGTCGGCTACACCGTCACCGAAGGTAGCCGCGATCAGGCGGGCAGCACGCTGACGCTGAAGGACGTGACGATTTCGGGTGGCAGCGAAGCCAGCAAGATCGTCTCGACCACGCCCGAAATCACCCTGACCGACGAAGGCGATGGACGCGTCAAGACGGTCTTTGCCGACAAGATGACCATGGATGTGTCAGGGACCGAGGCCGAGGGCGGCACCTTCTCGTTGCCCGTTGCGCTGGATATGCCGGGCAACAGCATCCTGACCTCGGGCGCGCCCGAGGACATGACCCATACATTCGACTATCCGACCATCGACGTGACGCTGACGACCATCACCAACGATGGCACGGAAAGCCCGTTGCCGATGAAGTTCGGCCTGACGAATACCAAGGGCGATTTCCACATCGTATCCGGCTCGCCCAACCGCTACGACTATAATATGGCGTCGGACAAGCTGACCTTCGAAGGCGACGTTTCCGAAGCCGAAGGCCAGAACGTCAAGTTCGCAGGCACGGTGGACGGCATCCGCACCGACGGCACCATGAGCGCGGCAGGCCCGTTCAGCGACATCGAAAACCAGATGGCCGATGCGCTGGCTGCCGGACTTGCGATGAACGGCAAGCTGGAATCGGGCAACATGGCTGCGACCTTCGAATTCGCGGGCACGGATGAAAATGGCCAGCCCTCCAGCGGTCAGGGCAAATATGACGGCAAAGGCTTCGATGTCAGCTTCAACCTGTCCAAGGACGGGATGGGCTATCAGGCCGCCTCGGACGCGATCCAGTTCGAGATGACCTCGCCGCAATTCCCCATGCCGATCCGCTATGCGCTGGAAAATGCCAGCTTCGACATGCAATTGCCGGTGATGCAGCAGGATGCGCCGCAGCCCTTCAAGTTCGCCTATTCGCTGGCGGGCCTGACGCTGGGCGATGAAATTTGGGGGATGTTCGACCCGCAGGCGCAATTGCCCCGCGATCCCGCCTCGCTTGAACTGGACGTGACCGGGCTGATGAAGGTCACCGAAAACATCTTCACCCCGCCAAGCGCCAGCGATGCCGCGGATGAGACGGCGACGGATGACGCAGCCCCCGCTGACGATACCGCAGCCGCCACCACCGAAGGCGTCGATCCCGCGGCCCCCGCCGATGACGCCGAGGCCGAGGCGGATATGGGTGCCGCCACCGACGAGATGATGGACGAACCCGCCGAACCCTCACCGTTTGAGCCGACCGAGCTGACGATCAACCAGTTCGCGCTGAACGCCGTCGGTGCCAAGATCAACGCGACCGGCGCGCTGAAGGCCCCGGAATCGGGCGACATGACCGCGCCCGTGGGTCAGGTTCATGCCGAATATGAAGGCGTGAACGGCCTTCTGGACAAGCTGGGCGCGATGGGCCTGATCCCGGAAGACCAGATGATGGGTGTGCGCATGATGCTAGCGATGTTCGCCAAGCCCGTGGACGGCAATCCCGAAAAGCTGGTGACTGACCTTGAATTCAAGGAAGGCGGCTCGATCTTTGCCAACGGCCAGCAGATCAAGTAATCCGATCCGTGGCGCGGTAATATCGCGCCACGCCCTGCATTTTGCGACGGGGGCGGGCATGGCCATGCCCCCGTTTTCTGTTGAGGAATAGCCATGTCCGATTTTCAGCGCCTGCAATCCCTGACCGATCAGCTTCTGACCGCCGCGCGGCGCGCGGGGGCCGATCAGGCCGATGCGGTGGCGCTGAACGCGGCAGCGGTATCGGTCGATGTGCGCGGCGGGCGGCTGGAACATGCCGAACGCGCCGAAGGCGTGGAAATCGGGCTGCGGGTGCTGCTGGGCGGGCGACAGGCCTGTGTTTCGGCCTCGGACCCCTCGGCGATCGAGGAGATGGCGACGCGCGCCGTCGCGATGGCCCGCGAAGCACCGATCGACGATTATCTGGGCCTTGCCGAACCGGGGCAACTGACTGCGGACACCGACAGCACGCGGCTTGAGCTGTTCGATACCAGCGAGCCCACACCCGAAGCCTTGCAGGACGCCGCCCTGCGGGCCGAGGCGGCGGCACAAGAGGTTCAGGGGATTTCGCAGATCGAAACCGCCTCGACCGGTTATTCCCAGCGGTGGATGTGGCTTCAGGCCTCGAACGGGTTTTCGGCGGGTTATGCGCGTTCCGGCCACAGCCTTTCGACCGTCGCGATCACCGGCGAAGGCACCGGGATGGAACGTGACTGGGCCGGCGAAGGTCGGGTGCATCTGTCCGACATGCCCGCGCCCGAGGTTATCGGGCGTCTGGCCGCAGAACGCACCGTGGCGCGTCGCGGCGCACGCAAGCCCCCGACCGGCGCATTCCCGATCCTGTATGATGAGCGCGTCGCCTCGGGGCTGATCAGCCATCTGGTCGGCGCGGTGAATGGCAGCGCGGTGGCACGCGGCGCAAGCTGGCTGCGCGACGCGATGGGCGAAGCGGTGCTGCCCCCCGGTTTCGACCTGATCGAGATGCCGCATCTGCGCCGCTATGGCAGTTCACGCCTGTTCGATGCCGAAGGGCTGGCGACCGCCGACCGCGCATTGGTGCGCGATGGCGTGCTGCAGGGATGGACGCTGGATCTGGCGACCGGGCGCAAGCTGGACATGGCGTCTACCGCAAACGCCTCGCGCGGGGCGGGCAGTCCGCCGTCGCCGGGCACGACCAATCTGGTGCTGTCGCAAGGCACGCATACACGCGACGACCTGATCCGAGACATGGGGCGCGGGCTGATCGTGACCTCGATGCTGGGGGCTTCGATCAATGCGACCACGGGGGACTATTCGCGTGGCGCGGGCGGGTTCTGGGTCGAAAACGGCGAAATCACCCATGCGGTCAACGAATGCACCATCGCAGGCAATCTGCGCGACATGCTGATGCGGCTGACGGCCGCGAATGACGCGCCGGAATGGCGTTCGACATGCGTGCCCAGCCTTCTGGTCGAAGGGATGACCGTTGCCGGCGCGTGATCTGACGCTTCTGGAAAATGCCGCGCGCGAAGCGGGCGAGATCGCCATGCGCTATTGGCGGCAGGATCCGCAGGCATGGGACAAAGGCGGCGGCGCCGGTCCCGTCAGCGAGGCGGATCTTGCCGTCAACGCATATCTTGAAACGGCATTTCGCGCCGCCCGCCCCGATTATGGCTGGCTAAGCGAGGAATCGGCGGACGAGCCGTCACGTCTGGATGCGGCGCATTGCTTTATCATCGACCCGATCGACGGCACCCGCGCCTTTCTGGACGGGCAGGAAGGGTTTTCCCATTCGCTGGCCATCACCACGGGCGACCGGATCACGGCGGCTGTGGTGCATCTGCCCGCGCGCGGCCTGACCTATACGGCGGTGGCGGACGGCCCCGCCTTGCTGAACGGCCAGCCCATCGCGCCCGCCGATCACCCGATCGACGGCGCGACGGTTCTGGCGGGAAAGCCCAGCTTCGATCCGGCATTCTGGAAAAACGGCGTGCCGGGACTGCGACGGGAATTCCGCCCCTCTCTGGCATGGCGGCTATGTCTGGTGGCCGAAGGCGCGTTCAACGCCACGCTTTCGACCCGCGCCGCCTGGGAATGGGACATTGCGGCGGGCAGCCTGATCGCGGAACGCGCCGGATGCCGCGCGACGGAACTCTCGGGCCGTCCCCTGCGCTTCAACCGCGCGCGCCCGCTGTCTGATGGGCTGGTCGTCGCGGCACCGCGCCTGCACGGCCAGATGATCGCCGCGCTAAGCCCCATTCCGTCAACGGGATTTCCCGGCTGAACTTGATGCCCTTGGACGCGCCCGCTATGGTCCGCGCGACAGCAGATGAGGCCCCGCGCATGAGCCGAATTCCACCCGCGACCCAAGACCGGCTCGCCGATGAAATCACCTTTCACCCCGCCAACGCCGAGGCGCGGGTGCTGCGCGAGGCGTTGGGGCGTTTCGCGACCGGCGTGACGGTCGTCACCACGCTGGGGGAACAAGGCCCGCTGGGCATGACCGCGAACAGCTTTTCCAGCGTCTCGCTGGAGCCGCCGCTGGTCTTGTGGTCACCCGCCAAATCGTCGTCGCGCCATGTGACATTTGCCGGGGCCGCGCATTGGTCCGTGCATGTGCTGGGGTCCGAACAGCTGGAAACCTGTCTGCGCTTTACCCGCGGCGGATTGCAGTTCGACGGGCTGGACCATGTGCTGAACGACGAAGGCGTCCCGGTGATCCCCGGTGTCGCCGCGCGTTTCGACTGCGCGACCCATGCCGTGCATGATGCGGGCGATCACAGCGTGATGATCGGGCGGGTGCTGCGCGTCACCGTGGCCGGTCCCGGCGACCACCCGCTGGTCTTTGCCGCCGGGCGTTTCGGCCAGTTCGTCCCGTCCGAGGGTTAACCGTCCAACGGCGGCAATGGCTGCGAAAAGATGTCATCCATCCGTGGTGCGCTGGACGATGTGCGCACCGAATTCCCCGGCCCGCCCAGCACCGCGATCTGCCGCGCAAGCTGCGAGATCGCCTGCGACTGCGCGCGGGCGATGATGGCGGGCGTCGGCTCGGCAGTGCCCATCGGAACGGCGATGTCAAAGCTGCGCGCCTGATTGGCACCGCCAGCGCCGGAATCGCCCACGAAATAGCGGCCCGACAGGCGATAGGTGCCGTCGGCCTGCGCCAGCGCCTTTTCGACGCGAACCTCCAGCGTGCGGCGGGGCGGTTCGGCCAGCGGCCAAGGCTCGGGGATCACCGTCGCGCCCGAGATGTCGGAAATGGTCCGCGCCAGGGTCTGCGTGAATGACCGCTGCGGCGCATCGGCCCACAATTCCTTGGTGTTCGACCGGACCGCGCCATCCACCGTCTGCCAGCTGACCTCATCGCCCGAGGCATAGTCGGGCAGCGAAACGTCTTTCAGCTCGGTCGTGCCCAGACGGTTCGCCACCCGTTCCGAGGGGGCAGGCGGGTCGATCAGATAACGCGCGGTCTTTTCGCCGTTCGAACAGGCGGCAAGCGTGGCGACAATGGCCGAGGCAATCAGGATATGGCGCATCTTACCGTCCCAGAATGAAGGCTTGCGGATTGCGTTCGATGGTGCGGGCCAGACTGCCAAAGGCATTGGCCGCGCGCCGCATCTCTCGCATCAGGTTGATGGTTTCGGTGTTGAAATTGGACCGGTCGCCATAGGCCGCGATGACCTGTTCGGCCCGTGCCGCCAGCGATTCCAGCCGCGCCGAAAGCTGCGGCAGGCGCTGGACCGAGGCCGAAACATTGTCCGCCGCGACCTTGGCCGAGGCCAGCGCCTCGTTCAGGCTGCCTGCCGCATTGCCGTCGCGCAGGTCGTTCAGCAGCCCCGAGGCAGCTTGCAGCGTCTGCGACAGGTTGCGCGGCAGTTGCGCCGCATCTTCGGTGCCCAGCATGGCGCGGACGTCTTTCAGGATGCCTTCGGCCTCGGTCGAGATCGAGGCGAAGTCCACCTCGCCGACCTTGGCGGCAGCCGCGTCGATCTGTTCGACCATGCCCGGCACGTCGGCTGCGGCCAGCTTGACCGCCTCGGCAGCGGCGGCGGCCTCGTCGACCATGCCGCGGATCTGGCCGATGGCACCGGATTCGCGCAGCTCGGTCGCGACCTGACGGATTTCGCCTGCCGCGCCCTGCGCATCCTCAAGCGTGCCCCGCAGCGCGCCCGGAATGGCGCGGGTATCGTCGCTGCTGGCCAGCGCCGTGACCGAATTCATCATGTCGGTCGCGGATTTCAGCGCCTCCTCGATGGGCAGGTTGCCGACGCGGGCAAGGAAACCCTGCGCCGTGCCGGTGAAATCGGAAATATCGCCGGGGATCGAGGGGATGATCGGGTTGGGCGCCGCCGCGCGGTCCAGTTCGGCGGGAACGGCATCGGGCTGCTCGATCAGTTCGACCTCAAGCGAGGTGCCGAAGAAACCGGCGCTGGCGATACGGGCGCGCAGGCCCCGGCTGACCATATCGGCCACGAAATCCAGCGCCTGTTCCTCGGTCGGGTCGCCGGTCATGCCCAGACGGTCGGGGGTGATGGCTAGCGTCACCTCTTGTTCGACATGATCCTGCCCCTGATCGTCCTTGACCACGCGGGCGGCCAGATTGGTGACGCGGCCCACGGTCAGCCCCATGAACTGGACGTTGGCGCCCGTCTCCAGCCCCTTGACGGATTCGTCGATCAGCATGGTCAGGCGCAGCGCGTTCGCCTCATCCGAAATCAGGTTCGCCTCGGCGGTTTCCTGATCGGGTTGCAGGCGGAACACATGGCCGTTTTCCACGACCCCGCCGCCGGAACGCACCGTCGCAAATTCGGCCCCGCCCTGCAGCACCGAGGCCAGCGAATTCACGTTCAGCGACACCCCCTGCGTCCCCAGCGAAACCGAAAAGCCCGAGGTATCCCAGAACACCGTATTGGTCGTCAGCAGCTTGTCGTAAGGCGCGGCGACAAAGACATCGGCCAGCACGCCTTCGTCATTTTCGGCCAGCCGCAGGTTCTGCATCTGCCCGACCGGCAGGCCGCGGAACAGAACCGGCGCGCCTTCGGTCATGCCGCGCGAACGTTCCGTCGCCAGCGTGATCAGCGTGCCCTGCTGGCCGAAACGCGACACGGGCGGACGCTCCAGCCCCTGAAACCCAGCCGGTTGTTCGCCCGGCTTGTCGTCCCAGTAACCTTCTATGAACGAACCCGTCAGCACGGTGTCCAGACGCGAGATGCCCTGCGCCGTCACCTGAGGGCGCACGATCCAGAACTGCGCGTCCTTGTCGATATATTGCGCCAGATCCTTGTCCACACGGATGTTCACCTCGACCTGCTGCAGGTCGCTGGTAAAACGCACGGCCTCGACCTTGCCCACGGTGATTTCGCGGAATTTCACCGCCGTTTCGCCCGGCGTGATCCCGGTCGCATCCTTGAACTTGACGGAAATCAACGTGCCGCGGCTGGCGATGGCGTTCCAGCCGACGCCCAGCGTCACGATCAAAGCGATGATCGGGACTAGCCAGACCAACGACGATCCGGCCCGCGCCGCTGCACGGGCGGCGGGCTTGCGCGCAGGCTCAGCCGGTTTCATGGCAGCGTTGTTGCTGTCGGGCGGGGGAGTGTCGGTCATCTGTCCCTTTTAGTCCTTGCGGCTTCTCAGCGGCAGCCCGCGCCAGATCAACCTTGGATCGAAACTCTGCGCGGAAAGCATGGTGAACGCAACCGATAGCGCGAATGACACCGCCGCCGGGCCGGGATGGATCGAGGCGACAAAGCCAAGCTGAACCAGCGCCGACAAGATCGCCACGATGAACACGTCGATCATCGACCAGCGCCCGATGAATTCCACCACCTCATAGATGACCAGTCGGCGATGGGCGTCCTTGACGCTGGCCGGGCGCCCCGCGACATATGCCAGCCAGCCGATCGACAGAAACTTGCCGATGGGCACCACGATCGAGGCGACGAACACGATCGCGGCCACCCCCCAGTTGCCATAGTGGATCAGCTCGATCACGCCACCAAGGATCGTGGATTCGCTGTTGCCCGCCAAGCCGCCAAAGGTCGAGGTCTTGAGCATGGGAAACAGGTTGGCCGGAATGTAGAAGATCAGCCCCGCGATCAGCCATGCCCAGACCGCGTTCAGCGAACGGCGGTCCGGCGGGTTCAGATCGGAACGGCAGCGCAGGCAGGTCTGCTGCCCCTCGGGCCAGACGCGGCCACAGCTGCGGCAACCGACCAGCCCGGCGCGATGGGCGGTCATGATGGGGGCGTGATGTTCGCTCATCCAGCGGTTTCCGAGGTGATTTCACGGCCGTCGGTGGCCAGCCCGCCATCTTCGATCGCATCCCAGATCGTGGTGGCGCTGGTGAATGCATTGCTGGCGGCATTGACCATGATCAGCCCGCAAAACGCCCAGAAGGCCGGGCCGAAACTGATTGTGGCAAGTCCGCCCACCTTGACCAGCGCAATGGCCGTGCCGATCACGAAAATCTCGGCCATAGACCAGGGGCGCAGGGTTTCGGACAGCCTGAACGCCGGGACGGCATGGCGGAACGGTGCCTGTCCGCGCGACAAAGGCAGCAGCGTATAGACCAGCAGGATCGCGCGCAGCACCGGCAGTCCCACGATGGTGGCCAACAGCGCCACGGTCAGCGGCATCAGCACGCCATGCGAAAACGCCACCGCGACGCCGAATAGCGAGGTCTCATTTCCGAACCCCATGCGCGAGATTTCCAGAAACGGAAAGAACACCGCGCCGACCATCAGCACCAGCGATGCGAAAGACAGCGCGATGATGCGCGTGAATGCCCCCACGCGCGGACTGGCCAGCAGCGTATTGCAGCGTACGCAGCGCGCGGTTTCGCCCGGCGCCAGTTCACGTTCGATATGCAACGCATCGCAGCGGGGACAGGCCACCAGCCCCGCGCCGGTCGTCAGGTCATATGAGCCTTCGGTCAGCATGACATCAGAATAGGGCGCAACCGGGCGCTTGCAAGATCACGCCGCGCTTTGCGGATAATATGCGGCATTTGAGCCGTTAACTGGATGTTAGGCGATGCTGGCCTAGCCTTACCCGGAATTTGACCGAAAGGGCGACTCATGGCGGGCAAGGGCGGTGCGCCGATCATCATCAAAAAGGTGCGCGGCGGCGGCAGCGCGGGCCATCACGGCGGCGCGTGGAAAGTCGCCTATGCCGATTTCGTCACCGCGATGATGGCGTTTTTTCTGCTGATGTGGCTGCTGAATGCGACCACGGAAAAGCAGCGTCAGGGCTTGGCCGACTACTTCAACCCGACGCTGCTCCAGTCCAGCAATGGCGGTGGCGACGGCGCTTTCGGCGGCCACGAACAGAACGCCACGACGAATACCGGCCAGGGCATGGGCGCATCGCGCGATACCGAAGGCGGGACCGCCCGCGATGCTGCGTTCGAACAGGCGGCAAAGCATGTTCAGGACGAACTCACCGGCAGCGGCGCGGAATCGATGCAGCGCACCAATCTGCTGAAACATGTGGTGACGCGCATGACCGACGAAGGGCTGGTGATCGAACTGACCGATCTGCTGGATGAACCGCTTTTCATGGGCGACAGTGCGCAGCCCAGCCCCCCGATGCAGGAATTGGCGACGATCCTTGCGGGGGTGCTGGGGCGGGTCAAGAACCAGATCGCGATTTCGGGCCACGTGCGTGGCTATCCCGAAATGCTGATCCATTCGCCGGTCTGGGCGCTGTCGGATGCGCGTGCGCATACCGTGCGCAACCTGCTGGAAGCCGCGCGGCTGGACGGCAGGCGGGTGCAGCGGGTGCAGGCACATGCGGACCGCCGCAACCGCTCGGTCAATCCGATGGATCCTGCAAACAACCGGATCGAAGTGATTTTGCTGCGATGAACCGGTCGCCGTTAGGCCGATCTTAACCCGCACGGCGCAAGCTGGTGCAAACGACTCAGACAGGATGACAGGCTATGTCGATTTCCTCTGCCCTTAGCGCCGGTGTTTCTGGCCTTGCCGCGAATTCGGCCCGACTGGCCGGTATCTCGGACAATATCGCGAATTCCGGCACCTATGGTTACAAGCGCGTCAGCACAGATTTCGAAAGCATCGTGATCGGCGATGCGCGGGGCGGCGGCCGCTATACGGCGGGCGGGGTCCAGACCTCGACCAGCCGCGCCGTCGATCAGCGTGGCAGCCTGATCGGGACAAGCCACCCTCTGGACATCGCAATCACCGGACGCGGCATGTTGCCCGTCATCAACGCCACCCAGCTTGGCAGCCTTGATAACAGCACGCCTTTGATGATGACCCGCACCGGCGCCTTCCGCACGGATGAGGAAGGGGTGCTGCGCACGGCCTCGGGACTGGTGCTGATGGGCTGGCCCGCCAATCGCGACGGCACTTTCCCCGCGGTGGCGCGGGATTCGACCGCGGCGCTGCAACCTATCGTTCTGAATAGCAGCGATACATTTGCCGAGCCGACAACACGGATCGGCGTCGGCTTCAATCTCCCGGCCGAGGCGACGGTGGGCGGGGGCAGTCCCGCGCCATCGACCGCGACCATCGAATATTACGACAACCTTGGCGCGACGCGGAACCTGACCATGACCTTCACGCCCACGGTGGGCGCGGCAGGCACGGGCCGGTCGAACAGCTGGACGGTCGAAATCCGCGATTCGGCTACGGCGGACGATCCCGTCACGGCGGCGGATGAATCGCTTGTGGGATCGTATGAACTGGAATTCGACGACGCGCCCGGCGGCCCGCTTGCCAACGTCACCACGCTTAGCGGCGGGGCCTATGATCCCGTGGCCGGGGCGCTGACGGTCGGTGCCGCGCGCGGACCCATCACGATCAGCATCGGCACCCCCGGCGCACCGGGCGGGCTGACGCAGATCAGTTCCGACTTCTCTCCGACCAACGTCACCAAGAACGGCACGCAGGCGGGCGTCCTTGCCGCGGTCGAGATTGATGAGAACGGCTATCTGCGCGCCACCTATGACAATGGCGCGACCCGCACGCTGTTTCAGGTTCCGCTGGTCGATGTACCCAATCCGAATGGGCTGATCGCGCTGGACAGCCAGACCTATGAAGTGTCGCCGCAATCGGGCGCCTTCTTCCTTTGGGATGCGGGGGACGGTCCGACCGGGTCGATCGCGGGCTATGCGCGCGAAGGTTCGACCACCGATGTGGCGGCTGAGCTGACCGACCTGATCCAGACCCAGCGCGCCTATTCCTCGAACGCCAAGATCATCCAGACGGTGGATGAGATGCTGCAGGAAACCACGAACATCAAGCGCTGACACCGTAAGGGATTGACTGCATGAGCCTTTCATCCGCGATTTCGAACGCTCTGTCGGGCGTGACCGCCGCAAGTCGCGGCACGGAACTGGTGGCAACGAACATCGCCAACAAATCCGTCGCCGGATATGCCAGACGAGAGCTTGAGCTGTCATCGCGCATCCATACCGCGAATGGCGGCGGTGTGGGCATCGACGGCGTGCGGCGCGCCATTGATGCCGGGCTGCTGTCGGACAGCCGCCTTGCGCTGGCCGCATCATCGCAATCGGGCACTGTCGCGACGTTCCACGCTGTGATGGAACAGGCCTTCGGCACGGCAAATGACGCAAGCGCATTGGGGGCGGCGCTGACCGGGCTGGACAATGCGATCCTGTCCGCCTCGGCCCGTCCCGACAATCAGGTGCGGCTGAACGCCGTGCTGGATGCGGCGAAAGGCATCGCGCAAAAGATCAACGGCATTTCCCAGACCATCAGCACCGCCCGCAGTCAGGCCGACCACGACATCGGCAAAGACGTCGCCAGTCTGAACGATGCGCTGGAACGGGTCGCCGCGCTGAACCGCCAGATCACGGTGACCAGCGCGCAGGGTGGCGATCCTTCATCGCTGATCGACGCGCGGCAGGATGCCATCGACCAGATTTCTGCCATCGTGCCGATCCAAGAGGTGACGCGCGAAAACGGCCGCGTGGCACTGTTCACCAAGGGCGGCGCCACGCTGCTGGACGGCACTGCCCCCGCGCAGATCGGCTTTGTCGCCACGGGCACGATCACCGCGGGGATGAGCGTTGAGAACGGTGCCCTTGGCACGCTGTCCTTGAATGGCAGGTCGCTTGCAGCGCAGGAAATGGCCGGCGGCACGCTATCGGCACATTTCCAGATCCGCGACAGGATCGCACCCGGCTTTCAGGCGCAGATCGACGGCTTTGCGCGCGATCTTTATTCCCGCTTTGCCGATCCTGCGGTCGATCCGACGCTGGCCGCCGGGCAGCCGGGCATCTTCACTGACGCTCAGACAGCCCTTTTGCCCGCCAATGAACCGGGTTTCGCCGATCGCATCGCGGTCAATGCGGCCATCGATCCGCAGGCAGGCGGCGCGCTTTGGCGCATCCGCGCGGGCCTTGGCGCGGCAGATCCGGGTGAGGTTGGCGAAAGCAGCCTGCGTCTGGCGATGGGCACGGCGCTGGCCGACAGCCGCCCGCCTGCCTCGTCAGAGCTTGGGACGGGGCCGCGCACGCTGATCGGACTGGCATCGGAAATCGCCTCGGGGGCAGCGACGCAACGATTGCGCAGCGAAGCGGTCGCCGTGCAGGACCAAAGCCGTGCAGGCAGCCTAAGAACCGCATTGCTGGCCGGTGGCGTCGATACCGATACGGAAATGGAGGCATTGCTTTCGCTGGAGCGTGCCTATGCCGCCAACGCCAAGGTGCTGCAGACCGCCAACGACATGCTTGACCAGATCCTGAGGCTGACATGACCAAGCTGAATTCCGTCAGCGATCTTGCCCGCTCCTACCAGTTGCGGCTGTCGCAAACCGGGCTGAAATCCAAGCTCGACACGCTTGCCAAGGAAACCACGACCGGCGTCAAATCCGATATTCCGCTGGCGCTTGGCGGCGACCTGACGCGCATCAACCAGCTGGAAACGCGGCTGGCACAACTGAAAACGCACGGGTTGAACCTGGCCGAGGTGCAAGGCCAGCTTTCCGGGATGCAGACCGCGTTGGAACAGGTGCAATCCGTCGCTCAGGCCACCGGAACCCTGCTTTTGTCCGAGGCGCTGATCTCATCTGACCCTGCCCTGATCCTGCAGATTCGCAAGGCCCCGGATGAGATGCGCGGCGTGATTGCCGCGCTGAACACCTCGGTCGCGGGACGCTTCGTTTTTTCCGGCACGCGCTCGGATCAGCCTGCCATGGCCAGCCACGCTGATCTTATGGCGCAACTGACCACCGCCGTCGCCGGGCAGACCGATCCGGCGCAGATACTCGCCGCGATCAACGGTTATTTCGATGCCCCACCCGGCGGCGGCGGGTTTGCGGATACCGGCTATCTTGGCAGCCCTGGCGGCACCACGCTGACGGCTGTGGCACCGGAACAGAAGCTGGGCAGCGATCTGACGGCAGATGCGCCCGAATTGCGTGACACGCTGCGGGGCTTGTCGATCATGGCCTATGCCGCCGAAAACCTGACGCTGGCCCCCCTGACCTTGCGTGAACTGACGCGGGCCGCCGGGTTCCTGCTGGTGAATGGCGAAGGTCAGCTGACCAATGCGCGTTCCGCCATCGGCGTGCAGGAAGAGGCGGCGGCGCGGCTGAAAACGGCGAATGACGCGGAAAACTCGGCGCTTTTGATCGCACGCAACGGTCTTATCGCGGCAGACCCCTATGACACCGCCACCGCGCTCAAAGAGGTCGAGGCGAATATCGAGACGATCTATACCCTGACGGCGCGGCTGTCGAAACTTAGCCTGACGGGCTATCTGTGATGCGGATTTTGGTGTTGCTGATCGGGCTATTACTGCATTTGGGCACGGCCCATGCCGTCCCCATCCGTATCAAGGATCTGGCAAACGTCGATGGCGTTCGGGGCAATGATCTTGTCGGCTATGGGCTGGTCGTCGGTCTGAACGGATCGGGCGACAGCCTGCGAAACTCGCCTTTTACCGAAGAAATCATGGCGGGCCTGCTGGAACGGTTGGGTGTGAATGTCTCGCAAGAGGCGTTTCGGCCCAAGAACGTCGCCGCCGTCATCGTAACCGCAACCCTGCCACCCTTTGCCCGCGCAGGTTCGCAGATCAACGTGAACGTGGCCGCAATCGGCGATGCGAAAAACCTGCTGGGCGGAACTTTGGTCATGACGCCGCTGAACGCGGCGGATGGGGAAATCTATGCCGTCGCGCAAGGCTCGGTGCTGGCGGGCGGGGCCGAGGCCGGGGGTGCTGCGGCTTCGGTCGTGCAAGGCGTGCCGACAACTGGGACAATCCCGTCAGGCGCGCGGGTCGAACGTGAAGTGGCGTTCGATTTTTCGCAGATGACCAGCCTGCGTCTGGCCTTGCGCAACCCGGATTTCACCACCGCCGCGCGGGTCGAGGCGGCGATAAATCGCAGTCTGGGTCGCAGCGTCGCCAACCTGATGGATTCAGGAACGATCGCGATCGACGCATCCGTGCTGGGAAATGTGAACCCGGCACGTCTGATCGGCCAGATCGAAAATATCAGCGTCGAGCCGGAAACAGCAGCGCGGGTGGTGATCGACCACCGTTCCGGCACCATCGTGATGGGCGAGGATGTGCGCATCTCGCGCGTGGCCGTATCGCAGGGGAACCTTACATTGCGCGTGCGTGAAGCGCCGGTGGTGTCCCAGCCCAACCCTTTCTCTCCGGGGGATACAGTCGTTCTGCCACGCAGTCAGGCCGAGATTACGCAGGAACCGGGCATCGGCTTTGCCGAAGTTTCAGGGGAATCGTCCCTGTCGGATGTCGTCGCCGGGCTGAATGCGCTGGGGATCCGGCCGCGCGACATGATCGACATTCTGAAATCCATCCACGCAGCAGGGGCGCTTCATGCCGAACTGATCGTGAACTAGGTGCGCTGGTTGCCTGTCCGGCAAGCCTGGAAGCTGCGGGTATCTCGCCTTGGCCTGCGGAATGTGCGCGATAAGCGAAGGATCCGTGGCGCAGGACTTTGGCATCAGGATGAAGACGCACTCATCGCTGGCGGCTGGCGCTATCTGGCAAATCCGCCAGATCGCCTGCCAGCCAAAACGCCGTCGTGCAGCTCAGGGGATCTTCCCATCACCTGCCGCAAGCAGATGATAGGAAAGGCAAATCGCGATGTTACAAACATCGCCCCCTTGCGTATGCGACATCAAGAGGTCATCCCATTCTTTCTGAAGCGTAGCTTCCCGGAGATGCGGGGAAGACGACGGTCTTGTTGCCGTTCAGGAACACGCGGCGGTGGATATGGGCGTGGATGGCACGGGCCAGCACCTGGCTTTCCACGTCGCGGCCCAGCGAGACGTAATCGTCGGGCGATTGGGCATG
>NZ_FXTK01000010.1 GCF_900182695.1 Paracoccus laeviglucosivorans
TAATCGCCGGCCAGCGCCACGATCAGCGCCGCGACAGGTTCCGCCAGACGGTGGCCGTAAAGCGGGGCTTCGGCGACCAGCACCTTGGCGACGCCCGCGATCTTGGCGGCTTCCGCAGCAGCGCCAGCGGCCTGCGCACCCGCGCAGAGCACCGTCACATCGCCCAGACCCGCCACGGCCTTGACCGCCTTGGCGGTCGCGTCCAGGTTCAGCTCGCCATTCGTGACTTCGCCCAACAGAAGAACGGCCATCAGATCACCCCCGCTTCTTTCAGTTTCCCGACCAGCTCATCGACCGAGCCGACCTTGATGCCCGCCTTGCGGCCCTCGGGCTCGCGCGTCGAGACGATTTCCAGCCGCGGCGCGACATCGACGCCGTAATCGCCGGGGGTCTTTTCCTCCAGCGGTTTCTTCTTGGCCTTCATGATGTTGGGCAACGAGGCATAGCGCGGCTCATTCAGGCGCAGGTCGGCGGTGACCACGGCGGGCAGCGCCACCTCGATCGTCTGCAGACCGCCATCGACTTCGCGCGTGACGCGGACCTTGCCGCCGTCGAGCTCCAGCTTGCTGGCGAAGGTCGCCTGACCCCAGCCCAGCAGCGCCGCCAGCATCTGGCCGGTGGCGTTCATGTCATTGTCGATGGCCTGCTTGCCCGCGATGACCAGCTCGGCCCCCTCGGCCTTGGCCACGGCGGCCAGGATCTTGGCCACGGCCAGAGGTTCGATATCGGTGGCGGCATCATCGGCGGCGACCACCAGGATCGCGCGGTCGGCACCCATCGCCAGCGCGGTGCGCAGCGTTTCCTGCGCCTGTTTCACGCCGATGCTGACGGCGATCACCTCTTCGGCCTTGCCCGCCTCTTTCAGGCGGATCGCCTCTTCGACCGCGATCTCGTCGAAGGGGTTCATCGACATCTTGACGTTCGCAAGATCAACGCCGGACCCATCCGCCTTCACGCGGGCCTTCACGTTGTAGTCGATCACGCGCTTCACGGGCACGAGGAGTTTCATGGCTTCTCCCTTTTCGGATTTCGTCACCTGTTGGTGAATTTGTTAGCTGGCGGTCCTGATCAAGAACAGCAAAAAAACGACATACCCGTGTCGTTACGCAACGATCCCGTTTTGTTGACGCTAGCGGTTGGCTCCGGGCACCCAGAGAACGTCCTGGCTGCCGTTTTCGTTGGCGATGCGACCTGCGACGAACAGCCAGTCGGACAGCCGGTTCAGATACTTCACCGCCGCCTGATTGGCGTCTTCGGCCCCGGCCAAAGCAACGGCGCAACGTTCGGCCCGCCGCGCCACGGTGCGCGACAGATGCAGATGCGCGGAAAGCGCGCTGCCGCCGGGCAGGATGAAACTGCGCAGCGGCGTCAGTTGCGCATTCATCGCATCGATCTCGGCCTCAAGCCGGTCGATCTGGGCGTCGATGATGCGCAACACGGGATAGGGGGCGTCGGCATCCTCCTCCATCCGGGGGCGGGACAGGTCGGCGCCAAGATCAAAAAGATCGTTCTGGATCAACGCGATGCGCGCGGCGATTTCGCCATCGGCATGCAGCTTTGCAAGACCCAACGTGGCGTTCAACTCGTCCACGGTCCCGTAAGCTTCGACGCGCAGGGCATGTTTCGGCACCCGTTCGCCATTGGACAATGCGGTTTCGCCCTTGTCGCCGGTGCGGGTGTAAATCTTGTTCAGAACGACCATCAGTGACCCCGTGCCCAAAGATAGATCAGGAATACCGCGATTGCGACGGCCTGCGCGATCAGGCGCCAGCGCATCAGGCGGTTGCCATGTTTGCGGTTGAAATCGCCGCCGCGGGCAAAGCCGCCGATGCCGGTTGCAAGGATTGCGACCACGGCAAGGCAACAGATTGCCAGCAAGATGAAAAGGGCTTTGTCTTCCATCTGTCACCTTTCGCGGGCGACCCTAGCTGCGCCTTGCGAACCAGTCCAGTGCCCGTGTCGAAAGAAGCCTGCGCCCGATCCCCGAGATATGGGTGGGTGTCGTGACGTAGTAACGCGGGCGCGGCGTGGCGGTTTCCAGCGCCAGCGCGATCTTTTCGCTGACGGCGCGGGGTGGCAATTCGAACCGGTCCTTTTTTGCAGCCGGGTGATACAGGCGTTTCAGCAGCGTGTCGCGATATTGCTGGACGCGGTGGCTGTTCTGCCAGTCGATCCATTTTTCGAAATGGGGAATGGAATTCAGGCGGATTCTGGTCCCGATGGGGCCGGGTTCGATCAGCACGAATTTCACCGGGGTATCGGCCATTTCGACGCGCATCACGTCCGTCAGCCCCTCTAGCGCGAATTTCGTCGCGACATAGGCTCCGCGCCACGGAATGCCCACCAGCCCCAGCACCGAGGAAATTTGCACCACCCGCCCGCCGGATACCCGGAAATGCGGGATCAGGCGTGTGGTCAGGTCATGCGTGCCGAACAGGTTCGCCTCGAATATCGAACGCAGGGCGCCGCGCGGCAGATCCTCGGCCGCGCCGGGGATGGCGAATGCGGCGTTGTTGACCAGCGCGGTCGTGCCGCGTTCGCGGGCGGCATCGGCGCAGCGGGCCACGCTGGTTTCATCCGCCAGTTCCAGATGCAGGGGATCGAACCCTTCGTCGCGCCGGGCCTGCAGATCGCTTTCGCGGCGACAGGTCGGGATCACGCTCCAGCCCCGGTCGCGCAGGTGATGCGCCGCGTCCAGCCCGATGCCCGAGGAACAGCCGGTGATCAGAACGGTCTTCATGCGCGCCCCCATATTGCCCGCAGGGTTCTTGCGGTATGCGGGCCGCACACGCAAGCCGCGCATTTCCGGCTGGACC
This sequence comes from Paracoccus laeviglucosivorans, assembly GCF_900182695.1. Taxonomy (GTDB): domain Bacteria; phylum Pseudomonadota; class Alphaproteobacteria; order Rhodobacterales; family Rhodobacteraceae; genus Paracoccus; species Paracoccus laeviglucosivorans. Next base: position 2,817 of record NZ_FXTK01000010.1, read on the forward strand.
GAAGGCGCGCGCGGGCATATTCAGCCCTTTATGTCCGACGATCCGAACGCGCCCGACCAGACCCCGCCCGCACCCAAGGGCGACCAGACCAGCACCGAGCCGCTGTCGCGCGCCATCGGCGAGCGTTATTTGACCTATGCGCTGTCGACCATCATGCACCGGGCGCTGCCCGACGCGCGTGACGGGCTGAAGCCGGTGCATCGCCGCATCCTTTATGCGATGCGCGAATTGCGGCTGTCGCCCACGGGTGCCTTTCGCAAATCGGCCAAGATCACCGGCGATGTGATGGGCAACTATCACCCGCATGGCGACGGCGCGATCTATGATGCCATGGCGCGTCTGGCCCAGCCTTTCGCCATGCGCTATCCGCTGGTGGACGGACAGGGGAACTTCGGCAATATCGACGGCGACAACCCCGCCGCCAGCCGCTATACCGAGGCCCGGCTGACCGCCGCGTCGGAAGCCCTGATGGAAGGTCTGGCCGAAGATGCGGTCGATTTCCGCCCGAACTATGACGGCACCTTGCAGGAACCTGCCGTGCTGCCCGCGGCCTTTCCGAACCTTTTGTGCAATGGGGCAAGCGGTATCGCGGTCGGCATGGCCACGAACGTGCCGCCCCATAACCTGCACGAAGTCATCGACGCCTGCCTGCATCTGATCAAGGCCCCCGACGCGCGGGACGAAACGCTGATCAGCATCATGCCCGGCCCCGATTTCCCGACGGGCGGCGTGCTGGTCGAAAGCCGCGAGACGATTGCCGAGGCTTACCGCACCGGACGCGGCAGCCTGCGCCTGCGCGCGCGCTGGTCGGTCGAGGATCTGGGCCGCGGCGGCTGGCAGATCGTCGTCACCGAGATCCCCTATCAGGTGCAGAAATCCAAGCTGATCGAGCGTCTGGCCGAGGTGATCCAGCTGAAAAAGGTGCCGATTCTGGCCGATGTGCGCGACGAATCCGCCGAGGATGTGCGCATCGTTCTGGAACCCCGTGCCCGCACCGTGGACCCTGAACAATTGATGGCGGCGCTTTTCCGTGTCTCGGAACTGGAAATCCGCTTTGGCATGAACATGAACGTGCTGATCGACGGGCGCCAGCCCAAGGTCTGCTCGCTCAAGGAATTGCTGCGCGCGTTTCTGGATCATCGCCGCGACGTGCTGGTGCGCCGTGCGAACCACCGGCTGGACAAGATTGCCGCCCGGCTTGAGGTGCTGGAAGGCTATATGATCGCCTTCCTGAATCTGGACCGCGTGATCGAGATCATCCGCTATGAGGATGACCCCAAGGCGGTGATGATCGCCGAATTCAAGCTGTCCGATGTGCAGGTCGAGGCGATCCTGAACATGCGCCTGCGCGCCCTGCGCCGCCTTGAGGAGATCGAGCTGCGGGCCGAGCATGAGGCCCTGACCAAGGAACGCGAGGGGCTGGCCGCCATGCTGGCCGATCCCGCCGCGCAATGGGCCAAGATCAGCGAAGAACTGCGCGAGACGCGCGCGAAATTCGGCAAGTCCGCCCCCGGTGGCTTGCGCCGCACCGAGATCGGCGAGGCCGGTGAGGTCGCCGTCATCGACATGGATTCGATGATCGAGCGCGAGCCCGTGACCGTGATCCTGTCCAGAATGGGCTGGATCCGCGCGATGAAGGGGCACCAGCCGCTGGACGCCGAATTGAAGTTCAAGGATGGCGACGGCCCCTTTATGGCATTCCATGCCGAGACGACCGACAAGCTGATGGTCTATGGCGCGAACGGGCGTTTCTACACGCTGCCCGCCAATGGCCTGCCCGGCGGGCGCGGCATGGGCGAGCCGTTGCGCCTGATGATCGACCTGCCCAACGATGCTGCCGTGATCGACATGTTCGCCTGGCGCGAAGGGGCGCGCTATCTGGTGGCCTCGAAGGCGGGGGATGGCTTTATCGTGCCGGCCTCGGACATTCAGGCGCAGACCCGCAGCGGCAAGCAGGTCCTGAACGGCGAGGCAGTGCTGTGTCGCCCGGTCAGCGGCGACCATGTGGCGGTCGTCAGTTCCAATCGCAAGCTGCTGGTCTTCCCGCTGGCCGAGCTGCCGGAAATGGCACGCGGCAAGGGCGTTCGCCTGCAGAAATATCGCGATGGCGGCGGCTTGTTCCAAGACAGCGTGTTGTCGGACGCGATCTGCATCACGCTGGCTGACGGTCTGCGCTGGCAGGAAAGCGGCGGTCGCACACGGACCGAGCCTGACCTGACCGAATGGCTGGGCAAGCGCGCCAGCGTCGGCAAGATGGCCCCGCGCGGCTTCCCCCGCGACAACAAGTTCAATTGAAAAGGGCGGGGTCTTCCCCGCCCTTCGAATTACGCGCTTGCCGTCGTGGTCTGGACAGGCATGGCAGGCCCGGTATCGATCATCGCATTCTGATCGTGTTTCGGCTTACCGGGGCAATCGGCCATGGCCGGCAGTGCGCCCATGGTCAGGGCCAGCACGGCGGCGACGGTCAGTTTCTTCATCCTCAGGCTCCCTGTGTTGTTGCTGTTCACAGGGGAATCGTCCCATTCATGGGCGATTCGATCAATTCACAATGGGCGTGAGGCGCGGATCAATGCCCATCGCGGTCGCGGATTGCCTTTTCTCCGGTCAGCATGGGGCCGACCAGATCTTCGCGCTTCCAGAAGCGATAGAACAGGATCACCGCCAGATGCAGCAGCACGAGCACAAGGATGACGTTCGCCCCCGTCTCGTGCCAGCCGACGGCCTTGGACCGGGTGGCGGCGCTGACGTAAGACGCAAGCGGACCCACATTGATGTAATCGTCCGGGTCCGAGATCAGCCCGCTGGAGACCTGTGCCGCCAGCGCCGCCAGCATGGCGATCACCGACAGCGCCCCCAAGGGGTTATGCCCCGGCCAATGGCTGGGTTCGCGCAGGAACATGCCGCGTGCGTAATCGGCCACCGCGCCCGGTCCGCGCAGAAAGCTGGAAAACCGTGCGGGCGCGGGTCCGACGAATCCCCAGATCAGCCGAAAGATCAGCAGGCCGGTCACGACATAGCCGCACCAGAAATGCAGCGTCATCTTGTCGGGTCCGAACCGGCCCAGACACCACGCGGCAATGACGGATACGGCCAGCAGCCAGTGGAATCCGCGCAAAAGCGGATCCCACAGCCTGATCTTGCGGACGGGTCGCTCCGTCCGGGGCATCAGCTTTTCTCGCGATAATCGTCGTGGCAGGCTTTGCAGGCTTGCCCCAGCTTGCCGACGACAGGGCCGACGCTTTCCTGCCCGCCCTTGACTGCCTCGGATGCGCCGGACGCAGCTTCGGCCAGACCTTGGAACTTGGTGCGGAAATCATCCATGTTCTGCCAGATTTCCGGCTTGGCGGCGCTGTCGTCCGCGCTGGCGGTCTGGGAATCGCTGCCCTCGATGAACAGGCCGGGCAGGTCGTAATGTGTCAGCGCCTCGATATTGGCGGCGGCGGTGGTGGCGGCCGCCTCGTCATAGGCGATGTCGCCTTTTGCCATGCCCGCCAGCACGCCCATATTGCGCGACAGCATGGTGAAAAAGCCGTGACGCGCCTCGATCACTTGTTGGATCGGGCCTTCGTCCTGGGCTTGGGCGGTCAGGGGAACGGTCAGGGAAAATGCGGCAAGAGCTACGGCAGTCGTCAGATGTCGCACGGCGTCAGTCCTTTCGTGTGGCGGGTATGGCTGCACTGGGATTGCGCCCAAAGCCTCTCATGGCTTTGAGAATCCGCCAAGAAGTTCGCGATGCCGATTTCGTGAGCGGGTTTTTCAGCATCCGTTTTTTTGATCGACAGCATGAATGAGATGCCGCAGATTTCAGCATTCACCGCCCGCAACGTTAGGTTGACGCGTTTATTATTGAGCAATGCCGCATCGCGGCGCAACCTGAACTGGACGGGGCCCGCATCCCCGCCACCCCGCGCCGCACGGGGTTTCTTCATGGCAGCCGCCGTTCTTCGTTCGCGTCTCTCCTCCCTCCGCGTCGAACCAGGAACGGCGGCATCTTTTTCAGCCGGATGGGATTCGCGTCTTCAGGCATAGCCGCAACCTGCCGCAGGGGCGGGCGTCAACAATCCAGCCGTCGGGCGCGTCCAGATAGGCCGCGACGGTGGCCGCAATATCTGCGGCATCGGCAGGTGTCAGGTCATGGAACAGGTATGACGCCCGCCCCGCTGCCTGCATCGCCAGCAAGACGGGCCTTGCGCCATCCGCCTGCAATTCGGCGCGGCGCAGGGTGACGGGCAGATGCACCAGAGCCTGCGCCAGCGCATCGCCATTCGCACCATGCGGCAGGGTCAAGGTAGCGCGCATCGCGCCAGCAGATAGGTGTCCATGATCCAGCCATGCGCCGCACGGGCGCGGGCGCGGGCCTCGATGATCTTTGGCCCGATCTCGGCCAGGGGTCCGTGCATCAGCATCTGCTGCGGCAGGCCAAGGAAGGCGCCCCACCAGATGTCGATGCCCTGCGGATCCAGCGTCTGGAAGGCGCAATCGCCGTCCAGCATCACAACCACCCGGTCGCCAAAGGGCCAGCCATTATCACTCAGTTGCCGCCCCGTGGTGATCGTCACGGGTTGCGCCACATCGTTCAGCGGGATCGCATGGGCTGCGCAAAGCGCCTGAACCGCCGTGATGCCGGGGATCACCCGCAGATGCAGCGGCAGACGGCGCGCCACGCGCGCGGCAATCCGCAGGCTGCTGTCGTAAAGCGACGGATCGCCCCAGACCAGCAGCGCGGGCCGCGCGGCGCCATGGGCGCGGATCACCGCTTCCCATTGTGCGGCGATGGCGTCGTGCCATTCCTCGACGCCCTGCCGATAGCCGTTTTCGACCCGCCGTTCCGGCATGGGAAAGCTGGTCATGGGCGGGGGCGTCACCAACACCTCGGCCACCAATGCGCGGCGCAGGTCGGCAAGGTCGGATTTCGCCGCCTTTTCCGGGATCAGGATCAGATCGGCCACGGCCATGGCCGCCGCCCCTTCGCGCGTCAGATGGCCCGGACTGCCCGAGCCGATGCCGATCAGCGTCAGGTCGATCATGGCGCTTCCCCTATCAGGTGAAAGAATGTGCCGGTGGCATGGCCGCGCCGTGATCCGGTCTCTGCGACCGCATCGCCATTCGCGTCGGTGACGCGGGCCAGCCGATCGTCGGGCTGCGACAGTATGGTGGCATAGTGGAATTCATGCCCGGTCAAAGGGCCGCCGAACAGCCCGCCATGCGGCGTGGCGCGGCGATAGCCCAGATGCATCCGGCGCTTTTCGTAGCTTGTCTCCAGCCCCAGCAGCCCGGCCATTTCGTGGCGCTGGCCGGCCGCATCGACCAGCCCCGCGCCCATCGCCATATAGCCGCCGCATTCGCCATGCACTGGGCGCGTCCGGGCAAAGCGCCGCAATTCCGCGCGGAAATGCCCCGCTGCCGCCAGTCGCCCGGCATGCAGTTCCGGGTATCCGCCGGGCAGCCAGCAGACATGCGCGCTGTCATCCGGCCCCTGATCGGCCAGGGGCGAAAACGGCAGGATGTCCGCCCCCGCCGCCCGCCAGCCCGCGATCAGATGCGGATAGACAAATGAAAACGCATCATCCTGCGCCAGCGCGATGCGCTGTCCGGGCGGGGGCAGGGGGAGGAACGGCTCGGCCGCGATCCCGCCTGCCGATGCCGCGATGATCGCGTCCAGATCCAGATGCCGCGCCGCTGCCTGACCCGCGCGTTCCAACAGTGCATCCAGTGCCGCGTGTTCGCTGGCCTGCACCAGCCCAAGGTGACGCTCGGGCAGTTCGATCCCGGCTTCGCGTGGCAGGACGCCCAGCACAGCGATGCCCAAAGGGTCCAGCGCGTGGCGGATCAGCGTCTCGTGCCGGGGGGATGCCACGCGGTTCAGCACCACGCCCGCCAGCCGCACGTCGCGGCGCATCTCGCGGAAACCCAGCGCTACGGCGGCGGCGGATTGTGCCTGACCCTTGCAGTCCAGCACCAAAACCACCGGCCAGCCGGTCAGTGCGGCAATATCGGCGCTGGCGCCGTTGCCAAGCCCGCCCACCGTCGCCACGCCGTCGAACATGCCCATCGAGCCTTCGGCCAGCGCAATATCGGCATCCGCAGCGGCACCCAGCAGATGCGCGATCTGCGCCCGACCCATGGCCCAACTGTCCAGATTATAGGAATCCCGCCCAGCCGCCGCGCGGTGGAATGCCGGGTCGATATAATCCGGCCCCGATTTGAAGGGCTGCACCACCAGCCCCCGCGCCCGCAAAGCGGCGATCAGACCCAGCGTGACCGTGGTTTTCCCCGAGCCGGAGGCAGGGGCGGTGATCAGCAGCCCCTTCATTCCGGGAACCTTGGGTCGGTGCCGACAGGGCGAAAGCGGCGGTCGTAATCGCCGGCATACAGGCGGGATTCGTCGAAATCCTCGGCCGCCAAAGCGCGGCCCACAAGGATCAGGGCGGTGCGTTCGCCCACACCCACGGCGGGGTCCAGTGTGGCCAGCGTGGCGCGAATGATGCGCTGATCGGGCCAGCTTGCGCGAAAGACCACGGCCACCGGGCAATCCGCACCGTAATGCGGCGTCAGCTCGTCGCGGACGCGGTCCAGCACATGCACCGACAAATGGATCGCCAGCGTGGCCCCGGTCGCGCCAAATGCGGCCAGCGTCTCACCATCCGGCATCGCCGAGGCCCGCCCCGACGTGCGGGTCAGCACCACCGACTGCGCCACCCCCGGCAGCGTCAGTTCCGCCCCCAGCGCGGCAGCGGCGGCGGCGAAACTGGGCACGCCCGGCGTCACGTCATAGGGGATCCCCAGCGCACGCAACCGTCGCAATTGTTCGCCCATCGCGGACCAGACCGACAGATCGCCCGAATGCAGCCGCGCCACGTCATGGCCTGCCTGATGCGCGGCGACGATTTCCGCAATGATCGCATCCAGATCCATGCTGGCGGTGTTCACGATCCGCGCGCCCGGCGGGCAATGGGCAAGCAACGCCTGCGGCACCAGCGATCCGGCATACAGACAGACCGGGCAAGCCGCGATCAGATCGCGACCGCGCAGCGTGATCAGGTCGGCGGCGCCTGGGCCTGCGCCGATGAAATGGACGGTCATAGTGGGTCTCCTTCGGCGATGGCGGCGGTCGCCATCCCGTCTTGCGAGATGAGGCGCGGCATGACGATCCGCGCGCCGGGGGCCAGTGCGGAAAGCGCCGCCGCCTCGGCCACGGATCCCGTGTGATAAAGCTGGATCACGCGCGGCGATTGCGTGGGGGTTTGGATGCCCGCCACCCCGACCGGGATCAGGGGCACGCCAAGCTGTGCGGCCAGCGCCCGGATCGCGGGGCTCGCCGCCTTGTCGTGCGGGGTCGCCAGCGCGTCGCACCCTCCGGCGCGGGTCAGCGCGTCGTAAAGCGAATGCAGCGTGGCCGCGCGGCGAAAGCCCATGCCCGCGACCCTCACGGCAGGCTCCATTGCGTCACGCTGCGGGCGGGTGTCCAGCCGCGCATCCGGCCAAGGGGGGTGGCTTCTTCGACGCTCAGGCGGGTCAGGGTGCCGCCGCGTCGGGCGTGCAATGCGATCAGCAGCGCCTCGGTCTCCAGCGTGACGGCATTGATGACCATCCGGGCATCGGGCAAGGTGTCGATGACCGCTTCGCTGGCGCCACCGCCGACAAAGATCGCATCGGGGCGCGGCAGATCATGCAGGAAATCAGGTGCATCGCCGTGGACCGCCCGCATCCGGTCCTGCAGACCGAAGGCAGCGATATTGGCGCGGATATTGGCGATGCGGTCGGTGCGGGGTTCGATCGCGATCGCCCGCCCGCCATTCAGGCACCATTCGACGCTGACCGAACCCGAGCCGCCGCCGATGTCCCAAAGCAATTCGCCCGCGCGGGGGGCCAGCGCCGCCAGCGTCATCGCCCGGACCACGCGTTTGGTGATCTGCCCATCATGGGCGAAACTGTCGTCCGGCAGGCCGAAACCGCGCGGCAGACCGCTGCCCGCGGGCAGATCCGCCCCATCCAGCGCAACGGCGACCGGGGCCGCGCACTCCAGCGCAAATCCGTCGGCCCGCGCATGACGGACCCGTTCGCGCGGCCCGCCCAACGCCTCAAGCACCGTCATCTGCGTGGCGCCCAAGCCCTGCGCCACCAGCCATCGCGCCAGCGCCGCAGGGGCATCGCCGTCGCGCAGCAGGCACAGCGCCCGCGCGCCGCGCGCCATGACCGGACGCAGCCGGGCAAAGGGGGCGGCGTGCAGGCCAATGCAGGTCACGTCCTGCAACCCCCAGCCCAGACGGGCGGCGGCCAGCGAAAATGTCCCCGGCACGGGAAAGGCCCGCCATTCGCCGGGGGTCACCGCATCGGCCAGCGTGCCGCCCGCGCCGTGCCAGAACGGATCACCCGAGACCAGCGCGGCCACACGCTGCCCCCGCAGTGCCAGCAGGGGCGCGATGTCGAACGGCACCGGCCATGCCCGCCCCGCGATCCCCGCCAGCGTCAGATGACGCGGCGCGCCAAAGACGATTTCCGCGTCCTGCAGCGCCTGCCTGCTTGCAGCGGGCAGGCCGTCCGGTCCATCTTCGCCCAGACCGATGATCGACAGCCAAGGCTCAACCATGACGCGCATCCTTTTGCTGGGCGGCACGACCGAGGCGGGGCAATTGGCCCGATTGCTGGCCGATGCCGGGGTGCAGGCGGTGTTTTCCTATGCCGGGCGCACGGCGAAGCCCTTGCCGCAGCCCTTGCCCACGCGGATCGGCGGCTTTGGCGGCGTGCCGGGACTTGTCGAATATCTGGGCAGTCAGGGCATCACCCATATCGTGGATGCGACCCATCCCTTTGCCGCGGGCATGAGCCGCAATGCCATAGATGCCAGCCGCCTGACCGGCCTGCCTCTGATCGGGCTGGAACGCGCGCCTTGGGTCCGGCAGTCGGGCGACGACTGGACCAGCGTGACGGATTTTGAATCCGCGGCGGCCAGCCTGCCCGGCGACGGCTCGGGCGTATTCCTTGCCATCGGTCGGCAGAATCTTGCATCCTTTCTGGGCCGCGCGCATCGCTGGATGCTGCGCTTTGCCGAGGTGGCCAGCCATCCCCTGCCGGATGCGACGCTGATAGTATCGCGCGGCCCGTTCAGCGTGCCGGGCGATACGGAATTGCTGCGCCGCCACGACATTCGCCACATCGTCGCCAAGAATGCCGGAGGAGTCGCGGCCCAGCCCAAGCTGACCGCCGCTCGCGCGCTGGGCCTGCCGGTGGTGATGATCGACCGCCCCCGCCTGCCTGCGCGCCGCGTCGTGGCCTTGCCCGAGCAGGTCATGGCGTGGCTTCATGGTGCGGAACGCGGGGTATAGACCCACGGGCCTGCGCGGCGCGTGGCGCTGTTGCCCACGATCACCACGGTCCGCATATCGGCCATATCGGGGGTCGCCTGCGCCAGCGTCACGGTGCGCAGCATCTCATCGGGGGTCGTCACCGCGCGGGCGAATGAGATCAGCCGATCCGGCCCGCATTCCTCGCGCAGGATGTCCAACACCTGCGCAAACCCATCGGGCCGGGCCTTTGAGCGTGGGTTATAGAACGCCATTGCGAAATCGGCCTGCGCGGCCAGCCGCAGGCGGCGCTCGATCAGATCCCAGGGCTTCAGGTTGTCCGAAAGATTGATCGCGCAGAAATCATGCCCCAAGGGCGCACCCAGCCGCGCCGCCGCCGCCAGCATCGCGGTGATGCCGGGCAGGATGCGGATGTCGGGGGGATCGTCCGTCACGGCCTCGAACAGCGCCGAGGCCATGGCGAACACCCCCGGATCGCCCGAGGAGACGATGACGACCCGCCGCCCCGTCCGCGCCAGATCCAGCGCCAGCCGCGCCCGGTCCAGCTCCACCCGGTTGTCCGACGGATGCAGGGTCAGCCCGTCACGCGGGGCCACGCGGGCGACATAGGGGATATATCCCACCACATCCGTCGCCTGATCCAGTGCGGCCCGCACCTCGGGCGTGATCAGATCTTCGGCCCCCGGTCCAAGCCCCGCGACGGCAACCCAGCCGCTCATTCGGCGGCATCCGCCAGCGGGCGGCGGCCATTGCCATGCACCAGCACCGTCGCGAAATAGGGGCATGCCGCCATGTCGGCCTGCGTCAGGGGCGTTACGCGCTGGGTGGGCATCGTGCCGCGTTCCACCAGCCACGCATCGCCCATCCGCCCCGCCGCCGCCAAGGCGCGGGCGATCTTGGGCAGGTTGCGCCCCGTTTTCATCACCACGACCGCATCGGCGGCACGGATATGGCGGATCAGCGCGTCCTCGGGCAGGGTGCCCATCAGCACGGTCATCGCATCATCGCCCCATGTCATCGGTTGGCCCACGGCGTTCCAGCAGCCCGTCATGCCGGGAATGCCGGGGATGATCTCGACCGTCACCAGCCCCTGCAACCGCGCGTGCAGATGCATGAACGAGCCGTAGAACAGCGGATCCCCCTCGCATAGCACGACGACATCGCCCTGCGCCGCCAGCGCCGCCAGCCGAACGGTCCATTCGTCATAGAAGGCCGCCAGCAGGCGGTTATATTCCGGGCTGTCAAAGGGGATTTCGGTCGTGACCGGATATTCCATCGCGTGCTCAGTCACGTCCGCCGCCAGCATATGGCCGACGATGCGGCGGGCCTGCCCCTCGCGGCCCTTTTTGCGGAAATAAGCGATCTGGCGCGCGCCGCGGATGGTGCGGTCGGCGCGGACCGACATCAGGTCCGGGTCGCCGGGGCCAAGGCCCGCGCAGATGACCTTGCCCATGGTTATTCCTTCCGGCTGGCAAGCGCGTTGACGGCGGCGACCGTGATCGCGGATCCGCCCAGCCGCCCGCGCACGATCAGCGCGGGCACCGGCAGGTCGGCCATCAGCGCGTCCTTGGATTCGGCGGCACCGACAAAGCCCACGGGACAGCCGATGATCGCGGCGGGGCGGGGGCAGGCGGGGTCGCGCAGCATGTTCAGCAGATGAAACAGCGCGGTCGGCGCATTGCCGATCGCGACCACCGCACCGGCCAGATCCTCGCGCCACAGCTCAAGCGCCGCAGCCGACCGGGTGTTGCCCATGGCGGCGGCCATGTCGGGCACGCGGGGGTCATGCAGGGTGCAGATGACGCGGTTATCGGCGGGCAGGCGCGGGCGGGTGATACCTTCGCTGACCATGCGGGCATCGCACAGGATCGGGGCACCGGCGGCCAGTGCGGCCTGCGCGGCCTCGGCCATGCCGGACGAGAAGACAACATCGCGTTCCAGCCCGACCAGCCCCGCAGCATGGATCATGCGGACCACCACCGGCTCCTCCTCGGGGGAAAAGCGGCCAAGATCGGCCTCGGCGCGGATGGTGGCAAAGGACTGGCGATAGATCGCCGCGCCATCGGTTTCATAGATATGCATGGGCGTGCCTTGGGTTTTCGCGGTCATGTCATGGGCGGGGGGCGCGATCAAGCGCGGGATGTCATCCGCCTGCGCCCTTGCGACCGCAGCATCGACCACGGTCCCGTCCCGGATCAGGTCAAAGCGATCCGCCGCAACGGCCACCAGCGTCAGATCTGCCCGTCCGCGATGGGCGCAACCCTTGGCGCAGCCGCTGACATGCAATGTGCGCGGGCCAAGCAGGGGGGCAAGGCGTCGGGCCAGCCTGCGCACATCCGCCAGCCCCTGTGGACAGCGGGGGGCGCCGGTGCAGGCCGAGATGCGCAGCATCGGATCGCCGGGGGCCTTGATGGTCCCCAAGATACGTCCCTGCGACGGGGTTTCCAGCAGCAGCATCCGCCAGGGCGTCAACCGCACGGGCGCATCCACCGCCGCAAGCTGGTCTGCCGTGATCTGCCCGAAGGCAAAGCCCAGCAGCTGCCCCTGCGGCACTGCGCCGGGTTGCAAGGGGGGGCGCTGCGCGGGCCTCGCCTCGCGCAAGGCATCAGACGGCGGGGACGCGCGGGCCACAACATCGCGCATCCTGCCCCGGCCCGCATGGATGCCGCCATTTGCCACAAACCATGCGGTCAGGGTCCGTGCGGCCTCTGCCCCCGGCAGGAACCAATTCGCGCCCTCGGGCCAGCATTGCCAGCCATGGGGGCCGCGGATCAGGCGGATGTCTGCGGGTGCGGCGGTCAGCACAGGCGCGGCGTCATCCACCGTGAAGCCGAACTTGCCCGGCAGGGGCGAAGCATCGCGGGTCAGCCAATCGGCCAGCGCCTCGGCCATCTGCCACGCCTCGCCGCCCACCGGGGCAAAGGGCGACAGGATCACATTGCGCCGCGCCTCTGCCTCGATCGAGGCGTCCAGAAGCCCCATCTCGCCCAATGCGACCAACACCGCTTCATGCCCAGCCGCGTCCAGCCCCCGCAATTGCAGGTTCGCGCGGTTGGTCAGGTCGATCAGCCCATTCCCATGCCGCGCCGACAGTGCCGCAATCGCGTGGGCCTGTGCGACCGTCAGCCGCCCGTTCAACGGCTTGATCCGCAGGACCAGCCCGTCGCCCGAGGCCATGGGCCGCAACGCGCCGGGGCACCAGCCCTTGATGTCGAAGCTCATGACGCCAGCACCGAATTGCGGCGGGTCACCCATAGTCCCGATTCCAGAAGCCGCGCGAACATTGCCCGCATCGCGGCCAGCGCGGCGGGGTTTTCGCGATCCATGAAGGCTACAACCTCGTCCCGGCCCAGCGTGGCGTCGTGGTAAAGATCGAACAGATGCCCCGGCACCACACCCGCCAGATTGGCGAAGGCGGCCATGTGGTCTAGCGTCGCCGCGATCTCTGCCGCGCCGCGAAAGCCATGCGCCATCATGCCGTCCGCCCATGCCGGATTGGCGGCGCGGGCGCGGGTGACGCGGGCGATCTCCTCGGTCAGCGACCGCGCGCGGGGGGTGTCGGGGCGGGTCGCGTCCAGATGATAAAGCGCCGGGGCGGGCGCGCCGACCCGCGCCATGGCGGCGGCGAAACCGGCTTCATGCGCGGCGTAATCGCTGGCCAGCAGCAGGTCGGATTCCGGCAGATCCTGCGCATGGACGAACGCATCGGCCCCGGCCAGCCTGTCACGGATCGCCTGAGGCTGGTGTGTCACGGTCCCATCCGCGCCGATGGCATGGGATGACGCGGCCAGCCACGCCTCGCCCGCAGCGGCGCGGGCATCGTCGGTGAATGTCTCGGCCAGTTCGGTGATGCCCAGCCCATACAGCCCCGGCTTGGGGCCGAAGACGCGGGACGCGCGGGTGATATAAGGGTTGTCCTCGGGCGTCTCATCGCGGGTCGCCAAGGCCTCGGCCCCGGTCTCGAACAGCTGTGCCAGCCCCGGAAACACGTCGCGAAACAGGCCCGAGACGCGTAGCGTCAGGTCGATCCGCGGGCGGCGCAGCTCGGCCAGGGGGATGATCTCGACGCCCGAAACCCGACCTGAGCCTGCATCCCAGCGTGGAGCCATGCCCGCCAGATGCAGCGCCATGGCGAATTCCTCGCCCGCGGTGCGCATGGTGGCGCTGCCCCACAGGTCCACGACCAGCCCACGCGGCCAGTCGCCATGGTCCTGCAGGTGGCGGCGCAGCAGCTCCTCGGCCAGCTTGACGCCTTGGGCATGGGCGTTGCGACTGGGCACGGCGCGCGGGTCCACGGTGAAAAGGTTGCGCCCAGTGGGCAGCACGTCCAGCCGCCCCCGCGCGGGCGACCCCGAGGGGCCGGGGGCCACGCGCAGGCCCGACAGGGCGCGCGTCAGGCCGTCCATTTCACCCGGCGCGGCACCGTAGACATGCAGCCCCTCGCCAAAGCGGCTTTCCTTCAGGTCGCAGACGAAGCGGTCGATCAGCGGGATCGCCTCGGCCGGTGAGGCGTCGGAGGGCAGGCCAAGGTCGGTTTCGACGCCTGCCGCGCGGGCCTCGTCGCGGATCGCGCCGATCAGGCGGTCGCGGCGGCGCGGGTCAAGCCCGTCGGCGGTCGAATATTCGTCCAGCAGACGTTCCAGATGCAGCAGGTTCTGCGGCGTCGCTGCATCGGCCAAAGGGGGCGGGACATGGCCCAGCGTGACGGCGGATAGGCGGCGCTTGGCCTGCGCGGCCTCTCCGGGGTCGTTGACGATGAAGGGATAGATGACGGGCAGATCGCCCAGCAGGGCTTGCGGCCAGCAGGCATCCGACAGCGCCACAGACTTGCCGGGCAGCCATTCCAGCGTGCCATGCGCGCCCATGTGGATGATGGCGTCGGTCTGGCTGCGCAGCCACAGATAAAAGGCGACATATTCGTGGCGTGGCGTGCGCGACAGGTCGTGGTAATCGTCGGCGCGGGCCTGGACCTCGCCACGCTCAGGTTGCAGGGCGATCAGCGCATCTGGGGTGCGGAGCGCGGCGAAATCGACGGTCTGCGGGGCATGGCCCCACGCGGCTTGCAGATCGTCGCGCAGGGGCTGGGGCAGGGTGCGCAGGGCGTCAGGATAGCCCGCCCATGTCAGACGCTCGGACATCAGCCGCTGGCCCAGATCGTCATGCGGGACGCCAAGGATTGCGCCGGTGGATGCCAGCGCGTCCAGACCAACCGCATGGGCCAGTTGATGCGCCTTGCCGGGATAGGTGGACAGGATCACGGCGCGGCGCGTGGCCGTGCGAAGCCCATGCCACGCCTTGATCCGTGCCACCGCCGCTGCAATCCCCGCCGCATCCGGCGCATGGATCAGGCGCGAGAATTGCAGGTCCGGGTCGCGGGGCTGCGGTTCCTTGAAGCTGATCGCGCCAAGAAAGATGCGGCCGTCGACCTCGGGCAACACGACATGCATTGCCAGATCGGCGGCGGAAAGGCCGCGATCTTCGGCTGCCCACAGCGCGCGCGGAGCGGTGGACAGCGCGACCTGAAACACCGGGCAATCGGCGGCGTCAAAAGGCGTGGCGCCCGCGTCGTCCCGCGCCGAAAAGGCAGTCATGTTCACCACCGCCGCCATCCCCGGCAGATGCGGCGCAAGCGACGCGCCAAGGCCGGGCAGCTTCAGGGAGGGGGCGAAAACACCGGTCGCGGCGAAGCCTGCGCGACGCAGCGCCCGGATCATCGCGTCCACGGGGGCCAGATCGGCGCTGGTCAGATAGCTGCGATAAAACGCGACCAGCACACGGCTTGCGCCCGCAAGCGGGGCCGGGATCACCCCGGCCTCGGCGTCGTAGAACCCCCATTGCGGGATCGCGGGCTGACCCGCTACCGAGGCCGTCCCCAGTCCCGCCGCCTGCGCCAGTTCCGCCAGCGCCATCTGCGCTGCCACCGCCCCGCCTTCGTCGCAAAGCGCCGACAGACGGCGCAGCACCGGGACGGGCAGGGTCGAGAACCGGTCCAGCGTCGGATCGGGCCGCCCATCGGCCGGCAGCAGCGCCAGCGCGATGCCCCGCCGCCGCGCCATGTCTTGCAGGCTGGCGACGCCATAGGGCCAATACGCCTCGCCGCCGATCAGGCGGACAAGGATCGCCTTCGCCCCCGAAAGCGTCGCCTCGCAATACTGATCGACCGAGACGGGATGACGCAGCGCCGACAGGTTGCACAGCCGCAGGGACGGCAGCCCGACATGCGATCTGGCCTGATGCCAGCCCGCCGCAAATGCGCCAAGGTCGCTGTCCGAAAAGGACAGCACCACCAGATCGGCGGGGCTTTGGTCAGGATCGGTCGGGATCTCGGTTTCCTCAAGCCCCCGGCCTTCGCGGAAGATGACGTGCAAGCGGTTCCTCTATGCGGTCAGCACTGCCCTGATGGCGGCTTCGTCAATGTCGTGATGTTCGGCGATGACGACAAGGCGCGAGACGCGCGGCTGATCGCCCCAGGGCCGGTCGTATTGGTGGCGGATGCGTTCGCCCACGGCCTGAACCAGCAGGCGCATGGGCTTGCCCGCCACGGCGACATGGCCCTTGACGCGCAGGATGTGCTGTTCGCGGGCCAGACGCTCGATCCGGGCGGTCAGGTCGGCGGGGTCCGAAATCTCGGGCAGGTCGATCACCACAGAATCGAAATCCTCGTGTTCGTGATCGTCCGCGCCGTCGTGATGGCTGGGGCGGGCGGCAAGATCGTCCTCGGCGGCAGCGCCCAGTCCAAGGATCACACGCGGGTCAATGACGCCATCGGTCAGCGGCAGGATCGGCAGCTTGCGCGGGGTTTCGGCCTCGATCACCGCGCGGGCTGCGGACAGCCCGGCATCGCCCGCCAGATCGGCCTTGGACAGCAGCACGATGTCGGCGCAGGCGATCTGATCCTCGAACACCTCGGACAGGGGCGTTTCATGGTCAAGGCTTTCGTCCGCCTCGCGCTGCGCCTGCACAGCGGCCTCGTCGGGTGCAAATCGCCCCGCCGCCACCGCCTCGGCATCGGCCAGCGCGATCACGCCGTCCACCGTGATGCGCGACCGGATCGCGGGCCAGTCGAAGGCCTTCAGCAAGGGTTTCGGCAGTGCCAGACCCGAGGTTTCGATCAGGATATGGTCGGGCTTTTGCGGCATCGCCATCAGCTTTTCCAGCGTCGGGATGAAGTCGTCGGCGACGGTGCAGCAGATGCAGCCGTTCGACAGCTCAAGGATGTTCTCCTCGGGGCAGTTTTCATCGGCGCAGGATTTCAGGATGTCGCCATCGACGCCCACGGTGCCGAATTCATTGACCAGCACAGCCAGCCGCTTGCCCTGCGGGTTCTGCATCAGGTGGCGGATCAGCGTCGTTTTGCCCGCGCCCAGAAAGCCGGTAATCACGGTCACGGGGGTCTTGGTCAG
This sequence comes from Paracoccus laeviglucosivorans, assembly GCF_900182695.1. Lineage (GTDB taxonomy): Bacteria > Pseudomonadota > Alphaproteobacteria > Rhodobacterales > Rhodobacteraceae > Paracoccus > Paracoccus laeviglucosivorans. Next base: position 19,525 of record NZ_FXTK01000010.1, read on the forward strand.
GTCGGTCATCAATCACCCAATCGGAGGAATACGCGCGAGGCTGCGCTTGCGGAAAATCATCACACGTTCGCGCCACGGCACGATGCCGTCTGCGGTCTGCGCATAGGCGGACGCGCCTGCCAGAATCTCGGGCGCGTCGTCGGAGGTCATGTGGCCATAGACATAGGTCCAGCGGTCCGGTCCGGTCAGCGCGATGGCGGCGCCGTTCGAACAGGCGGACAGGCATTCGACCGGCTTGATACGGACACCGGGGGGCAGATCGCCCGCATTCAGCGCATCCATCAGCCGTGCGCCGGGCACGGGCTGGCCGTCTTCGACCGGCTCTCCGGCGCGGCAGGTGATGCAGACATGCAGCGTAACGGTCATGCGCCCTTCTTCCAAAATGGCGGCAGGGCGCGGGGGCCGCGATGACCCCAAAGCGCCCGGCAGGAACACCCCGTCCGCCGGTCAATCGTCTTGCGCGGCAGGTCTCCCGGCTTGCGGATTCGGGCTTGGCCCACGGGCGGCCCACCTTCCCGGCATGACGCCAGTGGCACGGGGCCGACCTTTCCGGTCACGGTCGCGGGGGCGGCTGCTTAAAGCACAAAGGCTTGTCGCATTCCCTTTTCACCTGCCCTATGGACAGGAACCAGCGCAGGCCCAAAGTCTGTGCGCGCGCCATGCCCACTTGTCAAGCAAAGGAGTCCGCGATGACCACCGATGACAATGCCCGCCACGCCGAGAAGATGGCCAAGATCAAGGCCGCTCGCGACCGCATGATGGCGGAAAAGCAGGGCGAAAAGGGGCTGATCATCATCCATACCGGCAAGGGCAAGGGCAAGTCGTCATCCGGTTTCGGGATGATCCTGCGTTCCATTGCCCACGGAATGCCCTGCGCGGTGGTGCAGTTCATCAAAGGCGCATGGGACACGGGCGAACGTCGTCTGCTGACCACGCATTTCGGCGATCTGTGCCAGTTCCATGCCATGGGCGAGGGCTTCACCTGGGAAACGCAGGACAAGGCCCGCGACATTGCCGCCGCGCAGGCGGGCTGGGCCAAGGCGCGTGACCTGATCCGCGATCCCGCCATCCGCATGGTGCTGCTGGACGAAATCAACATCGCGCTGCGTTACGATTATCTGGACGTGTCCGAGGTGGTGGCGTTCCTGCGCGACGAAAAGCCCGCGATGACGCATGTGGTGCTGACCGGCCGCAATGCCAAGCCCGAACTGATCGAGCTGGCCGATCTGGTGACCGAGATGGAAATGGTCAAGCACCCGTTCCGCGACGGGATCAAGGCACAGGCAGGGGTGGAATTTTAGACAGGCGGATCAGTCGCCCGATGCCGGTTTGCCAGAATTACGGCCTAGAAACTTGCCCCACAGACTTGCGGATGGCGTCGGCCTGGGCTCGGTCATTATTGCCGCCACCGGGTTGGGGGCTGCCTGCACCACAGCGGTCTCGGCAGCGGCCTCGGCGCGCATCACTGCCAGTCGCCGTTGATATTCCTTGTCCTTGGCAATGATCAGCTTGCCGTCCGGGCGGGATTGCAACGCGATCTGCATCAGTTCCGATGCCGAGCGCAGATTGTCGGCCTCGATCTTCAGCGCCGTGTCGCGCAGCAGATCAACAGTCACGGGCAACAGGCGCTTGGCTGGGGGGCACATGCGCCGGACGGCCTCCGACAGACCGGCCACTGAAAGATGCAGAGGTTGGCGTTTGGCCGGAGTCCAGATCGGGCGGGCCTGCCGGTCATGGAAAAGGAAATCGCAAATCAGGCAATGCGTGAACGGTCCGGTGGCGATCTTGCGGCCCATAAGTTCCTGGCATTGCGCGACGTCGAGGGGTATCGGTTCGATAGTCACTGGCCCTGAGGCTTCCATATCCAGCGCCTCAACGAAATAGCCGAAATCGCCGACCGCGCGGTCGTGCCCGTTGATCCGCATTCCGCTGGCTTCGTTATTGGCCTTTGGACGCAGATAGGAAAGTGCGATCAGCTGTTCATGCGGCTGCGCGGCGATCACGATCTTGCTACGCAAATCATGGTACTTGCGCGTCAAAAGCCGGTTCGAAAATTCTTCGGTTGCCGCAAGGCCAACGATATCTTCGACGCGAACATGGCGGAACGAGTTGCCCTGCACAGCGCCACCTTTTGGCTTTTTGCCTAGATCGGTAAGCAAAAGCTGGCGATCAAGAAATATCCCCAGCATGAAGGACACATCGGCAGTGACATGAACACTGTCGCGATAGTGGTGATTTTCGAATGCGACTTCATTCAGGTCCAGAACGCCGATGCCGCGGGACAGCGACAGGTTGATCGAATTGGCACGGCTGGCCTGATATTCAGGCGCGTCGGCAAGGTTTTGAACCGGAAACAGCAGGTTGAGGACACGCGTGTTCAACGTGCTCAGCAGATCATAAAACTGCGCCCTGCGGGTGCCATAATCCTGATCCATCGTGGCATCGTAGAAATTTCCGTCATTGATGTAGTGATCGACGATGACCAGATCCTGCGCTTCCAGCAGATCGCGATTTTCAAGGATTGCTTGCACATGGAAATAGAAAGGGCTGCGGCCGGTCGAGATGTTCAGCACCTCGTGGTGCAGGCGCAGCGCCTTGATGAAGCCGTTCAGCCCAGTGATACTATTCGAGGTTCCGATGATCGCGATTTTCATGTCATGCCCGGACTCGCAGGTTTCAGGAATTGCCGCCCCGAGTCTTTAGGCAAGCTGACGAGACATCGTTGCCACCTCGTGTCTGCAATCAAAATAAATTATGCAATTGCATAAAATTTTTATGTCAATGTGTGTGATATTTTACCAGTTGGGAAGCATTGCGCCCCGCAAAGCGAAGGTGGGGTATTCTCGACAGCTTGGGAGCAATACATCTGAGCCCACCTGCAAATGAGACGCATTTATAACTAATTGTTTTTGCTTGACTATATGTCTCGCGCCCGCTACCTGACCCGCATCGGGGAGTAGCGACCGCCACGGGCTTGGCGGGGATGCGTCAACAGGCTCGCGGACCATTCCGCGTGGCGTATCCGGCCGGTATGGCTTTGCAAGACCGTGGCGATGGGACCCTGCGGGCGGGGTCCGTCCATTGCCCGGATCAGCCCAGAGGAATTGCAAATGTCCCCGATCTCAATCGGCGTGCTGGCCGTCAGCATGTCCGTCGATGCCTTCATCGCCTCGCTTGGCAAGGGCGCGACCGCGCGACGTCCGGGCTTTGGCCGTGCCATCAAGACCGGCATGATCTTTGGCGCGGTCGAGGCGATTACCCCCCTGATCGGCTGGGGCCTTGGGATGGCGGCCAGCCAATATGTGCAGGCGGTCGATCACTGGATCGCATTCGCGCTGCTGGGCGCGGTGGGCGTCCACATGGCGTTGCAGGCGCTAAGCCGCAAGCCCGATGACGCGCCCGCCCCCGCCTCGGTCTGGGCGGTGGTGGTCACGGCCATCGGCACCTCGATCGACGCGATGGCGGTGGGGGTGTCGCTGGCATTTCTGGACGTGAATATCTTTGTCATCGCGCTGGCCATCGGTCTGGCGACCATGGTGATGTCCTCGACCGGGATGCTGGCCGGGCGCTATCTGGGTCACCGCTTTGGCCGCATCATCGAGGCGTTCGGCGGGCTGGCGCTGATCACGCTGGGCACGCTGATCCTGATCGAGCATCTGACGGCCTAGCGCCGCAGCCAGTCGGGGGGCGCGTTTTCCTGCCAGCCTGCGCGATGCAGCAGGGGCATGTCATCGGTGAATTCCGGCCAGCCAAGGCACAGCCATGCCGCGAATTCCCAATCGGGCGGCACGTCCAGCAGCGGCCCGATATGCGTGGGATCCAGGATCGAGACCATGCCCAGCCCCAGATTGCGCGCCCGCGCCGCCAGCCACAGCGTGTGGATCGCCATGGCGGTCGATTGGCGCAGGGTCTGGGGCATGGTGGCGCGGCCCAGCCCGTGTCCCGTCGCCGGGTCGATCTGGGTAAACACCGCCAGTTGCAGCGGGGCGGCATCCAGCCCCGCCAGTTTCAGTGCCGCGTAATCGGCGCGCTGCTGACCTTGATAGCTTTCCGCCGCCTCGGCATTGCAATGGGCGAAATCGTCGCGCACGGCGGCATGCAGGGCGGGATCATCGACCCGGACCACGCGCCAGGGCCGGGCATTGCCGACCGAGGGCGCAAGTTCCATCGCGGCGTGCAATTCGGCGATCAGCTGTTCGGGGATGGGATCTGGGCGGAAATGCCGGACATCGCGACGCCAGCGCAGGATGCGCTGCAGGGCCGCGATGTCCGATCCGTCGCATTCCATCAGTGCTGGTGTTCCGACTGGGTTTCCGATGCCCCATGATCATGGGAATGATCGTGCCCGTCCAGAGTGATCCCGTTCGCGGCGGCCACGACAAAGCCCATGCCGAAACCAAAGATCAGGCCGATCAGCAGCATCGCGATCGAGCGGTCCATATTCTGTCCTTTCTGTGGAAATGCCAGGCGCGCGCGACGCCCGGCAGTCTTACGCGGCTTGCGGCAGGCCCGAATGGGCCGGATCGCGTTGCAGCACCCATGCCGAGATCAGTCCCAACAGCACCCATGCCATCAGCCCCACGCCAAGCGCGCGGCCTGCGAATTCGGCCGAAAGCTCGGGCGGGACGGTTCCGGCATAGGCGTCGGGTTGCGGTGCGCCGATGACATGCGGCGCAAGGATCAGGACGACCGCCGCACCCCACGCCAGCCAGCCCCGTCCGAACGCGATCAGCCAGATCGCGATGCCGGTCGCAAGCGCCGTGCCCAGCCACCACAGCGCGCGCTGCGTCACGTCGGCTGCGGCGACGCCCGGAACCTCGGGGGCAAGGCCGAAGGCGGGGGCAAGCTGCATCGTCACAAATCCCGCGACCCCCCAAAGCAGCCCCTGACGCGGCGTGACCGTGCCGCGCAGCGACATCAGGGCCGTCAGCATCAGCCCGTAACCCGCATAGACCATCATGCTGAACAGCACCGAAAGCAGGTTTCGGGTCCATTCGAACGGACCGGTCGGCTGATGGGCGCTGACAGCCTGCGCGCCGTTATGGATCAGCTGGCCGGATTCGTACAATTCAGCATGCAGCAGCACGGGCTGCACGAACCAAAGCTGCAGCAGGGCGGCAATCAACCCCGTTGCAGCGCCAGCGATCAACCCGCTGGTCAGAATGCGCGAAAACATCAGTGGCAGGGAAAGCCGGTGGCATGGCGCACGTCATGGGCGGCGTCATGCAGCGTTTCCGCCTGCACCAGCCCGGACATGAAGATCAGCCCGAAACCGATCGCAAAGCACGCGATCACGGGAAGGATGATGGAACCCGAGGCGGTCTTGCCTGCGGTGGTCGTTTGGGTGGCCATGATGACCCTTTCCTGTCAGCCGTCCGTCCCGACGGCATTGCGGTTCACGCATCGGCAGGTCTCCTGGCTTGCGGGTCGATGCGCGGCGTCCGCCTTCCCGGTCGGGACCAGTGGCGTGATGGACGCGCGCTCTCCGCCTACAGTCGCGGGGGCGGCTTCGGAGTTGGCCCATGCGGGCCGCACCGAGATTCCCTTTTGACCCCTTCACGGGGACCGATACACGCGAATGTTACATGCGGCACTTGCGCGGCGGCAAGGGCTTTCAGCGCCAGTCGATATCGACCCATACCAAACGATGAACCGATGCCGTCTGCGCCACCCCGTCGCCCCCAGGCCAAACCACGCCCGAGCCCAGCACCGGCAGCGCCTTGGCGGGCAGGACGTAATCGACGCGCAGGTTGCCCATCTTGTCGGCGGGCCAATTGGCGGTGTCCAGTGCGGGATCGCCCTTGTGGCGGTCGTTCACGCCGCCTGGCTGCGCCGCACCGCCATCGCTGCGGGGCAGGGTGTCGGTGACATGGGCCAGCATCGCGGCCAGCGCCTCGGGGCGGCCGTCGCCATCGACGGGATCGACGTTCAGCTTGCCCAGCAGCACAAAGGGGGCGTCGGGCAGGTGGGTCTGCCAGAACGCCAGTTCGTCATGGTTGCGGCGGCCGTTGCGGTCCTCGGGGCCGTCAAATACCGGAGGGGATGCCGCCATCGCCAGCAGATGCAGCGGTTTGCCTGCGACCGACACCACCGCATCCCAATGCGCGACGGACGACAGGCGCTGTTCAGGGGGCGTGTCGGGCGGCGCGATATGGCCGGGCAGGTCGCGCCACAAGACGGCGCTGTGATCGGCGACGGGGCCGATGGGATGGCGCGACAGGATCGCCATGCCCTTTTGCCCGGTGAAAAAGCCGAAGCCCTGATTGTCGCCCGGACCGCCCAGCCGCCCGTCGCGGTCCAGATCCAGACCCGAGACCATCCCGGCATTGGGCCGCGCCGAAAAGCTGTGCGGATATTCCGCACCCGCCGCCGTCAGCCGCTTGCGCAGGGCGGTCAGCGCCAGCCCGTCATGGTCCCAATCGAACCCGGTCAGCAGCAGGATGTCGGGCCGGGCATCCGCGATGACACGGACCGCCGCGTCGATCTGGGCATCCTCGCGGCCCAGATCGCGCAGCAAAAGCCCCGGTCCCTTGCGGGACAGGCCCGCATCATAAGTGGCCACGCGCAAAGGCTCGGCCGCGGCAGGCCCGGCCAGAACCAGCAGCGCGGCCAGCGCCCTCAGACCCAAGGACGGCTTTGCGCCATCTGCGCCTCGTAGCTGTCGATGGTCGCAGATTTCTCCATCGTCAGGCCGATGTCGTCCAGACCGTTCAGCAGGCAATGCTTGCGGAATGCATCGACCTCAAAGGGGAAGCTTTGCCCGTCCGAGGTGGTCACGGTCTGGTTTTCCAGATCGACGGTGATGCGGGCATTGGCACCTTTGCGGGCGTCCTCCATCAGCACCTCGACGATTTCGGCGGGCATGACGATCGGCAGGATGCCGTTCTTGAAGCAGTTGTTAAAGAAGATGTCGGCAAAGCTGGTCGAGATCACGCAGCGGATGCCGAAATCCAGCAGCGCCCAAGGCGCGTGTTCGCGCGACGAGCCGCAGCCGAAATTGTCGCCCGCCACGATGATCTGGCTGTCGCGATAGGCGGGCTGGTTCAGGATGAAATCCGGCACCTCATTGCCCTGCGCGTCATAGCGCATCTCGTCAAACAGGTTCTTGCCCAGTCCCGAACGATGGATCGTCTTCAGGAATTGCTTGGGGATGATCATGTCGGTGTCGATATTGACCAGCGGCATGGGGGCCGCGATGCCGGTCAGGGTGTTGAACTTGTCCATTTGCTTCCTCGCGAGAGAATTGACTGGCCGCGCAGGTGGCCGTTAACTTTGTTGGTGCGGCAGTGTTCGCCGCGATGGGTCTGTTTTACGATGTTTGGGTTCACCAGTCTTTCCAGCCTGCGGTCCTGCGTTGCGCATGACTGGACGCCGACGATCGGTGATCCCGAGATCACCGGCTGGCTGACGGTGATTATCTATCTTGTGTGCATGTGGCTGGCGATCCGCGTGTTGCGGCGCGATCCGCCCGGTGCGGCGCTGGGGCTTTGGGCCACAATCGCCGCGCTGATGGGATTCCTTGCGCTGAACAAGCAGCTGGATCTGCAGACCGCCTTTACCGCGACCGGGCGCTGCATGGCGCGGGTGCAGGGCTGGTATGACGAACGCTGGCTGGTGCAGCTTGGCTTTATCGCGGCGCTTACGCTGCTGGTGCTGATCGGACTGATGGCGGCCCTGCGGTCCTTGCGCGGCCAGCTGCGCTGGAACGGCATCGCCCTGTTGGGCGTGACCGTGCTGTGCGGCTTTGTGCTGGTGCGCGCGGTTGGGTTTCATCACGTCGATCGTCTCATCAGCATGGATTTCGCGAACATCAAGTTCAACTTTCTGTTCGAGAACGCGGGTCTTGCGCTGATCGCCCTGAATGCCGGACTGCTGCTGCGGCGAGGCATTCCGCCCCGCCGCCCGCCGCAGATCACGCCATCTCGGCCATGAATTCGCGCACGTCGGTCAGGTGGCCCTTGATCCCGGCTGCCGCGGCCATGACCGGCGACATCAGGTGGGTGCGGCCACCGCGGCCCATCCGCCCCTCGAAGTTGCGGTTCGAGGTCGCGGCGCAGCGTTCACCGGGCGCAAGCTGGTCGGGGTTCATCCCCAGGCACATCGAGCAGCCGGCCAGACGCCATTCGAAACCGGCATCGGTAAAGATCTTGTCCAGACCCTCTTCCTCGGCCTGCGCGCGGACAAGGCCCGAACCCGGCACGATCATGCCGCGCACGCCCGGAGCCAGTTTCTGGCCCTTGAGGATGCTGGCAGCGGCGCGCAGATCCTCGATCCGGCCATTGGTGCACGAACCGATGAACACCGCGTCGATCTTGATCTGATCCAGCGGCGTGCCGGGCTGCAGGCCCATATAATCAAGGCTGCGCTGCGCTGCATCGACCTTGCCGCCTTCGAAATCGCTGGCGGCGGGCACTTTCGCGGTGATCGGCAGCACGTCTTCGGGGCTGGTGCCCCAGGTCACGACCGGGGCGATGTCTTCGCCGCGGATGGTGATGACCTTGTCCCAATGCGCGCCTTCGTCGGTGAACAGGGTTTTCCACCAGTTCACGGCGGCTTCCCATGCGGCGCCTTTGGGCGCGTGGGGGCGGCCCATGCAATACGCAAAGGTCTTTTCGTCCGGCGCGATCAGGCCGGCGCGGGCACCGCCCTCGATCGCCATGTTGCAGACGGTCATGCGGCCTTCCATCGACAGATCGCGGATCGCCGAGCCGCAATATTCGATGACATAGCCGGTGCCGCCAGCGGTCCCGGTCTTGCCGATGACGGCCAGCGTGATGTCCTTGGCGGTGACGCCGGGCAGCAGACGCCCGGTGATTTCCACCTTCATGTTCTTGGATTTCTTCTGGATCAGGGTCTGGGTGGCCAGAACATGCTCCACTTCCGAGGTGCCGATGCCGTGGGCAAGCGCGCCGAATGCGCCGTGCGTCGCGGTGTGGCTGTCGCCGCAAACTACGGTCATGCCGGGCAGGGTCCAGCCCTGTTCCGGGCCGACGATGTGGACGATGCCCTGGCGTACATCGCTCATCGGGTAATAGTTCAGGCCGAATTCGCGGGCGTTCTTGTCCAGCTCGGCGACCTGAATGCGGCCTTCGGGGTTTTCGATCCCGTTCACGCGGTCGGCGGTGGTCGGCACGTTATGGTCCGGCACGGCGATGGTCTGGTCGGGGCGACGCACCTTGCGGCCAGCCATGCGCAGCCCTTCGAAGGCCTGGGGGCTGGTCACTTCGTGGACCAGATGGCGGTCGATATAAAGGATGCAGGTCCCGTCTTCCTGACGATCGACGACATGCGCGTCAAAGATTTTGTCGTAAAGCGTCCGGGGCGCGCCCGCGTTGGTATTGCCGGTCATGGCTTTCTCTTTCCGAAAGAGTAGCTGGGGGAATTGAAAGGCTGCCGCATCACGCGACAAAGGGCGCGCATGCGCCCGCATCCGTCAAAGTCGGGCGGTGACGGAAAGGCTTTCGCCGTAGAACCGACCCGGCAGGCGGGCACGGTCATGGATATCGAAATAGACGAATCCTTGCATGTCGGCAGTATTACGCCCGTTTTTTCGCTCAGGCAACTCTTGGCGCACGAGGCTGTTAATTCCATGTCAACGGCGGATCGCTATCCTGCTTTGGCAAGGCAGGATATGGGGTTGGGGCAATGACGATTCGGGTGCTGTTGCGGATGATGCCGCTGATTTGCGTGGCAATTTTCACGCTGTTCGTCTTTGTCATGGACACGCCGCTGGAACGCGCGCGCGAATTGGCGCGGGCCGAGACGCAGCGTTTCGCATGGACTGCCGGGCTGGTCCAATGCCCCGAAACCTGGGGGAATATGCCAGTTTCGGCCTGTCTATCGGGACAATCGCCCAGAAATGCACTGCCCCCGGATTGAGCGCCGCCGATTCCATGTTACATTATAGGCACCCCGGCGCCGGGGGTGATCGGCGCGATGACCGGAGGATGAACCCCTGTCCAATACCGTCTCGCCGGCAATTCCGCCGGCAGCGACCGCCGCCGCAACCGGGCTGACCAGCGATCAGCTTCTGGAGCGTATTCTTGCCTCTCTTGATGATGACAAGGCCGAAGAGGTCGTGACGATCGACCTTCGCGGTCGCTCGGCCATGGCCGATCACATGGTGATCGCTTCGGGCCGGTCGTCGCGTCAGGTGGCCGCCATTGCAGAAAAGCTGGTCCAGCGCCTGAAGGAACAGACCGGCCGCACCGCGCGGATCGAAGGCAAGGAAACCGGCGATTGGGTGCTGATCGACACCGACGACGTGATCGTCCATGTCTTCCGCCCCGAGGTTCGCGAATTCTACCAGCTGGAAAAGATGTGGATGCCTGCGGACGCCCTGCGTTCGGCCACGCTTGACCGGATGCGTGCCGACCACGCCGCCGAAGAAGCGCGCCGCCAGAACTGAACGATGCGGATGGTCATTGCCGCTGTCGGGCGGCTGCGGCAGGGCCCCGAGGCGAAGCTTATCGCCGATTACCTTGACCGTCATGCCAAGGCAGGCCGTGCCTTGGGCCTGCCCCCGGTCACCCTAACCGAAGTCGAGGACAAGCGCGGCGGCGGCATGGCAGCCGAAGCGCCGCTGCTGGAACGTGCCGTCCCCGATGGGGCGGCGCTGATCGTTCTGGACGAACGCGGGCAGATGCTAAGCTCGCCCGAATTCGCCCAGAAGATTGCCGCATTCCGCGATCAGGCCCGCGACATCGCCTTTGTCATCGGGGGCGCGGACGGCATCGACCCGTCCCTGCGAGACCGGGCTGATCTGGCGATCAGCTTTGGCCGGATGGTCTGGCCGCATATGCTGGTGCGGGTGATGCTGGCCGAACAGATCTATCGCGCGACCACCATTCTGTCGGGCAGTCCCTATCATCGGGTCTAGGGCCGGATGCAATTTGCTGTTGAAATGACGCCGCAAGCGCCACACAACCGTTTCAGGGGCAGCAACAAGCAAGACCAGAACATGGCTTACCAAAACAAGGCGCGGCTGATCGCAGTCGCAACCATCGCGACATTGGTTCTGACGGCATGTGGTGGCGGAGGCGGCGGGCGCGGTTCACGCGGCGAGCTGAACTGCATGGAACGCGCCATCTATTTCGAGGCGAACCGTTCCAGCCGCGAAGGCATGATCGCCGTGGGCAATGTGGTGATGAACCGCGTGCGTTCGGACCAGTTCCCGAATTCGGTCTGCGGTGTGGTGTCGCAAAAGAACCAGTTCGCACCGGGGGTCATGACCCGCAAGATGAACCCGCGCGACCTGCCGCAGGTGCGCGAGGCCGCCATCGCCGTCCTGCGCGGCGAACGTCATCCACGGATCGGCAATGCGATGTTCTTCCACACGCATGGCCACCGCTTCCCGTATGACAACATGCATTACACGCTGGTCGCGGGCGGGAACGCTTTCTACGAAAAGCGCAAAAGCCATCTGGTGACGCAGCCGGTGCCGCCCGCGCCCGCGCCGATCCGTCGCCGCTGGTAAGCCGCTGGTAAGGGGCGGGCGCGGATCACGCGCCCATCCCGTCCGTCAAGGGCAGGGTTGTTCCCAGCCGTCGATGATCGTGACCGCTTCCTCGGCGGTTTCGACAAAGCTGATCAGGTCCAGATCCTCGGGGCTGATGGTGCCTGCATCCGCCAGCGCCTGCCAGTTCACCACCGTCTGCCAGAATTCCGTCCCGAACAGGATGAACGGCACGCGTTTCATCCGGCCGGTCTGGATCAGGGTCAGCGCCTCGAACATCTCATCCATGGTGCCGAAACCGCCGGGGAAGATGGTCACGGCCTTGGCGCGCATCAGGAAATGCATCTTGCGGATCGCGAAATAGTGAAAGTTGAAGCACAGGTCCGGCGTCACATAGACGTTCGGCGCCTGTTCATGCGGCAAGACGATGGACAGCCCGATCGAGACGCCGCCCGCATCGGCCGCGCCCATATTGCCCGCCTCCATCACGCCTGGACCGCCGCCGGTGCAGATGACGTTTTCCGCGCCATAGCTTTCAAGGCTGCGCTCGGTCATCAGCCGGGCGAACCGCCGCGCCTCGGTATAGTATTTCGACAGCTCGCCCAAGGCCGGGGTCTTGGCGGTGTCGCGGGCTTCGGGCGCGGGGATGCGCGCGCCGCCGAACAGCACGATGGTCGATTTGATGCCACGCGCGTCCATGATCATCTGGGGCTTCAGCAATTCAAGCTGCAGCCGGACGGGGCGCAATTCGTCGCGCAGCATGAATTCCGTGTCGGTAAAGGCCAGCTTATAGGCCGGGGCACGGGTCTGCGGCGTGTCGGGAACCTTGCGCGACGCCAGCGCGTCCTGCTGGCTGTCACGGATGGGGTGGCTGCGCTCGTCTTCGTCGATCATCGAAACCTCTGACAGGGGGCGGGCGCGGATTGCACGACCGCACCCCCCGCTCTATAGCCCTTGAGTGACAGTTTCCACCCGAGAGAGGCCATCATGTCCAACGCCGCACTTGAGACCGCCATCGAAGCCGCGTGGGAAACCCGCGACCAGATCACCCCCGCGACCAAGGGCGAGGCGCGTGATGCGGTCGAGGCGACGCTTGAGGCGCTGGACCGTGGCACGCTGCGCGTCGCCGAAAAGAACGGCGCTGACTGGCATGTGAACCAATGGGCCAAAAAGGCCGTGCTGCTGGGTTTCCGTCTGAAGGACATGGAAATGCAGTCGGGCGGCCCGCAGGGCGGCGGCTGGTGGGATAAGGTGGACAGCAAATTCGTGGGCTGGGACGATGCGCGCTGGCGCGAAGCGGGGTTCCGCGCCGTTCCGAACTGCATCGTGCGCCGCTCTGCCTATATCGCCAAGGGCGTGGTGCTGATGCCGTCCTTTGTGAACCTTGGAGCTTATGTCGATGAAGGCACGATGGTCGATACCTGGGCCACGGTGGGTTCCTGCGCGCAGATCGGCAAGAACGTCCACCTGTCGGGCGGCGTCGGCATCGGCGGCGTGCTTGAACCCATGCAGGCAGGCCCGACCATCATCGAGGATAACTGCTTCATCGGCGCGCGTTCCGAGGTCGTCGAAGGCTGCATCGTCCGCGAAGGCTCGGTCCTGGGCATGGGCGTCTATATCGGCAAATCCACCAAGATCGTGGACCGCGAGACGGGCGACGTGATGTATGGCGAAGTGCCTGCCGGTTCGGTGGTCGTGTCGGGCTCGCTGCCGTCCAAGAATGGCGTGAACCTGTATTGCGCCGTCATCGTCAAGCGCGTCGATGCGCAGACCCGTTCCAAAACCTCGATCAACGAGCTTTTGCGCGACTGACCTGTGGCAACCGTGCATCTGTTTCACGGTTCTGTCAGATTCCCGTGAACTCAAAGGCTTCCGGCTGCGTTGTGGCGCCGGAAGCTTTTTTCACCGGAGAGAATACATGCAAGGCTTGGGTTGGCTCGCAGCCATCATCGTCGGCGGTCTGGCAGGCTGGATCGCGAGCAATATCATGAAGGCCGATACGGGGATTTTCCTCAATATCATCCTTGGCATCGTGGGCGCGGTCGTCGCCAATGCGCTGCTGGGGCTGTTCGGCGTGAACTTCACCGCAGGAAGCTGGCTTGCACAGGGGCTGGCCGGTCTGATCGGTGCGGTCATCCTGATCTGGCTGAAACGGGCGATCTCCTGATCCTCGTATAGACCTTCTGGTGTGCAGGGGCGGGCTTTCCCGCCCCTTTTTCATGCCGTAAAAGGTCCGAAAGCTAAGGGGAACGATCATGGCGCAGCAGGTTTACACGCTTCTGGTTCAGGTGGGGCGCGCGGCGGATGACGGCTTGCCCGACGATGCGGACGGCGCAGCGCTGGTCTGCTACGCATCCGGCGTCGATGAGGCCGAGGCCGTGCGCGAAACCGTGGCCATCCTGAAACAGGCCGGTCTTCAGCCCGTCGAAGTCACCGGCCACGGCACGCTGGACGAACGCATTGCCGAAGGCCACGACATCCCCGATGAGGAACGCGAGCTGATGGAACGCGCATTGGCCGAGAACGCCGTGATCGTGGCCCAGATGGAACCGCTTTACGACGAAGATTTCGACGACGAGGACTGACAGGGGCGCGCCCGTCCGCTAGACTGCCCACAACCATAACAAGAGGCGGGACAGATGAGCAGACGGATTACGCGGATCACGATGACGGCGCTGTTGACGCTGGCGCTTGCTGGCTGCGGCGTCTCGATGAACCGCGCGCCGGGCGCGGCACCGGGCGGCAATTTCGCGGGTCTGCCCACGGCAGGCGGGCAGGGGTCCGAAGCGGGTTTCCGCAACTGGGTGGCCAGCTTCCGCCCCCGCGCGATTTCGGCCGGGATTTCGCCTGCCGTCTTTGACAGCGCCATGGCGCAGGCGCATTTCATGCCCAGCCTGATCCAGCTGGATCGGCAGCAAAGCGAATTTTCCAAGCCTGTCTGGGAATATCTGGATGGCGCCATTGGCACGCGCGGCGCGACGGGCCGGGCGCGCGCGGCGGAAAACGCCAGCGCGCTTGCCGCGATCGAGGCACGCTATGGCGTCCCGCGCGAAGTCGTCGTGGCCGTCTGGGGGATGGAATCGAATTTCGGCGCGAACCGCGGCAGCACCCGCATCGTTCCCGCCTTGGCCACGCTGGCCTATGACGGAAGGCGGGGCGAATTCTTCGCAGGTGAGCTGGTCGCCGCGCTGCGCATCATCCAGTCGGGCGACGTGGACAATGCCCATATGGTCGGCAGCTGGGCCGGGGCCATGGGGCACACCCAGTTCATGCCGTCGTCCTTTCTGGCCCATGCGGTGGATTTCAACGGCGACGGGCGGCGCGACATCTGGTCGAACGATCCGACCGATGCGCTGGCCTCAACCGCGCATTACCTGCGCCAGAACGGCTGGCAGCCCGGCCAGCCCGCGGTGGCCGAGGTGATTCTGCCCCAAGGTTTCGATTACAACCGCGTCAGCAAATCGGTGACCATGTCGGGTGGCCAATGGGCGGCAATGGGGGTGCGGACCGCGAATGGCACTGCCGTGCCTTCGGGGTCGATCATCGCGCCTGCGGGTGCGCGCGGCCCGGCCTTCCTGATCACGCAGAACTTTCGCGCGATCCTGAAATACAACGCCTCGGACAGCTATGCGCTGGCGGTGGCGTATCTGGGCGAATCCATCGCCGGACGTCCCGGAATCCAAGGCGGCTGGCCGCGTGGCGACCGCACGCTGTCGAATACCGAGAAATCCGAAATCCAGCGACTGCTGATGGCGCGCGGGTTCGACACCGGCGGCGTGGACGGCAAACTGGGTTCCAAATCGGTCGAGGCGATCAAGGGGTTCCAGCGCGCGCGGGGCATGGTACCGGACGGCTATGCCGATGCCACGCTTTTGTCGATGCTGCGCAGCTAAGCACAAAGGGGCGGCCAAGGGGCCGCCCTTTTTCGTCCTGCCCCGCCGCAGGGCGAACTGCCTGAAATTCGCGCATAAATTGGGGCAGATCAGAATCCCGCAGCCTGAATTTGCCCTGCATATTGGCATACTGCCCGCCAACTGCCCTGATTTCCCAAGCCGCATATGCGGCACGATAAAAAGGGGAAACGGGGATGAAGATTTTCACCAGCGCCTGTGCCGTCGCCGCCGTTTTGGCAGGCTTGACCGGCGCCGCTGTCGCGCAGGACGACACGATCAAGATCGGCGTGCTGCATTCGCTGTCGGGCACCATGGCCATTTCGGAAACCACGCTGAAGGACACGGTCCTGATGATGGTCGAACAGCAGAATGCCAAGGGCGGCATCCTTGGCAAAAAGATTGAGGCGGTGGTCGTAGACCCCGCATCCGACTGGCCGCTGTTTGCCGAAAAGGCGCGCGAGCTGATCTCGGTCAACGGGGTCGACGCGATCTTCGGCTGCTGGACCAGCGTCAGCCGCAAATCCGTCCTGCCGGTGATCGAGGAACTGAACGGGCTGATGTTCTATCCCGTGCAGTATGAGGGTGAAGAGTCCTCGAAGAACGTCATCTATACCGGCGCGGCCCCGAACCAGCAGGCAATCCCCGCCGTGGACTACATGGCCGAGGAACTGGGCGTCGAAAAATGGGCGCTGCTGGGCACCGATTACGTCTATCCCCGGACCACCAACAATATCCTTGACGCCTATCTGAAGGGCAAGGGCGTGGCCGAAGGCGACATCTTTGTGAACTACACGCCGTTCGGTCATTCCGACTGGTCCAAGATCGTAGCCGATGTCGTGGCGCTGGGTGCGGACGGCAAAAAGGTCGGTGTCGTTTCGACCATCAACGGCGACGCCAATATCGGCTTCTACAAGGAACTGGCCGCGGCGGGTGTGTCTGCCGACGACATTCCCGTCATGGCGTTTTCCGTGGGCGAGGAGGAACTGGCGGGTCTGGATACCGCCAACCTTGTCGGCCACCTTGCTGCCTGGAACTATTTCGAGACCGCAGATACGCCTGAAAACAAGGCCTTCATCGAGGAATGGAAGAAGTTCACCAAGGACGACAAGCGCGTGACCAACGACCCGATGGAAGCCACGATGATCGGCTTCAACGCTTGGGTCGCGGCGGTTGAAAAGGCGGGCTCGACCGAAACGGACGCCGTTCTGGACGCGATCGTGGGCGTCGAGGTGCCGAACCTGACCGGCGGCACGGCCAAGGTTCTGCCCAACCACCACCTGACCAAGCCCGTCCTGATCGGTGAGATCCGCGAAGACGGTCAGTTCGACATCGTCAGCCAGACCGAGGAAGTCGCGGGCGATGCCTGGACCGACTTCCTGCCGGAAAGCGCAAAGCTGGACGCCGACTGGCCGGGCAAGAAATGCGGCATGTGGAACACCGAAACCAATGCCTGCGTGCAGGTTCAGTCGAACTACTGATGCCACGAAATAAGGGGCGGCAGCGCGCCGCCCCTTGATTGCCGCTCGGGGATTTTCATGCGCCTTTTCCTGTTCTTCGTCGCGCTTGCGGCCTTTTTGACGCTGGCGGTCCAGTCCCATGCGCAAGACCTGCGCGAAGTGGTGACCCAGTATCGCGCCGAGATCGAGAAGCCCTCGCGCCAGTCCATTGGCCCGGTGATCGAACAGATCGCGGCCACCGGCCCGCAGGGTGCGGCGCTGTTGCAGGCATGGGGCGACCGTGCGCTGGGGCTGCGCAAAAGCGACGGGCTCATGGTTATTGTCGGCGAAAGCGACAGCCAGACCGATGCCGTGACCGGGGCGGAACTGCCGACCGAAGACGTGACCATGCTGCGGCCCAATTCCGGCGTGCGCGGGCTGATCGCGGCGGCTTTGGCCGGAAACGCGCTGTCCGATCCCGACCGGGCGCGCCGGGCGCAGGCGCTGGATGCGCTGGCGCGGCGCGGGGATGCCAGCCAGCTTGCTCTGCTGCGCGATGCGCTGGACGATCCCGACCCCGGCCTTGCCGCCCGCAAGGCGCGGCTAGAGCGGTTGCTGACCATCCAGCACGACCCCGATCCTGCCGCACGTATCGCGGCCATCGAAAGTTTCGGCGGCGATACCGGCCTTGATTTCCGCGCCAGTCTGAACCCCATCCTTGCGACGCGCCGCGTGGCGCTGGAAACCGTGCCGGCTGACGCCAATATCGCGGCTGAGCTGACACCGGGCGGCGCGATGTCGCGCGCGGATGCCTATGCCATGCTGGTCGCGGCGGATCTGGCCCCGGCGCAGATGACGCCACAGGCCGAACGCGCCGTGCTGGCGCAGCACATCAATCAGGGCATGGTCGGCGGTGTGCCGTTGGCGCAGCTGGGCCATGAGGATGCCCGCGACCGCGCATGGACTGCGCTGGAGCAGCAGGGACTTGTCCAGCCCGCCGCGAGTGAGGCCGAGGTCGATGCCGCATTGGCGCGTTTCCGGTTTCTGGACCTTTACGTCGAACCCAATGCCGATGTGACCGATGCCGCCCGCGCCGCCCTGCGCGGCACGCAGACGCGGATCGGTTTCATGCAAGCCGCCGATCTGTCGCTGGATGCGCTGTCGCTGGCCTCGATCTATTTCCTTGCGGCCATCGGCCTTGCCATCACCTTTGGCGTGATGCGCGTCATCAACATGGCGCATGGCGAATTCATCATGATGGGCGCCTATACCGGCTACGTGGTGCAGCAGTTCATCGCGAACCGCACGCTGTCACTGATCGTCGCGCTGCCCCTTGCGTTCATCGTAACCTTTGCCGCCGGCGTGGCGCTGGAACGGCTGGTGATCCGCCATCTGTATAAGCGCCCGCTTGAGACGCTGCTGGCCACTTTCGGCGTCAGCATCGCGCTGCAGCAATTGGCCAAGAACATCTTCGGCACGCAGGCCCGCCCGTTGACCGCGCCGGGCTGGCTGGATGGGGCGCTGACCTTTAACGACGTGGTGTCGATAAGCTATATCCGCATCGCGATCTTCGTCCTCGCGCTGGTGTTTCTGGCGCTGTATCTGGTCATTATGAACCGCACCCGGCTGGGGCTTGAGGTGCGGGCGGTGACCCAGAACCCCGGCATGGCGGCCAGCATGGGCATCAGCCCGGACCGCATGAACATGCTGACCTTCGGTCTTGGGTCCGGCATCGCGGGCATTGCGGGCGTGGCGATCGGGCTTTTCGCGCAGGTCACCTCGGAGATCGGCCAGCAATATATCGTGCAAAGCTTCATGACGGTGGTTGTCGGCGGCGTCGGCAATATCTGGGGCACGCTGGCGGGCGCGGCGCTGATCGGCTTCTTCCAGAAGGGGATCGAGTGGCTGAACCCCGCGAACACGCTGGCGGCGCAGACCTATATGATCCTGTTCATCATCATCTTCATCCAGTTCCGGCCACGCGGTATCATCGCCGCCAAGGGCCGCGCCGCCGTGGGGGCCTAAGACATGCGTAAACCCTTGGTGCTGCGCCACCCTTCGATCCTGATCTTTCTGGCAGTGCTGGCGGTGTTCACCGTGGCCGTCACCATCCTGTCGGCGGGCTATGGCACCGGCGTCATCTCGACCAGCATGGTCAAGACGCTGGGCAAGACGCTGTGCCTTGCGCTGGCCGCTGTCGCGATGGATCTGGTCTGGGGCTATGCGGGCATCCTGAGCCTTGGGCAAATGGCGTTCTTTGCGCTTGGCGGTTACATGATCGGCATGTGGCTGATGGTCGCCCGGACCGAAGGCATCGTCGCCGCCTCGCTGGCCAATATGCCCATCCCGCCCACGCAGGCCGAGATCACCCAAGCCACAGCCACCCAGATCTTTGGCGTCGTCGGCGCGGACAGCTTCCCCGCGATCTGGAGCTTTGCCGGATCGCTGCCCGCGCAACTGGCGCTGGTCGTGCTGGTGCCGGGACTGCTGGCGCTGGTGTTTGGCTGGCTGGCGTTCCGGTCGCGGGTGAACGGCGTCTATCTGTCGATCCTGACGCAGGCGATGACCTTGGCCTTGGCGCTGTATCTGTTCCAGAACGACAGCGGCCTGCGCGGCAATAACGGGCTGTCGGGCTTGCAAAACATCCCCGGCCTTGACGGCGTGGGTCAGGAAAAGCTCTCGGTCTGGTTCCTGTGGGCATCCGCCATCGCGCTTGGTCTGGGCTATCTGCTGATCGCATGGGTCGCATCCGGCAAATTCGGCAGCGTCACCCGCGCGATCCGCGATGATGAGGCGCGGGTGCGCTTTCTTGGCTATTCGGTCGAAGGCTACAAGCTGGTGGTCTTTACCCTTGCCGCCATCATCACCGCCGTCGCCGGGGCGCTGTATTACCCTCAGGCGGGCATCATCAACCCGGCGGAACTGGCGCCCATCGCCTCGATCTATCTGGCGGTGTGGGTGGCGATCGGCGGGCGTGGGCGGCTTTATGGCGCGGCGATTGGGGCGGTCTTCGTGTCGCTGCTGTCCAGCTGGTTCACCGGGGGCCGCGCCCCCGCCATCGACCTTGGGATCTATACCATCAACTGGGTCGATTGGTGGCAGGTGCTGTTGGGCCTGTCCTTCGTGCTTGTCACGCTGTTCGCCCCCAAGGGCATTGCAGGATTGATCCGTAAATGAGCGCGCTTCTGGAAGTCATCGGCATCTCGGTCAGCTTCGACGGGTTTCGGGCGATCAACAACCTGTCATTCGCCATCGCGGAACGCGAATTGCGCGCGATCATCGGCCCCAATGGCGCGGGCAAGACGACGTTCATGGACATCGTGACCGGCAAGACGCGCCCGAATGACGGGCAGGTGCTATGGGGCGAAAACTCACGCAGCCTGCTGAAGATGTCCGAGGCGCAGATTGCCCGCGCCGGCGTGGGCCGCAAATTCCAGCGCCCCACCGTGTTCGAGGATCAGTCCGTGGCCGAGAACCTGACCATGGCGCTGTCCGCCGCGCGGGGGCCGTTCGCTGTGCTGCGCTGGCGTCCTTCGGCTGACAGCGACGCGCGGGTCGCGGAACTGGCGGCCGAGGTGGGCTTGGGCGATCAACTGCCGCGCAAGGCGGGCGAACTGAGCCACGGCCAGAAGCAATGGCTGGAAATCGGGATGCTGCTGGCGCAGGATCCGCGGCTTTTGCTGGTCGATGAACCGGCGGCGGGCATGACGCTGGCCGAACGCGAACAGACCACGACCCTGCTGCGCAGGCTTGCCGAAAAGCACGCGGTCGTTGTGGTGGAACACGACATGGATTTCGTGCGTCGGCTGGATTGCAAGGTGACGGTGCTGCACGAAGGATCGGTGCTGGCCGAGGGCAGCTTGGATCACGTCACCGCCAATCCGCAAGTGATCGAAGTCTATCTGGGGAGGGGCTGATGCTGGAAGCCACCGGAATCACGCTGCATTACGGCCAAAGCCAGATCCTGCACGGTATCGACCTGATCGCCAAGCCGGGGCAGGTCACCTGCGTCATGGGCAATAACGGCGTCGGCAAGACGAGCTTGCTCAAGGTGCTGTCGGGCAGTCATCCCCGCTCGGGCGGGACATTGCGCCTGAATGGCGAGGATCTGGGCCGTGTCACGCCGCAGATGCTGGCCGCGCGGGGCGTGGGCTATGTGCCGCAGGGGCGGATGATCTTTCCGCTGCTGACCGTGCGCGAAAATCTGGAAACCGGGCTGTCGGTCCTGCCGCCCCGAGAACGCCGCGTCCCCGAGGAAATCTATGACCATTTCCCCGTGCTGGGCGAAATGGGGCATCGGCGCGGCGGCGATCTGTCGGGCGGTCAGCAGCAGCAATTGGCGATTGCGCGGGCGCTGATCATGCGTCCCAAGGTGCTGCTGCTGGACGAACCGACCGAGGGCATCCAGCCCAACATCATCCAGCAGATCGGGCGCGTCATCCGGGGCCTGCGCGAACGGGGCGACATGGCCATCGTGCTGGTCGAACAATTCTTCGACTTCGCCTATGATCTGGGCGACCGCTTCCTGATGCTGGAACGCGGGCGGGCGGTGGTGCAGGGCACCCGCAGCGAGGTTCCGCGCGAGATGCTCAAGTCGCGGCTGGCGGGGCTGGGCGCAGCGGCCTGAGATGCTATCCTTGGGCCTCCTAGCGGAGGATTCGACATGACCGACGAAACGCCCAATGATCTGGTTCTGGAACGGGTGCTGAATGCGCCGCGCGCCGCCATCTGGCGCTGCTGGACCGAACCCGCGCTGCTGGAACAGTGGTTCTGCCCCAAGCCCTGGTCCGTGTCGGATGCGCGGATCGACCTGCGACCGGGTGGCGAATTCTTCACCGTGATGAACGGCCCCGGCGGTGAGCGGTTCGAGAATATCGGCGTATTTCTGGACATCGTGCCGGGTGAAAAGCTGGTCTTCACCGATGCGTTCGTGCCGGGTTGGCGGCCCAACGGCAAGCCCTTCATGGCGGCCAGCGTGATCCTGTCGGATACGGATGACGGGCGCACCGACTATGTGGCGCGGGCGATGCACTGGAACGCCGAAACCAAGGCCGAGCATGAGGCGATGGGCTTCCACCAGGGCTGGGGTGCTGCGGCGGACCAGCTTGAGGCGCTGGCAAAGACCTTGTGACCGCCAAACGGAAATGTCCCGCGCCGGAACCGCGCGGGACATGAACGGCAGCCGATCCTGACGTTTCCGGCCTGTTCGCCATAGCTGATCAGCTTGCGATCAACGCAATCCGACCGGCCTTACAGCTTGGCGCTGGATGCGCATGGTCAAGCGTTTCGGATGGTTCTGCGCGGTAACGCCAAAGGGGGGCCACGACCATCAGCCGACGGGCGTTCAGTGCCCGCCCGACAGTTTCATCGTGATGATCCCCGACACGATCAGCAACGCCGCGATGATACGCATGGGCGTCACCGCCTCGCCCAGAAATGCGATGCCGATGACAAAGGCGCCGACCGCGCCGATGCCGGTCCAGATGGTATAGGCGGTGCCCAGCGGCAGCGTCTTCATGGCGACGGAAAGCAGCGCAAAACTGGCGATCATCGCGACGATGGTGATGACCGAGGGGGCAAGCAGTGTGAAGCCCGCCGATTTCTTCATGAAGAACGCCCAGACGATTTCCAGCAATCCGGCGATAAGAAGATAGACCCAAGCCATAGCCTGACCTTTCAAGAAAAGATCGGGCCGTCCCGCGTGATTACCATGATGGTGAGGTCGTCCTCGGGTGCTGATATGGGCCGGGCGCGGGGTGGTGGCAAGGGCACGGGGCACGGATGCGTCGTGAATGGTTGCGCTGGGGCAACCATCGGGGCCGCATGAAAAAGCCCCGGACCGATTGGCCGGGGCTTGCAGGGACGGGAGCGGTGGCCTTAGGCCACCAGATCCCCGAAATCGCGGAACACCTGTTCATAGACCGCACGCTTGAAGGGCACGATGCCCGCGACCAGATCGCTTGCACGCATCCATTGCCAGCGGTCGAATTCCGGGTGCTCGGTTTCGATCTTCACATCGCCATCCGCGCCAAGAAAGCGCAGGGCCAGCCATTTCTGCTGCTGCCCGCCAAAGCGCCCCTTCCAGACCTTGCCCAAAAGTTCGGGCGGCAGGTCATAGGTCACCCAATCAGGCGATTCGCCGATGATTTCGACCAGATCGGGCGTGACGCCGGTTTCCTCGACCAGCTCGCGCAGGGCGGCTTCACGGGGCGTCTCACCCGAATCGATGCCGCCTTGGGGCATTTGCCAGGCGTGGCCGGGATTGTCGATGCGCTGGCCCGCAAAGACCAGCCCGTCGCCATTGATCAGCACCACACCCGCGCAGGGGCGATAGGGCAGCCCCGAGGGGCCAAGCAACTGCTCGGTCATTGCTGTTCGGCGCCCTGACCCTGCGTTGCCGCATCCTCGCCGGTGACGGCGGGCTTGGCGCTGTCGGGAACGGCATCGGCCTGGAAGTTCACCGCCGACAGACCTTTCAGAATATCGACCGCATAGGCCAGCTGATAATCTTCGTCGCGCAGCTTGGCGGTGGCTTCGACCTGCTTGGCCTCGTCCTCGATCTGCTTGCGTTCATCATCGCTGATCGAATCGTTGTTCAAGGCGCCCCGCAGATCGGCTTCCGAGTTCAGGAACTTGGAATCCGTGCGCGGTTTGTCGGCGTCCTCGTCGGTCGGCTTGGCGGCGGGCTGTTCCACGATGATGTCGGGCTGGATGCCCAGCGACTGGATCGAGCGCCCCGAGGGCGTGTAGTAACGCGCCGTCGTCAGACGGATGGCGCTGTCCGAGGTGACGGGCATGACCGTCTGGACCGAGCCTTTGCCGAACGACTTGGTGCCCACGACGATGGCGCGGCGATGATCCTGCAGCGCGCCGGTCACGATCTCGGACGCGCTGGCCGAACCGCCGTTGATCAGCACGACCATGGGCTTGCCTTGTGCCAGATCGCCCAGCTTGGCGTTCCAACGCTCGGATTCCTCGGGCTTGCGGCCACGTGTCGAAACGATCTCGCCTTTCTCAAGGAAGGCGTCCGACACCTCGATGGCCTGGTTCAGCAGGCCGCCGGGGTTGTTGCGCAGGTCCAGCACAAAGCCGTTCACCTTGTCGATGCCGCCCGCATCCTTGACGCCCTTTTCCAGCTCGGATTGCAGCGTGGACATGGTTTCGTCGTTAAACGTCGAAACGCGCAGCACGACGGCATGGCCTTCGATCCGGGTCTTGACGACGGTCAGCTTGATCGTGTCGCGGGTGATCGTCAGATCGAACGGTTCCTGTTCGCCTTCGCGCAGGATGGTGATCTTGATTTCCGAACCGACCGGCCCGCGCATCTTTTCGACGGCTTCGTCAAGGTTCAGCCCCATCAACGATTCGCCGTTCACATGCGTGATGAAGTCACCCGGCTTGACGCCCGCTTCGGCGGCAGGCGTGTCGTCGATGGGCGAGATGACCTTGACCAGCCCGTCTTCCTGCCCGACCTCGATCCCCAGGCCGCCAAAGCTGCCGCGGGTCTGGGTCTGCATGTCTTCGTAATCGCGCGCCGACAGGAACGAGCTGTGCGGATCAAGCGAGGTCAGCATCCCGTTGATCGCGGCCTCGATCAGCTTCTTGTCATCGACTTGTTCGACATAATCCGAACGAACACGTTCGAACACGTTGCCGAACAAATCCAGCTGTTCATAGACCGAAGCGTTCTTGCCGGTTTCCTGTGCGACCAGCGGACCTGCGAATTGCGTGGCGACGACGGCGCCCGCCAGAGTGCCGATCGCGCCGGCCAGAAGGTAATGTTTCATTCGGTTCCGTCCTGCCCGGTTGCGTTTTGGCCTTGGCTGTCATCGCCCATGATGGGATTCATCACGAACCACTCGGCCGGGTCCAGTGTTTCCTTGCCTTTTCGGAGTTCAACATACAGTGTTTCCGTCTGTCCAGCACTGACACCCGCAGCGGCGTCCGCCACGAATTCTGCACCGAATTCCTGTGCAGGCGCTTCGGTTCCGCCCATGAGGCCAAGGGGTTCGCCTGCGGCCAGCACGTCGCCCGTCTCTCCGAAGACCTGCGAAAGACCGGCAAAGATCATCAGATAGCCGCGGGCCGGTTCGATGATCATCACATTGCCGTAATCCAGCAGCGGGCCGCGATAGCGGATCGTGGCGGGCCAGGGCGTCGTGACCAGCGCGGCGGGGCCGGTCGCGATGACCCAGCCCGGACGCGACACGCCCGCCGCATCGGGTTCGCCATAGCGGCGCAGCACCGTGCCAAGTGCGGGCAGCGGCAGTGATCCCTGCGCGCCTTCGAAATCGGCCATCGGCGCGCCGACATCGGTTTCCATGCTGGAAATACCCGATGCAAAGCTGTCCAGCGTATCGGCGGATTGGACCAATTGGCGCAATTCCTCGGGGTCTTCGCCAAAGCGGGTGGGCAGGTTCGACCGGTCGGTGACCGCCGATGCCAGCAGCCGCCGCGCCTCTTGCACCTGTCCCAGACCCTGCGCCAGCGTGTTCGCGGCATTCAGCTGGATGGTGCGGACCGTGCGGATCTCCTCAAGGCTTTTCTGCATCTCGACCGCTTCGGCCTGCAGGCCCGGCGCGACCGAAGAAAGGACCATGCCCGCACGCGCCGAGGCTTCCGGCCCCGAGGGATGCAGCAGCAGCATCGTTTCCGGCGAACGCTGCATCGAGGTCATCACGCCCAGCACCCGGCCCAGCTTGTCGCGGCGGGCGTCGAAATCGGCTCGGATCTCTTGTTCGCGGATGCCCGCGCGGCGCAGACCGTCGCGCAGGGCCGACAGACCCTGTTCATAGGCGCGGATCATTTCGGTCAGCGAGCGGACCTGATCGTCCTTGGTCAGCGCGTCGTCAAGCTGGCCGGTCGCCATGCGCAATTGTTCGGCAGCCTCGGCGGCCTCTTGCGCGGCCTGGCTCAGCGGTTCGGGCGTGTCGGCTTGCTGCGCCGAGGTGGCGGGCGCGGCCAACGCAAGGCTGGCCAACAGGGCTGGCAGGAGCAGGCGGGATTTCATGCGCGGGCGATCAGGGAATGGCCGGTCATTTCGGGCGGCAGTTCCAGCCCCATCAGGTCCAGAACGGTCGGCGCGACATCGGCCAGACGCCCGCTTTCGACGCGCCCGCCCGCAGGCCCGCCATAGATGATGACCGGAACCGGGTTCACCGTATGGGCGGTGTGCGGACCGCCGCTTTCGGGGTCGATCATGGTTTCGCAATTGCCGTGATCGGCGATGATGACCGCCGCGCCGCCTGCCGCGTCCAGCGCATCCAGCATCAGGCCCAGCCCCCGATCCACCGCCTCGCAGGCGCGCGCCGCCGCAGACAGGCTGCCGGTATGGCCCACCATGTCGGGATTGGCATAGTTCACGACGATCAGGTCGTAGCCTGCGCCAATCGCCTCGACCAGCTTGGCGCTGACTTCGGCGGCGGCCATTTCGGGCGCAAGGTCATAGGTCGCGACCTTGGGGCTTTGCGGCATGAAGCGGTCTTCGCCCGGTTCGGGCGTTTCCTTGCCGCCGTTCAGGAAGAAGGTGACATGGGGATATTTCTCGGTCTCGGCCAGACGGAACTGGCGCAGGCCCTTGGCGGCGACCCATGCGCCCAGCGTGTTTTCCACCTGACGCTTGGGGTAGGCGGCGGTCATGTATTCGTCGTGGCTGGCCGAGTAATCGACCATGCCCAGCAGCGCCGCCCATTCGGGCCGCTTGCCCGCGTCAAAGGCGTCAAAGCCCGGCTGCCCCAGTGCCGCCAGAATCTCGCGCGCGCGGTCGGCGCGGAAGTTCAGGCAGAAAAAGCCGTCGCCATTACGCGCCCCCGCATAGTCGCCGATCACCGTGGGCTGGATGAATTCGTCGGTTTCCTCGCGCGCATAGGCATCGACCACGGCCTGATCGGCGGCGGGGCAGGTCAGCCCCTCGGCACGGGTCATCGCGGCAAAGGCGCGGCTGACACGTTCCCAGCGGTTGTCGCGGTCCATCGCGTAATAACGCCCGATCACCGTGCCGATGGTCGCGCCTGCGGGCAGATTGCCTTGCAGTTCGGTCATGAAGCCCTGCGCCGATTTCGGCGGCACGTCGCGGCCATCGGTGATCGCGTGGATCACCACCGGCACGCCTTTGTCGGCCACTGCGCGGGCGGCTGCGATGACGTGCTGGATATGGCCGTGCACCCCGCCATCCGACACCACGCCCATCAGATGCGCCGTGCCCTTGCTGGCCTGCAGCTTGCGGACGAATTCGCCAAGCCCGGTATTTTCGTAGAAACTGCCATCCTCGATCGCCAGATCGATCTGGCCCAGATCCATCGCGACCACGCGGCCTGCGCCGATATTGGTATGGCCCACCTCGGAATTGCCCATCTGGCCCTTGGGCAGGCCCACATCGGGACCGAAGGTGATCAGCGTGCCATGCGGGCAGGTTGACATCAGGCGGTCGAAATTCGGGGTCTGCGCCTGATCCGGTGCGCTTTGTTCAGGACGGGTCGAAATGCCCCAGCCATCAAGGATGCACAGGACGACGGGTTTCGGATGGGTCATTTGCGCCTCATTGCCGGGTCGGGATGCTTCTACGACCCCAAGGCGCAAGGGGCAAGTTCGGCCGAAGCGGTGCCGGGCTTGTGAAGCGGGCTTTCGCGTTGACCGGGGCTTGTGGCGGCCCTATGCCTTTTTGCACTGCAACCGGGGGCTGCATGATGACCACCCAGACGCCAAAGCCGCGCGCCGTCCTGCATTTCGGCCCGCCCAAGACGGCGACCTCGGCGCTGCAGGCGTGGTGTCATGTCAATCGCTGCGTGCTGGCGCGTCACGGCCTGCATTACGGCACGGTGGACACTCCGCATGATCCCAAGCACCAATGGGTGATGCGCGCGCTGCGTCAGGGCGATTTTGCGCGCCTTCAGGCCGAGATCGCGGCCTTTCACGATAGCCCGGCCCATACGCTGATACTGTCTTGCGAAGGCGTCATGGTGCACCGCGCGACCGTGCCCGCCGCGCATTGGCAGGCGTTTCGCCAGATCATGGAAGGCATCGACAGCACGCTGTTCATGGTCGGTCGCGACCCCGAAAGCTGGCTGGCCTCGTTGTGGAAACAGCGCATCATCAACCCGATCCGTCCGGGTGAGCGGTTGAAGGTCATGACGCCGCAGGCTTTTGCGCGTCTGGCGGGGGTGCAGGCGATGCTGGACCTGCCGCGTCTGGCAACGGTGATGCAGCAGGAAACCGGGGCGGGGCGCACGGTATTTTCCCGGTTGCCCACGATGCTTGACGATTTCCGCGCCGTGCTGCGCCTGCCCCCCGAGGCCGAGACGCAGGACCTGCCCCGCGCGAATGAGGCGCTGCCCGACAGTTTCATCGACGTCTATCTGCGTGTGGCCGAAGCCGCGCCGGACGTGCCCTTGGTGCGGATGGCTTTCTTTGGGCTGTTCGTCGCGGCGCATCCGACGAATAACGTGGTCCTGTCGAATGTCGCGCGCCGGTTTCAGACCTGCCCCGAGGATCAGCGCAGGGCGGCCTTGGACATGCTGCTTGTCGTGCTGGACGGGATCACGTTCACCGAACCCGCAGATGCGGCATTGGCGCAGGACATGCGCCAGGCCGCATTGGCGCGGGCTTAAGCCCCGGCCTCTGCCGCGATTTCCGCGCGGGATTTGCGGCCACGCTCGGTCGCGGATTTCAGCTGGCCACAGGCGGCCATGATGTCTTCGCCGCGCGGGGTGCGGATGGGCGAGGCGTAGCCTGCCTTGTGAACGATGTCGGCGAAGGCGTGGATGCGGTTGTTGCTGGAGCGTTTATAGGCAACGCCCGGCCATTCGTTGAAGGGAATCAGGTTGATCTTGGCGGGGATGCCGCGGATCAGCTCGACCAGGCGATGCGCGTCTTCGTCGCTGTCATTGACGCCTGCCAGCATGACATATTCGAAGGTGATGCGTTCGCTGTTGGTCAGGCGGGGATAGTCGCGCAGCGCGGCCAGCAGCGTTTCGATGTTCCAGCGCTTGTTGATCGGCACCAACTGGTTGCGCACCTCGTCGGTGGTCGCGTGGAAGCTGACGGCCAGCAGGCAGCCGATTTCCTGCGCGGTGCGGGCGATTTCGGGCACGACGCCGCTGGTGGACAGCGTGATGCGGCGACGCGACAGGCTAAGGCCTTCGTTGTCCATGACGACCTTCATGGCGTCGCGCACGTTTTCGAAATTATACAGCGGCTCGCCCATGCCCATCAGCACGATATTGCTGACCAGCCGGGTTTCATCCTTGGGCGCGCCCTGGACGGGCCATTCGCCCAGATCGTCGCGGGCCACCATGACCTGACCGACGATCTCGCCGGGGGTCAGGTTGCGGACCAGCTTCTGCGTGCCAGTGTGGCAGAACGAACAGGTCAGCGTGCAGCCCACCTGGCTGGAAATGCACAGCGTGCCGCGATTTTCCTCGGGGATGTAGACGGTTTCGACCTCATGCCCGCCCGCGATGCGCAGCAGATATTTGCGGGTGCCGTCCTCGCTGACCTGACGGGTCACGATCTCGGGCAGCGAGATTTCGAAATGCTGGGCCAGAAAGGCGCGGTAATCCTTGGCCAGATTGGTCATCTGCGCAAAGTCGCGCACGCCCCAGTGATAGACCCATTGCCAGATCTGGCCCACGCGCATCTTGGCCTGCTTTTCGGGCGTTCCCGCCGTGATCAGGGCATCGCGAAGCTGATCGCGGGTCAGGCCCACGATGTTTTTCAGCGCCCCATCGGGCAGCTTGCGCGGAATGGTCAATACGTCTTGCGTGATCGGGGCGTTCATGGCTGGGCGGGGTCCGGGCGGAGGGGGAAGCCGACTATATAGGGCAAACGGGCGAAAAAGAAAACAGGGGCGCAAGCCCCTGTCCCTGTGTTTTCCGCGAATGTGACCCTTTTTGGGTCTTATTTGCAGGCGGCCTGCGCCTGATTGGTCATGGCGGTGATGCCCGACAGGCTGAACGTGTCCTTGGTCACGGTGCCACGGGCCGAACGCCCGGTGATCACGACCGAAGAACCCGCGCGCAGCGCCGAGACCAGTTTGCCATCTTCCGAAGGCGATCCGGTCCATGCGCTTTCGCCGTCGGTGAACAGCTTGAACATCTGGCCGCCGACATTGACGTCAACCGCCGAGTCGGGTGCAAACGGATAGCCGCCCGAGAACGACACTTCGCCCGAGCCGCCCGAGCGATAGGCGACGTAAAGGCGGATGTCGCCACGCGCCACCTCGCGCGGGTTTCCGCTGCTGTCGGTGTTCTGGGTGGATTTCGGCGCGGAAACGGCCCAGCATTCTTTCGGGCTTGTCGCCGAGAACGCGGTCCAGTCGCCCTCGGATCCGATGACGTTGGTCGAATCCTGCGCAAAGGCGGGCGCAGAAAAAGCAACTGCGATTGCGGTGGCTGCCGCCGCCACGCGCGGCGTGGATTTCAACATGCTCTGGCCTCCTGCCATGGTCCGGTTTATCCGGGCTTGTTGCCGATGACGGTGGTATTTTCAACCATCTGTCATCAGGATAATTCGAAAACCAAGGCGTGAAAAACCCCCGTTGTTGGAAAATCGCGCGATTGTCAGAGGAAAATCACCCATGACAGCGGCTAGACTGATCGAATTGTGGCGCGGCGACCTGCTGGAAAGCGAACATCTGGGGCATGCGGTCGTTGCCGATGCGAACGGTATCGTCGAGGCTTGGGGCAATCCCGGCGTGGTGATCTTTCCGCGTTCGTCCTGCAAGATGGTTCAGGCGCTGCCGCTGGTCGAAAGCGGCGCGGCAGATGCCGCAGGGCTGGGAACCGAGCAATTGGCACTGGCCTGCGCAAGCCATAGTGGGGCGCAGATCCACACGTCTCGCGTTGGGGCCTGGCTGTCGGATATGGGCATGTCGGAAAGCGATCTGCGCTGCGGCAGCCATATGCCAAGGGATCACGATGCCAAGAAACACCTGTGCTGCTCCGATACCGCACCGTGTCAGATTCACAACAACTGCTCGGGAAAACATGCGGGCTTTCTGACCCTGAACCGTCACCTGCGCGGCGGTCCCGAATATGTCGAGATCGACCACCCCGTGCAGCGTGCCGTCCGCGATGCGTTCGAGGAGGTGACGGACGAAGTATCGGCGGGCTGGGGCGTCGATGGCTGTTCTGCCCCGAATTTCGCCTGTTCCGTTGCAGGGCTGGCACGCGCCATGGCCGGTTTCGCCAATCCCGGCGCAGGCGCGCGTGGCGATGCGCAGCGCCGTCTGGTCGGCGCGATGACCGCGCATCCCGAACTGGTCGCAGGCGAGGGGCGTGCCTGCACTGGACTGATGCGCGCCATGGGTGGCAAGGTCGCGGTCAAGACCGGGGCCGAAGCGGTGTTCGTGGGCATCGCGCCCGAGCAGGGCCTTGGTTTTGCACTGAAGATCGTAGATGGCGGCACGCGAGGCTCGGAAGCGGCGGTCACGGCTTTGTTGCTGCATCTGGGGCTGCTGTCGCCCGATGCGCCGATCGTGCGTCGTCTGCTGACCGGCCAACAGACCAACTGGCGGGGACGGGTCACGGGCGAATTGCGCCGCGCACCGGGCTTTCCGACCTGATGCACGCATTGCGTGCATTACTGGGCGGATTTCCGCCACCGCGTGAATTCCGGCAACCAAAGATTGCCGCTAAACGAGGTTTCGTCGTCCTGTAGTTGCGAATCTGGCATAGTTGAAACGCACTAAATGCGTTTATCCATTTTCAGGAGAGCTTTCATGCCGACGCTACCTTTTCAGGAATATCTTGACCTTGAAGCCGCGACATTGCGCGAAGCGGCTGACGTGCTGGCTGCACAAATTGATCGTGTGTCCAGCCTGAACCGCCTTTACGGCACGATGGACAACGATGTGCTGACCGCCAAGGGCCGTCCCGATGGCATCTTCGGGCTTGGCGGCGATGACCAGTTGCGCGGCGGATCGGCGCTGGACCTGCTGGTCGGCGGGTCGGGCAATGACAGCCTGTGGGGTGGCGGCGGTGCCGATTATCTGGCAGGCGATTTCGACGACGACAAGCTTTGGGGTCAGGCCGGCCATGACTTCATCGATGGCGGCTTTGGCAATGACACGGCCTTTGGCGGGTTGGGCGATGACAGCCTTTACGGGTTCGGTGGCAATGACAGCCTTGTCGGCGAAGGCGGGCAGGATTTTCTGTATGGCGGCTATGGCAACGACATCCTGCGCGGCAGCGACGGGCGCGATACCCTGCAGGGCAGTTTCGGCGACGATCTGCTGGATGGTGGCCTGGGCAATGACAGTATGTCCGGCGGCTGGGGCAAAGACACCTTCATCTTCAACGGCGGCGCGGATGTGATCGATGATTTCGAGACGGGGATCGGCGCGAACGGCCGCCCCTCGGGCTTCGCGGCCGAGGTGATCCGCATCGCCATCGACGGCATCGACAGCTTCGAGGACGTGATGTCCCACGCCCGTCAGGTCGGTGACGACACGCGGATCAGCTTTGGCGGCGGCAACTCGATCCTGCTGGAAGATGTGCAGATGTCGCAGCTTGGCAGTTCGATGTTCGAATTCTTCTGACGCTTGCGCGGCTGGTCACAGCATCTGCCAGATCAGCCGCAACGCCAGCGCCGTCGAGGTGATGACCAGAAGCGGCTTGATGACCCGCGCGCCGATCCGCATGGCAAGGCGCGCGCCCAATGTGGCCCCCGCGATCTGCGCCGCGGCCATGGCAAGGCCCAGCAGCCAAAGCGGCTTGCCCACAAAGGCGAATGCGACCAGCCCGCCCAGATTGGACGCGAAGTTCAACAGCTTGGTATGCGCGGTGGCTTTCAGGATGCCATAGCCCGCCAGCATGACCCAGCCCAGCATCAGGAACGCCCCCGTGCCCGGCCCAAGCAGCCCGTCATAGAAGGCGATGGCGGGCACGAATGTCGCGGTGAACACGACCGGAGAGATGCGCCGCGTCCGGTCCATGTCGTTCAGCCCCGGTTTCAGCGCGAAGAATACTGCTATCCCGATCAGGACGACCGGCAGGACATAGCGCAGCAGGTCCGTCGGCAAGGCCGCGACGCACATCGCGCCCAGCAGTCCGCCCGCGAATGCGACTGCCGCCGCACCCTTTTGCTGGCGCAGATCGACCAGCCCGCTGCGCGCATAGGAAATCGCGGCGGTGCCTGCGCCGAAGACGCCCTGCACCTTGTTGGTGGCCAGAGCCTGCGCCGGGGGCAGACCCGCCAGCATCAGGGCGGGGACTGTGATCAGCCCGCCTCCGCCCGCGATGGCGTCGACAAAGCCCGCCGCAAAGGCAGCGGCAATCAGCATCAGGATGATGTCAAGCGATAGGTCCAGCATGGGCGGCCTATTGGTCCCGCTGGGCCGGATTGTAAAGGCAGCGCCGGGTTGCGTCTGCCGCATGGGTATTTGTGGAACTAAGAAGTCACAGGCGAGGCGCGCGGTCGGCGGGCCTTGGGCGGGAGGAGATCAGCCGCGTGGGTGGGCGGCGCGATAGACGGCCAGCAGGTGCGCATCATCGACGCCGGTATAGACCTGGGTGGTCGAAAGGCTGGAATGGCCCAGCAATTCCTGAATGGTGCGCAGATCGCCGCCCGCCGCCAGCAGGTGGGTCGCGAAGGAGTGGCGCAACGCATGTGGGGTGGCCGTGGGCGGAAGCCCCAGCGACTGGCGGATTCGGCGCATTGCACCGGCAAGGACCGAGGCGTTCAGCCGTTGGCCGCGCGCGCCGCGAAACAGCGGCGCGTCCTTTTCCAGCGGATAGGGTGAGAGGCGCAGATATTCGGCGATGGCATCGCGGGCGACGGGCAGCACCGGAACCTGTCGTTCCTTGGCCCCCTTGCCGCGGATAATCAGTGCGTCGCGGAACGGCCAGTCGGTGCCGTTCAGCTGCAGCGCCTCGGATATGCGCAGGCCGCAGCCGTAAAGCAGGGTCAGCACGGCGGTGTCGCGGGCGGCGATCCATGCCTCGGGATGCGATTCGGCGGCAAGGTCCAGCAGGTTCTGTGCCTGATCCACGGCCAGCGGGCGGGGCAGCGAGCGGGTGAAGCGGGGGCTGCGCGCGGCCAGCGCCTTGGAGGCGTCGAAGCCGTGATGGTCCGACATCCAGCGGATGAAGCTGCGCACCGCCGACATGCGCCGCGCCAACGAGCGGGCCGAAAAGCCGCGCCCTCGTTCGGCCGCCGCAAAGGCGCGCATGTCCGATTGCGTGAGCGTGCCCAGCGTGCCGGGCAGGGCGGGCGTGCCGTGGTAGCCGCCGAGAAAGGCCAGAAAG
This sequence comes from Paracoccus laeviglucosivorans, assembly GCF_900182695.1. Classification (GTDB taxonomy): domain Bacteria; phylum Pseudomonadota; class Alphaproteobacteria; order Rhodobacterales; family Rhodobacteraceae; genus Paracoccus; species Paracoccus laeviglucosivorans. The sequence continues at coordinate 53,552 of NZ_FXTK01000010.1, forward strand.
GACAGCAGATCCGCCTGATAGGCCCGGATCGTGTTGTCCGAGCGGTCGCGTGTTGCGCGTTCGCTGTCCAGAAAGCGTGCAAGCTGGTCGGCCATGGCCGGGGCAAGGGCAAGCGGAGCCGGCCTTTGCGTCATTCCCTGAGCCACGAGATCAGCGCAAGCCGAAACGCCTGACCAAAGAAACGCAGCAGATCGGTGCCATGCGCGGGCGAAAAGCGCCCGGTATCGCCCGACCCCATCAGCAGCAGCGCCGGGAACCGACCGGGGCCAAGGTCGATGGGCAAAAGCGCCTCGGACTTGATGGGCGCGCGGGCATCGCCGTGCAGGGGCAGGGTTTCGCGGGCAGCGGGGCGCAGAATGATGTCATCGCCGCGGGGCGTGCGCCGTCCGCCAAGGATCAGTTCGGCCACGGTTCCGGTGCCCACGATGCTGAGCGAGCCGGACATCTCGGCCTTTTGTTCGGCGCCGGATTCCATGATCAGCCGCAGCGTTTCGACCTTGAGGATCGGGGCCACGTTGATTTCGAGGTTTTCAAGAAATCCCTCGAAATCCATCGGCTCCAGCAGGGACAGCACCGCACGGTGGATGGTGTGCATCCCCGACTGGTTGTCATAGGCCGCCGAGATTACCGATTCATGCGCCGATTCCAGACGGTCCAGCCGCGTTTCCAAAGCCTGCATGGCCCGGCCGCGAATATCGATGACGTTCGCGCCCAGATCGGCGTCGCGCGCGCCGATCAGCGCGCGCATCAGGTCCCGGTCGCCCAGGATCAGTTCGGGCCGCGCGAGCAGGCGCGCGCGCATTTCCTCGGTCAGATCCTGGGGCTGTTCGGGGGCCGTGTCGCCGCTCATCAGCCGATCTTCTGGCCGGTCTTGGCCCAGTCGGCGTCGAACTGCGCCAGACCTTTGTCGGTCAGGACGTGGTTGACCATGCCCTTGATAACGGCGGGGGGGGCGGTGATGACATCGGCACCAACGCGGGCCGCGTCGGTGATGTGGTTCACCGAACGGATCGAGGCGGCGAGGATTTCCGTCTCGAAGCTGTAATTGTCATAGATGGTGCGGATGTCTTCGATCAGTTGCATCCCGTCCAGGTTGATGTCGTCCAGACGCCCGATGAAGGGGCTGATGAAGGTCGCGCCCGCTTTCGCGGCCAACAGCGCCTGCGCCGCGCTGAAGCACAGCGTGACGTTGACCATGTGGCCTTCGCCCGACAGCACCTTGCAGGCTTTCAGGCCGTCCCAGGTCAGCGGCACCTTGACGGTGATATTCGGGGCGATCTTGGCAAGGTGCTTGCCTTCGCGGATCATGTCGTCGGCATTGGCGGCGACGACTTCGGCGCTGACCGGGCCGGACACGATGTCGCAGATTTCCTTGGTGACTTCGATGATGTCGCGGCCCGATTTCAGGATCAGCGACGGGTTGGTGGTGACACCATCCACCATGCCCAGTTCGTTCAGCTCGCGGATGGCGGCGACATCGGCGGTATCGACAAAGAATTTCATGCGGGGGAACCCTTGCTTGCGGCTTTGCCCGAGGGTTTAGCGCATAACAGCCCGCGCGTGAAGGGCGGGGCTGTGGGTTGCGGGCAGGTTCGCCCGCGTGGCAGGATCGCCCCCGGAAAAGGAAATGTCATGGCCGGACCGGATTTCATCGAATTGCTGCCCGCGATCCTTGCGGCGCCCGTGGTGCTGTTCAACCTGCCGCTGGCATTGATCCTGATCGCCTAGCCATGTCTCGGGTGCTGTTCTTTCCCCATGGCGCGCGCATCGCCGTGCTGACGCAGGAAGTGGTCGGCGTCCTTGACTATCTTGCCCCCGAAGGCGGGGTGCGGCTGGGCCAGCTTGTGGTCGTGCCTTTGGGGCCGCGCCGCGTCATGGGCGCCGTCTGGGGCGAGGGGATGGGTGATTTCGACATGGCCAAGCTGCGCCCCGTCGCGCGGCTGATCGACGCGCCCCCCCTGTCGCCCGAAATGATCGAGTTTCTTGAGCGGATGGCAGAATATACGCTGACGCCGCTGCCCTCGATGCTGCGGATGGCGACGCGCGCGCCGGATCTGGATCAGCCGCCATCGGCGCGGCGCATCATCCACCGCGCAGGGCCGCCGCCCGAACGGATGACAGATGCCCGCTCCGCCGTTCTGCGGGTGATCGACGATCACGGCGGGGCGGGGTTCGCACCCGGCGAACTGGCGCAGCTTGCGGGCGTCACCAGCAGCGTCGTCCAGGGACTGGTCAAGGCGGGCACATTGGCCGAGGTGCTAGCGCCCCGCGATGTGCCCTATCCGAAGCTGGACCCCGATCTGCCCGGAAAGCCCCTTGCCCCCGACCAGTCCGAGGCGGCCGAGCAGTTGCGCGCGGCGCTGCGCAGCCGCCGTTACGGCACCACGCTTTTGCGGGGCGTCACCGGGTCGGGCAAGACCGAGGTCTATCTGGAGGCCGTGGCGGAATGCCTGCGCCAAGGCCGTCAGGCGCTGGTGCTGTTGCCGGAAATCGCGCTGTCCTCGGAATTCCTGAACCGGGTCGAGGCGCGGTTTGGCGCCCAGCCCGGCGAATGGCATTCCGGCATCACCCGCAGCGAACGCCGCAGGCTGTGGATGATGGCGGCCACGCATAATGTCGGCATGGTGGTGGGCGCGCGGTCTGCACTGTTCCTGCCCTTTGCCGATCTGGGCCTGATCGTCGTCGATGAGGAACATGACGGCAGCTACAAGCAGGAGGACGTGGTCTATTACAGCGCCCGCGACATGGCGGTGCTGCGGGCCAGCATCGCGGGGGCGCAGGTGGTGCTGGCCTCGGCCACGCCCTCGGTCGAAAGCTGGGTGAATGCGGGGGCGGGGAAATATGCCCGCGTCGATCTGCGGTCGCGCTATGGCACGGCGGAACTGCCCGAGATGGGCACGATTGATCTGCGCGAGGCCGATATGGAAAAGGGGCGCTGGATCAGCCCGCGCCTTGCCGCCGAGATACGGGCACGTCAGGCCAAGGGTGAACAGTCGCTGCTGTTTCTGAACCGGCGCGGCTATGCACCCATCACCGCCTGCCGCGCCTGCGGCCAGCAGGTCGGCTGCGACGATTGCGATGCGCGGATGGTGGAACATCGCTTTCAGAACCGCCTTGTGTGCCACCAATGCGGCGCGACGAAGCCGATCCCGGTCGCCTGTCCCGCCTGCGGGGTCGAAGGCAAGATGGTCGCCGTGGGTCCGGGGGTCGAGCGGCTGGCTGAGGAGGTTGCGGAACGCTTCCCGGATGCGCGGGCCAGCGTGCTTTCCTCGGACCTGTTCGGCAGCGCCCGTGCGCTGAAGGAAGCGATTGCCGAAATCGGCGCGGGCGAGACGGACATCATCATCGGCACGCAGCTTGTGGCCAAGGGGCACAATTTCCCGCGTCTGACGCTGGTGGGGGTGATTGACGCCGATCTTGGCCTGCAAGGCGCGGACCTGCGCGCGGCGGAACGCAGTTTTCAGCTGATGCGGCAGGTCGCGGGCCGTGCGGGGCGCGAAGGCGGCGGGGCGCGGGGTGTCGCGCTGCTGCAGACGCATCAGCCCGATCATCCGGTGATCCGCGCTATCCTGTCAGGCCGTGACGAAGAATTCTGGGATGCCGAGGCCGCGTCGCGCCAATCCGCCGGTATGCCGCCATATGGTCGCTTGGCGGGCATCATCCTGTCCCACCCGGATCAGCCCGTGGTCGAGGATTACGCCCGCGTTCTGGCGCAGCGCAGCGATCCCCTGCGCGCCATCGGGGCCGAGCTTTGGGGGCCTGCGCCCGCACCGATTGCCCGCATCCGGGGGCGGGCGCGCGTCAGGATGCTGATCCGCGCGCCGCGCCAGGCACCTGTGCAGGCGGCGATCCGCGACTGGCTGGCGATTGCACCCAAGGCCCCCACCAATCTGCGTTTGTCGGTCGATATCGACCCACAGAGCTTTTTCTGATGGCTGAGCAGTTGCAGGTCCGACCTGCGGAATCTGCCGGTTGAACTGGTGCTTACGATCCTGGCGCTTGCGGGAAAGGTAACCCCGAACCCCCTGACAACAACAAACCAGACACTTGCTGACAACGACCGAAGAACGCTAAACAGCCGCAAGCGACAAGATCGCATACGATATAAAATGAACGCCCAGCCCTGTCAACGGGCGCGATATAGTCGCGTGCGGCATAAAGGGGCGGTCAGCGCCATTGCGATATATCCGGTGATGTGTAGTGCTTGCGATTTAATCGCGGGCGATGTAATTTCGCTGTCATGAAACATGACATCTCGAAGCCGGAACCGGATACCGCGCGCGGTCTGGATACGCAGCTTTGCTTTGCGACCTATGCCGCGGGGCTGGCTTTCAACCGGGTCTATCGTCATCAGCTTGAACCGCTGGGGCTGACCTTTCCGCAATATATCACCATGGTCTCGCTTTGGACCAAGGACGGGGTGACGACCGGCACCTTGGGCGAGGAAGTGGCGCTGGAAACCAATACGCTGACGCCGATGCTGAAGCGGATGGAGGCGATGGGCCTGCTGGAACGTCGTCGCGACACGGCCGACGAGCGCCGCGTGCTGGTCTATCTGACCAAGGCGGGACGTTCCTTGCAGCCCAAAGCTGATGAGATCATGCGCTGCGTGGCCGAAGCTGCAGGCTTCCCGATGGAGGAGTTGATGCGTTTGACCACGCAGATGCAGCGGCTGCGGCAGAACCTGATGGATTACGCTGACCGCAACGCGCCCTGTGGTCCTTAGACCCTAAAGCTCGTGACGCTCCAGAAAGTCGTCCAGCACCTGTGCCAGCCGGTCGGCCCACAGGGCTTGGCCCTCCTCGTTCTCGATCAGGTCGTTGCGAATCTCGATCAGGACGTTGGGGCGGCCTTTCGCCAAGGCATGGCGATCGATGGAATCGCCCTCCAGATGCCCGGAATAAGGTTCGTTGTCGCCGGTGATCCAGCCCATCTCGCGGCACTCGCGGATCAGGGCGGGGCCGACCCGTTCATCAACATGTGAATACAGCACGCCGACCGACCACGGGCGGCGCGGCCTGCCGCGAAGCTGGCGGGTAAAGCTGTGGATGGCGCAGATCGCGCGGCGCGGATGGGCGTCGGCCAACTGGTCATAGGCGTCGTGATAGGGGCGATAAAGCCTGTCCAGCCGCCGCTCACGCTCGGCGCTGTCGGCATGGCGGTTCGCGGGAATGACCGTGCCGTCATAGATGCGCATCAGCAGGGTCGGGTCATCCTCGCCGCGGTTCGGATCGATCACAAGCCGCGAGAAATCCGAAAGGATTGCGGGGGCGTCCAGCCGCTCGGCCAGCTTGCGCGTCAGTCCCGCCGCCCCCACGTCATAGGCGATGTGGCGGGCCATATCCTCGGGGGCGATGCCAAGATCGCCGCCGTTGATCCAGTCAGGCACGCGATTCGTCGCATGGTCGCAGGTGACAAGCCAACGCGAGGGGCGATCCGGGCCGATTGTGGTAAAAGCTGATGCCGTCATGTTTCTTTGCCTTGCATGAGGCATTGAATACTGCAAGGCCGAGGGGCGACGCCAGTTGCCGCACGCTTGGCAAAACGTCTATACAGCGCATGCTAGCGCAAACAGCTATGGGAGAGTTCGGATGAGACGGCATCGCAAGGTCAAGATCGTGGCAACCCTCGGGCCGTCATCCAGCGATTTCGCGACCATCCGCGCGCTGTTCGAGGCGGGTGCCGACGTGTTCCGCCTGAACATGAGCCACGGCACCCATGACGAACAACGTGCGCGCTACGACATCATCCGCCGCATCGAAGCCGAATCGGGTCGCCCGATCGCGGTTCTGGCCGACCTGCAAGGCCCCAAGCTGCGCGTCGGTGCCTTTGCCGCGGGTCCGCATGATCTGCAAATCGGTCAGGCATTCCGCTTTGATCTGGACGACACGTCGGGCACCGAAAGCCGCGTCCAACTGCCCCATCCCGAGATTTTCGCGGCGCTTGAGCAGGGCGCCGAATTGTTGGTCAACGACGGCAAGATCCGCCTGCGTGTCGAAAGCTGCGGTGCCGATTTCGCGGATTGCGTTGTGACTGCCGGAGGGCCGATCTCGAACCGCAAGGGCGTGAACGTGCCGGACGTGGTGCTGCCTCTGGCCGCGCTGTCCGATAAGGACCGCGACGATCTGGAATTCGCCTGCCAATTGGGCGTGGACTGGCTGGCCCTGTCCTTTGTCCAGCGGGCCGAGGACGTGATCGAGGCACGCGAACTTGCCAAGGGCCGCGCCGCCATTCTTTCCAAGATCGAAAAGCCCGCCGCCGTGCGCGCCTTTGGCGAAATCCTCAAGGTCTCGGACGGGATCATGGTCGCACGGGGCGATCTGGGGGTCGAACTGCCGGTGCATTCGGTGCCGCCGATCCAGAAGCGCCTGACCCGAGCCTGCCGCGCCGCCGCAAAGCCGGTGATCGTCGCAACGCAGATGCTGGAATCGATGATCGAAAGCCCGATGCCGACCCGCGCCGAGGTGTCAGACGTGGCCACCGCCATCTATGAAGGCGTGGACGCGATCATGCTGTCGGCCGAAAGCGCCGCCGGTGCCTATCCGGTCGAGGCGGTTTCGACCATGGATAACGTCGCGCGTTCGGTCGAATCGGACCCGACCTATCTGGAGATCATCGAAAGCTCGCGCGTGGCCAAGCGCCAGACCGTGGCCGATGCAATTGTCGCAGCCGCCCGCGAAATCGCCGAAACCACCGATATTTCCGCGATCTGCGCCTATACCTCGTCAGGCACCACGGTTAGCCTGACGGCGCGCGAACGTCCCCGCGTGCCGATCATCGCCCTGACCTCGGAGACCGAGACGTTGCGCAGGTTGTGCCTGACCTGGGGCACGCATTGCGTGCTGACGCCCGAGCTTGAGCGTTTCAAGCAGGCTGTGGTCAACGCAGCCAAGGCTGCGCGCGATTTCGGCTTTGCCAATGAGACGAACCAGATCGTCGTCATGGCGGGCGTGCCTTTCAATCAAGCCGGCACGACCAACATCCTGCGCATCGCGCCCTGCGACGAACGCTTGATCTATCGCACCGATCCAGAATAAGCCGCTGGACCAGCAGGATACGCCAATAAGGGGTTTCGGATGATCGACCTTCTGTTGCTGGCCGGTATCGCGCTTTGCGCGATCTCGGTCATCATGGCCATCGTTTCGGTGGCCCGGACCGAAGCGCCGCGGGGTGCGGCGCTTGCGCTGGTGCTGGGCATCGTCGCGCTGTTTGCGACGACATTGCTGGATCAGCGCCCGCTGGGTCTGGAAAGCGTCACCCAGTCGTGGCAGCGACTGATCGGCGGCGAAAGCTTCGGCGCGGACACCAGCGTTACCGCACCGCCCGCAGTCGTGGGGCAGGGGACCGATGCGCCCGCAGCTTCCGAACCGGCGCCGCAGGCCGGGATGCAGGACGGCGAGCGGGAGCCCGCACCTCCGGGTGTCGAAGGACCGGCTGAATCGTCCGCGACCTCGCAATAACACTTGCCTTTCGTGGCGTGTCCGCTTAAAGGGCACGCTTCCACCCGCGCGGCCGGCCGATATGGCATTGCCGAGTCGTGCGTTCACTCTGACCGCAAGGAGAGTAAAATGCCGAAGATGAAGACCAAATCGGCCGCGAAAAAGCGGTTCTCGATGACGGCCTCGGGCAAAGTGAAAGCTGGCCCGGCTGGCAAGCGCCACGGCATGATCAAGCGCTCGACGAAATTCATCCGCGATGTGACCGGGACCATGATCCTGTCCGAGTCGGACGCGAAAATCGTCAAGAAATACATGCCCTATAACCGCTAAGGAGAACCGGACATGGCACGAGTCAAATCGGGTAAAGTCACCCACGCCCGCCACAAGAAGGTTCTTGACGCGGCAAAAGGCTATTACGGCAACCGTTCGCGCAACTTCCGCACCGCGACCCAAGCCGTCGACAAGGCGAACCAATACGCGACCCGCGACCGCAAGAACCGCAAGCGCAACTTCCGCGCGCTGTGGATCCAGCGGATCAACGCGGCTGTCCGTGCGGTTGATGCCGAAATGACCTATTCGCGCTTCATCGCGGCCTTGGCGAAAGCCGGGATCGAAGTGGACCGCAAGGTTCTGGCCGATCTGGCCGTTCACGAGCCGGAAGCTTTCGCTGCCGTCGTGGCACAGGCCAAAGCCGCCGCCTGATTTCAGGCGACAGGTTGGAATGATGAAACCCGCGCTGTGATGGCGCGGGTTTTTTTGTTCTGACGCTGCATGACCGAATTAAAAGCTGCATCCCTCAAGCCCGACGTTAAGTATTGCTTGTATCGAACCGGCGCCGTTATGGGGGATTTGATGCGATGCCGTTTAAAAGCATTTTGTAGTATAACAAAAGGTGATCGGTATGGGCCTTGATATGATGCCATTGGCGCGACCTCATATAGGGCTCGAAAGTGAATTCGAGTCTTTGTGGCTGACCTATCAGAATTTGGTGAATGGGATCACGGAACCAGTCTCGACCACAAGGCAGGGCTTTCTGGGCCGCCTACTCGGTCGCAGCCGATCAAAGAAGAATGAGTTGGAGCGTCTGACCAAAGCAATCATGAGCATTTCGGAAGGAGCCGATCAGAACATGGGTGCGCCAGTCGTGGGTGTGGACGCAGCGGCAAATCTGTGGATTGAGCAGAGTTTCAAGAACGGCGCATTTCTGGGCCTGCAGTCTTGTGAGGCTGCGCTTGAGCAGATGGATGGATTTCACGTTCTGGAGTTGCTGCCAGAATGCGACGGCTTCCCGGTGTATTCTAACTCATTTTTGCACGGATCTGGTGTTCCGCGAACATCTTTTCGCGGCGATTTCCTACGCGATTGCGTCGATGTTCTGACTGCCGCTCAGATCAGTGACGCTTGGGTGCCGAAGCTTTCCCGCGACCTGCTGGCATACGGTGAATCCTTGTGCGATTCCGCTCGCAATGCCGCCGTTGAGGAAGGCGCAACAGATGTGATTGATCGGCGCGCGCCGCCCGACGTAGTTGCACTTTCTCGGGTATACCAGATACATATTGCAGATAGCTGCGGTCGCTGGTGTAAGTTCTGGGCAAAGCGCGGTCACGGATTGGAACCAGATTTCTAAGAGCTTTCGCCCGTCTCGCGCTGCCTGTCTGCTCTTTAGGTCAAGGGCTTACAAACATTACATATATTGGCTTGCGAGCCGATTGTATGAGTTAAGCACTTCTAATCGTGTCTGGCGACACGGAACTGCCGTTGATGGCCAGTTGTTTTCGTTACATGCCCACTTACCCCGCCCGCATCAACTTGAACCGCAAGCCGCTGGGCGTGATCGGCACGGCGCTGCTGGCGCGGCGCAATGTGCTGGAATTGATCCCGGAAATCGCGGTGCGCCAGCCGATGGTCTCGGGGCGGACGGGCGCGCGTTGGCATATGGTCATGGACCCGGACGCGCTGCGCATCGTGCTGAAGGATCGGGTGGACGATTATCCCAAATCTCTGGTCACGCAGCTTATTCTGGAACCCGCCATCGGCAAGTCGCTGTTCGTGGCCGAAGGTGCGCATTGGCGCTGGCAACGTCGCGCCGCTGCCCCCGCCTTCGCGCAAAGGAATGTCGAGGCGCTGGCGCCGGTGATGACCGCCGCAGCCGAGGCGTCAAGCCGCAGGCTGGCGCAAGGCGGCGTGGTCGATGTTTTTGCCGAGACGGTGGCCGCGACCTTCGACGTGATTTCGGACGTGACGTTTTCGGGGGATGAGGGGTTCGACCGCGATGCCGTGCATGGCGCGATCGACGCCTATATCGCAGGGGCGGCGCGGGTCTCGGTGTTGGACATCATGGGGCTGCCTCGCTGGATTCCGCGTCCGGGGCGGCTGGCCTCGGGGGGCGATCTGCGGCGGATGAAGCAGGTGGCAGATGACGCGATCCGCGCGCGGGCGCGGTCAGGGCCGCGTGGGGTGCCCGATCTGCTGGACCTGCTGCGCGCGGGCGAGGATCCGGAAACGCATCGGTCGATGACTGGGGCGGAGCTGCGTGACAACCTGCTGACCTTCATCGTCGCGGGGCATGAAACGACCGCGCTGACGCTGGCATGGGCGCTTTATCTGCTGGCATTCGATCCCGAGGTCCAGCACCGCGCGGCCGCTGAGGCCGGCGCTGTGCTGGGCGCACGCGCCGCCACCGCTGCGGATGTGCCGCGCCTGACCTATATCCGCCAGATCGTCGACGAGGCGTTGCGGCTTTACCCGCCAGCCGCATTTCTGTCGCGGACCTCTCGGATCCACGACCGGCTGGGTGGCCGAGAAGTGTGGCCCGGTGATACCATCGTGCTGCCGATCTATGCGCTGCACCGCCACCATATGCTGTGGGACGACCCCGACAGCTTCGACCCCGACCGTTTCGCACCGGGGGTGCAGCGGGACCGCTTTGCCTTCCTGCCCTTTGGCGCCGGGCCGCGCATCTGCATCGGCGCCAGTTTCGCGCTGCAAGAGGCGGTCATCATCCTTGCCACGCTGGTCGCGCGTCTTCGTTTCCAACTGACCGACCGCCACCCCGAACCGCGCATGATCCTGACCCTGCGCCCGCATGGCGGTGTCTGGCTGCGCGTCGAACCCCGCGCTTGAACCTGCCGCCCGCCGCGCTAAAGTCGTGCCATGATTACGATTTATCACAAGCCGAACTGCTCGACCTCTCGCAACGTGCTGAAGATGATCCGCGATGCCGGGCATGATCCGGTGGTCATCGAATATCTGAAGGATGGCTGGACGCGCGGGCAGCTTTGGGGGCTGATCAGCGCTGCGGGGCTGACACCGCGTCAGGCGCTGCGCGTCAAGGAACCGGCGGCCAAGGCGCTGTCAGGTGCCGGGGATGAGGCGATCATCGCCGCCATGATCGCCGATCCGGTGCTGGTGGAACGCCCCTTTGTCTGCGGTCCCGGCGGGGTGCGGTTGTGCCGTCCTGTCGATCTGGTCATGGAAACGCTGGACCGCTGAGGCTTTTCCCCGTGCCGCCCGCGTGCTAATCCGCGCGTGAACCGTAAGGAAAGCCCCATGTCCGATCTGACCAACCTTCGCCAGTCCTATCTTGACCGCATCTCGGGCGCTGCCGATGGGGACGCGCTGGAGGAGGTGCGGCTGGCAGCTCTTGGCAAGAAGGGCGAAATCAGCGGCATGATGAAGGAACTGGGCCGCATGACGCCGGAAGAGCGTCAGACCCGCGGGGCCGAGTTGAACCGCCTTCGCGATGAGGTGGACACCGCATTGCGCGCCCGCAAGCAGGGCTTGGAAGACGCGGCGCTGGACGCGCGGCTCAAGGAAGAATGGCTGGACGTGACCCTGCCGGGGCGTCCGCGTCCACAGGGCACGATCCACCCCGTCAGCCAGGTGACCGAGGAAGTCACCGCGATCTTTGCCGATATGGGCTTTCGCGTGGCCGAAGGGCCGCAGATCGAAAGCGACTGGTTCAATTTCGACGCGCTGAACATCCCGCCTGAACACCCCGCGCGGCAGGAGCACGACACCTTCTTCATGGCGCGGGCCGAGGGCGATCTGCGTCCGCCCCATGTGCTGCGCACCCACACCTCTCCGGTTCAGATCCGCGCCATGCAGGCGACGGGCGCGCCGATCCGCGTCATCGCGCCGGGCCGCGTCTATCGCATGGACATGGACCAGACCCACGCGCCGATGTTCCATCAGGTCGAGGGGCTGGCGCTGGGGAAAGACATTTCCATGGCGAACCTGAAATGGACGCTTGAGGAGTTCTGCCGCGCCTTCTTCGAGGTGGATGAGGTTGAGCTGCGTTTCCGCGCCAGCCATTTCCCCTTCACCGAGCCCTCGGCCGAGGTCGATATTCGTTGTTCGTGGGAAGGCGGCAAGCTGACCATCGGGCAGGGCAATTCGTGGCTGGAGATCCTTGGCTCGGGCATGGTCCATCCCAAGGTGCTGGCGGCAGGCGGGATCGACCCGAACGAATGGCAAGGTTTTGCGTTCGGCATGGGGATCGACCGGATCGCGATGCTGAAATACGGCATCCCGGATTTGCGCGCGTTTTTTGAAAGCGATCTGCGCTGGCTGCGGCATTACGGCTTTGCAGCGGGGGATGTGCCCAGCGTGGCGGGTGGTTTGTCGCGGTAGATGGCGCGCGCCCACTAATGACGACATCCGATATTGCCGCAGTAATATCCGCAGTTTCTGCGCTGGGTTCGCTTTTTGTCGTAAGTATAGGCGCATGGGTTGCTTATAGTCAGCTGACTGCTTGGCGTTCCGAAGCAGTGGGAAAAAGGCGGGCTGACGTCGCCGAAAGAGCGTTGATCGCTATCGCTAAAGTGGATGATGCGATGCGTTTCATCCGAAGTCAGCATAGCCGAGTCCCTGTCGAAATAGCTGATCGAGAGGCCACTTACCTAAAGCTAAGGCAACAGCGGATAGCTGATAGTAACGCGTTGTTCGTGGAGCTTCAGGACTGTCAGGTCGCGGTTTACATCCAGCTTGGATGGGACGGCGTTGATGAGCTTTTTAACGAAATCCTCGAATTGAGGAGCGAAGTCGTCTTAGCCATTGATAATATGTGTGGATCAATTGACGACGATACCATCGAGGCGCGGCGGCTAAAGATCGAATGGCGCAAGATTTACAGTGGCGATTACTCTGCGAATGACGAACTGGGGATGAAGCAGCAGAAGGCCATAAAGCTTCTGCAGCAAAAACTATTTCCGGTCGCTCGTCACAATGCGGGCAAAAACTAACCCCCCGCCACCTCCAGCATGATCTTCCCAATATGCCCGCTACTTTCCATCCGCCGATGCGCCTCGGCGGCATCGGTCAGGGGATAGCAACTGTCGATCAAAGACCGCACAGCGCCGCTTTCGACCAAAGGCCAAAGGCGGGTGCGCAGTGTGTCGGCGATCCCTGCTTTGGCGGCATCCGATTGCGGCCGCAGGGTCGATCCGGTCACCACCAGCCGTCGCATCATGATCTGGGCAAAGTTCAACTCGGCCTTTGGCCCGCCAAGAAAGGCGATCATCACCAGACGGCCTTCATCGGACAATGCCTTGATGTTGCGCGGGATATAATCGCCGCCTACCATGTCCAGGATCAGGTTCGCGCCGCCCGCCTTTTGCAGTGCCGACACGAAATCCTGTTCGCGGTAATTGATCGCTTCGGCCCCCAGACGGGCAATGGCCGCGCATTTGTCGTCCGAGCCTGCCGTGGCCCAGACCCGCGCGCCAAGCGCCCGCGCGATCTGAATGGCCATCGTCCCGATCCCCGAAGAACCGCCATGAACCAAAAACCGCTCTCCGGCCTGCAGACCGCCGCGGGTCACGACATTCGACCAGACGGTAAAGGCGGTTTCGGGCAAGGCGGCCGCGTCGCGCAGGTCAAGGCCGCGGGGGATGGGCAAGGCGTGATCGGCGGGGCAGGTGACATATTCCGCATAACCCCCGCCGGGCAGCAGGGCGCAGACCTTGTCGCCCGTCTTCCAGCGGGTGACGCCGGGACCGATCGCCGCGACCGTGCCGGAACATTCCAGCCCCGGCAGGTCCGACGCTCCGGGGGGTGGCGCGTATAGACCGGCGCGTTGCAGCACATCGGGGCGGTTCACGCCGGCCCATGCCACGCGGATCAGGATCTGGCCATGCCCCGCCACGGGGACGGGACGGGTCGCGGGTTTCAGCACATCGGCAGCGCCCGGTGCGGTGATTTCCACCGCGCGCATCACGTCAGGGATCATGCGTCGGCACCGCCCGCCTGCATCCGTCCCGGCGCGTGGCGCGCAACGGGGCGCTTGATCCAACCTGTCGCAAGATCCGCAAGGGCCGAGACGCCGGGCAGCGCGCCGACCTGTCCCTTGATCTTTTCAAAGCGCATCACGCCTTCGATCCGGCGCTCCAGAAAGGCGCGGGTATCCTCGGCTTCGGGGGAATCGTCGCCCAGCCAATAAAGCACCGTGGCACCGTAGACCGTCGAAAGCGTGGCGCGTTTGGAATACCAGTTCACATCGTCCGACGTGTCGCCAAGCCCGTCCCAGACGGCATCGGCGGTTTCCCAGATCAGGCGGGCACCCAGCGCAGCGTTCTGCGGCAAGGCCAGCACGACTGCGCCCGCCCGCGCCATCTCGCGGCCCGAAAGCGACAGGCGGTGCATGATCGCATCGGTCACGCGGTCACGAAAACGCCCCTGCAACGTGGTCGAACCAAGCCATTCGCGCAACTCGGCATCGCCGCGCCGATGATAGGCGGCGGCCAGATCGGCCCCCCCGCGCGGCAGGTAAACGCGGGCCAGATCGCGTGACATGCCAAGGTCTTGCGCGCCTTCTGCTATGGCCTTGTCGCCCATCCCTTCGAAGATGACATGGTTCAGGGCTGCGTCGATCAACCGGTCGCGTTCGCTCGTCATGGCTCCAACTCCTGTCTGGTCCAGAAATTCTGGACAAACGCGATTCGCCCTGCTAAGAGGTCGCGTCCTGCAATTCAGCTCAACTTTAACCTAGGAAGGTGGTGACAACCACATGCAGGTAAGTGTTCGCGACAATAACGTCGAACAAGCGCTTCGCGCCCTGAAGAAAAAACTTCAGCGTGAAGGGGTGTTCCGTGAAATGAAGCTTAAGCAGCATTTCGAGAAGCCCTCGGTCAAGAAGGCCCGTGAAAAGGCTGAGGCCGTTCGCCGCGCCCGCAAGCTGGCGCGCAAAAAAGCGCAACGCGAAGGCGCGCTTTAAGACGTGCGATCACGCAAGAGTTCTGAAAACCCCTGCCCTCGGGCGGGGGTTTTCTATATCGGCAAGGCGGTGGTCTGGGCCACGGTCTTAAGCGAAAACGACGAATGCATCTGCGCCACGCCCGGCAGCTTGGCCAATCGCTGGCGGTGGATGCGGGCAAAATCGTCGGTATCCTGCGCCACGACCTTCAGCAGATAATCGGCGGACCCCGCCATCAGGTGACATTCCAGCACATCGGGAATGGTGCGGACGGCGCGTTCGAATGCCTCAAGCAGTTCATCCGCCTGACCCGACAGCGTGATCTCGACAAAGACCGTGGTGGGACGTTCCAGCTTGCGGGCGTCCAACAAGGCGACATAGCCCTGGATCAGGCCGGTTTCCTCAAGCCGCTGGACGCGGCGGTGGCAGGCGCTGGGGGAAAGGCTGACCTTGGCCGCCAGATCGGCATTGGTGATGCGCCCGTCACGCTGAAGCGCATTCAGGATACGGCGATCTATGGCGTCAATCTCGACCATGGAAAATTCTCCTGCGCGGGGCCGCTGCTTGTGAATTTTTCACCAGCCTAAGGGGCATCCGCGCAAAAGAAAACGGCGCAACCACGGGGTCGCGCCGTTCTTGTCGAATGATAGCCGCGATCAGGCGCGACGTGCGCGCAGCTCGTCGCGGATTTCGACCAGCAGTTCTTCCTGGGTCGGGCCGGACGGTGCGGCCTCGGCCTTGCCGATGGTGCTGGATTGCAGCTTGTTCACCGCCTTGACCAGCAGGAACACGGCCCATGCGATGATCAGGAAGTTGATGACCGACGACATGAACGCACCCCATGCAAAGACCGAAGCGCCGGTATTGCGCGCGGTGGCAAGGCTGGCGCCGGGAGGAACTTCGCCCTTGAGCACGAAATAGTGGCCGCTGAAATCAGTGCCGCCAGTCACCAGACCGATGATCGGGTTGATCAGGTCGGCAACAAGCGAGTTGACGATAGCCGTGAAAGCCGCACCGATAATGATACCCACCGCAAGATCGACGACATTGCCGCGGGCGATGAACTGCTTGAATTCCTTGATCATGTGCTTACCTTTTCTCAGACACGCCGGTGACGTGGGCCATACTGGTCACATCATGGTGTGTAAATCCAGCAAAGACACGACAGGAACCCCCCAAAATGTCTGCACTTTCCGATTTTGCGATTACCCGCCGCTGGCCGCCTGTGCGCCCCGATGTCATCCAGCTTTACACGCTGAACACGCCCAATGGCATCAAGACCTCGGTGATGCTGGAGGAGACGGGGCTGGAATATGACGCCCATCGCATCAGCATCGGCAACCCCGAGGATCAGTTTACCCCAGAATTTCTATCGCTGAATCCGAATAACAAGATTCCGGCGATGATCGACCCGAACGGCCCGGACGGCAAGCCAATCGGTCTGTTCGAAACAGGCGCGATGCTGATCTATCTGGGCGACAAGACCGGGCAATTCCTGCCTGCCTCGGGTGCTGCACGTTATCACACGATCCAGTGGCTGATGTGGCAGATGGGCGGGCTGGGTCCGATGTTCGGGCAGGTCGGTTTCTTCCACCGCTACAAAGGCAGCGAGATCGAGGATCCCCGCCCCCGCACGCGCTATTACAACGAAGCGAACCGTCTGCTGGGCGTGCTGGACCGCCAGCTTGCGGGAAAGGACTGGATCACCGGCGAATATTCCATCGCCGACATGGCCATCGCTCCGTGGTTGCGCACCGTCCGCGTGAACTATGAGGCGGAAAAGGAAACCGGCATGGACGGCTATGCCAATGTGCAGGCCTATCTGGCGCGTTTTCTGGACCGTCCCGCCGTGCAGCGCGGGATCGAAGTCGGCGCAGCATAAGCCGTATTTCCGAAACGATAAGAGCCGGCTTACTCAGCCGGCTCTTGCATGTCAGGGGTGATTTCCGATCAGAACCGGAAGTTCACACCGACTTTCAGATTGTTGTATTTGGGCGTGGCTTCGGTATCCAGACCACCGAATTGCAGATCTTCCTTGCCGAAGTTTGCATATTCGTATTCGCCGGTGACCGACCATTTTTCGTTGATCTGCTTTTCAACACCCAGACCAAGGATATAGCCGGTCTTGCTGAAGCTGTCTTCGATGCCGTTCAGTTCATAGTCCATATCGACACGGCCGACACCGGCGATGCCGTAGACCAGCATGTCGGGGCGAACGGTGTAGCCGGTCTTGAAGCGCAGGGCGACCATGTGGTTCACCTTGCCTTCGGCTTCCAGATCGGTGCCCAGAAGCGTGCCGCTGGTGTCACCCTTGATGTCGCCGCCTTCGATCCCGACTTCCGGGCCGAAGACCCAGTTGCCGCGCTGCCAGCGATAACCGGCACGGATACCGGCATTCGCGCCTTTCAGTTCGGCTTCGCCGATGTCACCCAGAAAGGTGTTCGACGCGCTGTCGGTCAGACCCACGCGGTCGTCGCCCTTGAAGGCATAGCCCAGCGTCAGACCCGCATAACCGCCCTGCCAAGCGCCGACGGGCGCTTCGACTTCGGCGACGATGGGCGCGCTGTCCATAACCGGGGGAACGAAGCCACCGGCGTTCGCCGCAGCCGTTGCACCAAGCGACAGCGAACCTGCCACAAGAGCGATCGTTTTAATTTTCATCATTCAAAGTCTCCTAAGGCACAGCGCGCCATTCCTGAGGGGGATGAATGGCAGCGCGTAAGGGGATCTAATAATAGTCGTCTGAATGTCACATAAGTCCGCAATCGGCCTTATCGCAAGAAACCAATCGGTGAAGCGGGTTACCAACTTCAAAGGCGCGACTTCAGCGCAACATTCATCCCTAAGTTGTGTAACATCTTCGAGACTGTTGAGGCAATAACGACCTCGTTAGATATCAAGATTCTCGACACTCAGGGCGTTCTGCTGAATGAATTCGCGCCGCGGTTCGACGACATCACCCATGAGCTTGGTGAAAATGTCATCAGCCTCGCTGAGATCTTCGATCCGCACTTGCAGCATCGTGCGCGCCACCGGGTCCAGCGTGGTTTCCCAAAGCTGTTCGGGGTTCATTTCGCCCAAGCCCTTGTAGCGCTGCAGGGACAGCCCTTTTTCCCCTTCCAGGAAGATCGCGGCCAGAAGGCCAAGGGGGCCGTGGATCGGAATGTCACGGTCCTTGCGGATCAGATGCGCGGTCTTGCCATAGATTTCCTGCAGGCTTTGCGTCATGGCGCCCAAACGGCGGCTTTCACCGCTGCGCAGCATGGGGCCGTCCAGCGTCCGGTTTTCTTCGACGCCGCGCAGCAGGCGGGTCAGGCGGATGCCTGCATCCTGTGTCGGGCGCCCCGTCCAGCCGCGCTCATATTCCTCGGCGATCATGTCAAGGCGCGTGGCCACCGCATCAGCGACACCTTGGGCGTCCTGATCGACGCGGCCCTGCACCAGCGCCCCGGCAATCGCGGCCTGTTCGGTGATATGGGCGGGGTAATGCGTGGGATAGGCGCGCAGAACGCGGCGGACGATGCGGGCTTCCTCGACCACGCGGGCAAGATCCGCGCCGGTGATCTGTTCGCCATTGCCCAGACGCAGGCTTGCACCGTCGATGCCCTGTTCGATCAGGTAATCTTCCAGCGCGGCTTCGTCCTTAAGGTAAACCTCGGACCGGCCGCGACTGACTTTGTAAAGCGGGGGCTGGGCGATATACAGATGCCCCGCCTCGATCAGGTCGGGCATCTGGCGGAAGAAAAACGTCAACAGCAGCGTGCGGATATGCGCGCCATCGACATCGGCATCGGTCATGATGACGATCTTGTGGTAGCGCAGCTTGTTCAGATTGAATTCGTCGCGCCCGATGCCGGTCCCCAGCGCGGTGATCAGCGTGCCGACCTGATCGCTGGACAGCATCCGGTCAAAGCGCGCACGTTCGACGTTCAGGATTTTCCCGCGCAAAGGCAGCACGGCCTGATTCTGGCGCGAACGCCCCTGCTTGGCCGAACCACCTGCCGAGTCACCTTCGACGATGAACAGTTCGGAACGCGAGGGGTCCTTTTCCTGACAATCGGCCAGCTTGCCGGGCAACGAGGCCACGTCCATCGCCGTCTTGCGCCGCGTCAGTTCCCGCGCCTTGCGGGCGGCTTCGCGGGCCAAGGCGGCCTCGATGATCTTGCCGACGATCTGCTTGGCCTCGGACGGGTTCTCCTCGAACCACTCGGCCAGCTTTTCGTTCACAAGGCTCTCGACCGCCGGGCGCACCTCGGATGACACCAGCTTGTCCTTGGTCTGGCTGGAGAATTTGGGATCGGGCACCTTGACCGACAGCACACAGGTCAGACCTTCGCGGGCATCGTCGCCTGTGAAATCCACCTTTTCGCGTTTGCCGATGCCGCTGGTCTGGGCATAGGTGTTGATGACGCGGGTCAGCGCGCCCCGGAAGCCCGCCAGATGCGTGCCGCCGTCGCGTTGCGGGATGTTGTTGGTAAAGGGCAGCACGGTTTCATGGTAGCTGTCGTTCCACCACATCGCGACCTCGACCCCGATGCCGTTTTTGTCGCCGGTGATAAAGATCGGCTCGGCCATGACCGGGGTTTTCGAGCGGTCGATATATTTCACGAATTCCCGCACGCCGCCGTCATAGAACAGCTCGGTCCGCAGGGGTTCGGCGGGGCGCTCGTCTTCCAGAATGATGCGGACACCGGAATTCAGGAAGGCCAGCTCGCGCAGGCGGTTTTCCAGCGTCTTGAACACATATTCCAGGTTCGAGAACGTGCCGTCCCCGCCATCCGCCTTGCTGGAGGCCAGAAACCGCACCTCGGTCCCTTTTTCGCCGGGCTGGGCATCGCCCACGACGCGCAGGTGTTCAACGGTGTCGCCATGTTCAAAGCGGGCGTAATGTTCGCGGCCATTGCGCCAGATGCGCAGCTCCAGCCAATCCGACAAAGCGTTGACCACCGACACGCCCACGCCGTGCAACCCGCCCGAGACCTTGTAGCTGTTCTGGTCGAATTTCCCGCCCGCATGAAGCTGGGTCATGATGACCTCGGCCGCGGACACGCCTTCGGTGGGGTGCATATCGACCGGGATGCCGCGCCCGTTGTCGCGCACGGACACGCTGCTATCGGCGTGAATTTTCACCCGCACGAAATCGGCATGACCTGCCAACGCCTCGTCGATGCCGTTATCGACGACCTCATAGACCATATGATGCAGCCCCGAGCCGTCGTCGGTGTCGCCGATATACATGCCGGGACGCTTGCGCACAGCTTCCAGGCCCTTGAGAACCTTGATGGAATCGGCGCCGTATTCGGAGGGCTGGGGGGCGGGTTCGGTCATTGGTCTTTTTATCCTGCCTTGGGCTTACATCTTATAGTGTGGCCGGTGCGGAATGTCACGGGAAAGCCACAAGATTTGGTGGCTTTGGGGTTGTATTCAAGGGGGTTATGCCAATCCCTGCTGATCCAGCAGGGTGCGACCGTCGCGGCTCTCGATCTCGATCACCCAAAGATCAGGGTCGCGGCCGGCATGGCGGGTGATTTCGGCGTCGATTTCACGTTCCGCCGCTTGCGACAGACAGACCCATGGGCGCTGATCGGTCTCAAAATCCCATTCGCGGGACCACAGGCTGGCTTGCCCGTCCAGCGTGGCGCATTTGACCATCACCGCCCCCGCCGTGTCGTCGCCGTGGCGCGTGACATAAGCGGGGATGTCCGCAAGCCCCAGCCGTCGCAGATAGGCAGCAACCCAGATGCCGGCAGCCAGACGTGCCTCAGGCATCGCCGTCGCGGAAATCCAGGCCCATCTCGTTGTAACGCTCGGCCTCGTCCAGCCAGTTTTCGCGGACCTTGACCTGCAGGAACAGATGCACGGGGCGGCCCATGAATTCGATCAGTTCGGCGCGGGCGGCCTGACCCACGGCCTTGATCGTCTCGCCGCCCTTGCCCAGCACGATGCCCTTGTGGCCGGGACGTGCGACATAGACCACCTGATCGACGCGGGCGCTGCCGTCCTTCTTCTCCTCCCATGCTTCGGTTTCGACCGTCAGCTGATAGGGGATTTCTTCGTGCAGGCGCAGGGTCAGCTTCTCGCGGGTGATCTCGGCGGCGATCATGCGCATGGGCAGATCGGCCACCTGATCTTCGGGGTAAAGCCACGGGCTTTCGGGCACTTCCGCCGCCAGCCATTCCATCAGGTCGCCGCAGCCATAGCCCTTTTCAGCCGAGATCATGAAGGTCCTGGTGAATTCGAACGCGGCATTCAGTTTCTGCGACAGTTCCAGCAATTGCTCGGCCTTGACGCGGTCGATCTTGTTGATGACCAGCGCCACGGGGGTCTTGCCCGCATGTTCGCGCAGATTGTCGATGATCGACTGTGCGCCGTCGGTCAGGCCGCGATGCGCCTCGATCAGGAACAGGATGATGTCGGCATCGGCAGCGCCGCCCCAGGCGGCCTTGACCATGGAACGGTCCAGACGGCGGCGCGGGCGAAAGATGCCGGGCGTATCGACGAACACGATCTGCGACGCGCCTTCCATGGCGATGCCCCGGATGCGGGCGCGGGTCGTCTGCACCTTATGCGTGACGATCGAGACCTTGGCCCCTACCATCTGGTTCAGCAGCGTCGATTTCCCGGCATTGGGTTCGCCAATCAGGGCGACAAAGCCCGCGCGCGTTTCGGTCATGTGTTTCCTTCGATCTGTTCCAGCAGCGCGGCGGCAGCGGCCTGCTCGATGCTGCGTTTTGTGCCCTTGCCGCTGGCATTCGCTTCGCGGCCATCGTCCAATTGGACGGTGATTTCGAATTCCGGCGCATGGTCCGGCCCGGTGCGCGCCGTCTGCACATAGCGGGGCGGGCCCATGCCATGCGATTGTGCCCATTCCTGCAGCGCGGTCTTGGCATCGCGCGCATCGGCGTCGACATTGGCCAGACGCGCCGCCCAAAGCCGCAGGATCACGGCCCGCGCCGCCTCAAAGCCCGCGTCCAGATAGATGGCGGCCAGCACCGCCTCCATCCCGTCTGCCAGCAGCGCCTCTTTGCGGCGGCCGCCCGACATCATCTCGGATCGGCCCAGTTTCAGCACGTCGCCCAGCCCGATTTCGCGCGCGATGGCGGCACAGGTCTCACCCTTGACCAGCGCGTTGTAGCGCGGGGCCATCTGGCCCTCGGTCGCGGCGCGGTCGGCGGTAAACAGCGCCTCGGCCAGGGTCAGGCCCAGAACGCGGTCGCCCAGAAATTCCAGACGCTGGTTGTCAGGGCGCGTCGCCGTCGAGATCGAGCCATGCGTCAGCGCGCGCAACAGCAATTCGGGCCGGGCGAATTCATGGCCCAGCCGCTCTGAGAAAGCGCGCAGTTCAGCGGAAGTTTTCATATCGCGATCATGCCACGGCGGGGTCTGCCGCGGCAAATTCTTCCTTAGTCCACAGCCTTAAAGAAGCGGTCGGCACGCCACGTCCAGAAATACAGTAGCGATTTGCCCGCCGATGAGAACATGATCCGGTCAGCCCGACCGATCAGGTATTCCGCAGGAACCATGCCCACGCCACCAGCCGAGGCGGGCCAGCGCGAGTCGCCCGAATTGTCGCGGTTGTCGCCCATGAAGAAATAGTTGCCTTCGGGGACCGTGAATTCGGGGGTATTGTCGCCGGGGCCGTTGGCGGCCAGGTTCAGCACGTCATGGCTGACGCCGCCCGGCAGCGTTTCGGTGAAACGCTCAGCCACGCATTGGCCGCCCTCGGGTGCGCGGATCTGCGGCGGGCAGGGCAGGCTTTCGCCGGGGCCCTGCGGCTGCTGCGCCTCGGCAAAGGTGCCGTTGGGGACTTGCGGGGCGGCTTCGCCGTTGATGTAAAGCACGCCATTGCGCATCTGCACGCGGTCGCCGGGCAGGCCGATCAGGCGCTTGATGAAATCGTCGCCGCGCGTCGGGTGACGGAACACGACGACATCGCCACGCTGGGGTTCGGACGCCAGAATGCGCCCCGAGATCGGGCAGGCCGAGAAGGGGCAGGACACGGCGGAATAGCCATAGGCCATCTTGTTCACGAACAGGAAGTCGCCGATCAGCAGCGTGTCCTTCATGCTGCCGGACGGAATCCAGAACGGCTGAAAGAACAACGTGCGAAAGACGCCTGCGATCAGCAGCGCCCAGAAGATCGTCTTAACCGTTTCCCAGATGCCGCCATCCTTGCGGGCTTCGCTTTTGGCCATCTATGCCGTTCCCTTCCTGCGAAAGTCCCGCGTTCATGGGGTGCGCGGGCCCGGAAAGTCAAGCTGAACCACGGGGCATCACGCCGTCGGGAAGCGCCTCGATGACGACGAAAGCCTGCGCCCATGGGTGGTCGTCGGTCATGGTGACGTGGATATGCGCGACATGGCCCGGCGGCGTCATCGCAGCCAGCCGTTCGGCGGCCCAGCCGGTCAGTTCCATCGTGGGCTGGCCGGTGGGCAGGTTCCTGACCGCCATGTCCCGCCATGCGATGCCCATGGCAAGCCCGGTCCCCAACGCCTTGGAGCAGGCTTCCTTGGCCGCCCAACGCTTGGCCAGCGTCGCCGCCTCATGCATCCGCCGCTGGGCAAGGGCCAGTTCGGTGGGCGTGAAGACGCGGTTGCGAAAGCGGTCGCCGTGGCGTTCCAGCACCTTTGCGATGCGGTCGATATTGGCAAGATCGGTGCCGATGCCAAGGATCACGGGGGCCGTCCTTTCGTCAGTTGACCGGGGCGTCGCTGCCCATGATCCAGTCGCTCATGCCCGACAGCCGCGCCAAGGTCCAGTCATAGCTGGCCGAGATCGAAACCTCGGGCAGATCGGCGTAAAGCGATTTCGCGCCGTTCCAAGCGGTGCCGGGACTGGATTTCACCGCTGTCCAGATTTCGTCGCGGGTGGGGGGCTTGATGCCGCAGACCTCATCCTCGCTGATCGGGTTCTCGGGGTTGAAGGCGGCGTCCAGCTCGCGCATCTCCTGCATCATCTGGCAGGAATCGCTCAGTTCCCAAGCCGTCGCCGCCACGATGACGCCGACGCCGATCACCGGCAGCGCCTCGCCCACGGTCGAACCGACATTGCGCGTCGCCGCCACCGCCGCCCTGCGCGAGACCCGTTCGCTGGTGTCATGCACCGCCTCGCGGATGGCCACGCGCTGGCCGCGATAGGTGACGGGGGCAAGGCGGGCTTCGTCGGACATGCGGGCAATCTGCTGGCGCAGGGCGCGTGTCTCGGTGCGTCTGGCGGTGCGTTCGGCGGCCAGATCGGCATCGGCCTTTGCCAGCCGCTCGGTCATCCGCGCCTGTTGACTGCGGGCTTCGGTCACGGCGGTCTTGCGACCCGTGACGCTTTCAACGACCGATGCGACGGCCCCCAGAACCTGCGGCAACAGGGTCATCGCAATGGACAGCGCGACCGAGGCCACCATAAGCAGAACCATCAGCAGCGACCAAAGCCCCGTGACAGTCCTGACGATCAGGGAAAACGCCCGGCGCATCAGCCCCGCGCGGCATCCATGTGCCGGCGCATATCGCGGATGGCCTGATCCAGCCCGATAAAGACAGACTCGGCGATCAGGAAATGGCCGATGTTCAGTTCCACGAATTCCGGGATCGCGGCAATGGGTCCGACCGTGTCGAAGGTCAGGCCGTGGCCTGCGTGAACCTCAAGGCCCAGCGAATGCGCCAGCGCCGCGCCTTGGCGCAGCGCGGCCAGTTCGGCGTCGCGTTCGGCCAGCCGTCCCTCGGTGTCGAAATCGCAATAGGCGCCGGTATGCAGTTCAACGACCGCAGCGCCGATGCGGGCCGCGGCCTCGATCTGCGCGGCCTCATGCCCGATGAACAGCGACACGCGGCTGCCCGCATCGCGCAGTGGCTCGATATAGCGGCCAAGCGCGGCTTCGTTGCCCGCGACATCCAGACCGCCTTCGGTCGTACGCTCCTCGCGCTTTTCGGGGACGATGCAGACGGCGTGGGGGCGGTGGCGCAGCGCGATGGTCTGCATCTCTGCCGTCGCGGCCATCTCAAGGTTCAAAGGCAGACGCAGGTTCGCCATCAGATTGTCGATATCCGCGTCCGAGATATGGCGGCGGTCTTCGCGCAGATGCGCGGTGATGCCGTCCGCGCCCGCTTCCTCGGCCAGCTTCGCGGCACGCACCGGGTCGGGCCAGGGGGTGCCGCGCGCATTGCGGATTGTGGCAACGTGGTCGATGTTCACGCCAAGACGAAGCATGTGTCCCCTCCGAATGTTTCCGGCAGGTTTAGCGGGTTCAGGATGCAAGTCCAGATGCGGCGACCCACCAGCCGGGGTTTTCGGCGGCAATGCGGTCGCGCGCGGCCTGCGCATCGGCTGGGCTGTCAAACAGGCCAAAGCAGGTCGCGCCGGAACCCGACATGCGCGACAGAACCGCCCCCGCGCCGTCCAACACGGCAAGGCAATCGGCGATCTGCGGCATCAGCGCGATTGCGGGCGGTTGCAGGTCGTTGCGACAGGCGGCGACAAAGGTGATCAGCGCCCCGGCATCCACGAAATCGGGCAGAGCGTCGGGCATGGGTGGGTTGTCGCGCCGGGCCAGTGACCGAAAGACCAAGGGCGTGGACAGGCTAAGACGCGGATTTACCAGAACAAGATGCAGGGGCGGCAGCGCGGGCAGCGGGGTCAGAACCTCGCCCAGCCCCTGCATCCGGGTGTGGCGGCTGGCAAGGCAGACGGGCACATCGGCGCCCAGCATCTCGGGGTGTTCGGGCGTGGCACCCAGCGCGCGCAGCACGGCCGCCGCATCCGCAGACCCGCCCCCGATCCCCGAGGCGACGGGCAGGTTCTTTTCCAGAACGATCGCAGCATCGCGCCCCGCCAGACGCGCGGCGCGCAGGCACAGATTGTCCGGGTCGGCGGCCAGCTCTGCGGCGAACGGCCCGCGCAGTTCCAGCGATAGCGGCCCGTCCGCGACGGTGACGACATCGCCCACGTCCAGAAACACCACCAGCGAATCCAGCAGGTGATAGCCATCGGCACGCTGGCCGGTGACATGCAGCGTCAGGTTCAGCTTGGCGGGCGCGAATTCGCGACGAGGGGCGGACATCACTTGCCGGATTTGGCCTTTTCGTCGGCCAGCACCGCATCCAGCCCGCGATCCAGCTTGGCGCGGATGCGGTCGGTTTCGGTTTCCGGCGTCGGCTCAAGGCTCAGGGCGCGGTGCCATTGGATTTCCGCCTCGCGGTGGCGGCCGACCATCCAGTAGATGTCGCCCATATGGTCGTTGACCAGCGGATCGCCCGACATGGCCGACACCGCCCGCTCCATCGGGGCCACGGCTTCATCATAGCGGCCAAGGCGGTAATAGGCCCATGCGAGCGAGTCGAGGATATAGCCGTCATCCGGGCGCAGATCGACGGCGCGCTGGATCAGCTCCAGCGCCTCGTCCAGTTTTTCGCTGCGATCGACAAGGCTATAGCCCAGATAATTCAGCACCTGTGCGCTGTCCGGGCGCAGCTTCAGCGCTTCGCGGAAATCGGCTTCGGCCTTGGGGAACTGGCCCGAGCGTTCCAGCGCGATGCCACGGGCGTAAAGCGGGAACCAGCGCGCCTCGCCGGCATCCGGCCCGATCAGCGCCAGCGCCTTGTCATAGGCGGGAACGGCGGGGCTGAACTTGTCCTGCTGGCGCAGCAGATCGCCAAGCGCGATCCAGCCCTGCGCCAGATCGGGATAGGCGGCGGTCAGCGACAGCGCGGCCTTTTCGGCATCGGGCAGACGGTCGGCGCGGGTCAGCGCGTCGATGCGGGCAAGCTCGGCCATGGGGCGCATCTCGCCCAGCTCGCGCAGCGCCTCGAATTCGTTTTCGGCCAGATCATATTGGCCGAAACCCTGCAAAAGCTGCGCAGTCAGTAGCCGCGCCTCGCCCAGATTGGGCGAGAGGTAGCCAGCCAGCCGCGCATGGATCAGCGCAAGGGGATCGGGTTCCTCGTTCGTGGCCAGCACGCTTGCAAAAGTCAGATACACCTGCGCGATGCCGTCTGCAGGGGTTCTCACGCTGTCAAAGGGCAGGGTCTCACCCTTTTCCAGCCGGTCGCGCATCGAGACGAGCTGCGGCTCTTCCTCAAAGCCCGGCGTGCCTTCCAGCATGGCCACGGCGTCCTGATTGCGTTCAAGCTGCGACAGGATCTGCGCACGGGCGATCACACCAAGGATATGCGCGCCGGTATTGGGATCGGCCAGCAATTGCTCGGCCCCTTCGAAATCGCCGACCTTGGCCTTGGCCAGCGCAAGATGATAGTTCACCATCGGACGCGCACCGCGGACCTTGCCCAGTTCCTCGAATGCGGACAGGGCCTGACGGGCATTGCCCGCACCCAGCAGCGCCCATGCGCGGACCATCTTGTCCAGCAGCATATTGCCGCCGGGCGCGCCCTGTTCGGGATCGTCGCCCTGCGGGGCGGGGCTGTTGTCGATGGCATTGACCAGATCCTGCCAGCGTTCCGCGCGGGCCAGTTCCGAACGCTGCATCAGGCGCGCAAGCTCGGTCGCGCGGCCCTGATCGGACATGGTGACGGCCAGCGCGCCCGCCCGCTCCATCTCTCCGGCGGAAATCAGGGCGACCAGCGCGGAATCCTGCAGGAACGGATCGGTGTCGTCCTGTGCCATCGCTTGCAGGAAATAGTTGGCCGCCGTGGCGTAGTCGTTGCCGATGGCCGCCTGACGCGCGGCCAGATAGGGTCCGGCCAGACCGCGCGTTTCCGGCGCAGGCGCGGCGGGCGCAGCTTCGGCTTTGTCGGTGGGGCGATGGGGCGGCGGCGCTTCCTGCGCAAGGCGGGGAATGGCGAAGGCGCTGCCTGCGGTCATCGGCGCGGCGGTCAGCGCGATCAGCGCCAGCGAGATCAGTTTCTTCGTCACGGCTTGGGCCAGTCCTTCGCTGTTCGCGTCGTCTATGTCGCGTGCAGACCCTAGCGGCCTTGTCACAAATGGGCAACGCCGGGGGATGCCCGGCGTTGATTTGCTTGATCACATATTCGGGTAATTCGGCCCGTCGCCGCCCTGCGGAGTTGTCCAGTTGATGTTCTGCGAGGGGTCCTTGATGTCGCAGGTTTTGCAGTGGACGCAGTTCTGGAAGTTGATCTGGAAGCGCGGTCCCTCGGGGCTTTCCAGCACCTCATAGACGCCTGCGGGGCAGTAACGCTGCGCAGGTTCGGCGTAAAGCGGCAGGTTCACCGAGATCGGGATCGAGGCATCCTTGAGCCGCAGATGGCAGGGCTGCGATTCCTCATGGTTGGTGAACGAAAACGCCACATTGGTCAGCCGGTCAAAGGACAGCTTGCCGTCCGGGCGCGGATAGTCGATCGGCTTGAAATCCGCAGCCTTGCCGGTCGCGGCGGCGTCAGACTTGCCGTGTTTCCACGTGCCCAGCGGGTTCCAGCCCGTCAGGTTCGCGACCCACATGTCAAAGCCGCCAAGCGCAAGGCTGGGCCACAGGCCAAGGCGCGACCAGATCGGCTTGACGTTGCGCACCGGCTTCAGGTCACGGGCGATGTCGCCACCGCGCACCTCGGTTTCATAATCCGCCAGCTCATCGCCCTCGCGGCCCGCGGCGATGGCCGCCGCTGCCGCATCCGCCGCGGCGATCCCGGACAGCATGGCGTTGTGGTTGCCCTTGATGCGGGGGACGTTGACCAGACCGGCGCTGCAACCCAGCAGCGCCGCGCCCGGCACGACCATCTTGGGGATCGACTGCCAGCCGCCTTCGGAAATCGCCCGCGCGCCGTAAGCCACGCGCTTGCCGCCCTCCAACAGCTCCGCGACCAGCGGATGATGCTTGAAACGCTGGAATTCCATATAGGGATACAGATGCGGGTTCTGATAGTTCAGGTGGACGACAAAGCCCACAAGCACCTGATTTCCTTCAAGATGATAGATGAAGCTGCCGCCGCCCGCATTGTTGCCCAGGGGCCAGCCCATGGTGTGGGTGACGGTGCCGGGTTTCGCCTTGGCCGGGTCGATCTCCCAGATCTCCTTCATGCCAAGACCGAATTTCTGCGGGTCGTGGCCTGCCGACAGATCGTATTTGCCGATCAATTCCTTGGCGAGGCTGCCGCGCACGCCCTCGGCGATCAGGACATATTTGCCGCGCAGCTCCATCCCCGGTTCATAGCCGGGACCGGGGGTGCCGTCTGCGGCCAGACCCATTTCGCCCGCGACGACGCCGACCACGCGCTGGCCGTCATAGACCAGTTGGGAACAGGCCATGCCGGGAAAGATCTCGACCTCCAGCGCCTCGGCCTGTTCGGCCAGCCAGCGGCAGACATTGCCCATGCTGACGATGTATTTGCCGTGGTTCGACATCAAAGGCGGCATCGGCCAGTTCGGCACGCGCACCTGACCCTGTTCGCCCAGCACATAGAAATTGTCGGTCGTCACCTCGGTCGTGACCGGGGCGCCCTTTTCCTTCCAGTCGGGGATCAGCTTGTCCAGACCCGCCGTGTCCAGCACCGCGCCCGACAGGATATGCGCGCCGATTTCCGAGCCCTTTTCCAGCAGAACCACCGACAATTCGGGGTTGATCTGTTTCAGACGGATCGCCGCGGACAGGCCGGAAGGCCCGCCCCCAACGATGACGACGTCATATTCCATCGACTCGCGTTCGACTTCGGACATGGCTCGGCGCTTGCTCCCTGGCTCGATATTCTTTGGGGGACAGACCTAGCCTGTAATATTTCATGCGGCAATCGGAACGCGACGGAGTGACGTCTGCCTGCGACGTTTTCGACGCAATCCGAAAGCCGGATACCACATGCGGGCTATGGCGAATGGCCGCGGATCGGACATCCGGGACTTGAAACGTTGGTCCAATCGCGCCACGATGCCCGGAAGTTCAGGGGCGCCCTCGGCCAAAAAGGCCGGGGGCGTTCCAACACCTTTGTTTCGCGCAGAACTTGTGCCGCCGGAAATGCGGCCGGAAGGACCCGAATGGAAAAGATACCGATGACCCGCGCTGGCTTCGATCAGCTGGACGCCGAGCTGCGTGAATTGCGCGCGGTCGAGCGTCCTGCCGTGATCCGCGCCATTGCCGAGGCGCGCGAACATGGCGACCTGTCGGAAAACGCCGAATACCACGCCGCGCGTGAGAAGCAGAGCTTTGTCGAAGGCCGCATCAAGGAACTTGAGGGTTTGATTTCGCGCGCCGAAGTCATCGATCCGTCGAAGCTGTCGGGCAGCATCAAATTCGGCGCGACCGTAACGCTGGTCGATGAGGATACCGACGAGGAAAAGACCTATCAGATCGTCGGTGAGGCCGAGGCCGATCTTGAGCGGGGCCTGCTGAACATCCGTTCGCCCCTTGCACGCGCGCTGATCGGCAAGGATGAAGGCGACAGCGTCGAAGTCGTGACCCCCGGTGGCGGCAAATCCTATGAGATCCTGTCGATCCGTTATGCCTGATCCGGTGGCGGCATGAGCGCGTTGGACACGCTGCGCCAGTTGATCGCCCGTCAGGGCAACGAGCGGCTGACAAGCATCGGCGTCGCGGCCAGCATCGGATGGCTGCTGCTGGTTGTGCTGTTCGCATGGCTTGGCCCGGATGATCAGGCACGGGATACCGCGTCATGGCTGATCTGGGTGGTGGGCGTAATCCTGCCGCTGGCGCTGATCTGGTTCGGCATCTGGTCGGCCCATGCCCTGACCGCCCTGCGCAATGAGGCGGACGATCTGCGCGCGACGCTGGCGCAGATGCGCGCGGTCCAAGCCGCGCCGTCACATGTGGCCGAGCGTCCCGAGCCGGTTCCCGCCATGGTCCCGCGCGCAGCACAGCCGATGCGCCCGATGCCTGCGCGTGCGCCAGCCCCGCCGCGTCCCTCGGTGCCCGCCGATACCCGTCAGGCAAGGCTGGAGCTTGAGGCCCCCGCCGCCCCCGACCTGACGCCGACCGAGCTGTTTCTGGCGCTGAACTTTCCCGACGGCCCCGAGGACCGCGAGGCGATTCGCTGCCTGCGTCTGGCCCTGGCCGATCCCGGCATGGCGCGGCTGATCCGTGCCGCGCAAGATGTCGTCACGCTTCTGGCGGGGCAGGGCGTCTATATGGACGATCTGCAGATCCCCGAAACCGATCCCGCGCTTTGGGCACGCTTTGCCGAAGGCCAGCGTGGTGCGGCTGTGTCCGGTCTGGCTGTGGTCACGGACGACGCCGCCTTGCTGGGTGCGGCCACCATGATCCGCGAGGATGAGGTCTTCCGCGACGTCGCCCATCACTTCCTGCGCCATTTCGACAAGCTGCTTTCCCGCCGCGCCGAGATGGACGATCCCGGCGTGCTGGCCGTTCTGGCCGAAACCCGGTCGGGACGCGCCTTTATCCTGCTGGCGCAGGTCACGGGCATCCTTGGCGATGCGCCGCACGTCGGAGACGGCGACGACGCCACCCCGCCTGAGGATGAAGCCCTTTAAAGCGCGCGGCGCAGCAGATGTGCGGGGGCGTGCCACGGCCAGCCCTGCCGCTGCCGCCCGATGGGCTGAAATCCCATCGCCTGCCATGCGGCCAATGCTTCGGGGTTGTCGGCCATGACCTCGGCCAGCAGGGCGGGGTGGCCAAGGCGGCCTGCCTGCGATGCGGCGGCATCGACCAATGCACGGGCGATGCCGCGCCCGCGCCAACCCGCGCGAACCACCAACCCGTCAAGGATCATGTCGTCGGTCGTGACCCCGCCCCGATGCAGATGCGTCGCCAGATGCCGCAACCGCCCGCGTGCCGGACCGAAAGCCGCGACAAAGCCGCCGGTCCCATCGCCCAGGAAACCGCCTTCGACGCCGCGCAGGCCCGCGATCCCCACAAGCCCGCCCTGCGGTCCCAACGCGATCAACGCGCGTCCCGGCTGCATCAGCGCGGCGACCAGCGCGACGCCTTGCCGTGGCCGCGTGGGCATGGGTTGCAGCGCCGCCCCGAAGCCGCGCCAGTAAAGCCGCGCCGCCGCGCCTTGCAGATGCGGTGGCACGCCCTGATCGATGCGAATGGTGATCGGCATGTTTGCGGTCAAATCCCTGCGATCCCTTGCGCTGTCTTTCGGCTTTCGCCAATCTGCCGCAATCCTTAGCCCAAGACGAAGCCGTTTCCATCATGTCCGTCGATCAAAGCGCAGGGGCCCGGCAATCCGCTGCCGATCCCACGCCAGAACAGGCGCGCGTCCTTGCGCGCTCGCCCGCCGAATGTCTGCGCCACGGTATGCTGGGCGCGATCCCGTTCCTGCTGGTATTGCTGCCCTTTGGCATGTTGTTCGGGGTAGTGGCGAATGAGACCGGGCTGAACCTGCCGCAGGTGCTGGGCTTTGCCATTCTGGTGCTGGCGGGTGCGTCGCAATTCACCGCCGTGCAATTGCTGGGGGAACATACGCCCGCGATCATCGTCATCGCATCCGCGCTGGCGGTGAACCTGCGCATGGCGATGTATTCCGCATCGATGGTGCCATGGGTGGGCGAGGCGTCGGCACGGGACAAAGGGCTGATGGCCTATGTTCTGATCGACCAGACCTATGCGCTGGCGATCCAGCATTACGAGGCGAATCCGCGTCTGCGACTGGATCAGCGGCTTGCCTATTTCTTTGGCGCGGCGATTACTGCCTGCGTGCCTTGGGTGGTGGCCTGCGCGCTGGGATTCACGCTGGGCCGCGCGATCCCGGAAAGCTGGGCGCTGGATTTCGCGCTGCCGATCACCTTTCTTGCGATGGTCGCGCCGATGCTGCGCACCCCCGCACATATCGCGGCGGCCCTGACGTCGATCATCTGTTCGCTGGCCTTCAGCGGGTTGCCTTCGGGGCTGGGCGTGCTGCTGGCCGCGCCCGTGGCCATGGCCGTGGGCGTCTGGGTCGAAATCTGGACCGAGCGTCGAAAGGCAGGTGCATGATGATCGCATCGGATCTGACCATCTGGCTGGTGATCCTGTCGCTGGGACTAGGCACGTTCCTGCTGCGCTGGTCGTTTCTGGGCGCCATCGGCACGCGGCAATTGCCGGGCTGGGCTTCGCGCGCTCTGCGCTATACGGCGGTGGCCGTGCTGCCCGCGCTGGTCGCACCGCTGGTCGTCTGGCCTGCCGCGACCGGGGGCCAGCCCGATCCCGCGCGCCTGACCGCCGCAGCGGTCACGCTGATCGTCGGGCTATGGACCCGCAACCTGCTTTACGCAGTGATTGCGGGCATGATCGCGCTGTTCGGGACGCTTTATCTTTGGGCGTGAAGCTGGCCGTCGGCACCGTATCCGGTGACCGTGCCGTTCTTTTGCCGCAGCAGCACGTTGTGGTTGTTCGCCGGATCGCCGTCCATGTGCTTTTTCGAGGTGACGCCCGGCAGCGTCAGGAACCAGTTCCGCAGCTTCAGCGGTGAAAAGCCCGAGGGCGCACCTTCGAAACCCGGCACATTGCGCAGAACCTGACCCGTCGCCACGGCGCAGAAGCTTTTGTTCGTCGCACCCTGCGCCTCGGCGGCGCGGATTGCGGCGTCGGCCACCGCCAGCGGCACCTGCACGGTGTCTTCGGCGACCCAATAGGTTTCGCGGGCGTGATAGTCGATATAGAAGTTCTTGAAATTCGGCGTGATCCCGTAAAGTACGTCATGGCGTTCCGGGATCGACGGGTGGTTCCAGCTTCCCGCCGGGTCGAAGATCACGCGCTGGCTGCCATTGATCAGCAGCGCGGAATGACCGCCTTCGCCGCGCGGAATCCCGATCACCGTCAGAAGCGAGATCGAGGGCGGCTCGTTCGCGACGTAGCGCGCCGCGCGCACCGACTCGTCGCTGCTCCAGACATTGTCGGCGCCGCAGGCCGCAAGCGCGACTGGCAGGGCCAGCGCGAGGAAGGCACGTCTTTGCATGATCTACTCCGGGGTGGTCAGGCGTTGGTCAGCGCCATGAAGATCAGCACACCAATGGAAAGTCCAGCCACCCAGGTCGAGACCTTGATGAAACCGGCGAATGTCTTCTGGTGATCGGTAATGTCCATTTCACCGTGCTTGTGTTCGGTGACTTCGTGATGCGAGGCCATGGCTCCCCCCTTGTTTCCTGCATTCGGTCGCAGACTGGATAACCCAGCCCGGACGACCTGTCACGCCCCCCAAAGGGTGGCACCGTCCGGGGTCTGGCCCACGGGCCACACCCGGCCCGCTGCGGCCAGATGGTTGATATGTCCCACCGCCTCGGCCAGCGCCAGACCGTATTCCGGTTTGCCGATCATGCGGCGATACAGCAGTTCGAAACAGTCCGTGACACTGCGCGGCCGGACCTGAAGCCCGGCGACAAGCCGGTCATTCGCGGCCATCTGGTTGTCGATCAACTGCCGCAGCCGCGTTGGCAGCCCGCGATAGGGCACCTTGTGGCCGGGCAGGATCAACTGCTCGGGTCGGGCAAGGGGCAGGAATTCGCGGCAGCTGTCCAGCCACGCGCCCACCGTGTCGGCCCCCGGTTCGTTCGGATAGACCCCCAGATTGGGCGAGATCGAGGCCAGAAGCTGATCGCCCCCGATCACCAGATCGTCGTCCAGAGACCACAGCGTGACATGTTCCGGCGCGTGGCCTTCGCCCATGCGGACCGACCAGCGACGATTGCCGAAGCGGACCTGTTCGCCAGCCCGCAGCCGCAAATAGCCGGGGGGCAGAGGCGCGCTGGCATCCGCCATGTTGAAGGGCCGTTCCTGTTCGCGTTCGGCGATCATCTCGGGCGGCATTCCGTGCGTGCGCCAGAAGGCCACGGCCTGCGGGGTGGGGCGTTCCTGAACGTCCAGGATCGACATGCGCGCCATCAGCCATGCCGTGCGCGAGGTCCAAAGCTGCGCGCCCTGCTGAACGAACCAGCCCGCCATGCCGATATGGTCGATGTGGTGATGGGTCGCGATCAGCCGCGTGACGGGCGCGTCCGACAGCGGCCCGTCCAGCAGGGTTTGCCAGATTGCCCGCCCGTGCCGCGTGTCGATGCCGGTATCCACGACCGTCCAGCCGTCATCGTCGCGAAACGCATAGACGTTCACCGTCTCGGGCTTGAAGGGCAGCGGCATCTGCATCCACAGCACGCCGGGGGCGATTTCGACGGCTTCGCCTGCGGCGGGCGGGATATG
Organism: Paracoccus laeviglucosivorans; assembly: GCF_900182695.1. GTDB lineage: Bacteria > Pseudomonadota > Alphaproteobacteria > Rhodobacterales > Rhodobacteraceae > Paracoccus > Paracoccus laeviglucosivorans. The sequence continues at coordinate 88,224 of NZ_FXTK01000010.1, forward strand.
CGGGGTCGAACGGATCACCCGGCCATCTGACCCAGCAATGCCGCATCGTCAAGCGCCTCAAGATCGTCCAGCCCGGCGCGGGCCGCGGCCAGATCGCCCGCATATTGCGGCAGGATGCGTGTGACATAGACCCGCGCCAGCGGGACCGAGCCGCCGCGCGTCGCCGCCCGCAGGTGGTAATGCGCCCCCAGCACGCGGGAAAATGCCGCAAGATAGGGCACGGCACCGGCAAAGCGTTCGGGCAGGTCGCGGTCCAGCAGATCCTGCGTCGCTTCGCGCAGCGTTTCGGCGGCCTGCCAGACGTCATGGGCCAGCTCGGGCTGACTGGCCTGCGCCGATTTGGCGCCGTCCAGCACCTCGTCCAGCAGAGCCATCGCGGCGGTGCCGCCATCGGCCAGCTTGCGGCCCACAAGGTCCATCGCCTGAATGCCGTTCGTGCCTTCGTAGATCGAGGTAATGCGCACGTCGCGCAGATATTGCGCCACGCCCGTCTCCTCGATGTAGCCCATGCCGCCATGGACCTGCACGGCGGTATCGGCCACGCGGGTGCCGACATCCGTGCCATGCGCCTTGGCGATGGGCGTCAGAAAGGCGGCGCGCGCGGCCCAATCCGCCTCGGCGGTGGCGCGCGACATGTCGATCGCAACGGCGCAGGCCAGACAGATGGCGCGGGCCGCAAAGATTTCCGCGCGCGAGGTCGCCAGCATCCGGCGCACGTCCGGGTGGCGGATGATCGGACCCATCTGCACACGCTCGGCGGCATAGGCGGTGGCCTGTTGCAGCGCCGCCTCGGCCTGCGCGACGCCTTGGACGCCGACGCCAAGGCGGGCGCAGTTCATCATGGTGAACATCGCGGCCATGCCCTTGTGTTCCGCGCCGACGATCCAGCCCTTTGCACCTTCGAAGGACATGACGCAGGTGGGGCTGCCATGGATGCCCAGCTTGTGTTCCAGACTGACGACCCGCAGATCATTGGGCTGGCCGGGATTGCCCGCATCGTCGGGAATGAATTTCGGCACCATGAACAGGCTGATGCCGCGCGTCCCCGCCGCCCCGTCGGGCAGACGCGCCAGAACCAGATGGCAGACATTGGCCGACAGGTCGCTGTCGCCCCATGTGATGAAAATCTTTTGCCCGGTGATCCGGTAAGTGCCGTCATCAGCACGCTGGGCCTTGGTGGTCAGCGCCCCGACATCGGAACCCGCGCCCGGTTCGGTCAGGTTCATCGTGCCGGACCATTCGCCGGAATTCAGCTTGGGCAGATACAGCGATTTCAGCGCATCGCTGCCGTGATGCTCCAGCGCCTCGATCTGGCCCTGGGTCAGCAAAGGGTTCAGTTGCAGCGCCAGACAGGCCGAGGCGGTCATTTCATTGACCGCCATGTTCAGTGCCTGCGGCAGACCCATGCCGCCATGTTCGGGGTCGGCGGCAAGCCCGATCCAGCCGCCTTCGGCCAAGGCACGAAACGCCTCGGCAAACCCCGGCGAGGACCGCAGTGCCCCATTTTCCAGCCGCGCGGGATGCAGATCGCCCGCACGGTTCACCGGCGCGATCACATCGGTCGCAAGTTTGCCCGCCTCGGTCAGGATCGCGGTCACGGTCTCGGGCGTGGCTTCGGCAAAGCGGTCGGTCGCGGCAAGCTGGGGAAAGTCCACGATCTGGTCAAGGATATAGGTGATCTGTGCGACCGGTGCGTGATAGGCCATGTCCCATTACCTCCCGCGCCTTGGCAAATCCGGCCTGGGCGCATAATTGTTCCCCGTGAGGCCACCATATGGACCGCGCCCGCGCAACCGCTACCCGACGTAACAGATGCAGACCCAACTGATTTCACCCGATCCCGAAGGCATTGCCCGGATCAGCGCGCTGCTGACCGCAGGCGAAGTCGTGGCGATCCCGACCGAGACGGTCTACGGCCTTGCGGGCGATGCGCGCAATGCGGTGGCTGTCGCGCGGATCTATGCGGCCAAAGGGCGGCCCAGCTTCAACCCGCTGATCGTGCATCTGCCCGATCTGGAAACGGCCGAGCGTATCGCGGTTTTCGACGCGCAGTCGCGGGCGCTGGCTGCGGCGTTCTGGCCCGGTGCACTGACCATGGTGCTGCCGCTGCGCCCCGACGCCGGCATTGCATCGCTGGTGACGGCGGGATTGGGGACCGTGGCGATCCGGCTGCCTGCGCATCAGGCGGCGCGGACTTTGCTGCGCGCCTTCGGCGGGCCGCTGGCCGCGCCTTCGGCCAATCCTTCCGGGCGGATCAGCCCGACGGCCGCCGCCCATGTCGCGGACCCGGTAACGGGTCTGGGTGGGCGGATCCCGGCGGTGCTGGATGCGGGCGCCTGTCCGGTGGGCGTGGAATCGACGATCATCGGCTGGGTCGCGGGCCAGCCTGCGCTGCTGCGTCCGGGCGGGATCGCCGCCGAGGATATTCAGGCGGTGCTGGGTCAGCCGCTGGCAGCCCCTGTCATCGACCCCGACATGCCAAGCGCGCCGGGGCAGTTGACCAGCCATTACGCCCCCCGCGCCAGCCTGCGCCTGAACGCCACCAGCGCAGCTGCGGATGAGGTGCTGATCGGCTTTGGCGACGTCGCAGGAGAGATCAGCCTGAGCGAGAACGGCGATCCGGTCGAGGCGGCGTCGCGGCTGTTCGACATCCTGCACCGTGCCGATGCGCTGGGTCGTCCCATTGCGGTCGCACCGATTCCAGAAACCGGGTTGGGTGCGGCGATCAACGACCGCCTGCGCCGCGCCGCCGCCCCACGCTAGGCGGGGCAGGGGCGGCGGGTGTCAGGCGTGGCCCGCATTTGGCGACAGCGCGATCGGATCGACGCCCATGCCGCGCAGGGCTGCGTTCCATTTGCCGGGATTGTCCGCGCCAAAGATGATTTCGTCGTAACGCTCGGTCGTCAGCCAGCCATTGTCCAGAATTTCCGAATCAAGCTGACCCGGACCCCATCCGGCATAGCCAAGCGCCAGCATCGCGGGCTGCGGGCCGCGCCCATTGGCGTAATCTTCCAGAATGTCGCGCGTCGTGGACATGGCCAGATCGTCGCAGATCAGCATATGCGCGTCATCGGGCGGCGTGTTTTCCGGCAGCCGATGCAGCACGAAGCCGCGCCCCGGCTCGACAGGCCCGCCAAATCGGACGGGAATGTCGATGGCCTTGTCGCTGGCGCTGATGCCCAGCTGTTCCAGCAATTCGGTAAAGACGATCTCGGGCATGGGCCGGTTGACCACCAGCCCCATCGCGCCTTCCTCGGAATGGGCGCAGACAAGGATGACGGAATGTTCAAAGCGCGGGTCGCGCACGCCGGGCATGGCGATCAGCATCTTGCCGGTCAGGTTGCTCGAAGGGTCCAAATGCCGCTCCATTGGTTTCCCTTAAAGATCGGACCTGACAGCCGATTGCGCAAGAGAGCGCGGAACTCCTGCCGGATTTGTGACTTCCCGACCACCCCCTGCGACGCCTAAGAATGCGAACATGAAAGCTTTTGTCCTGCTGACCTGTCTTGCCGTGCCTGCCCTTGCCCAAGGGGCGCTGGCGCAATCCGACCCCGACGACCTGCCGCCGGGGCTGGTTTCGGCCGAATTGCTGCCGGGCTGGATCACGCCGGACGGACACCGCATGACGGCATTGCGGCTTGAGCTTGAGCCGGGCTGGAAAACCTATTGGCGCAGCCCCGGCGATGCGGGCGTGCCGCCGCGCTTCGACTGGCAGGGGTCGCAGAACATGGCGCAGGTGACGCCGCACTGGCCCCGCCCCGAAGCCATCGAATCGGGCGGAGAGCGCACGCTGGGTTATCACGACCAGCTTGTCCTGCCGCTGGAGATTGCGCCCGCGACCCCCGGCCAGCCGGTCGATCTGCAGGCCAAGGTGGATTTCGGGCTGTGTCTGGACATCTGCGTGCCCGCCCATATCGTGCTGACCGCGCCCCCCGTGGGTGACGGGCCGGACCCGCTGATCCAGTCCGCTTTGGCCGAGGTGCCCGAACAATCACCCGACCATCCCCTGTGCCGGATCGAGGAAATTGCGGACGGGATGCGCGTCACCGCGCTGTTTCCCGATGAAAATGCGCCGGAAGTCGCGATGGAGTTGCCCGACACATGGGTATCGCAGCCCGAGCTTGAGCAGCGTGACGGCATGTTGCACGCGCAGGCGGATTTCGTGGGCGAAACGGGCAAACCCTTTGCGCTGGACCCGTCGCAGCTGGTGCTGACGCTGATCGCGCCCGACCACGCCACCGAATATCGCGGCTGCAATACCGAAGGTTAGGGCTTCGGCCCCGCCTCAAGCCTTGCGGCGATGGACAGAAGATCGCCCCACGCCTCGCGCTTGGCCAATGGCGTGCGCAGCAGATAGGCGGGATGGGTCATGGGCAGCGTGGGCAGGCCGAACGCCTCGGACCACTGACCGCGCAACTTCAGGATGCCCTGACGGTTCAGCGCCGCAATGCAGGGCGTGTTGCCCATCAGGACCAGCATTTCCGGCTGTGCCAGTTCTACATGCCGGCGCAGAAACGGCAGCATGGCCGCGATTTCGGCAGGTTCGGGGCGGCGGTTGCCCGGCGGACGCCATGGCAGGACATTGGTGATGTAAAGCCCGCGCTCGGCATCCACGGTGTCGCGGGCAAGGCCGATGGCCGCGAACATGCGGTCCAGCAACTGCCCCGCACGCCCGACAAAGGGTCGGCCCTGCAAATCCTCTTCCTCGCCTGGTGCTTCGCCGATCACCATGACGCGCGCGCCCGCCTTGCCATCGGCAAAGCAGAAATTGCGCGCACCCTTGCGAATCTCGATGGCGTCAAAGGCTTCCTGCGCCTCGGCCAGTGCGGCCAGCGTCGATGCGCCAGCGGCCAGAGCTTCGGCGCGGGCGGCGTGATCCTCGGCCTCGTCCCGGCGCGGCGCGGGGGCAGCAGCGGGGGCGGCTGCAGGGGTTTCGGCGCGGTCGGGCAGATCGTAGCGGTCGATCGCCGCATCCATGCAGGGTTCGTCCGCGCCAAGCTCGGCCTGCCACTGAAGCAAGGCCAGTGCCGTTTCCGCGTCCAGCGCGAATCCCCTATATGTCGGATCAGCCGTCATGGGGCGCAAGCTATTGCCCCATGCCCGCGCGGACAAGCCGCCCTATTGCGATTGCGTCAGGGGCGTCGTGCCGCCGCCCATATCGACCAGCTTCTGGATCAGCGGCTTGGCCGTCGGCCCGATGCGGTCGCAGGCCTGTGGGTCGTCCAGCAGCTTGAATGCGGGCCCGTAATATTTCTTGTCATAGGTCGTGGCATTCAGTCCCAGCTTGGCGGCCAGCCTGTCGCCCGTGCCGGTGATCAGCGTCCATTCGCCATTGCTGATTTCATAGCCCGGACAGTTCGAGGTGATGACATTCACATTCGCCAATTCCTCGATCAGCCTTGCCGCCTCGGCATCGTCGATCTGCGAGATGTCGGGAAGCTGGACCGTCACGCCCCCATCCGCCAGCGCCGCACCTGTCATCAGGACCAGCGCGCCGGCCGCTGCCGCCATTGCCTTCATGGGCTGCCCCTTTATTCGGTTCCTTGGCTCTATCGGGCATCAGCCGCCTTGCGGGCGCAACCCAATTCGCCGTGAACTTGACGCAAGGCCATGGCGGGGCTAGGCGATCTGACGACGCGATGAAAAGCACGAGGAGATGCCCGCGATGACCACCCATTCCCTGCTGATCCTGCCCGGCGACGGCATCGGCCCCGAAGTCATGGTCGAGGTCCGCAAGGTCATCGGCTGGTTCCAGTCGAACCGCGGCATCGCCTTTGACGTGTCCGAGGATCTGGTCGGCGGCGCGGCTTACGACAAATACGGCAAGCCCCTTGCCGACGAGACGATGGCCAAGGCGCAATCGGTCGATGCCGTCCTGCTGGGTGCGGTCGGCGGCCCGGCCTATGACAACCTTGATTTCAGCGTCAAACCCGAACGCGGCCTGCTGCGTCTGCGCAAGGAAATGGACCTGTATGCCAACCTGCGCCCGGCGCAATGCTTCGACGCGCTGGCGGATTTTTCCTCGCTGAAGCGCGAGGTGGTCGCTGGCCTCGACATCCTGATCGTGCGCGAACTGACCTCGGGCATCTATTTCGGCGAACCGCGCGGCATCCATTCCGACGACAACAACCCCGAGAATGAGGGCGGGCGCGTCGGCATCAACACCCAGCGTTACACCTCGGGCGAAATCCGCCGCGTGGCGCGGGCCGCATTCGAGCTGGCCAAGAAACGCGGCAACCGCGTCTGTTCGATGGAAAAAGCCAACGTCATGGAATCGGGCATCCTGTGGCGCGAGGAAGTGCAATGGGTCCACGACAACGAATACCCCGAGGTCGAGCTGTCGCACATGTATGCCGATAACGGCGCCATGCAGCTGGTGCGCCGCCCCAACCAGTTCGACGTGATCGTGACCGACAATCTGTTCGGCGACATTCTTTCGGACGCGGCGGCGATGCTGACCGGATCGCTTGGGATGCTGCCTTCCGCGTCGCTGGGTGCGCCCATGGCCAACGGTCGCCCCAAGGCGCTGTATGAGCCGGTCCACGGCTCTGCCCCTGACATCGCCGGTCAGGGCAAGGCCAACCCGATCGCCTGTATCCTGAGCTTTGCGATGGCGCTTCGCTATTCCTTCAACCTGCTGGCCGAAGCCGACCTGCTGGAAAAAGCGGTCGAGAAAGTGCTGGCAGACGGCGTTCGCACCGCCGATCTGATGGGCGCCGAAGGCGGCACGCCGGTTTCGACCGCCGAGATGGGCGACAAGATCGTCGCGGCCCTGTCGGCGCTGTGATCCCCTTGCCGCGCCTGCCTGTGGGTGGGCGCGGCTTTTGCTGCGGGGTGCGAAAATCCCCTTGCATTCCGCCGCCCCACGGGCTACCTGCCGCTCCACGGTCGGAGCGTAGCGCAGCCTGGTAGCGCACCTGCTTCGGGAGCAGGGGGTCGGAGGTTCGAATCCTCTCGCTCCGACCATTTTCTCTCTCGATTATTGTTTTAGAGCTACGGATGCTTTGTCCCTAACTGCTCTAACTGTCCTTGGCTGGGCGTGAGTGTCTGGAAACCGGGCGCTTTGAAGTTGCTTGAACCGTCCAAAGGCGCCGCAGTTACCAATGCCCCGGCCCGGTTAGGGCGCTATGGATCAAGGGTCATCGACTTGTCGCTGCGGGCAGGATCACCTCGGCCCCGTCCTTCATGGCGATCATGGACCAGATGCTTTCCGCGATCATGTCGGGGTCGATGACCGGGATCTGCGGAGCGACTGTGGCACCTGCGGCAGTCGCCATGGGCACTCCGGCTGATCTGTCGATGATGGCCCCGATGGTTACTTTCCCGCGAACACGCCGCGATCCCTTACCTCCGCATTCAGGGTATGGACATCACCACGGCCCAGACCGAGTTAGACAGTCGTCTTGCGACGACCAAGACCGGATGATGACAGCTGCGATGCAGCCACTCCCAACCCGGACACCCGCAGCGCTTTTAACAGCAATTGGCACTGGCTAGTTTTTCCGCCCCTCGGTCGTCGTGGAGCCGGATGGCAGGGCTGAGTTCTTCAGCATCGAAGCACGCCATGCCAGATTTTCCGTGCTCAGGATCGTGTTCAACGCCTCTGCCAGCACCTTGTTCTTATCGCCCGTGCGGTAAGGTCCGGCCTCGGCATGATACAGGATCGCTTCGCAGCGAAGCGCCTCGCGTGCGGTGCGATAGTAGATCCAGCGGTCGTGAAAACCAAACAATTGCCTTGCGCCCTGAACGATCGTGATTGCGGCACCCAGCACCGCCATTCTGAAGGTCAGGGCAGCGGTATCGGCGCCGATCAGCGGGATCAGCGGAATGGCCGAGGAAAATACCACGATCAAAAGGCTGGACCCGTGATGCAGCACCGAGGCGATCCTTGCATGGGTTTCGTAATATTGCGCATTGCGCAGCAGCGTCGCAAGGCTGTCGGTTTCCAAGGGATGCGTCGCGACACCAAGGAGCATCTTCATCCGCGGCCTTCGTAGAAACCTTGCCGCAAACTTGGGGTGGCGTTCATCGGGCGGGGGTTTTCGATCAGCACCCGGTCGCCCAGATAGACACGCGCGGGAAAGCGAAACGGCGTGGGGGCAAGGCCGTCATACATCGTTTCGCCAGCATCGATTCCCGCAGACTCGATCGCGGCCTGATCCCAGACCAGACGGACCGAGGCGAAGATCGGCAATATCAGCTGCTCGCCCGGTCCGATCACCGGCAGACCATCCATCATCTCGGTGCCGACCCGGTCGGCCACGCATTCGTCGCTGATCGAGCTTTTGAAACAAGGCGGGTCTTGCGACAACGAACCGTCGATGAAGCCGTCATAGGCATCTATCGCCTTTTGGTCGTTGTCGAGCAGCGCCAGTTCGATCCGCAGCCCCGTCAACGGATCCGGGTCGAAAGAACGCAGCGCATAGGTTCCCAATATCACATCGGCGCGCGTATCCGATCTGCAGGCCGCTTCCCATCCAGCGACGGTTTCGGCGGGGACGGGGTCATCGCCCTCTCCGCCCATCGCAAGGCTTCCGGCCGAGCCAGCGCAGAACACCTGCGTTGCCTGCATGACCTGATCGTCCAGATGCAGCAACCATGCAGGCTGAACCATCCGCACGCCCTGCACCTGTTCGGCGATCCGCTCGAACCCCTCGCGGATGCCGATGCCGGGTTCCAGCTCGACCATCAGGTATTCTTCGCTGATCTTGGGCAAGGGCGGGTCGCGAAACCAGCCCGCAATCCGCCCGGTCGTATCGGCCATGTCGCCAAAAAGCCCCAGAAGAAAGGCCAATGCCGCCAGGATCAGGGGCGGCGTCCATTTTCGTTCCGGGCGCACAGGCGGAGCGGGGGGCGAGACACCCGGCGGGTTTGTATTGGCATCGTGTGACATCTGCTCCTCCGGGGGAAAAGCGGGGGCATTCAGGCTCGCAAAACCTGATCTGCGGGCAGGATCGTGGTGACGAACTTATAGGAATTGTTGGCCCGGTATCGCGGGTCGGATTTGACCGACTGCATGAATTCCTTGTGCCCGGCCGTGGTGCGCCCGACCAGACAGCCCGCGCTGGTATTCTTGATGCTGTCGCGGCTGACATCATAGCCCCAGTGCTGATTGATCCCGAAAATCCCGGTATCTATCGCATCGCCGGTGCGAATACGGTCGCGGTTCTTGTCGCGATAGACCGAAACGTCGGCCACCTGCACCAGAGCTTCATGATCGCCGCGATGAATACCTACGGCCCATGCCTTGTATTGGCCGAATTTGATCCGCGCGGCACCCGCCGGATTGACTGGATTGTCGGTAAAGAAATCGCCCGGCTCGGTCGTCGCTTCCCAGGCCAGATGCTTGATCGCACCCTGCGTATCGAACCAGAACACGATGCGCAGATCGTTGAACTTGTCCGGCTCATCGCTGTTCATGCCGCCGTCCGGGTCCGCACCCTCAAGGTAAACGATATTACGGCATTCGGGGAAGCGGCTGAACCAGTATCCGTTGCGTGCCATGTGGTCGATGACCCTGTCCATCCAGTCCCCGCTCCAGACCGGGTTGGCCAACGGCGCTTTCGGCGCGATCAGCAATTCCGCCGCCGCCATGTCCAGCAATTGATCCCCGATGCCGTTGCGCAGACAGAATTCATGCACGGCCCAACCGGAAACCGAACCGAAGCTGCCATCCGGCGGCGGGTCCAGATAGCCCTGTTCGGACAGCTTCTGCTGCACCGCGATCACCAACTCCTTATTGCCGCCGATGGCCGCAAAGGGCAGCGGCGTCGCCAAAGCGCGCAATATCGTGGTGGCCTGCGCTGCCGCGGCGCTTTGTGCCCCAAGTGGTGCCAAGGCATTGTTCGGGGTGGGGCCTGCGGGATTGCCTGTTTGCGCATCGGGTTCGAATGCACCGACGAAACTGGGGCATTCATCGGCAAACCAGCTGTCCTTGCGGGAAACCGCCATCGCATCGTTGAAACGTGCGACGAATTTATCGATATGGTAGCCACCTTCGGGCGGGTGGCACCACAATCGCCAACGATTGCCCTCGAATTTGGCGTGGCGCGGCGAGCCGGCATTATAGGCGGCAGCGACCAGAACGGGGTCGAAATTCGTCTTGTCCCGCTGGCGTGCGATATATGCCGTGCCAGCCATGATCGAGATGTCGGGCTTGAACAGATCATTTCCGGAAAGCCGCTTATCCCCAAGCGCCTCTCGCGCGGATTCCAGCAGCGTCTGCATAAGGCCGAAGCTGGCATCGTTCTTTTCTTGCCGAAACGCATCCGGCTTGCCGCTGCTTTCGGTTGCGATCGTCGCAACGATCAATTCAACAGGAACGCCGTAACGCTTGGCTGCCGCCACGCAATGGATGCCGAATTCCTTCCATATGCGGGTCACGGTGACCGGATCGCCGGTCGTGCCGACCGGTCGTCCGCCCTCGACCGAGATGCCTTCGGCAATCAGGGCCCATGTCACGCTTCCCTCGAACTGACGGTGCTGCTGGCCCAGCGTGGCCAATATCTGCCGGATCAGTCCCGGATCAGCCCTGACCGTGATAAGTGGCGGGGGTTCGGGTGCGGCAATTTCCGGTGCAGGCAAAAGCGCGACGGGCTGTGGCGGCGCAATCTGGCGCGACACAAGCTGGCCCAATTCGTCGCTTGCCTGCTTAAGCGAGGCATTCAGCGCCTCGGTCTTTTCTTTCGAACCTTGGCTGCTGCCCCAGTAAAAGGTCACGACGGTGGCGGCCAGCCCGTTCACGAAGCCGACCGCGCTGCCGATAAGTCCGAATGCCGCCATGGCAAAATTGGTATTTGTCGCGTCGATCTTGACCATTCCTGCGGTCAGCAAAAGCAGCAGCAGGATCATCATCGCCATGCTGATGACGGCGACCCACACGATGGTAATACCGCCGCGAAATATCCGCTCGCTCATGCCGCTTTCAACCTGAAAGCTGCGCGCAGCTTCGCGGTCGCGTTGGTCAAGCTCGGCGAAACGGAAGTTGTTTTCCACCTCGTATGTTTTCAGGTCGGATTCAGCACGCCGCAATGCGGGCATGATTTCCGGGTCAGCGGCATTCTTTTCAATCACACCCGATAATGCCGCAGGCGATAATGTCGCGGATCCGGGTGCAATATATCGCCCCAACGCATTTGCGACAATCGCTGCCCCCAAAGCATTCAACGGCGGTGGCAGTGTCAATGCAGAAAGCAATGTCGGTGCGGTCGAGCGAAGTAACGTGGTTACAGCAGGCGAAACTTTCAATTCAGCCTCCGCCCATAATAATAATAACTATATATTTATATCATGGAACCGGCTGAGTCGGCAGATTAATTGGATATATACTTGGTCTGCTGCCTGTATGAATTTCCAATCCAATTCGAAATTTATTCATGCGTTTGTTTCATTCTGCCGCACATCGCGGCAGGCATTATCTCATTCCGCGCCGCGCGTGGCATCATATTCAAGCCGAGAGCTTGCTTCGCCCCAGGCGGTCGTGATGCGGCGGGCGACCCATCTGTGCAGCATCCCCTGTTCGTCGCGCAGAACCGATGGCACGCGGCGCAGGCGAACGCCTTCGCGCGGAACCTCTTCGTCCTGCAGATCATAGGGGCGTGGTGACAGGACGCGACCGCGTGCGGTATCGGTGCCATCGAACGAGCCTTTGCGCAGAACGAACCCGCCAAAGCGGCTGGTCGGAATCGGCACCATGGGGATCCAATGTGCCGGTGGCAGGACCTCCAGTGTCCAGGCATCCTGCGCACCTGCGCGCGGTCGGGCGGGCAGCGTTGCGCGGGTATCGGCCTCGGGGCTGCGGTCGCGGGCCAGACCGTCCGCACCTTCGTGGCTGCGTTCGATGGCCCAGACCACGTTTGCGGTTTCATCGCGGGCAAAGACCACTTCTTCGCGTGCTGCCCCTTCCAATGCGGGGCGGGCATTCGGCGGGATCACGAAGCACGGTTCGGCGCCGTCGGGTCCATCCGTCCGATACAGCGAAAATCTGCCCTTGCGGGGTTGATCCGCCGCTGCGGACACGACGATCTCTTCGTTGAAGGTGGTGCGGTAGCTGACGGCGGTCACGCCGACCAGTGCAGCCCTTGGCAGGTCGATCGGGGCGATCAGCCAGTCCGTGCCATAGATCGTGGCATATTCCAGAAAGGCCAGCCGCGCGAGATCGTTGGGTTGCACATCGGTCAGGCCGAAATTGACCAGCCCATCCTCGAATTGCCACAGCCGGGGTGCGGGCATACCCGGATAGCGCAAATGGCTGGCGTGAACATGGGCGTGGTGTTCGCGTATCGGTGCATCGGCATCAATGCCAAGGCCCGTGCCCTCAGCCAGTTCAAAGCTGAACCAGTCCACGGGTCCGCCCAGATGGCAGGGTGCCTCGATCCTTCGGGCGTCCGCGCCAGCGCCGGCCTGCAGGCCGAAACGATATTCCAGCCGGTCCGAATGCCAGCTTTCGCTGTCGCGCGGATGCGAGACGTTGCTGCGATACCAGTCCAGCCATTCCTGTGCCGCGTCAGAGATTTCGGCCGGTTCGCCCTCCATCCATGCGGGGGTGCCCGCTTCCAGCGCAAGGGCCGCAGCCTCGGCATCGGGCAGATGCTGCGCGATCAACTGCCAGCTTTCATCGGGTTGCTGGGCCACAATATCCGCTGCGGCCAGATCAAAGCGGCAATCGGCAAGCAGCTGCGCCTCGCCTGCCCATCCCAGCGGGGCAAGGCCCTGCACAAGTGCCTGACCCGCTTCGGCGCGATCACGCAGCGACGGCGCGGCCCATGGCTCTGCCTCGATCTGCGGTTCGATCGCGCAACCTTCGGGCAACGGCATCGCGGTTGCCGCGCGTTGCGGGTCGCCGGGGCGCAGGGCGGTCAATGACTGGCTTTGCGCGCTGACCCTGACCGATACGGGGGTGCCGCAATCCTCGCCCTGAAATTCGCCAAGCTGCCATTGCCGGGCCATCATCCACAAAGCATCCGCAACGCGCATTTCGACGCCGGGTGCGGGTTCGCCGGACAGGCTTTGGGGTTCAAGCCGGGTCCATGCCGGAGGTTTGACGATGACAGCGCCGATGGCCTTGGCGTCAAACGGGCGGGCGACCATGGCCTCATGCGCTGTAAACTTGTCCTGAATCACGCTTAGCCCTCCTTGACCATGGTGAAGTTCTTCAGGCCGGACAGGCGCGCAAGCTGCTGCACCTCAAGCGCGATGCGGGTCCAGTCGATCACCGGCTCGCCTTGCAGCGACCAGCTTTGCGTATAGATGGCGGGCAGGATGCGGGCGGCCAGCGGCAAGGTTTCCAGCGTGATCAGCCGTGCCTTGGCCAGTTCAAGCGTATCGGCCAGAAAATCGCACAGGCTGTCTTCGGTCCAACGCTGACGATCGGGCGACAGGCCCAGCAGCATGACTTGCGGCGGCTCGGCTGCCGGGGCGTCGGCATGAAGCGCGACACCGGCGGTCGCCCGGCTGGCAGTGCCCCCGTTTTCGGCCGCCTCGCGCAGGGGCAGTGTTTCGGACCAGTCGTCGATCAAAAGCCCGGTGATGCCTTGCGTCAGGTCCAGCCCAGCCGGCGCGTCAGCCAAAAGCGAAACCACAGGGCAGGTCGGAGACGCGACCTGCGGCGGCAAGCCCGTGCCGATCCAGCTGTCGGGTGGATTGTCACCGATACCGCATAGCTGGCGCAGCGTCAGCGACGGCCCCCTGCCATTGATCGCGGACAGCAAAGACAACCGCCCGAAGCGTCCCACGGCGACGCGCACCGCCCCCATATCGGCCAGATAACGCTGGATTGCGCCGGGTTTGGGCGCGGCAAAGGCCCGTTCGCCCATCGGCTCAGCGGGATCGGCGGGGGCAAAGACGTGGCGCACCGGCACGGGCAGCGCGCTGCCGAACAACGCCAGTGCCGCATCGGCCAGCGTCCCGGTCGTCGCGGGCAGCGCCAGCACCGGCTGCAGGCGGGCAAGCCGGTTCTCGCCTTCGCGCAGGGCCAAAAGGGCCACGTCGGCGCTGTGTTTTGCCGTGATGTCTGGCAGCGCAATTCCGAAATCCGTCAGCGCCAGCAGCGCCTCGGTCATCTTGTCGCGCGGCGCCTCGGCAGCTTGCAGCAGGTCACGCAGTTCACCCAGCCGCGCGGAAAGCGCGCCCGCAGCGACCGATATGCGGCCAAGCGCCGCATTCAGTTCGCCCGGCGCTGGTTGCCACCCCGTATTGCCCGGCAGTCCGATGGCCGCGCCATCCAGCGCTGTCGCCTGATCCAGCACATCCTGCAGGGCCACGCCTGTCAGTCGGGCCTGCATCAGGGAAATGCCCTGCGGTCCCAATTCGGCGGGGCTTTCGGGAAACGCGGCATCGGGATTGGCCAGCGCCGCCCGCGCACGGATCAGTTGCGCCAGCATTTCGGGGTGACGGCAGGCAAAGGTGAAATCCAGCGCCGACAACGCGGTATCGGCCAGCGTCGCCCGGCCCCCGCCCGCTGCGGTCCCGATCACGATCCGGGCGGGGTCGGGCAACAGACCGGCGGCCCATGCCTCGGCCAGCGGGCTGACCTGCGCGCGCGGAGCGCTTGTGGACCAGCCCAATGCGGGATCGGGCACGGCGATAAGCCTGTGGCCGACAATGACCCCCGGCCCGCGTGACACGACGACATCGGGCAGGGCGGGCGGCGGGGCCTCGCCCCGACCCGCCGCATCCAGCGCCGCCGAGGCGCGTGCCATATTGCCCTGACCCAGCTGATGCACGGATTCCGCCAGCAGCAGGTCGGCCAAAGCATCGGCATCCGCCGCGCCTTGCGTCATCGCGGCGGAAATGGCGGCACGTTCGGCATTGCTGGGGCCGTCCCAGACGACATCGGCATCCAGATAGGGGTTGCCCACAGGCCGGGTGGACAGTCGGTTGAAAATATCCGTGGGCCCCCGTTGCGGATCGTTCCAATGTTCCAGCAGCCGCAGCATGTCGGTGACGTTCACCCCGCCATTCACCTGCGCCGCCGGATCGTTGCCCGGATTGGCCGCAGCATCGGGCTGGCCGGTCGCCAATGGCGCAATCCCCCGAAAGCTCAGGATGAAGCGGTCGCAATCGGCGTCGTGCAGCCTGCGTTCAAAGTCATAGCCCAGCAGCGCGCCCAGCGGCTGGCTGTTCGCCACCCCCTCAAGCAGCGATTGGGCGCGGCGGACGCGATTGCTGGACAGGTCGATCGCAAAGGCGCCGCCGCTGCCATCCGCCGGGTTATGCGCCAGATAGGCGCTGCGCAGCAGCCCTGCCGTGGTCGCCTGTTCCAAGGTGGGCGCGGCGATATAGCCCCCGGCCCGTGCGCCGCGATCCTGTGGGCGCAGATCGAACAGCCAGCCATAGGCACCCAGGGTCAGCCCTTCGGGCTTGGCCTTGCGTGCGCGGCTAAAGCGCGCCCATGACAAGGCCAGCACCCACGCATCCAGCCGGTGGCTGGCGGTATCCAGCGTCTCGGCCACGGCGCGGGTGAAGTTTTCACCGCTGCGGGCAAGATCGATCAGGGTGATCATCGCGCCATGCAGATCGGCCAGCCGGGCACGTGCAATCAGCATGTCCTCGATCAGTTCGATGCCCAGCAGATCGCGCTCGACGCTGGAGGTGGCATCCAGCACGCGCTTGGCCGCGTCCTGCGCCATCATTGCGGGACGCAGGACCGCAGCGCGGCTTGTCGTGGTCCCCGCGCTGACCTGAGCCAGCACCGCCATGTATTCGCTGCCGGCGCGGATGTCTTCGCCCGTGGTCAGCGCGATGACCCGCTGGCCCAGCGATGCGTCCACAGCTGCGGTGGCCCGCACGGCATCGGGCAGGCTTCGGCTGGGCGTTGCCGCCGCTTTCGTCCTGCTCCAGCCAAGGCCAACCAGCGCCTGAAATATGCTGGAGATCGCGCCGGGGCTGCGCCCGTCAAGCAGCGCCTGAAGATAGTCCCCATCGCGCGCCGGATCGGCATAGGGCAAGGCGACGGGGCGCGCTTCGTCATCCAGCGACCCCGCGCCATAGATATACGAAAACCCGCCCAAGGATTCCGCCAAAAGCTGGTTCAGCAGGGCCTCGACATCCGCGGCCGGTCCCGCCTGATCCGTCGTGGCACCGATCTTGTTCAGAAAGTCCGATGACAGGCATTTGCGCGCCCGCACGGCCCAGCTTTGCGGGGCATGGCCGAAAATTGACAGAACGCGCTGTGCATCCGCGCCCTGATCCAGCATCGGCACGTCGTCCAGCCCGGCCAGCCAGTTCGGCAGCATCTTTCGCGTCATCCGCTCCAACCCGGCCTCGGTGCGGCCAGCATCCTGCGCTGAAAACCTGTGCGAAAAGCCCGCAAACGGCAAAAGGCCGTAAGGCTGGCGGCCAATGCGCAGGCTGGGCAGGCTGCCGCCGCCGCGCACGAAGCTTTGGTGGAACAGGCGCAGTTCTTCGATGATGCGGGGGGACAGCGTCTCTTGTCCGTCGTCCAGCGTTTCCAGAAAATAGCCCCATGTCGCCGGCCACAGCGCGGCGTTGATGGCCCCGGCCAAGACATCTTCGCGCCCGGCGGCGCCAGCCAGTCCGGCCAGCCGGGCGGGATCGGTGCCAAGCGCGGCTGCGGTCCGCATCGCGGCGCTGTCGGCGGGCAAGGCGGGGGGCGTCAGCGGCACGGGTGCGGGGTCTGACCAGCGCATCCAGCCCGCCTCGGTCGCTTCGGTGTTGTTCGTGGGCGTGCCGGGCGCGACAAAGGCCATTTTCGCTGCGCCGTCATGCGCCGCAAAAAGGTCGTCAAGCGCCGCCGCGCCCTCGGCGGGCTGGCGGCTTTGCGCCACGCCATAGACGAAAAGCCGTTCGATCGGGGCGGTCCCCGGCAAGGCAAGTTCGATCGCCATGCCCAGCTTCAGCGCAAGGTCATAGTCCGAAAGCCATTCCGTGCCTTCCAGCACCTTCAGCCCGTCCTGATCCGTCAGCTTGGCGCCGTCGCCCGACAAAAGGCCGATACGCAGGTCGCGGTCGATCAAGGCACCTTCGGCCCGCAGCAGATTGCCGCCCTGCCATGCCGAGATACGAAAGCGTTCGGGCAGCAGGCGCGGTCGCGCGGCGGCGGCGTCAAGCGCCGCCACCTCGGGAAAGACCGGCAATGCGCCCGTGCCGCGCGCGTCGGGGTTCGAAGGGCGGGTGGCAAAGGCCACGTGCCGCGCCCGTTCAGGCCCGGTCACCTGACGAAGCGTGGACCAGAATGTCTCCATGCCGCTGTCATCTGCTGCCTGAAACAGCGCGTTCCAATAGGCACGGCCCGCCTGCGCCTCGGCCTCGGACAGTCCGGCACGGCTGTTGTCCACGTGGATTTCATCGGGATAGATTCGGACTTTCAGCACCGATGCGCCCGCCGCGTTGCGGGAAAACCGCGTTTCAAGCCGCAGGGGCAGCAGCAAAAGGGGAATGTCTGCCGGGGCATCAAGCCCAAAGCGCAGCATGTCGCCCAGCCGGTCGCGCAGGCTGTCTTGCAATTCCTTGCGGGTGCTTTCGCGTTCCTGCAACTGCGCGTTCGCTTTTTCGATCGCCACGCCCAGCCGTTCGACGGCAGCCGTGTCGCCCGCCCGCTGCGCGGCTTCCAGCGCGGCACGCTGCGTCTTCAGCCCGGCGCGGGCGACCGCCTCGGCATGCGCCGCCTTTTCCACGGCCAGCCGCGACCTTGCGGTGCGGGTCTGCGCGGTTTTCAGCTCTCTGAGGTCCATGGGTGGCACGGTCGTTACCTCCGCCCTGCGTCGCGGGTCGTCCCGCTTGTGTCGATCAGCGTATCGGCCCGCCATGCGGCGCGGATCGGGTTGTTCAGCAAGATGCGGGCCACCACCCCCGCATGGCCCGGCCAGCGCACGGTATCCGGCTTGCCATTGGCGTCGTGGACATCAAAGCTGCGACCGGTGCCCAGAAATCCGCCGACCGGAATATTGCCGAAATCGGCCCAGTCCAGATTGTCATGCGCGGTCGAGGCGCTGGGGTTCCCGTCCAGCCCGAAGCGTGGCGCGGTCGGGTTCTGGGCCAGCACGAACCACCAGTTCTGCGGTCCAAGCTGTTCGGGCGTCAGGTCGAAACCGATGATGTTGTAATCCGGTTTCAGGTGGCTGTGAAACAGCACGCGCGCCTCGGTTCCAGCGGCAAAGGTGGGGGGCACCGCATCCGAAATCGCCCGGATCGCCATGATGAAGGTATCGGGAAAACGCCGCAGCAATTCGCCCCGGACCACCAGCGCCAGCGCACCCGCACCTGCGGCCTTGTCGCCGCCGATGCTGAAATGGCTGCCTATCGGCTGGCGGCTGAAGCGGTGGATCGGGCCGGTCAGTTCGTCTTCGTCTGCATCCCAGAACCGTTTGAAATAGGTGCCGCGCTGATCGGTCGGATAGTCGCGCCACAGCAATTCCCGCCCCATTTCATCCGAGGCGCCGATCAGGAACGCCTCGGCAAAGCCGGGATTGATCGCAAGCAGGGTGATGAAATCGCGCGCCGCAATCGTGCCCAGACCCGGCACGAGCCAGTCGCGGTCGAAATCCTCAAGCGCATTCGACATCGGGCGCCGAATTTCCGGCGCGGCCATAATCGGACGCAGGCCCAGCAGGTCGATCCAGTTTGCGGGGATCGCGTGACCGCTGACGGCAAGGCGACCCCGGAACGCGGCGCGGGCCGTGACGCGCGGATCGATCTGCGCCAGAATCGTCGGCTTCGACACGGCCAGCGGGCCCAGATCGGTCTGCATGACCGCAGGTGCGACCTGATCGCGGACCATGACGGCAAGCTGGTCGCGCAACGTCTGCAAGGGCATTCGGTTGAGTTCGGCAAATTGCGCGGAAACCCAGCGCGACATATCCGTTTCGAACCGGGCCTGCGGTTCGGTCGGGATGCGCAGCAGGCTATCTGCCGGTCGGTTGGTCAGGACCGGCCCCGCGCCGATGCGCCCGCCCGTGACCGTATTGGACCGGGACAGCGGCCCGGTGATCGTTGCGCCGCGTTCGGGAATGGTGCGGCCAAAGGGCGTGGGCGCAACCGGGGTCATGGGGCGGGTTCCGGGAAGCGGTGTCACGGGGCGCGTTATTACCGGACCCGTGATGATCGGTCCGGTGACGATGGGGCCCGTGACGATAGGGCCCGTGACGATGGGTCCGGTCACGATCCGGCCGGGCAGATCGACGCGCGGTACCACCCGATCAACCTTGTCCAGCACCGATTTCGCGCGCCCCGACACGGCCAGCCCGGAATTCCCGATACCGACCAGCAATTCCGCCAGCCCTTCGGCGCCGCTGGCATGGCCTGCCTCGAACCGATCGACCCGCTCACCAAGTTGCTCCAGCAGCGCCCCTGCCAGCGCCTCGCCGGCCATTCCATCGGGACCGCGCCATTTCGTGGTCGCAAGCTGTCGCAATGCCCCGCCGCCCTCGGCCAGAACGCCTATCCTTTGATCAAGCCGGGCCAGCGCAGCATCGACCGGGACGCCCAGCCTTCTGGCGACGATCTCGGCCGGGAAAAAGGCCATGCCCGCCTTGGATACCGCAAGGATGCCGTCGGGCGTGCGATAGGCCCGTCTGTGATCGGCAAATCCTGTCGGGCCTGCCACGATCTTGCCATCGACGGCCACCGCCAGCTTTTGACCGATCGAGCCGCCCTGACGCAGCGCCCGTCGAAAAGCCCCCGTCATCACCGTGGCGGCCGTGCGGCTGTTCGTCACCGCGGCCAGCACCGTGCGATCATGGCCGCTGTCGCGCAGTCTTGGATGCAGGTTGCGCGTCACCTGCATCAGTGACCCGGCGTCCAGCACCGCGATATGCCGGTCGCGTATCGAGATGTTCACGACCTCGGCCATGCCCGCCCAGACCAATGCCTGATTGGCGCGGCGGATGCCTTCGACCTGTGCCCAGGCCGATTGCATCAGCGCCTCCTGGTCGCGGCGCACCACCTTGGCACCCAGTGATGCGACGATGCGCAGCATGGGATCGGTGTTCAGTTGTGGAAACCAATCGGCATCGGCTGCGACGGCATCACCGGGCGGGTTGCCGAAAACCGCCCCGATGCGGTTGGCCGCGCGCTGAAACCGGGCGTAAAGTCTTGCGCCCACGCGCGGCAGATCGGGATCGGCGCTGTCATTGGCCTGATCGACGCGCAGCCGCACGGCGTCGCGATGGGCGACGGGCCAGGCAGTCGTTACCGGCCGTCCGGGTGGTTCTGTCGCGGGGGAATAAAGCGCGCATTTCAGGATCTGGATCGCGTCGCTGTCGCCTTCGGGCAGTTCGGGAATGCCGCTG
Organism: Paracoccus laeviglucosivorans; assembly: GCF_900182695.1. GTDB lineage: Bacteria > Pseudomonadota > Alphaproteobacteria > Rhodobacterales > Rhodobacteraceae > Paracoccus > Paracoccus laeviglucosivorans. Next base: position 108,473 of record NZ_FXTK01000010.1, read on the forward strand.
CCGGGGCGCGACAGGTCGATCAGCCGCCGCCCGATCGCCCATGGCGCGGGCAGACCCTCGATCCGCTCGGCCAGTTCGCGAAAACTGCCGCCCGGCGCGGTGCGAAAGCTCCAGAAGTCATAGACCGGCAGCACGATGTCGTCCTGTTCGTCCCCCGGCGCGCGGGTCCATGCAGCACTTAGCGAGCCCCCGCCCATGCCAAGCCCGGCCCGGACCCCGCAATCATAGGCGGGCACAAGCGCCGCGACATAGGTCGTTGCGTCGTCCAGCCTGCGCGGACACAGGATACGCGACAGATTGGCGGGGCCGTGTTCCGGCGATAGCCGGGTCTCGACCGTATCGGCTGCATCGCCCCGCAGACGCGGCCCGGCAGGATCAATGGCTGCGCCGACGACTTGGGCGTGGCAGAAACGGTGATTTTCCTCCAGGGGCTGCAACTGGCCCTTTTTGGTCCATATCTGCGCCGGAAGCTCACCGCGCGAGGGTTCGATATGTGTCAGTGCCGCTTCGCATACCACAAGGGCAAGCCAAGGCTTGCAGGTGTCGGCTGCGGCAGGTTCCGGCGCGAACATCCACGGAAAATCCGGCAGTGCGAATTCGATATGCGCCATGTAGCCCCGTTCGGCATCGGCGCTGTCGGGCGCGGGTTCGCGGCGGATCACCTGCGCGGGATCAATGCCCGTCACGTCGCCGGGCCCATACAGCGTCAATACCCGCCCGACGGGCTGGCTGGTGGCCGGGTTGGCGGAATCCGCCACCTCGACCCGCGCCTGAATCACCGCGCGATTGCCGGTCGGCACGTCCTTGATCGCGGCGGCAAGCCCGGTGCGGACATAGGGGACGAACGCATAATCGCCCAGGTGGATGTCTTCGGGTTTGAAAGCCACCGGCGTCAGTGCGCGGGCCGCAGCATAGAAGCTGACCCCTGCCGATTGCTTCAGCGTCGCATATTCCGCCATGTCACACCAACCCTGCCGACAGCACCGTCAGCTCTCTGCCATCGGCCTGTCCCAGTCGGACAGCCTCGGCTGCGGCACTTGCGGGCATCACCACGCCCGCCATGCCCGTTTCGATCGCCAGCGTTTCGGCGGACACCACCCGCACCGCGCCACGGTCGGTCATCTGGACCGCAGGGGCGGGCTGCGGCGCGGAAAGATAGGGGTTCACCCCGTCCCGCGCCCGCATCTTGGCCGAGGCTGCGAAAATCTTGCCCGCATGGCCCGCCAGCAGCCATGTCGAAAGGATCGGCGCATGGTCGTGATGCGGCAGCACCGTGTTCCACGCGACGCCTGCATGGACACCCGCGCTGAAGCTTGCACCCCGCGCAGCGCCCATGCCCAGACCTGATGCGTGTTCCTCATATTCCGGGCGCGACAGGATCTCGTGATCCTTGAGGTCAAGGAAATGTCCGGGCGGAAAACGGTCCATCAGCGGCCAGACCGCGCCCGCCGCAACCCCGCCCAGCGTCGCTGCCTGCAGATTGATGCGCCGATGCGTCACGCGCGAGGAACCGATACGGTCTATATCGGTCTCCAGCGGCACCGAAAGCTGACGCAGCTCGATCTGGCCCATCGGATGATACAGCGGGGTGTCATCCGCCGGGCTTAGTCGCACGATCGAGGCCGCGCCCGCAGGCAGCAGCGGCGCCCATGCGGTATCGGCGTCCAGTGCCTGCGCAGCCGAGGCGATGGGGTCGATCTGCGGCGCCGGGGCAGGGCGGCTTTCTCCCCATTCGATCGGCCCCACATCGACATCGATGTCCCACCACAGGATTTCGACCGTTGCCTTGCCTTCCAGATGAAAGGGCTTGTCGCCCGCCAGTTTGCCCTGAAACTGCACGCCCGCCAGCGTGACACCCAGGGCCGAGACCTTGATCCCGGCATCTATGCGGATTTCGAAATAGAAATGCGGCGCCCATTGGAACAGCGCATCCAGCTGCAACCATGCCTCGGCCTTGGCGACCTCAAGATCGGCGACGATGGACACGCGGCCACCGAACTGAACCGTGTTCGTGGTGATCGCCACATAGGCCTGGACCGACACGGACAGCCATTTCACCGGCGGCGCGAACTTGACGCCGACGCGCTGCATTTCTCCGATCTGCTTGGGGGCCTCATAGCCGGGGAAGAAGCCGCCGACCGAAATGACGAAAGCGCCTTCTCCGCCCCATTGGATGAAGATGCAGATGTCGCCGGTGATCTCTAGCTTGAAGACCTTGGATTTCGCCAGCGAGACCTTGAGAAAGAAATAGTCGGGTGTGATCTCTCCCATCAGCTCGGCGCGCAGATCGACCACGCGAAGGCTTTCGTCGACTTTGGCCGAAGGCACGCCGATGACGACCTTGCCCAGAAGCACCAGCTTGGGATCGGGCAGCGAAATCACCAGACCAAGCTGGGCGACGACAAAGCCCGCCTGAGAGCCCCAGCCGATTTCCGCCATCGGGCCGATGACGAAGCCGCCGTCGCGCACGGGGAAGATCTTGCCCAGATTGTTCAGGATGTCGGGTGCGGCGGCAACCGGGTCGGCAGGGAACAGCAACTGTCCCACCACGCCGTCCTTCAGCCCGTCGCGCAGTGCCGCACTGTCCAGCGAACGGTTGATCGCCAGCAGTCCGCCAAGGCCGGAAATCGTAAAGCCCGGACCGATGACGATGGCGGGCGTGAACCGCACACCGATCACGATCACCATGTTGAATGGCTCGGTCCCCAGCAGACCTATGGCCGTCACGCTGAAACTGTTCAGCACGCTCAGCTGGAAAACGCCGCCATATTCCTCTTTTACCTCGTCATAGCGCAGGTAGCCGCCGCCGGTGACGGCGGGCGTCTTCAGCCGCAGCCCGGCCCCCGAAGGGATCTTGGGCTTCACATCGGGATCGCCGCCATCGACCCAGCGGATCGATACGCCACCCCCTTCGACCACGCAGGCGAAAACGTCGCCCAGCTTGCCCGCCACGGTAAAGACCACGTTCACGCGGTTCTTGTTTTCCGCATTGTCGGCGGCGGGTTGTTCGATGGCCAGTTCGCGCAGTTCCACCGCCGGGTAGGAAAAGCGCACCGGCAGCACCAGCCGCTTGTCCTTGCCCGATCCGAAGGTCAGCCCGTCCTTGGTGTCCAGGGTGATCGCCACGGCATCGGCATCTGCGGTCGGTGCCTGACCGGGCATGATCTTGTCCATCAGCTTGTCGCCGCGCAGCCCGGCCTTCAGCTTGGTCTTCAGTTCTATCCCGGCCTTGAATTCGGTCTTGTAGGTGAAAAAGGCGACCAGCGATGCGCCGTCGAACGACAGCGGCGGCACGCTTGCGGCCCCGGCCGAGGCGAATTCGACCGAAAGCCGTTTTTGCGCGTAATCCCATTTCAGCACATCGCCCAGTTTGTCCGAGGCGCCGTCAACATTCATCACCAGCTTGCAAAGCTTGTCGAAATTGCCGGTGACCGCGCCGCCCGCATCGTTCAGAAGCTTCTTGATCGGTGCGTGCATCCCGCTGATCGCTTCCTTCACCTGTTCGGGCGTCATCGCACCGCCGGCCTTTTCCGAGACCTTGGCCGCGACCTTGGTGATCGCATTGTCATAAGCGACCAGAAGTTTTCCCAACGCGGTCAGGGCGCGGGCCAATTCGTCGGCCTGAAAGTCGGCGGCCCCCAATTCGGTCGCCATCTCCTGAACGGCGGCCTTGGCTTCGGCGATTTCCGGTTTGATCGCATCCGCCAGCGCCTTGCCGATTGCGGTCAGTTGCTCGACATCGGCCTTGAGCGCGTCGAAAGCGGTTTTTGTCGTGCCCTGCTGACCGTCGGCCAGCGATGAAACCAGCTTTCCGGTGTCGGAAAAGCTGTCGCCGACCAGATCAGCTGCGCGTGTATGGGCAAAGGCTGTGAAACCTCGTCCGAATGCCGAAAAAACGTCGTCCGCCATCGCTACCTCGAGCTATCGCACAGGTATCAATAATCCGTAATTCTCAAACGCGATGAGTCCGTCCCGGCATGAATGATGCGCCTGTCGCGCGATTCCAGCAACAAAAATTCACGCGGGAATATGATTGTTGCAGACCCTGAAATTCGGCGTGAACCCCGTCGGATCAAGCCGGGGGCGCCAGCGGCGACGGCCTTGACCCCCGGCCCGAACGCGGCGTTGGTGCGACGCAATCCGGGTGCTTTTCACCATACAACTTGCCCATGGCGTCTTGCCGCCCGCGGTTTGCGGCGCAATAAGCGTCCCCGGCCAAGGAAAGGACGTTTCTATGACGGCAGGACAGGCAGGCGCGGCGCGCCCGTTGAATCGCGATGACATGCGTGTGCTGGGGCTATCGGCCCTTGGCGGCGCACTGGAGTTCTACGACTTCATCATCTTCGTCTTCTTTGCCAGCGTCATCGGGCATCTGTTCTTTCCGCCGGACATGCCGGACTGGTTGGTGATGATCCAGACCTTCGGCATCTTTGCCGCAGGCTATCTGGTGCGTCCTCTGGGCGGCATCGTCATGGCGCATTTCGGCGACAAGGTCGGGCGCAAGCGGGTCTTTGCGCTGTCGGTCTTTCTGATGTCGCTGTCCACGCTGGCGATGGCATGTCTGCCGACCTATGCCAGCATCGGGGTCTTTGCGCCGCTGCTGCTGATCCTGTTTCGGATGTTGCAAGGCGCGGCCATCGGCGGCGAGGTTCCGGGCGCATGGACCTTTGTGGCCGAACACGTGCCTGCGGGCCGCGTGGGCATGGCCTGCGGCTTTCTGTGTTCGGGCCTGACGCTGGGCATTCTGCTGGGTTCGCTGATCGCTGCCTGCATCAACTGGGTGTTCAGCCCCGAGCAGATCTCGGGCTTCGCGTGGCGGATCCCGTTCTTCATCGGTGGCATCTTCGGGCTGATCGGTGTCTATCTGCGCCGCTGGCTGGCCGAGACGCCAGTATTTCTGGAAATGAAGGCCAGCAACCGCCTGCATGAAAAGCTGCCGCTGAAAACCGTGCTGCGCGATCACCGGCATGGCGTGGTGATTTCGGCGCTGTTCACCTGGGTTCTGTCGGCAGGCATCGTGGTCACGACGCTGATGACCTCGACCTTTTTGCAGAAGCTTTACGGCTATTCACCGCTGCAATCGCTGCTGGCGACCAGCTTTGGCTCGCTGTTCCTGATCTTCGGGACGGTATCGGCGGGTGCTCTGGTTGATCGCTTCGGCAGCGGGCGGTTCTTTGCGGTCGCGGGTGTGGTGTTCGGCGTCGTCACCTTCACCTTCTACAGCTTTGCGGGCACGTCGCTGCTGGTGCTGTTCTTCCTGTATGCGCTGATGGGGCTGGCCGTGGGCATGGTCGGCGCGGCCCCCTATGTCATGGTGCGGTCCTTCCCGGCGCCGGTGCGTTTCTCGGGGCTGTCGTTTTCCTATAACGTCGCTTATGCGATTTTCGGTGGCCTGACCCCGGTGATGGTCACGACGTTTCTGGCGATCAATCCGATGGCCCATGCGTGGTATCTGGTCTTTATCGCTGCGCTGACCACCGGTCTGGGCATCTACCTGATGACCAATGCCCGCCGCATCGAGGGCCGGATCGGATACGAAGAAGCCGCGCAAGCCTGACGCTTAAGGGCGGGGCTGGGGCGCGATGCCGGGCTTGCATGGCCCGGCCATTTGCGCTTTTCCTTCGGACCATGACACGTCTTCGCTTTGCCCCGATCCCCGCCAGCCTGCCCGCCACAGTCCCCTTTACCGGGCCCGAAACGCTTGAACGCCGCAGCGGCACGCCCTTTGTCGCCCGGCTTGGGGCGAATGAAAACGGCTTCGGCCCATCCCCCCGCGCGGTCGAGGCGATGGTGCGCTCGGCCACCGAAATCTGGAAATACGCCGACCCCGACAATCACGACCTGCGTCACGCGCTGGCCGCGCATCACGCAATCGCGCCCGAACACATCATGATTGGCGAAGGCATCGACGGGCTGTTGGGCCTGCTGGTGCGCCTGACGCTGGCACCCGGCGAAACGGTCGTCACCTCGGACGGGGCCTATCCGACCTTCAACTACCATGTCGCGGGATTCGGAGGCCATCTGCACAAGGTTCCCTATCGCAACGATGCCGAAGACCCGGATGCGCTGATCGCCGCTGCGCGCGAACATTTCGCGCGCCTGGTCTATCTGGCCAATCCCGACAACCCGATGGGAAGCTGGCATCCGGGCAGCAGGATCGCCGCCATGCTGGACCAACTTCCGCAAGGCTCGCTTCTGGTGCTGGATGAGGCTTATGCAGAATTCGCCCCCAATGAGGCCATTCCCCGGATCGATCCGCAAGACGACCGCGTGATCCGCTTGCGCACATTCTCCAAGGCTTACGGCATGGCGGGCGCGCGCGTGGGCTATGCCATCGGCCCGGTGGATCTGATCGCGGGCTTTGACCGTATCCGCAACCATTTCGGCATGAACCGCATGGCGCAGATCGGCGCGCTGGCGGCATTGCAGGACGGCGAATGGCTGGCTGAAACGCGGCGGCAGGTCACGGCCGCGCGCGACCGGATCGCGGCGATTGCGCAGGCAAACGGCCTCACCGCGCTGCCCTCGGCCACGAATTTCGTTGCGGTGGATTGCGGGGCGGAGGGCGATTTCGCGCGCCGCGTTCTGGCGGAACTGGCCGGGCTGGGCATCTTCGTGCGGATGCCGGGGGTCGCGCCGATGGACCGCTGCATCCGCGTCTCCTGCGCGCCCGCACCGGAACTTGATGCCTTTGCCGAGGCTTTGCCCAAGGCGCTGTCCCGTGCCCGTCAGGGCTAAGACTGCGATTTCTCAGTTCCTCAAATACCCATGCGACCGCGCCACCGGGCGCGGTCAGTCCAGCGGCAGCGCGGTCGTCGCCTTCAGCTCCTCCATCGACAGCAGCGCCGTGACGTTGTGGATTTTCACCTCGGAAATCAGCGCCTGATAAAAGCGGTCATAGGCCCGCGCATTCCGCACCCGCACCTTCAGGATATAGTCGATGTCACCCGCAAGCCGATGTGCCTCGATCACCTCGGGGCGCGCGCGCACGGCGGCCAGAAAGCGTTTGGCCCAGTCCGGGTCATGTTCGCTGGTGCGGATAAGGACAAAGAAACAGGCATCCAGCCCCAGCGCGTCGGGGTCCAGCAATGCGACTTGCCCGCGGATCACGCCCGCCTCGCGCAGCTTGCGAATCCGGTTCCAGACAGGGGTCTTTGACGCGCCCACACGGGCCGCGATGTCGTCCAGGGACAGGGTCGCGTCGTCTTGCAGCAGGGAAAGGATTTTGCGATCCGTATCGTCCAGCCGGGCGGGCGTTTGTCTGTCTTGGCTCATTGCGAAATCTGGTCCTGATTGCATCCGATAACTGCGGAACCTGTTTCTTATTTTTCCGCCCCACTCGTCAATATGTGGGACAATTTTCTATATAGAAGGAACCCAATCCGAAAGGCAAAAGGCATGTCCAAACCGTTCACCCCCACCCCCGCAAGACCTGCTGTCATCACCGCGAATGACCTGCGCATGGGCCATTGCGTGTGGATGCGTGACGGCGCATGGACCGCCGATCCGCGCGAAGCCGAAATCTTCGAGGATGAGGCGATCGCCGATCTGGCAATGCTGGATGCGCTGTCGCAGGCCAATCTGGTCGTCGATCCCTATCTGGCCGAAGCCAGGCGTGGCGAAGACGGCCGCCCGGAACCCACCCATTTCCGCGAGGCGTTCCGCCGTCGCGGCCCGTCCAACTATTTCCATGGCAAGCAAGCCGAGTTCGAGGCCAGCAATGTTTGACGTTCGTCCCCAGCATAACGAATACCTGCGCCACCGCTCGGCCCAGTTCCGTCAGCAGGTCGAGCGTCGCCTGAACGGCTCGCTGACCGAAGCCGAATTCAAACCGCTGCGCCTGATGAACGGCGTCTATCTGCAATTGCACGCCTATATGCTGCGCGTGGCGATCCCTTACGGCACGATCAGCCCCGACCAGATGCGGGTGCTGGCGCTGCTGGCCCAGAAATGGGACAAGGGTTACGGCCATTGGACCACGCGCCAGAACATCCAGTTCAACTGGCCCAAGCTGGTCGATATTCCCGATATGCTGGACGCGCTGGCCGATGTGGGGATGCATGCCATCCAGACCTCGGGCAACACGATCCGCAACGTGACGACCGACGCCTATGCCGGTGCGGCGGCGGATGAAGTGGCCGATCCGCGCCCCTATGCCGAATTGCTGCGCCAATGGTCCACCGACCATGCGGAATTCCAGTTCCTGCCGCGCAAATTCAAGATCGCGATCTCGGGTGCCGAAAAAGACCGCGCGGTCATCTCGGCCCATGACATCGGCCTGCGCCTGCTGCGCAACGCGCAGGGAGAGCTGGGCTTTCAGGTCTGGATCGGCGGTGGTCTGGGCCGCACGCCCCTGATCGGTCAGGTGGTGCGCGACTTCCTGCCCGAAGCCGACCTGCTGCCCTATGTCGAAGCGATCATCGCGGCCTATAACCTGGCTGGCCGTCGCGACAACAAATACAAGGCCCGCATCAAGATCACCGTCGCAGAACGCGGCCTTGACGTGATGCGCGAAGAGATCGAAGCCGAGTTCGTGAACCGCCGCGCCGTGTTCACCGGCGTCGATCAGGAATTGCTGGCCGAACTGCGCAACCTTTACGCCGCCCCCGCTTTCCGCAACGAAGAGGATGGCGATTACGAGGCCAAGCGCGCGGCGAACGCGGCTTTCCGCAGCTTTACCGACACCAACCTGTCTGCCCACAAGGCGCCGGGCTATGTCAGCGTCAAGGTCAGCTTCAAGGCCCCCGGCCAGACGCCGGGCGATGCTTCGGCGGAACAGATGAACCTGCTGGCCGATCTGGCCGAGCGTTTCGGCCACCACGATCTGCGCGTCAGCCACGACCAGAACGTCGTGCTGCCGCATATCCATAAATCCGATCTGTTCGCGCTTTACGAAGAACTGCGCGCCGCAGGTCTGGCGACGGCCAATGCCGGGCTGATCAGTGACATCGTCGCTTGCCCCGGCATGGATTACTGCGCACTTGCCACCGCGCGTTCGATCCCCATCGCCGAAGAGATCGCCGCGCATTTCCGCGCCCGCGATCTGGAAAGTGACATCGGCAAGATCGACATCCGCATCTCGGGCTGCATCAACGCCTGCGGTCACCACCATCTGGGCCATATCGGCATTCTTGGTCTGGACCGTGCGGGGGTCGAAAACTATCAGATCACGCTGGGCGGCGACGGCTATGACATTCCGGCAGTCGGCCAGAAACCCGGCGCGGGCTTCCCGGCCGAGGAAGTCGTGGGCGCCATCGACCGCATCATCAACGCCTATCTGGAATTGCGCGAGGACGAAGAAGAACGCTTTATCGACGCTTATCGTCGTCTGGGGATGGCACCGTTCAAAGCGGCGCTATATCCGGCCAATGCTTGACGATACGCTGGATGCGCGCGCCGCGCGGCTGAATGATCGCTATAAGCATCATGCCGCGACCGAGGTGCTGCGCCGCGCGTTGAAAGACCCCGATCTGGGGTCCACGACGCTGGTGTCGTCCTTTGGCTCGGAATCGGTCGTGCTGCTGCACATGGTGTCGGTCGTGGCGCCCGGCACGCCGGTCCTGTTCATCGACACGATGATGCTGTTTCAGGAAACGCTGGATTACCAGCTTGAGGTCACGCAAAAGCTGGGCCTGACCGATGTGCGGGTGATCCGCGCGACCGACAAGGAAGTGGCGCTGAACGATCCCGACGGGACGCTGCATCAGTTCAACACCGATGCCTGCTGCAATTTCCGCAAGACCGTGCCGCTGGAGCGTGAGCTGTCCAAGTTCGACGCATGGATCACGGGGCGCAAACGCTTTCAGGGCGGTGAACGTCAGGAACTGGAATTCTTCGAATCCGAGGCGCCATCGCGTCTGCGCATCAACCCGCTGGCCCATTGGCGCAAAGAAGACGTGCAGGAATACATGGCGGAAAACAATCTGCCCCGCCATCCGCTGGTCGCCAAGGGCTATGCCTCGATCGGGTGCGCACCCTGCACATCGCCGGTGAAGCCCGGCGAAGACCCGCGTGCGGGCCGCTGGCGCGGCAGCCAGAAAACCGAATGCGGCATCCATTTCATCGGCGGCAAGATGGTCCGCGCAGGAGCGAACACATGAGCGATTTCTTCATCGTCCGCGACGACGGCTTTCATCCCGATGACGGGGCAGAACCCGTCACCCTGTCGCCCGACACCGACCCCGCCACCCTGACGGATCATCTGGATCAGCCCCTGATCGCGGTAGAGTTCCCGTCATTCGGCGATGGCCGGGGCTTTACGCTGGCCCGGCTTTTGCGTGAAAAGGGGTTCTCGGGTCGTCTGCGCGCCGTTGGCGGGCTGATTGCCGACCAATACGCCATGGCGCGCCGCGTGGGCTTTGATGAAGTCCGTATCTCGGCCGCACTAGCCGCCCGCCAGCCACAGGATCAGTGGCTTTATCGTGCCGACTGGCAGGAATGGGATCACCGTTCCCGCCTTGCCGGCTGATGCCGGGGTTTTCCCCCGCACCAATGTGAAATAGATAGACCGGGATTTTCATATGACCCTGGATGTGCCCGTGGCCGACGCCGCTGCAAAACCCGTCAAGACCCTGCCCGATGCCCAGACCGTCACCTCGGTCAGGCATTGGTCGGATACGCTGTTTTCGTTCCGCGTGACGCGGCCCGCATCGCTGCGCTTCCGGTCGGGCGAATTCGTGATGATCGGCCTGCCGGGCGATAACGGCAAGCCGATCCTGCGTGCCTATTCCATCGCCTCGCCCAACTGGGACGAGGAGCTGGAATTTTATTCGATCAAGGTGCCGGACGGGCCTCTGACTTCGAAGCTGCAACTGATCCAGCCGGGCGATGAAATCATCCTGCGCCCCAAGCCCGTGGGCACGCTGGTGCTGGACGCGCTGCTGCCCGGCAAGCGGATGTGGTTCCTAGCCACCGGGACCGGCCTTGCGCCCTTTGCGTCGCTGATGCGCGACCCCGAGCTGTATGAGCGGTATGAGCAGGTCATCATGATGCATACCTGCCGCACCGCCGAGGAACTGAACTATGGCCGCGCGCTGGTCGAGAACCTGCGCCATGACCCGCTGCTGGGTGAACTTTACGGCGAAAGCTTTGCCGACCGGCTGCTGTATTACCCCACCACCACGCGCGAAGAATCGCCGCTGATGGGGCGGATCACCGACAACATGACCTCTGGCAAGGTGTTCGCCGACCTGAACCTGCCGCCGATGGATATTGCCACCGACCGCGCGATGATCTGTGGCAGCCTTGCCTTTAACACCGATGTGAAATCGGTGCTGGAAGGCTTTGGTCTGCATGAGGGCGCGAACAGCGATCCCAAGCAGTTCGTGGTCGAAAAGGCCTTTGTCGGCGACGGCGTCTGACGCTTTTTCCGGGGGCCACGCGCCCCCGGTTTCATTTGCCCATTTCAATACCGCCGTTGACAGTTCGCCGTAGCGTCCCCATTTTCCGGCGCCGAATCATGCGAAGGAATTTCAATGGCTGTCGTCGTCGTCGAATCTCCGGCCAAGGCCAAGACGATCAACAAATATCTGGGCGACGACTTTACCGTTTTGGCCAGTTTCGGGCATGTCCGCGACCTGCCGCCCAAGGATGGCAGCGTCGATCCCGAAGCCGATTTCGCCATGAAATGGGAAATCGCCGCCGATTCCAAAAAGCACATCAAGGCGATCAAGGACGCGCTGGCATCCGATCCCAACCTGATCCTTGCCACCGACCCTGATCGCGAAGGCGAGGCGATTTCGTGGCACCTGCTTGAAGCCTTGGCCCCGTCCCTGAAAAAGGGCGCCGAGGTCAGCCGCGTCACCTTCAACGCCATTACCAAGAACGCCGTGACCGAGGCGATGGCGAACCCGCGCCAGATCGACCAGCCGCTGGTCGATGCCTATCTGGCGCGTCGGGCGCTGGATTATCTGGTCGGTTTCAACCTGTCGCCGGTTCTGTGGCGCAAGCTGCCGGGCGCGAAATCGGCAGGTCGCGTGCAATCGGTCGCCCTGCGCGTGATCGTCGACCGCGAGATGGAGATCGAGGCGTTCAAGGCCCGCGAATACTGGTCGGTCCATGCGCGTCTGGCGACGCCGCGCGGCGATCAATATGACGCGGCGCTGACCGTCTATGGCGGCAAGAAGCTTGAGCGGTTCGACATCGCCACCGAAAAGGATGCGATGCTGGCTGTGTCGGCGATTGCCGCGCGCGACCTGAAGGTCGCCAGCGTCGCGGCCAAGCCCGCCAGCCGCAATCCGTGGCCGCCCTTCATGACCTCGACCCTGCAGCAGGAGGCCAGCCGCAAGCTTGGCCTTGGTGCGCGGGCCTGCATGGGCTCGGCCCAGCGGCTGTATGAGGCGGGCTACATCACCTATATGCGGACCGACGGCATCGATATGGCGCCCGAGGCCGTGATGGCGGCGCGTGATGCGATCAAGAAGCGGTTCGGCGAGGAATACCTGCCGAAATCACCGCGCATGTATAAGAACAAGGCCAAGAACGCGCAGGAAGCCCACGAATGTATCCGTCCGACCGACATGATGCTGTCGCCCGACAAGCTGCCGGTCGCCGACAAGGATCAAAAGGCGCTGTATGACCTGATCTGGAAGCGCACCATCGCGTCCCAGATGGAATCCGCGCGGATGGAACGCACCGTGGTCGAGATCGCATCGGCGGATGCCGAGGTCGGGCTGCGCGCCAATGGTCAGGTCATGCTGTTCGACGGTTTCCTGAAGGTCTATGATCAGGGCCGTGATGATGAGGAAGACGAGGACAGCCGCCGTTTGCCGCTGATCGAGGAAGGCGAGGCCGCGTCCAAGCGCAGCGTGTCGCCCGAGCAGCACTTTACCCAAGCCCCGCCGCGCTTTACCGAAGCCACTCTGGTCAAGCGCATGGAGGAGTTGGGCATCGGGCGGCCCTCGACCTATGCAAGCATCGTCACGACCATTCAGGACCGGGACTATGTCCGCAAGGAGCAGTCCCGCCTGATCCCCGAGGACAAAGGGCGGCTGGTCACGATTTTCCTGCTGAAGTATTTCCCGCGCTATGTCAGCTACGACTTCACCTCAAGCCTCGAGGGTGAGCTGGATGACATTTCCTCGGGCGAGCGTGCCTACCGCGAGGTGCTGCGGCGGTTCTGGAAGGACTTTACCGCCGCGTTGGAAGGCACCAGCGAGCTGCGCATCACCGAGGTGCTGGAGGCGATCGACGAGGCGCTGGCCCCCGCGCTGTATCCGCCGCGTGAAGACGGCAGCGATCCGCGCGAATGCCCGCTGTGCCACAAGGGCCGGTTGCATCTGAAGACCGCGCGTTCCGGCGGGGCCTTTATCGGCTGCTCGAACTATCCGGAGTGCCGTTTCACCCGGCCGATCAGCAGTCCCGACGCCGAGGTGGTGGGCGATGCGATCCTTGGCACCGACAATGGCGATGAGATCAGCCTGAAGAACGGCCGCTTCGGTCCATATGTCCAGCGCGGCGAGGCGACGGCCGAGGTGCCTAAACCACCCCGTGCTTCGGTGCCCAAAAGCTGGGAACTGGCGTCTGTCGATCTGGAAAAGGCGTTGGCTCTGCTGGCATTGCCGCGCGAAATCGGACCGCATCCGGAAGACGGCGTGCCGGTCGAGGCGGGCATCGGGCGTTATGGTCCCTATGTCAAACACGCTTCGAAATACGTGAACCTGCCCGATGTCGATGAGGTCTTTACCATCGGCATGAACCGCGCGGTCGAGGTATTGGCGAGCAAGCAGACACGTGGCCGTGCCGCACCCGCCGCGCCTTTGGCGGAACTGGGTGAACACCCCGATGGCGGTCCTGTGCAGGTGCTGAACGGGCGTTATGGTCCCTATGTCAAATGGGGCAAGGTCAATGCCACCTTGCCGCGCGATCTGGAGCCGGGGGCAGTGACGCTGGAGCGTGCGCTGGAACTGATCGTGGAAAAGGCTGGCAAGGCCAAGAAGCCTGCCACCAAGAAAGCCGCCGCGAAGACCACCGAAAAGAAACCGGCTGCGAAAAAGGCGCCGGCCAAGAAGCCCTCCGCGAAAAAGGCCCCTGCCAAATCGGCTGAGTAAGCGCCTGCTGCAGGCGGTGCGATATGGGTATTTGAAGAACTGAGAATGCAACCGGCGGCTCTTCTTAGTTCTGAAAATACCCATAGGCTGACCTTCGCGCTTGCGCAGCATTCGCCGATTTCAGCGTTTTGACATGAACCGCATCGCTGCTACGCTTGCCCCATAGGGTTGAGCGGAGGGGGATGACATGACGGGACGAATTCTGACTGCCATGGGCATGGCCTGCGTTCTTGCGGGGCAGGGCGTTGCGCAAGAGGCAGCTTTTTTCTCGGACATGGACCGCATTCATCCGGTCTGGGCCGAAAACGGCATGGTCTCGGCGCAGGAGCGCGTCGCGGCTGAAATCGGGCGTGATATTCTGGCCCAAGGTGGCAATGCCGTTGATGCGGGGGTTGCAGTGGCCTTTGCGCTGGCAGTGACGCTGCCGCGGGCGGGCAATATCGGCGGTGGCGGCTTCATGCTGGTCCATGACGCCGAAACCGGCCAGACCCATGCCATCGATTATCGCGAAATGGCACCGTCTGGCGCGTCGCGCGACATGTTTCTTGATGACGCCGGCGAGGCGGATAGCGAAAAGTCTTTGCGCAGCGGGGCGGCTTCGGGCGTGCCCGGAACCGTCGCTGGGATGCGCATGGCGCTGGAGAATTACGGCAGCATGGAATGGGCCGAGGTCATCGCACCCGCGATCCGGCTGGCTGACGAAGGTATCACAGTTACCCCCGAACTGGCCGACAGCCTTGAGGCGGAGCGTGACAACCTGTCCAAACATCCCTCGACCGCCGCGATCTTTTTCAAGCCCGATGGCGCAGCTTGGCGGCCCGGCGAAAAGCTGGTTCAGGCCGATCTTGCACAGACCTTGAAGGCTGTGGCCGAACAGGGGCCGGACGGGTTTTACAAGGGTGCGGTCGCCCAAAACATCGCCAAAGCCATTCAGGCGGCGGGCGGGCCGATGACGGTCGAGGATCTGGCCGCCTACAAGCCCGTGCTGCGCGAGCCGGTGCGCGGCACGTATCGCGGCTATGACATCGTGTCGATGCCGCCGCCTTCCTCGGGAGGGGTGCATCTGATCCAGATTCTGAACACGCTAGAAGGCTATCCCATCGGCGCACTTGGCCATAACAGCGCCGAGACGATCCACCTGATGGCCGAGGCGATGAAACTGGCCTATGCCGATCGCTCGGAATATCTGGGTGACCCGGATTTCTTCGATGTGCCGGTCGCGGCTTTGACCAGCAAGGACTATGCCGCCGAGTTGCGCGCCAAGATCAGCAATGATTTCGCGACGCCTTCGCCGATGATCAAGCCCGGTGATCTTGCGCCTTACGAATCCGACCAGACCACGCATTTCTCGATCGTGGACAAGGAAGGGAATGCGGTCACCAATACCTATACCATCAATCTGGATTACGGCTCGGGTCTGGTGGCTGCGGGCACGGGCGTCCTGATGAACAATGAGATGGACGATTTCTCGGCCAAACCCGGTGTGCCCAATGCCTTCGGGCTGGTGGGAGGAGAGGCGAATGCGGTGGCTGCGGGCAAACGGCCCCTGTCCTCGATGACGCCCACGCTGGTGCTGAAGGACGGCAAGGTCTGGCTGGCAACCGGATCGCCCGGTGGGGCGCGGATCATCACGACCACTTTGCAAGTGATCATGAACATGATCGACCATGGCATGAACGTGGCCGAAGCATCGACCGCGCCGCGCATCCATCATCAGTGGCTGCCCGATGAATTGCGCATTGAGGAGGGAATCAGCGTCGATACCCTGCGCCTGCTGGCCGCCAAGGGGCACACGATCAGCGAAAAGCCCGTCATGGGGTCAACGCAGTCGATCATGCGCGATCCCGACAGCGGTGCCCTGCTGGGCGCGTCGGACCCGCGTAGACCGGATGCCGCGACGGTTGGGTTCTGATTGACAGGGCTTCGCTGCACCTGCACAAAATTCGCAGGGAAGCCCGGAGGACGTGATGAAGAAGCTATACCCAAGCGCGGATGCCGCGCTTGCCGATGTTCTGAAAGACGGAATTCTGATCGCTGCCGGGGGCTTTGGCCTATGCGGCATCCCCGAGCTTGCGATCGAGGCGATCCGCAAGTCGGGGGTCAAGGATCTGACGGTCGCCAGCAACAATTGCGGGGTGGATCATTTCGGTCTTGGCGTGCTGCTGGACAGCCGCCAGCTGCGCAAGATGATCAG
>NZ_FXTK01000011.1 GCF_900182695.1 Paracoccus laeviglucosivorans
AAGCCATCAAATCTCCAGAATTTCCACGGTCAGAACCACCAACAAGCGACCCGTCCCGTCCCGTTCAGCGTCTCCGCCGTTCGGTGAAGGGGTATCTAGGCCCTCATGCAAAACGTTGCAAGAAGAAAAATGCGCGATCGAGGAAGAAAATCATCAAGCCGCTGATTTACTGTCATTTTACTGTCGCGAGGTCGGGCAGATAATTCGCCGCCTGCTTATAGGCATGGCATTCTGCGCAAGACGCCCCCTGCCCTGCCCCGGCAGACAGCGGGAAAGGGACCCCGGAAATGAAAAACGCGGCCCCAAGGGACCGCGTTTTCCGTATTCGCAACCGAAGGCAGATCAGCGCTTCGAGAACTGGAACGAGCGACGGGCTTTCGCCTTGCCGTATTTCTTCCGTTCGACAACGCGCGAGTCGCGGGTCAGGAAGCCAGCGGCTTTCAAAGCGGCGCGCAGCGACGGTTCGTGCAGCTGCAGAGCCTTCGAGATGCCGTGCTTCACAGCGCCGGCCTGACCCGACAGACCGCCGCCGGTGACGGTGGCGTAAACGTCGTACTGGCCCGAAACGCCGGCAACCTCGAAGGGCTGGCGCAGGATCATCTGCAGCACGGGACGGGCGAAGTAGACAGCCATGTCCTTGCCGTTGACCGAGACCTTGCCCGAACCCGGTTTCACCCAAACTCGGGCGACAGCGTCTTTACGCTTGCCGGTGGCATAGGCGCGGCCCTGCGCGTCGCGCTGAGCTTCGTGAAGCGGCTTTTCGACGACAGCCGCGGTGGTGACCGATTTCAGGTCGTCCAGGGTTTTGATGTCTTCGGCCATAATCATGCGCTCCGGGTGTTCTTGGCGTTCATGGATTTGACGTCCAGAACTTCGGGCTGCTGGGCCTCGTGCGGATGCTCGGCACCGGCATAGACGCGCAGATTGGTCATCTGCTGCTTGCCCAGTTTGTTGCGCGAGATCATGCGCTCAACGGCTTTGATCACGACGCGTTCGGGGTGGGCGCCTTCCAGGACCTGACGTGCGGTGCGGTGCTTGATGCCGCCCGGATGGCCGGTGTGCCAGTAGTATTTCTTGGCATCGCGCTTGTCGCCGGTCATCTGCACCTTGTCGGCGTTGATGATGATGACGTTGTCGCCCATGTCCATGTGGGGGGTGAAGGTCGGCTTGTGCTTGCCACGCAGGCGCATGGCAACGATCGTCGCAAGACGGCCCAGAACGACGCCCTCTGCGTCGATCAGGATCCACTTCTTCTCGATCTCCGCCGGTTTTGCGGTATAGGTTTTCATGGTCGTCCCTTTAGGGGTGTAATTCGAGATGCGGGTATATCGGCCAATCCCGCGCGTAAATCAAGCGTGACGACTGCGAAATACCTCAGCAAATTCAATGAATTGTTAAATAGGTATTAAAATACCCCAACATAAAGCCCTGTTTCAGGGCCGTTTTGGCGGAATCGAATAGGTCATCGAACAGCGCGCGACCGGATCGACCCCACCCTCGGAACGGATCAGGCATTCGCCCACGGCCAGCACCTTGCCCAGTTTCAGGATGCGGCAATCGGCCAGCAGATCGCGCCCGGCATCCGGCTTGCGCATGAAGTCGATCGAGGCGTTCGTGGTCACGGCCAGCGCCACCTCGCCGATCCGCGACAGGATCGCCAGATAGATCGCCACATCCGCCAGCGCAAAGATCGACGGGCCGCTGACCGTGCCGCCGGGGCGCAGGTGCTGCGGGGCCACGATCAGGCGGGCGGTCAGGCTCTCACCCACGTCCTCGACCCGGATCTGGCCTGCGACTTGCGGAAAGGCCCGGTCCAGAAAAGCATTCAGCGCCTCGCGATCCATCATCGTTTCCCCCTGCCCCATCCGCCGCTAGACTGGCCGCTGGAGGAGATCACGACAAGGGAGGAAGGTATGAAGGACGGAGATCCGCAACCGTTGGTTCTGCGGCAGGATCATGGCCATGTCGTGCGGCTGGTTCTGAACAGTCCGGGCAATTACAACGCGCTTTCGACCGCGATGATCGACGCGCTTTCCGCCGCGCTGGACGAGGTCGCGGCCAGCGACGCCCGCGCGGTCGTCATCGCCGCGATGGGCAAGGCGTTCTGCGCGGGCCATGACCTGCGCGAATTTCAGGCCGCGCGCGATGACGACGACAATGGCGCCGCCGCATATCGTCGGCTGTTTTCGCATTGCGCGCAGATGATGCAGAAACTGCCGGCCCTCCCCCAGCCCGTCATCGCCGAGGTGCAGGGCATCGCAACCGCCGCCGGGTGCCAACTGGTCGCCAGCTGCGATCTCGCGGTTGCTGCCGACGGCGTGCGCTTTGGCGTCAATGGCGTGAATATCGGGCTGTTCTGTTCGACCCCGATGGTTGCCCTGATCCGCGCGATCCCGCCGCGCAATGCCTTTGAGCTGCTGGTGACCGGCGATTTCATCGACGCGGCGCGGGCGCAGGAACTGGGTCTGGTCAATCGCGTTTGCGCACCCGACGCGCTGGCATCCGAGACCATGGCGCTGGCGCAAACCATCGCGGCCAAGCTGCCCGCAGCGGTCCAGATGGGCAAGCGCGCCTTTCACCGCCAGCGCAGCATGGCGCTGACCGATGCCTATGCCGCGACAGGAGAGGTGATCTGCGAAAACCTGCTGCGCCCCGACACTGCCGAGGGGATACAGGCTTTCCTGGAAAAACGTGCGCCGAACTGGGACTAGCCCAGCCGGGCCAGCCACGGGAACGTCTCTAGCAGCCAATAGGCAAAGGTGGGGAATGCTCCCGTCACCAGCGCGATACCGACGGCGATCAGCAACGCGCCCATGACACGCTCGATCAGTTTCAGATGCGGCTTGATGCGGTTCATCAGGCCCATCGCCCGGTTGATAAAGATAGCCGACAGCAGAAACGGTATCCCCAGACCCAGCGCATAGACGGCCAGCAGGGCCGCGCCGCGTCCCGCCTCGGCCCCTGTGGCGGCCAGCGACAGGATCATGCCAAGCTGTGGGCCGATGCAGGGCGTCCAGCCAAAGGCAAAGGCCAGCCCAAGCACATAGGCCCCGAACGAGGTGCCGCCCTTGTCGCCCGCATCCACCCGCGCTTCGTTGTCCAGAAACGGGATGCGGATCACGCGCAGGAAATGCAGCCCCATCACGACGATCACGATGCCCGAGCCGCGCGCCAGCCAGTCCTGATACTGCAGGAACAGCCGCCCGAATGCCGAAGCGGCCATGCCCATCAGCAAAAAGACCGTCGAAAGCCCCAGAACAAAGAACAGCGCCGGAACAACGGCGCTGCGTTCGCCCGATTTCAACCCTCCGACCCCTACCCCGGTCATATAGGCCAGATAGGGCGGCACGATGGGCAGCACGCAAGGCGACAGAAAAGACAGGATACCCGCCAGCAACGCGACCGTCGCGGCAGGCAGAAAGGCGGCGTCTGCAAGTTCGATTCCCAACATGGTCGCCACATTGCGCGATGAAAAAGGCGCGGGAAAGACCCGCGCCTGTCACTATGATGTCATTGCATCGCGGGCACTTAGCCCACCGACCACCAGCCACGGCGCTTGGGACGCGGGGCAAGGTCTTCGACGACCGGCTCCGGCTCCGATGCAGGGGCTTCTTCGGCAGCGGTCTCGGCCACGGCTTCAGCCGCGACTTCAGCCTCGGGCGCGGCGGTTTCCGCAGGCGCTTCCGGCTCGGCCGCAGTTTCGGCGGGCACGCCGAGCGGCGCGGTTTCAGCCGGGGTTTCGGCTTGCGGCGCAGCCTCAGCCTCGATCGCCTTGGCGGCGGCGGCTTCGACCTCGGCGGCAGGCGTCTCCTCGACCGGCAGGGAAGTCAGATCGACAACCTCGGCGGTCTCGGCCTCCTCGCCCTTGCGGCGACGCGAACGGCGACGGCGGGGCTTGGCATCCTCCTCGGCGGGTTCGACAGATTCGACGGTCTCGACAGCTTCGACGGCTTGCGCTGTTTCGACGGCTGCGATCTCGACCTGCTCGCCGGCGGCTTCCTCGGCATCGTCGGCGCGGGAGTCATCGCCATTCGCCTCGTCCCCGCCCTTGCCACCGCGGCGGCGGCGGCGGCGGCGGCGGCGCTTGCCATTGCCCTCGCCCTGCTCGCCATTCTCGGGGGCATCGCTGCGGACCTCCTCAGCGGCGGGGGCGGCGTCCTCGATGTCGTCCTCGTCCTCGATCTCGTCGGCCACGTCCTCGTCGATCTGCGCCATCAGCTTGGCATCGACCGAAACCACGGGCGACACGACCTCGGGCACGTTACGCGTCGCAGTCTTGAACTTCTCGATCGCGTAATCGGGCGAAATCAGCGTCGGATCAGCCTCGACCCGAACCGACATGCCGTAACGCGCTTCGATATTGGCGATATGCTCGCGCTTGGAGTTCATCAGGAAGTTTGCCACGGCGACCGGCGCCTTGACCAGAACTTCGCGCGAACGCTTGCGCGTGCCTTCTTCTTCGATGGCGCGCAGGATGGTCAGCGCAAGGCTGTCATCAGACCGGATCAGACCCGTGCCATGGCAATGCGCGCAGGGCTGCGTGGTCGATTCCAGCATACCCGGACGCAGACGCTGACGCGACATTTCCAGCAGGCCAAAGCCCGAGATGCGGCCGACCTGAATGCGGGCGCGGTCGGTTTTCAGCTTGTCCTTGAAGCGCTTTTCGACGGCGGCGTTGTTGCGACGCTCTTCCATGTCGATGAAATCGACGACGATCAGACCGGCCAGGTCACGCAGACGCAGCTGGCGCGCGATTTCCTCGGCGGCTTCCAGGTTCGTCTTCAGCGCGGTGTCCTCGATCGACCCTTCCTTAGTCGCGCGGCCCGAGTTGACGTCGATGGCGACCAGCGCCTCGGTCACGCCGATGACGATATAGCCGCCCGATTTCAGCTGCACCACCGGGTTGAACATGCCGCCCAGATAGCCCTCGACCTGATAGCGCGCGTAAAGCGGGATCTGGTCGTCGTAATGCTTCACGTTCTTGGCGTGGGACGGCATGATCATCTTCATGAAGTCCTTGGCGGTGCGGTAACCGCGCTCGCCCTCGACCAGAACCTCGTCGATGTCTTTCGAATAGATGTCGCGGATGGTCCGCTTGATCAGGTCGCCTTCCTCATAGACCGGCGCGGGCGCGATGGACTTGAAGGTCAGTTCGCGGATCTGTTCCCACAGCCGCATCAGATATTCGTAATCGCGGCGGATCTCGGTCCGGGTGCGCTGGCTTCCGGCGGTGCGGATGATCAGGCCAGCGCCTTCCGGCACCTCCAGTTCGGACGCGATTTCCTTGAGCTTCTTGCGGTCTGCTGCGTTGGTGATCTTGCGGCTGATGCCGCCGCCGCGGGCGGTGTTGGGCATCAGGACGCAGTAGCGACCAGCCAGCGACAGATAGGTGGTCAGGGCCGCGCCCTTGTTGCCACGCTCTTCCTTGACGACCTGGACCAGCATGATCTGCCGGACCTTGATGACTTCCTGAATCTTGTAGCGGCGCGCACGAGGCTTTTTCGGAGCAGAGATTTCCTCGGCCACGTCTTCTTCGGCGACGGATTCGATTGCGTCGTCGTCATGCGCTTCTTCGTGCGGCTCATCACCGGCATCATCGACATGCTCGTCGGCGGCGATCGGCTCGGCCGCTGCGGCGTGTTCGGCCAGTTCGACCGCATCGCCTTCGCCCTCGGACGGATCGACCACGGTCATCCCGGCGATGTCTTCCGAGATCACGGCATCGCCCTGATCGGCGCTGGCAGGTTTGGCGGTCTTGCGGCGGCGCGCGTTGCGCTTGGGCTTTTCAGCCTCTTCGCTTTCGGCGGCAGCGGCGGCGCGCTCTTCCTCCAGCAGGGCCTGACGGTCGGCTGCGGGGATCTGATAATAATCCGGGTGGATTTCCGCAAAGGCCAGAAAACCGTGACGGTTTCCGCCGTAATCCACAAAGGCCGCCTGCAACGAGGGTTCGACCCGCGTTACCTTGGCCAAGTAAATGTTGCCAGCAAGCTGTCGCTTGTTGACGGTCTCGAAATCAAATTCCTCGACCTTGGTTCCATCGACCACGACAACCCGAGTCTCCTCGGCATGTGTGGCGTCGATCAGCATTTTCTTTGACATATATCCGACTTTCGCGCACCCGCCCGGACCCGCGCAAAGGCGGTGCTGACGAACGGCTGCTGCATGAATGAGCGTGGCGGATCAGGCGGATAGCAGCAATCGCGGCACTGGGGGCATTTCCCCGGCACCGTTCACGATCAAGCTGCGCTGCGCGATCCATCGCGTCTCTTTACCTTTCTTGGCCCGATCCGCCGCAAAGCGGCCCGGACGGCGATCACGATGCCCAGAGGCCCCTTGGGGCTTAGGCGTTGATTTTCCGCGCATCGCACCACCTGCACCCTTTGGGTGTCCCGGCTGGCGGACGCGCCGCGAAACTGTTCGAGGCAGGCAACCACAAGTTGCGACACATGCCTCTTGATTTGGAAGATAGCGGGTAAGGCCGCGTGGTTACAATCGGTTTTTCACCAAATGACCGATGGCGCCACTGCCCTGCCCGCGCGGCGATCACCCGCGCGGGCAGCAGGCGTTACAGATAATCGCTGCGGCTCAGGCCGTATTTCGCCATCTTTTCGTTCAGCGTCCGGCGTGGCAGGCACAATTCGTCCATGACGGCGGCGATGCTGCCCTTGTGGCGACGCATGGTATTGTCGATCAGCATCTTTTCGAAGCTTTCGACATATTCTTTCAAGGGCTTGCCCTCGGTCGTCGTGGCTTCTTGCGTGTCTTCGCCATCCGCCATCAGCAGCGACGCGATCGAGCCGGAGCCGCGACGGTTCTGCAGCACCGCACGTTCGGCCACGTTGATCAACTGACGCACATTGCCCGGCCAAGGGGCCTGCAAAAGCTGCGCCGCTTCCTGCGCGGTGACCTGCGGGGGTTCGCAGCCATATTCTTCGCTGAACTGTTCTGTCATGCGGGTGAACAGCGCCAGAATATCCTCGCCGCGCGAACGCAGGGGCGGCAGGGTGATCTTCAGTGCGGTCAGACGATAGAACAGGTCGGGACGCAGCGAATCCTCGGCCTTGCGGCCTTCGCCGCGTGCGTTGGAAATCGCGATGATCCGGGTTTCGGCAGGCGTGCCCTGTTCGGCAATAAAGGCCAGCAGGCGGGCCTGAAGGCCGTCGGACAGCGCCTCGATGTCTTCCAGACACAGCGTCCCGCCGCGGGCTTCCTCGACGGCGGGCAGGCCGTTTTCGACCGGGCCGAACAGTTTGCCGGCCAGCACTTCGTCATTATAGGCGGCACAGGAAATCGGCACGAATTTCTTGGACGCGCGCGGCCCCACGGCATGAAGCGCGTGCGCCACCAGCGTCTTGCCGGTGCCGGTTTCGCCGTCGATCAGCACGTGACCGTCAGCCTGGCCCAGGTCCAGAATGTCCTCGCGCAGGCGGTCCATGACGGGGCTGGCGCCGATCAGCTTGGACATGACCTGCTGGCCTTCGGACAGGTCGCGGCGCAGGGCGCGGTTGTCCAGCGTCATGCGGCGGGCCTGCCCCGCGCGCTTGACCAGTTCGGTCAGACGTTCGGGATTGAAGGGCTTTTCCATGAAATCCATGGCGCCGATCCGCATGGCTTCGACCGCCATCGGAACGTCGCCATGCCCGGTGATCATGATGACCGGCAAACCACTGTCGATGCCCATCAGGCGCTTAAGGAACGTCATCCCGTCCGTGCCCGGCATCCGAATGTCCGAGATGATGACCCCCGGCCAATCGGCCGAGATGACCTTTAACGCATCGTCGGCGCTGGCGAAGGTTTCGGTGTCGAACCCGGACAAGGCCAGCCACTGGCTGATCGATTCCCGCATATCGGGTTCGTCATCGACCACTGCAATCTTCATCGTGCGGCTCATACGCGCGTCACCTTTCATATCTACTCTGCCGCAAGCGGCGATCCGGTTTTCCGACCCGGATCGTGCAGCGGCAGTTCAAGTTCGAATACGGCTCCTCGGCCTTCATCACCTTCGGCGTTATGCGCGGTCAGGCGTCCGCCGAAATCAGCGGCGATCCCGGACGAAATCGCAAGCCCCAATCCCGTGCCTTCGCCGGGCTTCTTGGTGGTAAAGAAGGGTTCGAAGAGTTTTTCCAGATCGGAAACGCCCGGACCGTTGTCCCGGACAGACAAGAATGCGTGAGAGCCGGAGCTTACCGTGATCTCGATCGCGGGATCGCGCACCGGCTTGATCGCGTCGATCGCATTGCGAAGCAGGTTGATGATGACCTGTTCCAGACGGATGCGGTCGCAATAGACCATGACCGGATAGCGTGGGATATTACGCTGCAGCCGGATTGTCTTGCCGCGCAACTGCGGCTCCATCATGACGAGTGCGCTGGACAGCGCGGCACGCAGATCGACCGGCTCGAACGCCTCGCCGCCTTTACGCGCATAGGATTTCAGTTGGCGGGTGATCGCGCCCATGCGTTCGACCAGATCGTCGATGCGCTGAAAGCTGGACAGCGCTTCCTCGCCCCGGCCGCGTTGCAGCAAAAGCCGCGCACCGGCCAGATAGGTCTTCATCGCGGCCAGCGGCTGGTTCAATTCGTGACTGACGCCTGCCGACATCTCGCCCAAGGCGGCCAGCTTGGACGATTGCTGCATGGTCTGTTCGGCCACGCGCAGTTCCTTCTGCACCCGCTCACGCTCGGCAATTTCGCGGGTCAGGCGCATGTTCAATGCGCGCAGATCCTCGGATTCGCGCATATAGGCGGCGGATTCGACCCGCGCACGGCGAGATAGCAGATAGAACACCGCTGCCAGCAAGATCGCGAAGCCCATGATGACCATGGCCAGAACCGCGTTCACCCGCTCGCGCACCGAATCGTAGGTGGTGAACGCGATCATCTTCCAGCCGCGGAACGGAATGCGCGTTTCCGCCTGCATCACCGCCTTGCCCTGCACATAAGCATCGACCGGCGGCGCGGCCCAGTCCGCTGTGACTTGAAACGCCCGCGCAATCGCGGACGGTGCCGAACGGACCGCCAGCGCCTCGGGCAGGGTCAGGCCACGCCAGCGAGGTTCGGTGGACAGGATGATCTGGCCGGAGCTGTCGGTGACCGCAATGGCGTCCGAAATCCCCGCCCAGGACCGCACAAGCCGCGTCAGGTCCGCACCGACCACGACGACGCCCAGCGTGCGCCCATCGGCCACCACGGCGCGGGAATAGGCGAATTCGTAAGCCCCCTGCGGCGAAGGCGATACCGTAAAGACCGTATCCTTGGACCGCAGCGATTCCACGTAGAACGGTTCCTGCACGTAATTCGTGCCGATCAGGTTGCGGTCCGTCGAACCGACCGTCCGCCCCGACGCATCCAGAAGCCGGATCGAGGATGCGGCAATTTCCTTTTGGGCCGAGATCAGCCGCGCCGAGGTGCCGGAAAAATCGTTGCTGGACAGGGCCGAGATCAGCGCCGGATCTCGTGCCAGCAATTGCGGCACGACCGAGGTGCGCTGCAATTCCGAAAGCAGGTTGCCGGTATACAAAGCCGAGCGCAGTTCGGTCCGCACGCGGGTATTTTCCGAAAAACGCGAAGACAGCCAGCTGTTGGTCAGCCAGATGGTTCCGACCGCGATCAGCAGAAGCGCCGCGATGATGCCGCGCAGACCCCACCGCCCGGCTACTGCCGAGCGACCGCCCTCCGGCGTCTCCGTGGAAACCTGTTTGTCTCGCATATGCCTCCGGCATCGCCCCACAGGGGACGAGTCAATCTAATGCGCGAAGGTCAACGGCTCAAGTCAGACCGTTACAAGGTCTTGCATCACCGATGCGAACAGACCCGCGCCGTCCGTTCCGCCATGCACGGCATCCGCCGCGCGTTCGGGATGGGGCATCATGCCCAGCACCCGGCGGTTTTCGGACAGAACCCCCGCAATGTCCTGAACCGAGCCGTTGATGCCCGGCGCATAGCTGAAGGCGATCCGGTCCTGATCCTTCAGCTTCGCCAGCCCTTCGGCGTCGATCTGATAGTTGCCGTCATGGTGGGCGACCGGCACGCGGATCACCTGACCCGCCTGATAGGCCGAGGTGAACGGGCTGGCCGAGGTTTCCACCTTCAGCGCCACCTCACGGCAGATGAATTTCAGCCCCGAATTGCGCATCAGCGCGCCGGGTAGCAGGCCCAGTTCGGTCAGAACCTGAAAGCCGTTGCAGATGCCCAGCACATAGCCGCCCTTGGCGCCATGGGCGCGGACGGCGTTGGCAATCGGCGAATGGGCAGCAATCGCGCCGCAGCGCAGATAGTCGCCAAAGGAAAAACCGCCCGGCACGGCAACCAGATCGGTGCCCTGCGGCAGCGCGTCGTCCTTGTGCCAGACGCGCGTCACCTGCGCCCCCGCCTGCGTCAGCGCAACCGCAAGGTCGCGATCGCAATTCGATCCGGGAAAGGTGATGACGGCGGCTTTCATGGGCGACTCCGGGTGTTTCCTGCGCCTCCCTTACTGCAATGCGACCGAACTGTTAAGCCGCTTCGCGCAAGATCGGACGGAACGTGAAAAGGGCCGGAGGTTCCCCCGGCCCTTGCGTGGCTTGGTGACGGGATCAGCCCGCCAGTGCCTTGTTCAGGTATTCGTCCACCTTTTCCAGATAGCCCATGGTGGTCAGCCATTTCTGGTCGGGACCGACCAGCAGCGCCAGATCCTTGGTCATGTGGCCGTCTTCGACCGCCTGAACCGTCACACGCTCCAGCGTCTTGGCAAAGTTCAGCAGCGCCTCGTTGTTGTCGAGGTTGGCGCGATGCTTCAGGCCGCCGGTCCAGGCAAAGATCGACGCAATCGAGTTGGTCGAGGTCTGGTTGCCCTTCTGGTGTTCGCGATAGTGGCGCGTCACGGTGCCGTGCGCGGCCTCGGCCTCGACGGTTTTGCCATCGGGCGTCATCAGCACCGAGGTCATCAGCCCCAGCGAGCCGAAGCCCTGCGCAACGGTGTCCGACTGCACGTCGCCGTCGTAGTTCTTGCAGGCCCAGACATAGCCGCCCGACCATTTCAGGTTCGAAGCCACCATGTCGTCGATCAGGCGGTGTTCATAGGTGATGCCGGCCTTTTTGAACTGGTCGGCAAATTCGGCGTCGAACACTTCCTGGAACAGATCCTTGAAGCGACCATCATAGGCTTTCAGGATGGTGTTCTTGGTCGACAGGTAAACCGGGAAACCGCGCTGCAGACCATAGTTCATCGAAGCGCGGGCAAAGTCGCGGATCGAATCGTCCAGGTTATACATCGCCATTGCCACCCCCGAGGACGGCGCCTGGAACACTTCGTGTTCGATCGTCTCGCCGTCTTCGCCGACGAATTTGATCGTCAGCTTGCCCTTGCCGGGGAAGCGGAAGTCGGTGGCTTTATACTGGTCGCCAAAGGCGTGACGGCCGACGATGACCGGGCGCGTCCAGTGCGGGACCAGACGCGGCACGTTGCTGCAGATGATCGGTTCGCGGAAGATGACGCCGCCCAGAATGTTGCGGATGGTGCCGTTGGGCGATTTCCACATCTTTTTCAGGCCGAATTCCTCGACCCGCTGTTCGTCGGGGGTGATGGTCGCGCATTTCACGCCCACGCCGTATTGCTTGATCGCATGTGCGGCGTCGATGGTGATCTGGTCTTCGGTGCGGTCACGCTCCTCGATGCCCAGATCGTAGTATTTCAGGTCCACATCCAGATAGGGCAGGATCAGCTTTTGCTTGATGAAGTCCCAGATGATCCGGGTCATCTCGTCGCCGTCGAGTTCGACGACAGGATTGGCTACCTTGATCTTCGACATGGGTGGTCCCTTTGGTTAGGATTCGGCTGTGGGCCGTATATCTGCTATCCAAGCAAAGGGAAAGACGTGTATGCAATTGCATACCGTTTAAACCGGCAAAATCAGCGCCCGAAATAGACCTGTGCGCTTTCGCTCAGCCAATCCCACAAAGCCGGCGCTCCGCGCTGAATGCGGACCCCCACGCGCTCGACCAACTGGTCGTAGGTCACATCATAGGCAACCCATGACCCGCCGCCCGATGCGATGTTCTGCATGACCGGCTGCGCCCGATCCAGCGATTTGGCAAAGACCGCATCCGGCGTATCATTCGCCTCGAACTCAGCCCAAAGCGCGCGTAGCGCAGCGCCTTGGGGGGCGGGCAACATTCCGAACAGGCGGTCCGCCGCCGCATCTTCCGCGGCCATCTGCGCGGAGCTGTGATGGGCTGCGCCGCCTTGCGAATGGATCGGCACGTCGCCCGTGTCTATCTCGACCAGATCGTGCAGGATCAACATGCGGATGACGCGCCCAATATCGACACCCTCGCCCGCGAACGGCGCCATGACCAGCGCATAAAGTGCCAGATGCCAGCTGTGTTCCGCGCTGTTTTCCGTGCGCGAGGCATCGCAAAGCAGACTGGCGCGATAGACGGATTTCAGGCGATCCGCCTCGGCCAGAAAGGCCAGCGGCCCGATCATGTCGGCGCTGACCTGTCCGCCGTCCAGCAGGGCTTGGCCTGCCGCCATCACCTCGGGCCATTCTGTCCAAAGGCGCGCGGCCCGGCCTGCGGTCATGTTGTCGCGGACGATCCGCAGATGTTCGGGCAGCGGCTGGGGCGCGCCCAGCACCTGAAACATAGGCTGCACGTGATCGACGCGCTTGGCAAAGCGGGCATCCTCGGTCTCGCCCGCCTCGAATTCCTGCCACAGATCCAGCAGACGCCCGCCATCGGGCAGCATGGCAAACAACCGTTGCGCCGCCGCAAGCTCGGCTGCGGCGACGGCGGGGCCGTCATGTTCCAGATGAATGGGATGGTCGCCGCAGTCGATTTCCACCAGATCATGCAGCAGGATCATGGCAATCGCCCGGTCCGAGCCGCCGAACACCAGCGCATAAAGCGCGACGTGCCAGCTGTGTTCGGCACTGTTTTCGGGGCGCGACAGGTCCATCAGCACATTCGCACGATCGACCGACTTCAGCCTGTCGGCCTCGTTCAAGAAGGCAAAGCGGCGGGTCAGGTCGGTCATGCGAATGGGCCTTTGGTCGTCTTAGCGGGTATTCTCGGTCAGGCGGCGACGGACATAGGTCTGCACCTTGTCGATCATCGGCTTCATATGCGCCTCATCGTCGCGGAAGAAGTGATCGGCGCCCTCGATTTCCTCGTGGGTGATGGTGATGCCCTTCTGCTCGCGCAGTTTGCCCACCAGTGTATGGGTGTCTTTGGGCGGTGCCACGCGGTCGGCAGTGCCGTTGATGATCAACCCCGAGGACGGGCAAGGCGCAAGGAAGCTGAAATCATACATGTTCGCGGGCGGGGCCACGCTGATGAAGCCGGTAATTTCCGGGCGGCGCATCAGAAGCTGCATCCCGATCCACGCGCCAAAGCTGAAACCGGCGACCCAGCAATGTTTGCTGTTGGGGTTCATGGCCTGCAGGTAATCCAGCGCGGATGCGGCATCCGACAGCTCACCTATGCCTTGGTCGAATTCGCCCTGCGACCGACCGACGCCCCGGAAGTTGAAGCGCATGACGGTAAAGCCCAAGCGGTGAAACGCATAGTGCAGGTTATAGACCACCCGGTTGTTCATCGTGCCGCCATACTGGGGATGGGGGTGCAGGATGATGGCAATGGGGGCGTCCGGTGCGGGCTGCGCATGATAGCGCCCCTCAAGACGACCTTCGGGACCGGGGAAAATCAGTTCGGGCATAGGCTTCCTTTGGGACTCGGGTTTCTTGACCCTGTGACGGCGCGGCTCTAGATCGTCAATCTGGGAAGCGCGGCTGAATCAAGCAAGACCGGCATAGTCAAGACGCTGTCAAGACGGCGCAAGCGGATTAGCCCGAAGGCTGCGTTGCGTCAACTATCACGAGAGGCAACGATGAAACTGTCCACAAAAGGCCGCTACGCGATGGTCGCGCTGGTCGATCTGGCAATCGCCAGGAATGACGACCTCACCTCATTAGCCGAGATTTCCAAGCGGCAGGACATCTCGTTGCCCTATCTGGAACAGCTTTTCGTGCGGCTGCGCCGTGCGGGGCTGGTCGAATCGGTGCGCGGTCCGGGCGGCGGATACCGCCTTGCGCGGGCGCCCGAAACCATCCGCGTGGCGGACATCCTTGAGGCGGTCGATGAAACCGTCAGCGCCCTGCATGTCGGCGCGGGCGCGTCGGGCGGGATTTCCGGGTCGCGGGCGCAAACCCTGTCGAACCGGCTGTGGGAGGGGCTTTCGGCCCATGTCTATGTGTTTCTGCACAACCATACGCTGGCGGATGTGGCCAAGAACCAGCTGCTGCCCTGCCCCGCGCTGCCAAAAATCCTGTCGATCGTGGACGATTAAGGCGCGGCCCCGCAAGGGACCGCGCAGCCGGGATCATTCCGCCGGCAGGTCTTCGAACAGCGTGCCGATGGAGATGGTCTTTTCCGGCACGTTCAGGTTCGGGTCCGCTGCGATCATCACCGGGTTCGGCGCATCGGGCAGAACCGACAGCGCGCCGTTTTCGCCGATGGTCACGCGCTTCTTGTGATAAAGCCCGACCGACGGCACCAGCGCCACGCCTTCGAACCCTTCGGGCACGGTGAATTCCAGCGTGACCGAGCCGTTCTTACCTTCGGGCTTGTATTCGGCGATGCTGGCGAAAATGCCGGTGGACTGGCCCGAGGGCTTCATCAGTTCACCCCAGATCGTATAGGGATAACCCTCGACCAGATTTTCGTAATCGACCTTGGCGGTGATCTTGCCGCCATTGCCCGGCAAGGCGCGATCGCCATCGGCGGAATCAGCCGCGGTCACGGTCACACGCTGCACGGCGTGGACCTGAAGCACGGTCGCTTCGCTTTTCGTGTCGCGAATCTCGGCCAGGGGCTTTGCCGTAGCCAGACCTGCCAGATCGACCTGACCTTCGTAAAGCGTCAGATAGACGGCATAGTCGATATTGAATTCCGTGCGGTTCGGCGGAACCGGCAGCATGAAGCTGGTCTTGCCGCTGGCCGCATCCGGGATCAGGTTTTCCAGCGTGGGGGCGCCCACCAGCTTGCCTTCGCCAACGTGATAAAGCTGAGCGACCAGCGTATAGGGCTGGCCGGGGGTCAGGCCGTCAAAGGTCACGTCGTCACGCGCGATGCCGCCCGTGCGCATGAAAAAGCGGTTCTCGTCGGCATCTTCGACCACGGCGCTGGTCAGGGTCACGCCCTTGGCGGCTTTCGTAGCCACTGCGGGTTCGGCGGCATGGGCGGGCTGCATCAGTCCGGTCAAAGCCAGCGCGGCAATCGCTGCGGCCTTGGGGAGATTAAGTCTGTTTTGTGTGCGATTTGTCATGCTCGCTCCGGTAGAACTATGAACGATTCTGTTCAAGTCACCCGAATCGGACATAGCGGGGTTCTGCCTAAAGCCCCAGATTTCCCGGCAAAATTGAGCCTATTGCCGTTGCGTCAATACAACCCCTCCGCGCATCAATGATGCGCCGCCCTGACCGCTACCAACTGCGACGTCACGCCGCCGTCACCATTCCTTGCGAAATCCCGAAGGGGGGCCTAAATGACCGGGTTCATTCGACCCGCCGCAGCGAAGGGATCTGCCCATGTCCGATCTTCAGACGCCTTACTACCTGATCGACCTTGCGAAACTGCGGGTCAACATGGAACGCATCCAGCATCTGCGCGAACAGTCCGGCGCGAAATGCCTGCTGGCGCTGAAATGCTTTGCCACGTGGTCGGCTTTCGACTTCATGCGACCGTTCATGGATGGAACCACCTCGTCCTCGCTGTTCGAACTGCGGCTGGGGCATGAGGAATTCGGCAAGGAAACCCACGCCTATTCCGTCGCATGGGCCGACCATGAGATTGATGAGGCGCTGGGTTACGCTGACAAGATCATCTTCAACAGCCTTGGTCAGCTGGACCGCTATTCCGACAAGGCGGCGGCACGCGGCATCAAGATGGGCCTGCGCCTGAATCCGCGCTTTTCGACCAGCGGTTTCGATCTGGCCGATCCGGCGCGCCCCTTCTCTCGCCTTGGCGAATGGGACCTGCCCAAGCTGGAATCCGCGCTGGACCGCATCTCGGGCGTGATGATCCACTACAATTGTGAAAACGGCGATTTTGACCTGTTCGACGCCCAGCTTGGCCGGATCGAAGCCGAATTCGGCGGCTTCCTGGAAAAGCTGGACTGGGTTTCGCTGGGCGGCGGCATCCATTTCACCGGCGACGGCTATCCGCTGGACCGTCTGGCCGCGCGACTGAAAGCGTTCCAGCAGAAATTCGGCGTGCAGCTTTTCCTTGAACCGGGCGAAGCCAGCATCACCAAATCCGCGTCGCTTGAAGTCAGCGTCCTTGACCTGATCCATAACGGCAAGGACGTGGCCATCGTCGATAGCAGCATCGAGGCGCATATGCTGGACCTGCTGATCTATCGCGAAATCGCCAAGCTGCCGCAGGAGGGCGAGCACGCCTATCAGATCGCGGGCAAGACCTGCCTTGCGGGCGACATCTTCGGCGAAGCGCGCTTCCCCCAGCCGCTGCAAGTCGGTTCACGCATCAGCATCGCGGATGCGGCGGGCTATACGATGGTGAAAAAGAACTGGTTCAACGGCGTGCCCATGCCGTCGATCGCGATCCGTGAAGAAGACGGAACGATCCGCGAAGCTCGCCGGTTCACCTACGACGATTACAAATCCAGCTTGTCTTAACAGCCAGAGAACCCCCGACGAAACATTCCCTGCCAAGAAAAGGAGATCGAATTGGCCAAAAACGTGCTCATCATCGGCGCCGGCGGCGTCGCGCAGGTGGTCGCGCATAAGGTGGCGCAGAATGCCAAGGAATTCGGCACACTGCACATCGCATCCCGCACGGTCAGCAAGGCCGAGCAGATCATCACGAGCATTCGTGAAAAAGGCCATAAGGTCGAATTTACCGCGCATCCGCTGGACGCCATGGACAGCGATGCCGTGGCGGCCCTGATCCGCCAGATCGACGCGAACATCGTCATCAACGTGGGCTCGGCCTTCGTGAACATGACCGTCCTGCAAGGCTGCATCGATACCGGCGCGGCCTATCTGGACACCGCGATCCACGAAGACCCCGCCAAGGTCTGCGAAACGCCGCCTTGGTATGGCAACTACGAATGGAAACGCCGCGAGGCCTGCGAGGCCGCGGGCGTCACTGCCATTCTGGGCGTCGGCTTCGATCCGGGCGTGGTGAACGCCTATGCCCGTCTGGCCGAGGATGAATATTTCGACAAGGTCGAATCCATCGACATCGTGGACATCAACGCAGGCTCGCATGGCCGTTGGTTCGCCACGAATTTCGACCCGGAAATCAACTTCCGCGAATTCACCGGCACCGTCTATAGCTGGCAGAAAGGCGCGTGGCAGGAAAACAAGATGTTCGAGGTAGGCCGCGAATGGGATCTGCCCGTCGTCGGCAAACAGACCGCCTATCTGTCCGGCCATGACGAGGTGCACAGCCTGTCCGCCCGCTACAAGGACGCCGATGTGCGTTTCTGGATGGGCTTTGGGGCGCATTACATCAACGTCTTTACCGTGCTGCAAAACCTTGGCCTGCTGTCCGAACAGCCGGTGAAAACCGCCGAAGGCACCGAGGTCGTGCCGCTGAAACTGGTCAAAGCCGTGCTGCCCGACCCCTCCAGCCTTGCGCCGGACTATGTTGGCAAGACCTGCATCGGCGATCTGGTCAAAGGCACGCAGAACGGCAAACCCGGCGAGGTGTTCATCTACAACGTCGCCGACCACAAGGAAGCCTTCAACGAGGTCGGCAGCCAGGGCATCAGCTATACTGCGGGTGTCCCCCCGGTCGCGGCGGCAATCCTTGTGGCGCGCGGCACCTGGGACGTCAAGAAGATGGCCAATGTCGAGGAACTGCCCGCGCGGCCGTTCCTTGAACTGCTGGGCGATCTGGGCCTGCCCACCCGCGTCATCGACGCGACGGGCGATCACCCGCTGTAAGTCGCCAGAATTTAATCAACATCAACCCCGCGATCAGGAACCTGACTGCGGGGTTTCTCGTTTCCAGCAAGCGGCGCTTGGGGGATGCGATGTCACCGGAAAATCCGAACCACATGTTTCCCCTTTCCGATCACCGGGAACGGCAAAGCCTGCCGCGTGTGGCGAACTGGGCGGTCATCGGGATCTTCCTGTTGCTGATGTTCAGCTTTTTCGCGCAGGCCCGCGCATTCCTGATGCCCGTGACGCTGGC
Source organism: Paracoccus laeviglucosivorans (assembly GCF_900182695.1). Taxonomy (GTDB): domain Bacteria; phylum Pseudomonadota; class Alphaproteobacteria; order Rhodobacterales; family Rhodobacteraceae; genus Paracoccus; species Paracoccus laeviglucosivorans. Next base: position 18,198 of record NZ_FXTK01000011.1, read on the forward strand.
GATTCTGCTGTTCTTCGTGTTCTCGCCGTTTCGCCGCTTTATGGAGCGGCTGCACATCGCCCCGGTCATCAGCGCGACCATCGTGTCGCTGGGGCTGGTCGTGCTGGTGTCGGTGATCGGCTTCATCGTCTCGGGTCCGATCAACCGGCTGATCGACAACTCATCGCTGATCGAATACCGGCTTGAGCAACGCTTTGACGATATCAGAAGCAATTTCAAGGGGCTGGAACGCGCCGCCGCCAAGATCGACGAGTTGACCGGCGGTGGTGGCGGCACCCTGCCCGAGGGTCAATCCACCCCGGCAGCACCCACCCCCAACGACGACCCGACCAGCAATGTCACCGGCACCGTGACGGGCACGGTCACCAGTGTTCCGACCCCCGGCGCACCGCAGCCCCCCGACCAGCATATTCAGGTCGAGGTGAACTCAGCCCCGCAATCCTCGGCATTGACCGGCGCAATGGAGCTTGGCCCGGCTTTCATCGGCCAGATCATCTTCACCCTGTTCATGCTGTTTTTCCTGATTTCTTCGGGCGATCTGCTTTATCTCAAGATCGTGCAAAGCTTCGACCGGATGAGCGAGAAGCGCGCAGCCTATCTGGCGCTGCGCGAGATCGAACAAAGGCTGGGCGATTATCTTGGCGCGATCACGCTGATCAACGCCTGCCTTGGCATCGCCATAGGCTTGGCGATGTGGGCATGGGACATGCCCAGCCCGATGCTGTTCGGCGTGTCGGCGTTCCTGCTGAATTATATCCCCTATCTGGGGCCGGTCACCGGGGTCATCATCGCCTCGTTGGTCGGGATCTTCGTCTTTGACGACTTTTTCACGCCGCTGATGGTCGGAGTGACATATCTGACCATCACCTCGATCGAGGGGCAGTTGATCACGCCCTATTTCGTCTCGCGCAAATTGCAGCTGAACACGGTTGTGGTGTTTCTGACCGTCGCACTTTGGGCATGGCTGTGGTCCGTGCTGGGCATGATCGTCGCCGTGCCGCTGCTGGTGGTGATGCGGGTGCTGGCCGATCACATTCCGGGGCTTGAGAAGTTCGGCAACTTCCTTGCAGGCGAAGATCCACCCCAGCTTGAGGCCGAGGATGAGGAACCGCCCCCTTCGCCGTCTTCTGGCGCATTTGTGTCAAAGGGGTGACAGGAATTACTGGACGCAGACAAAACAGATGGCATGATCGCGACAATAGCCATTGTTGATTCGCGTCTTACATGCCCGAAACCGTTGATAGCCAGACCAAGACATCGCAGCAGCCCCCGGCACCGCGGTTGCGCATCGGTTTTCTGCTGGCGCCGCGCTTTACGCTGTCGGCATTTGCCAATTTCATGGACGTGCTGCGGCTGGCCGCGGATGATGGCGACGGCTCGCGTCAGCTGCGCTGCCGCTGGTCGGTTCTGTCTGCGGATATGGCGCCGGTGCAGTCGTCCTGCGGGCTGCGCATCGAACCTGATGAACGGCTGGGCGACCCATCCCGCTTTGATTACATCATCGTGGTCGGCGGGCTGATCGACAGCGGTGCCGGGCTTTCGCTGGAACAGAACGCCTTCCTGCAACGCGCGGCGACAGCCAAGGTCCATCTGGGCGGGCTGTGCACGGGCATGTTCGCCTTGGCGCGGTTGGGGCTGATGGACGGCTACCGCTGCTGCGTAAGCTGGTTCCACCATCAGGACTTTCTGGCGGAATTCGAAAAGATGCGCCCCGTGTCGGACCAGATTTTCGTGGTGGATCGCGACCGGCTGTCCTGTTCGGGTGGTGTCAGCGCCGCGCATTTGGCAGCATTTCTTGTCGATCGTCACCTTGGCCGCGCGGCGGCGCGCAAAAGCCTGTCGATCCTGATGATCGACGAGCCGATGACCGGCGACCGTCCCCAGCCCGGCCTGCCGCTGGAACTGAACGCCCGCGATCCGCTGGTGCGCCGCGCGCTGTTGTCGATGCAGCAAAACCTGCACGCCCCCCTGCCCATCGCCCGCATCGCCCGCGATCTGGGCGTGGGGCGGCGCAAGCTGGAACGGCATTTCAACGCCGATCTGGGCATCCCGCCCGCCGATGCCTCGATCCGCATCCGGCTGGCGCAGGCGCGGATGCTACTGGCGCGCACGGACCGCACCGTCACCCGCATCGCCGAAGAGACGGGCTTTTGCGACGCCTCGCACCTGATCCGGGTGTTTCGCGAAACCGAAGGGACGACGCCCGATCTGTGGCGGCAGGAACGTGCGCTTGACATGGACGGGGCCGAGCCCGAGGCTGCCCCCGCATAAGCGCGGGAGTTGCAATGGATGCTTACGGCCACCTGCGGGTTCTGGTCAGCCTGATCCTTGGCTTGTCCATCACCCGTGTCCTGTCCGGCCTGTCGCGCCGTATCCAGCAACCCGGCCGGACGCAGGCGATGCACGCCCAGATCGTCTGGGCGTTCGTGCTGCTGCTTAGCGCCGTGCATTTCTGGTGGTGGGAATTTGCGCTGCGGGACATCCCTGTCTGGCATTTCGGCGCTTATGTCTTCGTGCTGTCCTATGCTGCGCTGTTCTTTCTGATGGCGACGCTGATCTTTCCCGACGCCGCCACCGACCATGCCAGCAGCGAGGATTTCTTTCTGCGCCGCCGCCGCTGGTTCTTTGGCCTGTTCGCGCTGTCATTCGGCTTCGACCTGATCGACACGCTGATGAAAGGGACCGAGCATCTGCGCCTGCTTGGTCCCGAATATCCGCTGCGCCTGCTGGCCGGGGCAGCGCTGGCGCTGTTTGCCACGCATCCGCGCAATTCGTCGCGCAGGCTGGCAGTGCTGGGACTGATCTGGTTGCTTTACGACATCAGTTGGATCGCAAGGCGTTATGACAGCCTTGGCTGACGCCTGATCGGCAAGGAATTGCCCCGCAAACGATCACGAAATCTTGGGTCATTGCCTTGCGCAAATTGCGGGCGCAATCAAAGCGGGATCAAGGACTTCAACGGAATCCCGAAATGAAATTTGGCAATATGCTGGGCAGCGCACTTATCTTCGCGACGCTTGCCTCTGGCACGGCGCTCGCAGACGATCATCGCGGACGCGACCGCCATGACCGGCACGAACACCGCCACGATGATCATCGCCACCACGACAAATTGCGTGACGACAAGCGGCACGACCGCCGCCACGCCTTTTGCCCGCCGGGCCTGGCGAAAAAAGACCGCGCCTGCGTCCCACCCGGACAGGCGCGTCGCCACCGCCACCCGCATGTGGGCGATGTCTTTGACCGCCGCGCCTATACCCATCTGCGCGACCCGCACCGCTATCAGCTGGAGGATCGGCGCAGCTGGGATTACTATCGCGATGACAACCGCATCTATCGCATTGATCGCCATACGCAAAAAGTGCTGGCGGTCATGAACCTGATCCAAGCCTTTTCGCGCTGAGGCTGTGCCGGCGGATCAGTTCGCCGCGCCTTGCCTTGCGCAATAATAAAGACCCGCGCCATGCCCTTCGATTGCAGGGTTACAGGGACCGACGGTCTTGGCTGCAACCGAAAGGAACGGGATGCGGTCCTGCGCAGACGGATCGTTGTTGAACAGCAGCCACAATTCCGTCTGACCCGCAGCCTGCGCGGCGATGGATTGCGGATAGTCGGGATTGCCCAGCCATTCGCCACCATGCTGCGCAGGCGGCAGGAACTCGGCCCCGCGCACCTGCCATGCGACGGGACCGCTTGCGCTGTCCATCTCTCCCAGCACGGTGTTCGGCCGCGGTGCAAGCAGTTCGAACACCGGCTGACCGCTGCCGTTGATCCAGACCGGCGCCTCGGGGGCGGTGTCGCGGATATGGGCAAGCATCTTGCCAAGTTCCTGCGTCTGCCGCGTAAGCGCCGTGCCGATGCCCAGCCACAGCCCCATCACCAAGGCCGTCGCAACAATCACCGCGCCGGACTTCTGCGGCAATGAAGCCCCCAGCAAACGCGAGAGCGAGATCGCCATCAGCGCCGCCGTAAAGGGCATCAGGAAAATCGCATGACGCGGATAGGACAGGTGCAGCATCCCCGCCAGTTGCAAGACCGCCACCGCCGCGAAAACGCCAAGCGTCAGCCCGACCAGACCGGGCGCGGACTTGCGCGCGATGATGACCAGCGCCGCAAAAAGCGCCAGGGCGATCAGTCGAATTGCGTGATAAGACAGCCCAAGCGGCAGGCCGATCAGATGCAGCCCCCCCTGCACGCGCGACAGCCAGCTTGGACCAAAGGCATTGACTACGGCATCCAGCAGCCCGCCCAACCGCTTGACCAGCAGCCCGGCAAGCCCCTGCCCCGCTTCGGGGCTGTAGACATGCGCATAGGCCTGAATCTGCCAGACGACCAACCCGCGATTAAGGAACAGATATATGGCACCCAGATAGACCATCGCCAGAACCGCGGTGACGACCACTGCCGGGGCCAACCGATCAGGCTGATCGCTGCGCAGGCGCATGACGGCAATCGCCATCAGCATCCCCGCCACGACGACGGGAACGGTGAACGACACCAGCCCTGCCACGACCACCGCCAGCAAGAACAGCGAAAGCGCGGCCATATCGCTGCGCGTCACCAGCGGTATCCCGCAGGCCAGAACCAGCGCCGAGGCAAAGAATTCCGCGGAATAGTGTTTGATCTCGTTGGCATAGATCCAGATCATCGGAGAGCCGAGCAGCAATGCCACCACGATGATCTTGGCCATCCAGTCCCGGCGGATCGGCGCGATCGACAGGATCAGCACGACACCCAACCCGATGAACAGCGCCGATAGATAGCGCAGCACGTGAAAAGGCGGCTCGGCGCCGAATATCTCAAGCAGCTGGCGCGAAAGCCACAGATAGCCCACCGGGGCGGCCTGTTCGTAATGCGGCAGCGGCGCGAAGATGTTCAGATCCGGCACCAGCAGGTTGGTGATCAACATCGCCTCGTCGCCCCAGGGCTCGACCGGGGTTTGCGCCACGACCAGCAGCATCAGCAAGGGCACCAGCGCCGCGAAGACAAAAGGCAGATGACGCTTTGGAAACATGAACTCGGAACTCCGGGACGCTTGCGCGTGACTAGGGCATTTTAGGGGGCGAACTTTCCGGTTGCTGCGGCGATGGTCTGTCCCAGAACAGCCAGTCGCGCGTTCCAACCGTTGATCTTGGTCGGCGGCTTTTCCCCCGAAGGATAGGCGCGCGTGACGGGTATTTCGCTGACCTTGTATCCAAGCTGGCCCGCGCGGACCGTCAGATAGAACAGCAGCTCATAGCGATTGAACACGTCGCGGAACGGCGCGACACGCGGGTCAAGCAGGTAACGCGCGGAATAGGCACGAAAACCGTTGGTCGTATCGGTCAGCTTCTTCCGCGATGCCAGACTAAGCATCGGCGCATGGATCATCCGGTTGGCAAAGGCCCTGTCCAACGGCGTGTTGACCGCCTGACCGCCCTGCGCATAACGCGACCCCTGCACATAGTCGTCGCCCGCGTCCAGCCGCGCGACGAAGCCGGCAATCGCCTCGACCCCGTCCTTGCCATTGCCGTCGATGGTGACGATGCCGTCATAGCCCTGCCGCAGACAATAAGCATAGGCCATGCGCAACTGCGCGCTAAGCTTGCCCGGCCCCGTCTTGGTCAGACGGGTGCGCACGCCCTGCTGTGTCAGAAATTCCGGGTCCAGCGATCCATCGGTCGAACCGCCATCGGCAATGATCGTATCGGGATGGTCGGGCAAGGCAGCGATGCGCTGTAACTGGCCGCGAATCCGCTGTCCTTCGTTGATCACCGGGATGACCAGCGCATATTTGTGCCGCTTGGGGGCCAGTTCCAGCGTCTCGGATGCGGGCAATTGCCAGCCGCTGTCATTGAGCATGTTCAAGAATCGACCCTTCCCTTGAAAACAAGGCGTTGAAGCACGAAAAAATTCACGATGAATGAAAATCCGGTCGCCAGAAAAATGGCCAGAGGATCGCTGATGGGCATCGGAAGTCGGTCCAGCACGGCCAGCACGATCAGCCGGACCAACAGGATCATTCCGATCGAGACCGCGTAGCTTACGATCTGCGGCAGGACCGCCTGAGGCTGTGTGCTTTTGAATGTCCATGCCCGGTGCAGCGCGAAATTGAACGCCGCGCCACAGATCAGCCCGGCCGCGCTTGCCAGCGGCCTTGGCGCTCCGGCGCCGACCAGCATGACCGCCAGGCCCAGATCGACGCCCAACCCCAGAACCACGACGATCAGATAACGCAGCGCCTGTGGGGTCGCGGTCATACGGCAACCTTTCCGCTGGCCGTGATCAGCCTGTCGGTGGCTTTCGCAAATCGCGGCTCGCACAGGCGGACCTGATCGAACAGATCGTAGATATTGTCCAGCTTGGCCCCCAGGATCGAGGTCAGATGCGCCCCCGGATCGCGGCGGTAAAGAATGGGACGCGCGTCATCACCTTCGTTGCGCAGCAGCACTGTCTTTACCTCGTGGATCGAACTGCGCCATTCGGCCCCGGCCAGCACGGGCAGAAAGCGCGCGGCATCCTGAACCATGAAACGCGCGCGACTGCCGACCTGCGGGGCGGCGACGTCATAGCGCAAATGCTGACGCAGCCCCTGACCGTCATCGGTCCAGCTTGCCCCCGGCGTGTAACGCACATGCGTCAACGAATGCAGGCCCGCCGCCGGGTATGGCATGGTAGAGAAGAACGGCCCGTCCATCACCGTGACCCCTACACGCTCCAGCTCGGGCGGTGGGACGACAAGCGCGACTTCCGCAGCTTCGTGCTTCAGCGCCAGCAGCGGCAGCCCTGCTGCCACGCGCAAGTGATTGATACGCGAATAGGTCACGTCAAACACGTGCTTTGCGATAACCTCGGTCCCGTCGGACAGCGTGACGCAGGCCGCCGTCGCGGTCGGCGCCAGATGGATGGCCGAGGTGCCAAGCCGAATCTCGATCCCGGCTGCGTCGGCATGATGGGCAAGCTGGTCGCGCAACCGGGTATAATCGAACGCATATTCCGTGCAGGCGAAAATCCCCGCGATACGGTCGCGGTCGAACAGCGATGCAAGCTGAGGTCCGGCGACCGCGATGGGTGCCCCCATATCGGCGAACATCCGATAGAACCGCCGTGCCGTGACCTTGGATTGTTGCGACGCGATGGCATAGGCCATGTCGAAGCGGTCGTGGATCGCTTCTGGAAAATCGTCGGCAAAGCGGCGATGCAGGCTAAGCGAACGCCCCGCCGTCAGGGCGCTGCGCGGGTAGTGAAACCCCGTATGCACCCGCGCCTGATTGACCCGAGATGCACGATCCATCAGTTGCGGGCGGGTCTCGACCAACAGCAGCGACCGGGTGACCGAGCGCAGAAACAGCGCCAGACACAGTCCGAAGAACCCGCCCCCGACGATCAGCGCATCGACGTGACGGGGCATGGAGGCGACATGGTTCATGTCACGCGACCCGGTGTTGCTGCGGTCGCCGTGACCTCGGGGATCGCGCCGCGTTCGTAATGCACGTTCAGGTCTTCGTGGATACCGGCATAGACGTTGATCTGGCTGATCTCCTCCAGAATGTCGTCATTATCCTCGCGCGCCAGCAGGTCGATGATCTTTTGCATCCCCGTGCTTAGACCCAGCCCCATCAGCCCAAGAAATCCCGCCGAGACCGCAAGTATGGCCGAGGTGGTGACCCATCCCGGCTGAACCGTGCTGTGAAACAACCAGACCAGGATCACGTAGATCAGGAACAGAAACCCCACCAACGCGGTCAGGCACGAAGCAACGCTTAGCGTCAGCAGGACATTCGGGGCCGAACTGACGATCAGGCGCTGCGCCAGATGCAGACGGCTTCCAAGCCCGCGGCGGCGGCCTTTCGTCAGGAAATCGGCATCCGCGCGATACAGGTTGATCGGGATCGACAGATCGCGCGGCGGAAAGCGCAGCGCCAACTGCTTTTCGGGCTGGTTCAGCAGCCGCGTCAGCAAGGCGCGCGGCATGGCAAGGGTCTGCATGAAACGCGCATTGACCCGGAAACCGCTGCCATTCCCGGCAACACCCAGCGCCATGTCAAGAAACGAGCTTTTGCCGCGATCCGCGATGACGATGCTGTTGGTGTCATGCGCCTGCAGGATCATCTGGCTGGCATCAAGAAAGTCCGTTTCGTTGATCGAGGCGATCAGCACCACATCGCCAATCGCTTCGGTCGCCAGCACGGCGCGCACCCGATAAGACCCCAACCCCTGACGCAACCGCAGCAATCGCAGATTGGCCACCGCACCAAAGGCCGCAGTCCAGTCGCTGCCGGCATCGGCGGGCACCGCCAGCAAGATCTCCCAATAGCGAAAGGTTGCGCCAAGCCGTCGTGCCAGTCGCTGCAACGCCTCGGCACTTTCCGCTGTCGGGGCAACGTCGTGAACGCAGGCCGAGATCAGAATGTCGTCGCGCAGCATATCCGGCCCCCTTTCATGTCAGACCACCTGCATCCGGGCATCGCGCAGCCTTGTCAGCGCGACGCCAAGCGCGGCGCAGGATTCCGGCCCGCTTGCGCGCATTTCGATCGAAAGCCAGCCCGCATAGGCGCTTTCGCGCAGGACCGAGACGATCCGGGCGGCGGTGCCGACATCGTTCGGTGCCAGCGTCAGTTGCGGCTCGGAAAGATGCGCATGGCCGATGATGTCGCTGTCCCGATTCATGATCTGCGGCAGGTCGGACAGTTCACCGTTGATGTGCAGGCTGCCGATATCCAGCGTCATGCAGAACCCCGGATGGGCGACATCCCGCACGATACCCGCCGTCACATCGGTATGCGTGGCAAAGTTCGTTCCATAGATCGCAGGGTTGGGCTCCAACCCCAAGCGACAGCCACAGGACTGGGCCAATCCGCCAAGCCTCGCGAAAATATCCGTCGCGATGCTTGCGGCCTCGGTCGGCGGCATGTCGTCCGGCACCACCCTTTCACGCGGAGAACCCAGCACCAGATGCGGAATGCCAAGCGCCCCGGCCAGTCGGATCGCACGGGACAAAGCGGCGACATATGCCTGACGCTGCGCAGCATTACCGAAAAGCGCCACATCCTTGACGCCGAAAAGCAGCGATTGCATCGAGACGGGAACCAGCCCGGCAGCCTCGATCTCGGCCAGACGCTGACGGATCAGATTTGGCGGCGGATCGAACGCATCGTCAGCGTCAGCGAAAAGCATCCCCGGCGCGATCTCGATGCCGGTGATGCCGTGCCCGGCCATCAGCCGATAGGCCTCCAGACGATCTGCGAACGGCCAGGCGATGTTGGAAACCGCAAACCCGCGCATGTGCCTAGCCCCCCGCTGCAAGGAATTGCTTCAGCCCCGCCAGCACCTGTTCTGCGCTGGCGGTGTAGCGCCCGGATTGGCCGAACAGGCTGGCATGACGGGTCTGCATGTCTTCGCGATGAATGCGGGCCGTGCTTTCGGGCATCTGCTCTCCGCGCAAAGCGGCGACCACGGTCTGCGCCTGCAGCGGTTCGGGCGCCAGATGCAGCAAAGACAGCCCTGCATCCATAGCATTGTCGATGACATCCGACAGTTGCGACAGATCAAAGAACTGGAACTGCGATGCAGGATTGGTGAACCGTAGGGCCTCGAAGCCCGCTGCCTTGACTGCCGCGCCCAGTTGCTGCCTGTCATCCGAGGCATCGACCGCGTTGCGGTCCAGATGCCACATCGTCGTCACGTCGTCGAAGCGGTAAAAGGACATAAGCCGCGCCGCCGTCGCAGGTTCCAACGCCGCAGCAAGCGCGTCGCGCCGCTGGTGGGTCAGCATCGACGGAAGCGGGTTCATCAGATCGAACAGCATATTCTTGCGCAGGCCATGCCCGAACAGCGCAGGTAGTCGCAGGATCAGATGGCGGTCGAAATTCTCGGCGCAGAACGCTTCAAGCCTGCGCCGGTTGCGCCCATAGGCAAGATCTTCCTCATAGGCGGTCGTGCCCTCATCCTGCCCATGGCCAAAGTCCTTGAGCGTCGCGATGGTCGAAATCAGCACCAGCTTTTTGGCCTTGATCCGCGACAAGTGCCCCATGATCTGATCGATGCGGGCCGTGTCATTTTGCGGCGCCCGGTTGGCTTCGACCATCGATCCCGGCGCGGCGGCGCAGACAACCGTGTCGAAAGTCACACCCGCAGATTCAGTAATATTAGAGGAATTGAAGAACGCGGAAAAATGTCTTTTCAGACGCAAATTCCCGCCGACAAAACCTGTCGCACCTATTAGCGCATCACCCGCCATGTCACCCGACACTTATTAACGCATACATAATAACACATATTGGGTTGCATCTCTGACATGTTTCGTCAAGCAACCCGCCTTGATGGCGACATTTAGCGATGTCCTGCGAAACACGCATATGACAGTGCTACTGCCTTATAGGTCAGGTATTTAGTCCATTCATCCTGACCGCGCCGACCTGCCGCAAAGCACAGGTGCGCGCCGCAACAACCATATCGGCCGGGCGCAACCGACAGGGCAGCCACGCCGATAGAAGCGATGCGATGAAATCTGGTGATCCCGACAGAACGGCCAATTCCAAGACTTATCAAGCCCATCGCCCGGAAACAGGCTCGTTACTCGCCCCATGATAATCAATCACTTACGAGGCAGTCTGGAAACTAGCTCCGCCGCTGATCTGAGGCGACCTTGATCAACCATCAGGCCCCTGTAGGCCAACGATCACAAAGTAAGATGTCCCGTAGATCTTTGATGCGGGACAAACGCTTCCAGCTAGGTTGCCAGGAGTAGAAGCTTACCGCGAACCTTTTTGAATTTTATTTGCCCGGCAAGCATGCGTTCCCTGACTTCAGCGTCCGTGCATCCGTATTGTTCGACATAGCGACCGTAAGCTATCCACCCAACGACATCGCTATGCTGCAGTTGCGAGATCACGTCGCGCAGATGTGCTCGAGCGTCGAGAATTGATTCGCGCTCGAACATCCGCCTGCCCTCAAGGCTGTCGATCGAGCTTATAGGGTCACGATCATCCATGGGTCGTTTACCTAATCCATACGGACCGCCCTTCCATTAAAAATCTGAAAAGCAACTCACGCTAGAGTTTTCCATCCATACGGCGGATGCCCCCATTTATCGGAAGCTCGTGCCCGGACTTGCTCAAGCGCCTTCTCCAGCGTCTCGGCATAGCTGTTTGCGGATGGGATGGTGATGACCGACCAGCGCCACGTCTCTGGCCGGTTGTGTTGGGTGATGTCCTTGAACACCCGACCCACGACCAGCCCATTCCGAAGCACTGTCCAATCGTCGGCGGATTCGATTTCAGCAAAGGTCTGGACGCGGGTCCACCGATCACCCATCAGAAGCCCTGTGCAGAAGCCGCATTCGTTTGGGTGGCAAATTGCATATCAGCTGCGCCTAGCTTGCCGCACTTAGAGCATCGCGCTTTGTTCAGGACTTCCTGCCTGCTGACCGGACGGGGAAGTTGCACCTCGGCACGATGTCCGCAGCTGCATAGAATTGTGACGATGTATGGCTGAACCATGTCTGATTCCCTTCTGCGCGCGAGCAGAACAGAATAGGAACGCCTCGTCCAGATTGTCAGTTGCTAGGCGGTGGCCCCTGCGACCAGAGAAAACTTCATCGCAGGGGCATTGCGCTCGGAAGTGACCGGAAAGGGACAGCGTACCAACCAACCGCATATGATGGCTTTTGTTCCACGCTTTGGGGACACTCCACCTTAGCGCAGGGAGGCCGGTTCAGTCCCGCAAGCGTTGCATCTCTTCATCGATCTTGCGTTGCGTCTCAGCGTTGGCCTGATCGCCCAGGGCGATGTTGTCGATCAGAGAGGTTATGGCCGCTAAAGCTTCCGCGCGCTTCCAGCCTGCGGCAGCAGCTCGATCAAGCACCGCGAGAATATCGGCCTCGAGGTCCGCCTCGCAGTCCAAGAAACGATCATCATATTCGTCAGGATGCTTCGGCCCGCTCATTATTCTGCCCTCACGTAAACCCCTGCCTCAATTAAGGCGTCGATAAATTTGTTACGGACGTCTTCCGCGTCTCCGCCAACCTGTTCAAATTCCACAATGGCTCGGGCTGCTGCACGAAAGGCAGGGTCCTTCACGTTGCAGCGGCTTAGAAGGGCACGGCCCATAGAGTTCGTGTCAGCGACAATCCGGAAATGTCCGCTGGCGTCCTCGTAATTGACAGATCGAATGGGGCGGCCTAGGGGCATGAACTTTCTCCATGAGGGAAGTCAGGCCCTCGCCTGAGGGTGAGGGCCTTCCCCCGGCCGTCGGAGTTTGGACACTGTCAACGACTAGGCAGTCAACGATGCGTCGGCAGTGTCGTTCCGGCGACTAACAAAATCCTATGTGATGAGGAGGAGCGCACCATCCGGCAGCGGGCGCTGCATCGATTAAGCGTCGGGCCACGGCAAAATCAGCCAATCCTGCCATTCCTCGGGCCTCCGCAGGATCACCGGCGTAGCCTTGGGATGAACGGCCCCTACCTCGGCATTCGGCGGGCCGGACAGGAAGCCGAACAGGTGTCGGTTGTCTCGACGTCCTTCACCTTTCGGATGCTGGTCCAGCAGCGAACGCAGATGCCTGCGAAGAACATCGGCGAACCATCCGCAGGCGCAAACCAGGCGGGCTTCTTGTCTGCCCCCGGTTAGCTTAACCATACAGGGAGTTTAATAAAGTCAACCTAAATTTACAAACTTGTTCGATTTCCGCTCAATACTGAACAATGGGTTACCGAACGTTTGCAAACCATATCGCGCGGTGCAGAATGCGGAATGTAATCCGCGAAAGGTTGGATCAGATGGCAGGCATTGGTGAGGCAAAGCGTGCAATATCCGCAGCGCTGAAAAAGATGGTGGAAAGCCAGCACGATGATCGCCCGCTAGATGCGGTGAGCATCGCGCAAGTGTATGGTGAGACCGACGACGAGCTAGAAGAGCTGCGCAACTATATAGTGGCCGAAGCAGCTCGTCTGGGATACCGCGCTCCGATCGCTCCATAAGGTGGGATTCACCGCCCTGAACGCAGAGCAGATGGCACGTCCAGAATCATTCTTTACGAAGTCCCGCGGAAACCTTAGGTCTATGACAAGCGCGCTGCCTAACGGGATTCCTCTAAGACATCGCCGTCGCCGCAACCCTCATTTACTGGTTATGACTCCTGACACTACGGGCGATTTCTGCCTGCGCTTTGCTTTTTCCGGTTTCGCGCTTGGAGGCTGTGGGAGGGACTGTACAAGTGCCTTTCTGGCAAGTCGCGCGGCTTTGAGAAAAGCAGTTCGCTCGTTCCGTTCACGGGTCTCTTCGGAAGTGATATGCCGGGACTCGGCGGTCGTCCGATCCATTACCGTTTGCTTGGTAACGGGTTTGAATAAGCTCTCGGCTTTCGGTGTCATATCTACCTCAAGAAAAGACCCGACCTGTTGCCGGGCCGGGTCTAATCAATTATGCGAGCGCCAGGTTTCGGGCGGATTCGCGACCGTCTCTGCCGGATTCGATGTCGAAAGTGACGCGCTGCCCATCAGCAATTGTCGTGAGATTGGCGCGTTCAACAGCGGAAATGTGCAGGAACACATCTTTTCCGCCGTTTTCCGGTGCGATGAACCCGAAACCTTTGGTAGGGTTGAACCATTTCACGGTGCCATTTGCCATCGTGATTTCTCCATTTTGCATGTCGCCCGCAGAATGCGACGACCCGGCCTCAGTCAAGCCAAAACACGACTGAGACCGAAAGGAGACAGGTGTATAGGGGAATAACATAGCTCGGCTAACATGGACCGAAGCGCCGCAGTTAGCAAGGATTATTCGGGTGACGTGTCCTTGCCGGGCTACCCGAGTAGGAATCCTCAAGCGAGCTTGGTCGATCCCGAATTTTATTAGTGAGCCTATTCAGACTGGTAGCCGCGCACTTCGCGGTGTGGCACCTATTTACGTTTATTTGAGTATTCTCAAAGAAAGATACGTGCTACCCAAGTTATGAGAAGGTGACAGAAGGAAGCGGGCGGGTGTCCCCCCGCTTCTTTTTCATTTGATGGCCCGTTTTCTACGCATGTTCATCGTAACGCAATCCGAGTGCATTTCGGTTTACTAACTGAATTGTTGCAATGGGTTTCTTACTCAATGAATACCTCCTTCGGCGCGCCGATGGAGGCCACGATCAAAGGAGCAATCCATTATTCTCGCGGTTGCTGATCAGCAGTTCTTTTGCGTCGGTCGATCCTGACGAACTGACCGAGTAGGTCAGGCTCAGCTCTTCAAAATGGAAAATCTGAAATGCGGCGCGGATCTCCGGCGTATCGTTGATGCTCATGACGAACGCGCCTTCGATTGCAGCGAGCCGATCAGCCATTTCATCGAAATCCGCCGCTTCGAACATGCCTTTGCCATAGTCGGATTCACCGCCGAAATATGGCGGATCGAGGTAGAACAGCGTTTCCCGTCCATCATATCGTTCTATCAGATCGCGCCAGTCCAGGCACTCCAGCACAACGCCGTCCAGCCGCTCGCGGGCTTCCTCGAGGATCACCTCCAGCCGCGCCATCGAAAAACGCGGCCCGGACGTGGGCGACACCCCGAAGACACCATTGACCTTTCCTCCAAAGCATAGCCGCTGCAGGTAAAGGAAGCGGGCGGCGCGCTCGAGGTCGGTAAGCGTGCGCGGATCCGTGACCCGAAGCCGATCAAATTCGCGCCGACTGGAGATCTGGAACTTCATCACCTCCATCAACTGTGGATAGTGTCGCTGCAGGATGCGGAAAAGATTGATGATCTCGCCGTTCAGGTCGTTGGCCACTTCCAGCCGGGGCTTGAACCGCCGACGAAGGAATACGCCGCCCATTCCGACGAACGGCTCCGCATAGGTTTTATGGTTCAGCGCCTCGATGCGCTGGATGATCCGGGCATGGAGCTGTTTCTTGCCCCCAAGCCACGGCGCGATCGGCGACGCAGGTTTCACTTGATGCACTGTCTGATTCTCGCTTAGGCGGCCTCTGCCCCGCGCGGGGTGCAGGCGACCATAAGCTATGGTTGGTCGAGGCGGCGTTGTGTTGCTACTTGCCGCTTGGATCGGGCTGTTGGCGCAGTCCGGTCCCCTGCCGAGCGTCCCGGCAGGGGCATCTTCGATCAGCGGCGGACCGCATCCAGCACAGGCACCCCTGCCCGCGTCAACGCATTGGCCAACTGGTCCTGCGCCATCTGCGCGGAAATGCGTTTCGCGATACCTGCATCCGTGGCTTTGAGTTTGGCCACGGTCCCGGCCATGGTCTGGCGCAGATAATCCGCAATCCACGCCTCTGCCGTCTCGCCCGTCAGCCCCGCCTTCACAGCTTCTGCCGTGGCGCGCGATATTGCACTGCCCAGCTTTTCGTTCAGGATGGCCGTGCGCCGCTCGCCCAGCAGACGGCCCAGCTGGGCCATGGCAAACGTGCCCGCCGCGCCGAGGGACGTGGTCACAAAGGCGACGATCAGCAGAGCCGCTTGCTCCGCCACGATCTTGGTGATGATGTCCTGCATCTTAGGTATCCATTTCCTTGATGAGAGCCGCCCATGTCAGGGGGCCGATGATGCCGTCGTCCTTGAGGCCGACAGATTTCTGGAAAGCTCTGGTCGCGGCATCGGTGTCGCTACCGAAAATGCCGTCCACGCCGCGCGGGTCGAACCCGAGGGCCAGCAGGCGGGACTGGGCGACCGTGACGGCCGCATTGCGCGAACCGCGCCCGATCTTCGGATAGGACGGCTCCAGCACATCCGGGATGGCCTGCCACTTCGCATAGGCATCCCGGAGCCGCGTGTGATAGCCGTGCGTGGCGTAGCCGGGGCCGTTGTAACCGCGCGCGAATCCCGACCAGTCGTGACGGCGCAGATCGTCATCCAGTCCCTCAGCCTCGATAAACGCGATCATCGCGGCCAGCTGGGCTTGCTCACTGTCGCAGAACGCCGCGACCATATCGCCCACGGTCGGGTAGCCAGCGGCTTTGTGGTTGCTGCCAAGGATCTGCCCGAGGCCCCAGCTGCACGACCGCAGCGCGGCGCTGGTGTCGATCCGCATGGCCAGCGCAAGCCGGGTGTAGCTTTCTGCTGGATAAGGGCGGGCGCCCCATTTCGGATAGGCCAGCCCCTGTTCTGCCGCCGCTGTGCGCTTCGGACCTGCCCCCAGTTCAATCCAGAACCGGTGCGGTTCGAATAGATTCTTCGGGCGGCCCTGCTTGTCGAAGCCGCCTCCGAGGGTCTCGACTTCCATGACAGCGCGGACCTCGTCCTCGCCCAACCTGATGACGCGCCCCACGCGCGCCACGTCGATATCGGTGAGCCGCTGAGCGCGACCCTTAAATCCTGCCGGATACATGCATGCTCCAATGAAAAAGGCCCGCGCGAGGCGGGCCGTAGACAGATTGAAATTCGAGGCGTAGGTTGGGGGCGCGTAACTTTAGCGGGTCACGCAGCCCCTGTCCGACTGCTACAACATCGGCAGGGGCTTCAAAGCCCCTGCGGCAGATCCACTTTCCAGTCCGAGACGCGAACCTGCGTGCCGAGCGTGGTGATCAGAAAGCCCATATGCGTGGATGTCGTATAGGGCGGGATGATCACGTCGATCTCATGGTTGCCAGCGTTCATCATCGGCACGAGATCGACAGTGCCGCTCGGCCCTAGCCCATCGCCGACCGATAGCCGGAAATACAGCGCCCCCGAGGTGGCCACCTTGCAGCGGACGCGGGTGCCAGCCGGAAGGATCGGCCATGCAATGCGCCGCCTCGGGTCCGAACCCTGAAAGACGAAGCTCAGCGCCTCCGCCCACTGTTCGGTGATGGTGACGCCGAACGGAGCGATCGCGGCATCGCTAAGCGCGAATCCGGTGGGCCGTTCAGCGCCATAGTTCAATCGAAGCGCCGAAGCTCCCTCCTGTTCGCCCCTGATTTCCTGCTCGGTTTGGTCGTAGTGTGTCCCGTCTGGCCTAAAGCCCGCGTTGAGCCTGCGCGGAATATACTCGCAAAAAGGCAGCGCAGCAGGATCGCCTGAGTTTGACGCAAGCTTCTTTTGCTCTTGGATCATCAGATCGGTGATCGATCCGGGGCTATTATCGGCGCCGCCGATTTCCATGATCGTGACCGGGAAGTCGCCCCATTTCGCGCGCAGTTCAGTGATCGTTCGGGCAAGCTTCTGCCGGTGCCGAGGTGCCTTATCTAGTCCCCTGTCGCCTTCCCCCTGGCACACGCCCACATGCGCGACATTTGACCCCGGTGCGCCAATTCCCAGCAGGTAATCGACCTCGCGCTCCATCGCCACGATGGCCGCGCCGCCCGCGTCCCGATCCCAAACGCCGCCGTCGAGCATCGCGCCCCCGGCCCAAGCCGAACAGAGAAACACCATCACTTCATCATCGCTTAGGCCCTCGCAGACCTTCTTGCAGAACGCACCGCCCGGCCCGCCGCCGCTGTTTGGCGTCTGATGTGGCATCGGATCGCAGGCGATCATCGGGCGACCATGGCCGTTCTCATCGATCTCGGCCCCAAAGGTGGGGTTCGCGGCCATCGGGATCATGATGGCCCGGGGTTCCGGGGTGAAGAAATTGAACGGGGTCGGGGTAGCTTCAGCGCCGTTGCCGTTCGATTGCTTGATACCGGCGAAGATCCTGAGGATCTTCCCCATCAGCGCTGTGGTGTCATAGACCCGCAGGTGATCCAGATCGAGGTCTGCACCGGCATTGATCAGGAACCGTGCCGACAGGCTCGCACCCGTGGCGCGGACGCGACCGACGCGCGATCTGGCAGCAGCAAGTACGCCGCCCGCCGTCACGGCCCCTGGAGTGCCGAACCCCATGCTGGCCTGCCCAGCCGCGCGCCGTGGGACCGATGCCGCAAAGCTGTAATCCCGACCTGCGACAGCGGGCTGGGCCATTGCGATCTGGAAAGACTGCTGTCCTGTGGACGTGCCGTTCCACCGCGCCAGCCCCGCCGCAGTGTCGATCGTCAGGCCCGCGTGCGCGCTCCATCCTGCCGCCGAGCCGAACTCGCCAGAAGGCTGCGGGACCAAGTTTAGCGGATAGGCTTGCGGCTGCGCTGGCCACGTATCACCGGACAGCCGGCGCGCGGCTATGGGCGGGGCATTTCCATCAGCAGCGATCGCGGGCAACATGCCAAGCCCGAGGCCCAATCCGATGAACATGGCTAGATCCAGCCGGTGATCTGCGTGGCCGTCGTGCCGGTCGCGAGGATCCGTTTCGCCTGCAGGGAATAGGTGCCAGGCGGAAGGCTGGCCGTAACGTTGTCGACATCGTCGATCCCTCGCCATGCGATGACCCCGGCTGTGCCGATGGTGACAGCGCGGATCGCTTCGTCCAGATCTTCCGAGTTGCTGGGCGTGACAACGATTGAGCCAAGCGCGGGGGCGTTGCCGCCAAGCGAATAGTTACTGAACCGGTTCTTGGGCATGATGCCTCCATGAAAAAACACGCGCGCGGCGGAGCTGAATTGCGACTGGGGTGGGGGTCTGATACGGGGTCAGAGCCGCTTCTTTACTTGGTCGTTCAGAGTGGCAGCCCCCGGCTAGATTGCCGTCCGGCCGGGGGCGCATTTCGGACAAAACCAGATTTTCGCGCACATTCTTTCCGGTGATAACTAGGCGCTGCGCGATACCGTGGGACCAACTGATGTAATTTTGGGTTGCTCACCCCACATCTCAGTCATCCCCCGGTATTTTCCGGCGGTGTTATGGAGGACCCAACATGGGTGCCGACCAAGACAAGAAACCTGCCCAGCAGGACAAGACCCCTCAGCAGGATCAGAAGCAGGACCCGAACCAGCGGCAACGCGGCGACGCTGATATCAGCACGCCGGGCAACAAGGGCGGCGAGCGCGAGAAACAGCAGCGCGACCAACGCGGCTAGCGATCAGCATCTGCCCGGGCTCCCGTATCTTGGGCTGATGCCGTACTTCCGGGCTTGGTGCGACAAGGTAGCCGACACGCACAGTTACCGGCACTCACCATGAGACGCCACGGGGGGCAAGGCGGCAGGGGTCATTTCCCTGTCGCCATTGTGCAAATCATAGCTGTGTAGAGGAATTCATATGCGCAAAGATGTTCATCTCCTGAACTGTTTGTCAGGCCTTACCGAAAGCTACTCTTCACCACCCTGGCAGCTTGAAGGCATCACCTCGCACTCGCGTGGAAGCCTTGTTCGCCTTATCGGGGACGATGGGGAAAAGTTCGTCATCCCAGTCATGATTCAATCCCAGTTCCTAAATGAAATGTTCGCGTCTTGGTCCGATCCTGCTTGATCGATCTCTGCGCTTACTTGACCTTCGCCAACAACATGTAGGTAACTGTGTCGGTTCGATCAAATACCCGCCTCCCATCGCACTCATAATCCAGCGCCATGTAGAGCTCGATCCGCCCCGGCCTCAGCGTGTCCGGCGGCGTCAGCTTGATCCGAAGCCTTGTTGTCTCTTCGCCGACCTGACGCGACGGCTTGGTGGATGATCCCGGCGTGATGACCCCGCCCGCTTCGGTGAACAGTGACTGCCCGCCGAGGAAGATGCATTTTGCGCCCAGCTGTGTGCGCACCATGACGAGGTTAAGCACGACCTCCTCGCCGACGTGGACAGGCTCGGTCACATAGCTCAGGCCCGGCGTCTGCCGGATCACCCGATTGTCGCCGGTCGCTGCAGTCAGGTCCGAGCGCATTGCAGTGACCTCAGCCTGTAATGCTGCGACGGCTTTTGGCGTTTGCCATATGGCCTGCATGTTGCCCCAGAAAGGGGTAAACAGCGCCAGCAGCAGCGCCCCTGCGGACCAGAATAGTCCGCCTGCGATCCAGACCCAGAAGCGGTCTAAGAAAAATTGCTTGGTCGGAACAAGGCGCTGTCCCTTGCTCTCGATAGTTTGCGTCATTTCGTTGGCTCCAATATGGGCGAACTCGTGTGAATAGTCGCGGGGATCGGGGCAAATTCATCTGGACCAGTACCTATACCGCTATTATTTTCCCAGCACCGCGCTGCGGTGACAGACCCGTAGTTGCGCAGTCCCCGCCATCGGAAGGCTCAGGTGGCGGGGCATCAACCGCCTTACGCGACCCAAGCAAGCAGTGCGGCAAGATCAGCGCCAGATGCCGCGCCGGTCCAGATGCCATGCTTGGTTTGCCAGCCGGGCATATCCTGCACCACACCGCCGCCCGCGCCGCCGATCGTGAAGCCTTGGAATTCGGGCGCCGCAGTGATGTTGCCGGTTGCCGAGCCGACGCCCGCGACATGCAGCGTCACCGTGCCTGAGGTGGTGGCCGGATTGTAATTGTAGACCGCGACCGCACCGATATCGCCGCCGTGGTTCGCGGGCAGGTCTACATCGACGTTTACCGCCCCGACTTGCAGGCGCAGGATGTTGTTGCCGCTGATGTAGCGATATTGCAGGCGGTTGAAAGGCTGATGCCAGCCCCACATGAAATGCTGATCGGTGGTCAGGCTCTCGGGGGTCAGGCGCTGCCGCGATGCGACGGTCATCGCGTTCTGCACGCCCAGCTGCGTGCCAGCCAAGGCCAGATAGGCGTTCGGCGCGAATGTCGCCGGGTCCATGAACCGCAAGCCGTTTCCGGTATAGACAGGGCGCACAGCCGCGCTGGCTTGCGCGAATTGCCGCCCGAGCCGACCGTTCCAAGCCGACACTTTGCCGTCCACCAGTGTCAGCGTGGTGGGGTCCGATGTCCACGTATCCACGGGGTTGGCGATCTCGGCCACGATTTCCTCGATGGGGAGAATGACCCCGAAATGCGTGCCGTCCTGTGCGGTGAAGTCGTAGCGCGTTCTCATGCCGATATCCTTACAGAGGCAGGGTGAAGGACGGGATCGGACGAACCAGCATCTCGTCAGCAAAGATTTTCGATTGTTTGCGCAGCGACGTGCGCAGCAGGCCACGGTGCGACGTGAAGCGGTTGCCCTCAAATCCAGTCGTGACCTGCGCCTGCATGGCGTATTTCACCGCTGTGGGGCTGCCGGTGTGGGTGATGACAGCGGTGTTGCCGCGGATGACGACGCCAGTGATTGTGCCGCCGGTCAGCTGAAAGCCAAAGAAGGCGTCGATGCCTTGGCCGTTGTATTTTGTGGCGGCTTCCAGCTCGAGCGTCTCATCCTCGCGCAGACTGTCGAAATGCAGGACCAGCTGCGTCGGGGACGTGCGCACCGGGCGCGGGCGTTTGATGGTCCACGTATTGCCGGCCTCGACCTCCGAGATAGCCCAGGCGTTGGTTTCGCCCATGATCATCGTGACCTTGGCGTCCGGGTGGACGTTGTTGTCATCGATCGGATACCAGTATTCGATCGCGCCGAGGACGGCACCGCCCTGCTCGCAGATATCCAGAATATCGTCGCAGACCGCCCAAGGCTGCGTGGTGATATTCGTGTTGCCGCCCGGCTGGCCGAAGATATAGCGCGGCGTCGGGAAGCCGATGGAACGCCAGAATTCGAGGCTATGACCCTGCAAATCCCACCACTCTTGCGCATACTCACCGCGCAGCATGTTCTGGGCGCTGGTCCCGTGGCACCAGACATGCCAGCCCGGCAGGATCTTCTTGCCCGCCGCATTTGCCCACTGCAGCGACGACTGCGACCAATGCGCAAAATTGCTCCAGACAATGGCGTTGGTCGTATTGCCCGTGTCGGGGTCGTCGTCCATCTCCTCGATGGGGATGCCTGCGATACCGTGGCAAGAGGTGACGACCGGGATTTGCGGCAGGCCGAGATCCTTGCGGTGCAGGTTCAGGACGGCGAACGTTCCGAAGGCCAGCCCCGGCGCAGCAGCGCCCGGCATTCCTCGCTCAAGGCCGGTGCCGTGGTTCAGGAGATTATACCCCTGCCCGCGCGGCCCGAGGGTGTCAGCGATCAGCACATTGTCGCCGCGGGTCATGCCCGCCACCTCAAGGCAGCCGTCATTTGCCAATGCGCGTGCCTGCGACACCGTGAATGCCGCGTTGTATGGCCCGCCGACTGTCAAGGACTGGCCGTTGACGCCGGATAGCTCCACCTCGGTCGTGGACAGGAACTGCCCGCCGATGTTCAGCGCATCACGGCCACGGTCCCAGAAGTCCTGCGACATGATGCCGTCAAAGCCGCCATCAGCGCCGTATTTCCAGACCCAGACCGCGTTGCCGTCAGCGTCGGTGTCCAGCACGCGGGCGGTCTGCCCCTGCACGGTCTGCACCACGGCATCGACCGGCTGGGCAAAGACGCGCGGGGCGGCGTTCACGATGGTCCGATCCCCGAGAATGGCGATCAGCCCGGTTGCGTCCCAACCCATGATCGCGCGGCGCAGCGCGTCGAACGTGGTCCAGTTTGTGCCATTCTCCAACACGGTCTCTAGCGGTGCCTCCAATTCGGCGCTGATGTCACCCATGATCAGGTTCAGCGCATCGATCGCCGAGGCACGAAGCGCCGCCTCGGCGGACAATTCGGACCGGGTGACTTCGCCACTCTGGATGCGCCAGGTGCTGCCATCCTTCACGGCCTCGTAGAAGCGGCCAGCCGAGAGGTACGCAGCGGCCAGTTCCCCGCCGGCCGCGTTCCTCAGAGAGACCGCGCCCTGCCCGGCGATGTTGATTGTGACAGCCCCGGTGTTGGGCGACTGCGCCTGAAAGCGGATCCTGCGAAGGTTCGCGGCGAATATGCCTGTGCCACCGACATCGGCGGGCAGCGCAGCGGTGATGGCATCGCCAGTTCCGGAAATTGGGGTGAGCTGCACCGTGCCGGTCAGCACGTCAGCCGTGATGCGATTCAACCGTTCGGTCGCCATCTCCGCGAAAGAGATATCACCGCTCACGATCCGCCAGTTGCTGCCGCGCCGCTGCAGGATGTAATTTCGCCCCGCCACGATTTCGCCGCCGACAAGCGCTTGTCCATCGGCACCAAGGACCGGCGAAGCGGCCGAGATCCCGCCGACGGTCAACTGCATCGGCCCGCTGTTCGAAGACGTGAAGGACACACTCACGAAATCGCCATTCGCAATCGCGCTGACGATCGATGCAAACACGCCGATCGCGGATGCAACCGGCCAGTTGGCTATACCCCCGGTGATGGTGAGCGGAATAATTCCGCCGCGCAAAAACGTTGCCAGCCCGGGAAGGCGCAGCAACACCCCCCAGGTCGGGGCGCTGCCGAAGAGAGGATCGTCACTCGTCTGCCCCGGGCCGCGAACGGCAAAGCCGCCATCCTCAATGGTGATGATCCGACCATAGGTGCCGGGCAGTGCAGCGTTTCCAGCAGCAACCGCCGCCGCACGATCGGCGAATATCTTGCCGCCATTGGCGATCACCGCGCCGAGTTCCGCGTTTATCTGCGTGACGACTTCATTCATCCAACGGCGGATCTGCTCTTTGGATGGAGCTTGACCGCCGACGTAGATGGCGCCGGGGGTATCAGTCGTGACGACCATGTTTCACCTATCTTCAGGCTGGATAATTGCCGACCAGAACCGGGTCGGATTTGACTTGGCTGGCGTTCTCGGATTGCAGCCAGTAGCGCGCACCCGCAGCGGGGATATTCGAGGTCATCGTGACCTCTGACGACGTGTCATAGGACCAGGGCAGCACCGGAACCGCAGCGCTGAAGGGCGCGCCGGCAGCGGCCCGGTAAAGTCCCGTGCGATGATAGTTGGCGCCGAGGTCAGGCTTGAAAATGACCGTCAACAATCCACCGGCTGAACCGCTCGCCGAAAACACCACGGGCGCACCGGGGGCCGTCCCGTTCGCAACGACCTCGATGCCCGTGACCGTCGTGTAGGGCGACTTCGCAACGAGATCGCCGTCCCTGCCGAACCCGGTGAAAGCCACGAACGTCCGGACGTCGTATTCCGCACGATCCCGCAAGGCCGGCGTGCGGAACGAATACCCTGCCGCTACCTTTTCACGGATCATGTCGGTCCATGGCCCGCTTTCGTCGCTGCGCTTGAACTGCGCCGCTGCCATCAGTCCGGGCCGGGAGGTGTAGTTTCCGGCAACCCGGATGTAGGGATCTCCGTCATTCGTCACGACATCGAGGCTGGTGATCGCTGCCGACATGGCATCCGTGCCGCGATCGATCTCCACTGGGATCGAGGGCGGTTCCCCTTCCTCTGCCGGCGTCATATCGAAACTGCCGGGGTGCGCCTCGATCAGCTCGACCGTGGTGTTGGTGCCATCAAACGACAGCGCATCGATCCAGAAAGGCACGGCGTTGAGGCCGAGCCGGGGTATCGTCACGAAAACCCGACGTTCGCCGATCAGGCGCAGGCCATAGGCCCGAAGCTTTACGGTCATCCGCCGGGCCGGATTCATCAGCGCCAGTTTCTGCTTGCACAGATGCGCCGCTTGGCCGTGGTGCTGGACGGCCAACAGATCTATGCCCTTTGGCTCTCCCTCGCCCCATCTGGCAATCGCGGCGGCATCATCGACCGGGTCGGCGTTGGTTTCCTGCCAGTTGGTCTGTGGCGCGACATAGGTCGCAACCAGCGTCGTCACACGGTTGATCCGTTCCGTCCCTGCCCCGTATTCCATCTCAACAATCGGGCGCTCCACGATGGTGATGGTGGGCGCACGCCACACGCCTGCCTCAATCGCAAGCTTGCCCTCCGGGTTAACCCATGCGCGCCCGCCCATGGCGTCCAGCATCTTCTGCGCCGTGTCTTTGATCGGGTCCGAGGCTGCATAGCTGAGACCAGCAAGATATCGGGGCCGTGTGCCGCCCACTGTCGGGATATTGGCCAGGCAGTCGTTCCGGGCGATCGAGAGACTGGGCAGATCGATGTCATCGGCTGACACTGGACCAGAGGCGGGGTTTGCCATGATGTGTGACAGGAAAACCGGCGGATTGCGCGCGCCGGTGATCGTGCTGCCATCGAACGCCCAATAGGCCGGCATGCCCTCAATCAGCGCTGTGACCTCGGGCTCGCCGCCGGAATACACCTCGGCAATGTCGTCACTGCCGACGGCGTCGAACGTCGCGAGGATCGTCCCCACGCCGCGAAGGCGGTGGTTCACGGTCCATTGGTTTGGAAACGCGCCGCGCAGCTCCGGCCAATCGCCGCCGTCCCATTGATCGCCTTGGATACCTTTGCGCCATTGCAACCGGACGTTGCCCTTTTCCCAGGGCTGATCCGTCACGTAACCGTCCGCGTCAACCGACACAGGCTCGCCGTCCAAATACCACTGCAGGACGTTGGTCATGCCGCCGTCCGCGACGGCCAGCAGCTTGTAAAGCCGGCGCGTCCGGACATCGATGCCAAGGACCGGAGGCAGGTTCACGGTATGCGCCCAATCCCAAAACATCACCGCCCCGCCTGTGCGAACCCTGCCGAGATGGTGAATGCGCTGCGCATTGCTGGATTTCAGTTCGTTCTGCAGTTCCTGCGGGCGCGGGCCTTTCGGTGCCGTGATCTTGGCAACCGCCATGTTCAGAACGACCGAGGCCACGCCTTTCAGAATGGCGGCGCCCGCCGCCCCAGCAGCGCTGGCACCCGTCCAGACTGCTGCCAACCAACCGCCAACTGCCGGCATCAATCACCCCATATGGATAAAGCAGCGCAGCGGGTCATCCCGACGCCGCGCGGGGTCCGGAACAGCCAGTGACTGCCAGACCAGATGGCCGAGACCTGACGGCCCCGGAATTCGATCACACCGATATCGCCCTCGGACGGGATGACCTTGCGCGGCAGGACAATTTCAGGCGCAACCGCCACGACCAGCCCGCAGGAGGTCAGCGCCAGTGCGCCGGTCTCGCTGTCATATTTGCCGCGTAACCGGGCCGCAGGATCGATGCCCCAGCGCAGCACGCACCAATCAGCAACCCAGATAGTGCAGTCCTGCTTGCCCCAAGCCCACGGCAAGCCTGCCGTGGCCTGCACATAGGCCGCAAGGTCAGCCGACAAGCCAGCCTTTGATCTTCTTGCCGACCAGAGATGCGGCGTACTGGCAGCCCAGATCGCCGGGCGAGCGGCGCTGCTGATCGCGGTCAGTATATTCGCCCAATGGGGTGTAGTTCCGATAGGCGGCGATCGTTTCGGTCCGGATGCGGATCTGCGCGAGCGCGGCAGTCTCTTTCGGCTTTACGTCGACGATGCGTCCGACATGCATAACGATCGCATCCGCCGGAAAGCCGCGCACCGCCCATAGCTGCCGCACCAGCTTGCCCGACCAGACCGCCGGATTGTTCAACGCCTCATAGGCCAGCAACTCACCCTCGCGGGATCCGACCTTCCAAGCGGTGTAATAGGCCGGGTTCGCATCAAACGGGTTGGGCGAGATCTTCAGCGGATCGGCTGAGATCGCGCCATAGGACGGGGCCCAGACCTGCCCCGCGAACGTCAGCGGAACCTCGGTTTCGTTGAGCCAATACTGCGTGCTGCCGAAATTCAGGTGGAACAGGCGCACCAGCGGCACGAAATCGGGATCCTTGTCAAGGAACTCGGCCAGCGCGGGGGTCATCGATCGAACGCCTCCACGAAAGACAGTGTGATGCTTTCCCCGCGCCGCAGCAGCTCGCGCGTGCGTCTGCCCTGCATGTCATCGGCGAAGCGGCCATAAAACCGCGGGGGATCTGTGATCAGCGCGGCACCGGCGCCGATCGGCGTCCGGAGCGACGGCTCGAAGTTGACCAGGCCGGCCGCATTGCTGGAGACGACCCGGTAAAGAAAGCCGTTTGCCGAGAACATGTCTCCGATGCGCAGATTCGGGCGGGTGGGATTGCTGACCCCGACGGTGAGCGTGTTGACGCCGGCGGCGACTGCGACAGTCGTCAGCAGGTTCAGCGTTCCGGCGGCGGCATCGGCGAAGCCGGTGCCATCATCCCACCATGTCCCGTCGTCAAACGGATACTGCACCGGGCTGACGCCGGCATTGTAACGGAACGGGTCGCAGATGCAGAGATTGGCGATATTCTCCCGCCCACGCATCTGGGACACCTTCGCCTCGAGCTGCTTGACCCGGGTGCCGTCGAAGTCGCGCGGGATGGTGATGTCCACCTGCCAGACCCCCATGCCGGAACCGATGATCTGCGGCACACCGCCAAGGTTGGCTCCGGCCTCGCGC
This sequence comes from Paracoccus laeviglucosivorans, assembly GCF_900182695.1. Classification (GTDB taxonomy): domain Bacteria; phylum Pseudomonadota; class Alphaproteobacteria; order Rhodobacterales; family Rhodobacteraceae; genus Paracoccus; species Paracoccus laeviglucosivorans. The sequence goes on from NZ_FXTK01000011.1 coordinate 45,195, forward strand.
GAGCTCCACTTGATGAAATAGCTGACATCGAGCGGGCGCATCAGGCTGCAGGGCCAGTCGATCACTTGTGGCATCAGGAATACCGCTCTTGATAGCTGGGCATATTGTTCTGCAGCATGTTGACGAAATTGCGCTCATACTCTTCCCGCGCGGCCTGCATCGTCATCGCCAGTTCGGCCTGCGTGACGCCGGGGGCGATGCTGATGCTGGGCGCGAATGTCGCGCGTAGCGTGTTGCCACCGGGGCGACTTGCCAGGGCAGCCTGCGCCTGTGCGACGTTGAGGATCGCGCCGGAATGCGAGGGCACGAAGATTTCCGAACGCGGCGTGTGTTCATTGACCTGATAGGCCAGACCGGCTTTGACGCCACCGCCGCTGGCCCGGAAACCGTTGATGCCGCGCAGACTATTCGCCATCGCATCGTTTCCGACAACCCTCTGGCCGCCGCCGCCAAAGATGCCCGAGACCAGACCGCCCAGTAGACCCCTGCCCGAGCCGGACGCCAGCGCGCCCTCGTTGAACAGCGCGGCCTGCAGCGCGGCGCGGGCGAACATCTGCGCCAGATTCTTCAGCACGTCAGCGAAGCTCTCACCTGCGACAATCGAATCCAGCAGACCGTTCTTGGTCATCTCCTGCGCATCGGCCATCAGCTGTTGCGCTTCAGCGGCCTTGCCCTCGGCAATCGCGCGCTCGTTGGTCGCGATGATCTCGTCGCGCTTGGCCTCGCCCAGGGCGGCAATGGCTTGGCGATAGGTCATCGACCCATCGGCCATCATCGCATCGAGGTCTACCTGACGCCGCTTTGCCTCTTCGAGCAGCGTGAAAACGACGCGCTGCTTTTCGACCTCGGCGGTGACGTCTGCGATCGCACGCGCCTGCGCGGTCTCGTCCATGCCGGACGCCTTGATGGCAGCGATCTTCTCGGCTTGTTCAGCGGCCAGTTCGGCCTGTTTCTGCTCGGACAGGAGGTTCTTCGACAGCTGCAGGCCGTAGTCTTTGACCTGCTTGGCGATCCGCTCGCGTTCCCGGACCTCTTCCTTCAGTTTCTGAGTGGTTTCGGCATGAGCCTTCCTTGCAGCATCCTCGGCGCTGCCATTTGCAGCGAGCATGCCCTCCGCGCGAGCGAGGTGAACGGCAAATTGATCACCACTCGTGGCCGCAGTGACATTGCCAACGACGCCGCCCGCGGCGAGATCGGACGCATTCACCTTACGGGCATCCCCTGCGAGAACGGCGGCATAAATATTGGCTATACTGTCGCCGGCTTTCACGCCCGCGTCCTGTAGGTAGCGGCCGGTCGCAATGACCTGTTCGGTGATCGAGGAATCCGGGGTCACGCCATATCGGGGTCCGGATCCTTTGTCGCCGAACTGGATCAGGCCGAAATGCTGGCCTTGGCTCGTTGTGGGCCCCATGACATCGGGGCGCAAACGACCGCCGGTTTCGAATGACATAACCGCCAGCAGATCCTTGGCGGCAATCCCCATCTGTTCTGAAAGAGCTACGACGGCGCGAACCAGTTCCTCATCGGCGCTGCCGGCACCGCTCGCGCGGCGGGCCACGTATTCTGCCTCGAAGCCCGCAGCGGAATTGGCCCATTCGTTGCCCGCCATACGGCTGTCGGCATATTCCTTGTAAGCTCGGGCCATCGAGCGGTACGAGGCGTCGGATTCGCGCGCGAGCTGGCGGACCTTTTCTGCCTCGCGGTCGATCTGCTTGATGACCTCGTTCGAGGACGCAATGCGATCCTTGTCCCCGGTCTTCACCGCCTGAGCGAGCATTTCCTCTGCGGTCTGCCGGTCATTGGCCAGCTTTTTCAGCTTCTGCGTGTTGCTGTCATAGGCGTCGAGCAGCTCTTGCTGTGCCTGCTGACGGGCGCGTTCGACTGCAGATGCCTGATCGGCCGCGGCCTTGAAGACGGCGATCGCGGTTTCGATCATCGTCTTCGTCTCATCACTGAGGTTCTTCTGATCCGCCGTCACCGACTGGAGCAGGCCGAGATAGGTTTCCATTGCCGGAGCCAGCTCGGCGGGGCCCTTGGCTCTGCCGACGGCCTCAAGGGCCTGCGCCAGCCTGATTGCCTCTTCGCGGGTAATCTTGAGCCGCTTTTCCATGTTTTGGATCGTATAGGGATCAAAACCGCGAAAGCCGATATTGCCCTGACCAATATCCATGGCTTCGAGATCGGCGACGAATTGCGGGGTCATGCTGCTGCGCAGATCTCCGAAGCCCGACGACATCTTGGCAGCAGTGCCGAGCAGATCCCGTACCGCCATGGCCCCCGTGAAGTTTGCGGTGACATCGTTCACCCGCTGGATTTCGTCAGCCAGATCGCCGTATTGCATCCGCAGCTGGTCGATCGGCGTGGTTTGCGCCTCGACCGCGTCGAGGTAGGCCGTGGTCGTCTCCTCAAGGCTCTTGAGCTTGTCCTCCAGCGTCTCGGTATCCTTGGCCATCCGCAGCAGGGCAGCACCAACAGGCACCGCAACGGCCACGCCAAGCCCAGCCATGGCACCCCACGCGCCCATGGCGCCCAGGAACTGCGGGGCCTGCTGCGCAAACGCCTGCGCCGCGCTGGTACCAGCCTGCACCTGCACCGCGAAATCGCCCGCCTGATAGCCGAACTGCTGCATCAGGTTGCCGGTGCTGCCGATTTTGCGCCCTGTCTGTTCGACGCTTTCGCCGGCACCTTTCATCTGCTGCGCTGCTCTGACGACCTCTGCGGTGTATTGCTTTTGGCTGATGGCGCCGACATCCATAGCGCGATCAAGGCGCTTGACCTGATCTTCGTAAATCTTTGCGGCCCGATAGGCTGGGTCATATGCGCGGGCCAGACGATCGAGATCCCGTGCATGGGCCCGCGCGGCCGCAGTGTTTGAGACCTTGCCCTGGGCGTCCTGAAACGCCTTTTGTGCCTCCTCTCCACGCTTGCGAAACGCGGCGACGACCTTGTTCTGTTCTGCGACAAGTTGGGCGTCCGAGAAGCCCGCCGATATGATCAGATCCGGTTCTTCAGCCATCAGAAGCCCACAATGCCCATTTTCTTAAGTTCGTCGTCGCTCAGCGTGTCAGCCGACCCGCCGCCTGTTTGCTTCCAGCCATTGGCTTTGCCGTAACCCTCGACGCAGGCCATGAATTGCCAGGGCGTCATTTCCCCTACTTGCCGGGGCGTGAAACCGAGGACCGCACCCAATCCGTAGTAGCTGCTGAACTTCCATCTTCCCCGGGGCCGGGGTTCGGCGTCGGATCGCCCGCCGGCAAATCCTCCCCCACGGCATCATCCGGAGGGCCAAAGAGGCACAGTGACAGCGCGGACTGCGCCGGAACCTTCAACAGTATCAGCGGCTGCTGACTGGCCACGCGATGCACGAGGTTCTTCGCGTCCTCATCCCCCATGCCACCACCGATCAGCGCATTGCGGATGACCTCAATCAGCTCAGACGCGGCCCACTGACCCGCGTTGATCTTGTGCAGCAGGAACTCCGGACCGCAGTCGGTCGCCTGCTGGATAACCTCCAGCTCGGCAATCCCGAGCCGGAAGGCATGTTCACCGCCAGGCCAGCGGATGACGGTATTGGCCATTATGCCGCCCGCGCAATGCGGGTCGGGGTGCCATCGAACTCCAGCTGGATCGAGGCGGTCACCTTTTGGCCCTTGGTGCGCTGGTTGGTCAGCGTGGTCATGATTGCGGGACCGCGTTCATACTGCGTGGCAGCAACCGCTGCATTCTGATGGCCGAGGCGGATCAGCTTGCGCTCGCCGTTGTAGAACCAGTCTAGCATGATGTCGTTCGATTGCTGCGCCCAGACACCATCCGCCGAGATCGAAACCTGCAGCGAGCGGAAGTCGCGTTCCTGCCGCATTGGCTGGCTTTCATCATCACAATCAGCCGGAACTTCACTGGTGTCCCAGGTCGCCGTGCGGGTGATCGTCACGCCCACAAGGCCGCACAGCTTTGTCCACTCGGTGCCGCCCTCGTTGGTCGCGACCTCCAGGGTCATTTGCTCGAACCGTTCGGTAATCGGAGCCGCCATGTCTTATCTCCATGAAAAAAGCCGCCCGAAGGCGGCAGAGGTGCAGGGGTGGGGCCTGACAGTCAGGAACCCGGTTCATCGGCCCGATCGGCCGCACTCGCCCTGCCCTTGCGGACAGACGGCTTAACTTCGGTGGCGCGCCCCGCCTTCACGGCGGCGTCGATGAATTCGCGCGGGTAATACTGCGGCTCCGGCTTCGGATAGGCTGACCAGCCCGCGTTGCGCTTCATGCTGGTGAAGTGGAATTCTTCCGTGAAAATGGCCTTAGCCATTGCGCCATGCCTCCCTGATTGCCGCGCGGACCGCTTCGCGGATCTTCTTGCGAAACTCGGCGCGCTTAGCTTTCCATGCCGGATAGAACGTCGGCCGCGCCGGCAAGCCGTCCCGCGTCCCGAACTCGTGGAACCGGAAATAGAAGCCGTCGCCAGCTCCGGCGTAAATCCGGATCCGCAAAGTGGCGTATTGGTCGCCCTTGTTCTTGCCCGACCGGATTTCGTCGATCATGAACGTCCCGGGCGGCAGATCGCCCCAAGTCCAGCCGATCGAGCGCAGCATGTCGCCCGACCCCTGCTTGAACGTGCTGCGCACCAGATTGCGGATATAGTCGCAGATATCCTCCGCGCCCTCTTCCATCGCCTTGCGCGCCGCTTCGACGGCGACGTCAGGGATCTGCTTGAGCTTTGCCACAATGCGCGGATTAAGCTGCGCCATTGTCCTATAACCCGAGCTTTTGCCTGATGATCTTTTCCGCCAATTCTCCGGCGATCTGAGCCAGCTTGCCGAATGAAAGCGCAGCCAGTTCGGACGGCTTCAACGCACTTTTCAGCCGCTGAAGTACGTCTCCTGATCTCAAGGCACCCAGAAACTGATGCCCGCGCGTGGACAGGTCTTTGACGAGGTACTCCTTGACATCGTCGCCTTCGTCACCTGCCCAATAGCCGTTTGTATAATCCAGCAGTCCATCCTGACACAGCCGTTCCACATGCCGGGCTACAAGCCGCTCTGGCCAACCGGAGATCTCGACGACCTCTGCCGTTGCGGTATTTCGAGCTTCGACTTCCAATAATATTGCGCGGATAAGATCCAGATCGTTCTTCATGCTGACCCTCATGGTGATTCTGCACCATCAGTTTCAACCCGAGTCTCCACCTGCACCACACCGTGCACAGACACGCCGTCCGGATCGTCCATTACACGGACCAGTGTGACCTCGAACGGATGCATGGCGACGTCTGCTGTGTCGGCGAAACCCCTCAGCGCCGCGGCCACGTCATCAGCCAGATCCTCAAGCGCCCCCTTGTTCGATGCATTGTCCCAGAGGTCAATCTGGCCGGTCCACAGCTTGCCCTCGATGCAATCGGCATCGTCGGGTGACCAGTAGCTCGGGCCCATCGTGGCGTTGGGATAGGGGTCGTCCTTGCTGGTCTTGTCATAGACCTGCGCGTTGAGTTCGGGCACCTGTGCGATGATCCGGTTCTGTATGATCCGGCGAAGGATGCGGCCAGCTTTCATCCGACTGCCTCGACAAGCATGTCCAGCTTGGCACGATCCTCCGACTCTCGCGGATCCTCCTTCAGCTGGTGAATCTTGCCATTGATCACCACGTCCCATTCGCTGGTGATCAGATCGGTGTCGCGCGTGCGAAACACGGTGACGGAGGCAGGCGATTTTGCGGTCACCCGCGCCTGCATCACGGATTCACCACCTCGCATCGGCGCATATTTGCACCAGACCGAGAACCGATCTTCCATGCTGGTGATGATCTGGCCATCTGGATTGCGGCCTTTGACGGGCGAACGGAACACCGCCATCTTGCTGAATTCGCCAATATCCATGGTCAGACCCGAAGCAAGCGGAACGGCGAAATCAGGTCATCGACCTCGCGCGGGATACCATCCGACTTCCCGGACCGGACCCAGTAGAAATGCCCGGTCAGCATCAGGATGGCGCGCGTGATCGCGGGCGGGACGTCTGCCGGTGCGCCAAAACCTGCGGTGAAGGTGAAGCGCGCGGGCCGTCCCAGACCGCCGCGAATGCGCAGGCCGCAAGCCGTTTGGTCGAACAGGATCTCGCCCGCCTGACCATCGGTAAACACTCCGGTCACTGCCGAGATGTCAGGAAACGGCAGGGCAATGGTGCTGCCCAGCCGGTCGATATCGCCCTGCCAAACCTGATTGACGATGCAGCGGCGTAGAACGCCGCGCCGACCGTCCAGCCAGGAAACGGCAGCCTTGATACAGCCTTCGATCACGCCATCCTCATAGTCCCACGAGACCTTGCAGTAATCCTTGGCCTCAGCGACCGTCACGGGAAGGTCCGACGGTGGCGTGATCAGCTGCAGGCGCATCAGTCTTTCGCGCCCTTGCCATAGACGGACATGTCGAGGCCTTGGCCGGCGAATTCATCGGCCTGGGGCGAAACACGCTTCGGGTCGTTCCAGTCGATATTGTTCTGCTCGGCGACCGTTCCTTCGCGCGGGTTGTCGTCGGCACTGGGATGGCCCAGATCGACGGCGCCAAGGATCGCCGGTTCGATCACCGCGCCCGACGCGCCGTCGAGTTCGGTCGCGGGTTGCGGGTCAGCCGGCGCGGTCACCGCGGGGTCCGGAGCTGTTGCAGCTGCTTGCGTCGCCGCGTCTTCCTGTTTCTTCGGTGCCATTTTCCAGGCCTCCATAAAGTGGGGGTGATCCGCCGGCCCGCGAAGGCCGGCGGCCGTTTCATCAGGATGCCGCCATGCGCAGGACGCGCAGCGCGTTCGGGTCCAGCAGCCCGCCACCGACGCGCTTGGTCGAGTAGAAATGCACGTAGGGCTTGTTGGTGTAGGGGTCGCGCATGACGCGGATGCCCAAGCGATCGACGATCAGGTAACCGCGTTTGAAATCGCCGAAAGCGATCGGATAAGCACCCGCCGTCGCATTCGGCATGGCCGCCATTTCCGTGACCGGGAACGCCAGCACCTGCTGGGGCTGGCCTGCCTGGAAGGACGGCTGCCACAGATAGTTGCCGTCGCCGTCTTTCAGCTTGCGGATGCGGGCGAGCGAGGTGCGGTTCAGCACGAAGCGCGCATTCTGCGACAACTCGCCCGGCAGGCTGTAGACCAGATCGATCAGCTCATCGCTGGTGATCGCCGTAGCACCGGCGACGGTTGTGGTCGGGATCGCGCCAAACGGGTGTGCCCCTGCGTTGGTCGCGCCTTCGGCATAGGTCAGGAACCCAGTCGGCTTGTTCACGCCGTTGCCCGCGACGAAAGCAATGCCTTCCTGAAGCGAGAACTCTTTCTCGACTTCATTGGCGAGCCACGCCTCGAGATCGACTTCGCTGTCGTCCAGAAGCTGCTGGGTGGCAGCCGGGTTGGCGTAGATCTCGCCCGGGGTGTAGGTCATCACCCCGAAGGTGCCGGTCGCGGTCTGCGGGCGCGGCGCGGTCTCGCCGACCCAGCCGGACCCTGTGCCGCCAAGGTTGAAGATCTTCTTGAACCCGGCGCCGGAAATCGACTGGATGGTCGCGATCTGCCGCATGGGCGAGACCTCGACCAGCTTGTCGGTGATGGTGCGGTCCCATTCGATGGGCGCAAGATACCCGCCTTCGGCATCCGCCCCTTTGTTCAGTGCGGCGTTGACATCGCCTTTACGGAAGTGCGCACTGAAGGCGTTGCTGTATTCCGGGTCGCGCGGCGCACCATCCGTGCCCGGGCCCCCAAGCTGCAGCGCGGTCATTTGCGCGGCCTGTGTGTCCAGCGCGCCCTGCAGGCTGCTGATCGACGCCTCGAGCTTGGTCAGCTTGTCGGTACGAACGACATCGGACTGGCCATCCTTCAGTGCCTTCAACTCAGCAGTATGGGTGGATTTGAATTCCTCGAATGCGGCGTTCAGAGCCGCAAGCATGGTCTTTGGGTCACCGCCGGCATCTGCGCGAACGGCAACGATCCCGCGCGCCACCAGCGCCGGGTGTTTCATCATGCCCATAGTGTTCCTCACTTTCTGAGCGTTGCGATCATCGACTGCACGAGTGCAGCCATTCCGTCGTCAGCGCCGGGCGTGACGGTCGTGGCAGCGTCAGGCTTGCCACCCTTGATCTCGGCCAGAAGCGCACGGCGTTCCGACCGGGAAACATTCTGCTTGGCGAGAAGCGTATCGACCTTGCGAAGCGCGTTGGCACCGCCTTCGGTCCGATCCTCAAGATCAGCCGCCAAGAGCGTATCTGCCAGTCCGGCAGCGAGCGCATCCTCGCCATTGAACCAGGTCTCGGCATCCATCCAGCCTGCCGCCTTCGCGCGGTCCACCTTGGCCTTGTCGGCATAGACCGCCGCCATTGCCGCATCGAATGGTTCCATGGTCTTCGCGGCCTCGGCCATATCGTGGCGATTGCCGACGGCAACGACCCAAGCATTGTGCACCATCAGAAACCCGGCGCGACCGATCTGGACCTCATCCCCCGCCATTGCGATGACCGAGGCAGCGGACGCAGCAAGACCAAGGACGCGCACGGTGATTTTGCGCGAATCCTGCCGGAGCTGATTATAGATCGCGACGCCTTCGAAGAAGTCACCGCCCGGGCTGTTAATATCGACGATCACTTCGTCAGCCTTGATCGAACGAAGCGCTGCCGAGATCCGCTTGGCGGTCACTCCCTCCCCCGTCCACCAGTCTTCCCCGATCACGTCGAGGATGCTGATGACATTGTCCCGATCGCCGTCCGCGGCCCGCAGGCCGGACGACCAGCGGTCCATCATCTGCGGCGACGGTTCATAAGCCTGAACCTGTGCGGGGCGCGAGACCCGGATTTCAGGCGCTGCGCGCTGTGTCATCGGTCGTCTCCTTTGCGGCGGATTTGACGGGCTGGGCGAGATCATCCCGCAGCGGCAGGTCCATCCAGTCGCGGACCTCTTCGACATGCAGCCAGGGCTGTTGGTTGTTCACGCTCAAACCGCGCGAGAAGAATTCTGCCTGATCCTTCATGCTGCCGCGCAGAAGGGCCGCCGCGTTGAATTTGGCATAATAGAGATCCTGCTCCCGGTCGCTGAGCAGGCAACGCGAGATCGCCTGCTCCCAGGCTTCAAACCACGGGCTCAGCCCGTACCGCACAAAAATCTGACCGAGCACATCGATGCCCGTGCCCCAAGAGGTGTCGTTGATCATTAGCAGCGGGCGCGGAACGCCGAAGACGCGCGAGATTTCTTCCACTTGGTGGCTACGGGTCTCGAGGTGCTGGCTATCTTTTGCCGTGGTCGCGAACGGATTGGCCTTCAGGCCCTCCTCGAGGATCATCCAGGCATTCGAATTTTCGGCACCCTCATGATCGGACATGCTGGCTTTCAGCCGTTCAAAAGCCTCTTCGGACAGTTTTTTGTTGTCCGGCATTTGCAACGCGCCACCGGCCATCAGGCCTTTCTGGAACAAGCGCCCCGCCGCGCGATCGGCCTGCAGCGCCAGTCCGATCGCCTCTGCGGCCTGTTTGACCAGCGACCTGCCGGTCAGCCCGTCCAGCGTAAACCCGCGCAGGTGGAACACGTCCTCTGCCGGCATTATGCGCTGGCCGCCGTTTTTTGCGGTGAACTTGTACCTGACCGTCAGGTTATCCAGCTGCTCGACGACAACGCGCTCCGGGTCCATGGGCAGCAGCGCAATGACCTGATCTCCGCGCGTGACCTTGGCCGCATAGGCATTCCCATGGAGGAGCGCCCAAGCTTGCATCAGCTGGCGAAACTCGAAGGCCGTCTGCCAGCCATTGGGCTTGCGGTGCAGTACCTTGAACAACGGATGGTCCGAGGCTTTTTCCCGAGCATCGCCCTGATGATAGAGATGCACCGGCAGCATCGCCATGGCGTAGGACAAGAGCGACACGCAGCGGAAAACAGCCGTATTCTTGAGCGCAGACTGAGGCGTCACAATGGCACCGCTGGCAGATGCCAGACCGCCCCGCATGAACTGGGCCAGATAAGGATCGGTCAGATCACCGATCAACATCGAGTCGTTCAGCGCGCTGACCCGGACCGAGGTCGGCTCTGGTGCGGCGGGGGCCGCATCGCGGCGGAACCAGTTCAGAAAACCCATCAGACCCTCCGAATCCCGCGGGTCTCATAGACGGACGGCCCCACGCCTTCAGGGTTGCCGAACATCAGCATCGCGGCGTTGAAGGTCGCCATCAGGGCGTCGATCTTCGCGCTTCCGGCCACCTGCTTGGTCACGATGTAATTGCTCCCCTTGAGCTCGGTTTTCGCGTTGCCGACATTCCAGGTCATCAGACCGGTAGAGCCGTGAATGAATTTTCGGTCTTTAAGGCGGCGCGGCAGCGTGAGCACCGCCTGCTGCAATTTCCATCCCTGACCGATGCTGATGAGCCGGTCGTCGGCGTAGCCACGCGCCTCAAGCTCATCGAGAAGTTCAGCGATACCGTGGCTGTCTAGGGCGATTGCGGGGCTGTCGATCGGCAGCAGGCCCGCCGCTTCGAGCTGATCGATGCGATCGCAGGCGCCCGTAACATCGTCATTCACGTTCTCGCAGATGGTCAGATCACCATCCTTCTCGAAGTCGCGCAGGCGCGGCGCAATGTCCTGCCGTTGCTTCAAGACATCATCGAACGCCCAGCAATGTGCCCAATGGAGCCATTTCTTGGTGATACGGTGCCGGCCAATGGCGGCAAGCGCGAAAAGATCGTCCAATCCCCCGCCATCTACACCGGCCACGCAAACCTCGGACTGGTCGATCAGATCGTCGAAGGTGAACTTCCTGTCACCGCAGGCAATCCAGTAATTCGCACCCGGCCAGCGATTGGCATGCAGGCCCATGCCGATTTCGATATTGAGGTGCTGGGAGGCCCAGCGGATTTCCTCCTCGATCCCCTTGCTGACCGCGCCCTGATAATCGGCGACCAGCCTGTCGAGCGTCACCGAACGCCCGAGGTTTGGGAGCACCATCGGCCAGACCTTCGGATCCCGCCATGCTTTGTCCTCGGAGCTCTGCATCTCCACGGGGAATTCGTAGAGGATCGGCAGCATCCGCACCCCGGCGGTGATCGTCCCGTCGCGCACGCCACGCGCATATTGCAGCTCGGCCTTGAAAACCCCGGCGGGCGGGATCTCCGATTGCGTGGTGATGATGATCAGAAGGCTTTCGTCATTGGTGATCATGCCGCCCCGAATCTGGCCGATCACACGCGCCGCATGGTTCATTTCGGCCATGAGATGCAGCTCGTCGATGATCGCGAATGCCGGGATCGAGCCGGTGACGACCTTCGGGTCGAAGCTTTTGATCTTCAGCTTTGCGTTCATCCGCACGCCGGTGTCTTCGTCCTTGTGCAGGTCGAGGATCGTCTTTTTGTGCTCGATCACCTTGAAGCGCTTGGTAAGGTATGGATCGGCAGCGATCATCCCGGCCGCCTGGGCGAAGCACTTTTCCGCCACCTCCTGCGTCGGACCGATGATGACGCCATCGATGTTCGGGCGCCGGTTCATCATCATGGCGACCAGCCCGAGCGCGGCAGCATTGGTCGTCTTCGAGTTCTTCTTCGGGATCAGGTTCAGGATTTCACCCACAAACCGTTTGCCCGTTTTCGCATCCACCGAACCAAATGCGGCACGAACGATGTCCCGGATCCAGTCGCCGCCAGCCTCGGCCATCGTCGGCTGACCGGGAATGTCGGGCACTCGCAGCAGGTTGAACAGGTCCACCGCGGCATCGGCAAGGACATCATCCAGCGGCAGATCCGGGATGGGCGTCCTGCCCTGGCGCAATTTATCCGCCCAGTCAGGGCAGGAAAAAGACACGCCATCGAGCGGCATCAGTGACGGCTCTTCAGGCGGTTGAAGATATCGCCGTAGGTTTCAGGCACGTTCTGCGCTTCGAGTACCGCCTGTTCTTTCTTGCCGATCGGCGCGGCCGGTGCCGCGTCGCCGTCATCGCGGTCCTCGGCATCCTTGCGATTGCGAGGCGCGACCGGCGCGGCGTCTTCGTATCGATCGAGCAATGCTTTGACCGATGGTACATGACCCTCGCGCGCACGGCGGTGCAAAATGTCCAGCATCTCGCCGACCATGAACACGCGTCCGGAAGACAGCTCACGGGAAAAATACTTCCGCAAGGTCTTCGCATCGCAGCCGATATCTTCGGCAATCATGTCATGCGTCCAGCCGTCAGCCGCGCGGCGGGCCACAAAGGCTTGATTTTCTTTGCTAACGCAGAACGATTTGCGACCACGGCGATCCCGGATCGGCAGCAGTGGCTGGCCGAACAGGTCGACCTCCTGCCCGCCATCGGAGTTTTCGTGATCCACAGGAAAAAAATCTCCAGCTGAGGGGGGCGCGGGTCTAGGCCAAACCGGCCCCCGGACTTTCGACCCACCCCCCCATTTCGGGGTCCGATGGGTCGATTTGCCCGGAAATCGGGCATTTTCGACCGATTTTCGTTGCATTTTCGCCACACCCGCGAAAACCCGATGCCGGATCGGTCCGATCCGCCGGATTTTCTAGGGCTGCGCGGTCGGACCGAGGCAGGCCGGTCACTTGCGCGACGGGGGCACCGCCCACGGGGTCGGGGCACCGCAGGACGGGCACCGCTACCCGGTCGCGGTGGTCCCACAATAGCTGCATGGCGGCAGTCGCAGAACCGGAGGGGATGCACCGGGGCGCGGCGGCCTAACTCCGGGCGGCATGTCCCGCCCTTTCCTCACGCTGCTTGTCGCTGTTGTGGCAGGCGGCGCACATGCACTGCAGGTTCTTCGGATCAAAGAACAGGGCACGGTCACCACGATGCGGCTCGATATGGTCAGCCACCAAGTCGGGGCTGCGATGAATGCGACCGCACCGGACGCAGGTGAACAGCGCCGCCGAGATGCAATCCCAGCGCAGGCGCTGCCATTCAGCCGTCTTATACCACTTGCGCCATGCCACCAGTTGGTCACGCCGCTTGAGGCGATCCGGACCAGCACCGATGGACTTGACGCGTGACGACATCGACCCGACACGCGGGGCGAGCTGCTTGAGCCGGGCCATGCTGATCCTTTCGGAATGGTCGAGCGCGGATCGCGGCTAACACTCCGCAAGGTCGCCGGGGTGAAGCGCGCACTTTCCCGACCGTGCTTAACCTTCCGCGCTCGGGATGATGCAGCAGCCTTCAAGCGAAGACCTCCCGGGCAAAGCCCTAAAAACTGCACCAACCGAAGCCCGGAAATGACAATGCCCGCTAGGGATGATCCCGGCGGGCACATTTCGCGATAATAGTGAATTCTGTCTCACAGAGTGACGTAAGGCGTCAATACCTTTTCTTAAGCCCGATACCCGATCATGCGGTCCAGTGCCCCGCAGAGCGCCTCTGTGACGCCTCTGTGGGTCCGGGCATTCTTCATCCAGCCGTGTGCCTTCAAAACATCTTCCAGAGAGCGGCCCTGTAAACAGACCATATCAACCAGCGTTCGATCGAGGATCGGGCCACGATGAGCATCGCCACGTTCCGAAGGCCGCACCCGACGCACTGCCATGGCGATCCCGGTTCCAATTCTTTTGCGCATGCCAGCAACCTCATCCGACAGCTGCAAACGGCGATCCATCCAGTTCCCGCCGTCGCCGCCGCCGAATGATGCTTCCAACTTCGACAACTTGACGCCATCCGATGCAAGGAACTCGACCAGCGCAGCATAACGCCGCCCCATGGCGATCTGGCCGGGCGTCAGCGGCCACGGCTGCTTGCGGCGCTGCGCCGAGTTGATCATGCGATCAAACACGTCAGCCGCCCGGATCGCCGATCGACCGCCCGCGCCCCGATGGACCGCCTCAAACCCATCGGTTCCGACCGGGGTGATCTCGATGCTGCGATGAATGGCAAATCCGCCTCGGGCGGGTGCAGGCCGGATACGGAAGCCGCATTCCTCGGGGATGGCGCTGGCGGCAAGGATTTCGGCGAGCCGTTCCGTTTCAGCAGCGAACCGCTCCGCACGGTCACTTTCCACCGCAACCCCACGACGATCGACATACAGCACGCTGTTCTGCCCTTCTGATGCCTGCATTTTGTGGCCTTTCTTTGTCATGGCACTACCTATTGTGGTGGCTAAAATTGAAATGGGCTTGACGGGCTTGAGAATTGAGAAAAGGGCCCGAGAAATGCAGGGAAAATTCCCAACATCGTTTGTTAATTATCAATAGCTTAGGACTTTTTTTTGGGCCTGACGGGCTTGAAGGGCTTGAGATTTTACCCTTTGCGTAAGAGGGATTTCCCCCTAACCCCCCGGAAAGACGCGCGCGGGTACATGCAGCTTTTTCAAGCCCGTCGCGCCCGTCGCGCCCAAAATCATGGCCTAAGCATCTGAAATCACACAGAGCGCACCCCCTGACCCCTGATAAATCTCAAGCCCACACTCGCCGCATCTCGGACCCGTCGCGCCCAACACCGAAGCCAAGCCCCAGAAATGCGCGACGGGCCCGCAGGCCCGCCAATCGGTAGATGATGATGAGAGGGGTGCGGGGTCATCTCGGCCACCCCGACGACGACTGTGCTGCAGAGGCCTCAGCCGCACGCATCCGCGCCCCGAGTTCCTCGGAAAGGCGAATGCCGCGATAACCGGTCACACCGGATTTCCCAGGCGCAAAGGTCTTCTGCGTGTCGGGGTGTCGCCATATGTCCGCCTTTGCCTTCAGGCGCAGGGAGACTGTGCGCGGGCTCCATCGCGTTTCGCCCCGCTCTTCGATCCAGAAGTTAAAGGCGTCCATCAGCTCGCGGGCGGTCATGAAGTCCCGCTCGAACCCGGTAACGACCGTGGCATCGGCAAGAAACGTCCCGATCGGGTCACTGTCCTTGCGATAGCCTTCTGTTGCGGCCATGACCTCTTCGGGTTCGCGTAAGCCGCCCTCGAGGTAATCCAGCAGTCCAGCGACCAGCCAGTTCAGGATCCCCGACCGTTCGGCCCACAGGATGTCATCCAATTCCTTTTTTGGGATCCGATTTTTCTCGGCAATCTGGACGGGGAAGGTGACCAACATGAGCCTGCGCCAGATCCCGTCATCGCCGCCCCGAATGTCGGGCAGATGGTTGCCCGAGATCGTGAGCTTAAAGATCGGCTGGAAGGTGATCATGTCTGTGTACAGCGCCCGTACCATCATTGGCTCGCCGCCGGTCAGGGCTTTGACCAAGCCTTCCTGCAGGCGCTCGCCCTCTTCTGGTTCCGATGTGCGGACCATCCGCGCGCCGATCAGCGGGATCAGGTCTGGCTGCGAATCCGATCCGCTTTTCTTGTTCTTGCCGGTCAAGCTCTCGATTTTTGCCGTTGCGGCGTAATCGCCCATCATCCGGGCCATCAGATCCACCAGGACGGATTTACCGTTCGCACCGCCGCCGTGGAAAAAGGCGAGCTTCTGGATATCGAGCCCTGACATCGAGAGGCCGAACCAGCGCTGCAGGAACCGGCGCATCTCGATATTGGGCTGGATCTGCTGCAGGAAGGCATCGAAGCGCGGGCATTCCGCTTTAGGATCATATTCGACGGGCATCACCTTGGTCAGCAGCTGCTGCCGATCGTGCGGCACCAACTCGACCTCCGCCATGGGCGACATGCCCTCTTTCGGATCACCTGCGATGCGGGAGAAGCGCAAGACGCCGGACAAGGTGTTTACGTCGAGGTCACCGCGATCCATGTCATCGACCGCGTGGGCCAGCATCACCCGGGCCTCGTTGATCATGTTCGACATCGGGCCGCTGTTGCCCGCATTCTTGGCATGCGTCATGCGACGGCCGATCAGGCTCTTATGGGTCTTCAGCGCGCCATCGATCGTCCGAAGGCGACTGCCGATCTCATTGAGTTCCGTGATCAGTTCCTCATTGCCGGCGTAATCGGGCGTGGCCTCGATCTCGATCCGCCGCGTCCGCAGCTTTCGCTCCTCGATCAGCAGCTGTCGATCGCGCTTGGACGGCTGCAGCCAATCGACCTCTTTCTCAATCAGATCCGTCATGCCATGGGCGCGGCCCCGAATGAGCGGCGAACAGTCCCGGCTGATTTCTGGATCCCGCTTCCAGCGGGTGCCGTCCCAGACGAACCAGCCCACCTGAGATACGAACAGGATGTTTTCGCCAAAATGGATGCGGAAGCGATGGCCGTTGCCGATATCGTTGAGCGGCTGTCGCGAGGCGATCGAAACCGGAGGCTCGGGCTCGTCCGATTGTGTCCCGTCTTCGGGAGGGGGCGGCGGGGGAGTGTAATCGTCGGGGTAGTTGTCGCCCGCTGCGTCGTCGCTGGGTGCTTCCATCCCATCCGGCAGATCAACATCCTCGGCGGCCTGCATGACGGCGCGAACCTTGCCGATGCTGTCGTCGTCGCTATCGCCAGTCATTGCAACCGGCCTTCCAGACGCATCGCATTCGTCAAAAACAAGTGCGCTTCGTCCAAGCGATCAATAATATCGCCTAGCGAAAGCCCGCATGGAATCGACAGCGAACAGGCCATCCGCAGGAGCGCAATTATCTGCCCTTCAATCTCGGCATCGGTCTCGGCCGGCGGAAGATTATTGAAGATGGCAAGCACTGTCGCGTGCATTGCCGCAGCAGTTTCAGGATCAGGGTTGGGCATCAAAATAAGTCTTTCCCATCAGAATATCGTTCAAGTCCCTGCCCTCCCCGGCATGGACGATCGACCCGCGTAATCCGGGCCGTTTCAGCATCGCGCGGCGCAAACCTGTTTCTAGTCGCGCGCGGGTCAGCTTCGGGTCGCTGTCCCCGTCCTGGACGAAGATCAGCCGGCGCACCCATGGCGGGGGCAGCCAAGCTTCGGAATCGTCCATGTCGGGCAGGCCGGCATATTTCAGGCCGGGGCCCCGTTGCGCGCGTCCGGCCATGTTCCCCAAATCGACGCCGCACCAGTGGGCAGAAGCCCCCGGAACAGTCTCCGCGATCAGGGCGGAAAGGGTCGTCTCGACCCCCTCGGCCATGATCATGGTGTCGCAGTCCTTCGGCGTGGCGAACCTGATTGCCCCGCCCTTCTTTGAACCCAGCACCTTCTTGGCCGGCAGCGTCTCACCCTCCCTGCGCGGATCCGGCAGGATCAGCTTGCCCTTGGGCTGGGATAGGTCGAGCCATGTCCGATGCACCGCTGTCACGCGGTATGCCGCATCGACGACAGCGCAAACCATCGCGGGCCCGGTATGGATCGTGCGCCATTTCCCCGCTTCGCCCTCGACCGGGATGGTGTAGCGAGCCTGCGGATCGAAGCGGATGACCTGCGGCAAGGTCGGGTAAAGCATTGGATCAATGCCGCGCAGCGTCAGATAATCCCGAACCGGCGTTCCCTCTGCAGGCTGGGCCTTGAACCAGATGTCCCGCGCGCCGGAGATCGAGCTTTCGCGCATCTTCTGCGCCTTGGCGTCCTGCCGCCGGCGGTTTTCCTCAGCCTTGCGCCGGCGTTCCTGCCGCTCTGCATCCGAGATGCCTTGCGCAGGACCGCACAGCCATTCCAGCGCAGCGCGGAAATCCATGCCCATGACATGCTGGACCAGCGCAATCTGGTCGCCTTTCGCCTGCGGGCCGCATTCTTTCCGACATTGGAACATGCCTGACTGCAGGTTGATGCCAAAACGATCGCGGCCACCGCATTGCGGGCACGGCCCGACCAGCTCACCGCCGGTCCGCACCAGATTGGATAGCTCGAGCCGCGCAACGACATCGGCGATCGGCATCGCCTTGGCCTCCTCGATGCGGTGGTCATCGGGCTTCATAGCACCGTCCAAACAACGATGGCCGCGAGCAGGATGGCCGAGGCACACGCCAGAAGCGCCTTGCGTTCCCGGCGATCGGCCTCTTCCATTTCCTCCAGCCGAATGGCGAAATCGATCGTCTGGGCAACGCTGTTGCGACGGCGCGCACAGTTCTGCGACGTGGCCAGGACCGAGGACAGGTCGTTTGCGTTCACGCCCGTGCTTTTCGCCAGCAGCTCGATGCCGCGCAGCTCGCCCCGCGAAAACACCGGCGGAGAAACCTGCATTGCGGGTGTCAGAACCAGACGCGTCATGGCCCCGCCCTCAGCGCTTCGCAGCCGTCTGCAAGCCTGCGGGCATCCCACGCATTCATCACCTGGGCGGCGCGGTGATGCAGCCCGCCGTAATATCCCGGCTCGATCGGCGCGAACGTCGCAAACTTCTCGGCGATCTCTATGATTGGGCGCAGCCGCGGGGCATCGCGCGATACGCGCGGCA
Organism: Paracoccus laeviglucosivorans; assembly: GCF_900182695.1. Lineage (GTDB taxonomy): Bacteria > Pseudomonadota > Alphaproteobacteria > Rhodobacterales > Rhodobacteraceae > Paracoccus > Paracoccus laeviglucosivorans. Next base: position 63,394 of record NZ_FXTK01000011.1, read on the forward strand.
AGGCGGCACGCAGCGCATCGATCTGCATTGGCACGTTGGCGCGATCGACCAGCGGCGGGCGAGACAGCAGCGCCATCGCATGCAGCATGACGTGATCTGCGGTGGAAAGCTTTTGCCCCTCAGCCATCGAGATCCGCCCTGCGTCTCTGGCCGGTCCAGGTGCTGCGTTCGACGGCATGAATCAGACGGTATCCGGCCTCACTCAAATCTTCTTGACGGTGCCGCGCGCAGGGAAACGCAGAGATGAACCGGTCCATTTCATGGGTCAGGTCGCTGCCGGCGCCAAAGGTCCGGTAGATCTCGCCGCCCACCCGATCGACAGCCGATCGGTCAAGGATGCCGGACAGCGCGCTATAGCCGATGGCCAGCATGGCGAAACGCGCGCGCACCGATGGATCACCAGAAACCGGCATGACCGGCGTCTCGCGGTATTCGATCTGAACATTCATGACTGGTTCCTGATGAAAGGCGGCGCGGCGGTGTGATGGGTCATGACCGCCGCGCCTGTTCATCGGCTTGGGAGGGAGGCTGCCGATGGATTTATGCCCCGCTGCCTTGGTCAGCAGCTCTCGGCCGGGCCAGCCGCAGGTTCCACGATCCTGTCGATGCACCGCCCGAAGCGGCAGGATCGTGACGGGTTTGAGGTCAGGCGCTGCGGCCCCACCCTCCTCCCGCCCCGGGCAACCTGAAAGCCCGATCCCCATCAATCACCCCGCATGATCTCGTGATAGCGGGGCAGCGTTTCGATGGCGTAATCCACCACATGGCCATAGGGCCGACAGTGACCATCGAACCAGTTGCAGGCCGTCTGGAAGGTGACGGCGAAATGAACGGCGCAGGCCTCGCGGGAGGTGAAGCTGGCGATCATCAGCAGCGACCACCGGCGCATGAACAGGTCACGGTCGGGGCCGTGATGGACATGCGCGCGGCGGGCTGCGTCAGGTGACCGACCCCGGCCGTCAAATGCCCTGTCACGGGACATTTGACGGGCGCCGGGCGCAGTCAGGTGGGGATCAGGTACTTGTAGGTGCATTTTCATGAGGATGCTCGAGGTTAGGGGGAGGCGGCGAAATCGCCGCCTGATCAACGGTTTCGCCCGATACCCAAATCGCCACCGGAACCTTGCCTCCAGTGGCTCGCTCAATTCGTTGGGCAAGCATCATGCTGGGGATCATCTGCCCCCTGCACAGCTTGGAAACGGTTCCTTGTCTGACGTTCACCCGCACAGCGAAGTCCGCCTGCTTCTCGCCCGACTGCCTGAGATGAGTTTCGAGTGTGACCATGCTTGACGATATGAACGTGAGGAATATTCCCGTCAAGCATTTTATTCCTGATCTGGGTTTGAGTTTTCATACCCGCGGGATGAATATCCCCGGATGAACCTGCAACGGATTCGCCGCGCTCGCGGCCTTAACCAAGCCGAGCTTGCCGAGATGGCAAAAGTCGAACAGTCGATGATCTCAAAGATCGAGAACGGTTTCGACGGCGTGACCCTGCGCGTATTGCGCAAGCTAGCCGCAGCCTTGGACGTCGAAGTGATTGACTTGCTTAGTGACGACAGGACCGTCGCCGAGCGCGCTCTGGTCCAGTCATTCCGGGGACTTTCACCCGAACGTCAGCAGGGGTGGTTGGACATGGCGCGCATGATTGCCGAGCCTCCTCCACCAAAGCCTTAAGCAGATCATCAAACTGCTGGTCTGTCATTACAGCCAACAGTCCTGCGAACCTCGCTTCGTTATCCAAAATCAACTCCAACGGCAGGCTTAAAAATTTGCCGGTCACGCACCCCCGTGCATCGACTCGGCATAGCAGCCTGCCCATTTAGACACGCTAGAAAATTCCTACCAAGAATTTTCAGGATTGACAGGAATATTCCTGACATTCATTTTCTGCCCATCCGAAACCTTCAACAGGATGGAGCGCGTAATGCGAACCCCTTCCCTTCCTCTCGACCACGTCGCGATTAAGGCCGCGCGCGACATCATGTCCAACCCCGAGCAAGCGGCCGCTTTGCCAGAGAGCATGCGCCTGCTGGCCGTGAAGATTGCCGCCAGCGCATTCGGCTTCACGATTGTTCAGCGGCACCGCCCTCCGAACAGCCGGGGGAAATTCTGATGAGCGCGCTTGAGCAATGCGACATCGATCGGATCAGGACCGGACGCCCGTCGCCGGCCGAGAAGAAGCCGACGCGCGTGCAGCAGCTGGTTCGCAAACTGCGCCAGCTCATCGCGCGTCAGTCTGTCACGGCGACGCCTCTGACGATCGAGCGGATCTACCTGAGCAACCTGAGCCTCCTGCGGGGAATGCAGTGATGGCCCGCGGATCCGACACCAACCACACGCTGTTCGGGTCGCCCATTCCGGCGATCAAGGACCGGCTTGATGATCAGGATGAGCAGCTGCTGCAGTTTTTCGCTGATCGACGTAATGCCATCGCTCGTGCCAAGGGGCGCGCGAAGTGATGGGCCTGCCCGCAGAACACTCGCCTGTCCTGCCGGGCATAACTGCCCCCGGCCACTGCTCGCGCCGGGGGCCTTTTCCTGCTTCGAATAGCCCACTGGTCCAATCTTTTTTCGATCTTCGTCCAGCTGACGGCTTCAACATGATCATGGCCGATCCGCCATGGGCTTTTGCAACGCGGTCGGCCAAGGGCATTACGGTAAAAGGCGCTGGCGGGCAGTACGGGCTCATGACGCTCGAGGATATCAAGGCTATGCCGGTATCCATCCTCGCGGCAGACCACTGCATCCTCTGGCTTTGGGCGACCAATCCCATGCTTCGGGAAGGCATCGATGTCATGGCGGCGTGGGGCTTCACATTCAAGACCGCCGGACACTGGGCCAAGCGCACGAAGCACGGCAAGCTCGCCTTCGGCACCGGCTACATCCTGCGATGCGCAGGCGAACCGTTCCTGATCGGCACGCGCGGCTCACCCAAGACGACGCGGTCTGTCCGATCGGTGATCGAGGGGCCGCTGCGCGAACATTCCCGCAAACCTGACGAAGCGTTCGCAGCAGCCGAGAAGCTGATGCCAAACGCACGCCGGCTGGAACTGTTCAGCCGCCAGCAGCGCCCCGGCTGGACGAATTGGGGCAACGAATCCCAAAAGTTTGGAGCAGATTTATGAAGATGCCGCAAACCCGAACCGCACGCGTGGTGACCGCGTCACGCCAAGACGACGAAATGCGCCTGCACATGCTGGCCTGCGCCAGATCCGGGGAATCATCCGGCAGCATCGGACGGCGGCTCAACAAAGGCACCAGCTTTGCCCGCGTCACGATTGCGCGGATACGCGATGCTGATCTGGCCGAAAGTGGCGAAGATTCGGCACAGGTGCTTCGGCACTACCCGCAGGTGACCTCATGAGCCCGCTTGACGAACTGCGACCGGTTAGCGTCGAGGGCATCGCCCCGTTCCCTCTGGCCGATCAGCCCGCCCCGCAACTGATGTGGGTCAAGGTTGCCGATCTGGTCATTGATGACCGATACCAGCGCCCGCTAAACACCAGCAACTGGACCGCAATCAAGCGCATCGCGAGGGACTTCCGCTGGTCGCGCTTTTCGCCGGTAATGGTGGCACCGGTCGAGGGCGGCCGCTACGCCGTAATCGACGGCCAGCACCGCGCCCACGCCGCCGCGCTGTGCGGGATTCGCTCGATCCCGGCCATGGTGGCCCTGGTCGCGCCCCAGGAACAGGCGCTGGCCTTCGTCGAGATCAACACTCAGCAGATCCGCGTCTCACCGCATGTCGTCTACCGCGCCGCGCTGACGGCTGGCGAGCCGTGGGCGCTGGCCTGTTGCGAGGCCGTTGCGGCAGCAGGATGCCATTTGATGACGCGCAACAATGTCAGCAAGAACGAAAAGAAGCCGGGGCAGATCTACTGCATCGGCCTGATCCGCAATCTCGTGAATGCAGGGCATGGGCAAGCCGTGACGGATGGCCTGTCCACGCTGCGGGAATACGACTCCGAGGCCACCGCCAATTACAGCGACGCTTTTCTGGCGCCCTGGCTAGGGGCCTGCGCCGAACATCCAGGGAAGCGCGAGGCCTACCTCAACGTCTTGATGGCGCGGCGCCCCTGGCTGGTGATCTCCTCGGCCGACAAGTTAGCTGAGGAAGACGGCAGGCCGAAGCTGGCCTGCCGACGCGAATTCTTTTCCATGATGATGCGGCACGAGGGGGGCGATAAATGACCAACCCGACCCCGCCCCGCGACGATGCGCCGCTGTATGAGGCCCAGTTCTGCAAAGGCATACCGTCGGACTGCTGTGACTACGGCGTCGTGGAATTGAGACAGGGCGTTGAGGTCTGCAGGGTCTGGACCCAAGAAAACGCTCACCTGATTGCCAGTTCGATGAACCGCCGCGCCGATCAGCCCGCCCGCGCAGGGATGGGGGCTGACCTGCCCATTGCAAAGACGGTTTGCCAGCACTGCCAGCGGGTCACGTTGATCCCTCAAGAGGTGCTGAAAGCCGCGCCGCTGCCGACCGAGGCTAAGAAAGAATGGCACCCCGAAGACGGTCCAAACCCTGCCTGCGATAGATGCGGGTATTTTATCGACAGCCTCGGCGGTTGCATGTGTGGGCGCAAACCACTCGGTGAAATGATGGCAAAGGCCTCGCCGCCAACCGAGGCGGGGAATATGGAGATGCCAAGCGCGTATCCATACGTTCCGACATTCACCAGCGACAGCACCAACGCCACCCCGCCCGCCGCGACCACAGACAACACGGGGCTGGTAACTCGGCTGCGTAGTGCCAGTAAGCATCGATACATAGAGCAGAATTACCCGTGCGTGGCCGAGGCAGCAGACGCCCTTGCCAGCCGTGAAGCCCCGCCCGCCGCGCAGGTGACGGATGCCGCCCGCGACGTTCTGGCCGAGAGGCAGCGCCAGATCAGCGCCGAAGGCTGGACGCCGGAGCATGATGACGCGCACTGGCGGGAAGAAATGGCTCTTGCCGCTGCCTGCTATGCCATCGGTAACTCTAGCGTAATTGGGTCAGCACCGCCAAAATGGCCGTGGGCTGATGCATGGTGGAAGCCGACCACCCCACGTCGAAACCTTGTCAAAGCAGGCGCGCTGATTCTTGCCGAGATCGAGCGGCTGGACCGTCAGGCCAAAACCCTGCGCCACGACAGCCCGACCGCCAGCCTTGTGCGCGACCGTTTCAACCCGGAAAGCGAGGCCGACGATGCTTCGTGATCTGTTAGAGCTTGCTGCCTATCTGGCTGTGCTGCTGGCAATTATCGCCGCGATTTACAGCGGGCCGTTGTGGTGGCCAGTATGAGATCGTCCCAAGCCCAAAAAAAACGGGGCGGTATATCCGCCCCGGTCGATATCATTTTTGCCCTGATTTCATGCGGCGCGGACAGCATAACCGGCGGTGCCTGCGGCATCCTCGAACGCCCTGCGCGCAATTTGGACTGGAAGCATGCACTCCATAGCGCCGTCGATCGAGTTCATCGCGCGCTGCCGGGCATCATCAGCAATCGGCCAATGCTTTCTCAGCCAATACTTCGCTTGTTCAATTGTCGAGATCTTCTGTGTGTCACCGCTTTCGGTGACGACGAGTGTCAGGGGTTTTCCCCAGCTTATTTCTATCATCGAAAGCATATGGGAATTGGATGTCGAGAAAGCAAGGCAGTGTGCCATCACGCGCCATCCTGTCCACCCCTACCGAAGCCTGCAAAAGGAGATAACGATGGGCAAGCATGACCCCGCCTTCGCTCCTAGGCTCCTGCCGGCTGCAGAAGCCGCGCACTATCTAGGCGTCAGCGAAACAACGCTTAGGGGACTTGGCTTGCCGCGCCGGATGCTTGGCGGCAAGCGCCTTTTCGACAGGTTGACCCTGGATGAGTACGCATCCAGCCTGCCCGTCGAAGGCGAAGATCTCGAAGGGCTGAACTCTTGCGACGAAATCCTGCGGGAAATGCGGTGAAGCTCAAGCACGTCAAAACGATCACCAAGCGCAACGGCGTTCGCTTCACCTATCTTGCCATTCCCGGACACAAACTCGTCCGCCTGCCGGATGGACCGAAAGATAGCCCAGAGTTTCTGATCGCCTATGCAACAGCCCTGTCGGCATCGGGTCCCGAGCTCAAGGGGCGACCAGTCGCAACAGGCAGCATCGCAGCTGCTATCATTTCTTACCAGCGCGGCTCCGAATTCGCCGAGATGGCGAATACCACGAAGCAACAGCGCAAAGGTCACCTCAGCAAAATTGCCGACACCTGGGGTAGAGCCCGGCTGGCTGACTTGCGGATCCACCATATTGAGGCCGATCTGGCCAAGTTGTCCGGCCACCCAGCCAACAACCGCCTCAAGACTTGGCGATCGTTCTGTCGCTGGGCGAAGGCCAGGCGGCTCATCACCAACGATCCATCCATTGACATAGGCAAGTCCAGCACCGCAAAGAGCGACGGCTTCGTGCCATGGTCGATCGACGATATCGAGGCATTCCGAGAGTATTGGCACCCTGAATCGGCACAGCGCCTCGCATTGGAGCTGATCTATTGGACGGCAGCACGCGCCTCCGACGCAGTCCGGATCGGCCCAGGCATGGTCACCAAGGACGGTTGGCTGACTTTCCGACAGAAGAAGACAGGTGGTGAAGTTTCAGTCCCGTTCAATCGAACCCTACCGGCGTTCGCCGTCGGCATGAAAGCTGACTTGGACATGTTCAAGCTCGCTATAAGCCACGCGCCACGCCACATGACATGGCTTGTCACCGAACACGGGAAGGCCCGATCTGACAAAGCATTTAGCAGCTGGTTCGCTGGTGCTGCAAGGGCAGCTGGGATCGAGGGAAAGTCTGCGCACGGGCTACGCAAGGCACGCGCCATGGCGCTGGCCGAGGCGGGCGCAACAGCCCACCAGATAGCGGCATGGACGGGGCATGAAAGCCTGTCGGAAGTGCAGCGTTACAGCAAGGCGGCAGACCGCAAGCGCATCCTTTCTAGGGTGGATGAGGAACAAGTTTTAGAAACCGAGCCCACCCAAACTGGAAACCATAACGCTAGCACCTGAAATCTATTGATTATTTATCGGGGGTGGTGATCCCGACAGGACTTGAACCTGTAACCTGCCCCTTAGGAGGGGGCTGCTCTATCCAGTTGAGCCACGGGACCGCCGCCGTCCTTTTGCCCGCTGCGCGTGGGATTGGCAAGCTTGCCGCGCAGATGAAAGGTTGGTAACGGTAACATCATTTCGCGACGGAACCCGTATGACAACGAAAAGAACCAGCCGCCCCCTGACGCTCCGTGATGTGTCCGAAGCCTCGGGTGTTTCCGAAATGACGGTCAGCCGCGTTCTGCGCAATCGTGGCGATGTTTCGGCAGCAACGCGGGAAAAGGTTCTGACGGCAGCCCGGACGTTGGGCTATGTGCCCAACAAGATCGCGGGCGGGCTGGCCAGCCAGCGCGTCAATCTGGTGGCCGTCATCATTCCGTCGCTGTCGAACATGGTTTTCCCCGAAGTGCTGGGCGGCATCTCGGCGGAACTGGATGATACCGGGTTGCAGCCGGTGGTGGGTGTCACGAACTACAGCCCCTCGCGCGAGGATGCGGTGCTTTATGATATGCTGTCATGGCGTCCCTCGGGGGTGATCCTTGCCGGGCTGGAACACAGTCTGCCCGCACGCGCGATGCTGGATAATGTCGGCCTGCCGGTGGTCGAGATCATGGATATCGACGGTGACGCCATCGACACCGCGGTCGGAATCTCGCATCGCCGCGCCGGTGCCGAAATGGCCGCGGAAATCCTTGCGGCAGGCTATCGGCGCATCGGCTTCATCGGCACGCATATGCCGGAGGATCATCGCGCCCGCAAAAGGCTGGCCGGATTCGAGGAGCATCTGGCACAGGCGGGCATCACGCTGGCCGCGCGGGAATATTATCAGGGCGGTTCATCGCTGCAAAAGGGCCGCGAGCTGACCGAGCGTATTCTGGCGCGCGAACCCGAACTGGATTTCCTTTACTTTTCCAACGACATGATCGGCGCGGGCGGCCTGCTTTGGTGTCTGGAAAAGGGCTATGACATTCCCGGCAAGCTGGGGCTTGCGGGCTTTAACGGCGTCGATCTGCTGGACGGGCTTCCGATGCGGCTGACCACGACGGATGCGCGGCGCGTGGATATTGGCCGCCGAGCCGCGCGGATCGTGGCGGGCAAAGAGCCGCGCCCGGAAAACGGCATCGTCGCATTGTCGCCGACTTTCCTGCCGGGCGATACGATCAGAAAGGGCTGATGCGGGGCGGGGCTGCGCGCAACCCCGCTTTCATGCGTCAGCCCAGATCGGGATAGAACTTGCCTTCGGGCGACAGGGTGAAGATTTCGCACCCATCCGCCGTCACACCGATCGAATGTTCGAACTGCGCCGACAGCGACTTGTCGCGGGTCACGGCGGTCCAGTCATCGGCCAGCACCTTGGTTTCGGGGCGACCAAGGTTCACCATCGGCTCGATGGTAAAGAACATACCTTCCTCCAGCACCGGGCCTTTGCCGGGGCGACCGAAATGCAGCACGTTCGGCGGCGCGTGGAAGGTGCGGCCCAGACCATGACCGCAGAAATCGCGCACAACCGACATGCGGTTTGCCTCGACATAGGACTGGATCGCCCAGCCGATGTCGCCAAAGGTCGCGCCGGGGCGCACGGCCTCGATCCCCTTCATCAGCGCGTCATGCGTGACCTGGATCAGGCGGCGCGATTTCACGCTGGGTTTGCCCGCGACATACATGCGCGAGCTGTCGCCATACCAGCCGTCAAGGATCACCGTCACGTCGATGTTCAGGATGTCCCCTTCGGACAACAGCTTTTCGCCGGGGATACCGTGGCAGACGACATGGTTCACGCTGATGCAGCTTGCGTGCTGATAGCCGCGATAACCGATGGTCGCGCTGGTCGTGCCAAGTTCCGTGACGCGGCGGCGGATGAAATCGTCAAGGGCGGCGGTGGTGGTTCCGGGCACGACAAGCGCCCCCACCTCGTCCAGAATCTGCGCCGTGACCCGCCCCGCCGCATTCATGCCCTGAAAATCGGCGGGCTCGTGGATGCGGATACCTTCGCGGGTCTGGCGTGCGTCGTTCATCTGGTCCTCGTCTTTCACTGAACCACAGATAGTCCCGTCTGCCCACTTGTTCCAGTCCTCTGCGCGGGCCTATACCTTTGGGCGACAGATAGAACGCCGCAGGAGCGTCACGATGCAATCCGACAATCCCACCGCCGCCATCCTTGTGATCGGGGACGAAATCCTCTCGGGCCGCACGCGCGAAGGCAATGCCCACCATCTGGCGGGCGTGCTTTCGGCCACCGGCTTCGACCTGCGCGAAATCCGCGTCGTGGCCGACGATCACGCCCAGATCGTGGATGCGATCCGCAGCTTCGACAAGTCGCTGGGCGGACTTTACGATCTGGTCTTCACCTCGGGCGGGATCGGGCCCACGCATGACGACATCACCGCCGATGCCGTTGGCGACGCCCATGGCACCACGGTCGAGGTGAACCCCGAGGCCCGCGCGATGCTGCAGGCCCGCTATGACCGGATCGGGGTCGAGATGACCGAAAACCGCCTGCGCATGGCCCGCATCCCGGTCGGTGCCACGCTGATAGACAATGCGGTATCCGCCGCCCCCGGTTTCACCATCGGCAATACGCATGTCATGGCAGGCGTCCCCGAGGTGTTTCGCGCAATGGTCGCATGGCTGATCCCGCGGCTGCCCGGCGGTCGCCCGACGCAATCGGACTCGGTCGAGGTGCGGCGCGGCGAAAGCGAGGTGGCCGAGGATCTGAAGGCCGTGGCCGAGGAATTCTCTGACCTGTCCCTGGGGTCGTATCCGTTTCATAATGAGCACGGCTGGGGCACAAATCTGGTCGTGCGCGGCCTTGATGCCGCCCGCGTCGCCGAGGCGATGGCCACATTGCGCGCGCGGCTGGACCTGTGACACCCGACCCCCGGATCGCGCTGGCGTTCGAGGCGACATGGCCCGCCGCCGAATTCGCGGATAGCGGCGCATTGCGCAGCGGGCGCGGGCTTGGCGCCGGCGGGCGGGTCAGCTCGACCCGTGCCCTGTCGCCCCACTGGACCGAGGCGGATATTTCGGCAGCCGAGGCCGTCCATCACGGCTGGCAGCAACGCCCGATGTTTCGCGTGACCGATACCGACCGACCGCTGCAACAGGCGCTGGCGGCACGCGGCTATATGGCCGAAACGCCGACCGCGATCCTGTCCGCCGATCTGGGCGCGCTGGACATATCGCGCCCGCGCATGACCACCTTCGACATCTGGCCGCCGCTGGAAATCCAGCGCACGATCTGGGCTGCGGGCAATATCAACCCGGCGCGGCAGGCGGTGATGGACCGCGTGACGGGGCCAAGGACCGCGATCCTTGGCCGCTTGGACGACCGTGCGGCCGGGGCTGGCTTTGTCGCGCTCCACGGCGATGTGGCCATGATCCACGCGCTTGAGGTGCTAAGCGATTTCCGCCGTCGCGGCCTTGCCCGTCACATGATGCGCGCCGCCGCCGAATGGGCCAAGGCAAACGGGGCCAGCCATCTGGCACTGGCTGTCAGCCGTCCGAATGTCGCGGCACTTGCGCTTTATACCGGCATGGGTTTTCAGGAAGTCGGCGGCTACGGGTATTGGGCCAAGGCGTGACGCGCCCTAGCTGACCGCCAACCTGCGCAGTTCCTTTTTCAGCAGGTCCAGTTCGCTGCGGATCAGGTCGATTTCGGCGCGCATGTCTTCGTCCAGCGGTTCGCCCGCAACGATGTTAAGGCTGGACAGTCGCAGCGCGCCCACCTGCGGCGGTTCGTTATCCTTGCCATTGTCTTCCAGCAGGATGAATGTCTGCACGCCATCGGACAGCTTTTCGGTGGGAATGGCCACGGCGATGCGCCAGCTGCCATCCGCCTGCGCGGTGGCGCGGGCATCGGTCACGCGGGTTCCCATATGCACAAGGATCAGCCGCCCCGGCGGTGTACTGCGCCGCAAGGTGCCCTGCCAGATGCCGCTTTTCAGTCCAAGCGATTCAAATTCGGTCATCGCATCCTCTTAGAAATCGGCGCGCAGGTTGCGGGACAAAAACAGCTCGCGCAGTTCGACCGCGCTCATTTGCGGGGCTTCGAAGATCAGGTCCAGCCAGATCTTTTCCAGACGCTTTTCGTTCATCTCGGTATAGGCAAGGTCGAATTCCACGACCTGCTGGCTTTGCAGCCCCGCATCCATGTCGCGAAGCTGTTGCAACAGTTCTTCGGTATTGGGGCCGTGGCCGACATTCAGCCGGGCATAGACATTGATCGGGCGTTCGACGACCAGCGACGCTTCAAGCCGGATGATGTGGCTGCGCGTCAGCCCCTCCAGCGCCTCGGTCGGCAGGTCGATCGAGATGGACAGGAAACTGCCGGTAAAGCCAAAGACCTCAAGCCGCATACCATAGGGCGACAGATCGGTCGCGCGGGGATTGTTGACCTGTTCAAGGATCAGCGCATGTTCGGAGCAATCGTGCCAGACGGCAGCGCGATCACCCAGCCGCGTTCCGGGTTCTGGTGCACATATGCCACGAGGCGACACCTTGCCCGCCATGAAACCGGGCCGCCAGCGCCAATCCGTCCCGCCCGGCAGATGCAACCCGTCCAGCGCCATGCGCGACACGGCCGCCTTGCTGTCACCGCGCATCAGAAAGCGGTTCAGGCTGGCACGCAGGGCCAGCGCCTCATCCGTAAGGCCACGGATGCGGTTCCAGCCCATGAACTCGACGCTTTCGGCCATATCGGCCCATTGGCGCTGCGCCCGTTCGCGGGTCTTTCGTTCCAGCCACTTGCGCGGACGCACCGCCATCCCCTGACCTCGTGCCTAGTAAGCGATGGGCAGGCCGTCGCCCCTGCCCGATTGCGATGTAGCGATGTTGCCGGACAGATTCGAGATTCTGAACCGTCTGGTCTGCATCGCGGCCCTATAGCTAAGGCAGGGATATGCGCCACTCGCCTGATGGGCAAGGGGCGCGTGGGCTAAAACACTCGCGCGGTGGTTGATTGTCGCGTTGATGGGCCGTGCGTCAGTCCGCTGCCCGGTTCAGGCGCGCGGCCATAACCAGATCGTTCAGCGTCACACCACCTGCCGAATGGGTCGTGAACAGGACGCTGACCTGCCCCCAGCCAAAGGTGATGTCGGGATGATGGTTCGCCGCCTCGGCCTGCCACGCGACAAGATTGGCAAGCTGGGCCGCCTGTTTGAAGTTCTTCAGCTTCCATTCGCGACGGATTGCCTTGCCGTCGAATTCCCAGCCCGGCAGATCAGCCAGCATCTTGCGGATTTCGGCACCTTCCAGCGCGGCTGCGCCATCGACGATCTTTTGCTGTGCCAGTTCGGACATTTTCAGGTCTCCTCACAGGATGGGCGCGGCCAGCGCCAGAAGGTTGTTGCGCAGTCGCCGCCACAGCGACCATGCCCGGATTTCGCCCAAGGTGATCGATTCGGCGCGGGCGATATAGGTCTGTTGCCTTGCGTCCAGTTCCTCGGTCAGATCGCCGCCCAGAAACAGCATGTTCATCTCGTAGTTCAGCTCAAAGCTGCGGCGGTCCATGTTGGCGCTGCCGATCATCGCCATGCGCCCGTCCACCGTGATGATCTTGGAATGCAGCAGGCCGTCATGGAACAGCATCAGCTTAGCCCCGGCCGAGACGAGGCCGTAATAGAACCCTTCGGAGGTGGCCTGCACCACCAGCGAATCGTTGCGGGCGGGCAGAATGATCGTCACTTCGACCCCGCGTCGCGCCGCGGTGCGGATCGCACTGTCCAATGAGGCGTCGGGCACGTAATAAGGCGTCGTGATGACCAGCCTTTCGCGGGCGGCATGGATCATCGTCGCCATGCAGTCCGAAAGCGAACCCTGCCGGTCGTCCGGCCCCGTCGCCACGACCTGCGCGATTTCGCCCGGCGCCATGACGGGTTGGTTCATATGCAGCATGTCGCCCAGATCTTCGCCGGTATAGCTCATCCAGTCCTGCAAAAAGACGGCCTGCATCTGACGCACCACCGGGCCTTCGATGCGCAGCAGGATATCGATCCAAGGCGCAAAGCGCGGCTTCACCGCAAACGCCTTGTCCGAGCAATTGCGGCTGCCCGTGAAGCCCGTCACGTGGTCGATCACCACGATCTTGCGGTGATTTCGCAAATCCATGCGGCGGGTCAGGTTGCCAAGGATCGGCAGGCCAAGGGGCAGCGCCTCGATACATTCGACGCCCGCATCGCGCATTTCCTGCCAGCTATCGGAATAGCTGAAGCTGCGCGAACCGAATGCGTCGATGACCGCGCGCACCTTGACGCCACGCTGCGCGGCGCGGATCGCGGCCTGCGCCACTGCCTGCCCCGAATTGTCGTCCAGCCAGATATAGAACAGCAGATGCACATGGTCGCGCGCGCCGTCGATCGCATGGACCAGATCGGTGATTGCCGTGTCCTCCTCGGACAGCAGGTGGGCGCGGTTTCCGGCCACGGCGGCAAATCCCGTGGTCGCGCGATTCGCGGCGATCACGGGGGCTGCGAAATCGGGGGGATGGCGGATCGCCTCGGGGCTGGGTTTCCACAGGCCCGACAGGCGCGACCGGATATTGGCGCGGGTCTCGACATCCGCCCCGCGCAGCCGGATTTCACCGAACAGAACATAGGCAAGGATACCGACCAGCGGCACCAGCTCGATCACCAAAATCCACGACAGCCGGACGGTCGGTTCCAGCCGCGGACGCAAAAGCACCCGTATCGAGACGGCAAGTGCGACGGCATAGTGAAGGAACGCAAAGCTCTGGGTCCACATCAGGGCATCAAAGCGCGACGGGGATGGAATTGCAATTCTGCGCCTGTGGCCCTAAGTCAGCGAGCAAACGCAGCGCAAAGGGGCCCTTCCGATGAACTGGATCACCAATTATGTGCGTCCGCGCATCAACTCGCTGTTCTCGCGCCGCGAAGTGCCCGAGAACCTTTGGACGAAATGCCCGGAATGCGGCAACATGCTGTTTCACCGGGAACTTGATGACAACCTGAACGTCTGCACCCATTGCGATCACCATCTGGCGATCACGCCGCGCGCCCGTTTCGCCGCGCTGTTCGACGGCGGCGTCTTCAACGAGGTGAAGGTTCCCGAACCCGTCGCAGACCCGCTGCAATTCCGCGACCAGAAGAAATATCCCGACCGGATGAAGGCCGCGCAAAAGACCACCGGCGAAAAAGAAGCCATGCTGGTCGCCGAGGGCGAGATGGGCCGCACCCCCGTCGTCATGGCCGCGCAGGATTTCAGCTTCATGGCCGGGTCGATGGGCATGTATGTCGGCAACGCGATCATTGCCGCCGCCGAACGCGCCGTGAAACTGAAACGCCCGCTGGTGCTGTTTTCCGCCGCAGGTGGCGCGCGGATGCAGGAAGGCATCCTGTCGCTGATGCAGATGCCGCGCACCACGGTCGCGGTCGAGATGCTGAAGGAAGCCCGCCTGCCCTATATCGTCGTGCTGACCCATCCGACGACCGGCGGCGTCACCGCGTCCTATGCGATGCTGGGCGACATCCAGATTGCAGAACCCAATGCGCTGATCTGCTTTGCCGGTCCCCGCGTCATCGAACAGACCATCCGCGAAAAGCTGCCCGAAGGGTTCCAGCGTGCTGAATACCTGCTGGAACACGGCATGCTGGACCGCGTGACCCATCGCAAGGCGATGCGCGAGGAACTGATCTCGATCCTGCGCATGGTCGGCGGCCTGCCCGCACCCGTCGCGGGTGATCTGCCCGCCCCCGGCAGCATCGCGAAAGCCCTGCCCGAGCCGGAAGCCGCCGAGGCGAAGCCCGCCTGATGCGCCATTCCGACGCCATCCTGTCGCGGCTGATGGGGCTGCATCCCAAGGTCATCGACCTGTCGCTGGACCGGATGCATCGCATCCTTGCCGCGCTGGGAAACCCGGAACGCAACATTCCCCCGGTGATCCACATCGCCGGGACGAATGGCAAAGGCTCGACCCAAGCGATGATCCGCGCGGGGCTTGAGGCGGCGGGAAAGCGCGTCCACGCCTATACCTCGCCGCATCTGGCGCGGTTCCATGAACGCATCCGTCTGGCGGGTTCGCTGATTGCCGAAGACGATCTGGCCGCGATCCTTGAGGAATGCGAGGCCGCGAATGGCGGCGTGCCGATCACCTTCTTTGAAATCACCACGGCAGCGGCCTTTCTGGCCTTTTCGCGCGTGCCTGCGGATTACACCCTGCTGGAGGTCGGCTTGGGCGGGCGGCTGGACGCCACGAACGTCATCGACGCCCCGCGCCTGACCGTCATCACGCCCGTCAGCATCGACCACACGCAATATCTGGGCGAGACCCTGCCCGAAATCGCGGGCGAAAAGGCCGGGATCATCAAGCGCGGCGTGCCTTGCATCGTCGCCCCCCAAGCCCCCGAAGCGCGCGAGGTGATCGAAGCCCGCGCCGAGGCACTGGCCGCCCCCCTGCACATCGCACGGCAGGACTGGGACAGCTATGTCGAACATGGGCGGCTGGTCTATTTCGATCAGAAAGGCCTGCTGGACCTGCCTTTGCCGAACCTGCCCGGTCCGCATCAGATCGTGAACGCCGGAACCGCAATCGCGGCGTTGCGCGAACTGGGCTTCGACACCGCCGAGGCTGCAGTGACCCGCGCCCAATGGCCTGCACGGATGCAGCGCCTGACGCATGGTCCGCTGGTCGATGCCGCGCAGGATTGCGAGCTTTGGCTGGATGGCGGGCATAATCCCGCAGGTGGCGAAGCCGTCGCCGCGACCTTGGCCGCAATGCCGGGGCGTCCGACGCATCTGGTCTGCGGAATGCTGAACACCAAGGACGTGATCGGCTATATGCGCCCGCTTAAATCGCAGGTGCGCAGCCTGATCGCCGTGCCGATCCCCGAAGCCGAAGCCACCCTGACCGCCGAGGAAACCGAGACGGCGGCGATGAACGCAGGCATTCCCGCCACCACCGCGCCCGATACGCTGGATGCCGTCAGCCGCATCGCCCGCGAAGAGCCGGGCGCGCGTATCCTGATCTGCGGTTCGCTTTACCTTGCGGGCGTGATCCTGCGCGATAACGGCTAAGGCTGGGGCTTAGGACTTGCCCCAGTCGGCATCGCGCATCTCGCGCAGGCGGCTGGCGGTGCGTTCGAATTCGAACGCGCCTTCGCCCTCGGCATAAAGGCGTTCTGGGTCGTCCGCGCCGCTGGCGATCAGCCGCACCTTCGCCTCATACAAGGCGTCGATCAGGGTGACGAAGCGTTTCGCCTCGTTATAGTTCGACTGGCTCAGCCGGGGCACGCCGTCGATGAACAGCAGATCCACCGCCTCGGCTACGGCCAGATAATCCGCCGGACCCAAAGGTTTGCCGCACAGATCCCAGAAGCTGGCGCGGGCAATCCGCCCGACGCGCTGCGGGATCTCGACCTTGCGGCCCTTGATCTCCAGCACCAGGGGCGTCGGGGGGACACCGCCGGTTTCTTCGCGCCACAGCTTGTTCATCTGCGCGGTAGCCATGGCATCGGCGGGCGCAAACCACACCTGACCGCCTTCCGCGCGGTCCTGACGGTGGTCGGTTGCGCTGGCCAGCTCCACTACTTCCATCCGCTCGCGGATCAGCGCGATAAAGGGCAGGAAAAGCTGGCGGTTCAGCCCGTTCTTATACAAATCCTCGGGGACGCGGTTCGAGGTGGTGACAATCGTTACCCCCTCCTCAAGCAGGATCTGGAACAGGCGGCCCACGATCATCGCATCCGCGATGTCGGTGATCTGCATTTCGTCAAAGCACAGCAGCCGGGTTTCCGCCGCGACCTTTTTGGCAACCGGGCGGACGGCATCCTGTTCGCCGCGCTGGCGGGCAGCGTTCAGCCCGGCCTGAATTTCCTGCATGAATTCATGAAAATGCACCCGCCGCTTTTGCGGCATGGGGGCGGCATCCATGATCAGGTCCATCAGCATCGACTTGCCGCGCCCGACCCCGCCCCAAAGATACAGCCCCTTGGGCGCGGGCGCGGCACTGGGTGCGCTGCCGATCAGGCGCGACAGCCAGCCCGATTTCGCAGGTGCCGCTGCGGGCGCGCTGGACAGGTCGCGCACCACGCGGTCCATTGCGGGCAAGACCCCGCGCTGCGCGGGATCGGGTTCAAGCTGGCCTGCGCGGACGCGGCTTTCATACAGTTCGGATACGGTCGCCATGGCCTTCCCTTGCCAAATCAATCTGCCGCCCGCAAGGACCGGCCTTCAATCCTTAGCCAATGGCCTTGTTTCGCGTCTCGGTCCCGATCAGCAACGTGGTCAGCGCGGCCAGCAACAGCAGCCCCGCAAAGACCCCGATCGCCATGCCGAAACCTTTGGCCACCACCAGCCCCAGCAGCGATGGCGCCAGCACGCCCCCAAGCCGCGCGACCGCGCTTGCCGTGCCCATGCCTGTGCCGCGCAGCGCGGTTGGGTAAAGTTCGGGCGTAAAGGCGTATAGCGCGCCCCATGTGCCCAGCAAAGCAAAGCTCATCAGCATCAACGCAACCGCAATCAGCCACGGGCTGGCCGCCAGCGTGAACAGCAGGCAGCCCCCCGCGCTCAGCAGCAGGAAAATCTGCAAGGTGCGCTTGCGGCCCCACGCCTCAACCCCATAGGCGGCCAGCGCATAGCCGGGGATCTGCGCCAAAGCCAGCAGCACCAGAAAGCCGTAGCCCCGCACGAAGCCGAAGCCCGTCTTGACCAGCTCGGACGGCAGCCAGACGAACACCCCGTAATAGGACAACGAAACCAGGAACCATGCCGCCAACACTGCAATGGTGCGGTTCAGCAGTTCCGGGCCAAAGATGCCCTGCCCCGACTGAATCACGCCCGGCGCGACCAGTTCGACATGCGGCGGCAATTCGCGCCCGCCATTGGCGATCAGCACCCGGTCCACGATGCGCCGCGCGCCTTCGCCGTCGCCACGGCGCAGCAGGAACATCGGCGATTCCGGCACCCAAAGCCGCAGGAACACCCCGATCAGCGCAGGCAGTGCCGCGACGGCAAAGACCCAGCGCCACGGCTCGGTCGCGCCCAGCAGATGCGCAGCCCAGGCGGTCAGCGCGATGACGATGGTGCCGATGGCCCAGAACCCCTCAAGCCAGACCAGCCAGCGCCCGCGATTCCGGGGTGGCAGGAATTCCGCCATCATCGCGTAATCGACCGGCAGCGTGCCGCCGACCGCCATGCCGGTCAAAAAGCGCAGCACCAGCAACATCTCGAAATTGGGCGCGAAAACCGAAGCGAGGCCGAAAAACGCATCGCAGGTCACCGTCAGCAGCAGCACATTGCGCCGCCCGATCCGGTCCGCGATCCGGCCAAACACCGCCGCCCCCACGAACATGCCCAGAAAGAACAGCGTCCCGGCCTGCAGGGCCTGCGGCACGGTCAGCCCGAAACTGGCCGCGATCGAGGCGGCGGCAAAGCCGATTGCGATGACCTGCATCGCGTCCGCCGCCCAGACCAACCCGAAGATCCCCAAAAGCCGTTTCTGAAACCGGCCCGCGCCGCCGGTGGCCAGCGCCTCGTCAATGGTCATCTGCATGGGAAAATCCTTTGCCCCCGCGTTCGGCGCCATTTGCCCATAAGCGGCGCGGCTGTGCAACTGCTTGCCCTGACGGTGCAAAACGTGGATTTTGCGCGGATGACGCAAGGCACGCAGGAACAGCCCGATACCGCCAGTCCCGCACGGGTCTGGCTGGCGCTTGCGCTGGCCCTGTTGGTCGCGCTGCTGCCCGGCCCACAAGCGGCCGAAATCCAGGGCCAGACATGGCTGACCTCTGTGACCCCGGCCCTGACGGCGCATCAGGGTCGCGAATTCGTCGCCCGCAAGGATGTCGTCCAGATCCGCCCGCTGATTGCGACGGACATCCTGCCACCGGGCATCGCACTGCCCCCACCGCGTCTCAGCGGCAGCGTCGCCTATGCACGAGTCGCGCGGCCCTGCGCCGCATCGCGCCAGATCGCGCCCTGCGCCCGCGCACCCCCGTCCCTGACCTGAACCGTTTCGACTCCAAGATACTTGCGTTCAGACAAGGACGACAGATGACGACGCATGACGAAAAACCCGCAGGCCGGGGCGATAGCCCATTTTCCGAAACTGATCCCAAGATCATCCCGCCACCCAAGCAGAGCCATACCGGCAAGCGCGTCGCGCTGAATTGGCTGATCATGATCGGCGGCTTTTGCGCCATTGCTGTTGGCGCACAATTCCTGATCGGATGACCCGGATGGGGCGGCCATGCGCCGCCCCGAAATCGCTGACGGATAGCGAAACGCTTATGCGCGACCCTTGGCGTTTTCTGGTGGCAAGCATCCGCGAAATCGCACCGACTTGACCGCTTTGGACCGACAAAAGGCAGGCGCTTGAATGGGAAAGGCCGCGCGGTATGGCAACCGCGCGGCCTTTTATCCAGAAGCGAAATGGTGCCGGTGAAGGGACTCGAACCCCCGACCCCATCATTACGAATGACGTGCTCTACCAGCTGAGCTACACCGGCATCTCGCTTATGTGCCGCGCCGGATAGCAGGTTACAGCGCGGGCGAAAAGGGGGGAGGCGCTATTTTTTAGCGCCGCCCGCCACTTCATCTTCGGGCGGTTCGACATCGGGACGCACGGGCACAATATCGGCTGCGTCCACGATCTGCGATTTTGCCGCGACCGGGGCGGGTTTCGGGGCGGGATGCACCACCTCGACCGGCTCGGGATCGGTTACGGTCATCGCCGGTTCGCTGTCATGCGCGGCCGGTTTTGCGCGGGCATAGTCCGACTCGCGCGGGACCATGCCGGGGGCCACATCGGCCACGTCGGGCGTCTTGACGCGCGGCGGTTCGGGCACAGGCGCGGGTGTCGGAGCAGACCGTTCGATCATGCCTGGCGCGGCATCGCGGATGGCAGGCGCAGGCGCAGGACCCGCCTCGGTCGGCCGGTCGCCGACCAGCAGCGGCAGCATTTCGACCCCGTTCGGAACGATGCCCGAGGATGCCGTGGCACGGTCTGGTTCCCGCCATGTCAGCGTGTCGAACCCACCGCAGCTGTCGCAGACGGGGGCCCAATCGGCCATGACATTATGGCATTTGTCGCAGACCCATTGCGGGCCACGACTGGCGACCAGCGCCTTGGCCAGAATGCCGCGCACGACCGTATCCGCCGCCCCCTCGCCGCGTTCGACGGCGGCAAGGATGGACAGCGACCGCACGGTCGGATGCTTTTCGGCCAGATTACCCAATGCGCGGCGCGCGCCGGGGAAATCTTCGGCGGCCAGCATCAGTTCGGCGTTCAGCAGCTTGGCTTCTTCGTGATCGGGGTTCTTGCGGATCAGATCCTCGAAACGGCGCAAGCGGGCGGCAGGCGTCTCATCGGGCACGATTTCGGCATAGGTCGCCGCGATCGAGGGATGGGGCCGCACGCTCCAGGTCTTTTGCAGGACGCGGCTGGCGCTGCGGTAATCCTTTTGCGCGATATAGCTGCGCGCGGCCAGAACGGCAGCCGGGATCAGGTCCGGGCTGGCGCGGTTGGCCGAAATCGCGGCCTCGCGTGCGCTGATCGAATTGCCTTCGGCCAGAATTTCGGATGCTTCTTTCAATGCCAGCACCGCGTCGCGGCGGATATGCACGTCCTGCGGCAAAAGCCCCTGCTTGCGCTTATCCTTCAGCACGCCCCGCGCGCCCTTCCAATCCCCTTGAGAGGTTTGCAACTGCAGCAGCGTGTCCTGCACCTCGGCATGTTTCGGCTTCAGCGCATAGGCTTTCTCGGCCAGCTTCAGCGCGGTGGCGGTATCGCCATCGGCCAGCTTCTGCCGCATCAGGCCACGAACGCCGACGAAACGGGTGCGGTCATCGGACAGCAGGCGGCGATAGACCTCAGCGGCCTTGCGATGATCGCCCGCCACTTCGGCAGCCTGCGCGGCCAGAAGGTCGGTGACATGCGGTTTGTCCAGAAACTTCGCGGCCTTCGCCGCCTTGTCCTGTGCCAGCCGCCCCTCGCCCGAGGCGACGGCAAGCATCCCTTCGGACAGCGCGTCGTAGCCTTTACGCTCGCGCGAGCGGTCGAAGTAACGATTGATCGAGGTCTGGTCGCCCGCGACAAACCGCAGGAAGGCGACAAGGATGCCGACCAGCTTGAACAGCAGCCAGCCGATCACGAACAGCACCACAAGTCCGATCAGCGCCTGCAACGGCCCCAGCGAATATTCGACGCCGCCATAGACCACGCGCAGCGCGTGACCGTATTCGGCAAGCTGCGCCGCGCCAAGGGTGATCGCCAGAACGACCGCGAAAAAGATCAGGATTTTCAAAGCTGAAAGCAGCATGGCCCGCCCCTTACCTGCTGCCCGAAACCAGCGCGTTCAGCGCGGCATTGGCATCGACCCAGACCTGTGCCCGCCCGGTCCATTGCGCCATGGCCTGCTGGCCGGCCTGCGGCAGAGCTGCGATTTCGGTCATCGCACCCTGAATATTGCCCGCCTCGACCGCCGCATTGGCGCGCGACAGGACAGCATCGGGATCAGTTCCGTCGCGCGGTTCAACGGAACGCGCGCCGGTCTGCACACGCAAGAAGTCACCGACCGCGCTCATCACGCCGCCATTCGCCGGCTGCGCCTCGATCGAGGCGCGAAGCCCTTCGCGGGCGGCTGCGGGGAATTCGGCGCGAAGCTGGTCCAGACGCGGCACGTCGCCGGTCAGGACAGCAGGAACTTCGATGCCCGCGCCGGTCAGATCGGCCAGCGCCTGATCGCGGGGCGCGCCGCCTTCGATCGCCGATTGCAGTGCGGCTGCGGCGCTGGCGGCCTGGGCGCGGCGGTTTGCATCCTCGGTGGTTTTCTGCAGCTCCTCGGCCTGGCTGGCCAATGTCTGCACCTGCTGGGCGGTCGCGGGATCGACCGCCGGACGCGCTGCCAGCTCGTCGATACGCGATTGCTGCTCGTTCAGCCGCGCGGCCAGCGCGTCGAATTCGGCCTGCGACGGACCTGCGGGCGCGGCTGCGACCGGTGCTGGCGTTTGCGTCGCGGCATCCGCAGGCGCACCGGGTTGCTGCGCCATGCGGTTGGTCAGGTCGGCCACGCCCTGCTCCAGCGCGGTGATCTTGTCGGTGACTTCGGCAGGGACGCCCGCCGGCGCGGCAGCGGCAGGCGCCGAGTCAGCCAGCGCCTGACGTGCGGCATCGGCCCCCGCATCGGCGGCACGGCTGCTCAGCGCCTCGGCCTGAGCCGAGATTTCGGCGCGGGCAGCTTCGGTCCCGGCACTGCGGGCGGCGTCAAGCTGCTCCTCGGGCGACACGGCCTCGACCGCGCCGGGGCGTAGCGGTGGCGGCAGATGCGGGATAGCCCAATAGGTTGCAGCGGCACCCAGACCAGCGGCGACCAGACCACCAAGGAAGGTCGGCATGAAACCGCCTTTACGGACCTCGACGCGCGTTTCTACCGTGCGCGTGACGGGCTCGGGACGGGGTTCGGCCTTGGTTTCGGGCTTGCTGACGGCGGGGACGGGGGTTGCCTGGGCGGCGGTATCGCTGCGTTTGGCGGCGGCGGGGTGGCCGGACACGGGCTTGCCCACCAGCGTCGATTCGATTTGCGGCTTAGCCGCAGGTGCCTCCGTCGCGGCATCCTTGGCGGTGTCAGCCGCGCGGTTTTCAATGGCAGCGCCGGTCACGGGCTGCTTTTTCTTATCGGTTCCGGGGGTTGCAGGGGCGTCGCTGGAGGTCATGTCTTGCTCGTTCACTATAAATCCCCGTTCCGTTTCAGCCTTATGGCGCGGATATCGCGACGATGGCGCGACAGCCGATCATGCCCTTTTGCGCAGTCTAGTCGGGGCATTCAGGCGTCTCAACCCGTCCTGTCGGTGGATCGTTCCGCCGCCAGCAAGCTTTCGATCGCCGCCTGCACGCCCGAAGCATCCGGCACCCGCGCCACCGCCACACGCGCCGCGCGAAGATGCCACGCATCCCGCGCCGCCGCACTGATCGGCGCAAGCCATAGCGGCCCCCGCGCATCCCGTGCCGCATCCGCCAGCAACCGCGCCGAGCGGGGCGAAAAAAGCGGCAGGATCACCGCCTCGGACCCCGACAGCAGATCGACCGCCTGCGCCGACAAAGGCTGCGGCAATTGGTCATAGACGACGACCCCCGGCACGGGCAAATCCGCCGCGACATGCGCGCCATGCGGATGCAGCCAGCCGGGACCAAGCCCTTGCAGCAGGGGCAGCATCCGCGCCGCATCCCCCGGCCCCTCGGTCACGTCGAAACCGGCGGCGCGGGCGGCCTTGGCGGTGGCCGGACCCACGCAGATCGCGGGGCGTCCCCTGCCCGGCCCCGCCGCAGGGATCGCGTTCACCGAAGTCAGCACCAACCCCTGCGCATTGCGCAGCAAATCCGCGTCATGCGCCACCGGCACGATGCGCAGGATCGGAGAGATGACGACATCCAGCCCCAGCCCCGCCACCCGCGCGGCAAAGCGTTCTGCGGCCCTTTGCGGGCGGGTCAGCAAAAGGCTGGGCGGCATGGCATTCGGCCCCTTTGGGTGCTAGTGCATCATGCCTAGGCGCGCATTGATCCAAGGACAAGCATGGCACTGACCTTTCTGGGCATAGAAAGCAGCTGCGACGATACGGCGGCGGCAGTCGTGCGCGAGGATGGCACCATCCTCGCCTCGGTCGTGGCCGGGCAGACGGCGCTGCATGCCGATTTCGGCGGCGTCGTGCCGGAAATCGCCGCCCGCGCCCATGCCGAAAAGCTGGATCTGTGCGTCGAGGAGGCGCTGCGCGAAGCCCGGCTTGGCCTTGCCGATCTGGACGGGATCGCGGTGACCGCGGGTCCGGGGTTGATCGGCGGCGTGCTGGCGGGCGTGATGCTGGCCAAGGGGCTGGCCGTGGGTTCGGGCCTGCCGCTGGTCGGCGTGAACCACCTTGCGGGCCACGCGCTGACGCCGCGCCTGACTGATGGCGTGGCCTATCCCTATCTGATGCTGCTGGTTTCGGGCGGGCATTGTCAGTTCCTGTCGGTTTCCGGCCCGCAGGATTTCACCCGCCTTGGCGGCACCATCGACGACGCGCCCGGCGAAGCGTTCGACAAGGTGGCAAAGCTTCTGGGCCTGCCACAACCCGGTGGCCCCTCGGTCGAGGCGGCGGCGCAGGCGGGCGATCCCCGGCGCTTTGCCTTTCCGCGCCCGTTGCTGGACCGCCCCGGCTGTGACCTGAGCTTCTCGGGCCTGAAAACCGCCGTGCTGCGTCAGCGCGACGAACTGGCCGCCGCGCAGGGCGGCCTGCACGAACAGGACCGCAACGACATCTGCGCGGGCTTTCAGGCCGCAGTCGCTGCCGTTCTGGCCGAAAAGACCCGCCGCGCCCTGATCCAGACCGCAGCGCCCGTGCTGGCCGTGGCGGGCGGTGTCGCCGCAAACCAGACCCTGCGCGCGGCATTGCAGGATGTGGCGGCAGCGGCGGGGGCCGAATTCCTTGCGCCCCCCCTGCGCCTTTGCACCGACAATGCCGCGATGATCGCATGGGCCGGGATCGAGGCTTACAACGCAGGCCAGCGCGACGGCATGGACCTTGCCGCCCGCCCCCGCTGGCCGCTGGACCAGACCGCCGCCCCCATGCTGGGCGCAGGCAAGCGCGGGGCCAAGGCATGAGCGTTTCCGTCATCGGGGCGGGTGCCTTTGGCACGGCGCTGGCCGTGGTTCTGGCGGCGAAGGGTCCGGTCACGCTATGGGGCCGCGACGTGGCTTGGCGGGGGGAAAACCCCCGCCTGCCCGGTGTGGTGCTGCCCAACACGCTGCGCCCGACCGACCGGCTTGATGATGCGCTGGCCGAAACGGTGCTGCTGGCCTTGCCCGCGCAGGTTCTGGGCGGATTTCTGGCGCAGCACGGTGCGATGCTGGACGGGCGCAACCTGATCAGCTGCGCCAAGGGGATCGACCTGCAAACGCTGCAAGGTCCGTCTGCCCTGATCCGCGGGGCCTGTCCCGATGCCACGGTGGCGGTGCTGACCGGACCCAGCTTTGCCGCCGACATCGCGCGCGGCCTGCCCACGGCACTGACCCTGGCCTGCGAGGACGCGGATGCCGCAGAGGCATTGCAAGCACAGCTTTCGACGGGGGCGCTGCGGCTTTACCGCTCGACCGATGTGACGGGTGCGGAATTCGGCGGCGCGTTGAAGAATGTCATCGCCATCGCGGCGGGGGCGGCCATCGGCGCGGGCTATGGCGACAGCGCACGGGCCAGCGTCATCACGCGCGGCTTTGCCGAAATGACGCGGCTTGCCACTGCCCTTGGCGCACGCCCCGAAACATTGACCGGCCTTTCCGGGCTGGGCGATCTGGTGTTGACCTCAACCTCGGAACAGTCGCGCAATTTCCGCTTTGGGCTGGCGCTGGGGCATGGGCGCGACTTTGGCGCGGGCACCACGGTCGAAGGTGCCGCGACCGCCCGCGCCGTTGCCGCGCTGGCGCCGCAGCTTGGCGTCGATCTTCCCATATCCCAGCTGGTTGCAGGACTTGCCCAAGGCCACATCGCCATGGAACATGCGCTGGATATTTTGCTGAACCGCCCCCTGAAGGAGGAATGATGCCGCTTTTCGCTGTGATCTGCCGTGACAAACCCGGCCAGCTGCAAACCCGTCTGGACACGCGCGACGCGCATCTGGCCTTTCTGAAATCGACCGACGCCCTGCGCATGGCCGGTCCGCTGCTTGAAGAGGGCGAGATGCGCGGCTCGCTTCTGGTCGTGGAATTCGACGATCTCGCCTCGGCCCAAGGCTGGGCGGCGGGCGACCCCTACAAGGCGGCGGGTCTGTTCCAATCGGCCGAAGTGATCGAGTGGAAAAAGGTGATCGGCTGATGGCGCATTGGCTGTTCAAGTCGGAACCCGATGTCTTCAGCTTTGACGACCTGATCGCCAAAGGCGACAAGGGCGAGCAATGGGACGGCGTGCGCAACTATCAGGCCCGCAACAACATGCGTGCCATGAAAGTGGGTGAACGCGGCTTCTTCTATCACTCGAATATCGGCAAGGAAGTCGTGGGCATCTGCGAAGTCATCGCCCCTGCGCATCCCGACAGCACCGCCGATGATCCGAAATGGGAATGCGTCGATCTGAAGGCCGTGGCATGGGTGGTGAACCCCGTCACGCTGGACGACGCCAAGGCCGAGCCGCGGCTCAAGGACATGATCCTTGTCAACAATTCGCGGCTTTCCGTGCAGCCCGTCTCGGATGCGGAATGGCAGGTCATTCTGGAAATGGCCGGCGGCACCCGCGCCATCTGACGACAAGGCAACCGGCCCCGCAGCCGGTCCCAACCGGAGAAGAACGAAGCATGGCACGCGGCACGACGATCCGCCCCGACCGTCCCACGACGAAACGCATCGGCGCGCTGCGCGCCCTTTGGCCGTTCATCCGGCCCTATCGCGCGCTTTTGCTGGCCGCGATGGGGGCGCTGGTCGTCACGGCGGGCATCAGCCTGATCCTGCCCCTGGCCGTGCGCCGGGTGGTGGACGGCTTCGATGCAGGGGCGCATCTGCTGGATCAGTATTTCGGCGCGGCGCTGGCCATCGTCGGGCTTTTGGCGGTGGGCACGGGCCTGCGCTATTATCTTGTCACCCGACTGGGCGAACAGGTCGTGGCCGATATGCGCAAGGCGGTCTTTGATCGCGTCATCAGCCTTAGCCCGGCCTTTTACGAACGTGTCCTGACCGGCGAGATCATCAGCCGCATCACCACCGACACCACGCTGATCCAGTCGGTCATCGGATCGTCGGTATCCATCGCACTGCGCAACCTGCTGATCCTGATCGGCGGCATGGCAATGCTGCTTTGGACATCGGCCAAGCTGTCGGGGCTGGTGCTGCTGCTGGTGCCGCTGGTCGTCGTGCCGATCGTCGTGCTGGGCCGCCGCCTGCGCGTGCTGTCGCGCGAAAATCAGGACTGGATCGCGCAAAGCTCAGGCGCCGCATCCGAAAGCCTGCTATCGGCGCAGACCGTGCAGGCCTTCACCCACGAAAACCCCACCCGCACCCGCTTTGCCGAGGTGACCGAGCGCGCCTATGGCTCGGCCATATCGCGGGTCAAGACGCGCACGGTGATGACGATGATCGTCATCTTCCTGATCTTTTCCGGCGTGCTGGGCGTCTTGTGGATCGGCGCGCGCGACGTGCGCACTGATGTGATGACGGCGGGTGAACTGGTGCAGTTCGTCATCTATGCCGTGCTGGTCGCGGGCGCGGTGGGCGCATTGTCGGAAATCTGGGGCGAACTCCAGCGCGCCGCCGGCGCGACCGAGCGGTTAAGCGAATTGCTGGTCGCGCAGGACACGCTGAACGATCCCGTCAATCCCGCCACGCTGCCGCGCCCGGTTCAGGGTCGCATCAGCTTTGAAAACGTCAGCTTCCATTACCCCTCGCGCCCGGATGTGTCCGCGCTGGAGGGGATCTCGCTGGACATCGCGTCGGGTGAGACGGTGGCGCTGGTCGGTCCCTCGGGCGCGGGCAAGACGACCGTTGTGCAATTGCTGCTGCGCTTTTGGGATCCGGCTGCGGGCGTGGTACGCATCGACGGCGTTGATCTGCGCGACATGGCCCGTGCCGATTTCCGCCGCGACATTGCGCTGGTGCCGCAGGACGCAGTGATCTTTGCCACCACAGCACGGGAAAACATCCGCTTTGGCCGCCCCGACGCATCGGACGCCGAGGTCGAGGCGGCTGCGCGCGCCGCCCATGCCCATGATTTCCTGTCCGCCCTGCCCGAAGGCTACGACAGCTATGTCGGCGAACGCGGCGTGATGCTGTCGGGCGGCCAGAAACAGCGCATTGCCATCGCCCGCGCCATCCTGCGCGATGCGCCGATCCTGCTGCTGGACGAAGCGACCAGCGCGCTGGACGCGGAATCCGAACGACTGGTGCAGGATGCGGTCGATGAGCTGGCGCGGTCGCGCACCACGATCATCGTCGCGCACCGGTTGGCGACGGTGAAAAAGGCCGACCGCATCGTGGTATTCGACCATGGGCGCATCGTGGCACAGGGGCGCCATGACGAATTGGTGGCGCAGGGCGGACTTTATGCCCGGCTGGCCCGGCTGCAATTCACCGAAGGCGCGGACGCAGCCTAGCGCGGGGCACCATAGACGGCGGCCCAGAATACGGTCCGCCCGTCAGACCCCACGGCCTTGCCGATACCCACATCCTGCACCTGCGGGATCATGATATTGGCCGCGTGCCCCGAAGAATTGGCCCATTCGCGCTGCACCTGCGCCTGACCGTAAGGCCCGGCGGCGATGTTTTCCGCCGTCAGGCGCGGCGCATAGCCCTGCGCCTTGACGCGCTGCATCGGCCCTTTGGTGCTGGTGCCTGTATGGGTCATCAGACCGCGCTTGGCCATGTCGCAGGCATGATCCGCCGCGGCCCGCGCCAGCGCGGTGTCGGGCGACACGCCGGGCAGGCCGTTGGCCCGCCGCGCGGCGCTGGTCGATTGCGCCACGGCATGGTTTTCCGCGGTGCTGGTCTGATAGCATGTAGCGTCACCCGCAGCCGTCGCCTGCACATCGGGATAGCCCTTGGGATGGCTGCTGACCGTGTCGCCGGTCTGGGCGCAGCCAGCCAGCAGCGAAAGCGTCAGCATCGCTCCGGCCCACTTTCCTGTCGCGTTACTTGGCAGCATTTCGTTCCCCTTTTGGTTGTGCTTGATATAGGAACTCCGGCCGCCCGGCTCAAATGGCGAATGATTAGACTTGCAAGCATCTGCCGATCGGGCCAGCTTTCGGCAGCGAAACCAATGCTGAAAGGAACTGCCATGGCCTTCTGGGATTTCGTCAAGGATGCGGGAAAATCCGTTCTGGGCTCTGAGGCGCATGCCGCCGCCGCCCCAACGACGCCCCCCGCCGCCGCCGGCGCCGCAGGCGACCCCGAGACCGACCGCAAGGTGGCGGCACTCAAGGCCGAGCTGAAAGCTCTGGGCCTGACATCGAAAGACGTTCACCTGACGCTGCGCGGTGGTGATACGGTCATCGTCAAGGACAAGGAAGCCGATGACGATACGCTGGAAAAGCTGATCCTGGCGCTTGGCAACATCAAGGGCATCGCACGGGTCGAACTGGCCGCAGAACCCGAAGCTGCGGCAGCAGCCCCGGCCCCTGCCCCCGCCGCCGCGCCCAAGGAAAGCGCCCCCGGCCCGAAATCGGTGTTCCACACCGTGCAAAAGGGCGAAACCCTGTCGGCGATCGCCGCGAAATATCTGGGCAAAGCTGGCCGCTATCCCGAGATATTCGAGGCGAACAAGCCGATGCTGTCGCACCCCGACAAGATCTATCCCGGCCAGACGCTTCGCATTCCCGCCGCCTGATCTGGTCATCTGACGCTGCGTATTGATATATCGGGGCAAGGGGTTGAAGCCTTGCCCCGAAACGCATTTCTGCACCATTCTTTACCTCCGAGGGGGAGTGCCTCAAGGAATGCCTGGGAGGGAAGACAACATGGCCAAGTTCGCAACTGTCGCGGATCGTGAAGCGGTCGAGGCCGAGATGCCCTATGATCGGCGGGACTTGCCCGCCTCGATCTATCAGATGCTGGGCCGCACCCGCGAACGCTTTCCGAACCGCCCCGCGATCAGCTTTCAGCTGTTGTCCGACCCCCGATCCAAGGCCGTAACGCTAAGCTGGAACGATCTGCACGAACGGGTCACCGAAACCGCGAACCTGTTTCGCACGCTGGGTATCGGGCCGACCGATGTGGTGGCCTATCTGCTGCCCAATGCGATCGAAACCCCGGTGGTGCTGCTGGCTGGTGCGACGGCGGGCATCGTGAACCCGATCAACCCGCTGCTGGACCCCGAACAGATCGCCGCCATCCTGCGCGAAACCGGGGCCAAGGTGCTGGTAACGCTGAAGCCCTTTCCGAAATCGGACGTGGCGCATAAGGCCGCGCAGGCCGTGGCGCTTGCCCCGAACGTCAAGACCGTGCTGGAGGTCGATCTGCGGCACTACCTGTCCGGGCTGAAGCGGCTGGCGATCCCCTTTGTCCGGCCCAAGCAGACCGTGCAGAACCATGCGAAATATCTGGATTTCGAAGCTGCCGCCAGCGGCCAGCGCCATAACCGCCTGACCTTTGACGAAGGCGGTCCCGACCGCGTGGCCGCGTTCTTTCACACCGGCGGCACGACAGGGATGCCCAAGGTCGCGCAGCACAAGCAATCGGGCATGATCTATAACGGCTGGCTTGGCGCGGAAATGCTGTTCACCGAACAGGATGTCCTGATGTGCCCGCTGCCGATGTTCCACGTCTTCGCGGCCTATCCGGTGCTGATGTCCTGTGTCGCATCCGGCGCGCAGCTGATCATGCCGACCCCCGCCGGGTATCGCGGCGAAGGGGTGTTCGACAATTTCTGGAAACTGATCGAACGCTGGCAGGCGACATTCCTGATTTCGGTGCCGACGGCGATCTCGGCCCTGATGCAGCGGCCGGTGAATGCCGATGTCAGCTCGCTCAAGACCGCGATCTCGGGTTCGGCCCCGCTGCCGATCGAGCTTTACAACCGCTTCAAGGCCGCGACCGGGGTGGGTATCGCCGAAGGCTACGGCCTGACCGAGGCGACCTGCCTTGTATCCTGCAACCCGATGGACGGGCTGAAGAAGGTCGGATCGGTCGGGATACCGCTGCCCTATTCGCATGTCCGCATCCTGCGCAAGACGCCCGAAGGTTTCCACGAATGCGCCACCGATGAGATCGGCGAGATCTGTGTGGCCAGCCCCGGCGTCTTTGAAGGTTCGACCTATACCGAAACCGACAAGAACCGCGATCTGTTCGCCGAAGGGCGCTTTCTGCGCACCGGCGATCTGGGGCGGCTGGACGTGGACGGCTATCTGTGGATCACAGGCCGCGCCAAGGATCTGATCATCCGCGGCGGCCATAATATCGACCCGGCGGTGATCGAAGACGCGCTGCTGTCGCATCCCAAGGTCGCCTTTGCGGGCGCGATCGGTCAGCCGGATGCCTTTGCGGGCGAACTGCCCTGCGCCTATGTCGAACTGGTCGCCGG
Organism: Paracoccus laeviglucosivorans; assembly: GCF_900182695.1. GTDB lineage: Bacteria > Pseudomonadota > Alphaproteobacteria > Rhodobacterales > Rhodobacteraceae > Paracoccus > Paracoccus laeviglucosivorans. The sequence goes on from NZ_FXTK01000011.1 coordinate 94,438, forward strand.
GGCCGAAGTCAGCTCCGATGAACTGCTGGCCCATGCCGCCGAACATATCCCGGAACGCGCAGCGGTCCCGAAACATGTCGAGGTGCTGGCAGAACTGCCCAAGACGGCGGTCGGCAAGATCTTCAAGCCCGATCTGCGCAAGCTGGCGATCCGGCGCGTGCTGGACGCGGCCCTTGTCCAAGCCGGCATTCCCGCCGCCGTGGGCGAGGTGGTGGACGACAAGCGGCGCGGCCTTGTCGCCCGGCTGGAGCGGCGCGGCAAGATCGACGAAAAGGCCGCAGCCGATTGCCTTGGCAAATTCACCTGCGCATGGGAATGGGCCTAATCCTCGGCCCGGTCGGTGCTGTCGCGGTCGCGGTCATAGCGCCGCGCCAGCGGAAATTCCGGCAGCCAGCCTTCGCGCCTGATCGTCCATAGCTCATAGGTCGGCATGAACTGATCGGGCGCGTCCAGCGCGCCCAGATTGACCTCGATCTCATCCCCGCTGCGCGCAAAGACCGACGAGCCGCAATTGGGGCAAAAGCAGCGCCCCTGATATTCCCGCGCCTGTCCACGGATCGTCACGGCGGTTTCGGCAAAGATCGCCGAGGCGTGAAACAGCGCCCCGTGATGCTTGCGGCAATCAAGGCAGTGGCAGATGCCCGTGCGGTAAGGTCGCCCCCGCGCCGTGATCCGCAGCGCGCCGCACAGACAACCGCCGCTGACATTTTCCATTGCTGCTCCCTTTGGCAAAGCGATGCCGCATCATCGCCAAACTGACGCATTTTGCCCATATACGCCAGCTTGCGACCATCATGCGTTGCAACCACAAGCTGCATATGTCTAATAAGTGGCAATGCCTACAAGGAGTTGCCGGATGAGCGACGAACGCGACGACCTTCCCGAAGGCGAGACCCGGCCCCCGCAGGAATTGCAGGCTATTTCCCCCGACATTGCCCGTCAGATGGCGCCGCGCTGGCTAGTGGATTTTCGCGAACAGCGCAAGCGCGGCTTTTATCGCACGCTGGGCGATCACGCGCTGGTCTTTGCCGATCGCGGCGACGATCACCTGCTGGTCAGCTTCGACAACCTGTCCTCGGCGCGCGACGATGCGATGAACCGCGACCCTTGGGGATACAGCTTCGCCGCCAAGAACGGCTGGTCGCAGCTTGGGTTCATGGCGTTCAAGCCAAGCTGGTTTCGCGACCCCGCGCTGTTTCAGGAAATGCGCACGCTGGCCGATAGCGGGTTCTTTCGCCGCTTTCGTTCGGTGACGCTGACCGGGACGTCGATGGGGGGATATGGGGCTTGCGCCTTTGCCTCATTGGTGCCGGGCTGCACGGTGGTCGCATTCTCGCCGCAATCGACGCTTGATCCCGCATTGGTCCCGTGGGAGGAGCGGTTCGCCTCAGGGCGCAAGGCCGACTGGTCGGGCGATTTCGCCGATGCCGCGACCCAATCCGCCGCCGCGGCGCGCGTCTGGCTGATCTATGATCCGCATTTCGGGCCGGATGTGCAGCATGTCGCCCGCTTTACCCATGACCGCGCGATCCGGCTGCCTGCCCGCTATTCCGGCCATAAATCCGCGCTGTTCCTGCGCCGGGCCGAGATTTTGTCCACCATCATGCGCGAAGCAATGGCCGGAACGCTAAGCGAAAGCAGCTTTTTCGGCCTGTATCGCCGGGGTCGTGCGCTGCCTTGGTATGTCCACGGCGTTGCGGACCGGATCATCGCCGATGGCAACGCTGACCGCCTGAACCGTCTGATGGCGGCGCTGCGCAATACCGGCTATGGCCCGATGGTGCTGCGCGGCATCCGCGAACGCGCCGCCGAAGCGGGTCTGCTGAACCGCCCGCAGCCCCCGCGCAAGCTGGCGTATCGGGAAAACCCGCGCAGCCTTGACGCGGGACCGCAGCTTAGTGCCCCCAACCAATCGCCGGTCGATGCGCCCCAAAGCCCGTGGCAGCAGATGCGCGACGGCGCGTCAAAGCCGAGGGCCGGAATGCCATGGCAATCCAGCCTGCGCACCGCGACCTAGGCGATTTCCAAAAGCGGTGTCTGCGCCTCGTGGGCATTGATGCGTTCGGCGATCTTGAAATAGCCGGTGCGGGTATAGTGGTCGCTGTCCACGAATTCACCCGCCGGCACGGTGGCGTCGATGTCGATGAATTCGACCCCCGCATGGCTGACGGCAAAGGCGCGGCACATCTGGTTATAGGCGATGCGTTGATCGCTGGTGCGCGCAGCAATCGTGCCCTGCAGCGACACGCCAAGGATGAACAGCGTCGCCTGTTCCCGCTTGAGCGAGTGGACCCGCTGGAATGCGGCGCGGATGATGTCCAGCCGTTCTTCGGTCCCAAGCCGCAGATGCCGCAGGCTGCGCAGCATCCGCGTGGCGGTACGCGGGTCTTTTATCAGCGCAGCCAGCCGCTTGGGCGGGACCGTGACCAGATAGCGGTCGGCTTGTTCATGGCCTTCATGGGTGAACATATTGTCGGTGCGGAACGCAAAGAACATCGACAGGATGATCAGATCCACCTCGGCAAAGGCGCGGTCGGCATCCAGCATCTCTTGCAGGCGATGACCGGCGACGGTGTTCGTGACCCAGTTCCCGGCCAGCGACGGATCGCGCGGGTTCAGCAAAAAACCCGCATCGTCATAGCGCACGATCACGCCGCTATCGTCCACCTTGTTGACGAACTCGCTGCGCTGCGTGCCGCAATAGAATGACACCTGCTGCAGATCGCAGCCCCCCACCAGCGCAAGGCTGCGTGCGGATTGGCTGCCGTCCTGCCCGAACTCGGCCACCTGCCGCACCCAATCGGGACGTTCGGGTTGTTCCAGCCCGTTCGCCACCGGCTGCACGATGTCGAATTGCGGACGCTCCAGATGGTGCCAGACCCATTGTTCGACGCCCATGTTCAGCGTGCGGCATGAAAACGCGAAGTGATGCACCGTCGTGCCGTTGAACCGCTTGCGCACGCAGAAAAAGCCGACAATGCCGTAATCGCCGTAACGGTCCTGCACGTGGATCAGCCCGGCATGGACACCCGGAATCCGCAAAAGCTGCGCCAGTTCGGCGCGCTGTTCGGGGGTGTGGACGCGCTGTTTGGTAAAGTTCAGCTGGTTGGTGCGGTTGATCAGTTCCAGCACCCGCTCCATCTGGTCGTCCAGATCGGTGATGATCCTGACCTGAACATCGGACTGACGCAGAAATTCCTCGTTCGAGAGGCTGCCGGATTTCTGATCCGCCTCTTTCAGCTCCATCACCTTATATTGCGCGAGGCGGCTGTGCTTGCGGTCGTCCTTGCCCTGACATTGCGGCAGGTCCAGCAGGCCCGACAGGTCCGGCCCCGTGCCGTCGGCCGCGCCAGAGGCATCGACGCAGGCAATCTCGGGGCAGAAAAAGCGCACTTCCTCAAGGTTAAGGTGGTTGTCGTCCAGAAAGACGGCGTTCGCCGCACGCAGGCCCATCCGCTCCAGCATGTCGCGGATGGCGGCACCTTTGGGGGACCATGCGATATGGGGAAAGACGAAGCGGTCCCAGATGCCCAATTCCTGCAACTTGGCCCGAGCGGTGTCGAAATCGTTCTTGGAACAGATCGAACACATGATGCCGCGATCGACCAGCAGGTTCACCATATCCATATGCGCCTGCACCGCCGTCGCGCCGCCTTCGGACAGGGTGCCGTTCCAGAACGTCTCATCCAGATCCCAGATGACCAGCTTGATGTCCTGATCAATGCTGGAAAATCTTGTGTCGGTCATCGCGGTCTCCTGATGCGTCCATGCGAAAGACAGGGATTTGCTGAACCGCTTTAGCCTTGGGGTGGTTAATAAATGGTGAACCGCGATGACATGGGAGGATCGCCGGATGGAACCGAAATTCACCGTGGGCGGTCGGATCGCCCGCCCCCTGGCCCAGGTGTTCGAGGCTGTGGCGGACCCCGACAGCCTGTCGCACTATTTCACCACTGGCGGGGCCAAGGGCCGGTTGGTGGCAGGGACCACGGTGACATGGGATTTCCATGACTTTCCCGGCGCCTTTCCGGTCAAGGTGCAGCAGGTCGATGCCAACGAACGCATCGTCTTGCAATGGGAAGCCGAAGGCGGCGTCTGGACCACGATCACCATGACATTCGAAGCGATCGATCCCGACCGCACGCTGGTCCGCATCACCGAAGAAGGCTGGCCCGATACCGAAGCCGGGCTAAAGGCCAGCTACGGCAATTGCGAGGGCTGGACCGGGATGCTTTGCGCGATGAAGGTCTGGCTGGAACATGGCGTGAAGCTGCGCCAAGGGTTCTACAAATAGCCCTTGATTGCCGCACCGCCCAAGGCCGCGATCAGCACGACGGCCCAAGGTGCGGCGCGTCCCATGACCAGCGCGACAAAGCAGGCGGCGGCCAGCGCAAGATCGGCCTTGCCGGTGATCGCCGTGGTAAAGACCGGATCGTATAGTGCCACGGCAAGAATGCCGACCACCGCCGCATTGGCCCCCTGCATGGCCGATTGCGCCCATGCGCGCGGGCGCAGACGGTCCCAAAAGGGCAAGACGCCGATCAGGATCAGAAAACCTGGCAAAAACAGCGCCAGCAGGGCGATGACCGCGCCCGGAACGCCGTTCGGCGGCAGCTCCATCACCGCGCCAAGCCATGCGGCAAAGGTGAACAGCGGCCCCGGCACGGCCTGCGCCGCGCCGTAACCGGCCAGAAAGGCATCCTGACCGACGCGGCCCGTGGCGACCATCTCGGTTTCCAGCAGCGGCAGGACGACATGCCCGCCGCCGAAGACCAGCGCGCCCGAGCGATAGAACCCATCGACCATCGCCATGCCCGGCCCCAGCCCGGCAAGCAGCGGCAATGTCGCCAGCAGCAGCGCGAACACCGCCAGCGCGGCAACGCCCGCACGCGGCGTCACGGGCAGCGCCAGCGTCGCGCCCTGCCCCGGTTTCCCGCGCCTCAATCCCAGACCTGCCAGCGCCCCCAGAACGATGGCACAGATCATCGCGATAGCTCCGGGGGCCAGCGCCAGAACGAACATCGCCCCCACGGCAATGGCCGCACGCGCCCGATCCGGGCACAGGCTTTTGGCCATGCCCCAGACTGCCTGCGCGACGATGGCGACGGCCACGATCTTCAACCCGTGCAGCATGCCCTGCGCCAGAACCCCGTCCAGCCGCGCCGCCGTCAGGGCCAGCACCAGCAGCAGAATAGCCGAGGGCAGCGTAAAGGCCAGAAACGCCGCCAGCGCCCCGCCCCAGCCACCGCGCATCATCCCCAGGGCAAAGCCTATCTGACTTGAGGTGGGACCGGGCAGGAACTGGCACAGCGCCACCAGATCACCATAGGCCGCATCCGACAGCCATTTCCGCCGCGTGACCAACTCATCGCGGAAATAGCCCAGATGCGCGATAGGACCGCCGAATGAGGTCAGCCCCAGTTTCAGGAATGCCCCGAACACTTCGGCCACGCGGCCCTGATCGCTCATGGTGGTTATGCGCCTTGGCTGGAAACGGGCTGGGGCAGAATGAAAAAGGCCCCCGCACGGTGCGGAGGCCTGTGATCGCGGATCAGCGGGTGAATTTCTTGTATTTCACGCGCTTGGGTTCGACCGCATCCGGGCCAAGGCGGCGGATCTTGTCGGCCTCGTAATCCTCGAAGTTGCCTTCGAACCATTCGACATGGGCGTCGCCCTCGAACGCAAGGATATGCGTGCAAAGACGGTCAAGGAAGAAGCGGTCGTGCGAGATGATGATCGCGCAGCCGGCAAAATTCTCGATCGCGGCTTCCAGTGCTTGCAGCGTTTCCACGTCAAGGTCGTTGGTCGGTTCGTCCAGCAGCAGGACGTTGCCGCCGGATTTGAGCAGCTTGGCCATGTGGACGCGGTTGCGTTCACCGCCCGAAAGCAGGCCGACCTTTTTCTGTTGATCGCCGCCCTTGAAGTTGAACGAGCCGACATAGTTGCGCGAGTTGACCGAGGCATCGCCCAGTTCGATCACTTCCGCCCCGCCCGAGATTTCTTCCCAGACGTTCTTGTTCGGGTCCAGACTGTCGCGCGACTGATCGACATAGGCCAGCTTGACCGTATCGCCGATGGTCACGGTGCCCGCATCCGGCGTCTCATTGCCGGTCAGCATCTTGAACAGCGTCGATTTACCCGCACCGTTCGGGCCGATCACGCCGATGATGCCGCCCGGTGGCAGGCTAAAGGACAGGTTCTCGATCAGTTGCTTGTCGCCCATCGCCTTGGACAGACCTTCGACCTCGATGACCTTGCCGCCAAGGCGGGGGCCGTGCGGGATGACGATCTGGGCCGTGCCGACCAGATCCTTGACCGATTCGTCCGCCATCTTGTTATAGGCGGCGATACGGGCCTTGGATTTCGCCTGACGGGCCTTGGTCCCGGCGCGGATCCATTCCAGTTCCTTCTCCATGACCTTTTGCTTGGACTTGTCCTCGCGCGCTTCCTGAGCGACGCGCTTGGCCTTGGCTTCCAGCCACGACGAATAGTTGCCTTCGTGCGGGATGCCGCGGCCGCGTTCCAGTTCCAGAATCCAGGTCGTGATGTCGTCAAGGAAATAGCGGTCGTGGGTCACGGTCAGGATCGTGCCCTTGTATTCGATCAGGTGCTTTTGCAGCCAGGCGATGGTTTCCGCGTCCAGGTGGTTGGTCGGTTCGTCCAGCAGCAGCATGTCCGGCGCTTCCAGCAGCAGCTTGCACAGCGCGACGCGGCGGCGTTCACCGCCCGACAGCGTTTCCACATCGGCGTCATCGGGCGGGCAGCGCAGGGCTTCCATCGCGATGTCGATCTGGTTGTCCAGATCCCACAGGTTTTCGGCGTCGATCTCGTCCTGAAGCCGCGACATCTCGTCGGCGGTCTCGTCCGAGTAATTCATCGCCAGTTCATTGTAGCGATCCAGCTTGCCCTGCTTTTCCTTGACACCTTCCATGACGTTGGCACGCACGTTCAGCTGCGGATCAAGATACGGTTCCTGCGGCAGATAGCCGACCTTGGCGCCTTTTGCGGCCCATGCCTCGCCTTGGAAATCCTTGTCCAGACCAGCCATGACCTTCAGCAGCGTCGATTTACCGGCGCCGTTCACGCCGACGACGCCGATCTTGACGCCGGGCAGGAAGTTCAGGTGGATGTTTTCGAAAACTTTCTTGCCACCGGGATAGGTCTTGGAAACCCCGTCCATGTGGTAAACGAACTGGTAAGAGGCCATGATCTTTCCCCGTTGAGTATGCGTTCAGATGCTGCGCGCCTGTTTAACGGGGCCGCAGGGAAAGTGAAAGTCCGGGCAAACCCGCCTTAGCGGAACTGGGCCGAGAATTCCTTGCCGAAGGTCTGATCGACAAAGGCGAACTGGGGTTCCAGCATCTCGCGCAGCGCGGCGCGGGCTTTGTCGGGCACGACCAGACCGTTATCGGATGCAAAGACCTTCTTGCCCACATCGCGATAGTCGAAGGGGGCAAGACCAAGGAAGCTTTCGACCTGACGCAGGAAGCCGATGGGGTCGCGGGCGATCATGCCAAAGGGCAGATACAGCATCCGGTCGGCGCCGAAATGCGCGTTCCAGCGCGGCACATAGGTCTGGTAGTCGCCCCGGTCCAGCAGCACGGGATCCTGCACCTCGGTCAGCCATTCGTCGGCCGAGGCGGGTTTGCGCCGCGCCCGCGTCAGGTTCATCTTCAGCTGCGAGATGGCGCGATCGACCGGGTGGCGGATGATATAGATGAACTTGGCATCCGGCAGGAACTTGGACACGAACTCGACCCCCTCCTCGGGCAGGGTCGAGTATTCTGGCGTCACGTCGATGGTTTTCGCGTCATCCGGCGCCGGGGAGAACACCAGCTTGTACCAGTGATTGGTGAACATCGGTTCGCGGGTAACGCGGGACAGGTACTTCGCCATGTCCTTGGGCACATCCTCGCCCCGCGTCTCATAGCGTTTTTCGATGTTCTGCTTGGCGCGCTTGTAATGCCACGGCAGCCAGTTGCGGTGCTCCTCGACAAAGCGGTGGTTGAAGAACTGCACTTCCTTAAAGGGGGGCGTCCACACGTCCGGGTGCTGGCCCAGCATCTGCGACAGCCAGGTCGTGCCCGCTTTTTGCGCGCCGATGCCCAGAAAATCCGGTTTGCGTGGCTTGCCGTCAGGGTTCCAGTTCATCGCTGCGCCTTTGCCGTGGATCGTCACGCGCCTTTGTTACGGCAGGCTGCGGCAAGGGGAAAGCCTTCAATCGCAACGCGAGTGGATCAGAGGCGAATACTTCCCATACATTGCGCTGATCAGTCAGCCCGTTCGGCAATCGGCGTCAATATTATAAAATACGCTGCCACGCATATCAAAAAAGACAATCCGCTTGCACGAATCACCGACGAGTGTGACGATAATTAAATGACGGTGCTGAATTTCCGATCCGCCGTCACTTCCCCCTATATAAATGTCGATTTGTTATGGAGTTCGAAATGTCGGACGGAAGTAAGATGTTTGCATTGTCAGAAACGCGGATCGGAGAAAAATATATCCTCGGCGCTCCGGTCCCGAAAAACAATTCGAATTGGCATGGTCCCTGGGATTGCGCCGAATTCACATCATGGTTGGTTTATCAGATCGGGCAGGTGCTATATGGCTGCACCGACAATAACAGCCATCCGGCGTCAGCGGATGACTACACGGGTGCCTGGCAAAATGATAGCCAGAGCCTTGGGATCAGGATACCTATATCGCAGGCAGCACAGATCCGTGGTGCTTTCGTGCTGCGTTATCCGCCCGGCAGCGGGAAGACTGGCCACATCGCCATATCTGACGGCAAAGGCGGCACCGTCGAGGCCATGGGAAAAAACTACGGTGTTCGGCGCGGAAAGATAGCCGGTCGAGTCTGGGATGTCGGCGTCCTGATCCCGGATTTTACCTATGACACGCCGACCGGTTTCGTCATGAAAGAAAAGACCGTTCTTGTTTTCAAATTGGGCGCGACAGGAAAAGCTGTCGAGAAGATTCAAAAGGCACTTGCTGCGGCCGGTTTTGATCCAGGTCCGATCGACAAAGAATATGGTCCAATGACTGCAGCAGCAGTCGGGGCATATCAAGCGGCCAAAGGCCTGATCGTTGATGGACAGGTCGGGCCGAATACAGCAAAGAAACTGAAAATCGACCTGACTTAATCTCTCTCAGGTATCAAGACGTCCCCAAAGATCATATTCGCCGGCCTCGTCCACGGTGACGCTGACGATATCTCCGGGGGTCAAATCCTCGAAACCTTCGTCAATGAACAGGTTGCCGTCGATTTCGGGGGCGTCCGCCTTGGTCCGGCAGGTCGCGCCTTCGGCGTCCACGCTGTCCACGATCACGTCGATGCGGCTTCCGACCTTGGCTGCCAGCTTGGCTTCGGAAATGGCCTGCGCCTTTTCCATGAAGCGGTCCCAGCGGTCCTGTTTCACATCATCGGGCACATGATCGGGCAGCAGGTTCGCCCGTGCGCCCTTGACGTTTTCGTATTGGAAGCAGCCGACCCGGTCCAGCTGCGCCTCGTCCAGCCAATCCAGCAGGGTCTGGAACTCGGCTTCGGTTTCGCCCGGATAGCCGACGATAAAGGTGGACCGCAGGGTGATGTCCGGGCAGGCCGCGCGCCATGCCGCGATTTCATCCAGCGTCCTTGCCGCCGCCGCGGGGCGCGCCATGCGTTTCAGCGTGTCCGGATGGGCGTGTTGAAAGGGAATGTCCAGATAGGGCAGAACCAGACCTTCGGCCATCAGCGGGATCAGGTCGCGCACATGCGGGTAGGGATAGACGTAGTGCAGGCGCACCCAGGCACCCAGACCGCCCAGATCCCGCGCAAGGTCCACGATATGCGCGCGGTGGCCGCGTTCCTCGGCATAGCGGCGATCCAGCCCATAGGCACTGGTGTCCTGCGAAATCACCAGCAGCTCGCGCACACCCGCCTCGACCAGCTTTTCAGCCTCGCGGTAGACGGCATGGGCGGGGCGGCTGACCAGCTTGCCGCGCATGTCGGGGATGATGCAGAACTTGCAGGCGTGGTTGCAGCCTTCGGAAATCTTCAGATAGCTGTAATGGCGCGGCGTCAGACTGACCCCGGACGCAGGCAAAAGGTCGATGAACGGATCGGGCGACGGCGGCACGGCCAGATGCACCGCGTCCAGCACCTGTTCATATTGCTGCGGCCCGGTCACGGCCAGCACGGACGGATGCGCACCAGTGATGTATTCGGGCTCGGCCCCCAGGCAGCCGGTCACGATGACCTTGCCGTTTTCCGACAACGCTTCGCCAATCGCTTGCAGCGATTCCGCCTTGGCCGAATCAAGGAAACCGCAGGTGTTCACGATGACCGCACCCGCGCCCTTGTAATCGGGGCTGATCGCGTAACCTTCGGCCCGCAGGCGCGTCAGGATGCGTTCGCTGTCGACCAGCGCCTTGGGGCAGCCAAGGCTGACCATACCAATCGTGGGCTGACCGTCCCGACGTGTGGTGTCGAAGATCGGGCTTGGGGCTAGATCGGGGCGCAACAGGGGCGGGTTCTGGCTCATGATGCGCGGCATATAGTGCGCACGGGGGCAGTTGTTAAGCACGAAGCGTAACGGGGCCAAACACCTGAACGTCATTTTCAAGTGCCGTGGCGTCATGGCAATGATTCTGCCATGATGATTCCGCGTGCCCAGCCCCAGATCGTGATCCGCCACATGCTTCGAACCATGACCCGACTTGCCGCCCTGGCGATGATCGCCGTGACGCTGGCCATGCCTGCCGCACAGGCGCAGACCCGTGGTCAGGGCGACCCGATCGTCATCTGGAACAACAAGGGCGGCAACGTGGTCAAGGCGATGCAATATCGCGAAAAACTGGCCGCCTCGGGGCGTCGGGTGGAGATCCGCGGTTATTGCCGGTCGGCCTGCACGATCTATATCACGCTGCCCAATGCCTGCCTTGGCCCGCAGGCCCGTGTGGGTTTTCACGCGCCGCGCATCCCCAACACGCAGATCATCCCGCCGATCGTGGATGAACTGATGGCCCGCTATTACCGCAACGGCATCCTGCAAAAATGGAATGGCGGCTGGAATCGCTCGATCGAGATGCACAAGATCACTGCCAGAGAATACGTCCGGTTGGACCCCCAGACTCGGCTGTGTCGGAACTGACACAGGGTTGAAGGCAAGAAACCTTGATCTTTTGCGCGCCGCAGCCTAATTTCGTAGCGCCTGTTTTTTTCTTTGCAACCTGTCTCCTTCTCGGGTTCAGTCTGTATTTGATCTGACTGCGCCGGGTCGTCACATGATGGGGGCGACAAACTTGAAAAGGAGAGACACGATGGCCAATGGCACCGTGAAATGGTTCAACGCAACGAAGGGCTACGGCTTCATCGCCCCCGCTGATGGCGGCAAGGACGTGTTCCTGCACATCTCGGCGGTTGAGCGCGCCGGCCTGCAATCCGTCGCTGACGGTCAGGCTGTGACCTTCGACATCGAAGCTGGCCGCGACGGTCGCGAGTCGGCCCGCAATCTGGCTCTGGCATAATCGCCAGCCTGATTCTCGGACGTTGACGTTCAGCCCGGCCCCATCGGCCGGGCTGAACTTTTTTCGGGGCCGCGCTTATTCGCGCAGCCGCCAGCCGGTCGCAAAGATCCAGCGGATGATCGCCATGCAGACCACGATCATCACGGCCACGGCCACCAGCGACGTGAAGACCGGCACATCGGCCAGATCAAAGAAGCTCCAGCGGAAGCCTGAAATCAGGTAAAGCACCGGGTTCAGCTTGGCCACGCCTTCCCAGAACGGCGGCAGCATGGATGCCGAATAGAACGCGCCACCAAGGAAAACCAAGGGCGTGATGACCATCATCGGCACGATCTGCAACTGCTCGAACGACTTGGCCCAAAGCCCGATGATGAAGCCCAGCATGGAAAATGCCAGTGCGGTCAGGATCAGGAATGCCATCATCCAGAACGGATGCGCGATATGGACCCCGTTGAACCAGAAGCTGGTCAGCAGAATCACCAGCGCGATCAGCACGGCCTTGCTGGCGGCGGCACCGACGAAGCCCAGCGTCACCTCGATCCAGCCGGTCGGGGCGACCAGATATTCATAGATCGTCCCCGAGAATTTCGGGAAATAGATGCCGAAGCTGGCATTGCTGACGGATTGCTGCAGCACAGTCAGCATCATCAGACCGGGCACAATGAACGCGCCGTAAGCCACGCCTTCGACCGACTGGATGCGCCCGCCAATGGCCGCGCCAAAGACCACGAAATACAGCACCGTGGACAAAACCGGCGAGGCGAGAGACTGAAACACCGTGCGGAAGAACCGCGACATTTCATGGTGATAGACCGCTTTGACAGATGGCCAGTTCATGCGGTTTCCTTTTTCGGCTCGGCCACAAGGGACATGAAGATGTCTTCAAGGCTGCTTTGCTTGGTCGCGACATCGCGCACGGCGATGCCATGGGCGGTCAGATCGCCCAGAAGCCGCGCGATGCCGGTGCGCTCGGCGCGGGTGTCATAGTCATAGCCCAGCTGCCTGCCATCCGCCGAAAGCGTCAGGCCGCGCTCGGCCAGTTCCGGCGGCAGGTTTGCCAGCGGCTCATACAGGTCGATCATCAGGCGTTTCTTGCCGAATTCGCCCATCAGTTCCGCCTTGGGCTGCACCAGCAACAACTGACCGCGATTGATGACGCCGATGCGGTCGGCCATGTCCTCGGCTTCTTCCAGATAGTGCGTGGTCAGGATGATGGTCACACCCTCGGCCCGCAATTCGCGCACGACTTCCCACATCTCGCGGCGCAGCGCCACGTCCACGCCTGCGGTCGGTTCGTCAAGGAACAGCACTTTGGGGCGGTGCGACAGCGCTTTGGCGATCAGCACGCGGCGTTTCATGCCGCCCGAAAGCTCGCGCGTTCTGGCATCGCGCTTTTCCCACAGCGCAAGACTGCGCAGCAGCTTTTCGATATAGGCGTCGTCAGGCGCCTCGCCATACAGACCGCGCGTGAAACGCACGCAGTCGATGACCTTTTCAAAGGGCTCAAGCGTGATTTCCTGCGGGACAAGGCCGATCAGCTTGCGCGCCGCGCGCCAGTCGGTGCGAATGTCGTGGCCGCCGACGCGGACCGTGCCCTCGGTCGGGGTCACAAGGCCGCATATGATCGAAATCAGCGTCGTCTTGCCCGCGCCGTTCGGGCCAAGCAGCGCCAGGATCTCGCCCTCTTGCATCTGCAAAGAGACGTCCTTTAACGCGAATGTTCCGCTGTCATAGCGTTTCGACAGGTGGTCGATGTCGATGATGGGGCTCATGCCGCCTCCGTTCCGTCAACGGTCGGAAAAGCGGCCCGTCTGTGCGGGATGCGCCTTTTCGTCCGGTGTCAAAGCTGGTCCCGGACAAGGATGTGCCGGGCGGGTTCCGAGATAGTATCCCGTTCCCCGCCGCGCAACGGTCTTGGAAAATTTTACCTTGGGATCACCGTTTCGGGCACGGGTGGCAGACCGCCCGCTTCGGCATAAAGCCGCAGGCTGGCAGGTTCGATCACGTCGGTCAGTTGCGCCAGAACCGCCTCGGCCTTCGCGCCTGCGGGGATGGGCGGCAGGAATTCGATGATCGCCGTGCCGCGCCGGATCGGATAGCCGCGCTTGGGCCAGAACATGCCGCAATTCACCGCGACGGGCACGATGGGCAGGCCGGTGGCGCGCTGCACGATGGTGACACCGTGTTTATAGGGAACCGCCGTGCCGGGCAGCGTGCGCGTGCCTTCGGGGTAAAAGATCAGTTGCCCCAGACCTTCCGGACGGGCACGGGCGGTTTCGACCTCGGCGATGATCTGGCGCATGGCTTCCTTGCCACGCGCGCGGTCGATCGGGATGCTGCCGACCTTGCGTGCGAACCAGCCCATGATCGGCACGTTCATCACCTCGCGCTTCATGACAAAGGCCCGGCGCGGACAGGCCTGCGCGATGGCAAGGATGTCCAGAAAGCTTTGATGCTTGGCCGCGATCAGCATGTCGCCCGCAGGCGGCGTGCCGCGATATTCGATTCTGACCCCCAGAATGATGCGGGCCGCGCCCATCATCTGGCGCAGCCATGCGCTGGCGGTGCGGTTGGCATTGGCCGGGTTGATCAGCGTGCGCGGCAGGCCCCAAAGTCCGACCACCAGCGTCGCAAGCGCGACATAGACGTAATAAACCACCACCCGCACCCAATCGAGGATATAGGTGGAACGCGGGTGATACTGGTTCATCACCGGACCTCTCGCAGCATTTTCAGCGACGCCCAGCGGGTGGCGACAAAGCCGATGACAGCACTGGCCAGCGGGATCAGCAGCGGCCACAACCAGCCCCAGCCCTGAAAGCCCAGCCCGGTCAGGAACGCCCCGGCCTCGTCGGCGGCGGGCAGCAGCCAGATCGCGCCCATGCCAAGAACCGTGCCCGCAGCCGCGCCGATCGCCGCGCGGCGCGTGAAGCGGCGCACGAAGGCGGTGGCGATGGTGATGTCGCGCGCCCCGATCAGGCGCAGCACCTTGATGACCTGCCCGTTAGCCGCCAGCGAGGCTTTCGCGGCCAGTGTGATCATCGCCCCCGCCGTCGCCCCGATCAGCAAAAGCGAGATCAGCCCAAGCACGCGCAGCCGATTGGCAGCGGAGACCAGCGGCTCGCGCCAGCGGGTGTGGTCGTCCAGCACCGCGCCCGGCGCTTCGCCCTGCAACCGCAGGCGCAGGGCTTCGGCGTCGAACCCCTCGGCGGCTTCGGTCACTTCGACCAGTCGCGGGACGGGCAGCGCCTCGACGGGGACATCGGGGCCGAACCACGGTTCAAGCAGCTTTTCGACATCGGTATCGGGCAGCAGCTTCGACTGGGCGATGCCGGGGGTGGTCTTTAGCACCTCCATCACCGTCACGGTCTGATCGTCGATCTGATCCGGCGGGGCCGAGATGCGGACGGTCACGGTCTGCGCCAGTTCGGTTGACCAGCGTTCCGCCAGCCGCCCCGTCGCCAGCGCCAGCGCCAGCGCGAACACGGCCAGAAACGCCATCGCCGCCGCAGAAAACAGCGTCAGCTGCGCGGTAAACCCGGTCGGAGGCACAACCCGGTCGGTTCCCGCCACGTCGGGCCGGGTCAGCCCGCGCCACAATGCCGCAAAATCCAGGGACTTCAGATCCGGTCGTTTCACAGGTCGGCCCCCGCCAGTTGCAGCCGCTTCCCGGCAATGCGCAGCACGCGGGTCTGCACCTGCTGCTTGGCCGCGCGGATCATGTTCAGGTCATGCGTGGCAAACAGCACCGTCTTGCCCGAGCGGTTCAGCTCGACCAGCAATTGCAGCAGCCGCATCGACATGTCCCAGTCCAGATTGCCCGTCGGCTCATCCGCGATGATCAGGTCGGGCGACATGATGACGGCGCGAGCCAGTGCCGCGCGCTGGCGTTCACCCCCCGACAGGGCGGGCGGCATGGTGCGGCTGTGGTTGGTCAGTTGCACCCAGCTTAGCAGATCGCCAAGCGCGGGCATGTCCACCGCCTCGCCCGAAACGATCAGCGGCATGGCGATGTTTTCCGCAACGGGCAGGTGGTCCAGAAATTGCGTATCCTGATGCACCACGCCCACGCGGCGGCGCAGCGCGGCAATGCCGTCGCGCGACAGTTCGGTCACATCCTGACCAAAGGCCAGCATCTTGCCCGCCGTGGGTAGCAGGTCGGCATAGCACAGTCGCAGAAAGGTGGTCTTGCCCGATCCAGACGGCCCCGTCAGGAAATGAAACGACCCCGGCGGCAGGGACAGCGACATGTCGGCCAATAGCGGCTCGCCCCCGCTATAGCCAAAGGACAGGTTCTGCATCTCGATCACTGGTGGGGGCCCCCTTTTTTCCGGGCTTCTTGGCTCGCGGTTCCGGGCTTGATAGAACAGTCCGGCGGCGAATGCGAGACGAGGCATGACCGCGCCCCGTTCACGACCGGCCCCAGAAAGACCAGCCTATGCGCCTGACCTGCCCCCGTTGCAACGCCCAGTACGAGATCCCGGAATCCGCGATCCCCGCCATGGGCCGAGAGGTGGAATGTTCGGCCTGCGGAAATGTCTGGCATCAGCCGCGCGCTGCCGCCGCGCAAACGCCGCAAAAACCGCAGGAAATTGCAGCACAGGCGCAGGATTACGACGCATCGGCCCGTCCGGCGCTGAATCAGCCGCTGAGTGATTCGATCCTGTCGATCCTGCGCGAGGAAACCGCCCGCGAGCTTTCCGCCCGCAGTGACGCCAAGGCTCCGGCAGCGCCGGTTGCCGATCACATTCCCGCGACCGAACCATCGGCAGCGCCCATACCTTCACCCGAGCCAACCCCTGAACCGGCCGGTGATCAGCCTGTTTCGATCAGTGGCAATGCTGATTTCGAATGGCCCGTGGCGACGGTGATCCTGCCCGGCGAACCGCTGGAAAAGGACGCGCCCGAAACGGCGACACCGCCGAAAAAGGCCGAAAAGCCCGCGCCACCGCCAGTCGAACCCGAAGTATCGGCCCCGCAACCCGACCCGCTGCCCGATGCCGCAAGGCTGGCCGCCACGCTGACCCGTCCCGCAGCCCCCGCCCTGCGCCCCGCCGCGCTGGACGAGCGTCCGGTCCCCGTCGAGACCCTGACACAGGCCGATCAGACGACACCGCCCGTAGCCACAGCGCCGCAAAACAATCTGCCCGCAATCTTTCAGCCCAAGCCGCGCAAGGGCGGCTATGCGATGGGCTTTGGGCTGGCGGTGATGCTGGCCTTGGCCGTGGTGGCCTTCTATGCGCTGGCACCCCGGCTTTCGGCGGGCGCGGATGGCAGCACGGTCGGCGAATGGCGCAACGGTCTGGATCAGGGCAGGCTATGGCTGGCCGAGCAGTTCCAAAGCCTGCGCGCGATGATCTTCGGCTGACACCTTAGAAATTGTCCAGCAGACGGCCCAGATAGTCGCGTTCGTCGCGGGGCCGTTCGGCCTGTCCGCTGCGGCGGCGGATCTCGTCCTGCAGGTCACGCGCCCGACCGGCATCGTTGCCCGGCCGCGTCGCGTTGGGATCAAACGCCCCCTCGGCCCCGCCATTGCCGCCGGTATCGCGCCCCAGCGGATCGGTCGAGGGGCTGCGCTGTGCCAAACCGCGCGGGCCGCTGCGCTCTCCCTCTCCTGCAGGGCCGTCTTCCTGACCTTGCTGCTGTTGCTGGCCGTCCTGACCCTGCTGCTGGTTCGGGTTTTCATTCCGGGCCATGTTCCCAAGCGCGCGCATCCCTTCGCGCATGTTTTCAATGGCCTGCGCCTGACGCTGCATCGCACCGGCCTGATCGCCGTCGCGCAGCGCCTGCTCGGCCTCTTCCATCGCGCGTCCGGCATCGTCCAGATTGCGGCGGGCCTGATCGCCCTGCTCCGTGCCACGTCCGGGCAACAGCCCGCGCTGCCGGCCCAGATCCTCGCGCAGGGCACGCTGGCGGTCGGCCAGACTTTGGCCGCTTTGACCCTGCCCCTGCTGCCCTTGGCCCTGCTGGCCCTGACCTTGCTGGCCCTGACCTTCCTGCCCCTCACCCTGCTGGCCCTCACCCTGCTGACCCTGACCGGGCTCTCCGGGTTGCTGCCACTGGCCCCATTGATCCTGCAATTCGCGCATCGCCTCATCGGCCAGCTTTTGCTGTTCGCGCAGAGTGTCGGCCAATTGATCACTGGGGCGACCCTCACCGCCCTGTCCCGGCGTCTGGGTGACACGCAGGTTCTGCATCATGCGGTTGAACTGCTCCAGCAGCTCCTGCGCCTCGGCCATGCGGCCTTCGTTCATCAGGCGCTGTATTTCATCCATCATCTGCTGGATCTGATCGCCCGTGACCTGCTGACCCTGCTGCTTGCTGCGGTCGAACTTCTGCGACGGATCCTCTTTCCCTTGCTGGGCCAGCATATCGACATAGGCATCGGTCGCCTCGGACAGCTCGTCCATAAGGCGCTGGATTTCGTCGGGGCTGGCACCATTACGGATCGCTTCGGACAGACGCTCCTGCGCCTGCTGCATCCGCTCCAACGCATCGGCCAGACCGCCATCCTCAAGCTGGACGGCGGCATCCCACAAGACCTGCGCCAGACGGTTGCGCGCCTCTTCGGTCAGGTTGCCGGATTCCAGCGTGCCGATCACACCGCGCAAGCCTTCTGCCAAGGCGGGGTCCATGACCCCCTCGGGCTGCCAACTGATCGCGCGCAGCACCTCGGCACTGCGCGGACCATTCTCACGCGACCACAGCAGATCGCGGCGCAGCTCGATCAGGGACGCGGCCAACGGATCAAAGAACCGCCGTCCGGGCAGCACCATCTGCACAGGTTCCGAGCGGCCCTGCTGGTCGATCCCGTCCCGCACCTCAAGCGAGACGGTGACAGGCAGGTTCGCCCAAGGGTGCCGCGACAGATCGGTGGTCAGCTGCCCGCGAATATCCTTGCGCTGCCCCGATGGCGGCAAGGGCAGATCGATGCTGATCTGGTCCCGCGGTTCGGGCGCGATCTCCAGGCCGAAACGCCGGTCAATCGACCCAAGGTCAAGCTGGATCAGGGCCTTGCCCGATACGATGCCATTATCGTCCGCCGCCCGGAATGGCTGCACAAGGCGGCCATCGGCACGCCTGTCGGGCTGGACAACGGGCTGCACGCTGGGCGCGGCATCGGGAATGACGGTGACAGGGAACTGGCGTCCTGCGACCTGGATCATGCCGCTGCGTTCGGCCATGAACTCCGGCGCGGCAGGATCGCCCGCCACTGCTGCGCCGATATTTTGCGTGACCGCACCGCCCTCGCCATAAAGCCGGAAACTCAGCTTCGTGCCCTGCGGCAGGTCCAGCGCTTGCCCCTCGGGCAGGGCGTTCAGATAGATCGTCGGACGGCGGGTATAGCCCGGCGGCTCGGCCCAGCCCTCCCATGACGGCGCGTCCGAGGTAACGGGCACCGCCTCGGGCGCGGGCCGGAACGTCGCGCCAAGCGCGGCGATCCCCTGCCCCAGACGGCCCGTCGGCGCAAAGATCAACGCCATGACCAAGGCGATCAGGCCAACCAGCCGCAGCCCCACAGGGTCGCGCCAGCGCAACCGGGCGTCAGGAATGACCGCCCGCGCCCGCGCCGCCGCATCCTGCATATGCGCCAGATGCGCCTGCCACAGCGCGTCGGACCCCGCGTCGCCCGCCCCCACCGCGACTTGATCGCGCAACGCAGACAGCGGACGCCCCGGCAGCGTCAGATCGACCCGCGCCCGTGCGTCTTCGATCGAAGGGCGGCGAAAGCGGCGCAAACCCCACCATCCTGCAGCAACCACGGCCAGAACCACAAAGCCCGAAATCCACAGCAGCGCAGCAGAATCGACCAGATCGGCTGCACCGAATGCCAGCGCCGCAAAGGCCACCGCCACGACCACGCCCAGCGGCCAATAGGCCAGCGCAACCTGTTCCCACCACATCCCTGCGCGGGTCAGATCGACGGCACGCCTTGCCGTTCTGGGATCGGGGCTATCGGTCAATCAGCGCCCTTTCGACTTCTTGGTTCTACAAATACCCCACGGGGGTCCGGGGGTGTGAAACCCCCGGCAGCAACGGATCAGCCGGTCACAGCCATTCCGGGATGGTATCGCGTCCCAGCATTTCCTCAAGCGTCGGTCGCGGGCGGATGACGGCGAATTGATCACCGTTGACCAAAACCTCGGGGACCAGAGGCCGGGAATTGTATTCCGACGCCATCACCGCCCCATATGCCCCGGCCGAACGCAGCGCGACCAGATCGCCTGCCGAAAGACCGGGCAGTTGCACGCCCTTCTCGAACGTGTCGCCCGTTTCGCAGACCGGGCCGACCACGTCATAGGGGGCGACGGCCACACCCGGCGCGGCCTCGGCGACCGGAACGATGTCGTGATGCGCGGAATACATCGCGGGGCGGATCAGGTCGTTCATCGCGGCGTCTAGAATCAGGAAATCCCGCCCCTCGCCCTCTTTCAGATAGATGACCGAAGACAGCAAAATCCCCGCATTCCCCGAGATATTGCGCCCCGGCTCGATCTCGATCTCGCAGCCCAGATCGCCCACGGCATCGCGGATCACCTGCCCGTATTCGATGGGCAAAGGCGGGGCGTTGTTGTCGCGGGTATAGGGGATGCCAAGCCCACCGCCCATATCCAGACGGCGGATGTCATGGCCGTCGGCGCGCAGCGCGCGGGTCAGCTCGGCCATCTTGGCATAGGCCTGACGGTAAGGCTCCAGATCGGTCAGCTGGCTGCCGATATGCATGTCGATGCCCACGACCTCGATCCCCGGCAGGCTTGCGGCACGGGCATAGACATCGCGCGCGCGCGCAATCGGGATGCCAAACTTGTTTTCCGATTTGCCGGTCGCGATCTTTTCATGGGTCTTGGCGTCCACATCGGGGTTCACCCGCACCGCGATCGGCGCGCTGACCCCCATCGAGGAGGCGACCCTGGACAGCAATTCCAGTTCCGGCTCGGACTCGACGTTGAACTGACGGATGCCGCCTTCCAATGCCATGCGCATCTCGGGCTCGGTCTTGCCGACGCCGGAAAACACGATCCGATCGCCCGGTACGCCCGCCGCCTTGGCCCGCGCGTATTCGCCCGCCGAAACGATGTCCATCCCCGCGCCCAGATTGCCCAGCAGCTTCAGCACGGCAAGGTTGGAATTCGACTTCACCGCAAAGCAGACCAGATGATCGGTCCATGCCAGTGCCTGCTGGAACTGCTGGAAATGCCGGGTCAGCGTGGCGGTCGAATAGACATAGACCGGGGTGCCCACCTCGGCCGCGATGCGGGTCAGGGGCACGTCCTCGGCATGAAGCACGCCGTCCACATAGTTGAAATGGTCCATTACGCGATCCTGCGAGAGCGGATGAAAAGATAAAGCGGCAGCGCGCAGCCGATCCCCAGCGCCAGCGCGGGGATCGTCAGCAGCGCGGCCCAATTGCGGCGCACGGAGGTTTCGATCAGGCACCATGCCAGCAGCGCGATCTGCGCCACGATCTCGGAGGCCGAAACACCGCGCCACAGCACGTCCCCGATAGCCAGCCCGACGCCCGCGCCGATCAGCGCCAGCGCCAGCCAGACCAGCCGCAGGGGCGTCAGATCAAAGCCGGGAGACGACACCGATCCGCGCCTCTCCGCTGACATGAACGCCGGGGGGCGGCGTGTCGGCCGGGCGCGTGGGCGCGCCATCGACGCCGCAACCCGAAAGGGTCGCCAGCAACAGGGCCAAGCCCGCGAAAAGCAGATATTGCGTCATGCCAGTTTTTCCCTCCAGCGCGCGATCTGGGCGCGGACCTGCGCAGGTGCCGTGCCGCCATAGGACATGCGCGACGCGACCGAGTTATGCACGCCCAGCACGCCGAACACATCCGCGGTGATTGCGGGATTGACCGATTGCATCTGTTCCAGCGTCAGTTCGGGCAGATCGACGCCCGATTTCTCGGCCATCGCGACCAGCGCGCCGGTCGCGTGATGCGCGTCGCGGAAGGGCAGACCGGCTTCGCGCACCAGCCAGTCGGCAAGGTCGGTCGCGGTCGAAAAGCCCGAGCCCGCCGCAGCCTCCAGCCGGTCCTTGTTCGCCGTCAGGTCCGACAGCATCCCGGTCATCGCGGCCAGTGCCAGCATCAGGTTGTCGGCGGCGTCAAAGACCTGCTCCTTGTCCTCCTGCATGTCCTTGGAATAGGCCAAGGGCAGCCCCTTCATCACCACGAACAGCGCCACCGCCGCGCCCAGAATCCGCCCGATCTTGGCGCGGATCAGTTCCGCCGCATCGGGGTTCTTCTTTTGCGGCATGATCGACGAGCCGGTCGAGAAGCGGTCCGACATGGTGATGAACCGGAACTGGGCCGACGACCAGATCACCAGCTCCTCGGCCAGACGCGACAGGTGGACGGCGCAGATCGCGGCGCTGGACAGGAATTCCAGCGCGAAATCGCGGTCGCTGACGGCATCAAGGCTGTTGGCCATCGGGCGGTCGAAATCCAGCGCCCTTGCCGTCGCTTCGCGGTCGATCGGGAACCCGGTTCCTGCCAGCGCTGCCGCCCCAAGGGGCGATTCATTCATGCGTTTGCGCGCGTCCTGAAAACGCGACAGATCGCGGCCGAACATCTCGACATAGGCCATCATGTGGTGGCCCCATGTCACCGGCTGCGCGGTTTGCAGATGGGTAAAGCCGGGCATGACCCAATCGGCGCCCTTTTCGGCCTGATCCAGCGCCGCGCGGATCAACGCATCCAGCCCGGTGATCGCGGCATCAGCCTGATCGCGCACCCACAGCCGGAAATCCGTCGCGACCTGATCGTTGCGCGACCGCGCGGTGTGCAGCCGGCCCGCCGGTTCGCCGATGATGTCCTTTAGCCGCGATTCCACATTCATGTGAATGTCTTCCAGCGCAGTCTGGAATGGGAAATCCCCTGCCTCGATCTCTGACAAGACCGTGAGCAGCCCTTTCCCGATCGCCTCGGCATCGCTATCGCTGATGATGCCTTGTGCCGCCAGCATGGCTGCATGGGCGCGGCTGCCCCGGATGTCCTGGGCATAAAGCCGCTGGTCGAACCCGATCGAGGCATTGATCGCCTCCATGATCGCATCCGGCCCGGCGGCGAAACGTCCACCCCACATCTGGTTGGCGGTCGGGCTGGGCTGCTTGGTCATGGGACGTCCTTGGGGGTTGGAATGCTGCGTTCGCTGGTTCTTTATACGGCACTGGTCCTTGGTGCAAATACGGGTTTCGCCGGGGAAATCGACTGGCAGGCCGCGCATGACGGGGGCTTGGCCAAGCTTTCGCAGACTGACCCGACCCCCGTGCCCGCCACCACCTTCACCGACCCGGATGGCGGCACGCATTCGCTGGCCGATTACAAGGGCAAGGTGGTGCTGCTGAATTTCTGGGCGACATGGTGCGCCCCCTGCCGCGAGGAGATGCCCTCGCTTGACAGCTTGCAGGCCGATCTGGGCGGGGATGATTTCGCGGTGGTGGCGATTGCGGCGGGCCATAACCCACCGCCCGCCGTCAAGAAGTTCCTGACCGAACAAAAGATCACCAACCTGCCCGTGCTGCTGGACCCGCGTCAAGCATTGGCGCGCGAGATGGGCGTGATGGGAATGCCCGTCACCGTCCTGATCGACCGCGACGGGAATGAGATCGCGCGCTTGATCGGCGGGGCCGACTGGTCGTCAGACGCGGCCAAGGCACTGATCACGCAGGCGAAAGCGCCCTGACCTGCGCGTGACAGGGGCAGCCCGTCATGTGATCGTTGACCAGCCCGCAGGCCTGCATGAAGGCATAGGTGATGACCGGGCCGCAGAATTTGAAGCCGTGCTTTTTCAGCGCCTTGGCCATGGCCTGCGATTCCGCGGTCTGGGTCGGAACTTCGGACATGCTGGCGCGTCGGTTCTGGATCGGCTTGCCGCCGACGAACGACCAGATAAAGGGCGAGAAACCTTCGCGCGCCTCGATCTCAAGATAGGCGCGGGCGCCGGTCACGGCGGCCTCGATCTTGCCGCGATGACGGATGATACCGGGATTCTGCAAGGCCTGGGCCACCTGCGGCTCACCCCAGTTCGCCACCCGCTGGGGATCGAAACCTTCGAACACCTCGCGGAAGCTGTCGCGCTTGCGCAGGATGGTAATCCAGCTTAGCCCCGCCTGAAAGCCGTCCAGCACCAGCTTTTCCCACAGGCTGCGCGAATCGTATTCGGGCACGCCCCATTCCGTGTCGTGATAGGCGACGTAAAGCGGGTCGGTCCCGCACCAGGTGCAGCGTGTCACGGTCATGTCCGATTAACCTTAAGTCGAGATAGGGTCTCAACTTTACCCGATCTTAGGCAATATTCGCCAGACTCTGCGCTGACGACAGGAGTCCTTGGCATGACCGATGATATTTATATGACGCACGGATACACGACGCAGGAACCCGGCTCTCCGCTGGATTTCGCCATCGACCAGCAGGCGCGGCTGACACTTGCGACGGTGCGGCGGGCGGTGTCGCGGGGCGATGCGATGCTGGCCTATCAGCCGGTCGTGCAGTCCAGCAGGCCCGAACACCCAGCCTTTTACGAAGGGCTGATCCGCATCATCGACGAAAGCGGGCGAATCGTGCCGCTGCGCGATTTCCTGCCCGGCGCCGAGGCGACGGAACTGGGTCGGCAGATCGACTGTCTGGCGCTGTCGCTGGGTCTGAAAACGCTGGCCGAAGAACCCTCGATGCGGCTGTCGATCAACATGTCGGCCCGTTCCATCGGCTATCCCGCATGGATGCGCACCCTGCAGGACGGCATCCGGGAAGACGTGCGCATCCCTGAGCGGCTGATCCTTGAAATCACAGAAAATTCCGCAATGGGGATGCCCGAGGTGGTGGGCCGCTTCATGCAGGAACTGCAGGCGCAGGGCGTCAGTTTCGCACTGGACGATTTCGGCTCGGGCTATACCTCGTTCCGGTATCTGCGCGATTTCTGTTTCGACATGATCAAGATCGAGGGGCAGTTCATCCGTGAAATCTGCACCCAGCGCGACAATCAGGTGCTGACCCGCGCGCTGCAGGCCATTGCACATCATTTCGATATGTTCACGGTCGCGAAATCGGTCGAAACGGCGGATGAGGCAGCCTTTCTGATCGATATGGGCATCGACTGCCTGCAGGGCTTCTATTTCGGTGCGCCGACGATCGTGCCGCCATGGCGTTCGCCCAATTCGTCGTCGAAACGCACCTGAATTTCCGCAAAGACGCGCCGCCGAACAGGCACTTGTCCCGATATGACTGCGCGGCTGCGAAAATCCGGACGATCGACCGCTCTGCGGTATGGTAGATCGCGCTATCGGGGCGCAGCATTTCCCGGCGAAGATGGCCGGGCAAGTGCGCTTGACGTTGCGTTCCGAAACGGCAACGGTTCCCCCAAGCCGTGTATTCCGGCGCTCAGGGGAAGGAGCCAAACATGACCAAAGCAGTGATCGTATCCGCCGCCCGCACACCCGTAGGTAGCTTCCTTGGGGCCTTTGCCAATACGCCCGCGCATGAT
>NZ_FXTK01000012.1 GCF_900182695.1 Paracoccus laeviglucosivorans
CATGCCCAATCGCCCGACGATTACGTCTCGCTGGGCCGCGACGTGGAAAGCCAGGTGCTGGCCCGTGCCATCCACGCCCATATCCACCGCCGCGTCTTCCTGAACGGCAACAAGACCGTCGTCTTCCCCGCATCTCCCGGAAGCTATGCATCAGAAAGAATGGGATGACCTCTTGATGTCGCATACGCAAGGGGGCAAGCTGAACTTTCCTGCCAGGAAAGCATCCCCCGCGACACGATGACCGAACCCAACGACAAACTGACACAGAACCCGCACGCCCTGCGCGACACCCCCGAACGCAACCTTGAGGTCGCAATCGGGCGTGTCGTGCGGGAATTACGCAAACGCCAGCGCATGACCGGCTCTGATCTTGCCCAGCAGACGGGGCTTTCGATCGGGATGCTGTCCAAGATCGAAAACGGCGTGATCTCATCCTCGCTGGGGACGTTGCAGGCTTTGGCCAATGCGCTGCGTGTGCCGCTGGTCCAGCTTTTCACCGGCTATGCCGAGCCGCGGGGCGCCATGCATGTCAAGTCCGGCGAGGGGGTGGAAACGCCCCGCGCGGGCACGCGGGCCGGGCACCAATATCACTTGCTGGGCCATATCGGCTCGAACAATTCCGGCGTTGTGGTCGAGCCTTACCTGATCGTTTTGTCCACCGAAAGCGACCGTTTCCCGACCTTCCAGCACGAAGGCATTGAGATGCTTTACATGCTGGAGGGCACGGTCGGTTATCGCCATGCCGATCAGGTCTATCGGCTTGAGCCGGGCGATACGCTGCTTTTCGACGCCGACGCGCCGCACGGTCCGGTGGACCTGATCGAACTGCCCGCAAAATACCTGTCGGTCATCACCTATCCGCAAAGCAAATGAAAAACCGGGCGCCTTGCAGCGCCCGGTGATTTCTTGTCGCGATCCGTGGCTTACTTCGCGGCGGCCATCGCGCCCTGACGCACCGGCTGACCTTCGGTCTGCAGCGGCACGGGCGCACCGGCATAGACGCCATCTCCCAGCCGATAGCCGACCTCGCCATGCTCGCTGGTGTCCAGCCCGTCGAACTCGGTTTCCGCATCGACGCGTAGCCCGACCAAAGCCCCGGTGATCTTCAGCGCGATCCAGGTGGTGACCAGCGACACCGCGATGCTGAAGCCCATGATCGCCAGTTGCGGCACCATCTGACCCATCATTGTGCGGCCTTCGGGAAAACCCGTGCCCCCCAGCGCAGGCGCGGCAAAGATCACCGTCAACACGCCGCCGACCGCCGCGCCGACGCCGTGGACGCCGAACACGTCAAAGCTGTCGTCATAGCCGAAGCGGCGTTTGACAACCTCGACCGCGAAGACGCAGACCGGCGCGGTCAGGAAGCCCACCGCCACGGCACCTGCCGGGCTGACGAAACCGCAGGCGGGCGTGATCGCGACCAGCCCCGCGATGGTGCCCGAAACCAAACCGAAGGTGCTGGCCTTTTTGCGGTGCACCATTTCGGTCACCATCCAGCCAAGCGCGCCTGCGGCCCCGCCCAGCATGGTGTTCAGCATGATCATCGTGGCAAAGCCGTTCGCGGCCAGCGCGCAGCCGCCGCAGAATGCCAGCCAGCCCACCCACAGCATCGCGCCGCCGGAATAGGTCATCGTCATGTTATGCGGTGCCATCATCGTCTGGCCGTAGCCCTTGCGCGGCCCGACGACCAGCGCACAGACCAGCGCGGCGATACCTGCGTTCAGGTGGACGACGTTACCGCCCGCAAAGTCTAGCACGCCGACATTGAAAACCCAGCCGCCGCCCCAAGCCATATGCGCCATGGGCACATAGTTGATCATCAGCCAGATCGCCATGAAGACCAGCACGGCCACGAACTTCATCCGCTCGGCAAAGGCGCCGACGATGATGGGCGGCGTGATCGCGGCAAACATCATCATGAACAGGATATACATGTATTCGGGGATCGTGCCGACCAGACTGTCCTGCGTCACCCCGGCCAGAAAGAACTTGGCCGTGCCGCCGATCACCGCGTTCAACGAGGTTTCGCCGTCAAAGACCAGCGAATAGCCGAAAAAGATCCACAAGACGCAGATCAGCGAGATCGACGCGAAAATCTGTGTCAGCACCGAAAGCGCGTTCTTGCTGCGCGCCATGCCGGCATAGAACAGGCCAAGCCCCGGCAGCATCATCAGCATGACGATCAGCGCGCAGGTGGCGACAAAGGCGGTGTCCCCTGAACTCAGCACCGGCGCGGCATCCTGCGCCAGTGCAAAAGACGGGAGGGCGGCCAGAAGCATGGCCGAGAGGCAGGCTTTCCTTAGGTTCATCGCAAGTTACCCATCATGGCAATATGATCGTCTTTGATGATGGGTCAGCCGGACGGGAAATAAAGTTTCTTCGTGATCAATCGGCCCACCCGCAGCGGATTCCGGGAAACTGCCGCCAACGGCGTCAGTCTGCCCGGAATCACGCCAGCACGGGAATCCCGCGCTATAGCCGTGCGGTCATTTCGGGCAGGCAAAAGTCGAAATCGCAGCCTTGTTCCGCCTGAAGGATCGACTGCCGATACAGGCGGGCATAGCCACGCAGGCCGGTTTCGGGTTCTGGCACGGCCTCGGCCAGCCGGCGGGCGATTTCCTCGGGCGCGACCTCAAGCACAAGGCTGCGTGCGCTCGCGTCCAGCGCGATCATGTCGCCATTGCGCACAGCCAGCAGCGGCCCGCCTGCCGCCGCCTCGGGCGAGATATGCAGCACGATCGTGCCGAAGGCCGTCCCGCTCATCCTGGCGTCCGAGATGCGGACCATATCCTTGACGCCCGCCCGTGCCAGCTTTTTCGGGATCGGCAGATAGCCCGCCTCGGGCATCCCCGGCGCACCGATGGGTCCAGCGCGTTTCAGCACCAGAATGTCGTCGGCGGTCACGTCCAGATCGGGATCGTCCAGCCGTTCGGCCAGATCGGCCAGCGATTCAAAGACCACCGCCCGCCCCCGATGTTTCAGCAGCGCAGGTGTGGCGGCAGCGGTTTTCAGGATCGCGCCGCCGGGCGCCAGATTGCCGCCCAAGACCACCATTCCTTCGCCCGCGACGACGGGATCGGCAGCGGTGCGCACGACGTTTTGCGGCCAAGCGGCAGGCGCGGTGTCCAGATTTTCGCCCAAGGTCTGTCCCGTCACCGTCAGCGCGTCCAGCCGCAGGCTGTCGCGGATTTCCCGCAGGATCGGGGCAAGCCCGCCCGCGTTGTGCAGATCCTCCATATAGCCCTGACCCGAGGGTTTCAGGTCCACCAGCACCGGCGTTTCGCGGCCATATCGGTCGATGCTGGCCAGATCGACCTGAATACCCAGCCGCCCCGCCATGGCGGTCAGGTGAATGATCGCATTGGTCGAACCACCCGCGGCCATCACGGTGCGGAACGCATTTTCGAAGGCGGCGGGCGTCATGATCTGGGACGGACGCAAGCCTTCGGCGGCCAAGGCAACGGCGCGGGTTCCCGTCATCTCGGCGATGCGGCGGCGTTCGGATGATACGGCGGGGGCTGTCGCGCCACCGGGCAGCATCATGCCCATCGCCTCGACCGCCAGGGCCATGGTCGATGCCGTGCCCATCACGCCGCAAGTGCCGATGGTGGGCGCCAGATTGCCGCTGACCTCGGCGATTTCATCCGCGTCCAGTTCGCCCGCGCGGAAACGGCCCCAGAAGCGGCGGCAATCGGTGCAGGCCCCAAGGCGTTCGCCGCGCCACGATCCCGCCATCATCGGCCCCGTCACCAGCGTGATCGCCGGGATGTCGGCGCTGGCCGCCCCCATCAGCAGCGCCGGGACCGTCTTGTCGCAGCCGCCAATCAGGATGACGGCATCCATGGGCTGGGCGCGGATCATCTCCTCGGCGTCCATGGCCATCAGGTTGCGCAGATACATGGTCGAGGGGTGGGTGAAGCTTTCCTGAAGCGAGATGATCGGGAACGGCACCGGGATCGCCCCGGCCAGCAGGACACCGCGCGACGCGGCCTCGATCAGATCGGGCATATTGCGGTGGCAGGCGTTGAAGCCCGAACCGGTGTCGACGATGCCGATCACCGGGCGGTCCAGCGCGCTGTCGGTATGGCCCATGGCCTTGATGAACGCCTTGCGCAGATAGGCCGCGAATTCCGCGTCGCCATAATGCGCCACATTGCGGCGCAGCCCTTTTGCCTTGGTCATGATCCATCCCCTTGGTGTTTCGAAATTGGTTGCAGCGCCCCGTCTTATTGTCAATATTATTATTAATAATTTGGAGAGCCCGATGCTGCTGATCGCCACCCCCCTGCCCGCCGCTGTTGGAACCCGCGCCTTGCAAGAATTTTCCGCAGCCGCCGCGCCGGAAAACATGACGCAGCTTGTCGCGCCCGAAGGCACGCGGGCCGTGCTGCTGTCCTCGCGCCAGCGCGTGGATGCGGCGGCGGTGGCGGCCCTGCCCGCCAGCATCGGGCTGATCGCGACATGCAGCGTTGGCTTTGACCATATCGACCTTGCCGCCTGTGCCGCACGCGGGATCAAGGTCACGAACACGCCCGACGTGCTGACCGATGCGACGGCGGAAATAGCGATGCTGCTGATCCTTGCCGCCGCGCGGCGGGCGCGGGAATATGGGCAGATCATGGATCAGGGCTGGGGCAAGGCCTTCGCGCTGAACCAGATGCTGGGGATGCAGCTTTCTGGCAAGGTGCTGGGCATCGTCGGCATGGGCCGGATCGGGGGAGCGGTGGCGTATCGCGCGCAAGCCTTTGGCATGACGATCCTTTATCACAACCGCAACCGCCTGCCGCAGGACGCGGAATGCGGCACATATTGCGCCGATCTGGACGACCTGCTGGCCCGTGCGGATGTGGTGTCGCTGAACCTGCCCGGTGCCGGCAACCAGCCCTTGATGACGGCGGCGCAGTTCGCGCGGATGAAACCCGGCGCAATCTTTGTCAACACAGCCCGCGGTGGGCTTGTCGATGACGATGCGCTGCTTGCGGCCCTGGCCTCGGGTCATCTGGGCGGCGCGGGGCTGGATGTCTTCCGGGGTGAGCCTGCCTTTGACCGCCGCTATCTGGACCAGCCGCGCGCCTTTCTGACGCCGCATATGGGCAGCGCCACTCTGGACACGCGCGAGGCGATGGGGCATCGCGCGCTGGACAATGTCGCGGCTTTCCTTGCGGGCCGCACCCCCGCCGATCTGGTCACGAGGGCAGCATGACCGAAGAACCCGACGCCACAGCCATCGCCCGACAGCTTGAGGAGGACATCGTCCTTGGCCGCATCCATCCGCGCGAAAGGCTGCCCGAGGATGCGCTGATGCAGCGGTTCGGGGCCAAGCGTCACGTCATCCGCCGCGCGCTGCACGAACTGTCGGCGACCGGCGTGCTGGAACATGTGCCCAACAAGGGCGCGCAGGTCCGCGCCTTTACCGAGGCCGAGGTGCGCGACCTATACGAGCTGCGCGAATTGCTGGAGACCACGGCCGCTGCCCTGATCCCCCTGCCCCTTGCGGTGGACGACCTGACCCGATTGCGTGCCGCGCAGGCCGCCCATGATGCGGCGCAGGATCCGGCGGCGATCTTTCGCGCCAATCTGGCCTTTCACCGCACGCTTTTCGCGTTATGCCCCAACCCCTTTCTGGTTGAGGCGCTGGAGGCCGCATCCGCCCGCGCCCATGGCATCCGCTTCGCCTCGCTTCGCGACCCTGCGGCGGTTCAGGCCGCGCGCCAACAGCATCACGCGATGATCGCCGCGGCACAGCATGGCCACCGCGACGATCTTGTGCAGCTTTGCCGCGAACATCTGCCCGCGTCACGCGCAGCTTATCTGGCCTATGCCGTGACACCGTAGTCGCGCAACGCGGTTTGCGGCGAAATCAGCCCGGCCTCCAGATCCGCCAGCACTTCGGCGCGCGGGCGGTCGTGGGCATCACCATAACCGCCGCCCGAGGGCGAGATGTGGCGAAACACGTCGCCTTTTCTTAGCGGGTAGGGTTTCGTGACCAGCACCGGCAGTTCAATGACCTTGCCGTCCTGCATCAGCACGCTGACAGGCCCCGTGCCCTCGGCCCCGCCAAACAGGCCATGCGGGCGGAAATCGCGTTTGTCGGAACGCAGCGACATCATCCCCGGCTGTTCGCCCAGATATTCGTATTCGCGAATAAAGGCGTTTCCGCCGCGATGCCGCCCCGCCCCGCCTGTATCGGGCACGATGCCATATCGGCGGATGCGCAGGGGATAAGATGCCTCGATCATCTCGACCGGGACATTGGCCTGATTGGCCCCCATATGCGGGACGCCGACCTGCCCGTCATGCTCGGCGCTGGCGCCCCATGTGCCCATGACGGTTTCGGTAAAGACGAAGGCGCGGCCCTCGTGCCAGCCCGCGAATGTCGGCACGGTCGAGCCGCCCATACCATCCGCCGTCACCCGATCGGGCAGCGCCTGCGAAAGAGCACCGAACATCGCGTCGATCACCCGATACCCGGTGATCCCGCGCGCGCCGCAAGGTGCCGGATGGACCGAATTCACCACTGTCCCCTTGGGCGCGGTCACCGTCACCACCCGCTCGAACCCGTGGCAATTCGGGATGTCGGATTGCATCACGGACCGCAAGGCGGTGTAGACCGAGGCCTTGGTAAAGGGCAGCGGCGTGTTCACCCCACCCGCCACCTGCGGCGACGATCCGGTGAAATCCACGCTGATCGTGTCATCATGGATCGTCACGGCAAGCTGGATGACGATGGGCTGCGGATCCGCGCCCAAGCCGTCCATGTGATCGGTGAAATGATAGGTGCCATTCGGCAGGTCGCTGATCTCGGCCCGGCCCAGACGTTCGGCATAGTCGTGCAGCTGTTCAGCCGCGTCCAGCACCTGTTCGATGCCGTGGCGTGCGACCAGTTCCAGGAATGACCGCCGCCCGGCATGGCTGGCCGCCATCTGCGCGCGCAGATCGCCATGCACCATGTCCGGCACGCGGACGTTCAGCCCGATGATTTCCCAGATCGCATGATTCATCACCCCCCCATCGCACAGCTTAAGAAACGGCAGGCGCAACCCTTCCTGATAAATCTCCTCGGCCCCCAAGGCGTTCGAGCCGGGGACGATACCCCCCACATCGGCATGATGGGCCAGCGTCGTGGTCCATGCGACAAGCTGCCCATCGTGAAAGATCGGCTCGACGATATAGATGTCGGGCAGGTGCTGGCCATCAGCGGCATAGGGGTCGTTGCCGATGAAGACGTCGCCCGCGCGGATATTGCCGTGATAGCGCCGCATCAGGTGCTGCATCGCGTCGTAGAAACTGCCCAGATGCATCGGCGTCGTGACACCCTGCGCCAGCGTCTGCCCCTTGGCGTCGCAGATCGCCGTCGAATAATCCATACTGTCGCGCACAATGGGCGAATAGGCCGCGCGCATCAGCATCAGGGCCATTTCATCGGCAATGGCGTCAAAGGCGTTCTTCATCACCTCAAGGCGGATGGGATCAATCTGGCTCATTCCGCGGCCTCGGTCGCGCGGGCATGGGCCATGGTGGGAAGGGTCACGACGATATTGCCCTGACGGTCAAGCGATGCGGTGCAATCGGGTGGCAAGATGGTCGTCCCTTCATATTCCTCGATGATGGCCGGGCCTTGGCGCGGGCCTTGGGCCAGCGCGGCGCGGTCGATGACGGCAGCGTCGATACGGCCCCATTCCGGCCCGAAATAGACGCTGCGGCTGTGTTCCGGTGCCGGGGTCCGCGCACGGTATTCCGGCAGACCGCCCGCAGCCTTGGGCACGCGGGCCGTGACGCGCAGGCTGACGATTTCCACAGGCGTATCGGTCAGGCGATAGCCATAGGTCCGTTCATGCGCCTGATCAAAGGCGTCGCGGGCCTGTGCGGCGGCATCGGCTGTCAGGTCCAGCCCTTGGGCAAAGGGCAGCGTCAGTTCGAACGCCTGCCCGCGATAGCGGAAATCGGCTTCATGGATCAGCGTCACGGCGTCGATGGGCCGCGACAGCTCTGCCGCGACTTGCTGACCAAGTGCCGCAAGATCACCTTTCAGCCGCGCCGGGTCCAGATCGTCGATCCGGCGCAGAAATGCCTTGGAGGCCGAGGTTTCAATATCCGCGTAAAGCAGTCCCAAGGCCGAGAAAACGCCCGCGCCGGGTGGCACGATCACCGTCGAAACGCCCAAGGCGCGCGCAAGCGAAACCGAATGGATACCGCCATTGCCGCCAAAGGCGATCATGGCGAAATCGCGCGGATCGCGGCCCCGGAAGGTCGTGACCGACTTGACCGCCCGCGTCATCACGGTCGAGACCAGCTCATGCACGCCATGCGCCGCGCGGTCGAGATCGATCCCCATGGGTTCGGCCACGACACGCATCAGCGCCTGACGGCTAAGATCGGGATCGACCGGCACCGCACCGCCAGCCAAGGCCTGCGGGTTCAGATAGCCCAGCACCATATTGGCATCGGTCACGGTGGGCTCGGTTCCGCCCAAGCCGTAGCAGGCCGGGCCGGGACGCGCCCCCGCGCTGTGCGGGCCGACCTTCAAGGCCCCCGCCCGGTCGCGCCAGACGATCGAGCCGCCGCCCGCCCCTACCTCGGAGATGTCGATCACCGGCAGTTTCAGCGCGTAACCGCCGCCCTTCGCCAGTTTCGAGGACAGGCTGATGCCGCCGCCCACCTCGTAATCATCGGCGCGCAGGAACTGCCCATCCTCGATCAACGACGCTTTGGCGGTCGTGCCCCCCATGTCAAAGGCGATGGCGTCGCGAAAGCCTGCTTGCAGCATGGCCGCACGCGCGCCGATCACCCCGGCGGCG
Source organism: Paracoccus laeviglucosivorans (assembly GCF_900182695.1). Lineage (GTDB taxonomy): Bacteria > Pseudomonadota > Alphaproteobacteria > Rhodobacterales > Rhodobacteraceae > Paracoccus > Paracoccus laeviglucosivorans. Next base: position 8,799 of record NZ_FXTK01000012.1, read on the forward strand.
GGGCCGCATTCGACGATCTGGGCGGGCCGCGCTGTCACGGTGCGGCTGTCGATGATGCCACCCGCCGAATGCATCATAAAGAATTGCGGTGGCAGCCCGGCCGCGGCCAGCCGGTCGCGCAGCGAATCCAGATAGGTCTTGACCGGCGGACCCACGAAGGAATTGATCACCGTGGTCGAGGTGCGTTCGTATTCCCTGATTTCCGGCAGCACATCGACCGACAGCGACACGAATAGCCCCGGCAGGCGTTCCGCCAGCAATGCACCGATGCGGCGTTCATGCGCGGGATTGGCATAGGAATGCAGCAGGCAGACCGCCACCGCCTCAATCCCCGCCGCCTGAATGGCGTCGATGGCGGCGTGAACGCTGGCCTCGTCCAAGGGCGTCAGCACCTCGCCCCGGAAATCGACCCGCTCGGAAACCTCGAAACGCCATTTGCGCGGCGACAGCGCCGGGGGCTTTTCGTAAAGCGGGTCGTAAAGGCGCGGCACGCGGATGCGCCGCATTTCCAGCACGTCGCGGAAACCTTCGGTGGTGATCAGCGCGGTCTTTGCGCCCTTCCCCTCAAGGATGGCATTGGTGGCGACTGTGCAGGCATGCATGACCTCGCCGATGTCGGCGGGGTCCAGATTTTCAACCTCGATCAGTTCCAGAATCCCCTCGGCCACGCCACGGGCGTAATCTTCGGGGGTCGAGGCGACCTTGCGCGTGGCGATGGTTTCATCGGCCCGGATCAGCGCAATATCGGTGAAGGTGCCACCGATGTCGGCGGCAATGCGCAGTTTTTCTGCCATGCTTACATGTCTCCCAGCAGCAGGTCGGGCACGAACAGCACAAGGCCGGGCGCATAGGCGATGATGACCAGAACGGCGATCAGCGGGATCAGGAAGGGCAGGATCGCGGTGCAGACCTGATCGAATGTGATCCGCGATATTTTGGTGACGATGAATAACGACACCCCCACCGGCGGCGACACGATGCCGATCAGCAGGCCGTAGACCATGATCAGGCCGAAATGCACCCGGTCGATTTCGAAGTGATCGACCAGCGGCATCATGATCGGGATCAGGATGACCATGGCCGGGATGTTTTCCAGGACCGTCCCGATGATCAGGAAGAACACGATCACGATGAACAGGAAGACGTATTTGTTATCCGTCAGCCCGATCACCGACTGCGCCAGACGCTGCGGCACCTGATCATATGTCAGAACCCAGCTCATCGCCGCAGAGACGCCGATCACCAGCAGTACCGATCCGAACAGCATCACCGTTTCGGACACCGCGTGCCGGATGCCGACAAAGGACAGCGTGCGATAGGCGATACCAAGGATCAGCGTATAGGCGCAGGCGATCACCCCCGCCTCGACCGGCGAGGCGACGCCCGAAATTACCGATCCGATGATGATCAGCGGCGCCAGCAATGCCCAGCCCGAGCGGCTGAATTCCCCCGCGATCTTGCGGATCGGCTGACGCGGCGTCAGCGGCACGTTGTAACGCTTGGCAACGACGCGGTTATAGACCATCAGCGCCAGCACCAGTACCGTCCCCGGCCCGATGCCCGCCAGAAACATCCGCTCGACCGAGACCTGCGCGCCAAAGGCGTAGATCAGCAGCGGAACCGAGGGCCACATGGTCGGCCCGATGACCGAGCTTGCCACCGTCAGCGCCGCCGCGAATGAGGTCGGGTAGCCGCGATTTTCCATCTGCTTGATGACAAGGTTGCCGATCCCCGCCACATCCGCGATGGCCGAGCCGGTAACGCCGCCGAAAAACAGCGAACAGACCACGTTCACCTGCGCCAGACCCGCCTTCATATGGCCGACCATGCTGTTGGCCAGCGCAAAGATGCGGTCGGTCAGCCCGATCGCGGTCATCAGGTGGCCCGCGAGGATGAAAAACGGGATCGCCAGCAGCGCCGGGCTGTCGATGCCTTCAAGGATGTTCAGCGGAAAGACGTAAAGCGTGCGGAAACTGTCGGCCAGCCCGATCTGGGCAATCGCCGCCAGCGTGCCGATGGCCAGAGACAGGATGACCGGCACGCCAAGCACCATCAGGCCGATGAACAGGCCGAATATCGTCAGGGCTACCATTGCAACTGCTCCGTTTCATCGGCGACGGTGACCGCGCGCCAGCCAAAGGCCAGCACGGCCAGTTCCAGCAGAAAATGCACCACGATCAGCGCCGCCGAGAGCACCATCGGAATCGACAGCCAGTAGCGTTGCAGGCCCACCAGCTCCATCACACCGCGCTGACGTGAAAGGATCTGTGGCAGTTCCAAGACCAGCACACCGCAGACCACGATGCCGCAAATGGCCGCGATCATCTGAAAGATGCGATTGGGGCCGGGTCCGAAACGCCCGACGAAAAAGCCCAGCGTAATGTCCATGCCCCGGCGATACATCGGAAAAAAGGCCATGAACACGCACCAGACCATCATGACCCCGGTCCAGGCAGAAACCCAAAGCAGGCTGCCAAAGCCGAAATTGCGCATGACGATATTGACCATGTTCAGCGCCAACATCAGTGCCAACAGGATTTCGGCGCAGGTCAGCATGATGGTGGCGATGCCGTCCATGATGCGGTCCACCGGGCCAAGCCAGCCCGGTTCCGTGCCGCTGTCGCGGCTTTTGGGATCAGCCATTGGGTTTGTCCTTCGCAGCCTCGGCAGCTTCCAGAAGTCCCTCGGGCAGCTTGCCCGCCGCGTCCTGTGCGGCATACCATTCGGACATATAGCCAAACAGCGGATCAAGCGGCATGTCGGTGATCGTCACGCCCTTGGCCTCGACCGCCGCGCGCATGGCATCGGCGTTTTCCTTGATCAGCTTGGCGCTGTATTCGCCCGCCTCGGCATGGGCCTGCAGCAGCGCCTTTTGGTTTTCTTCGGACAGGTCGTCAAAGGCTGCGGCGTTCATCATGAACGGCAGGCCCTGCCAGAATTCGTTGGTCTGGGTGATATAGGGGGCCTGTTCGTAAAAACCCATCGCGGTCACCAGCGCGGCGGGGCTGGTCACGGCATCGGCCAGACCGCTTTGCAGGCCCTGATATGTCTCGGTCCATGCCAGCATCGCAAGCTCCGCACCCAGATGCGTCCATACGTCGATGGCCAGCTGGTCGGGATACATGCGCAGCGTGATGGACTTCAGGTCTTCATAGCTGCTCATCGGCTTTTTCGAGATCAGCACGCGATAGGGGCCGCGCACCACCGCCATCGGTTCGCCCAAGGGGCGGACCCCGGCAGTTTCTTCGGCTTCCTGAAACCAGCCTTTCACAAGGTCGCTTTCAGTGTATTTCACCCATTCCTCGCGCGTTTGGAACAGAAACGGCGGGGCGACCCACTTGATGTCGGGAACCCATTTCTGCAGGAAAAAGGCGTCCTCGGCGTAAAGGTTTACGGTGCCCAGTTCCAGCTGCTCAAGGATCGCGGCCTCTTTGCCAAGCTGCTCCGAGGGGAAAACCTGCACGTCCATATCGCCGTTCGACAATTCCCGCGCACGGTCGGCAAAGAACTGGAAGACTTTCCCCTCGGGGCTGTCGGCAGGCATCTTGTGGGCAAAGCGCCACGTTTCGGCATTGGCCAGACCCGCGCCAAGCACCAGTGCGGCGAATGCCGTGGCCAAGGGCCGAATTGCAGTCATGAAGCTCATCCTGTTGGTCCCTTTATGGATTTGATGTGAAGGGCGGTTTTCCGCCTCTTGAGGTTGGTTTATTCAGCGGCCTCCTGTGCGGCGGGGACAGCGCCCCATCCGCCGCCACCGGGCGTTTCAAGGATCACCGTCTCGCCATCGTTCAAGGTCAGCGAACCCTTTGCGGCACGTTCCAGCTTTTCGCCCTTGGCATCCACGGTCCAGTTGCGGCCAAGGCTGCCGCTTTCGCCGCCATGCAGGCCATAGGGCGCAAAGCGGCGGCGGTCGGTTTGCAAGGATACCCGCGCCTCGTGCCCGACGATCTGGATGGCACGGATGATGCCTTCGCCGCCCGCGTTCAGCCCCGCCCCGCCCGAGCCGTCGCGCAGTTCATAGCGCACGCAGCGCAGCGGATAGCTGATTTCCAGCGATTCAATCGGCGTGTTCAGGGTGTTCGACATATTGGCGTGCACGCCCGACATGCCCTGACCCATGGGCCGCCCGCCCTGCCCGCCGCCCGAGGTCTCGATATATGTATAGGCGCGGCCATTGCGGGGATCGACGCCCCCGATGCCGATCAGGTTCATCGTGCCGTTCGACGCGGCGGCAATGCGTTCCGGCGCGATCTGGGCAAAGCCCTTCAGCACGGTATCGGCCAGACGCTGCGTGGTTTCGGTATTGCCAGCGCAAACTGCGGCGGGCGCCTGCGCGTCAAGGAAGCAGCCCTTGGGGATTTTGACCGTGATCGGGCGCAGCACGCCCGCATTCGGCGGCAGGCTGGCATCCGTCAGCAACTTCAGCGAATAAAAGATCGAGGACCAGCACATCGGTGCAACCGCGTTGACGTTGCCCCGAACCTGCGGGGAAGTGCCCTCGAAATCAAAGATGAAGGCGTCGTCGGTCAGCTCGATCCGCAGCCGGATCCAGACCGGATCGTCGCTTGAGCCGTCGCTGTCCAGGCAATCCTCGGTATACCAGACACCGCGCGGCAGTTCGGCCATACGGGCACGCATCCGCCGTTCGGTATAGTCAAGGATCGCTGCCATGCCTTGTTCCAGCGCATCGGCCCCGAAACGTTCGGCCAGTTCGGCCATCCGGCGTTCCCCGATGCGCAGCGCGGCCAACTGGGCGTTCAGATCGCCGCGCCGTTCGTCCGGGGTGCGGACATTGGCCAGCACCATGGTCATGATGTCCTGCTGCAACGCGCCTTTGCGATACAGCCGGACAGGCGGGATGATGATGCCTTCCTGATAAATCTCGATCGAGCGGCCCGGCATCGAGCCCGGCTCCATCCCCCCCACATCGGAATGGTGCGCACGGCTTGCGACATAGGCGACATGGCGTCCCCCGATGAAGACCGGGGCGATCAACGTGATGTCGGGCAGATGCGCGCCGCCGACATAGGGGTCGTTCACGATGATCACGTCGCCTTCGTCCAGCGCCCCCGTCACGTCCAGCGTCGGACGCACCGCCCGCAGCATTGATCCCAGATGCACCGGCACATGTTCAGCCTGCGCCACCAATTCGGCATCGGCGGTGAAGATCGCGCAGGACGCATCCATGCGCTCTTTGATATTGGGCGAAAATGCCGTGTGCTTCAGCACCGCACCCATTTCCTGCGCTGTCGCCTCAAGGGCGTTGCGCAGCACTTCAAGACGGATTGGGTCGAACTCGGTCACTCTGCGACCTCCACGATGATATTGCCCGAGGACAGGATTTCGGCGCGGTCGCCGGGATAAAGGATGGTGGTGGCCGACACTTCCTCGATGGCGGCAGGGCCATTCAGCACGTTTCCGGCCAGCAGCGCATCGCGCGACCAGACGCTGGCCTGATGCCAGGCGCCGGTGTCACCACTGTCGCCGGGTTCGAAATAGACCGGGCGCTGACCCCGCAACGCAGCTTCCGGCGGCGTCGCCGTTCCGGCGGGAATTTCGGGCAGCAGCGGTTTTTCGATGCGCCCGATGCCTGTCACGTTGAAACCCACCACTTGCAGCGGAACATCGGGGTCGGCATGGCCGAAGCGGGCCAGATGCGCGGCGTTGAAGGCATCGGGCAACGCCTGCCACCAGCCGGGCTGAGTGGGATCGGTCTGGATCGGCAGCGCGAAGCTTTGCCCGACATAGCGCAGGTCGATGCGGATCTCGATCTCGCGCCGGGCGGGGTCAACGCCGTCTTCGGACAGATGGGCGTCGGCGCGGGCGCGCAGCGCGTCGATCAGGGCCAGCGCGCCTTCCTTGCCCAACTGGGCATAGGGGATGATGTGGGTTTCGACGAAATCATGGCGCAAATCCGAGATAAGCTGGCCCATGGCGCACAGGATGCCGGGTGTCGGCGGCACCATCACGCGCGGCATCTTCAGATCGCGTGCCACCGGACTGCCATGCATCGGACCCGCGCCGCCAAACGGCACCAGCGCGAAATCGCGCGGGTCATAGCCGCGTTCCACCGACACGACGCGGATGCCGCGCACGATATTGGCGTGCGCCACGCGCAGGATGCCCGCCGCCGCTTCCTCAAGCGTCAGGCCCAGCGGTCCGGCGATGTCGCGCTGGATGACGCGGGCAGCGCTGTCTACGTCCAGCGCCATGCTGCCGCCCAGCCGCGAATTGGCGTCAAAGCGGCCCAGCACGATATTGGCATCCGTCACCGTGGGGCGGTCGCCGCCACGGCCATAGCAGACGGGACCGGGCACGGCCTCGGCGCTCATCGGGCCGACGCGCAGGGCGCCGCCTTCGTCGATCCACGCGATGGACCCGCCACCCGCGCCGATGGCGTTGATGTCGATGACCGGCAACTGGATCGGCACGGTCTCCAACGATGCCGAGCGGGTGATCTCGGGTCGGCCCGAGCGGATCAGGCTGATGTCGGTGGACGTGCCGCCGATATCCATGGTGATGATGTCGGCAATCCCAGCGCTGGCCGCGACATGGGCTGCGGCGACGACGCCACCCGCCGGGCCGGACAGCACGGTATGCACCGGCTTTTCACGGGCGCTGTCCAAGCTCATCAGCCCGCCCGCCGCGTCCATCACCATCACAGGGCGATCGGCGGACAGGCCCAGACCGGTTTCCGCGTCCTGCAGGATGCCCGACAGCGTGCGCAGGTAATTCTCCATCACCGGGCGCAGATAGGCGTTCAGCACCGTGGTGCTGGCGCGTTCATATTCGCGGAATTCCGAATTGATGTCGGTCGAGGCGCAGACCGCGATCCCCGGCATCTCGGCTTCCAGAATGGCGCGGGCGCGTTTTTCGTGGCTGCTGTTGGCATAGGAATGCAGGAACAGGATGCCGACGGATTCGACGCCCGCCGCCTTCATCGCGGCTGCGGCGTCGCGGATATCAGCCTCGTTCAGCGGCTCCAGTTCCTCGCCCGCTGCGCCGATGCGGCCACGCGCGGTAAAGCACAGCTCACGCGGGACAAGCTGTTCGGGGCGAACAACGGTGATGTCGAACAGCGTCGGGCGGTTCTGGCGGCCAATCTGCAGCAGGTCGCGGAACCCGGTATTGGTCAGGAAGGCGGTGCGCGCGCCATTGCGCTGGATCACCGCATTGGTCGCGGTGGTCATGCCGTGGCCGACATAGGCCACCCCCGCCCCGGTGCCGCCTTGCAGGGCCAGCGCCTTTTTCAGCCCCTCGGCCGTTCCAAGCGCGCGGTTACCCGGCGTGGTCGAGACTTTCGAGACAGTGATACGACGGGTCACGGCATCATAGGCGATGCTATCCGTGAAGGTTCCCCCAACATCCGAGGCAACGCGAAATCTAAGATCGACGGGCACGGCATTTTCCTGTAACGATAACGTTACAGTTAGACTTACACAGAAATGATGCCTGTCAATAAAAAATTTTACCTGCCGGTGAACGAGTGGTCAGATATTGTTCACACTCGGAATTCGGTCCAAAGTTTGAGCAAGATGGAACGACCAGAGCAGACCAGCACCGCGCCCGCCGAAGATAACCGGCCGCAGAATCAGCACCAGCTTCGCAGCGAAGCGACCCGCGCGCGTATCCTTGACGCAGCGCACCGTCAGTTCGTGGCGAACGGTCTGGAAGGCACCCGGATGGAGGTCATCGCGACCGAGGCGGGGGTCAACAAATCGCTGGTCTATCGCCATTTCGGCAATCGCGAACAGCTGTACCGCGAAGTCCTGATGCTGGCCTATACCCGCGTTCGCGATGCCGAAGCCGCTTTGGAGCTGCCCGATGATCCGGTCGCAGCACTGGACCGGATGGTGTCGTTCACACTGGATTACTATCTGGAAAACCCTGATTTTCTGATCCTTGTCGGGATCGAGAACCTGAAGCACGGCGAACATCTGCGGCAGATCCGGCACGAAGGTCTGCATGTGTCCAGCCTGCTGGACATCATCCGCCGCATCACCTGCGCGGGAATTGAACAGAAGCTGTTCCGCGAGACGTTGGACCCTGTGGATTTCTACATGGTGATTTCATCGCAATGCTGGTTCACGGTCGCCACGCAGCATACGTTCGGCATCACGTTTGGCGTCGATGTGCTGGATCCCGACAATCTTGCAAAACGTCGCGCACTTATCTGCGACAACGTGCGCCGATTTGCGCTGCGCGACCCGGCAGCACATCCGGCAACCGCCCGCTAAGGCTGGAGCTGCAATTCCGTCTGCAGCTTGCGGATCAGGCGGGCTGCGGGCGATGCGCGGTTCCACATCAGCACGATCTCTCGGGACGGCATTTCCGGTGCAGGCAGCGGCAATCGGCGCACGCGCAGCCCTTCGGGCCAAGGCGGCGCCCAGTCGGGCAGGATCGACACCCCAAGTTCATTGCTGACCATGACCGCGATCGCTTCCAGCTGGTCCAGCTCCAGCCACTCGCGCAGGTTCAGGTGCTGCGCCTTGAGCCAGTTGTCCAGCAGACGGCCGCCCCAGTTATTCCGGTCGTAACGTATGAACGGGCGATCGCGCAGCAAGGCGGCAGGGTCTTCGTCCGCCCACGCCTCGGGACATAGCAGCACCATCGGCTCACGCCGCAGCACCTGAAATTCCATCGTCTTTGGGAAAGCGAATGGCGGCTGCACAAGGATGGCCGCATCCAGACTGTCTTTGGAAAGCTGACGATATAATTCGGGCGATGTGCCGGGCAGCACGAAGATGTCCAGATCGGGTGCCGCGCTTGTCAGGCGTCGCAGCGCAGGCGGCAAAAGCCCCGTCAAGGCGGTACTGATGGCCCCCAATCGCAGTTCGCCCCCCGGCTGGTCGGCCCGCGCAATCAGACGCAGCTGCCGCAGATCGGTCAGGATGCGCTGCGACTGGGCAATGATGGCATGACCCGCATCCGATGGCTGCACCGCACGACCGCTGCGCATCAGAAGCGGCGCGCCGATCTCTGCCTCAAGCGCCGCGATGCGTTGCGCAACGGCTGCGGGCGATATGCCCAGCCGCCGCGCCGCTTCGGCCATCGAACCGCGTTCGACCACGACAAGGAAAGTTTCAAGAAACTGCGTATCCATTCATATTTTATGAATCTTGAAGAAAGGAAAAGCCAGATTTTCTTTTCTGCCAGCACCAAGAAGGATGGCGCGCACGTTAAGGGAAGGAATGACGATGGATTTGGGCATCAGCGGCAAGAACGCTTTGGTCTTTGGCGGCGGCGGCGGTCTGGGTGGCGCGATTGCACAAAGTCTTGCAGCCGAGGGCGCGCAGGTCGTGGTTGCGGATATTGACGCCGAGGCAGCAGGCCGCACGGCGTCGGCAATCACCGCAGCCGGCGGCAATGCCCGCGCTGTGCAATGGGACATCGGCGATCTGTCGGTTTTAGCGGACCGCCTAGCCGAAATCGGCGCGGTTGACATTCTGGTCAACAATACCGGAGGCCCCCCGCCTACGCCCGCCCACGGCCAATCGCCCGAAAGCTGGTCGAAATATTTCGACAGCATGGTGCGTTCGGTCATCGCGGTGACCGATGCGGTTCTGCCCGGAATGCGCGAACGCGGCTGGGGCCGGGTCATCACCTCCACCTCCTCGGGCGTCGTGGCGCCGATTCCCAATCTGGGCATTTCGAATGCGCTGCGTCTGACCCTGGTCGGCTGGTCCAAGACGCTGGCCCGCGAAATCGGTCGCGACAGGATTACCGCCAATATCGTCCTGCCAGGCCGGATCGCCACGGGCCGCATCACGTTTCTGGATGAACAGAAAGCCAAGCGCGAGAACCGCTCGGTTGCCGAGGTCAGTGCCGAAAGCACGGGCAGCATTCCCGTCGGCCGCTATGGCGAGCCGCGCGAATACGGCGATGCGGTGGCATTTCTGGCCAGTGCGCGCGCATCCTATATCACCGGCTCGGTCATCCGCATCGACGGCGGCCTGATCGCCAGCATCTAAGGGAAGACATATGACGCTTGAAGCGAAAACCGTAAATATCCTTTCCGAAGTATCGACCGCAACGCTGACGACGGTGCTGCTGAAAAAGGGGCTGCGCAACGTCTGGATGCGCGGCACCATGCCGATCCGTCCGGGCCAGCCGCGCCTTGTCGGCCGCGCCTTTACCCTGCGCTTTGTCCCCGCGCGCGAAGATCTGGCAACGCCTGCAAGCTGGGCCTCGCCGATTTCGACCCGAGCGGCAATCGAAGCGATGCCCGAAGGCTGCATCGCCGTCGCTGGGGCAATCGGCGTGCTGGATGCCGGAATTTTCGGGGACATCCTGTGTAATCGCATGGTGCAGCGCAAGGTGGCGGGGCTGGTCACAGATGGCGTGATGCGCGACGCGACCGGGGTTCTTAGCACCGGCCTGCCCGTCTGGTGCGACGGCATCGCCGCCCCGCCTTCGGTGGCCGGGCTGACCTTTGTCGGCTGGCAGGAACCTATTGGCTGTGGTGGCGTCGCGGTATTCCCCGATGATGTCGTGGTCGTGGACGAAGATGGCGCCGTGATCATTCCCGCGGCTTTGCTTGACGACGTGCTGGCCGAAGCACCCGAGCAGGAACGCATGGAAGCATGGATCATGACCGAGGTGGATCGCGGCGTGCCGCTGCCCGGCCTTTATCCGATGAATGACGAAACCAAGGCGCGCTACGCCGCATGGAAGGCATCACAATGACCTTCGGCATCGACACCAAGGGCGTCTATCCCATCGCCGCGACCCCGTTTCATCCCGATGGCGTATTGGATACGGCCAGCATCGACCGGATGATCGACTTCTACCACGAGGCGGGCTCCACCGGCATCACCATCCTTGGCATCATGGGCGAAGCGCCCAAGCTGGAGCCCGAGGAATCGCTGGCAATCGTCAAGCAGGTCGTGGCGCGGTCGAAAATTCCGGTTGTGGTCGGCGTCTCGGCACCCGGCTTTGCCGCAATGCGCCGTCTGGCGCGTGACGCGATGGATCTGGGTGCGGGGGGCGTGATGATCGCCCCCGCCCCGCATCTGCGCACCGACGACCAGATCACCAACTATTTCAATCAGGCAGTCGAGGCGGTCGGAACGGATGTGCCCTGGGCACTTCAGGACTATCCGCTGACCCTGACAGTCCAGATGTCGGTTCCGGTCATCAGCAGGATCATGGCTGATCATGCATCCTGCATCATGCTGAAGGCCGAAGACTGGCCGGGGCTGGAAAAGCTGTCGGCGCTGCGCAAAGCTCAGGCCGAAGGGCGTCTGCGGCCGTTTTCGATCCTGACGGCAAATGCCGGGCTGTTCCTGGACTTCGAGCCTGAGCGCGGCTCGGACGGTGCGATGACCGGCTATGCCTTCCCGGATATGCTGGTTGAACTGGACGCGCTGCACCGCAAGGGCGAACGCGATGCCGCGCATGATCTGTTCGACCTGCATCTGCCGCTGATCCGGTATGAACAGCAACCGGTGGTGGGCCTTGCCGTACGCAAGCACGTCCTGATGCGCCGTGGGATCATCTCATCGGACACGCAGCGCAAACCCTGGCCCGCGCTGTCAGCCACGGCACGGGAGGAGGTCGACTACCTTCTGTCGCGCATCGCGCGCAAGGATCCCCGCGCCGCCATCTAAGCGATAGGGACATCGACAACGCCGGGCCTTTGGTCCGGCGTTTTGCTTTGCGCATGGACCGCGAAAACGCGGCCTGCTGTCAAATCAAGCGGTCATATGCCAAGTGCCGCCGAAAGCGGCAGCACAATGAGCAGACTCTCGTTTTCCACATTGCATACAATTTTTAATATTTATCGTCGCCAATTTTTCCATCTACTGCATCCATAGTTGGGCGGAGATGAGAGAAGACGATGGACGCAACCCCCAGACACCAGTTTGACGCAGTGAAGCTTTGGGAAGCTTCCGTTTCCTTTGGCCCGCCCGGTCGCGCTGTTCCGGCACTGCAGGAAACCAGCCTTTCGATCAAACAGGGCGAATTTCTGGCGCTGGTCGGCCCCTCGGGCTGTGGAAAATCGACGATCCTGCGGCTGGCGGCCGGGCTTCTGGAACCGACGACCGGCGATGTTCTGGTCGGCGGTCGCGAGGTCAAGGCCAAGGCGCTGCGTCTGGGGATGGCGTTCCAGAACCCGACGCTGCTGCCTTGGCTGACCATCGAAAAGAACGTCATGCTGCCCCTGCGGATCGTGCGGCCGTTCCGTCACGATTTTCGTCGCAAGAAACGTGGCGAATATCGCGACCGCGTTCACGCCATGCTGGACGATGTGGGATTGTCCAAATTCGCCAACCACTATCCCTGGCAACTGTCCGGCGGGATGCTGCAACGCGCGAACCTGTGCCGGGCACTGATCCACGAACCGCAGCTTTTGCTGCTGGATGAACCCTTTGGCGCGCTGGACCAGTTCACGCGCGAAGAGTTGTGGAACGCCATGCAGACGCTGTGGATGAAGCGCAAGCCCACGGTGATCCTTGTCACCCATGACCTGAAAGAGGCGGGCTTTCTTGCCACCCGCATCTGCGTCATGAGTGCGCGGCCCGGTCGGATCATCGACAACAGCCCGGTCGATTTCGCGCGTCCCCGCACCATAGCCATGACTTTCGAACCAGATTTCGTCGCCCTGAACCAAGCCCTGCGCGAAAAGATCATCGCCGCGCGCAGCCAGACCGCGGAACACGCAGCATGAGCAGTTATCAACTTCGCCGCCGCGCATGGGCGGCCGCTTTGATCGTCGCGTTCTTCCTGATGTGGGAAGTGCTGTGCCTTAGCCTGAACATCTCGGACCTGATCGTGCCGCGCCCCAGTCAGGTTTTTACGGTCATGGTCCAGCGGATGCCGGTGCTTTGGCCGCATATCCTGCAAACGCTGTGGACAACGATGATCGGCTTTGGGCTGGGCGTGATCGTCGGCGTGGTGATCGGGGTTCTGATCGGCACGTCGCGCATCGCTTATGACACGGCCTATCCCTTGCTGATCGGCTTTTCGTCGATCCCCAAGGTCGCGGTCGTGCCGATCTTCGTGCTGTGGTTCGGCGCGGGGCCTGTTCCAGCGATCCTGACCGCGCTGGCCATGTGCTTCTTTCCCATCGTCGTCAATATCGCCACCGGCCTTGCCAGCACCGAGCCCGAGTTGGAGGACGTGCTGAAATCCCTCGGCGCCTCAAAACTGGACGTGCTGGTGAATGTCGGCCTGCCCCGCACGGCACCGTTCTTCTTCGCTTCGCTGAAAATCGCCGCGACCTTCGCTTTCGTCGGCACGGTGCTGGCGGAAACGGTGGCGTCGAACAAAGGCATCGGCAACGTGATGATGTCCGCCTCGTCGAACTTCGATGTGCCGCTGGTCTTTGCGGGGCTGTTCATCCTCGCGTTCCTCGGCGTCGCTCTTTATGTGCTGTTTTCCCTGATCGAACAGCGTTTCGTCGGCTGGGCCAACCGCCGCTCGGACGCTGCTGCCTGACCCCCTTGCAAAACCGGAGATATGATATGTTCCAAAGACTTGCAGCATCCATCGCCCTTGGCCTTGCGCTGACGGGCACAGCCATGGCCGAAACCGATATTCGCTTCACGCTGGGCTGGAAGACCCAAGGTTCGGACGCGCCCATGCTTCTGGCGCTGAGCAAGGGCTATTTCAAGCAAGAGGGCCTGAATGTCACCATCGATCAGGGCGAAGGCTCGGGCGCGACGGTCACGCGCATCATGTCGGGCACCTATGATGCGGGTTTCGGTGACATCAACGCGATCATCCAGAACGCCGCGACCCGGCCCGAGGAAACCCCGGTCATGGTCTATCAGATGTGGAGCGTGCCGCCATTTGCCGTATCCTCGCGCAAGGAAACCGGCATTCAGACCCCGGCCGATCTGGTGGGCAAGGTGCTTGGCGGATCGCAAGGCACGCCGACGACGCGGCTGATCGCGGTTCTGGCCCGCAAGAACGGCATCGACCCTGACCAGTTGCAGGTGACGAACATGGCACCGAACCTGCAGGAACCCATGCTGATCAAAGGCGACATCGACGGCGCGCTGGTCTTTACCATCACAGGCTGGTTCAACCTGGTGAACAACCGCCAGGACCCGGAGGCAGATTACAACTGGCTGAATTTCGGTGATTTCGGGCTGGACCTGTATTCCAACGGCGTCATGGTTTCGCGCAGGCTGATCGCGGAAAATCCCGATGCGGTGCGCGGTCTGGTCCGGGCAATCAACCGTGCCGCAATCGAGATCGGCACCGATCCCGCCGCCGGGGCCGAGGCAATCATCGCCTATGACAATCTCGCCAAGGCCGATCTGGAACGCGACCGCATGATCTTTGCCTATGAACGCCTGATGCAATCCGATGAATCGGCCCGCATCGGGCTGGGCGATCTGGACGACGCGCGTCTGGCCCGTTCGATCGACATCGTGGCCGAAGGTTACGAGCTGCCCACAAAGCCGGAAGTGGCAGCGGTGTTTACCCGCGAATTCCTGCCGCCGCTTGACGATCGCAAGCTGGTCTATACCCCGCAATGAACGGTGCAGTCGTCATATCGCCCCACCGCGCCTCTGCTGAAGCCGGGGCGGACGTTCTGGCCCAAGGCGGCAATGCCATCGAGGCATTGGTCGCAGCAGGCGCGGCGCTGGCCGTGACCTATCCGCATTTCTGCGGATTGGGCGGCGATGCCGTCTGGATGGTCGCGGACGGGGCCGGGGCGGTTGACTGCTATCTGGGGATCGGGCAGGCCATCGCGGCCCCCGTGACAAGGATCGACCAGCGCGGCCCCGGCTCGATGCTGACCACTGCCGCGCTGGTGGATAGCTGGGACCATGTGCTGGCGCATTCCGCCACATGGGGCGGTCGCGCAGGTCTGCATGAACTGTTGCAAGCTGCCATTTCGCTGGCAGAAGATGGCTTTGCACGCTCGGCATCGCAAAAATTCTGGCAAGAGTTTCGGGGCGATACCATCGCATTCTGCAACGATGACTGGCTGCGCCAGCCCGAACTGGCGCAAAGCCTGCGGCTGATCGCGCGCGACGGTGCGCGCAGCTTTTACGAAGGCGCGCTTAGCCAGCGTATCTCGCGGGCCATGCGGGACGCGGGCGCGGCCATCAGCGCTGATGACTTGGCCGCGACGCGCACGCAGCGGGTCGCGCCGCTGCGACTGGACTATCGGGGGTTGACGCTGTGCGCTCCGCCGCCACCGACGCAAGGGGCAACGACTTTGCAGATCATGGGCATCCTGCGCGCCCTTGATATGGCGGGTTTTGCCCCCGATGGTCCCGACTTCCACCATCATCTGGTCGAGGCCGTGAAACAGGCATTTCTGGATCGCCCCCCCATCGCCGACCCGGATTTTACCGCGGTCGATGTGCAGGCGATGCTGGGCGCGCCGCAACTTGCCGCAGCCGCTAGCCGCATATCGGGCCGCGCAATGGACTGGCCGCAGCCGTGGCGTCAGGGGGATACCGCCTTTTTGGCCGCGGTGGATGCGCAGGGGCGCAGCGCATGTGTGCTGCAAAGCCTGTATTTCGACTGGGGCAGCGGCGTGATGCTGGGCGATACCGGCATTCTTTGGCAAAACCGTGGTGCGGCCTTCGATCTTGCGCCCGATCACGTCAATTGCATCGCGCCGGGCAAGCGGCCATTTTACACCCTGAACCCCGGCATGGCGCTGAAGGACGGCAGACCAACGCTGCTTTATGGCACGCAGGGCGCGGACGGACAGCCACAAACGCTGAGCCTGCTGCTGTCGCTGCTGATAGATCACGGAATGTCGCCTGCCAAGGCGCTGGCACGGCCGCGTTTCCTGCTGGGGCGCACGTTCTCGGATTCGCGCGATACGCTGAAGATCGAGGCGGGGTTGCCCGACACGACCACAGCCGCGCTTTGCGCGATGGGCCACGAACTTGCTCCGATCCCGGCATTCAGTCCGCTTGGAGGGCAGGCAGGCGTCGTTCGCATTGAGGCTGACGGCAGGATTGACGCGGCGCATGACCCGCGTAGCGATGGCGGTGCGATCTACGCGGGGGAACGATGCACGACCTGATGATCCGAAACGTGCGCATTGCCGGTGATACGCCTGCGGTTGACATCGCCGTCGATCAGGGCCGTATCAGCGCGATCGGCCCCGACCTTTCGGGCGCGGCGATGACGCAGACAGACGGGCAAGGCATGTTCGCCTTTCCGGGTTTCACCGACAGCCACATCCATCTGGACAAGGCCGATATTCTGGGGCGCTGCACCGCCTGCAACGGCACATTGGCCGAAGCCATCGCGCTGACCGCCGCAGCAAAGGCAGCCTTTACGCAGGACGACATATACCGTCGCGCCGCAGGTGTCGTCGAACGCGCCATCCTGCACGGCACGACCCTGATGCGCAGCTTTGTCGAGGTCGATCCGCGCATCGGGTTCCGCGCATTGGATGCACTTTGCGAATTGCGCGACCATTACAGCTTCGCCATCGACATCCAGCTTTGCGCCTTTGCGCAAGAAGGGCTGACGCAAGAGCCCAAGACCATCGGCATGTTGCACGAGGCGCTGACGCGTGGCGCGGATATGATCGGCGGCTGTCCCTATGCCGATCCCGACCCGGACCGGCATATCGCAACGATCTTCGACCTGGCCTGCGAATTCGACGTGGATGTGGACTTTCATCTGGATTTCGATCTGGACCCCGGCCATACCGACCTGCCCGCAGTCATCCGCGAAACCCGCGCGCGCGGCTGGCAGGGACGTGTCAGCATCGGCCATGTCACGAACCTGTCCGCGATGCCTTTGCCGCGGGTGGCCGAAATCGCAGCGGCATTGTCCGGTGCCGGGATCGCGCTGACCGTGCTGCCCGCCACCGATCTTTTTCTAACGGGACGCGACCATGACCGACTGATCCCGCGCGGCGTCGCGCCTGCGCATCTTTTGCGGGCCGAGGGTGTCGTGACCTCGATCGCTACGAACAATGTGCTGAACCCGTTCACGCCATTCGGCGATGCGTCGCTGCTGCGTATGGCCAATCTTTATGCCAATGTCGCGCAAATCTCGCGCGATGCTGATATGGACGCCGTATTCGCCATGATCGCCGAAGACGCCGCGCGTATTCTAAGGCGCGCGCGAACCCTGCATGTCGGTGCCGAAGCGGATATTGTCTTGCTGGACTGCACCAGCCGCGAGGCGGCTATCCGTGGTCTGCCCCGCGTGGCGATGGGGTGGAAGCGCGGCAGGCAAAGCTTTCACAACTTCCGTGGGCAGATTTTGCGACCGGCGGCTCCGAATACATCCGCATCCTTACCTATGCCTTGATCGCATGCAATATTCGCCCAAATTTACGCAAATCGGATGGGACCGCATGTCCACGACCAGCACAAGAAGCGACTCGATCTATGCCTCGCTGCGCCGCGCCATTCTTGAGCAGGCTTTGAAGCCCGGCACCAAGTTGCCCGAAGATTCTATCGGAGAAACTTTTGGCGTCAGCCGCACATCCGCCCGCAACGCTTTGGTGCGACTGGAAACCGATGGTCTGGTCGAAATGCGCCCGAACCGTGGTGCCGCCGTCGCGATGCCTGAATTCAACGAAGCCGAAGATGTCTTCGCCCTGCGGCGCTGTCTTGAACGCGAGGTGATCGAGCGGCTTTGCAGGCGGATGTCGAATGACAGTATCGATGCCCTGCGCAGCCATGTCCGGGAAGAGGAGCGCGCGTTGCGTGCATCAAGCCCGCGCTCGATCCGGCTGGCGGGCGAATTTCACATCCTGCTGGCCGAACTGACCGGCTCGGCCGAATTGACGGGCTTTGTCAGCCGGATCGTGTCCCGCGCCTCGCTGATCCTAGCGCGTTTCGGCCGACCGCATTCCGCCGAATGCGGCATCGACGAACATCTGCGCCTGATCGACGCGCTGGCCGCGCAGGATGCAGCTGCGGCGCTTGCGATCATGGACGCCCACCTGCACGCGGTCGAGGATCGCGCGAATTCCGATGATACCGGCAAGGACACCGATGTCGCGTCGATCCTTGGCCGCTATCTGAACGACCCGGACCAGCTGCGCTGACCTGCCGCCCGGCACAGGGCGACGGCGCTAGCCAGACATCTGCATGGCGCGATAACGCCGTTGGCTCTGGCCCAGATGTTCGCGCATCAGGCGACGTGCCGCTTCGGCGTCGCGGTCCTGGATGGCACCGATGACCGCCATGTGTTCGCCGTCCAGCGCAGCAAGATAGCCAGGATCTGCGGTCGGCTGACGCCCGACACCGGCACGCGGAATGACACCCGGCCCCAGCATCGTCAGTATCTCGACGAAACGCGGATTGCCCGATGCGGCAGCGATCGCCAGATGCAGCGCATAATCCGCCTCTGCCGCTATGCGTCCCGCAGCAACTTCGGCACGAAGATGTGCCAACGCTGTCAGGATATGTTCTTCCTGTTCCGGGGTGCAGCGTTGCGCAGCAAGGGCTGCCGCCTCGGCCTCGATGGCGATGCGCAACTCCAATAGCGAAAGCACCGACGAAAGCCGGGTCTGATCCACTTCGCGCAGCATCGGATATGCCGGCTGGGGCGGCTCAAGCACGAACACGCCCGAGCCCTGCCGCGACAAAAGCAGCCCATCCGCCCGCAGGGCCGCCACCGCTTCGCGGATGACCGTGCGGCTGACGCCGAATTCAGCCGATAGCAGCGGTTCGGTCGGAAGCTTGTCCCCCGGCCTGTATTCGCCGCGCTCGATTCGACCGCGCAAGGCCGCGACAAGTTCGGTCACACGACTAAGTTTGCCCGTGGCTTCGGCCAAGCTGCTCTCCGATGTTTTTAACTCAATGACGCCAATCGGCGGCAATGCCAAGCGGGTCGTATTAATTCATAATATCTATATTGATATTCATCATGTCAAAACTTAAGGTGAGGTGACACACATGACCAATGGATCGTATCATGATGACCCCTGAACAGATCAAGACCGCCCTTGGCTCGGGCCTGCTTTCCTTTCCGGTAACGCATTTCGACAAGAACGGCGCATTCGCGCCTGACAGCTATAAATCGCATGTCGAATGGTTGGCGGGCTTCAAGGCGCCGGTTCTGTTCGCCGCAGGCGGCACAGGAGAGTTCTTTTCGCTAAAGCCGGCTGAAATTCCGGCCATCGTCGCAGCTGCCAAAGAGGCATCGGGCGACACCGCCATTGTGTCAGGATGCGGCTATGGCACGGAAATGGCCATTGAAATTGCGAAATCTGCAGAAAAGGCCGGAGCCGACGGCATCCTGCTGCTGCCACACTATCTGATCGACGCGCCGCAGGATGGTCTTTACGCCCACGTCAAGGCAATCTGCCAGTCGGTTGGCATTGGCGTCATGGTATACAACCGGGACAACGCCGTCCTGCAGCCCGACACGCTGATGCGCCTATGCGACGAATGCCCGAACCTCATCGGATTCAAGGACGGCACCGGCGATATTGGGCTGGTGCGCCAGATCACCGCGCGTCTGGGGGATCGGCTGATGTATCTGGGCGGGATGCCAACTGCGGAATTGTTTGCCGAAGCCTATCTAGGTGCAGGCTTTACGACCTATTCCTCTGCTGTGTTCAATTTCGTGCCAGCTTTGGCGAATGAATTCTACACCGCATTGCGCAGTGGCGATCGCGCGACCTGCGACCGTCTTTTGAAGGATTTCTTCTATCCTTTCATGGCAATACGCAATCGCCAAAAGGGCTATGCCGTTTCAGCCATCAAGGCAGGTGTGCGCCTGCAAGGCTTTGCCGCAGGCAATGTGCGGACACCCCTGACCGATCTGACGCCCGAGGAGGAGGCGATGATGGAAAAGCTGATCGGAACGCATCGTCGCTGACACAAGGCCGCGCGCCGATCATTCATCATATGAATAAGGCGTAAGCATCCTATTTCGCGAAGACGATAGGACGGAACTGGCTGATCTCGCGGCTTGTCAGAAAGTTCCCTCACGCCCGTCACATTCGCGTTATGACCTCGCGATACCCAACAGTGGAAAAGCGTTGCCCTGTTGGAGATCGCCTGATGCTTGCCTTACGTCCTGATGGAGTGGAAGTCGTCGCGAAACCTTGGGGATTGGGGCGCCGTATCGCGACCTCGGCCCTGGCATTCATCGCCATCGGTTTCATCGTGTTCGCAGCCGCTGGCAGCAGCGACGAAGGGCGGCTGGAAGGGGCCGGTTCGACGCTGGCCAACCCGATCCTGCAACGGGTTTCGACATCATATCAAAGCTATCTGGCTGCGGACCGGGTTGATCTGGCAACGCAGCAGGGCCAAAGCGGCGATTGGGTCGCAGGCACGGGCGCGCTGGATTACGACCCCATCGGCTCGGTCGGGGGCCTGATCCGGCTGAACGATCCGGCAATGACATTTGCCGTGACCGAAGTGCCCATGTCGCCCGCCGAGCTGGAAAACGAAGGCCGCGTCCAGTTTCCGCTGATTCTGGGCGCGACTGCCCCCGTCATCAATCTTGACCTTGGCGGTGCCGATCTGGTGCTGAACGCGGATGTGCTGTCGGCCATTTATCTGGGCCAGATCACACGCTGGACCGATCCGGCCATCGCGGCGCTGAACCAAGGGATCGCGCTGCCCGATCAGGCCATCACCGTGAACCATCGCAGCGACGGTTCGGGGTCAAGCTGGACTTTCACCGGCTATCTGGCGAAATCGCCAGGCTGGACCGCAGGCCAGACCGCACAAACGAACTGGCCCACCGGCAATGGAGCCGAGGGCAGCCGTGGCATGATCGATGCCGTCAAGGCGACCGAAGGCGCCATCGGCTATGCCGAAATCGGTCAGGCAAGCCGTGCCGGACTTGGCGTGGTGCATCTGATCGACGGCGCGGGCAAACCCGTCGCACCCTCTGCCCAGACCATCCGCGCGGCGGCGACCGTCGCCGACTGGCGGCCCGATACGCAGAACGCCGCAGCCTCGACCGCGCAGGGCTGGCCGATGACCGCGACCGTCTATGTCGTGCTGCGCCGCGACAATGCGCAGAACGCCCGCGCGCTGGCCTTTTTCCGCTATTTCTACGCCGAAGCGGCACGCCGGGCGGATGCGCTAGGCTATGTCGCGCTGCCCGAAGAGGTGGTGCAGGCCGTCGAAGCCTATTGGGGCGAAACCGTTAACCAGCAGTCCTGAACCGGCGCATCGCGCTTATCAGAGGTGACATCGTGGAAGTCGATTTGTTCAAGGAAATACTCGTGCCCGTGATTGGGGGCCTGGGGATATTCCTGCTTGGCCTTGAATTCATGGCCAGCGGGATTCAGGCTCTTTCGGTCAACAAGATGCGGGAATGGCTGGCCAAGATGGCCGGAACGCCGATCAAGGGCGTGATGGCCGGCACGATCATCACCGGCATCATCCAGTCCTCGACCGCGATGACGGTTATGACCGTGGGCCTTGTGAACGCAGGGGTTCTGGGCCTGCGCTCGGCCATCTCGGTCATCATGGGGGCCAATATCGGCACGACGCTGGGCAACGGCCTGATCGCTTTGCCGCTGGGTCCGCTGGGGCTGCTGTTCGGCGGCATCTTCGCGACGATCTATTGCTTCGCGAAATCGGACCGGGTGCGCAACATCTCGTTGGCGGCAATGGGTTTCTCGCTGATCTTCTATGGCCTGAACCTGATGACCGGCGGTCTGAAGCCCCTGCGCAAGATGCCCGAGGTGCTGGAACTGATCCAGTCGCTTGACGCGGGCAGCTTTGGCGGGGTCATCGCCTGTGTGCTGATCGCGGCGCTGATCACGGCACTGATCCACTCCTCCTCGGCCACCATCGGCATCGTGATGGGTCTGGGCGCATCGGGCATCCTGTCGTGGGAAACTGCAATCGCCTTTGCGGTCGGCGCAGATCTGGGCACTACGATCACCTCGTGGCTGGCATCGCTGAACCTGTCCAAGAACGCCAAACGCGCGGCCTATGCCCATATCAGCTTCAACTTCATTGGGGTTGCGGTGGTGCTGGCGCTGTTCTTCCCGGCGATATGGCTGCTCAAGACCATGCTGGGCATTTGGGGCATTGATCCGGGCGCCGTCGTCATGGTGGACGGCAACGAAACCTATCCGGGCGTTCCGATCGTGATCGGCATCTTCTCGATCGTGTTCAACATCTTCAACGTGCTGATCCTGTTCCCCTTCGTGAACACCTTCGACCGCGTGCTGTCGCGTGTCGGCCACAGCGAGGCGGATGACATCGAAGATTACTCGGTCCCGCGCTTTCTGGACCGCAAGCTGATTGCCGATTTCAATTCGGCGCTGCCGACCGTCCAGCAGGAAGCACAGCGCCACCTGCAGGCCGGTGCGATCTTCCTGGACATCGCGCGTGACAAGAAAGGTGCGCCCGCCGATCCGGTGGAACACTACAACGCGACCGACCAGCTGAGCCGTGAGATCCGCTCGTATTCCTCGCAACTGTTCCAGGATGGATTGTCGCGCGACCAGTTGGATCTGGTGGCCTCGCTGATCGAGGAAGTGGACTTCACCTCGGCCCTGTCCGAGTCGCTTTACCAGATCGCCCGCCGCGTCAAGCGCGAGCCCTTCTCGGAGGCGGCACGTGAGGTTCTGGGGCTGGGGCTGGAGCGTCTGGACCAACAGATGAACACGGTCCTCTTCGCGCCGGGTATGCAGGCGCGGATGCCGGCGGGCCACAGCGTCGTCCCCGATGTCGAGGAACTGCGCTGGAAAGCCCTGCAAAGTCGCGACGTGGCTGCTGGTGAAAAAGGTGCACTGGTCGCCCTGCTGGGGTCAATCGAACGCGCGGAAACCCTGATCGAGCGGATCAAGGCCGAACGCGCCTCGGTCGATCGCGAAGCCATCATCCGCAGCGCAGGCATACCGCCGTCGATGCCGTCGCAAAGCCGTCTGGACCGCGAAGACCCATCGACTGGCGGGTTGGTTCCGGCGGAATAAGCCGCCATCCCACAATCCAAGAACGGACCCGGTCGTATGGCAGGGTCCGTTTCATATTTCCAAGCACTGTCGCAACCAAGTTATCGGGGCTGCATATGGCCGACACTTACGGCATGCAGACTAAGCGCATCCTGCATCATATTGATTCTTGGACAAAGAAGGACGCGACATGAAAGACAATCGTGACATCGAAACCAGCTTTGAACTGGCCGCCTTCGTCGCAGAACTGCGCCGTCTGGCAGATGAGCTGGAAGCCAGCGGCAGCTTTTCAATCGAGCTGGACGGCGAGATGGTCGAAGTGCCCGCCGGTGCCAGCTTTTCGGTCGAGCACGAGCGCGAAGACGGCGCTGAGGAGCTGGAATTTCAGCTGAAATGGGGCGTCAAGGTCGAGGACGAGGATGAGGGCGACGACGCCCCCGCCGAAGATCACGCCGAGGCTGCCGACGCACCTGCCGACGCCGATGCCCCGATCGAACAGGAAGCCCTGACCGAAGAAGCCGCCGAGCAGCCCACCGAGACGCTGGCCAAGGACGAAGAGAAGGTCTGACCTGACGCTTTGGGGTCCGAACCGCATCCCGCAGTTCGGACCCCGTTTCTTCATGTGGGACCATTCAGGTCGGGTCGTCGCGATGGATGTCGTGGACCGTCATTCCGATCGACTCGGGCGGCTTTTCCAGCCAGGGGCGATGACGCAGGGTCCGCACCGTGTCGCGATAGCCGGAATCCCAATGCTCCCGCATCGACATGCCCGAGAATTCGTAATCCTTGGCGTCGTTTTCATAGATGCGCGGCTGATAGATCAGCTGGACGATATTGACCTGCGGCACGTCTTCCATACGGCGCAGGAATGCCTTGTCATCAGGCGTCAGCTTGTCTTCGGGGACTTTTTTCAGCGCCTCGTGCAGGCGGAGCTGCACGTTGTGCAGGCGGCGGAAGGTGTCGGTGTTGTTGCGCGTTCGGCTGGAATACATGATGTCCTTGTGCCGCGTGGTCACTGCGCCCATGTCGCGGGGCAGCGCCCCCCGTGCGCTGAACAGGTCGATCTGAAAGGCCAGCGTGTCGCGCAGACTGTCCTGTTCCAGCAGGTATTGCAGCGGCGTGTTCGACACGATGCCGCCATCCCAGTAATGTTCGTTGTCGATTTCGACCGCCGGGAAAGCAGGCGGCAGCGCCCCCGAGGCCATGACATGGCGCGCGTCCAGCCGTTCCAGCGCACTGTCGAAATAGCGGAAATTTCCGGTGGCGACATTTACCGCGCCAACACTAAGCCGCCGCTCGCCATCATTCACGATGCGCCAGTCCACCAGACGGTTCAGCGTCGTTTCCAGTTCGGCCGTGTCGTAAAAGCTGGTGGCACCGCTGGCCCCTGCCATGGCGAACCACGGGTTGGTCTGGCGCGGCGCGAAGAAACCCGGCAGACCCGTCATCATGGTCATCATCGCGCTGTGCTGGTTGCGCAAGCGACGGAAATAATCGCCTTCGGGCGTATAGGCCCAGACCTTGCGACGCGACACGGTTTCCCAGAAATCGCGCAGCCGGTCCAGTTGGTCACCCGGACGGTTGCCCGCGATGATGGCCGCGTTGATCGCGCCGATGGACACACCCGACAGCCAGCTTGCACTGATGCCCGCCTCATGCAGCGCCTGGAACACGCCTGCCTGATAGGCTCCAAGCGCGCCGCCGCCCTGCAGGACCAGCGCAACAGTGTGATAGGGCTTCAGGATTTCGGCGATATGCAGCGCGTGGCTTTTTTCCTCCGCAGATGCGTCTTTCATTCCGCGCCCTCCAGATAGTCAAAGACGACCTCACCCATATCCAGCGTCAGGTCGGCGGTGAAATGCAGGGCCGAGACGACCTCAAGCACCGGCAGGCGGGCCACGTCTGCGATGACATGGCGAAACAGTTGCAGATCGGCGGGGCCGGTCCATGCCTCTTTCACCGTGATGTCGGTCAGGTGATAGCGGACCAGTTCGCAGATGCGGGGTGTTGCATCAACATGCGGGATGATCTTGACTAGAAAGTTCGGCTTTTCCATCGCGTGCCGCACATCATCGGTGCTGACCGGCTGGTGCTTGTAGCCCATGGTCGCCGTCGCACACAGGACCGAGCCGTAATGCAGCGTGCCCAGCACAACCTCGCCCTCGTGCGAGATCTTGGGCTGCGCCAGTTTCTTGGGGAAACCCCAGATTTCGCGCCCACCCGCGATGGGCGCGTCGTCATCCAGGTACATCGCATGGACATAAACGCCGTCCTGATCGCCGAAGCGCACCGGGATGACCTGCCCGGATTCGGTGTAGTCGCCAAATCCGGTGGAATCCGGCATGCGGATGAATTCGTATTTCACCAGCGGCTCAGTGATCTCCAGCGGTTCGGGGACCACGGCGCGCAGCGCATCCATGTCGGTGCGATAGGTGATGATGACATATTCGCGGTTAAAGAACCGATACGGCCCCTTGGGATAGGCCGGATTGGTCAGGGGCATCGCATAGGCGTTGCGGATGTCTTGGGGCTTCATGCTGCGTTCCTTAATGCGCGGTCCAGCCGCCTTCGATGGGCAGGATCGCCCCGGTGATCGACGCCGCGCCGTCCGAGCACAGGAAGCCCGCGAATGCGGCAACTTCGTCGATCTGCACGAATTTCTTGGTGGGCTGGGCGGCCAGCAGCACGTCATTAATGACCTGTTCGCGGGTCAGTCCACGTGCGGCCATGGTGTCGGGAATCTGGCTTTCGACCAGCGGCGTCCAGACATAGCCGGGGCAGATCGCATTGACCGTGATGCCCTGTGCCGCTACCTCAAGCGCCACGGATTTCGTCAGCCCGGCAATGCCGTGCTTGGTCGCGACATAGGTCGATTTAAACGGCGAGGCGACCAGCGCATGGGCCGAGGCCACGTTGATGATCCGCCCCCATCCCGCCGCTTTCATATGCGGAACTGCCGCCTTGATCGCATGGAACGGCGCGGCAAGGTTGATCGCCATGATGGCCGCGAACTTGTCATCGGGGAATTCGTCCACAGGCGCGACGAACTGAATGCCCGCATTGTTGACCAGCACATCGCAGCCGCCGAATTCGCTGGCAGCCAGTGCGATCATGTCGCGAATGTCTTGCGGCTGAAGCATGTTGGCGGGGGAATAGATGCAGCGGATGCCGAAATCGGCTGCGATACCCGCGCGGATCGTCTCGATCTGATCGGCGTCACCCAACCCGTTTATGACCACGTTCGCGCCCACCCCGGCCAGCGCACGTGCCACGCCAAGGCCGATGCCGCTGGTCGATCCCGTGACGACGGCGGTCTTTCCAGCCAGAAAATTCGAGGAAATCATGACGGCTCCCTATGTCCCATGACGGAGTTCACGGGAAAGAGAGCACTGGGTTGCAACAACGCCGCAAAGCCCCGGCCCTTCGGCGTGAAATGCGGCCGCGTTACATTTGCGGGGTTGTGCCGTAACGCGCGATGCAAGCTGCTTGTCCGCCCGCCTGCAAACCGGCAAGACGTTTTTGCAAGGCATCGCGTTTGCGCAACTCGGCCGCGGGATCAATCGGCACGCGGGTCCGCACGGTATCCGGGCCACCATAGCAGCTGCCGTAACCCAAGCCCACGCGGCCCGACCGGTAGCCCCCAGCGCAGAAGCTGAAGCCGGTGCCGCCCCTGACTTCGTTTTCCCATGCATAGCCACGCGCCAGATTTTCATTCACCTCGCCCAGCAGGCGGGTGACGGCGCGTTCTTCGGATGACACGCTGGCCTGACACCGCTCGGCAGGGGTTCCGCAAGCGGCAAGGCCGAACAGCCCAAAACATGCGATAGCGATTGAAACAGGCTTCATGGCAGCGCCCCCGATCCGATGATCAGATCCAGACTGAAAACCGCCGGATCGCAGATTTGGTTCCTGTTTCGCCGGGGCGGGGCGTTTCGCAAGGCCATAAGGCGCGAATTCCTCATAACTGAACGATTCGGCCCAATTCCGCCTGTTCGGCGGCTTTTGCCAAGAAAAATACCGCTTAGGGAAAATTTGGGCAGGCGTGCAGGCCGATAAGTCAAAGTCTTTGTATGAACGACATTAACACGCGATAAAAATGCTCTTGTTGGTGTCAATATTAGGGAAATGTTGTGGTGTCACAAGTTCAGTTTTACAATTACAGGTTGTATGCACTGGGGATAATTGGGATGCTTGGGGCCAGCTTTTCAGCCCTCCCCCTCTCCGCACAGACGAGCAAAATGCCTGATCTTTCAAAATACGAACTTGTTTTCAAAGACGATTTCGACACGTCTTTGAATGCCTATCGCGGCACGACCGGATTGTGGTCCACATCAGCGCGCCGCGATGACATCATGACCAATGGTCCAAAATCGGTATTCCTGTCCGATGCCACCAAAACGGGTGACGGACAAAAAATTGGCATCAACCCGCTCAAGGTATCGGACGGGTCGCTGCATATCAGTTCGGGCGTCATCCCCGACAGCAAGCTGCCCTTGGTGCAAGAGGCGCTGACCGACATCGGTCGCGGTGCCCATGCCGAGAACGTGAAATATTATACCGGCATGGTTTCGACTGCCGATACCTGGGCGCAGGCCTATGGCTATTATGAAATCACCGCCGAAATTCCCGTCGGCCAAGGGCACTGGCCCGCATTCTGGTTGGCCCCGGCAGGTATCGGCTGGCCGCCCGAGATCGACATCTTCGAAATTTACAGCAAAGGCGTGGGGGGCACGACGACGCCCAAGGATAACACCTTCTCCAGCGCGTCATTCTTTGACCGGGTGGATGTGAACGGTAATCCCACGCAATCGGTTGATTATACGAACCCTTATGATCTGGACGAAAACGGCAACCCCCGTGATCCGATGATCAAAAACCTGCAGGGCGGCGAGCAGTATGTCTTTCAGCACACCACCAATGCCCTGACCGAATTCGGTGCGGATATCTATTCGGGCAAATGGACCTGGGCGGCAGAATGGACGCCGGATTACATCGCGTTCTATTTCGGCAAGGATCGCGATTCTATGGTCGAGATCTATCGCACACCGACGCCTGATGACCTGACGACGCCGATGTATACCATCATCAACGACCAGATCAGCTCACATTGGGGCTGGGATCCGGTCGAAGGGCTGGATCACCTGACCTTTGCCAAAGGCAATGATTTCAGCATCGATTCGGTGTCTGTCTATGCCTACAACCCCGAAAACATCATCACCGCTCAGCGAATCGGCGACGTCATCATCGATGATGAGACCAGCTCGCGCATCACAGGGTCGACCGGCGACGACATCATCGTCACCGGCGGCGGCGCCGGGCAGGACTTTGTGGCGCTGGAGGGCGGGGCCGATATCCTGCATTTCACGCGCGGCACGGGCAATGCCATCGTCTCGGGCTTTGGCGCAGATGACCGCGTGGTGCTGGAAGGCTTTTATTTCGACGGCGCGAATGGGGCCATGTCGCGGCTGACGCAGGTTGGCGACGATGTATGGCTGACCAACGGCGCCTATCCGGCGGACCCGCAGACCATCATCTTCCGCGATACGCGGGTCGAGGATTTCACGCCCGAGCAATTCGTGGTGCGCTGGTCGGTGACACCCGATGTCTGGTCCAGCGTCGCCATTCCCGACACCCGCCTGCATGACGCCGACGGCGACGGCGCTGTGCGTGCGGACCCGGCAGGCAGCCGCATGGTCGATGCGGGCAGCACCTATCAGGGCGCTGTCACGCTGCGCGGTGGTGCCAGCGGCGACGAATATTACGTCTACAAGCCCAATACGGTGATCCGCGAAGCCACCGATCGGGGCGTGGATACCGTTTATGCTGCCCACAGCTTCCGGCTGCCCGACAATTTTGAAAACCTTGTCGCAATCAATGGCACCAGCAACGTGACCCTGACCGGCAACACGCTCGACAACCGGATCGAGGGTAACGCCAACTCCAACACTTTGCAGGGCGGGCTGGGCAATGATCTGATCATCAGCCACGCCGCCGACACGATCGTCCACGCCTTTGGCGACGGGCATGACGTCGTGCTGGGCTTTGACGACGCCGACACCCTGCGCCTCAAGGGCTATGCTGTCACTGATCCCCAGGCCCTGCTGGCGCGGCTGGTGCAGGACGGGGACGATGTGCGGCTGGATCTGGGACAGGGTGGCTCGATCACCTTCCGCGATACCCTGCTGGCCGCGTTCGATGCCGACAGCTTCGACATCATGTCGGGCACGAACGAATTCGGCGAATCGACCCGCGACCCCTATGCCCGCCCCTCGACCGGCGGGGTTGGCGGTCCGGCCATCCTGCCGCCGCCGCCCGCCAATCCCGACGGCAAGCTGATCGAGGGGGGCATCGGCAACGATACCCTGCGTGGCGGCACGCTTGGCGACGTGATGCTGGGCCATGACGGCAATGACCTGATCCGCGGCTTTGCGGGCAATGACTGGCTGGACGGCGGCAAGGGGTCGAACCACCTGAATGGCGGCGACGGTCAGGACACGCTGATCGCGCAGGGCCTGAATGACACGCTGCATGGCGGCACCGGCAATGACCTGTTCATCCTGAGCCACGAGGCGCGGGGCAGCATGATCATGGATTTCGAACTGGGCGACCAGATCGACATCAGCCGCTTTGGCTGCTCGGCCGACGACATCCGTCTGACCAAGATGGGCGGCTGGATTCAGGTCGCGATGGAGGAAGGCGATGCGCTGACCGAAATCCTGCGCGTCCGCACCAGCACCCCGCAGCATCTGGAAGACGCGCTGCTGTTTGCCTGACAACCCCGCCCCTGTCCGTCACGGCTGTCCGTCAGGGCGCGGACAGGGGCAATTCGGGAATATCCAGCCCCGGAAACATCTGCCGCACTTCGCGATAATCATGCTGCAATTCGGCGACGATCCAGTCGCGCACCTCCTCGACGATGGGTCGCAGGGGTTTGCCCGATGACTGCACAAAGCAGCAATGCCGCTGGGTCACTTGCCTGCGCATATTGGCGGGCACCAGATCGCCATGCCTGATCCAGTGGCCCACCACACTAAGCCAGCCCCAGGCCACGCCCTGCCCCAGCAGCGCCGCCTGCACCACGATGGCATAATCGGCAAAGATCAGGGGATTTGCGGCGATCATCTCGGACCCGGCCACCAGATCATGGGGCGAATAGGGTTCGCCTTCGGACAGCTTGATCAGCGTTTCGCCTTCGGTCGGGTCGGTGCGGCGGGCGCGATAGACCGGGCTGCAAATCGGGATCAGCACCTCGGGCATGATCGGAATGACGCGGTCGCGCGTTTCCTTGCCGCGCAGGAACCGCATCCCGAAATCCACGTCATCAACGGGGCCGCTTAGCGGACCCATCAGCAACTGGAACCGCAAATCGACGCTGGGGAACGCCGCCTTGAAGCGCATGATCCGCGGCATCAGCCAATGCGTGGTGAATGCTGTCGAAACCGAGATGGTGACCGTATCGACACCCTTGCCCCGATCCTCGATTTCCGCCAGCGCGCCTTCGATCTGCGCCACGGCCCGGCTGGTCGCATCGTAAAGCAGCCGCCCATCCTCGCTTAGCGTGACGCCGGTGCCGCCCCGCTGGAAAAGCTGCGTGCCCAGATGCTCCTCAAGGCGCTGCATCATGCGGCTGACGGCGGCAGGCGTCACGTTCAATTCTTCGGACGCGCGCGAGAAATTCCGCAACCGCGCCGCTGCCTCAAAGGCGAAAAGCGCGTTCATCGATGGAATCTGGCGGCGGATCGTCTTCATTACACCATGTAACAATCCCCGCGATTTTTTTTCAATTGCCCGCGCGTCATTTTTTCGTCACGCTTATTCTTAACAAGGCAAATAATGCCGAATGATTACCAACGGGAAATTCGCGATCAGCAAGCTGCCGGATCAGGCGCGCAGGATGTGTTTACATTCCTGCGCAAGTTCCCGGCTTGCCCGACCGCCAGAGAGGAAGTCCAATGCCCACGTCCCTGCATCCGCAAAAGGTTGGCGTAACCATCCGCAACGCGGTGAAACGCTATGGCACGTTTTCCGCATTGGACGATGTCAGCATCGATGTGGCGCCGGGCGAATTCCTTTCGATCCTTGGCCCGTCCGGGTCGGGCAAGACGACGCTGCTGGGGCTTTTGGGCGGCTTCGTGCAGCCCACCTCGGGCAGCATCCATCTGGGCGATACAGACATCACCCACATGCCGCCGCACAAGCGCGACATCGGCATCGTGTTCCAGAACTATGCGCTGTTTCCCCACATGACGGTGGGCGAAAACATCACCTTTCCGCTGCGCGCCCGCCGGATGCCCAAGGATCAATGGCCCGCCAAGCTGAATGCGGCGCTGGAGATGGTCGAGCTTACAGGCTATGCCGACCGCGCCATCTCGGCCCTGTCGGGCGGTCAGCGTCAGCGCGTCGCGCTGGCCCGCGCCATGATCTTCGAGCCGCGGCTGATCCTGATGGACGAACCGCTGTCGGCGCTGGACAAGCAGTTGCGCGAAACCATGCAGCTTGAACTGAAGCAGTTGCACGCGAAACTGGGCGCGACGATCATCTATGTCACCCATGACCAGCGCGAGGCGCTGACGATGTCCGACCGCATCGCCGTGATGAAGAACGGGCGGCTGGTGCAGGTGGACAGCCCCAAGGAACTGCACGACCGTCCCTGCGACAGCTTTGTCGCCAGCTTCATCGGCGAAGCGATGCTGCTGCCGGTCACGCGAAACGGCGCAGGTCTGTCGCTGGACGGTCAGGCCCTGCGTTCGGCCCATCCGCTGCCTGCCGGGAACGACCTGTTCCTGACGGTGCATTCCGAAAAGCTGGCCTTTGCCGGCCCCCAGACCGCGCCCGAGGCGAACCTGCTGCCGGGCCGCGTCGAAAGCTGCCTGTATCAGGGCGAAAGCGTGCGGATCTTCGTCACGCTGGATGGCGGGCAATCGGTCAGCCTGCGCCTGCCCTCGAACCATTCCGGCTGGCAGATGATGCCCGAACAGGGCCAGCCGGTCACGCTTGCGCTGCATCCCGAAGACACGATCGTCGTGCCCAAGGCAGCCTGAAACCCCACCGAAAAACCCAAATCTGACAAAGGAACGGGAACATGAAACTCACCGATTTCAAGGTGATGACCTTTGACGTGGTCGGCACATTGATCGATTTCGAAACAGGGGTGCTGGACGCAATCCGCAGCCTTGGCGGGCCGAAAGCCGAAGCCGCCAGCGATTACGAGATCTTTGAGCCCTATCTGCGCGGGCGTGACAAGTTCTATGGCCGTTCGTCCTTTGCGTTCCGCGATGTCTATCTGTCTATCGCCGAGGAAACCGGCTTTGACAATTCGGAAGCCATCGCGAACGCCTTCCAGCTTTCGGTGCTGCGCTGGCCGGCATTCGCGGATTCGGTTCAGGCACTGGCCCGGCTGCGCCAGAATTTCCGGCTGGTCGCGATGACCAATGCCGACCGCACCGCCTTTACCGCCTATGAGCACACGCTGGGCCGTCCCTTCCACGACGCCGTGACCTGCGATGAGACCGGCTATGCCAAGCCCGCGCCGGAATTCTTTGCCTTCAACAAGGGGCGTCAGTCGGCTTTTGGCTACAAGCAGTCGGAAATCCTGCATGTCGCGCAAAGCCAGCACCACGACATCGGCGTGGCACGTGAACTCGGCTATACCACCTGCTGGATTCAGCGCCGCGCGGGTCAGGAAGGCTTCGGCGCCTCGCCCATTCCGAAGGTGGTGACGACGCCGGATTACCACTTCACCACGCTGAAGGAACTGGCCGACGCAGTAGATGCCGAACTGGCCGAAAAGCGTCTGGGCGCGGCAGCCTGAGATGACCACCCTGCCCCCGCTGCCCGATATTCAGTCGCTGTGGCAAGACACCGCGCCACCCGCACCCACCCCGCAACCGTTGGCGGGCGACATGCAGACGGATATTGCAATCATCGGCGGGGGCTATACCGGGCTGTCGACCGCGCGGGCGCTGGCCGCGCGCGGGGTCGATGCCGTGGTGCTTGAGGCGAACCGACTGGGTTGGGGCGCATCGGGGCGCAATGGCGGCGTGGTCTCGGGCAAGTTCCGGCTGGGCTTTGCCGAGATGGCACGGCGCTGGGACATCGACACCGCCCGGCGGATGCATGACATCGGGGTCGAGGCGACCGAGAATATCGGCACGCTTCTGAACGCCTATGGCATTGATGCGGATTACCGCGCCTCGGGATCCTTGCGCTGCGCCCATCGCGCGCAGGCACTGGAGAGCCTGCGCGCCGAATGCGACTGGCTGCGCGGCACGCTGGGCGATGATGCAGTGTCGATCCTGTCGCCCGAGGAAATGGCGGCAGAAACCGGATCACATGATTTCTGCGGCGGGATGCTGAACCGCCACGGCGGCATTGTGCATCCCTTGAAGCTGCATCGGGGTCTGGTGGCGGGGATGCGCCGCGATGGCATCCGCATCTTCGACACCAGCCCGGTCACCGCGATCGAACGCACGGACAGCGGCGTTCGCCTGCACACCCCCGGCGGCACGGTCAACGCGCGGCAGGTGGTGATGGCGACCGATGCCTATGCCAGCCTGACCCCGGCGACCCGTCCGGTGGAACGCCGGGTGGTGCCCTTCCGCTCGGCCATGATCGCGACGCAGCCGCTGACCGGCACGGCGGGCGAGGCGCTGCTGGCACAAGGTCGCAGCTATACCGAGACCCGGCGCATGATGCGCTGGTTCCGCAAATCCGGCGACCGGCTGCTTTATGGCGGCCGGGGCGCCTTTGGCAAGGATGACAGCCCGGCCGCCTTTGCCGCACTGGAACGCGCCATGTTCAGGCAGTTCCCGCAATTGCAGGGGCTGGCGGTGACGCATCGCTGGTCGGGCCTTGTCGCGATGACCATGGACAGCCTGCCGCATCTTGGGCGGCTGGACGACCGCATGGTCTATGCGATGGGCTATAACGGCACCGGTGTCGCGCTGTCCAACTGGATCGGCCCGCATGTCGCCGAACTGGCGCTTGGCGGCACGTCTCAGGCCGCGCTGATGGGTCAGCTGCCCTTGCCGCAAGTCCCCTTCTACCCGATCCGCGAGGTGGGCGTCCGACTGGTCGCCGGCTGGTATCAGTTCCTTGACGCGATCGGCAAATAAGACCGAAAAAACATAACACAACGGGAAGGTAAGACCATGAATATCAAGTTCAAGACGACCGCCCTGACCGCGCTGGCACTGTGCCTTGCAGGCCCGGCGCTGGCTGCCGAAATCACCTTTGTGTCGCAAGGCGGCGCCTATCAGGAAGCGCAGACCAAGGCGATCCTTGATCCCGTCACCGAAAAGACCGGGATCACCGTCAAACAGGACAGCAGCCCCGACGCATGGCCCGTGCTGCGCACCCAGACCGCGACCGGCAAGCCGATCTGGGACGTGATCGACACCCCCACCAAGGACTGCATCCGCGGCGGCGAACAGGGCATGATCGAAAAGCTGGACATCGCCAATATGCCCGTCGTCGCAGCCATGCCTGCGGAACTGCGCAACGACTGGTCGGTGGCATACGAATTCTATTCCAGCGTGCTGGCCTATAATGCCGATGCCTATGGCGACAACCCGCCCCAAAGCTGGGCCGATTTCTGGGATGTCGAGAAATTCCCCGGCACCCGCGCCCTGCGCAACCACCCCCTTGCCACGCTGGAGGCCGCGCTGATGGCCGATGGCGTTGCCCCCGCCGACATGTATCCGATGGATGTGGACCGCGCCTTCAAGAAGCTTGAGGAGATCAAGCCCCATATCAACGTCTGGTGGACCTCGGGCGCGCAGTCGGCGCAGCTTCTGGCGGATGGTGAGGTGGACATGACCATGGCGTGGAACGGTCGTGTTTCTGCGGTGAAAGCCGAAGGTGCCGCAGTCGATTTCACCTATAATCAGGGCATTCTGCAATATACCTCGCTTTGCGTGCTGAAGGGTGCGCCGAACCGCGACACGGCGATGAAATTCATCGACGCCGCGATGTCGCCGGAAATTCAGGCGAATTTCCCTGAATACATCGATTACGGCCCCGGCAACCCCGCCGCCTATGACACCGGCAAGATCAGCGCCGAACGCGCGGCGGAAATGCCCAACTCGCCCGACAATGCCGCGAAACAGGTGCTGAACTCGGCCGAATGGTGGAGCAGCCCGGAAGGCGACAAGGCCCTGGAACGTTGGGCCGCCTTCGTCCAGCAATAAGCGCCACGGGGCGGCGTTTGCACGCCGCCCCCTTCCCGACCGAACCGGAACGAAGCATGTCGAACGCATCCACCCCCGAGGAACGGCGCGAACGCCGGATGATCCTTTTGCTGCTTGCCCCCGCACTGATCGTCGTGGGTCTGCTGCTGATTACCCCGCTGGTCTGGATGGGCTGGCAATCCTTTCGCGGCCCCGAGGGCTTCACGCTGGCGCATTACGCGCGGTTCTTCACCGATACCGTCTATCTGTCGTCCTTCGTGCAGACGTTCCGCATCGCGTTCCTTGTGACCATCGCTGCGATCCTGATCGGCTATCCCATCGCCTATGTCGCCGCGAAATCGCAGGGCATCTGGCCGCCGATCATTCTGGGGCTGGTGCTGCTGCCGTTCTGGACCAGCGTTCTGGTGCGCGCCTATGCGTGGCTGATCCTGCTGCAACGGCGGGGCATCGTGAACACGGCGCTGACCAAGGCGGGTGTGATCGACCAGCCGCTGATCCTTGTGAACAATGAATTCGGCACGGTCATGGCGACGCTGCATATCCTGCTGCCCTTCATGGTGCTGCCGCTTTACGCCACGATGAAGAAAATCCCGGCCGAGCTGGAGATGGCGGGCGCAAGCCTTGGCGGCGGCGGCGGGCTGGTGTTTCGCAGCGTGTTCCTGCCCCTGTCGATGCCCGGCGTGATCGCGGGATCGGTGCTGGTCTTCGTGCTGACGCTGGGCTTTTACATCACGCCCGAATTGCTGGGCGGCGGGCGGACCTTCCTTGTCTCGATGCTCGTGTCCCGCAATATCGAGATCTACAACGAATGGGGCGCGGCCTCGTCCATCTCGGTCGTGCTGCTGGTCATGGTCTTCGCGATCTTCCGGCTGGCCAGCATGATCATCCCCTTCGAACGCATTATGGGGACCAAGTAAGCCATGCAACTGACCCCCTCATCCCTCGCGCTGCGCATATTCGTCGTCATCGCGCTGCTGTGGCTGATCATCCCGGTCGTCATCATCGTGCCGATGTCGTTTTCCAGCGCCCGCTTTCTGGCCTTCCCGCCGCCCGGCTGGTCCCTGCGCTGGTATGAAAGCTATCTGGGCGATCCGGCATGGATGGCCGCCACCCGCACCAGCCTGATCATCGCGGTCAGCAGTTCGCTGATCGCCACGGTGATCGGCACGGCGGCAGCCTATGCCCTGAACATGAGCCAGTCGCGCTGGGTCCGCAACTTGCAGGTCGTGCTGCTGCTGCCCTTGGTCGTACCCATTGTCATCACCGCTGTCGGCATTTTCCTGATCTATGCGCAGGTGAGCCTGATCGCGACGATGACCGGGCTGATCCTTGCGAACGTGATGCTGGGGATGCCCTATGTCATCACCTCGGTGCTGGTCGGCCTGCGCAAGTTCGACCCGACGCAGGAAATGGTGGCGCGCAGTCTGGGCATGAACCGCTGGCGGGCATTCTTTACCGTGGTGCTGCCGCAGATCCGGCCTTCGGTCATCACCGGGACGCTGTTCGCGTTTATCTCGGCGCTGGATGAAACCGTTGTGGCGATCTTCATATCCGGCGGCGACAACCAGACCCTGACCAAACGCATGTTCACCGCCCTGCGCGATGAGATCGACCCGACCATCGCGGCGATTTCCACCATGCTGACGGCGATTTCCTTCCTGATGGTGATCCTGATGGCGCTGAATTCGCGCAAGTCGCGCTGATGCGGACGGATGTGCTGATCCTTGGCGGCGGCTCGGCCGGTTGCGTGCTGGCCGCGCGCCTGTCCGAAGACCCGCGGCTGACCGTCACGCTGGTCGAGGCCGGGCGCGACATCCTGCCCGACACCCCGCCCGAGATTGCGTCCCGCTATCCCGGTCGTGCCTATCTGGACCCGCGCAATATCTGGCAGGGCCTGTCGGCCCGCTATGCCGGGGCGCAGCGGCGCTACGAACAAGCGCGGATCCTGGGCGGCGGGTCGGCCATCAACGCGCTGATGTCGAACCGTGGCGCACCTGCGGATTACGACGAATGGGCGGCGCTGG
This sequence comes from Paracoccus laeviglucosivorans, assembly GCF_900182695.1. Classification (GTDB taxonomy): domain Bacteria; phylum Pseudomonadota; class Alphaproteobacteria; order Rhodobacterales; family Rhodobacteraceae; genus Paracoccus; species Paracoccus laeviglucosivorans. Next base: position 45,836 of record NZ_FXTK01000012.1, read on the forward strand.
GGGCGGATGGCTGGGACTGGAACGCCGTCCTGCCCTATTTCCGCAAGCTTGAGGCGGATCGCGATTTCACCGGCCCCATGCATGGCGACAGCGGCCCGCTGAAAATACGCAGACCCGACGATGCGGCACTGTCGCCCTTTGTTGCGGGTGTCATGCGGACGCTGGACAGGCAGGGGCATCCGACGCGCCCCGATCAGAACGGCCCTTGGCAGGACGGCACATTTCGCGGCGCGGTCGGCCAGTCGGACAATGGCACGCGCCAACCCACGTCGCTGGTCTGGCTGACGCCTCAGGTCCGGGCGCGGCCCAACCTGCGCATCCTGTGCGACCACCCCGCCCGCCGCCTGCTGTTGGACGGGCGTCGGGTGATCGGGGCGGAAATCACCGCGCTCTCGGGTCCGCTGCAAATCCATGCCACGCGCACCATCCTGTCGATGGGGGCAATCCACAGCCCCGCGATGCTGCTGCGTGCGGGCATCGGCCCCGCTGCCGATCTGCAAGCCCTTGGCATTTCGCCCGCAGCAGACCTGCCGGTGGGCCGCAACCTGATGGAACACCCGTCCATCGCGATCGGCGCTTGGCTGCCACCGGCATTGCGCGTGCGCGACGACGGCGAACATCACGAACAGGGCGTCTGGCGCTATTCGTCCGGTCTTGCGGGAACGGGTGACATGCACGGAGCGATCCTGTCACGCTCGGGGTGGCATTCGGTCGGGCAGCGGATCGGTTCGATCTTCTTCTGGGTCAACAAGTCGTTTTCGCGCGGCCAGCTTCGGCTAAGCTCGGCCGATCCGCAGGCCGAGCCGCTGGTGGATTTCAACATGCTGTCCGACCCACGCGACCTGCAACGCCTGAAGGACGCGATCCGCATCGGCGCGCAGGCATTGTCCGGGCATAAGACGGTTTTCCCGACCAGCTACACACCGCGGGTCGCCCGCGTGGCAGCGCCGGGTCGGTGGAACGCGCTGCAGCGGGGCGCGCTGTCGGCCTTGCTGGATGGTGCAGGTCCGCTGCGGGCCGGGCTGATCCATGCGCTGATCACGCAGGGCGTCACGCTGCGCAGCTTGCTGGCCGACGACGCCGCGCTGGAAAGCTTCGTGCGCGCGAATGTCGGCGGCACGTGGCACTGCTCGGGAACATGCCGCATGGGCGGCGCCGGTGACCCAGCGGCCGTCACCGGGCCGGATGGCGCGGTTCACGGCATTGCGGGCCTGCATGTCGTCGATGCCTCGCTCATGCCATCGATCCCCTGCGCGAACACCAACATCCCCACCATCATGCTGGCCGAACGCATCGCGGACATGCTGAAGGCACGCGCCAGCCTGCCATGACCCGCGCCGTTCCATCACGCGGACCCAGCGCATACCAAGACCGAGGATAACATGACCAAGATCGTCCCGATCGACACCAACCCCACCTTTGCCCCCGTTCACAGCGTCCCCGATGCCGAACGGCTGATCAGCGGCTCGCCGGAATTCGCGACCTGGGAAATGGATACCGCCCGCGATGGCCGCATCAGAACCGGGGTCTGGCAGGCCACGCCGGGCGAAACCCGTTCCGTCAAAGGCGAGACGTTCGAGTTTTGCCATATCATTCAGGGCGTGGTCCAACTGATCCCGGCGGACGGGTCCGATGCGTTGACCTTTCGCGCGGGCGACAGCTTCGTGATGAAGCCCGGCTTCGTCGGTGTCTGGAAAACCATCGAGACGGTCCGCAAAATCTACGTGATCGTCGGTTGAGCTTGCGGACGCAATTGCCGCCATACCTAATCCGTTCTGATCGAATTGTGAGGAAAAGATGCCCCATCGCATAGCCCTGATCCCCGGCGACGGGATCGGCGTATCCGTGACCGACGCCGCGATGGCCGTGGCCCACAAAGCCGCGCCGGGACTGTTGCAGACCCAGACCTTCGCGTGGTCCTGCGAGACGTATCTGGAAACCGGACGCATGATGCCCGAAGACGGCATCGACACCCTGCGCGGCTTTGATGCGATTTTCCTTGGCGCGGTCGGGTGGCCTGCCAAAGTGCCCGATGCGGTATCGCTGCACGGGCTGCTGCTGCCGATCCGCAAGGCCTTCGTGCAATATACCAATATCCGCCCGCACCGCCTGCTGCCCGGCGTCCAGGGCCCGCTGCGCAAGGACGGCTTCGACATCCTGTGCATCCGCGAAAACACCGAGGGCGAATATTCCGGCGCCGGCGGCCGCGTCCATCAGGGCACGGGCGACGAGGTGGCGGTCGAAACCGCGATCTTTACCCGCGCGGGGGTCGAACGCATCCTGCGCTTCGGGTTCGAACAGGCGATGGGGCGGCGCAAGAAGCTGGCCTCGGTCACGAAATCCAACGCCCAGAAATATTCGATGGTGTTCTGGGACGAGGTGACGCGCGATCTGGCCGCCGAATTCCCGCAGGTCGAGGTCAGCCATTACCACGTCGATGCCATCGCAGCCCGCATGGTCATGGCGCCCGAAAGCCTTGATGTGGTCGTGGCCTCAAACCTGTTCGGCGACATTCTGACCGATCTGGGCGCGGCGATTCAGGGCGGGCTTGGCTTCGCGGCCTCGGCCAATATCGACCCGACGCGCAAGGGTCCGTCGATGTTCGAACCCGTCCACGGCTCGGCCCCCGACATTGCGCATCTGGGCATCGCCAACCCCATCGCCGCGATCTGGTCGCTGGTGATGATGCTGGAACATCTGGGCGAAGGCCCCGCCGCCGCCCGCATCATGGCCGCGGTCGAGGCCACCACCGCCAAGGGCATCGGCACCGTGCCGGGGCAGGATACCACCGATCAGATCACGGCGGCGATCCTGTCCGCTTTGGAGGCATGATGAAAGATATGGCCACGCTTTCCGATCCCGATCTGCTGCGCCAAGCGGCGCTGATCGGTGGCCAATGGGTTGCCGCCGACAATGGCGCGACGGTCGATGTGACGAACCCCGCCACCGGCGCGGTCATCGGCAGCGTTCCCGACATCAGCGCGGCCCAGACCCGCGCCGCGATCGACACCGCCGATGCCGCCTTTCAGATGTGGCGCAAGCGCCCCCATGCCGAACGCGCCGCCCTGCTGGAGCGCTGGCACGACCTGATGCTGGCGCATTCCGACGATCTGGCGCTGATCCTGACCATGGAACAGGGCAAGCCGCTGGCCGAGGCCAAGGGCGAAATCGCCTATGGTGCCAGCTTCGTCAAATGGTTCGCGGCCGAGGCCCTGCGCCTTGACGGCAGCGTCATCCCCGCGCCGACCGGCGACCGCCGCATCCTGACGCTGAAGGAACCGGTGGGCGTGTCGGCGATCATCACGCCGTGGAATTTCCCGAACGCGATGATCACCCGCAAGGTCGGCCCCGCACTGGCGGCGGGCTGTACCGTGGTCATCAAGCCCTCGGACTTCACGCCGTTTTCCGCGCTGGCGCTGGGGGTGCTGGCCGAGCGTGCCGGGATCCCCTCGGGCGTCATCAACATCGTCACCGGAATGCCTGCCGAAATCGGCGCGGAGTTGACCGCCAACCCCACGGTGCGCAAGGTCAGCTTCACCGGCTCGACCCGCGTGGGGTCGCTGCTGATGGCGCAATCCGCGCCCTCGGTGAAGCGGCTGTCGCTGGAACTGGGCGGCAATGCGCCCTTCATCGTCTTCGACGATGCCGATCTGGACCGCACGGTCGAAGGCGCGATTGCGTCGAAATTCCGCAATGGTGGCCAGACCTGCGTGTGTTCGAACCGCATTCTGGTGCAGGCGGGCGTGCATGACGCCTTCGCCGAAAAGCTGTCGGCCCGTGTCCGCGCGATGAAGGTCGGCCCCGGCACCGATGCGGGGGTGGATATCGGCCCGATGATAAACCGCGCCGCCATCGACAAGATCGAACGCCACATCGCCGATGCCGTGGCCAAAGGCGCGACCATCGCCGCGCAGGCGCCGGTGCCTGCGGGCCAATACGCCGCGCCGACCGTCCTGACCGGTGCCACCACGGATATGGAGCTGGCTGCCGAGGAAACCTTTGGCCCCGTCGCCCCCCTGTTCCGCTTTGACACCGAAGAACAGGCCATAGCCATCGCCAACGCCACCCCCTTTGGCCTTGCCGCCTATTTCTATACCGAGGACATCCGCCGCGCCTGGCGCGTGGGCGAGGCCTTGGAATTCGGCATGGTCGGCCTGAACACCGGCGCGATTTCCACCACCGTGTCGCCTTTTGGCGGCGTCAAGCAATCGGGGCTGGGTCGCGAAGGCGCGCGGCAGGGCATCGACGAATACCTTGAGGTCAAAGCCTTTCACATGGGGTTATAAGGCTGGTCAGCATTCCCCGCCGCAGGCCGGACGCGATGACGAATACCGCAAGACGAGGCGCAGTTGACCCAAGCCCCCATCTTTCAGCCCATGGGCCCGGAACATCTGGACGGCGCCCTGCAATTGTCGCGCGCGGCCGGCTGGCCGCACAGGCGCGAGGATTGGGAGTTGGTGCTTGGGATCAGCCAAGGCGTCGTGGCGCTGAAGCAGGCGCTGGTCATGGCGACCGCGCTGGTCACGCCCTTTGGCAATGTCGGGATGGTCAATATGATCATCGTGGATCAGCGGATGCGCGGCTGCGGCTTCGGTCGTCAGATCATCGGACAGGCCATGGCACTGATCCGGCCTCGGGAATGGCGGCTGGTCGCGACCCCTTCGGGGCTGCCGCTTTACGAAAAGTTGGGCTTTGCCGCCTGCGGCCCTGTCCAACAGCATCAGGGCACAGCGCCGGACCTGCCCGCGCCTTTGGGGATCCGCTGGGCGACTGACGCCGACATCGCCGCCATTGCGCAGATGGACGCCGATGCACTTGGCGCGGATCGTCGCAGCCTGCTGGACGCCTTGGCGCAACCGGGGCGGATCGCCTTGAAGCCGGGCAAAGGCTACGCCGCCATTCGCGCCTTTGGTCTTGGTGAGGTCATCGGCCCGGTCATCGCTGACGATCTGGCCACGGCGCAGGAACTGATCGCCTTTCTTTTTGGCGGACGGGCTGGCAGTTTCATCCGCATCGACACCACCGAGGATTGCGGACTTGGCCCTTGGCTTGCACAGATCGGACTGCGCGTGGTGGATCGCCCCGTCGCCATGCAGACCGGCACGCCGGCAAAGCCCGGCACCCATACCCGCTTCGCGCTGGCCGCGCAGGCCCTTGGCTAAGACCGAACAGGAGCAAACATGCTAAGTAATTCGCTGATCGAACTGGACCGCGCGCATCTTGTCCATCCCGTCGCCTCGTGGCGCGGCCATGAAAAGACCGGGGCGCGGATGCTGGTTTCCGCCAAGGGCGCGACGGTGACGGATGCGCAAGGCCATCAGCTTCTGGACGGTTTCGCGGGGCTTTGGTGCGTGAATGCGGGTTATGGCCATGAATCGGTGATCGAGGCGGCGACCAAACAACTGCGCGAATTGCCCTATGCGACCGGGTATTTCAGCCTTGGATCGGAACCCGCCGCACGTCTGGCGGCGCGCCTGGCCGAACATGCGCCGGGCGACCTGAACCATGTCTATTTCACGTTGGGCGGTTCGGACGCGGTGGACAGCACAGTGCGTTTCGCGCGCTATTACTGGCATTCGCGCGGGATGGCGCAGCGCGATCAGTTCATCTCGGTCGCGAATGGCTATCACGGGTCATCGACCGTGGGCGCGGGTCTGACGGCGCTTCCGGTCTTTCATGCGGGCTTCGGAATGCCCTTGGACTGGCAGCACAAGATTTCGTCGCACTATGCCTATCGCAATCCGGTGGGAACGGACCCGCAGGCGATCATCGACGCCTCGGTCGCGGAACTGCGCGCCAAGATCGAAGAAATCGGCCCCGACCGCGTGGCAGCGTTCTATATTGAGCCGATCCAGGGCTCGGGTGGCGTGATCGTGCCGCCCAAGGGCTGGGTCTCGGCGATGCACGCGGTCTGCAAGGAACACGACATCCTGTTCGTCGCGGATGAGGTCATCACTGGCTTTGGCCGCACCGGCCCGGTCTTTGCCAGTATCGAGGAAGGCATCGTGCCAGACATGATGACCACGGCCAAGGGCCTGACTTCGGGCTATGTGCCGATGGGCGCGGTGTTCCTGTCGGATGGGGTCTATAACACCATCGCGGATGGCGCGGGGGCGGCGGCGGTGGGCCACGGCTATACCTATTCCGCCCATCCGGTCAGCGCCGCCGTGGGTCTGGCCGTGCTGGACCTTTACGAAGGCGGGCTGTTCGACAATGGCGTCAGGATGGGACAGCGCCTGATGGCCGGCCTGCAATCGCTGCAAGATCACCCGCTGGTCGGCGATGTGCGCGGCCGCGGTATGCTGGCCGCGATCGAGATGGTGGTGGACAAGGACAAAAAGACGCCGCTGCCCGCCGCCGCCGCGCCTGCCGTTCGTGTCTTTGACCGCGCATGGGACAATGGCCTTGTCGTGCGCGCCTTTGCCCAAGGGGTCATCGGCTACGCGCCCCCCCTGTGCTGCACCGAGGCCGAGATCGACGCCATCGTCGAACGCACCCGCCTGTCGCTGGATCAGACGCTGGCCGATCCCGATGTGCGCGCGGCGATGGCCTGATGGCGGTCCTGTTTCTATCCGATGCCGCGCGGGGCGAGATTTTCCGCGCGGCCTTCGCCAAGGCCCTGCCCGATGTGGAATTCCATGTCGGTCAGGCGCCGGACCCGGCTGCCGTGCGCTGGATCGTCAGCTGGACCGCGCCCGACCTGAGCCTTTATCCCAATCTTGAGCTGATCTTTTCGACGGGTGCCGGTGTGGATCAGTTCGATCTGACCACGATCCCGCCGCAGGTCGGCATCGTGCGGATGCTGGACGCGCATATCGGCCAGCAGATGTGCGAATATGTCGTCATGGCGACCCTTGCCCTGCATCGCGACCTGCCGGTCTATCTGGCACGGCAGGCGCGTGGCGAGTGGCAGGAATCGCGCAACGTGCCCGCCAGCCAGCGCCGCGTCGGCGTGATGGGTCTGGGCCAGTTGGGCCAGGCCGTGCTGGAGGCGCTGCGCCCGCTGGGGTTCCGGCTGTCGGGATACAACCGCTCGGCCCGGCAGATCTCGGGGGTGGATTGCTTCACCGACCTGCAAGCCTTTTTGGCGCAGACCGATATCCTGATCTGTCTGATGCCGTTGACCGACCAGACGCGCGGCATTCTGGATGCGCGACTGTTCGCCGCCCTGCCGCAAGGCGCAAGGTTGGTCCATGTCGGGCGGGGCGCGCAACTGGTGACGGATGACCTGATCGCCGCGCTGGACAGCGGGCATCTGGCCGCAGCCATGCTTGACGTGACGAACCCGGAACCTTTGCCGCCGGACGCCCCAGTCTGGCATCATCCGGGTGTGATCGTAACACCGCATATCGCATCGCGGACTGACGACCATACCGGCGCGGCTCATGTCGTCGCAGGCGTGACGGCGTGTCTGACAGGGGCAGAGATTCCCGGCCTGACCGATCGCCTGAAGGGCTACTGAAACCGTCCCGTCTGCTGGGGCCATTGCGCGGCTTGAAGAATTTCCGACAGTTCATTGGCCCGCAGCGGGGCTGGCAAAACCCCATGCACTGTAACACTGACATAGCTAATCTATGTCATATCGGCCCGCTTGACGGTTCCCCGAAAGCAGCTTTCGGGCAAGCATGAACCAGAAGATTGTGCATTCACGATTGGAGGGTCGCCATGCATCTGTTTCAGATGCCCTTGCTCAGCCCGTCTTCGCCATGCGATGCCGCCCCAAGGGCAACATGATCGGCCGTCCCGAGGTCGGATCGGCAATAACCCGGCTTTCAAGGCCAAAGACGTGGCGCACATTCGCCTCGGTCAACACATCCGCGGGGGGGCCAGATGCAAAGATGCGTCCGCCCGCCATCGCGACAAGATGATCGGCGTAGCGTGCGGCAAGGTTCAGGTCGTGCAGCACCATCACGATGGTCGTGCCGCGCTGTTGGTTCAGATCGATCAGCAGATCCAGCACCTCGACCTGATGACTGATGTCCAGAAACGTCGTCGGCTCGTCCAGCAGCAGCACCTGCGTCTGCTGCGCCAAAGCCATGGCGATCCAGACCCGCTGACGCTGGCCACCGGACAATTCGTCCACCGGACGCTCGGCCAGTTCCACGATATTTGTCGCCTCAAGCGCCTGCGCCACCGCTTCGTCATCCTTGCGACCCCAGCGTGAGATCATGCCATGATGCGGATGCCGCCCGCGGCTGACCAGATCGGCGACGGTGATGCCTTCCGGGGCGATGGGCGACTGGGGCAGCAAGCCCAGCACCTGCGCCAACTGCCGAGGCGCGGTGCGGTGGATAGACTTGCCGTCCAGCAGCACCTGCCCGTGGCGCGGTGGCAGCAGGCGCGACATGGTGCGCAGCAGGGTCGATTTGCCGCAGGCGTTCGCGCCCACGATGACGGTGATCTGACCGGGCGGAACCTGAAAATCCAGCCCTTCGAGAATGATCGTATCGGCATAGCCCGCAGACAGCTGATGGGCGGACAGGGAATGTTTGGTCATGACGTTCAGGCTCCGCTGCGATGGGCGCGCACGATCAGGAAAATCAGATAGGGCGCGCCAAGTGCCCCGGTGACGACGCCGACTGGGTAGCGGCTGGGCAGCAGGAACTGCCCGACGTAATCGCCCGCCAGAACCAGCACTGCGCCGACCAGCGCCGCAGGGATCAGCAGTGAGCCTTCGCTGCCAAAGATCCGCGCGGCAATCGGGGCCGACAGAAAGGCCACGAAAGCGATCGGTCCGGTCACCGCGGTTGCAACCGCGATCAGCCCGACGGCCGCGATGATGACCATGACGCGCGTGCGGGTCACATGCGTTCCAAGGGCAGCGGCGCTGTCATCGCCCAGCCGCAGCGCCTGCAAATCGCGCGAGCGGCTCATGAGCAGCCCACCAAAGATCAGCAATGAGATCAGGATCGGCAAAGACTGCCCCAGCCGCGCGCCGTTGACGCTTCCGGTCAGCCAGCGCATCGCCTCTTGCAAGTCCCAGGCGGGGGCGCGGACCAGAACGTATGAGATGAAGCTGTCCAGCATGGCCGAAACCCCGATGCCCACAAGGATCAGCCGCGCGCCTGCCACGCCGTTGCGCCACGACAGGCCATAGATCGTCAGCGCAACCCCCAGGCCCGCTGCGACGGCAAAGATCGACACCGCAGCGCCGTCCAGCCGCAAGACCACGATGGCAAAGACCGCAGCCGCACTTGCACCCGAACTGATACCGATGATGTCGGGGCTGGCCAGCGGGTTGCGCAGCATGATCTGGAACGCCGCACCGCCAAGGCCAAAGCTTAGCCCCGCCAGCACGGCCAGCACCGCACGCGGCAGCCGCAACTGGCCCACGGTGAATGTCGCGCCCGGCACATCGTGACCCATCAGCACGCGGATCACGTCGCCCGGCGGTGTGAACGACTGGCCCAGCATCAATGTCAGCGCAAATCCCGTAACCAGCAGCGCCAGCAAGGCCAGCACGACCCGCGCGCGCCTGCGGACGCGGCGGATACGGCCGGCGGCAACGATATCGACCGAGGCCATGCTCATAATTCGCGGACCTTCTGACGGCGGACGATCCAGATAAAGAACGGCGCGCCGATAAAGGCGGTGACGATGCCAACGTCCAGTTCATTCGGCCGCGCGATCAGGCGGCCCGCAATATCGGCGCAGGTCAGCAGCGCCGCGCCCACCAGCGCCGAAAACGGCAACAGCCAGCGGTGATCGACCCCGAAGAGCAGGCGGCACAGATGCGGCACGATCAGCCCGACAAAGCCGATGGGACCGCAGATCGCCGTGGTCGCTCCGCATAGTAGGATCGCTCCCAATGCGGCCATGGCGCGGGCCAGTGCCACACGCTCGCCCAGGCCCGCCGCCAATTCATCGCCCAGGGCCAGCGAATTCAGCTTGCGGGCCGTTGCCATGCTGATCAGGAACCCCGCCACAAGGAATGGCAGCACCACCGACAGTCGGGCGAATGTGGCGCCGCCCACACCGCCGACCTGCCATTGGCGGATGCCGCCCGCGATGTCGCCCCGTGTCAGCACCACAGCGATTACCAGCGATGCGAACGCGACCGAGGTGGCGACCCCCGCCAGCGCCAGCTTCAGCGGCGTGGCCCCACCGCGCCCCAGCGAGCCGATCACGTACACAAAGACCGCAGTGAACCCCGCCCCAAGGATCGCGACCCAGATATAGGCGTTGGCGGTGGTAATGCCGAACCACGCCACACCCACGGCAATCGCCAGCGATGCGCCCATGTTCACGCCAAGAATGCCCGGATCGGCCAGCGGATTGCGGGTGATGCCCTGCATGATCGCGCCCGACAGCCCCAGCGCAGCCCCAGCCAGCAAGGCCATCAGCGTGCGCGGGATACGCGCTGCAACCGCCGCTTGCCCCACCGTATCGACCCGGCCCGCCAGCGCCGCCCAGATCTCGGACCACGAAACCGATCGTGTGCCGATTGCGACGGACCCTGCGCACAAGGCGACCAGCACAGCCAGAACCAGCGCCAGCCAGAAGACCCGGCTGCGGCTGGACCGCAAAACCAGCGCCGCGTCAGTTGCCATCGGACTTGCGCGCAGCCTTGGCCAGCAGATCGACGTAATCGTCCAGCACCCATGAAATCGAAAGCGGTGTCGGGTTCGAGGCCGTGCCCACCGGATCGCTGCCCAGCATGACCAGACCATCATTCGCGACCGCAGGCATATGCGCCATCAGCGGATCGGCCTTGAGCGCGTCGAACAGCGCCTTGCTGCCATAGGTCACGACGACATCCACGTCGTCGAACGCATCGATCCGCTCGGCGCTGATCCCGCCCGAGAATTGACCGGGTTGCGTCGCCTGAACCACGCTTTTGGGCGAGGTAAGACCCAGATCGGCAAAGAATTTCACCCGCGTATCGTTGGCCGTGTAGAAATTCACCCGGCTAAGGTCGGTCGTATCCAGATGCGTGATGAACATGGCGGATTTGCCGCGCAGCTCGGGGTGCTTGGCGACGCTGGCCTCGATCTCGCCTTCGATCCGGGTGATCAGGGCATCGCCCTCGGCCGCCATACCAAGGCCCGCGCTGTTCATGCGGATCGTGTCGCGCCAGTCGGTCGCCCATGCGCTGTCGGGATAGGCGATGACCGGGGCAATCTGGCTAAGCGTGTCGTAATCAGCCTGCGTCAGTCCGGAATATGCGGCAAGGATAACATCGGGACGGGTCGCGGCCACCGCTTCGAAGTCGATGCCGTCGCCTTCGTCGAACAGAACGGGCTTGTCGCCGCCCAGTTCGGCCAGTTTTTCCGACACCCAAGGCAGCATACCATCGCCATCGTCATCGCCGAAATTCGCAGCGGCCATGCCGACCGGGACGATACCCAAAGCCAGCGGAACTTCGTGATTGGCCCAGGCGACAGTCGCCACCCGCTCAGGTTTCTGCGTCAGAACGGTCGTGCCAAGCGCGTGCTTGATCGTCACCGGATAGGTAGTCGCATCATCCGCCCATACCGGCGCGGCAAGCATCAAGGGCAGGCACAAGGCCGCTAGTTTCGCGGCGTGACGAATGGGCATCTGAAGGCTCCCATGACGGATTTGTGCCGGGCTTTCCAGTTTCGAGTGCGTGCGTCAACCTGCGCTTGGATAAAAACCACCTAAAACTGTCGATTTCCGCAGATTCCGACAAAAAACCTTGGATTCTTCAAGACAGCACATCGTTGAAGGGCTACGAGGCGCGGGAATGATACCGGACCATTTGCGCCGCCATCGTCGCCCGCACCCAAATCGGGGCTGTCGGGCGGGCAGCGCAGATGGGTTCGCCATCATCGGGCACGCCAATGGACTTTGCGTTTCGCATTAACGCCGCCAGCCAGCCCCTGTCAAAAGATGAACATTGTGGAACTTGAACCATGCCCAAAAAACAATCCGCCCGCCGCGCCGGGACGACGGGGACCAATTTCGCTAAGGCAGCATTGCTGGGTTGCACCGCAATTGCGCTGATCCCAGCCGCAGCTATCGCGCAACAGGCACAACCGGTTGTGCTGGATCAGGTCGTGATCGAAACCGTTGCGGGCGATGACGACGCGAATTCCATCGTTGCGACCACGACCACGGCAGGCAGCAAGATGCCCACCGACATTCTGGACCTGCCCGCATCGGTTTCAGTCATTACCTCCAAGGACATTCAGATGCGCGGCGCCAGCACGGCCGAGGAAGTGCTGCGCTACAGCGCCGGTGTCGTCTCGGACTTCTATGGCGGCGATGACCGTTTCGACTATTACAAGGTCCGCGGCTTTGACGCCTCGGTGTTCCGCGACGGCCTGCCCATGCAAAAGGCGTTTGGCGGCATCCGCGAGGATACATTTGCCTATGAGCGGGTCGAGATCGTCAAGGGCGGCAACTCGACGATTTCCGGCCCGTCCGAACCCGGCGGCATGGTCAACTACGTCACCAAGCTGCCGCGCACCATGCGCTTTGGCGAGGTCTATGCCACGGTCGGATCGTTCAATCATGCCGAGGTCGGTGTCGATTTCGGCGACAACCTTACCAGCGATTCCACCCTGTCCTATCGCCTGACGGCCCGCGTGCAGAAATCCGACAAGGAGCTGGATTACAGCAAGGACGACGCAACGCTGGTCATGGGCGGCCTGACATGGCGGCCCAGCGACGCAACCAGCCTTAGCCTTGTCGTGGAGCACATGAAGCGCGACGGCTCCAGCGGCTCGGGCTATCCCCAAGACACGGATTACGATCGCGACGTGTTCTTTGGTGAGCCGGACTTTAACTATGTGGACAATGAACGCAATTCGGTCAGCGTCCTGTTCGACCACGATTTCGGCGGCGGGCTGAAACTGAATGCGAACCTGCGTTACAGTGACGAAGATCGCGGCTTCGGCTATGTCTATGTGGGCGACAGCCCGGCGACCGACCTGATCGACCGTTATTACTTCGCCTCGGCAGGGTCGTCCCATTCGCTGCTGGCAGATGCGAACCTGCAATATGAACGCGACTTAGGCCAGATCCGCAGCCGGACGCTTGGCGGGGTGCAGTATCGCGACGAAACCTCGTCATCCAAAACGTGGTGGGCGCCCGCGCAAGGTCTTCCGGTGGGATCGGGTCCGATCTATTCGGGCGGTATCGATCTTGACACTCTGGACCCGATTTCGACGCAGGATAACGACGATCAGATCACCTCGCTTTACGTCCAGCAGGAACTGACATTCGACGACCGCTTTATCGCGACCATTGGTCTGCGCAACGATTGGATGGACCTGACGCGCAATGGCACGGATGGCGAATTCAACAAGACCACCGGACGTTTCGGTCTGACCTATAAGGTCACGCCCGAAATCTCGACCTATTTCAGCTATTCTGAATCGGTCCTGCCCGCAGGTCTGACGGTCGAGCCGGAGGAAGGCGAACAGTATGAGCTGGGCGTGAAATACCGTCCGGCTGGCATGAACGCGCTGTTCACCGCTGCGGTCTATGATCTGAAAAAGACCAACATCACCCGGACGGATGCAACGACGAACCCGCCCGTCCAACGCACGATCGGCGAAATCCGCGCACGTGGCCTGGAACTGGAAGCCCGCGCCGAACTTAGCCCGGTGCTGAACCTGACCGCATCCTATGCCTATACCGACACCGAGATTACCGATCGCTTGTCGGCCAATCAAGGTAATCAGCTGGCACTTGTGCCGCTGCATTCGGCCTCGGTCTGGGTGGATTACACGCTGGCCGGAAACGGCACGCGCGGCGATATGAATTTCGGCCTTGGCGCACGCTATACCGGCACGTCCTATGGCGGCGACGACAATGCCAAGAAATATCCCGCAGCGATTATCTTCGACGCGGCTTACAGCTATGACGTGACCAAGGATACGTCGATGACGCTGAACGTCTCGAACCTGTTCGACGAAAAGCACGAACAGGCGGCATCGGGCGCGATTACGTATAATCCGGGTCGCGAAATCGGGCTGACGCTGCGCCGCACCTGGTGACACCACCAGCCCCATCCGCCTGTAGCGGGTGGGGCGTCCTAACGCAGCAGGCGCGTTCGGCGCCATGCGGCAGGCGTATTGCCCGTCATCTGGCGAAAGGCGCGCGTCAGATGCGCCTGATCCGAAAAGCCCAGCCGCGCGGCCACATCGGACAGGGCCAGCTCCCCCTCAAGAAGCAGCTTCTGCGCCAGTTCGATCCGCTGGCCCATCTGCCATTGCAGCGGTGTCTTGCCGGTGGTTTTCTTGAACACATTGGCAAACCAGCTTTCCGACAGGCCCACTGCGGATGCCATTTCCGCCACGCTTAGCCGATGATCGGAACTGGCGCCCATACGGGCAAGCAGCCTGTTCATCTGCGCCTGCGTCAGCCCGCCCATTGCCGGGACAGTTTCCCGATCCTCGGCTGGGATGTCCAGCAGACCCGCAATAATGCTGCCGACAAGGCTTTCAGCATAGACCCCGTGGCGCGAGGGCTGCGCAATTTCATCGACCAGCAGCCGGGCCAAAGTCTGAAGGTTGTCTGTGTCCTGAATTTCGACCGGACAGCGCAGGGCGGCAAGCGCCGCCGAACGCCCCAGCGAGTGCGACAGAAAGCGTAGCGCACGATCGTGATGCAGGTGCAGATCCAGATGCGAAAAGCTGTGCGCCGCCGTGAAACTGGTCCAAAGCGGCGCACCCGCAGGCACATAGACCGCCCGCGTCATCGGGCGGCAGGCCCGCCCGAAACTGTCGGGTTGGTCCGACATGCGGATATGCGCTGAAACGTCGTTGAAGAATATGACGATGCGCGGATCTGGGGACAGATAATAGGCCCGTGCCCCCGGATTCCCCTGCGCGTCCCAGAACACGCTCATCATCCCGTCAAGCCCGCGCCATTTCGGCAGCGCGGCACGGATACCCTCGGTGTAACAGGTCATGGAATGCCGATAGCCCATTGCCAGAAGCCCTTGCCTCCCCTGAATTGTAAGGAAGGACAGCATACCTGTCCGGCAAAGCCTGCCGACACTGGGGAGCGATCCACGGTCACGAATACTGGGCGATTTACCCCCGCTGTGCAACAAGCCCAGACCAGATGCCTGCGCGCGCGTGGCAATCCTGCCGCGACCGCCGCGTCCGGCGCATCCCGGTCCGGCAACCAGTGATTGCATTGCCGTCTTGTTTTGAAAGATTCTGTTCGGATACCTGCGATAAACACCACGCGGACTTGGCAAATGGCCGCTAAGGCGTAATAAACACCTGCGTAGCCAGACGATGAAGTTATGCCAAAAGAGATCGAACGAAAGTTCCTTGTCGCCAACGAACTTTGGCGAAACAAGGTTCAGCGCCATGTCAAATTGCGCGATGGACTGCTTGCTTTTTCAGACGGCAGGAAAGTTCGCATCCGCTTTTATGACGACCGTGCCACGCTGACCGTCAAGGGCAGGCGCAACGGGATCAGCCGGGACGAATTCGAATACGATATTCCGTCATGTGACGGGCTGGTCCTGCTGGAGGATCATTGCGACCGCGAGGTCTTGGAAAAGACCCGCTATCACCTGATTTTCGAAGGGTTCGACTGGACCATCGACGAATATCACGGCCTGCTTTCGGGTGTCATGCTTGCCGAAATCGAGCTGCCTTCGGAAGATGCGAAATTCTCGCGGCCTCCTTGGCTTGGCCCCGAGGTGACGGGCAAGCAGAAATACCGCCAGACCAATCTGGTCAAGGCATTCGCGCACAGAAAGCTTGCAACTAACGCGGGCGAATAGGCAGTGGGGGCGACGGTGCCGCCCCCTGCTTTGATCCTAGCCCAGCGGCACAGCCCCGAACAGCACGGCACCAAACAGCATGACGCAGACCAGCAGCGACGACCATTTCAGCGTGAAACGCTGGTGGGCGCCGAATTCGACCTTGGCAAGCCCCGTCAACACATAGGCCGCAGGCACCAGCGGGCTTAGCATGTGGACCGGCTGGCCGATCAGCGATGCACGGGCGATGACCTCGGGCGGGATGCCGTAATGGGCGGCCGCCTCGGCCAGAACCGGGACGACGCCAAAGTAGAAGGCATCATTCGACAGGAAGAACGTGAAGGGAGCCGACAGCACTGCGGTGATCAGCGGGATATAGCTGCCCGCACTGTCCGGGATCAGCGCAACGACGCTTTTGGCCAGCGCATCCGTCATTCCGGTGCCCATCATGATGCCGGTGAAGGCGCCTGCGCCAAACACCACGGCGACCACGGCCAGAACCGAGCCTGCATGGGACGCGATCCTGTCCCGCTGGTCGTTGACATCCGGGAAGTTGACCAGCATCGCGATGCCAAAGCCCACCATGAAGACCAGTGCCAGCGGCACCACATCCATGACCAGCAGGATCATCATTGCACTCGTCAGGGCGACGTTGAACGCCTGCAGCCAGCCCGGACGGATCACGACGGCGCGCGTGGCCTCGTTCACCTGACGCTCAAGCTCGGCCTCGCTGACGGATGCGTAATCCAGAGTGCCAAGGCGGCGGCGTTCCTTCATCCCGAAATAGGCGGCGATGGCCAGGGCGGCGGCGCAGGACATCACCATGGCGGGCAGCAGCGGAACGAAGGTCTGGCCGACATCGGTATGCAGCGACGACATGACGCGTGCCGTCGGCCCGCCCCAAGGTGCGATGTTGATGATCGCGTTGGGCATGACCGTCACGGCGGGCAGGATCAACGGGTTGATCCCCAGCTTCAGGTGCAGCGGCATCATCGCCGTCACGACCAGCAGATAGGTGGTTGAGCCATCACCATCCAGCGAGATGACCATCGACAATGCACAGGTGCCGACGATGACCCGCAGCGGATCGCCATGACAGGTCCGCACGACAAAGCGCACCAGCGGGTCGAACAGGCCCACATCGATCATCAGCCCGAAATACAAAATCGCGAACAGCAGCAGCACCGCCGTGGGAGCGATCTTGCGCAGCCCGTCCATGATAAGATCGGGCACTTCGGGTCCAAAACCGGCCAGCACCGCAAAGATGATCGGGATCAGGATCAGCCCGATCAGCGCCGAGACGCGACCTGTCATGATCGCAGCCATGAAAACAAAGATCATGGCATAGGCAAGGAATGTAAGCATGAAGTCTCCTTGTTCACCTGTGGCTGGGCCAAAGGTGTCTGGGGTCGTCAAGGGGCGGCAAAACCGCCAAAGATAAGGATCAGGGGCTGCGCCCGTCAGGGAACGCCAAGCTGCGCAAGGCGGGCGCGGGCGGTTTGGGTCAGGGTCGCGATCTCGGCCTCAAGCGCGGGGCCGGTGACGGGCTTGGCTTGCAGATGATAGCGTTCAAGAATGCGGGCATAGTCGGCGCTGGCCATGAGGCGGGCCAGATGTGCCTGCCACCATGCGAAATCCTGATCGCTGACATGCGCGCCCATATAGACGCCGCGCATCACGGGCCAGTCCAGAGGCACACCCTGTTCGCGCGCGGTCGGCACATCCGACAAGTCGCCGGGCAGGCGCCTGGGCGCAAAGACGGCAAGGATGCGCAACGGTTTTCCGGCATCCATCCCGGTGCGGGCATCGCCCATATCGTTCATGCAGGCCTGCACGAAACCTTCCAGCAGCGCCTGCGTGCAACTGCCCGCGCCTTCAAAGGCGACAAAACGCAGCTTGCGATGGTCGATGCCAGCAAGCTCGGCGGTCATCGCCCCACGCATCCAGTCCTGCCCGCCGATCGTGCCGCCACCACCGATGGCGATGCGCTGCGGTTCCTTGCGCATGGCAGCCAGCAGCGCAGGCAGATCGGCCCAGGCAGCATCGTCGCGCACGACGATCGCGCCGTAATCCTGCGCCAGCTGGGCCAGCCAGCGCACCTCGCCTGCGTGATGATCACCAAAGCTGCCTTTGGCGAGGTTGTAGATCGTGCCCTCGGAAAAGGCGACCAGCGTATTGCCTTCGGCAGCGCGGGTGCCGGTCATGGCGTTGAAGGCGACCGCGCCGACCCCGCCCGGCATATAGCCGCGCTGAAGGGGCTGTGGCAGGATGCCTGCACCGTCCAGCACCTGAGCCAGCATCCGGCAGGTCAGATCAAAACCACCATCGGGCTGGGCTGGGGCGATGCAGGTGGCAGAACCGTCCGGAGCGGTTTGCGCATGAACCATGCCGGGCAGCACAGCCGCCAGCAGCAGGACAAGCCCAAGCCACAAGTTCCGCATCCGGTATTCCCCCCTTGAAACCATGCGCGGGAAACCCCGCCCTTCTCCTCCGGCAGCCCTATTAGCGCGGCGAAGCTGTCAGATAGCTTACAAAGCCGGACAGCATCGGAGAAAATTTCAATTTGCCTGCGGCAGCTTCAGCGTGACCTGCAAGCCGCCGTCATCGCGGTTGCGTGCGGACAGCCTGCCGCCATGCGCCTTGGCCACCGATTGCACCAGTGCCAGCCCCAGCCCATTGCCGCCTTCTGTGCGGAAGCGTTCACCCAGGCGGGCCAGACCTTCGCGGCTCATGCCCGGTCCATCGTCGCTGATGTCGATGGCCAAGCCGTCCGGGTCCAAGGACAAGGCCAGCCGGATCGTGCCGCCTTTGGGCGAATGGCGGATGGCGTTGTCCAGAAGGTTGCTCAGCGCCTCATAGATCAGGGTTTCATGTCCGATAAGCGTCGGGGACAGCTCGGGCAGGTCCAGATCCATAAGAAGCCCCTTGCGCCGCGCCGATTGCAGATGCAGGCGCGCGACTTCGGACAGGATGCGGGCGGGATCGACGGGATCGCCCTGCCCGGTCGTCGTCGCATCCGCACGGGCCAGCGCCAGCATCTGCGAGGTCGTGCGGGTCGAACGTTCGATGACGGGTCGCATGGCCTCCAACGTCGCCCTGCGTTCGGTCGGGTCGTCGGTTTGCAGCGCGTAATCAAGCTGCATCCGCAGCACGCTGATCGGTGTGCGCAGCTGGTGCGAGGCGTCGTCCAGAAACCGTCGCTGCGCCCCCGCCAGTGCCGCGTGGCGCAGCAGCAATGCGTTGAAACTTTGCACCAAGGGGCGGACCTCGGCCGGAAGCTGGCTTTCGTCTAGGGGCGACAGATCCTCGGCCCCGCGGCTGTCGAAGCGTTGGCGCAGTCGTTCCAGCGGACGCAGCGCGAAACCGATGCCCAGCATCATCAACGCAAGGCCAAGGAATGTCGTCACCACATCGCGCCAGAATGCGGCATCGCCAATACGGTCCAGAAACGCCTGACGCGAGGCCGCCGTCTCGGCCACCTCGATCACGACGTCCTGCGCCTGTGCTGCGCCATAAAGCGGGGCGGCCAGAGTCGTGCGCAGCGCGCCGATGCGGACGTTCTGGTCAAGATATTCCGCGTTGTAGAACAGCGGCACACCCGTCGCCAGCTTTGGCGCAGGTGGCAAGGCCACGTCGCCGATCTGCACCAACCCATCCTGCGACGACACGCGGAAATAAACCGTGCCCGCCGATGTCGCCTGCAGGCTGGCAAACAGCGCATAAGGCAGTTCGACCCCCAGCCCGCCGCTTTTCGTCGAGATGTTATCCTCGATCGCGCGCAGCGCCCCGTCCAGCGTCCGGTCATAGGCGCTGTTGGCCAGTTCGCGGACGTTCACCTGCGTCAGCCACCATGATGAGCCGAAAGAGAACAGGATCGTCGGCACCATCCAAAGCGCGACGGTGGCCCGTAGCGACAGCCTAGCCCGCGTCATCGGCTTCAAGGAAATAGCCAAGGCCGCGCATGGTCACGATCCGCAGATCAGAGCCTTCGAGCTTGCGGCGCAGGCGATAGATCATCACCTCGACCGTTTCAGGGTTCATGCTGCCGTCCTCGCCGATCAGGCGGTCGAGGATATAGGTTTTCGACAACGGCTCGCCGGGGCGCATGATCAGCAGATGCAGCACGGCATGTTCGCGGGGCGTCAGCACCAAGGGCGTTCCCGAAAGCCAGAACTGCCGCGACGCCTGATCATAGGACAGCGCACCACAGGCAAAATTCCCGGTGGCCCGCCCATGACTGCGGCGGACCAGCGCGACCAGCCGCGCCTCAAGCTCGTCAATGGCAAAGGGTTTGGTCAGGAAATCATCGGCCCCGCCATGCAGCAGCGCCACCCGCTCGGCCAGATCGTCGCGGGCAGTGGCGACCAGAACCGGGGTCGTGCCGCCCATGGCGCGGATGCGCGACAAGACGCCCGCCCCGTCCAGATCGGGCAGTCCAAGGTCCAGGATGATCGCGTCATATTCCTCGGCCAGACCGCGCCGTGCGCCCAGCGTCCCGCTTTCTTCCCATTCGGCAAAGATGTTGCGGCTGGACAGCGACTTGACCAGCCATGTCGCAAGATCGGCATCGTCCTCGATCAGCAGGCAGCGCATTCCGTCCCCTTGTGCGGCATTCGCCGGTAAAATGCCGCAACAGCGCGCCTTGCGCAATCTTAAGGCCGGGCCGCCCTGCCCCGCCTAAGCCTGCCAAAGCGCGCGCACCGCATCGCGCATCAGCAGCGCGTCCTGCCAGCGGTCGCTGAGATCGTTACCGTCCGGCCCGGTGATCGCATAGGGCTTTGGCCCCAATTCGCAGGTAAAGACCAGTTCCGCATCTGGCGCAGCCCGGCTTTTCCAGTCGCGAAACCCCGTGCCCCACCAGTCCAGAAACAGGTCCAGCCATGGCCGGTGATGCGGGAACGATATTTCGACCTGAACCTGTTCGCGCGACGCGACGCGCCCGTGAAAGGCCCATGTGTTTCGCAGGATACGGCGGATCGGTTCGTGGTTTTCTTCGGTCACCGGAAAGGCGAATTCGCGCCCGACCAGAAAATGCGACAGATCCGCCAGCAGCGGCAGATCAGGCCGCGCCTCCAGCAGGTCCAGCGTAAAGAACAGATCGGTGGTCATGCGGTCGCGATGCGTCTCGATCAGCACCGGGATGCCCGCCTGATCGGCCAACCCCATCCAGCCGTCCAGCAGCGGCAGGCAATCCGCCATACGGCGCGGGCGAATATCGGGCTGCAGGTCCAGATGCGCGACGGGAAATTCGGCGGCAAGTTCCAGCGGCAGGCGCAGGTCATCCACCGTTTTGGGAAAGCACTGCCCTTCGATCCGCAGGCCGGTGCCGGCAAGCGCACGGTTCAGCCGGACGACCCCTTCGCGGCTGGTGTAATGCGCACTGACACCATCAAAGCCGGCCTCGGCGATCATGGCGATATTTTCTTCAAGGCTGCGTTCCTGCCCATCGGTATGGCGCCGCTCCATCGCCCAAAGCGATTGGAAGATCAGAAGGTTCTGGGTCATGCGGCCTTCCTTGCCTTAAGCAGGGATTTCAGGCCGACACTCGGATCAGCAAGGGATGCCGCATCGACCGACTGCCCGCCCGCGATCAGCATCTCGGCCAGCTTGATGTCGCGCGCGACCGCATTTCCCCGGCCAAGCCCAGCCGCGGCGATCAGGCGGTCGCCCTGCAGATGAAACTCGATCTCGGTCCCGTCGGGATGGCTGCGCAGGATGGGCGCGTCCTGCGGGGTTCCCACGACCTGCAGGCCCAGATCGTATTGATCGGACCAGAACCACGGCAGCGCGGCAAAATCCTGCGCCTGTCCCAGCATGTTCAGCGCGGCAATCTGCGCCTGATCACGGGCATTGCGCCAGGTTTCATATCGCTGGCCCGCGATGGCCGCGCAATCGCCCGCCGCAAAGATATGCGGGTCCGAGGTCTGGAGCCGCGCATTGATCAGGATCCCGTTGCCGACTGCCAGCCCCGCCAGACTTGCCAACCCCAGATCGGGCACAACGCCGATGGCGCTGACGGTCAGTGTGGCAGGGATATGCGTCCCATCAGCCAGCGTGACGCCCGCGGCGTCGATACCAGCGATGGCCTGACCGAAGTGAAAGCGCACCCCCTCGGTTTCGTGCCGCTGATGCAGGCGGGCGGCGAAACGGGGCGGCACGGCGCGTCCCAGCGGCGCGGGGCCAAGCTCGATCACGGTGACGGGCAGGCCGCGTGCGCGCAGCACGGCGGCCAATTCCATCCCGATCAGGCCCGCGCCGATAATGGCGACCGGGCCGGTGGCCCCGGCAAAGACCCGCGCGGCATCGGCATGGCTGCGGAAATCCAGCGCATGTTCCGCGCCCGGACAGGTCAGCCGACGCGGCTGTGCCCCAGTGGCAATCAGCAGCTTGTCATAGGGCAGCTCTCGGTCCGCCAGCCGCACGATCCGCAAGGCCGGGTCGATCGCGGCGATGGTCGTGCCGGGCATGTAGGCGATGCCTGCACCCTCCAGCGCAGCCTGATCGCAGATCGTCTTGCGCTGCACCCCGTCCCCATCAGGTTTGGACAGCGGCGGGCGTTCATAGGGCAGCCCGTGTTCGGCGCCGATCAGGGTGACGGCGCCGGAAAAACCCGCCTCGCGCAATGCAAAAGCGGCACGAGTGCCGCATTCGCCCGCGCCGATGATGATCATGTTCATGTCGCTTCTCCGATCAAAGGGGCCGGCGCGGGGGATGCCGCGCCGGTCAGGGGGATCAGTTCCGGCCCGCGTAGCGCGCCATGCTGTCGGGGGTCACCAGTTCGAACGGGACCATCACGCTTTGTTCGATCCGCTCGCCCTTGGCCAGCGCAAGCGCCGCATCGACCGCGCCCGCCGCCTGCCCTGCCGCGTTCTGGAACACCGTCACATCCAGATCGCCCGCCTGCATCGCGGCCAGACCGTCCGGCGTCGCGTCGATCCCCACGACCACGACATCATCCATCGAGACACCCGATGCTTTCAGCGCCTGAATCGCCCCGATCGCCATTTCGTCGTTATTGGCAAAGATCGCGTCGATGGGGCGGCCCGCCGTCAGCCAGTTCGTCGTCAGGTCCATCGCATTGGTGCGTTGCCATGCGGCGGGCTGTTCGTCGGCAATGGTCACCCCCTTGCAATCGCCCGCCGCCAGCGCGTCATGCACGGATTGCGAGCGTTGGCGCGCGGCCTCATGCGCCAGATCGCCCATCAGGATATAGGCTTGGGCATCCGAAGCCTTGCCTTTGGCGACCAGCAATGCGCAGGCGGCATCCGCCCCCAGTTTGCCGGATTCCGTTTCGCGCGAACCGACATAGGCCTGCGCTGCGGGCAGGCTGGCGATATTGGCCGGCTCAAGGTTCAGATAGACCAGCGGGATACCCGCCTGTTCCGCCGCAGCCGAGATGCCGGGTGCGGCCGAGGTATCGGCCAGCGTCACGATCATCGCATCCACCCCCGAAGCGATGAAGTTGTTCACCTGATTCAGCTGCTTTGCCACATCGGTCTGCGCGTCCTCGACCTGAAGCTCGACGCCCGCCTCGGAGGCGCGTTTGACAATCCCTTCGCGCAGAAGCGTCTGGAAGTTGTTGTCGAAACTTTGCATCGATACGCCTATCGTTTGCGCCTGTGCCCCGCATGTCATCAGCGCGGCCAACGCGGCGGCCAGCAAGATCTTGTTCATGTTCCCCTCCCTTTTTTGGGCGCCGGTTCGCCCGTTCCGTGCCGGAGCCTTGCGGCTGCAGGTGCGGTGATTGCCGACTTACAGGGCCACGCGAACCTCGCCCTGAACCACCTCGACGGCATAGGTTTTCAGATTGGCGCAGGCAGGCAGGCGCAGCGCCTCTCCGGTGCGATAATCGAAGGCGCCGGAATGCTTGGGACACTCGACTTCGTAATCCATCACCAGACCGTCGGCCAAATGGATCGCTTCGTGCGTGCAAAGCCCGGCGGTGCAGTAAACGCTGTCATCGGGCGCGCGATAGATCGCATAAGTCCGTCCGGCATGGTCGAAGCGGATGGCGCCTTCCTGTTCGATGTCGTCCAGATGGCAGGCGGTGACCCAGTTCACGGTATCCCTCATTCGGTGGCTCCATTGGCTTGCTTGCGGGCTTCGCGGGCTGCGAGCTTTTCCTTGCGCTGGCGGTAGCGGGCCTGCATCCGCGCCTCGCCTTCGGCAGAGCCGTCGTGCCAGGTGCCGAACCACTTATCCAAGGGGATCAGAGCATCGCCGTAATTCACCTCGAAATACTTGTGGTGCAGGTAATGGGCATATGCGTGGCTATCGATCAGCTTGTCGTCACCAAGTTCAACCTTGTCGAAGCCGACATGGCCGGGGATCGCGCCAAAGCCCGCGTAATGCAGTTGATACAGCATCAGGATCGGGTTCGACGGCAGGATCAGGTGCCAGAACGCCGTTCCCAGATACATCAGATGTTCGACCGGATGCATTGACAGCGACGACCACGGCGAAGGGTTCACCGAATTATGGTGCACGGAATGCACCCATTTATACAGGAACGGCGTGTGGATCAGGCGATGCACGCAGAAAAAGTGGAATTCGTGGATGATCGGCACAACCAGCGCGACCAATGCCAGCGTCCACGGATTTTCCGCGAAGCTCAGCCAAGGCGCATAGCCGTTGGCATAGGCCCAAAGCATCACAACCTCGATCCCGGTCCAGATCGTGACGCCCGACAGGAAGGTTCGCAGGATGTTGTCGATATTCTGGCTTTCGAACCAGAACGCCTTGCTTTTCTGATCCGCGGGAAACTTGCCGTTGTATTTGAAGCGGTTTTCCTGACGCTTCAGCACGTAAAGATGCAGCTCGAATGCGCCGTAAAACAGCAGGACGCAGATCGCGTTGACAGCGTAAAGCCATGCCGCCCAGCCGATGCCGATGGTCTGCATCCGTTCGACCGGCGGAATGACCCACGCCCAATAGGCAACTGCGGACGCGGCAAAGATGGCGTTCCAGGGAAAGAAATAATGCGGGATCCAACGCAGCAGCGCCCGAAGGCGTGGCGGAAACTGGAACAGAGGCGCAGTCTGGACCGGCTCATTCGGGGACCAGTCGCCGCGCTTGTTGCGCTTGCCGTATTTCAGATCATCCATGAGCCTACCCCCTGCTGAATGCGTCAGAGAGGGCGCTTGCCTGCACCATGGCCCTTGGACCGTTCCCTCCCCTAGTAGCCAAGGATTTAGCAGCGAGGATCAGAGCAGGCCAAAGCTGCGTTGATCAGATTTGATCAAAGGCTTTCAGCGGTGATGGTGACAAAGCGGATGGGGCTGGTATCGGGTTCGATCCCGGTCAGCCCGATACGGCGCAGGACCAGGTCGATGGCGCGGCGGGCCTGCGCCTCGGGGGCCTGATCCAGAACCACGTCCATCACCCCGTCACGCAGGGCGCGGTCGGTGTAATCGGTCAGCTCATGCCCGACATAGAAGATGTCCCTGCCCCGCGGATCACGTCGCAGCACGTCGATCAGCGCGGCATTCGCGCCGCCCGCATTGTAAAGCGCGGCCATGTCGGGATGACGCTTCAGCGCCGCGAACAGCAGATCGGCACTGCGGCTTTCGTCGTCAAGGCTGAAGCCCATCCAGTTGAATTCCAGCCCCTTGGCCGGGTGATCGCGCAGATAATCCGAAAAGCCGGCGATCCGCTCTCGATGCACGCGATAGATCGGATGGCCCAGTGCCATGACCGGCCCCCTACCCCGCGCCATGCGCGCGGTAAACAGCGCCGCGCTGCGCCCTGCCGCGTAATTGTCGATCCCGACGAATTCGCCCGCACGATCCGAGGCGCGCGTGACCACATTGACCACAGGCAGACCGTTCGCGGCCACCGCTTCGACAGCGGCGCGGATTTCGGGATTGTCCGGCACAGCAAGGATCAACCCCGCGCGGCGCATTGCGGTCGATGCAATGCGGGTGGCGATCTGGCGGGGGTTCATTTCTTCGGTAAACGTGCGATGGACGACGATCACCGGATCAAGCGTCGCAGCGATGCGTTCGAACGCCTTGCCCAAGCGGCGATAAAACGTCGTCTCGGGGCGGACCAGCATCACCTCGATCCGGTAAAGACCATGATGCGAGTCGGGCAGCTTCTTTGAATAATTCAGCGCACGCGCGGCAGTCACGACCCGTTCGACCAGTTCCGGGCGCACGCCACCCCGGCCGTTCAAGACCCGTTCGACCGTCGCCGTGCCGACACCGGCACGCTGCGCGATATTTTGCAGGGTCGGTTTGATCATATCGGACTCGCATCGCCAAAGACATCGCTGAAAAGCTGCGCGGGGTGATCAAGATGACCCCGCGCAGATGATGAATATTTGCATCTTTCATGCCTTATCCGCATAATTATTGATATATGCGGATAACATGAACATCACGCCTCACCGCGCAGAACACGCTCCACTGCGGTCAGCACCCGGTCCATCAGATCGCGATCGAGGTCAGAGCCGGTCAGTCGGATCAGCAGCCCCTGCGAGTCGCGCTTGTGCTGCAGATGAACACCTTGCGCGACGGCGACAGCCGTTCCGCTGGAGACTTGGCGCGGGCGACCGCCGCGTGC
Source organism: Paracoccus laeviglucosivorans (assembly GCF_900182695.1). Taxonomy (GTDB): domain Bacteria; phylum Pseudomonadota; class Alphaproteobacteria; order Rhodobacterales; family Rhodobacteraceae; genus Paracoccus; species Paracoccus laeviglucosivorans. The sequence goes on from NZ_FXTK01000012.1 coordinate 72,090, forward strand.
GTTGTCCCTACCCCCTGTTTCAGCGATCACAGCAATAGGCTCAATCGAACGCCATTCATCCTCGGCGCTTTCGATCGCGTCAGACGACAAGGCAGCACGCAGACGCTCGGCCATGCCCGCACGCAAAGCTGTCGCAAGCCGCAAGCCCTGCCGTTCACTAAGCGCCTGCGGGAACTTCAGCAGATCGCCAAGCTCCTCGTGGATCAGCGCAAAGGACCGCAGCTTGGATCGCTTGGCCTTGGAGCCTGATGCAAACAACGCATCCACTGCCGCCTCGACCGTTTCAAACGCGCCATTTTCGGCGGCGACCACGGCCACCCGGCCACGCTCATACTGGCTAAGTCCGGCGCGGATTTCGTTCTCTTCGACCATCGCGACGAACGCCTCGGCTGAGCCTTCGGCTTTGCGAACCAGCGCGCGGATTGTCAGATATTCCTCGCGCCCGGTTTCGGCCAGCAACGCACGCACCGCGCCCAGACGACGATACCCCGAGATCAGGCCGTAACGCTGCTCGCCCTGTGGGACGGCAAGCTCGAAAATCTCGATGGGCAGCCGCAGACCGTGACTGCGGATAGAGGCCTTAAGTTCGGCCATCTCCTCGGGATCCAGAGACATCCGGTCGCGGACCATCTCATCAGCCACGATATCGGACAGCGCAATGTCGCGAACCAGAAGCCCGCGGGCCTCGGCATCGCGCAACCGTGCGGCGTCTTTGCGATCCCGCGCCTGCTCGGCCCGTTCATCGGTGGTCGCGGTCTGCGTCAACGCGGCAGCCTCGGCGGCGACGGTCGCGATTGGTGCGGCCAGACCCAGCGGATCTCGTCGGGTTTCGCGCGCGAAACCTTCTTCGATCTCGCGGAGCTGATCCTGCGTCGGGGTTTCAAGCTGCCTGCGTTTAGCCATTATTCTTTTCCTTCATCGCCAGATCGCGCCACCAGGCACCGATCAATATCTCCTTCACCTCGGCATAAGTCCGGTCGAATGTTTCACGACCACGCGAATACGTCTCGCGATTGAAGTCGCGATAATCTGCCTCATAGATCCCATTGACCTGCTCGCCGGCCTGACCGACCAGGGCTGTATAGTCCTGTCGGTATGTCGTCATGAAATCGCCGAAATATGCCTGAATGACATTGGCCAGATTGGTCTGCTGCGCAGCATCAAAGCGCGTGATGATCGCGCGGACGACATCCCATTCGAATTTCATCTCAGGCAGACCCTGCCTGCGCCTGACCGAATTTTCCCCATCCTCGATACTGGCAAAAGTCGAATACAGCATGTCAAAGAAGCGCCCGGTCGAGTCAAACTCCAGGAACGACGCCCCCAGAGGCACCAGCAGAATATCCGCTGCCGCCAGCGCGTTTATCGTCAAATAACCCAGCGCTGGCGGGGTATCCAGCAAGATGATGTCATATTGCTCAAGCAAGGACTCGCGTTCCAGAAAGCCGGTCAAGGCATCCCAAAGCGGCCAACCACGTAATGTCATCCGCCAGACAGGAATCTGAAACTCGGCCCAATAAAGGTTTAGCTGCGCACCGATCAGATCGATGTTTGGCCAGTGGGTTTTCTGGATCACATCGCTGGCAGAAACCTTCAGCGCCTCGGACAAGGTTTCATCGAAGGGCAGGGGGGCTTCGCCCTGCGCGGCCCTGACCTTGTTCTCGGCCTCGAGCGCAAGCGCGTAATCCTTGGCCAGCAGCGGGAATACGGTCTGCCATTCATCCGCAACCTTGCCGCCCATGATCGAGGTCATGGAGCCCTGGCTGTCCAGATCGATCACCAGCACGCGATAGCCGTCAAGCGCGGCAGACATCGCAAGATGCGCGGCCGTCGAGGTCTTGCCAACGCCCCCCTTGAAGTTCGCCACTGCTATGACCTTTGCGGGCAGATCCTTTGGCCGGAACGGGCGGTATTCCTTGCTGCTGGCACCCTCTTCGGCAAAGAAGTTACGCAGCGAAATCACTTCCTCAAGCGTGAACCACTTCGTGCCGCCTTCGCCGATGCCTTGCGGCAGATCCGGGTTTTGCTTCAGCACGCGCCGCAGATGAGCCGGAGCGACAGGGATCAGATATTTGCATATCTCCCAAGTGGAAAACTTACGCAGCCGTTTTGCTCCATCGGGTGCATAACCCCGTTTCGCCAGATCGGTGCGGCCACGTGCAGCAAATGCCGCGGCTTTCGCGAATCGCGCCGTGTCGATAGGATCACCAAGACGTGTCGCTGCCTCGCGTGGATCCAGGCTGAAATATGGTGGAAGCAAAGATTCGGGTTTTTTTGACATATTCAGGTGGCCTGTATGATGTGCGCCATTCGGGCGTCTGTGGTGCGAAGTATCGCACATCGTTCTTAGCTATGGAATCGATAAGGGGCATTTCGCGAAAAGATTGGGGTTTCGCAGCGAAAACCCTAAATCATCGCTTTCAGCCGCAACACAAATGTTGAGATTCTTTAAGCAGCTTTAGAATCTTTATTGCGCATTACCAGTTGAATTTTATTCTTATATTCAGTTATAGGAACCCGGTTACAGGCGCTAAGGTGCCTGTTTTCAGGACGTAAGGCATCCGGTTGCGGGATAAACGGCTCCGATTCGCAGTAATTTGGGCCCCTACGTGCAGGATGCCGTGTTTTTCCCAATGATTTTGCGAAACCTGCCAACGTCGGCGAACATGGCTACCGCAAACGGGTTCCTATGCTGTATGTGCTAGGACCGAAAGGAACCCACCTACAGGATGGGCAGCACTCAAGGAACAGGCACCTAACTTGGTATTGCCGCAAGGTGCCTGCGCATGTCATGATCTATCGCAGAATCCGGCAAACGGGTCACCGAAAGGGGCAAGATGAACGAGCGTGCGATGAACCTGACCGGCGCCCTGCGGCGCGGGTCAGTCAAAAAAAATGTTGCCGCCATCCATGTGTCGGGCAAGCTGACGCTTCTGCAGCGCAAGCTGTCGAATGTGCTGCTGTTGAATGCCTATGACAACCTGATGACCCGGCCAAGCCATCGGATCGATGCACGGACCTTGTGCATGATGATCGGCTATAACTCGAACGACATGGAGACGCTGAAGCAGGCGCTGCGCAGTCTGGCCGAGACTTTGGCCGAATGGGACATGCTCGACGAAAAGGGCAAGCAGGAATGGGGCGTGTCGGCATTGCTGTCTTATGCGCGGCTGCGGGGCGGTGTTTGCGAATACGCCTATTCGCCCGCACTGGCCGAAAAGCTGCATGACCCAAAAGTTTTCGCGCTGATCAACCTGAACATCCAGAAGCGCTTTTCCAGCGGTCATGCCCTGGCACTTTATGAGAACTGCTACCGCTTTGTCAGGACAGGCAGCACGGGTTGGTGGTCGATTGACCTGTTCCGCCGCCTGATGGGGGTCGATGGCAGTGCCTATTATGAAAACTACAAGCATCTGAACGCCAAGATCATCAAGCCTGCGGTGGCCGAGGTGAACAGCAATTCAAACATCATCGTCACCCCCGAAACCCGCAAAGAGGGCAGGGCGGTCGTCGAGATCCGTTTTCGCATCAAGGAAAACCCGCAGCTTGCGATGTTCGACATCGACGATCAGGAAGGTGTGCGCAAAAGCCCGACCTATGCGCGGCTGGTGGAACTGGGCGCCAGCGACCGTCTTGCCCGCCAATGGATCGCCGAGCATGGCGAGGGGTATGTGGGGCAAAAGCTCGACTATGTCTCCGCGCAAAAAGGCGTGGAAAGCCCGGTCCGCTATCTGTCCGTCGCGCTCAAGGATGATTTCACGCCCGAGCCTGCGCCGGTGACCGTCAGCCCGGAAATGCGGGCGGCGGTGCAGTTGCTGGTGCAGGATCGCGCCGAGGCGGACGATCGGGCCGAGGCGCAGCGCCGCGCGCGCGATGCGGACCGGCGCTGGCGGGCCACGCGGATCGACCGGGTTCGCGAGATCGCCGAAAGCCGCAACCCGACCCAGCGCGATGCCGATCGGCGCATGTTCCTGTCGCGGTTGGAAGATGAATTGGGGCGGTCGGATTTTGTGCGGCACGGCTGGGCCTCGGCGCTGAACGCACGCGAGATCATGGCATTCTGGGAAGACATGGTTCCCGGTATTTTCGAAGATGTGGACGACCGTCAGGGCTAGCCCGACAGCGCCTGCGCCATCTGCAACAATTGGTCACGCGCATCCGACCGGCTGCGCCCGGCAGTATCGTCGGGATGCTCGATAAAGGCGCAGGTCAGCACGCCGATGGCCTCGCCCTCGATCCCGGCGACAGGCACGCTTATATCTGTCACGCCATATAGCTGGCCCGAGGGTTCTGCCCGCCAGCCCTGTTGCCGAAGCTGGCTCAGATGGCTTTCGACCCGCGCCAGTTTGGCGGGGGCATCGACGACGCCCCAGATGCCCAAAGTATCGACCGCACGGGCAGGGGACTGAAACGCCAGCAGTGTCAGGCCCGATCCGGTGGTGAACAGATCGACCTGCCCACCCAGCCGGGCGCGAAATTCCCAATGCCCGATCGGGCTGGCCTGTGCGACCACGATCCCAGTGCCCTGTTCCGGGACGACCAGATGGCAGGATTGCCGCATCTCACGCGCGAATTCGTCCATCATCGGCTGGGCTTGCGCCACCAGCCGCCGCAGCGGCGGATGCCGCGTGGCCAAAAGATACAGCTTCATCGTCAGCGCATAGCGGTCGCCGCCCTCGATCCGGGTGACATAACCTCGGGCGACCAGCCGTTCCAGCATTCGGTAAATCTGCGATGGGCTTAGCCCCATTTCCTTGACGATTTCGGCCCGCGTCAGACCGCGCGCTTGGTCGGAAAGCACTTCAAGAATATCCAGACCCTTGTCCAGCGCGGGGGCACGATATCTGTCAGCACTGTCCTGAATATCGTCGGCCATCGCGGTCGCTCCAAGGAATCGCTTGCTTGGGTTATTCATATGTAGATAGCTTATTCATATAAGAACCGCAGCGAAAGGCCCAAGAGGGGGTGGAAGCAGGCGGTAATCGTTGCTTTGGGAGGGGTGGCGATGAGATTTCGGAACGCGACGCGCCATGTCCGATGCCTGCCTTTGGCAGCGCATGTCGGGATGATCCTATGACCGATCTTGTGCGGATGGAGGGCATCGACAAGCGGTTCCCCGGCGTTCATGCGCTGAAATCCGTAGGCTTCGATCTGCGCCCGGCCGAGGTCCACGCGCTGATGGGCGAAAACGGTGCCGGGAAATCGACGCTGATGAAGATCCTGTCCGGCGTCTATCACCCCGACGAGGGCCGCATCCTGATCGACGGGGCCAAGGTGGCTTTGCCCACGCCCGGCGCGGCGCAGGCACTTGGCATCGGCATCATCCATCAGGAACTGGCCCTGATGCCCGACCTGACCGTGGCGCAGAACATCTGGATCGGGCGGGAACCGCGCCTGTCCCTTGGCCGTATCGATGAGGCGCGTCAGAACGCTGACACCGCCGCATTGTTTGCCGCGATGAACATCCGCATGGACCCGCGGGCCCGTGTCGGCGGCCTGTCCATCGCGCGTCAGCAGATGGTGGAAATCGCCAAGGCGCTTAGCCACCGGTCCCGCGTCCTCATCATGGACGAACCGACCGCCGCGCTGAACGATGCCGAGATTGCCGAGCTGTTCACCATTATCCGCCAGCTTCGCAGCGAAGGCGTCGGCATCATCTATATCAGCCACAAGATGGACGAGATTCGCCAGATCGCCGACCGCGTGACGGTGATGCGCGACGGCGCCTATGTTGGCACGGTTCAGGCGGCGGACACGCCGATCTCGCGGATCATCCAGATGATGGTGGGGCGCGAACTGGCCGATGCCGCTGCGACCATCCCCGATTTGGCCGGGTCCGGGACCGCGCTGGAGGTCCGCGACCTGACGCGCGGCACGGAATTGCGCAAGATCAGCTTCACCCTGAAACGCGGCGAGATTCTGGGCTTTGCGGGCCTGATGGGGGCGGGGCGCACCGAACTGGCCCGCGCGATCTTTGGCGCGGAACCAGCCGACGGCGGCGAGATTCTTGTGCAAGGCCGCGCGGTGACGATCCGCAGCCCCGCCGACGCGGTGCAGGCGGGCATCGGCTACCTGTCCGAGGATCGCAAGCATTTCGGGCTGGCGCTGGGGATGGACGTGCGCGCGAATATCGCCATGGCCAGCCTGCCGCGCTATGCCGACCGCATCGGCCGCATCCGCGAACCCGAGCTGGCCCGCATCGCCCGCGATTATATACAGACGCTGGCCATCCGCACCCCCGGCGACCGGCAGGAAGTCCGACTGTTGTCGGGCGGCAACCAGCAGAAGGTGGTCATCGCCAAATGGCTGCTGCGTGATTGCGACATCCTGATCTTTGACGAACCGACGCGCGGTATTGATGTGGGCGCAAAGGCCGAAATCTATCGCCTGCTGGGCGAATTGGCGGCAGAGGGCAAGGCGATCATCGTCATCAGCAGCGAATTGCCCGAGGTGCTGCGCCTGTCCCATCGCATCGCCGTGATGTGCGAAGGCCGGCTGACCGGCATCCTGCCCGGCGGCGCCTCGCAGGAACAGATCATGGAACTGGCCACCCGTCGCGAGACGCTGGCTGCGGAATGAGGGACCAAGCATGAGTGAGAAACAGGCCCGCAGGGGCGCAGCACAGCAGAAGCTTCTGGCCTTTGCCAGCCTGATCGTGCTGGTCGTCGGCTTCTCGCTGGCAAGTCCGGCCTTTTTCCGCATCGACAATATCATGTCGATTCTTCAGGCCACATCTGTGAACGGCGTGCTGGCGGTCGGCGTCACACTGGTCATCATTACCGGCGGGATCGACCTGTCCATCGGCACGCTGATGACTTTTTGCGCCGTCATGTCGGGCGTGGTGCTGACATGGGGTGGAATGCCCCTGCCGCTGGGCGTCATCGCGGGGATCGCGACGGGGGCGCTTTGCGGGCTGATCTCGGGGACGCTGGTTGCCAAGGCCAAGATCCCGCCCTTCATCGCCACTTTGGGGATGATGCTGATCCTGAAGGGGCTGTCGTTGATCGTCACCGGCACCAAGCCCATCTATTTCAACGATACCGAGGGTTATACGACCATATCCCAAGGCTCGCTGATCGGGTCGATCATCCCGCAATTCCCGCTGCCGAACGGAGTGCTGATCCTGTTCATCGTCGCCGCCGTTATTGCATGGGTGCTGGGGCGCACGGTGTTGGGACGCTATACCTTCGCGCTGGGATCGAACGAGGAAGCCGTGCGCCTGTCCGGCGTCGATACCGACCGCTGGAAAATGGCGATCTATGCCTTGGCGGGCGGCATCGTGGGGATCGGGGGCATCCTGATCTCCAGTCGTCTGAACTCGGCCCAGCCAGCGCTGGGGCTGGGATATGAGCTTGAGGCGATCGCAGCCGTGGTCATCGGCGGCACGTCGCTGGCCGGGGGCAGGGGCACGATCTTGGGCACGCTGATCGGCGCGCTGATCATGTCGGTCTTGACCAATGGCCTGCGCGTCATGTCGGTCGCGCCGGAATGGCAGACGGTCGTGACCGGCGCCATCATCATCGTCGCCGTCTATGCCGACCAGTTGCGGCGGCGGGCGGCGGTCTGACTTCAACCTTGGGAGGGGATGGAATGTTTACCAGACGGGGAATGATCGGCGCGGCGACCGCGCTGGCGCTGATGACCGGGGCAACCGGAGCCATGGCGCAGGACAAGATGTCCGTGGCGCTTATATCCAAAGGCTTCCAGCACCAGTTCTGGCAGGCGGTCAAGCAGGGCGCTGACAAGGCCGGGGCCGATCTGGGCGTCGATGTGACGTTCGAGGGGCCGGATAACGAAACTCAGGTCGACAAGCAGATGGACATGCTGGCGGCGGCCTTGGCCAAGAAACCGTCGGCCATCGCGCTGGCGGCGCTGGACAGCCAGGCGGTGATCCCGCAGCTGAAACAGGCGCAATCGGCAGGCATTCCGGTTCTGGCCTTCGATTCAGGCGTCGATAGCGACATTCCGGTGGCGACGGCCAGCACCGACAACGTGGCGGCTGCGGCCATGGCTGCCGACAAGATGGCAGAGCTGATCGGCGGCTCGGGCCAGATAGCGGTCGTGGCGCATAGCCAGACCTCGGCCACCGGCATCGACCGGCGCGACGGTTTCGTCAATGAGATCAAGGAGAAATACCCCGAGATTCAGATCGTCACCATTGAATACGGCGACGGCGACCATCTGAAATCGACCGAGATCACCAAGGCGATCCTTGCCGCCAATCCCGACATCAAGGGGATCTTCGGCACCAATGAGGGCTCGGCAATCGGCGTGCTGAACGGCGCGCGCGAAATGAACTCAAAGGTCGTCGTGGTCGGCTTCGACAGCGGCAAGGCGCAGAAGGACGCGATCCGCTCGGGCGCAATGGCGGGTGCAATCACGCAGAACCCGGTCGGCATCGGCTATGAAACCGTCAAGGCCGCCGTCGCCGTCGCCAAGGGCGAGACGGTGGCCAAGAACATCGACACCGGCTTTTTCTGGTACGACAAGTCGAATATCGACGCGCCCGAAATCGCCGCTGTTCTTTACGATTGACAACCGGGGGCCACGCGCCCCCGCACTGAAAGGCACGGCATGACCCGTATCACAGGCCTGCGCACGGTGGATGTGCGCTTTCCGACCAGCGCGCATCTGGACGGCTCGGACGCGATGAACCCGGACCCGGATTACTCCGCGGCCTATGTCATTCTGGAAACGGACGGCCCGCATCAGGGTCACGGCCTGACCTTTACCATCGGGCGCGGCAATGAAATCTGCATTGCCGCGATCGAGGCGCTGCGGCCCTTGGTCCTTGGCCTTGATCTGGGCTGGGTCGCGCAGGATATGGGTCGGTTCTGGCGCCACATCACCAGCGACAGCCAGTTGCGCTGGATCGGCCCGGACAAGGGCGCGATCCATCTGGCGACGGGCGCGGTGGTCAATGCCGTCTGGGACTTGTGGGCGAAATCCGAGGGCAAGCCGGTCTGGCAACTGGTCGCCGATATGTCGCCCGCCGAATTGGTGCGCTGCATCGATTTCCGCTATCTGACCGATTGCATCACCCCGGAATGGGCGCTGGACTTCCTGACCGCTCAGGCGCGGGGCAAGGCGGATCGCATCGCCACCCTGCGGGCCGAGGGCTATCCCTGCTATACCACCAGCGCGGGTTGGCTGGGCTATGACGACGCCAAGCTGCGCCGCCTGTGCCGCGAGGCGGTAGATGCCGGGTTCCGCCACATCAAGATGAAGGTCGGCCGCGATCTGGACGATGACATCCGCCGCCTGACCATCGCGCGGGACGAAATCGGCCCCGACGTGAACCTGATGATCGACGCCAATCAGGTCTGGGAGGTGGATCAGGCCATCGACTGGGTGGGCAAGCTGGCCTTCGCGAAACCGTGGTTCATCGAGGAACCGACCAGCCCCGACGACATCGCGGGCCACCGCGCCATCCGCGCCGGCGTGGCCCCGGTGCAGGTCGCCACAGGCGAGATGTGCCAGAACCGCATCATGTTCAAGCAGTTCATCATGGAGGGCGCGATCGACGTGGTTCAGATCGACGCCTGCCGTCTGGGCGGGTTGAACGAGGTGCTGGCCGTGATGCTGATGGCCGCCAAACACGGGCTGAAGGTCTGTCCCCATGCGGGCGGCGTGGGCCTGTGCGAATATGTCCAGCACATGTCGATGATCGACTATCTGTGCATCGCGGGCACCCGCGAGGGCCGGGTCATCGAATATGTCGATCACCTGCACGAACATTTCCTGGCCCCCTGCGTGATCCGGGATGCGGCCTATATGCCGCCGACCGCGCCGGGCTTTTCCATCCAGATGCATGAGGCGAGCCTTGAAACCTACCGCTTTCGCGGGGGGGCCTGATGGATCTGCATCTGCAAGGCAGGGTGGTGATCGTGACCGGCGGCGGCTCGGGCATCGGGGCCGGCATCACCGAAGTGCTGGCCGAAGAAGGTGCGCGTCCGGTCATCGTCTCGCGCAGTGCGCCGGACGGGGAATGGTTGGCGCGCACGGGGGCGGATTTTGTTCAGGCCGAACTCTCGGACGATGCTGCTTGCCGCGCGGCGGTGACGGCCATTCGCGAAAAGCACGGCCCGGTCTATGGGTTAGTGAACAATGCAGGCGCGAATGACGGCGTGGGGCTGGACCGTGGACCTGACGATTTCCGCGCCAGCTTGGATCAGAACCTGATCCATTACTTCACCATGCTGCAAGCGGTGCGGGATGATCTGCGCAGCCAGCAGGGTGCGGTCGTCAATATCAGCAGCAAGACGGCGCTGACGGGGCAGGGCGGCACCTCGGCCTATGTCGCGGCCAAGGCGGCGCAACTGGGCCTGACGCGGGAATGGGCGGTCGAGTTCCTGCCCGACAACGTCCGCGTCAACGCCATTGTCGTGGCCGAGGTGATGACGCCGCTTTACCGCCGCTGGCTGGACACACTGCCTGATCCGCAGGCGGCTCTGGCACAGATCACTGCCCGGATCCCTTTGGGCAAGCGCATGACCACGGCGCGAGAGATTGCGGATAGCTGCGCCTTCCTGCTGTCGGATCGCGCCAGCCATATCACCGGGCAATGGCTGCATACCGATGGCGGCTATCTGCATCTGGACCGCCGGATCGGCTAGCCCTGCGGCATTCCCAGATGCTGGCGCATTGCCTCGGCCGCCGAAGGGGCGATCAGCGAGCCGTGCGATTCATCGGGATGGGGGCGATAGGTGACGCGCAGCCCGCCGATCCCCGAAAGCGCGGTGACGATTTCAGGCGTCTCGGGCTGCGGATTGGTATCACCGCGCCGCTTGCCGCCCGAACGCGCGATCAGCAAATCGGTCGGCTGTGCCAACTGCCCGCCCGCAGCGGCGATGCCGCCCGCGAATGCCACAGCTTCCCGCATCGCCTCGCCCGAGTTCCACCATGTCGAAGGGTCCGCAGCTGCGAAATGCCGAAACAGCCGGGGGCGCGTGAACAGGGCGTGCAGCACGAAAAGCCCACCCAGCGAATGGCCGTACAGCGTCAGGTCATCGGCGTTCAGCGCCACTCGCCCGCCCAGTTCAGGCAGCAGCTGGCGTTCGATCATCATCAGCAGCGCCTCGCGCCCGCCTGTGGGGCGATCACCGGGACCGCGCAGGCGTTCTCCGGTCGGCACCACCGGCTGCATCGCGGTCGAGGTCAAATCGTTCCACCGGCGATCCGTGTCGAAACGATGCCCGCCGGGATAGCCCACACCCACCAGAACCACCGGCGCATCGGGGGCCAGCATCTGACGATGATGCCAGAATATGGGGAATGTCGCGTTGCCATCGACCGCGATAATCGCGGAATAGCCCTGCGGTGGCGCGGGCACGGACGGCATACCGACCAAGATTTCCCAAGGGGCGGCGGATGGGCCGATCTGGAAGGTCGTCGCGCGCGGATCGTCGATGATCTCGGCGGGTCCGTCGCCCGGACGGCGACGCTGTTCCTGTGCCAGCGCACCTGTGGCAAGGACAAGGGGAAGCGCGGCCAACAAGCCGCGGCGCGAAAGGGGATAGGTCATGAATAGCTCCGACAATTCCGCGTCTTCTGGCGAAAGTGGCTGGAGCAACGCAGGCGCAAGCTAGCAAGCCCGCCGCCGGATGAACAGGCCGCCGCGCCGATATTGAAACGCGGCGGCGGGCATCGTCATATCAGATCAGGACCGGAACCGGAGTTTGCAATGTCACCATCCCCCGACGCCATCGCGGCCGATCTGCTGCCGCGCCTGATGACGCTTGCGGCCAAGGGGCGACAGCTGGTCGCATTGGCAGGCCCGCCGGGCAGCGGAAAATCCACCATCGCCGAGGCTTTGCACCGCGCCATCAACGCGCATACGCCCGCCACCTCTGCGATCCTGCCGATGGACGGGTTCCATTACGACGATGCGGTTCTGCGCGAACGCGGCGCGTTGTCGCGCAAGGGCGCGCCGCATACCTTCGATGTCGGCGGGTTTCGCGCCCTGTTGGCGCGTTTGCGCGCCAATGCCGAGGCAGAGATCGCCGTGCCGGTCTTTGACCGCCGCCTTGAAATATCGCGTGCGGGCGCACGGATCATTCCGCAAACCACGCCGTTGATCATCGTCGAGGGGAATTACCTTCTGCTGGACAGCCCGCCCTGGACGGAACTGGCCGGGCAGTTCGATCTGACGATTGCGCTGGATGTGCCGATGCCCGTCTTGCGCCAACGGCTGATCGGGCGCTGGCTGGATCACGGCATGACCCTGACCGAAGCCGAGGCGAAGGCATTGGGCAACGACCTGCCCAACGCGGAAACGGTGCAGGCACATGGCCGCGCCGCCGATATTACCCTGACGATGGGTGGGGAGGGCGAAGGGGATTGACCCCTTCGCCGATGTTTTAGCCTTAGCCGATGCGGCCGCCGCCCTGTTTGGTGATCGCAACGACCGCCGGACGAACCGGCATCGCGTCGTTGAAGTCCGGCCAACGGGTGGACAGATCCTCGTAATAGGACGGGCGACCGTGGCCTTCCCAATCATCGCCGCCGTCGCCGGGGTGCTGGACTGCGACGAACATCGTGCTCATGTCCTCGGTCGGGCAGGGGCCGCACATCTCGGCGCCGACCGGAACCCGATAGAACAGGCGCGAGGTGCCGCGCGCATCGCCTTCGATGTCCACGGCCCACAGACCGTCCGTCCGCCCCGTATCGCCCACCGAGTTGCCGTCGGTCGAAACCCACAGGCGGCCATCGGCGTCGATCGCGGCGTTGTCGGGCATCCCGAACCAGCCGTTCTTGGTCGTCTCGGTCGAGAAGGTCGCACCGACTTCGGCCACCGAAGGATCACCGCATTGCAGCAGGATTTCCCAATTGCCGGTGGTGGCGGTGAAATCGCCGTCGGTTTCCAGAATTTCGACGATGTGACCAAAGGCGTTGTTGACGCGCGGATTGGCCGAATTCGCCTCTTCGCGCTTGGTGTTGTTGGTCAGCATGACATAGGCGCGGCCCGTCGCCGGGTTCGGCTGGATGTCCTCGGGGCGGTCCATCGGCGTGGCTTCCAGCAGGTCGGCGGCGCGGCGCGCCTCGATCAGGATGTCGGCTTGGCTGTTGAAGCCATTTTCTGCGGTCAGCGGGCCTTCTCCATGCACCAGCGGCAGCCACACCATTGAGCCGTCTTCGTCAAAGCGCGCGACGTAAAGCGTGCCTTCGTCCAGCAGGTCCATGTTCGCGGCGCGGTCTTCAGCGTTGAATTTGCCGGCGGTCACGAACTTGTAGACGTAATCGAAACGCTCATCATCGCCCAGATAGAAGACGACGCGGCCATCCTTGGCGACGACGCTTTCCGCGCCTTCATGCTTAAAGCGGCCAAGCGCCGTGCGCTTTTTCGGGACCGAGTTCGGGTCCATCACGTCCACCTCGACGATCCAGCCAAAGCGGTTGGCCTCGTTCGGTTCCTGACCGACATCGAAACGCTTGTGGAAGTTGCCCCACTGATAGTCGCCGGCCGGAACGCCCAGACGCTTGTAGTTGGCGGCTTCGGCATGTTCGGCAGGCAGCTCACCGATGAAATAGCCGTGGATGTTCTCCTCGGCCATGATGTAGGTGCCCCAGGGGGTCACGCCGCCCGCGCAGTTGTTGAACGTGCCGAAAACCTTGCGGCCTTCCGGGTCATCCGAGGTCTTGACGCGGTCATTGCCCGCAACCGGACCGGAAAGCTGCATCTCGGTCTTGACGGTGATGCGGCGGTTCATCGCGCCGTCCAGCACGGGCTGCCATTTGCCATCGACCTTGCGGATTTCGATGACCGTGCCGCCATGCGCGGCCATTTCGATGTTCACGCGGTCTTCGGTGGCGTCGGCCACCTCGATCTCGCCATCCTTCAGGGTGACGATGCCGGGGAACATCAGGTGTTCGTTGGTATATTCGTGGTTCACGACCAGCAGGCCATGATCCGCCGCGCCTTCCAGCGGGATGAAGCCCACGAAGTCGTTGTTATAGCCGAACTGGCGTTCCTGCGCGGCTTCGGTCTGGGCGGTCGGGTCGAATTCCGGCGCATCCGCGAAAACCTTGTCGCCCCAGCGCAGCAGCACGTCAGCGTCGTAACCCTCGGCGACGTGGTGATTGGCGTCCACGCCCGCTTCGACTTCGGGGAAGTTGAAGACCGATGCGGACTGCGCCCGCGCTTCGTCCGCGGCAAGGATTGCCAGCGGCGAGACGGTCGCGGCGATCGCGGCCGATGCCATCGAGCCTTTCAGAAAGCCGCGGCGCGAAAAGCGCGCAGCGATGATGTCGCCCATCGTGCGGTTCTGGGTCGGGTTCAGGCCCGGACCGTCGGCTTCTTCAAGTTTCGAGGTGCGGAAAATGTCGCTTTGGCGCATGGTCATCGGTGCTTTTCCCTGGCAATTTTGCTTGGTGCGGCTGTTCTAATTGTCAAATGCAACAGAATGTTGGCAGGATGACGCTTCTGCGTTTGCGAGGTCGCAAATGTCATAGGTCCATCCGGTATGGCAGACTATCGCCAGTGACCGGGGCGACGGTTCGACATTCCTGCGGCGCCATGCCCATCTGCCTGCCATCGACGGAGAAATTAATGATTGCGCTGGAAAATACCCGTTTGCGGGTCGAACTGACCGAACAGGGTGCCGAGTTGCAATCCGTGCGCACGCTTGTCGATGACGCCGAATGGCTGTGGCAAGGCGATCCGGCATGGTGGACAGGGCGCGCGCCCCTGCTTTTCCCGGTCGTAGGCCTTAGCCCCGATGGCCATGTCGAGATCGACGGCAGGCGTTATCCGATGGGTTCGCACGGGTTCGCGCGTCACAGTCGGTTCCGCACGATGGCTGCGACCGACGATGCCGTGGCCTTGATGCTGGAGCCGAGCGAGGTGACGGCGCAAAGCTATCCTTTCCGGTTCGCATTGATGATGATCTATCGTCTTGATGGGGATTGGCTGCGCTGTCTGGCGACCGTGACGAACCATGACGATTGCGACATGCCGTTTCAGTTCGGCTTTCATCCGGCCTTTGCCTGGCCCCTGCCGGGAATGCAGGGACAAACGCATCGCGTGACCTTGGCAGACGGCGGCGCTCCGGCCATGCACCGCCCGGATGCGACCGGGCTGATCGATGAAGCCGTCCTGCCTTCGCCTTTTGATGATGGTGTGCTTGAGATTTCAGCGGGGCTGTTTACCGGGGGCGCGATGGTCTTTCCGCATGGTGCTGGCCGCAGCTTTACCTATGGCACCGACACGAAGCGGGTGCAGATGCAGGTTACGGACCTGCCGAATTTCGCGCTGTGGCAAAAGCCCGGTGCGCCGTATCTGTGTCTTGAGCCTTGGCACGGAATGGCCCCCTTTCCCAGTCAAGGCGCGGCGCTTTCGACGCGCAACTTCAGCCAGACCCTTGCACCGGGGAAAAGCGCCAGTTTCGGCATGGACATGCGTTTCGTCCCGGCGTGAACCGCGTTGCACTTGGGGGACGGGAATGCGAACAGGAAGCCCGATGAAAATTATCGGGAAGCTCTCGCATGGGGCAGACAAGCTGGGGCGATACGCCCGCGCGATATGGTCGGGTGTCGCGCGTCTTTCACTGGCTGGGTGCGGGGCTGCTGATCTGGCAATTCGCAGTGATCGGGGCCTATCGCCTGATCGGGCAATCGCCGCTGCTGGACAAGATTGCGGGGCTTGGCCCGTCGCATGGCGTGGTCGGGCTTTATGTGCTGGCTTTGGTGATCGCGCGTGCGATCTGGCGCTGGCGAAACCGCCAAGCCCGCCCGCGACATCAAGGGCTGCTGGGCCGTGCCGCGCGGATCGGGCATTTGGCGTTTTATGCGCTGATGTTCGCCATTCCCGCGCTGGCATTGCTGCGTGCCTATGGCAACGGCAAGGGCTGGAACCACTGGGGCATTCAGATCGTCCCCGCGACGGGGCATGAGACGGGCTGGATGGTTCAGGCCGCGAATGCCCTGCATGGCGAATTGGCGTGGCTGCTGCTGGCGCTGATCGCGGGGCATGTGCTGATGGTCGTGGTCCATCATCTGTGGCTGCGCGAGCCGCTTTTGTCCCGCATGGCAGGCCGCCTGAAATGAGAAATGCCGCCCCGGTCGGGGCAGCATTCTGTCTGTGCCTGATGGCGGCTTAGTGTGGCTGTTTCGCCCGCACCGCAGCAACCTCGGCGGCGGTGACGGCCGATGCGTCGTTGCCCCATGCCTTGCGCAGGAAGCTGGACAGTTCGGCCACTTCTTCGTCGTTCATGCGGTCGGCATAGCCTTGCATGACCAGATGCATCGGACGTTTCGCAGTCGAAGGCACCTCGGCCCCGTTCAGGATGACCGAGATCAGCGGCGAGACTTCCGAACCCGTGACGATGTGGTTCGCCGCCAGTTCCGGGAAGATCTCGGGTGCGCCCTTGCCCGACACAAAGTGACAGGCCGCACAGTTGTCCAGATACAGACGCGGACCCAGCGCCATGTCCGGCGCGGCTTCGGTCAGCATCTTTTCGGTTTCCTTGCCCGCATCGTCTGCGTCCAGCGCGGGCAGGGCGCGCGTCTCAAGCGTGGCAAAGTTTTCGGGCATTTCGACCGGCGCACCATCGGCCCCCTTCAGGAAGGCGGCGATGGCAAGGTTGTCCTGATCGGTCAGATGCTGAAGCGAATGCTCGACCACCAGACCCATCTCGCCGTTGGCAGTCGAATGGATGTTGCGGCCAGTCGCCAGATAGGCGGCCATTTCCGCGACATCCCATTTCTGCGGCGCCGAATCCGGGCCACGCAACGCGGGCGCGTTCCAGCCATCGACCACGCCGCCGGTCAGGAAGTTGGCGTCGGCAACCGACACACCATCCTGCGCCATCAGCATATCTCGGGGGCTGTGACAGGCCGCGCAGTGGGCCGGACCTTCCACCAGATACTGACCGCGCTGTTCAGCCTCGGTCTTGCCATCTGCCGGGGTGAAGCCCGCATCATGGGTCAGGGCCAGCCAGTTCCATGCGCGGATACCGAAACGCATGTTGAAGGGGAAGGAAAGCTTCGTTTCCTCGACCTTGTTCTGAACGGCGGGCACTTCGTGCATGAAATAGTCGTAAAGCGCGCGAACGTCTTCTTCGGTCAGCTTGCGATAGTTCTCGTAAGGCATGGCTGGGTAAAGATGCGCGCCGTCGGCACGGATGCCGTCGTAAAGGGCCGCACGGAACTGGTCCAGCGTCCAGTTGCCGATCCCGGTTTCGGGATCGGGCGTGATGTTCGTCGCCCAGATCGTGCCCATCGGGCTGGCGATCGCGCGGCCACCGGCGAACGGCTCGCCGCCGTCAGCCGTATGACAGGCCAGACAGTCCGAGGCATACATGACGTATTTCCCCTGACCCTCGGCGGGTTTCCAGTCGTCGGGCAGTTGCGCGACGGGTGCGGTCGTCTGCACCGGCACGAAGGCAAAGGCCAGACCGCCCACGACACCGACCGCCGCCAAGGCGGCGATGATACGAAGAGATTTGCTCATTACCTGACTCCTCAGACCAGCGGGCGGGGGTTGGACAGATACTGCGTGCGGATCGCATGGGCCGTGTGATAGGCCAGACCGCCCACAAGCCCGGTCGGGTTGTATTGGGTGTTCTGCACGAAGTTCCCTGCGCCGGTGACGAAGATGTTATGCTTGTCCCAAGCCTGGCCGAACTTGTTGACCGCACCTTCGCGCGGATTGGCCGACATGATGTGACCGCCCGTGTTATGCGTGGTCTGATAGGGGCGGACGTCATATTGCGCACCGTCACCCTTAAAGGCCGACTGCATCAGGTCGGGCGCCATGGTCTTTGCCAGTTCCTCCATCTTGCCTTTCATGAACTGGTTCATGCGCAGGTCGTTGGGGTTCCAGTTGAAGGTCATCCGCATCAGCGGACGGCCATGGCGGTCCTTATAGGTCGGGTCAAGGTCCAGGTGGTTCGTGCGATAGGACATGTGCGACCCGTGTGAGCCGATGGACATGGCGTGGCCATACCATTCACCGACGGCCTTTTTCCAATCCGCACCCCAGGCCGGCGTGCCCTTGGGCAGCGGCATCGAGCGGATCGGCTGGCCGTTGGTCTGACCCGAGCGCCAGTAAGCGCCGCCGATGAAGCCTTCGCGCCCGAAATCGATCTGGTTCACACCGAAATCGTCGATCGACATACCGTTCGCGCCGGTGCCGATGAAGGGGTTGAACTCCTCATTCTTGTAGAACATCGTCACGCCACCATTCATCTGGTAGGCGTAGCTTTTCCCGGTCACACCCTCGCCGGTGACGGCGTTGTAGGGTTGGCCGATGCCCGATACCAGCATCAGGTGGACGTTGTTCAGCTGATAGGATGCCAGAATGACGATGTCGGCGGGCTGGAAGACCTGTTCCTGCGTCTTTTCGTCGAAATAGGTGACGCCGGTGGCCGTCTTGCCATCCTCGGCCATTTCGACCTTCAGCACTTCGGATTCGGTGCGATAGCTGAAATTTGGCATCCGCTTCAGCGCGTCCAGAATGGTCGTCTGCGGCGAGGATTTCGAATATTGATAGCAGCCATAGCGTTCGCAGAACCCGCAAAGGTTACACGGGCCCATCTGCATGCCGTATTCGTTGACATAGGCGGTCGAGGCGATGCCGCCCGGTGCCTTGAACGGGTGATAGCCCATGGCTTTCGCCGCATCGGCGAATTTCTGGCCGTCCCAGGTGGTGGGCATCGGCGGCATGGGGAATTCGCGCGAACGACGGCCTTCGAACGGGTTGCCGCCTTCGATGATCTGGCCGTTCAGGTTGCCCGCTTTGCCCGAAATGCCTGCGACATATTCGAAGCGGTCAAAGAACGGCTCCATTTCGTCATAGGTCACGGGATAATCGGCCAGCAGCATGTCTTCGGGGATGATCCCTGCGCCCCAGCGTTCCATGACATAGGACCGCAACTGCATTTCTTCGGCCTGCGGACGCCAGTTCAGCCCGTTCCAGTGCGTGCCTGCACCCCCGACGCCATTGCCCGGCAGGAACGATCCGAAGCTGCGATAGGGCAGCGCGGTTTCCGCCTCGTTGCGGCGGATGGTGACGGTTTGCTGGCTGGCGCGCTGCATCATTTTCAGACGCACGCCATAGCGCAATTCATCAATCATCTGCGGATATTGGAAGTTCGGCACGGTGGCCTGATCGTGGCCACGCTCCAGCGCGACGATCTCAAGACCTTCCTGCGCCAGTTCCATGCCAAGGATCGCGCCGGTCCAGCCAAGGCCGACGATCACGACGTCTTTTTTCTTTTCCTGACGTGCCATCGGTTATGCCCTCTCGCCTTTGATGGAAACCGGCCCAAGCGGGTAGCGGACATTGTAGCGCGTCGCCCATTCGCGATAGCTCGCGCGTGCGCCGGGAAAGCCGATATAGCTCCAGGATTGCATACCGTGGTTGCCGCCATACATCGGGTCGGCGAAATAGCCTTCCTTTGTGTTGGCCAGCAGGATCGTGAAAAAGTCGCGCAGTTCCGGCTGAAGACCCACTTCGTCATTGTCCAGCGCGGCCAATGCTGCGTCCTTCTGCGCGTCGTCCAGCGCAGTGAATGCCTTGCCGTGCTGGCCTTCGCACCATGCGTTGAACGCCGGGATCGCCTGACGATAGATCTGCGCCGGGTTCAGCGGTGATTGCCAGCCCAGCAGCGGATCGGCTGCAGGATCATGCGGGCCGACCATATACCAGTCATCCGCACGACCGTAATCGCTCGCAAGCTGGCCGTCGATGAAAACGGGCACGCGGGCTTCGATGGCGCCGGGGCCTTCGCCGCCCGACGGAATCAGCCGTGCGGTCGCGGCGATGACGAATGCCCATTCCTCGGGGGTGAAATAGGCGCATTCATATTCTTCAAGCGGCGCCGGTGGTTCCACGGGCTGAGCCTTGGCCGAAACGGCCAGACCTGCCAGTGCGACACCTGCGGCGGACCCCTTCAGGAATCCACGACGACTGGGATATCCGGGAAGATCGGTCATTTTATTCTTTCCTGCCGATTATTCTGGGTGGGAATGTCCTAAAGACATGGGTGCGGTCTTATGTCGCTGCGACAAGATGCGCAATGCGCGACAGGATGATTCGTCAAATCAGGGGTTTGCACCGATCAAGGTCAGATTTTTTCGTTACAGATGCGAACGAACGCGCCGCGCATCGCCATCGAATCCGCATAAAGCAACGTCTTTCGGGATTTGAAATGTAATCCTTTTCAGCCGCTATGAAATCCTTTACATCTTGGGCAGTTCCGCCGGGAGGGCGGGGCGCGGATCTGGGAGAGTTTCATGACCTATCACACATCGACGCTGCGTGCTTTGCTTGCCACGGCGATGTTCGTTGCAGCGCCGGTCGCGGCCGTCGCACAGGAAGCGCGCGTCACGGGTGAACTGCCGATCGCGGTGCAGATGTATACGCTGCGCGACCACGGCACGCTAGATGAACAGCTTGCCGCCGTGCAGGCTGCGGGCATTACTGCGGTCGAAACCGTCGGCACGCAGAAAGTCTCGGCCGAGGAGTTGAAGGCGGCGCTGGACAAGCACGGCATCAAGGCGATCTCGACCCACGCCCAGATCGACGATCTGCGCAGCGATCTGGATGGCGTCATCGCGTTCAACAAGGCGATCGGCAACGACACCATCATCGTCCCGCATCTGAAGCCCGAAGCGCGTCCGACCGACGCCGCTGGCTGGACCGCACTGGGCGAGGAACTGAAAGGCATGTCCGACAAGCTGCAAGCGCAGGACATGCAGCTTGGCTATCACAACCACGATTTCGAAATGGTGGACATGGGTGGCAAGACCGCGCTGGAAGTGATGATGGAAGCGGCGGGCGACGATGTCGTGGCCGAGCTTGATCTGGCATGGGTGTCGCGCGGCGGGTTTGATCCGGTCGAATATCTGGACCGCTTCGATGGCCGCGTCTTCGCGATCCACGCCAAGGACAACGCCCCGGCTGGCGAAGCCGCGGACGAAAAAGGCTTCAAGGCCCTGGGCGAAGGCGTCATGGATTTTGCCAAGATCCTGCCCGCAGCCGAGGAAGCTGGCGCCAAATGGTATATCATCGAACATGATCTGCCCAAGGATGCCGCCGCCGTCGTCAAGACCGGCGCGGAATACCTGACCAAGAACCTGCCGGAAGGCGCCACCCGCGACTGATCTGCGCGGGGAAATGCGAAACGGGCCGCAGCGATGCGGCCCGTTTTTTCATGCCGTGCCGGGTGCTTAAAGCGGGCGCACCCAGATGTTGCGGAAGCTGACATCCGCATCGTGATCCTGCAACTGGATCGGCGCGCAATCATGCGCCTTGTAGCGGGGCAGGCCGATATATTCCGTGCCGCCCTGCAATTCCGCATGGTTCTGCACCACGACGCCGTTATGCATCACGGTCAGATAGGCCGGTTTGCGCAGGCTGCCATCTTCGGCAAAGATCGGGGCTTCGAATACGATGTCATAGGTCTGCCATTCGCCCGGCGCACGCGATGCGTTCACCAGTGGCGGGTGCTGCTTGTAGATCGAGCCCGCCTGACCGTTCACATAGGTCGGGTTGTCATGGCTGTCCAGCACCTGCACCTCATACAGCGATTGCAGGAAAATGCCGCTATTGCCGCGATCCTGACTGTCATGGCCCTGATCGTTCGGAGGAGAGCGCCATTCGACGTGCAGTTGCACGTCGCAGAACGATTCCTTGGTGCGGATGTCGCCCTTGCCGCGTGCCACGGTCATCGCACCATCCGCGATGTTCCATTCGGCAGCGCCGCCTTTGGTCGATTCCCATGCGTCCAGATTGTCGCCACCGAACAGCACGACGGCATCGGCGGGTGGCTGATTTTCGGGCGTGGCGACCAGTTTCGGAACCGGCTCCCAATATTCGGTGACTTCGGCCCGCGCGCGGCGTTCCTCGCGCGTCAGCTCGGCCTCCTGAGCGGCGGCGGTGGTCGCGACCAGCAGCGCCAGCAGGCTTGCGGTATATTTCATCATTTCCCCCCTTCGATAAAAAGAAAGGCCCCGGCGCAATGCCGGGGCCGATGGTCGTATCAGGTTGCCCAGGCGGGTTCACCGTTATAGGCCAGATCGCCGATATATTCGCCCGGCACCGCCTCATAGCGCAGCACCTCGTTCGATCCGACTTCCGAGGTGAAGAAGCCGAACAGCACCAGCTGATGCAGCGGCGTGAACCAATGCAGATCGGCATTCTTGGCCGCGCGCCCCTCGGCCTTGGCCTTGGCCGCGCCTTCGGCAGATGCGGTGCGCGCTTCGCGGGCGATACCGTCCAGCAGGGTGGTACGTTCATCCGCCGACATCTGCATGAAGTCCTTGCCCTGTGCAGTGGCTGCGGATTTCAGGTTTTCCATCGCGGTGCGGAAACCCTGCTGGTCCTGCGCCGTATAGCAGTCGCTGACATAGACGGTCATGAAAGCACCCACGGCGGCGTCCTTTGCGCCGGGCGTGTCGGTCTTCGGGATGATGACCTCGGCGACCTCGTCAAGGAACGCGGTGTCTTCGGCGGAAAAGGCGTTCGTGCCCGCCGTGGTCGGGTCGTAAGCCATCGCCCGACCGCCGATCATGGCGGTGCCGGTGACGGCGGCGATCATGGTCAGGAAATCGCGACGCAGCATCTTACAGCTCTCCTTTCTTCAGACTATCGACGGCATGTGCCGCGGCCCGCGCGGTCAGCGCCATATAGGTCAGCGAGGGGTTCACGCAGCTGGATGAGGTCATGCAGGCTCCGTCCGTGACATAGACGTTCGGCGCGTCCCAGACCTGATTGTTGCCGTTCAGGACCGAGGACTTGGGATCGCGGCCCATGCGCGCCGTGCCCATCTCATGAATGCCCATGCCGACGCCGTAGTCGCGTTCCGTGCCTTTCACGTCCTTGATGCCAGCGGCCTCTAGCATGTCGATGGCATCCTGTTTCATATCGACGCGCATCTTGCGTTCGTTCTCGCCCAGCTCGACGCTGATCGCCAGGACCGGCAGGCCCCATTTGTCGGTGGTCGAGCGGTCCAGCGCGATGTGGTTATCGTGCGAGGGCAGCATTTCGCCAAAGGCGGTCATGCCGATGGTCCAGTCGCCGGGTTTCGACAGCGCGTCTTTCAGATCCTTGCCCACGTTCAGTTCGGCAATTTCGCGCTTCCAGCCCTGACGGCTGGCCGAACCCTGATAGCCGAAGCCGCGGGTATAGTCGCGCTGTTCACCATCCAAGTTGCGGAAACGCGGGATGTAGAAGCCCGCCGGACGACGACCGAAATAATACTTGTCGTCAAATCCCTCGACCCGGCCTTCGGCACCGACGCGGAAATGGTGGTCCATGACGTTATGGCCCAACTCACCCGAGGACGACCCCAGACCGCCTTCCCACACATCGGTGGCCGAGTTCATCAGAACCCAGGTCGAATTGAAGCTGGAGGCGTTCAGGAATACCACTTTCGCCGTGTATTCATAGGTCTGGTTGGTTTCGGCGTCGATCACCTCGACACCCTTGGCGCGCTTGGTGTCCTTGTCATAGATCACGCGGCTGACGATCGAAAACGGGCGCAGCGTCAGGTTGCCCGTGGCCATCGCCACCGGCAGCGTCGCCGATTGCGTGCTGAAATAGCCGCCATAGGGGCAGCCCAGCCAGCATTTGTTGCGATACTGGCAGTTGACGCGGTTCTGTTCCGGCTTCGGCTCGGTGATGTTGGCGACGCGCGAATTGATCAGGTAGCGCTTGCCGCCGAAGGACTTGCGCAGCCGCGCGGCCACGTCCTTTTCGACGATGTTCAGCGGGATCGGCGGCAGGAACTGCCCGTCGGGTAGATGGTCCAGCCCCTCGACCGAACCCGAGATGCCTGCGAATTTCTCGGCATGGTCATACCAAGGCGCGATGTCGGCATAGCGGATCGGCCAGTCGGTCGCGATGCCGTCCTTGGCATTGGCCTCAAAATCCAGGTCGGACAGGCGATAGCTTTGCCGTCCCCACATCAGCGAACGGCCACCGACATGATAGCCCCGGAACCAGTCGAAACGCTTCTTTTCGATATAGGGGCTGTCCTTTTCGTTGGCCCACATGCCGAAGGTCTGTTCGTTCAGCGCATAGTCGCGTTTCAAAACCGGATAGTTATCAACCATCTCCTGCGTGGCCACGCCGCGATGCGGATAGTTCCACGTCTCATTGTCGGCGTTCACGTAATCGGTGACGTGTTCGATATTGCGGCCGCGTTCCAGCATCAGAACCTTCAGACCCTTTTCGGTCAGCTCTTTGGCGGCCCAGCCGCCGCTGATCCCGGAACCGACGACAATCGCGTCGTAATGCATGTTTTCTGCCATCTTGCTGTCTCCCTCGATAGCTGGCGGTATTCAGACGTCGCAGGTCAGCACGGCATCGCGCAAAGCGGTTTCGGCTGCCTGTGGTTCTTTTGCGGTGGGGACGAATTCCTGCGCGACATAGCCCTGAAAGCCTGTCGCAAGGATCGCGCGGCAGATCGCCGGATAGTTCAGTTCCTGCGTATCGTCCGGCTCGTGCCGCCCCGGATTTCCGGCGGTGTGGTAATGGCCGAAATGCGGGTGATGGTCGGTGATCGTGCGGATCACGTCGCCTTCCATGATCTGCATGTGATAGATGTCGTAAAGCAGCTTGAAATGCGGCGTGCCCAGACGCTGGCTTAGCGCGACACCCCAGGCCGAGCGGTCGCACATGTAATCGGGGTGGTTCACCCGCGAATTCAGCAGCTCCATTACCAGCGTGACGCCTGCCGCCTCGGCCACGGGCAGGATCTGGCGTAGCCCGGCTTCGCAATTCGCAAGGCCGGTCTCATCGCTCATGCCGCGGCGATTGCCGCTGAAGCAGATCAGGTTCGTGTATCCGGCATCCGCGACCAGTTTGATATGGCGGGTATAGCGTTCGACCAGTTCGGCGTGGTTCGCGGGCTCGGCCCAGCCATCCTCAAGGCTGATTTCCGCGCCATTGCACATTGAGCTGTCCAGCCCGGCGGCCTTCAGCGCAGGCCAGTCCTCGGGGCCGCACAGGTCGATGGCCTTCAGCCCGACGCGCTTGCCCATCTCGCAAAGGTCCTGGATCGAAAGGTCTTTATAAGTCCAGCGCGCGACGGAATGGTTGATATTTCCTTTCAGCACAGGGGCATCCTGCGCCAGCGCCGCTGTCGCAAAGCCCATGCCCATGGCAGATACGCCCAAGGCGGCAGAACCCTGAAACAGCCCGCGCCGCGTCATGCCATGCGACATGCCGCCTTGTTCCGAAAAATCGGTCATGGTCTCCTCCCCAGAATAGCGATGCCGATCCGGCCTGATGGTCCCTTGTGGATCGGGGTAAATTTCTGAAACCGTTTACATCCCAAGACGCGCGCGGGCCTGAATGGGCGTCCTTCCTGTAACCACACTCCTCATGTGGGTCAGTCGGGCCATTGGCCATGCCTTACGGATTTACCGATCTGCCTGCTTTGGCCCGGAATCACGCCTGATGCGGCCCAATCCCCATCATTCTCCCCCAACTCCTCCGACAACCGCATGGTGAAAGTTATGCCATGTAATCGGTTTCAAATGAGCGTGACACAGCCTGAAATGGTTTACAACCCGGTTTTTTCAGATATTTCTGTTTCATCCAAGGAGCATGACCGCGTGCCGCAAGAAGCCCGACCGCCCCGTATTCAGGATGTTGCAAAGCTTGCGGGGGTGTCGGTCGCCACGGTCAGCCGCGTGCTATCCAATCCTGCCATCGTATCCGCTGCGACGCGCGAAGCCGTGCGCGATGCGATCAGGCAGACCGGCTACACGGTGAATTTCACGGCGCGGAACCTGCGTCAGCAGCAGGTGGGCAGCGTGCTGGCCTTGGTTCCGAAACTGGCAAACCCGTTCTTTTCGCAAATCCTGTCGGGCATCGCCGAGGTGCTGCGCAAGCAGGGTCTTAGCCTTCTGGTGCTGGATACGCATGGCGCGACGGATCAGCCCGATTTGCAGGCCATCGCGCCTTACCTGAACCGGTCGCGATCCGACGGGGTGATCGTTCTGGAAGGCGGGCTTGATCCCGCGCTATTTGCGCGCCCCGGTTGCCCGCCTGTCGTACAGGCCTGCGAATGGTCCGAGGGGCTGGATGCGCCGCGCGTGCTGGTGGACAATGCCGAAGGCGGCAGGCTTGCTGCAGCGCATCTGACCGGATTGGGTCATCGCGACATCCTGCATCTGGCGGGTCCGCGCGACAACACGCTGTCGCAATCGCGGCGCGTCGGTTTTCTGGAAGGTCTGAAGGCGGCGGGCCTGTCCGATACCCGCCGGATCGAAGGCGACTTCTCCATGCGCGCAGGACATGAGGCGGCCAAGGCGGTGATGGCAATGTCCCGGCGACCTACGGCTATTTTCTGCGACAGCGACGAAATTGCGGTCGGGCTGATCAATGGCCTTGTCGCCGGGGGGCTGCGGGTTCCCGACGATATTTCGGTCATGGGCTTTGACGATATCGAACTGGCCGCCTATGTCATGCCGCCTTTGACCACGATCCGCCAGCATCGCGCCCCCTTGGGTCGTCGCGCGGCCGAGGTGCTGTTGGCGCGGATGCAGCAAAAGCAGCATGATGACAGCACGGTCTTGCCCGTAGAACTGGTGGTGCGCGGCAGCACGGCAGCGCCTGCGCGTTAACCCCCAGACTGCGCACTGGCGGCGGATAACGCTTTTCTGCCATGTGATTGTCACAAAACAGAATGGGCGTGCTGAACTTAACGTGTTCGGCCCCGCCGATGTTGATCGGTTTTGCCGCATCGGTTAGCAAAGTCTTAAGCTTCGGCCCCGCTTGGCCGGACTGGCGGCGCGGATTTGCCGATCCCGAAGCCGCCCTTGCGATTGTCTTGCTGGTTTGGTGAATTGGCGGCTTCCCGCGCGGTCCTTGGAAAAGGCCGGACGGCTTGGCACAACTATGGGGCGGTGCAATGCTGCAGTCGGTCGGAAAGGCTTGGCGTATTCTGGGGCGCGAAGGCGTCTCGGGGGCGATGAACCGGGTGCGTCACCGCCGCGACGGTGTGCTGCTCAGCGATCCCGGAAACCGCCCCGAACGCTGTTTCGTGCTGCTGGGCGAAGGCGTGTTGAAAACGCAATTCCGGACCGAGCTGAAGCGGCGGCATCTGTTGTCGAAAGCGGAGGGACCGAAGGCCGCGCAAAAGATCGTCTTCAACCCGCTGCCCACGGAATTCGACGATACCTCGATCGCTGCGGCGGTGCTGGACGAAGACTACCTGAACCGCATCCGCCCCGAGGATCATGAGATTTTGCAGGGCATCGCATCGGGCTGCGCGTTGATCGTCACCTCGGACGCTGCGCTGCGCCGCGCGTTGGCCCTGGGTGCGGCGCTGCGCGACATCAGCATCGTGCCGCAATCCGCCAAGCGTGCGGCGATCCGTTTGGCCATCGGGCGCTGGCTGGTTTATGCGGGGCTGATGCCGCCTGAAACATATCTGGACGATCTGCTGGCTTTTGCGCCGCCGATCCGCAGCCGGGGCCGGGTCTGCATCAGCCTGCCGGAATATCTGGACCGCC
Organism: Paracoccus laeviglucosivorans; assembly: GCF_900182695.1. Taxonomy (GTDB): domain Bacteria; phylum Pseudomonadota; class Alphaproteobacteria; order Rhodobacterales; family Rhodobacteraceae; genus Paracoccus; species Paracoccus laeviglucosivorans. Next base: position 99,558 of record NZ_FXTK01000012.1, read on the forward strand.
GCGAAGGCTTTCTGGACGGCAATGCCGGCAATTTCGCGATGTTCAACGGCATCCGCATGTTGCCCGCATGGAAGGGCTGCGCCTGGAGCTACAAAGCCATAGCGACCAAGGCGCTGCAGTCGGGCGCGCGCCGCCTGACCATCTGCGAAGACGACGCCTTTTTCGGGGCGGATTTCCAGCAGTATTTCAATGCGGTCAATCGCTATCTGGACCGTGCCGACTGGGACGTCTTCAACGGCGTGATGACCCGCATCGAAGGACGACCCGAAATCATGATGCGCCGCAAGCTGGGCGCGAACCACATCATCCACACGCCCCATATGATGGGGATGGTGTTCAACGTCTACAACCGCACAGCGCTGGAATGGATCGCGGACTGGGATCCCCAAGGTGGCGGGGCACAGACGAACACGATCGACGAATGGCTGAACGCCATGCCGGGGCTGAAGGTGGTATCCGCCGTCCCATTCCTTGCCGGTCACCGCGAGGACGCGCATTCGACCATATTCGGCTTCAAGAACACCCGCTATAGCGGCATGATCCGCGCGACCGAGCGCGAGATTCTGGCACTGGTCGATCCCGCCTAACTGCCAGCCATCCGGCGATAATATACCGCCATCTTGTCGCGCAGCTTGACCTTCAGAAAGCGTGGCGCGGGCCATTGGAAAAAGCGTTCGTCACGCAGCTTTGCAACATCGCGGCCCTGCACATCATGGACTGGACAGCCGCGACGGTCCGCCAGATGCGCCATAATGGCCGCGGCCGAGCCAAGCTCCATCCATGTCGGCTCCATTCGGATCGAGCCGAAGGCGACATGCGTGGCCGACACCCCGCAGACGGAAAAGAAGTTCCCGCAATCCTCGGGGTGGGGCAGCACGATCCATGCGGGCAGGGAATAACGATGCGCATCCAGCGTAAAGAACATGCCTTCGCGCACGACATTCGTGCCGGAATGGTTCGCGCGCCAATGCACCGGCTTGCAATCAAGGTGATACTTCGCCTCGCATAGCGCGTCTTCGGGCGATGCGCCGCCGTTTTCGACGTCCTGCTGGCGAAAGACGTGCTGCCCCTGCAGCCTGCGCCCTTCGCGGACATAGACATCGGGGGGCAGATGCCCCGAGGTTTCATATTCATCGGCGGGCAGGCCGAAATCGGACATGAAATCGCGCACGCCCTGCGGCACCGATGCATCGGTCTGCATGAAATACAGCAGCGCCTGCGTATAGCGGCGAAACTCCTCGTTCAAAGCGCGGCGGCGGTCGGGCGATGCCTCTATCCAGCCTTGCGTCAGCACGGGATTGTTCAGCGGCGCGGCGGGGCCGGAATTCATGTCGAACTTGCCATTGGGCAGTGCGGCAAGGTTGAAATAGGCCGATTTCCATGTCGTCCCCAGCATTGGAATCTGTTTGGCGGCAACGCGACCGTTGCGGATCGTCCGGCCCAGCAGGCGAAACAGCTCGAACCGCGAAAAATCGAAATTGGGGGGCGCGGTGATCGGAACCCTGTTCGCGGCGATATTCGTCAGGGTGGGGCGGATGCAATAGCTTTGCACCTGCATATCCGCAGCACCGACCGCATCCCATGACGGCGGCTGGACAAAGGGCAGCAATGCACCATCCCGGCGCGGCATGATTTCGCGTCGCGAGGTCCATGGCAGCATGGCGCGATATGGCTGACGGCCCGCAAGCCCTTCGTCATATTCATCACGCCCTTCGCGACCCAGCCGATGACGTATCCCGCCCATCGCCATAAGATCGCCCTCATATGATGCATCCACCCACCAGCGGCCCGTCACGCGATGGCCGTCCGACAACACGGCGGCGGTGATGCGGCGATCCTGACGCTGCACGCTGGCAATGTCGCGTTCGGTCGCCAGATGCACCTCGCTTTCGTCCAGCATGGCGCGGAACACCTTCAGCGCGATGCGGCTTTCGATGCGCGCGGGCAGGGTCGGCAGGGCATATTCGTCCCGCACGGCGCGGAAAAACTCCAGCGCGACACCGTTGATCAACGAATCGTTCAGGATGTCGGCGGCATTCAACCCCGATGTCATCATGCCGCCCACCCGCGATGACGGCTCGACCAGCAAGGTGCGCAGCTTCAGCCGCGCGCCGGTGATGGCGGCCATGATGCCCGCAGGCGTGGCACGATAGACCACAAGGTCATAGTTCTGGCGTAGGATCGGCAAAGATTCAGCCCTTGATCAGCACGCCGAAACGCTTGTTCACGATGCAGACAAAATCGTGATGCTCCATCCGCATCATGGCGCGGAACCCTTCGCGGGCGGATTCGGAATAGGACAGATCATCCACCACAATCATGGATTTCGGTGCCATCCAGCCCACCAGCGATTTGAAGCTGCGCAGCAGCGCGTCCTTTTCATGCATGGCGTCGATAAAGGCGAACCCGATCTGCGCCGTGCCCGCAAGCTGACGCGCAAAGCCCGCGAAATCGCCCTGCACGACCCGAGAGCCGGGATCGATCAGAACGACCGATGCCTGCGCCAGTCGCGCATATTCCGAAATTTCAAAGGAAATCAGCGTGCTGCCTTCCTTTCCGCGGGTCGCCGCTGCCAGATACATCGACGAGATGCCAAAGCCCGCGCCATCCTCGACGATCAGGCGGGGATCGGCGGCGCGGGCCAGATTGTGCAGCACCGCACCATAGGCGGGCGAAATCGCCAGCGTGTCCGACGACACCATCCCCGGCCCTTCGCGCCCGGCATGGGCATTGCCGCCATAAGACCCGTGCAGCGGATGCGGCGCATAATGACGCAGCACCGCGCGGCGATGGGCGATGACCGAAAGCACCTCGGCATCCAGCGGCTTTTCGATCACCTTGCGAAAGCGCGCCCGATCCCATGTGGCCGAGTTTTCGCGCAGATATGTGACGGCGAACCGCGCCGCCCCCGCTTTCGGTTCAGGGGCGGGGGCTTCGGCAGAAGCGGCCTCGGGGGTGGTGGGGGCTTCCTCGGGCGGATTGGTGTCGCCTGGAATCTCGTCCATCATGGGAAAGGCCTTGGTGTCAGTCACGCGGTCCGCCTATGTTACCTAGGAAAAGGTGAAGTTTGCCAGCCATTCCTGCGCATCCCGCCGCGTCTGCGCAGTCACCGTGAAGGGTGCGGCATCCAGCAGGGCAGGCAGGTCGATGGGCTTTTTCGCAAGCAGGAAACGGTCATGCGCAATGCTGTCATGGTCGATCGACAGGAATTGCGACAGATCGACCGCATCGGGCGCGCGGTCATGCCCGATCGACTGGTAATAGTCGTCGAACTTGATGCCATCGCCATGGATCTGGCTGGCCGAGTTGGTGACTGTCGCCAGACAGGCCGGGATGCCATAAGCCTGTGCGATGATGACCCCGTGCAACGAGGATGAGATGATGCGTTCGCAATCATGCATTTCGTCCAGAAATGCCTCAATCTCATCATAGCCCAGACGGCGGATGTCGATGCGTTTCACGCCGGTTGCGACGGGCGTGGCCATCTCTTCATGCGTGAAATGCAGGATCAGGCCGGTCTTGTGGCGCGGCTTGGATTTGCGCGGATACAGGATCGGCAAAAGCCATGCCGGGTCGCCATAGACCTCGGGGCAGATGCCGCCGTTTTCGATGATCAGATCGCGGGTCAGCGGGCCGCGCACCGCATGATAGGTCGCGCCTGCCGCCAGTGCATCGCGCGAATTGGGCGTGCCGCTGCCCCACACATGGCTGCCGTCCTTGGCGTATTTGATGACCGAGCCGATAGCGCAAAGCCCGACGCCGCGCCCGGCCCATTTCGGGGGGATGCCGGTCGCCTTTTCGACGATATAGGGGTTCACGATGTCGCCCAGATTGCCGGGATAGGGTTGCTCCCACCAGAAAAGCTGCACCCGGTCGGCTGCCGCCACGCCCTGCGCTTCGGCCCGGCGGTCCAGCGATGCGCGAAACAGGCGGCTGCGCGAAAAGCTGATGACGGCTTCGTTTCCGGTCTGGGCGATTTCGCTGAACAGCCGGTCGGCCTGTTCCCATTCGCCCTTGTCCAGCGCCTGAAGCAGCCGAAAGCGCAGCGCATATGGGAACAGGTCTTGGTTGTCGCGATAGCGTTCCAGATTGACTTCCAGAACAGCGGGATCATTGAACTTGGCCGAGATTTCCAGAAGCTTGTGATAGCTGCCGAAATCCTCGGGGTTGCGGGTCAACAGCGCGTGGTAATATTCGCAGACCTGCGCGCGCTTACCTTGGCGCGCTGCCTCGCGGATCAGGTCAAGGATGACGGCCTTCTGGCTTTCGGGGCGCAGGATGTCGGGGCTGTGCTGCAAGACCTTGCCCTTGAATTCCTTTACGTTTCCGCTGTCGCCATGCAGGAAATATGCGCCGGGATTTTCGGGATCCTGTGGCCGGGAAATATCATTGGGCGACAGCACCAACAGGCGCGGACGCGCGGTCGTACGGCGAAACGCTTCCTCCAGGATATAATCGTCGGTGAAATCGCCCGTCGTATCCTGTTCGACCCGCTTGCATTCGTAAAGCAGCTCCAGCGTTTCGCGCGTATAGTTCAGGATCAGATAGCCCGGATGGAAACGACGCGCGTAAAGCGCGAAGTTTTCCTGCGGCAGAAAGCGAAAGCCGCGCATGAACACGCCTATGTCGTAAGATCGCCCAGCAAGGTTATCGACATTGCGCAAAAGCTTGGTGTCCACATCGACCCACATGATCGACGCGCGGTGTTTCAGCAGCATCTTGCGATAAAAGCGAACCTTGGCACGGCAGATCTCGCTCCAGCTGGCGTCAGTGCGGAATGCGATGGGCTGAATATCGTGCCGCATGCCCAGTTCGTCGCAACGGGCGCGCAGCTCATTGGCCTTTTCTTCGTAATATCCGCCCTCGGTGTAAAAGCTGACAACGGTGATCCGGGGGCGCACAGGTTCGGTCCGGCCGCGCAGATAACGCAGCATGGAATCGGGCAGGAGTTTTTTGGCCAGTCGCACCGAAAACGGTGCGGGCGTAGGTCGGAAAAAGGCTGTGGTGGGCGTGGTTTCGGTCATCTGATCAGCTTCCTGCGAGGGGATTTCATCACCGCAAAGTTGCGGCATGTCGAAAGAATGATTAGGTCACTGCAAATCGGGCACTCATTCACTTTTTGCCGCGTCAGCAAAGACGGGAGGGGGCGGCACATACTGGTCCAGTCCGTTGATCGCGGACGTCTTGTCTTTTGCCTTGGGCCAATGCGCCGGCCCTGGGTCGTTGCTTTGGCCCGGACCTAGCGTTGCGCAAGGTCGCGATGCCATTTCGTCAGAAGCGCAAGCCCGCTTCCGAAAAGCACGGTGGCAATCAGCACCACATAGATCGGCTCGACATATTCCGCGCGATAGGTCGAATAGAAACCCGAGCGGTTGGTGCCCACGATATGGATCAGCGGATTATACCAAAGCACGGTGCGGAACCCCTCGGGCATACTGTCGAAGGGGATAAAGATGCAGGAAATCAGGAATAGCGGGCGCGTGATGATCGCCCAGACGTTCGCCCAGACGGGAAAGCGCCGCATCAGGAAACAGTTCGCGCAACCGACGCCAAGCGCCAGACCACCCGACATCAGGAACGCCAGAACGACCAGCGGCACGTTCACGATCAGCTCGACATTGTCGTACCAGATGATGCCTGTCAGCACGATGACAAAGACCATTGCGTGAACCATGCAGGCCAAAAGGAACCGCGCAAAGATCGCGTCGACAAAGGTGACGCCGGGATAGAACAACAACTGTTTTGAGAATTGCAGCGACTGCGCCACCTTTTTCGAGATGTCCAGAAACATCAGGAACGGCAGCAGCCCCGTGGCATAGAACAGCGCAAAGCTGGACCCCATTGGCGGAATGCGCACGGCCAGCGAAAAGATCACCGTCAGCAGCGCGATGCCACCCACCGGCTCAAGGATGGTCCAGACGAAGCCGCCCGGCGATTTGCCGTAGGATGTGGACATCTCGCGAAACATCAGCGCGCTGATGGTGCGCCATGCCGGCCATTGGCGCAGCGGGTGATGTTGGGGCAAAAGACCTTGCTGCATCGGCTCAGTCCTCGTCGTCATGGGCGCCGCTGGCGCCGATATTGGCCAGATGCGTCTCGATCGCTTCGTCCACATCCTCGAAATAAGTCAGGCGACCGTGGTGCAGCACCGCCGCTGATTTGCAGACCGACCGGATCATGCTCATGGAATGCGACACCATGATCGCGCCGCTATTCAGCAAGCGGTTGCGGAAATAGGCTTGGCTTTTGTCGCGGAAATTACCGTCGCCGACCGATGTGACCTCATCGACCAGATAAGTGTCGAAATGGATGCCCATCGACACGCCAAAGGCCAGCCGCGACCGCATCCCCGACGAATAATGGCCGAAGGGCAGATACAGGTGATGCCCAAGGTCCGAAAACTTGGCGACGAACTGCAGAAGCTTCTCGGCGTCGATATTGTAGACGCGGGCGATGAAACGGGTGTTCTGCGCCCCCGTCAGGTCGGGGTGGAAACTGCCCGCAAAGCCCACGGGCCATGACACGCTGCCGGTGGTCACGACCTTGCCGCGGTCCGGGCGCACGACACCCGCGATCATGCGCAGCAGCGTCGATTTGCCCGCCCCATTATGGCCCAGCAAGCCCACACTGGCCCCGGTCGGAAAAGTCACGTTCACATCGTGCGCCACCACGGTGGTGCGGCCGTTGACCGTGAAGCTTTTCGAAAGGTTCTCCAGCCGGATCATCAGTGGCGGTCGCGGTTTGAATAGCCGATCAGCACAAGGCTGAGCCAGCCGATAAAGATGAACACCGTCGCCAGCAACGTCACCATCAGACGGCGCGGCCGCGTCGCCGTTTCGGGTGTGGTCGGTTGCACGAAGGTAGCCAGATACCGGTTGTCCTGCTGTGATTTCGACCGTGCCGCCTCGACCCCGGCCAGCGCGAGGCTGTAGCTTTTCTCGGCCAGTTCCAGATCAAGCTGCAGCTTGGTGTATTGGTCGATGACCGAACTGAACGTGACTTCGCCCTGCGGGCCGCCGACATAGCTTTGCTGTTCCTGTTCAATGCGCTGTTGTAGCACATTGACCCGCATCTGGGCCTGATTGACGCGCACATCCGCCGTGCCCTGCTGGCGCAGGGTCTCAAGCTGGATCATTGCCTCGGTCAGTTCCTGCGAAAGCCCGGTGACGATGGTGGCATTGGTGGCGACGACGGCCTGCGGGTCGATCAGCTTGTATTGGTCGCGGAACTTGGCCAGCGCGACGCGCGCATCTGCCAGTTGGCCTTCGGTCTGGTGCAGATCCCGCTGAGCATAGCGCAGCACGTTGTCGCGCGCCTCGTCCGAGATCGAGTTGACCAGCCGCGCCGCTGCCTTGTGCACCCCCTGCGAGATGCGGTTGGCATCTTCGGGCGTAAAGGCGCGGGCCTGGATCTCGGTCATGCCGGTCGCGGCATCGACGCTGATCGTGACCATCTTGCGCCAATAGGCGACCAGCTCCTCTTGGTTGGAACCGTCGTGCAATGCGAAGACCGGATCACCCGATGCCTTGGTAAAGATGCCGCGCAGGTCGATGTCTTGGTCAAGTTGTGCCACAAAATTCGGGCTGCGCAGGTATTTGTAAAGGATCTGCGCGTCGGTGGTGGCATTGCCCACCGACGACAGCCCGATCCCGGCCAGCAGCCCGACATTCTGCGCCTCTTCGTCGCGCACGACGAATGAGACTTCGGACACATACTGATCCTTGGCAATGACGAACATATAGGTCGCAACCAGCAGCGACGGCAGCGCGAACAGCAGCATAAAGCTGCCAAGCAGCAGCGTGTGCTTTTTTGTCCAGACCGCACGCCCCACGGCAGGGGGGATGCGCGGATTGGCGGATTGCACCCGCGGCGGCGGCGTTTCCAGGTCTTTCATCGGTTCCCCTCCTTATTGTTGCGAGGGTTGAAGCATGCGGTCGAACATGGCCGCAGCTTCGGTCAGGGCCGCATAGATTTCGTCCATGGCGGTCTTAGGGATACGTTCATTTTCGACCAGATCGGGCAGTGCGCGCTGGCGCAGGTCGTGGCCGATGGTTTGCGGCATCCGCTCGGGCAGGCCGACGCCTGCGGCATAGTCGCGATATTTCATCTGATCGCCCGCCACCGCATCCTCGAACCCGTCAAAGGTGATCAGGGCAACGGGGATGCCATAGGCCTGACAGGTGATATAGACATGCATCGCGCTGGTCAGCACGGCGTCGTATTGGCCAAGCCTTGCGATGAACGCCTGAATATCGGCGCGCCGCGACAGCAGGACCGACAGCTCATCCACATGCTCGGGCAGCCGCAGCGAGATGTTGCGATGTGCGAAGTGACGCACCAGCGCCAGCCGCCCGTTCGTCGACGCGGGACGCTCCAGCGGGATAAGACGCGGCAGGATCGCCGCCGGGTCGCCAAAGCGTTCCACTTGCGGGCCGCCCGCCGCTGCGACCAACTGCGCCGAATACGGGCCGCGAAGCGAGATATAGGTCGCATCCGGCGCAATCTCGGCATCGGCACGGCTGAAACCTGCGCCTACGACGATCGAACTGGCCTGCGCAAAACGCCCGATCGAGCCGATGCCGATCAGATGCGGTCTGGCACCGATTTCGTCATGGCGCTGGAACCGCACCGGACGCTTCAGCGCGTCGTGAAAGACCAAAGGCGACAGCCAGTCGCCGTAATTACCGGGATAGGGCTTGTCCCACCACAAAAGCGGCAGCGCCGTTTCGTCATCGCCCGAATAATCCAGAAATGCCTGTGCCGCGCCGATCACCGCCCGGTCCGCATTGCCCAGAAGCCTGCGCGAGGAGATGTCGGCCAACCGCGCCTCGACCGCATCGCGGCGGCCTTCGCGGGCGTCGTGGACGATGTTGTAGATGCTGCGCTGCGACAGCTGGCGCGATGCGGGCAGGGTGGGCGACAAAAACTCGGTCAGCCCGATTTCGTCGGACAGCCTGCGCAGCGGCACGGCAAGACGCTGCGGCAGCGCCTCTTGGGTCTGGCGCGCGACCTTCAGCGCCATCGACTTGACGCCGCCCTTGGTCGCCGTGCTGCGTGCGGCGCTGTTGCGCGTGTGCTGCGCAGCCAGCCCCTTGAACGTCGCCACATTGCCGCTGGAGCCGAAATAGAAGAACGGCCTGCGCCCGGTATCGGGCTGGTCGGCACGCCCCAGCAGCATGGAAGAAGGGATCATCTGGAAGGTCAGTTGGTCGGCATTCTTGCGCCACGCCTCCTCGAAAAAGAAGTCGTCGGTCGCGCGCAGCGTCATGCTTTCGCAGGCCAGATGCGCATCGCGGATATAGGCGCGGGCGGCGGGCGTCGTGTTGATGCCCCAAAAGCACGGCTCCCAGAAACGCGCGCTGCTGCCATAGCCGATCCGCATCGGATGGCCGAAGCCGCGCTGGAACCCGATGATGTCCGCCGAAAACCCCGAAACGAAATCCGGCAGATAGTCGATGTCGCAATCGACATCGATCCAGAAGATCTTGCGATCCGGGTTGCGGTCGCAGACCGAATGCAGGAACGGGATCTTCTTGCGGCAGATCTCCAGCCATTCCTCGTCCGGTGCCTTGGGCACTTCGGCGATCTCATGCGCGACGCCCAGCCTGTCCAGCGAGGCGCGCAGATTGGCCGCAGACCGGGCGTAGTATTCGTCCGGCGTATGGAAAGAACAGAACAGAACGTCTGTTGTCATCGGGCCACCAAAGGGCATGTTCGCTTACTTTCCACTCGTCCTGTCAGCGCGGCAGAGAGCCACGCTGCGTAAGCGTCATCTGGTAAACCGCTTTGTTCAAAGCTGGCAACCGGGGGGGCCATAGATCGGCAAGAACCATCCTTTCGGATATGGTTCTTTGGGTAAGCAAAACGGTGTAATACCCCAGGTTTAGAAGAAAATTCTACGGTTTTCAGGGGTCGGAAACGGGGCTTTCACAAGCCCGCATCACGCCTGTCGGGCTGGGCTGGGCGGTGAACTCCGCCCGTGTCGCGAAACCAAAACGGCAAGGTTTCGCGCAAACAATTTAGGCAATGATCACCGTTACGTGACTACAATGCTGCATAGCGGCGAAACGCGGCTGAGGGCCGTCCCTGAGCGTCGAAAAACGCCGATGTGGACAGCGGGCTGCCATCGCCGTAAGTGCCGCTGGCCAGCCAGGCATAACCTTTGATCCAATTGGTGCGATCCATGAACGCGGTGATCTGCGACATGAAATTCAGCGTCGCTTTGGCGTCATAGCGGTTACGTTTACCGCCATTGGCCGCGCGCCAGTCCGCCACGGCGATCTCGGTCACCCAAAGCGGCCTGCCGTAAAGGCGATACGTCTCCTCCAGCCGCTCGATCACCTGTTCCGCATGGGGCGCGGAATAGCTGTGCACCCCGATGGCGTCGATCTTCAGCCCCCGCTTGTCGGCCTGCAGCATGAAATTCGTCATCCAGCGCCCCCGCGCGTTCACGCAGGAAGGCGAGACGATCTCATCCGCCAGATTTTCGATGTTGGGCCAGGCGTCCAGGGCATCCGGCACCGACATGTTCGCCTGATTGCGCCCATCGGGTTCATTGAAGCCGAACAGGATCGGGGGGCGTCCGCTTAGACTGCGAAGTCGCGCCGGGCTGCGCGCGTCGTTCCAACCCCAGATCATCGGCGCAAACGGGATACGGACCGAGGGGTAGGGCGTCAGGTTCCAGTTGTAATACCAGCCGCAATTCAGTTCGGGTCGATACAGTTTCTCGGCCCCGCAAAAGCCTTTCTTCCGGCTGGGCGTCAGGGCGATGGCGGGCATGGCGGCCATGCTGGCCAACCCTGCAAGGCCAAGCTTCACGAATGAACGTCGGGAAAGTTCTGATCGGGTCACGGATTCCGCCTATGAAAATGCCTGATGGAAAAATCGGGCCGCTGCCCGGTTCCAAGACCTACGCGCCGCGCCGCAAGATGTCAGGTAAGAAACTGCCCGTAAAACTAGCACCAGCTTCAGCGTTTGCTGGGCCATATTTCGACATTTGGTAGCAAACACCCGCATTTTTACCCGTAAAACTTCCAGCGAAAGTTCAAAAAAATGGCCGCGCAAGGTGGCCATTTCAGCGCTTTCTAGGGTCGTCCAGAGATCTAACGGAGGTGGATCAGCCCCTTCGACGCTCGTTCTCACGGCGTCAAATCCCAATTCGCTAGATGCTCGCCCGACTTTTGGAATCTACCCGGCAATTAGCGTCCGCAAAAGAGTCCGGCATTCGGCAATGGTCATCCAGGTGTCTGGCAAGTCATTGAGTTCCGGCACCAGGGTATACGGGTGGCCGGGATCGCCTTGCTCTCTCGTTCGGTAGACAAGTCTGAGATTGTGTTCGGGACAGGTGGTCACGAATTCCGCGATGAGCCCTGTCGCAGCTGTGCGCAAGAAGCGCTCGATCTTACCCCGCAACCAAGGCATGCCAGCGACCGTCTTCACATGCGAGATACCCAGAGCGGCAAGAATGACTTCGCGCTCGCGAAGGGTGAAGGCGGGCGCGCAACGCCGGATCCGCGCGGCACTTGACGCGATTTGCATCACCCCTTCCGATCATTTCGGAATGCGGGCAACCACCTTGATCTCAAAATCGAATCCGGCCAGCCAGTTGACGCCGACAGCCGTCCAGTTCGGATAGGGCTTCGACGGAAGGATGTCGTCCTTGACCTTCAGGACCGTTTCAAACTGGGTATCGGGATCTGTATGGAACGAGGTGACATCCACGATATCCTCGAACCCCGCGCCTGCCTCGGCCAGCGTTCCGGCAAGGTGGTCGAACGCGCGCCGGACCTGAACTTCGAAGTCTGGCTCTGGCGAGCCGTCATTGCGGCTGCCGACCTGACCCGACACGAACAACAGGTCCCCTGCACGGATGGCGGCAGAGTAGTTGTGCTTTTCGTAGATTGCCTTCATGGCACTATCCTTTCATGGGTTTATCGGTCCAGAGAGTCCGGTTGCCGTCGATGAAATCGCGCAAGGCGACAGGCGCGCGCCGCGTCAGGCGCGCGACGCAATAGGTGACGCGATCCTCTGCGCCTGCGGCGATGCGGCTGTCCATTGCGGCCAAGGTTCGGGCATAGGCATCATCCATTCCCTGCGCCCGCCAGCGCGCAGCACAGTCTTCCTCGGTCAGGGCGACGTGCCTGACAGGGATGCCCAGACTTGCAGTCAACGCGGCCGCGACCTCGTCGTAACTTAGCGCCTCGGGACCGGTCAGGATGTGATCGCGGTTCCACGCTGTGTTGGACGTCAGCGCCGCCACTGCGGTCGCGGAGATGTCGCCAGCGTCGATGAACCCGCAGCGCCCCTGGCCGGTCGCGGTGAAGATCACCCGATCCTGCATGATCGACCGGCGATGTTGCGTCATCAGGTTCTGCATGAACCAGCTTGGGCGCAGCACTGCCCATTCCGCCGCGTGGGCAGCAATCCACGCATGGACCTCGCCCATCATCGGATCGCCCGGTTCAAGCATGGAGGAGCTGAGCAACACGAACCGCTTTACCCCATTGGCAAGCGCGGCCTGAAGAATGGGGACCATCACCCGCCCATGATCGCTGCGATCCGTGGGGGCGACGATATAGACCGCCTGCGCACCCTCAAGCGCGTTCGATGCAAGCGCAGGGGCCGCCCAGTCGAACGCTACTTCGCCTGCCGCTGAAGGCCTGCGAGTGCCGATGCGGTGCGGGATGCCAGCGGCCGCCAAAGCCGCCGCCACCTTCCCGCCGGTCATTCCCGTGCCGCCGGTTACGAAAATGTCACCCATTCTTCAGAACTGCAATTACCGCGTCCGCACCGCCCGTCGCGGACAGGACAACCAACGGATTCCAGTAGTCGCGGTATCTGCTGATCAGGCCGCCCTCGATATCGATCACCGACACATAGGTCTGATCGTAGCGCGCGCCGTCCTTGTTCGCATGGGCCTTCCCAGTGAATTCCAGCACCGCATGCCGCCCATCGGCCGACAGGATCGCGCGGTCCAGCACCATCGCCTCGATGGTGAACAGCGCGCCGACTTTGGGCAGGTAGTCCGCAAGCGCCGCCTTGCCTTCGATAACTGTCAGGCCGTCCGGCAGCGCAAAGGGAAATTCGAAACTGACATCGTCGGTCATCATGTCAAGCAGCCCAGCCGCATCCGGCCTGATCGCGTCGCCCAGACCTTGGCGCAAAAGGGCCGAGAGGCTGGGAAAGTGGTCGTGGTTCGTCGTCATCGCACTTCACTCCGCTTCAATGGAACGCTATCGTTCCGTCCATATTGGAGCGCGATGGATGGAACGCAAGAGTATCGACCACAAAATCTCCCGCAAGCCGAGTGGGGCGGCGGTGATCCGCACGGATTTGACCGACGCGCTGTTCCGGGCCTTGTTCGAGGAATGGGCGCAGACCGGCTATGCCGCGATCAGTCTGGAACGCGTGGCTGCGCGGGCCGGTGCGGGAAAGGCCGCGATCTATCGACGCTGGCCCTCGAAACGCGAATTCGCATCGGCGGCGATAGAACGGTCGGCGCCGGGGCTTGGCGGCTTCGGCGATCACGGATCGCTGGAGGCGGATATTCTTGCGTATCTCACGATGACGAGGCGCGTTCTGCGCCATCCTCTGGTGCGGCGCATCCTGCCGGACCTGCACGCGGAACGCATGCGGTCGGGCGATCTGGCCCCGCTGCTGGACCATGTCGCGACCACGCGGCGGACCGCAGGCCAGGCAATGCTAGACCGCGCCATCGCGCGGCACGAGCTGCGTCCCGACATCGACCGCGAGTTCGCCTTCGATCTCATCCCCTCGCCGCTTTACTGGCGGATGATCGTGCGCTGCAGGCCGATCGGGCGCGCGGATCTTGAGCGGCAGGCGGCAGTCATTGCTAATGCCCTCCGGTCGTGTTGACGCCATGACGGGCAGAAACAAGGCCAACGCCATCGCATTCTATAAGCTGATGTTCGATGCCTGCCGCCCCCGCGAGGCCATCGAGCACTATGTTGGCGACACCTACATCCAGCACAACCCGCATGTCGCGGACGGCAAAGAGGCCTTCATCGCGTATTTCGAGCGCATGGCCATCGAACATCCGGGAAAGTCGGTGACCATCAAACGCGCCATAGCCGAGGGAAATCTCGTCGCGCTCCACTGTCACCAGATCTGGCCGGACGGGGACGATTACGCGGGCATCGACATCTTCAGGTTCGACAAACACGGGAAGATCGTGGAGCATTGGGACGTCCTGCAACCAATCACCGGACATTCCGCCAACGACAACGGCCTGTTCTGACGTCACCAGCGTTCATCAGAGACAACTACTTTGTAAGCCGATGAAGGTGGACTAGGCTAGGTCGAGGGTGGAATGTATGTGCCGGCTGCTGTTCGCAATCGAGATTTTCAGCGTGGCTTGCGGAAGTCGCTCATATGTATTCGGCCTGTTTCTCGGCTCGCGAGCCGTGGCCATTCTGGGGTTACCCACGCGCCGCGGTCTGGCCGATATGTGCGCCGCCATTGCCGATGGGCGGCCGCATCGCGGCAACGATACGCTTGCCTTGCATGTGGTCGAAATTCTGACGTCAATCGTGGACTCGGGGCAGCAGGCCAAGTTCATTGACCTGACCACGACTTGCACCAGGCCCGATCCACTGACGCCGCCTTTGGCACAAGCGCTGATGGCGGCCCCCGAAACCCCGGCCTTGCGGCCACGATTGTAAGGGTCAGACGATGACTTTGCCCATGCCTGTTCTGGATACGCATTGCCATTTCTGGGATTTATCCCGTGGAGATTACGACTGGTTGAACGGCTCGGGCGGGCCGCTTGCACCGATCCGGCGCGACTTCCTGCCTGCCGATTTCCCCGCCGCGCATCGTGTGATTGCGGTTCAGGCGGCGGCGACGCTGGCGGAAACCGATTTCCTGCTGGAACTGGCCGCGCAGAACGATGCCATCGCGGGCGTCGTGGGTTGGGTCGATCTGACGCGGCCCGGAAGCGTGACGGTCCTGCAGGACCGCGCGGCCAATCCGCTGTTCAAGGGTATCCGCCCGATGTTGCAGAACATCGCCGATACCGACTGGCTTATGACCCAGGCCCGCCCCGAGGTGATCGAGACGGTCACCCGTCTTGGCCTGCGCTTTGACGCCCTGGTGACGGAACGCCATCTGCCTATGCTGGAACGTTTTGTCGCAGCCCATCCCGACCTGCCGGTGATGATCGATCATTGTGCCAAGCCGCAGCCGGGCGCACGACCGGAATGGGAAAAGGGGATGCGGGCGCTGGCCCGACACCCTCGGGTCATGTGCAAATTCTCGGG
The DNA here is from genome assembly GCF_900182695.1 of Paracoccus laeviglucosivorans. Classification (GTDB taxonomy): domain Bacteria; phylum Pseudomonadota; class Alphaproteobacteria; order Rhodobacterales; family Rhodobacteraceae; genus Paracoccus; species Paracoccus laeviglucosivorans. Next base: position 114,836 of record NZ_FXTK01000012.1, read on the forward strand.
TCTGCCGAGTGAACTGTCGCCCGCGGAGCGCGTGGCGCCGCAGGCGGCGGTGGTTCATGTGCTGTCGCAATTGCTGGAATGGTTCGGCCCGGAACGGCTGGTCTGGGGCAGCGACTGGCCGGTGCTGACGCTGGCCGCCAGCTATCTGGACTGGCAATCGCTTAGCCGCGATGTGCTGGCGCATCTCCCGCAGGACCAACAGGCCGCGATTTTCCACGGCAATGGCGCACGGTTCTACGGTATCTGAACACCAAAGGGGATATGGGGCATGGATATGGGGCTTAAGGACAAGGTGGTCATAGTGACCGGCGGGGGATCAGGCATCGGCGCCGGCATCACCGAGGTGCTGGAATGCGATCAGGAGGACTTTCTCAGAGGCGATGATCGGACCTTCATCCGCCGTGATGCCTTGCCGAAAGGGGTCGGGATCGGGACTTTGGCGGACCTGCAGCGTCTTGGCCTCATCGTCTGTGGCGTGAGCCGGTGGCGGCAAAAGGAGGGTTTCCGGATCACGCAGGCGGGCAGGGATGCAATCGGAGGAAGCGGACATCCTCAATAGCCTTGCTGCTCCAGAAAACCATCGAGATGCGTGATCACCCGCGCCCGCACCGAGCGCGACACCGTCGGTGTCAGTCCAGCGATCCCTTCCGGATCGAGCTCCTGGCGCAGGCGATCATGCGCGGTGGCCCGCCCGGGATCGTGCCAACCGGACAGCGGGCTTTCCCGGCCCAAGCGTCGCGCGCGCCACCAAGGGATCCAGAATACGGTAGAGGACGCGGATGGTCACTGTCTCGGCAGACACCTGCAGGCCAGTCTCTGCGACCGGCCCGGTCGCATTGGTCTTTGTTTCACTTGGACGCGGTCGCGCCGAGACAGATGGCGGGGGGAGGGCAGGTTCTGCAGCCTCGCGCGCGATTTGCCGCGGGAGGCGAATGAGGCGAAGCTGCGTAAAGATCAGCGGCCTGAACGCGACCGGGATCGACGAAGGCACGTTGATGCTGCCCGAGACTCAAAGCTGCTACGCAGCTTCACGCCGCGATGCCGCCATTCGACGCCTTGTATAGAATCGCGACGGGAGGCCTTGTAGGATAATGAAGCCGACACACAAAATTAACACTTCATGACCAGCATTCCACTCTTAAGTGGTCGGCACGGTAACAGCGTTGATCATTTACTCGGCGCCAGCGGTGATCGCGGTACAGTTTAGCATAGGGTGATGGCTATGATGCATCAGCCGCCTGGACGCGGTGGCGCAGGCGCGATCGGACAAGGTCGTGCTCAGCGTTAAATGAGCAGAGATAAGTCCCCGGCTCCTCCGGCTTACATCAATGCTTTTTGTGCGTGGGTTTAAGCGTCGGAGTATTTGCCAGTGCCCCGACCATGTGCCACAGTTTTTTTACAGCCGGATTCAATCACAAGGCGCGTCGTATACAATATGAGTTCGATTGCGATCATTCTTCAACTGGCTGGGGCGGTTACGCTACTGTTATTCGGGCTGGGGTTGGTGCGAGACGGAATGCTTGAGGCCTTTGGCCTGCGCATGAAGATGATCCTTGGCTTTGGCACCCGCACTCGGCCCCGCGCCTTTGCATCGGGATTGCTGGCAACGTTGGGGCTGCAATCCTCGACCGCGACAGCCCTCCTCACAGCATCCTTTGTCGATCGCCAGCTGATTGGCAGCCGCATGGCGCAGATCGTGCTGCTAGGGGCGAATGTTGGGACCGCGCTGACAGCGGTGCTGGTTTCGGTTCAGATCGATGCGGTCGCACCCTGTCTGGTTCTCGCGGGCTATGTGCTGCGCCAAAGGAGCCAAACCATAGCGTCGGGTATCGGCGGTGCGCTGATCGGGGTCGGATTGATGCTTGTCTCGTTGACGCTGTTGGAGCATGCGACCATGCCGATGCGGGATTCGCCGCTGCTGGCGGCATTTTTACCTATGCTCGACAATGCTTGGCCTGTTGCGTTGTTGCTGGCGGCGGGGATTTCGGTCGTCTGCTCATCGTCTCTGGCGGCGGTGCTGTTGATCGCCTCGGTCCCTTTGCCGCCAGAACTCACGGTTGTGCTCGTGCTCGGTGCTAATCTGGGCGGCGCGGTGTCGCCCGTGCTTGCCAGCGCTGGATTGGGTGTGGTCGCGCGGCGTGTCGCGACTGGAAACTTGATCGTGCGCGGCATCGGCTGCCTTATCGCACTGCCGCTGATCTCCCCAATTGTGCCGCAGCTGGTCGCCCTGCCAATGGATCTGACCGGACTGGCTGTCGAAGCGCATTTGATCTTCAATATTGCGCTCGCCGCGGCGATCTGGCCGCTGAATCGGGCCGTCGTCAGTTTGGTCGAGCACCTTCTGCCCGGTGAAGCGCCCGCGACGGCCGCGCGGCGCAATTGGCTGGATGACAGTCTGCTGGACAAGCCGCTGCTGGCGCTAAGCGGGGCCAGCCGCGAGGTGCTGGCCATTGGCGATGCTGTCGAACGCATGCTCTCACAAACCCGCACCGCCTTCCGAACGGACAATAGCAGCCCACTCGCCGAAGTTGCGGAGCTTGAGAGCCAGGTCGACTGCCGCCAGCAGGAGGTTAAGAATTATCTCTCACGCCTGACCGGCAACGCCTCTGAAGATGAACGGCGCCGGTCCATCGACATTCTGGATTACGTTATAAATCTGGAACATATCGGCGATATCGTCGACAAGGGCCTTGCCGCTGAGGTGCACAAAAAAATCGGTCTAGGCCTGCGCTTTTCTGACGAAGGCTATCAGGAACTGGAACGGCTATTTTTGGTCACGCAAGAGGTGCTGCGGATGGCCCAAACCGTCTTTATGACTCGCGACCGTGACATGGCTCGGCAACTGATGGAGCTGAAGGTCGAGATCCGTAATCAGGAACGCCAATCGGCCCAACGTCACCTGATTAGGCTCCGCGAAGGCCAGGCCCAAAGCCGCGAGACCTCATCATTGCACTTGGATATTCTGCGCGATCTGAAACGCATTAACTCCCATGCAGTGTCAGTCGCTCATCCAATTTTGGACGAACAAGGACTGCTTGTAGAAAGTCGGTTGCGCGCGACACGATCGGCCCAAAGTTCATAGCTGATATCTGCTTGTTGAATCTCACGCGGAACTGAGCCGCGTTTTGTCACCGAGAAGTGAGCCACCTCTGATTATCGATTTAGGTTCAAGCAGGGGTCAAGGGCGGGTGTGTCTCCTTCTTCGTTCTTGCTGCAGCTGCTGAACTTGCCTTGATGCGGAAGCTGTCGTTTCCGGTCTTCAGGATGTGACAGCTGTGGGTGAGGCGGTCGAGCAAGGCAGTGGTCATCTTGGCATCACCAAAGACGGTGGCCCATTCGCTGAAGCTGAGGTTGGTGGTGATCGCCGCGCTGGTGCGCTCGTATAGCTTGCTCAGCAGATGGAACAGGAGCGCCTCGCCCAAGGCGCTGAAGGGCGGATAGCCAAGTTCATCCAGGATCACGAGGTCGCGCTTGGTCAGCCACTCGGCGATCTGCCCTGCCTTGGCCTTTTCCTGTTCGCGGGCGTTGACCAGTTAGATGGTGGAGAAGAACCTGACCTTTCGGCGGTGATGTTCGATGACCTGGTTCCCGAGGGCGGTGGCAACATGGGTCACGGTTGAACTCTTCGCTGTGTGTCGCTGCAATATACTGTCTCCTCTGAAGAGAGCATTGCTCTCAGAAGACCGGAACAAAACCGATGCAGGTCCACAATTGCGGTCCGCACCATGGGCGCGGCCCGATCCATTTAATCGCCGGAGCCGGGGATCGACCGGGCAGGGGGCCCGGCTCACCCCGGCGCCGCAGACTTTTCCGATCACATGTCGTCCGCCTCGCATCCGCCGTCCGGTCGGATCAAGGGGCAAGCGCCGCGCAGGCGCGTCGTCTGCGGCCGGGCCCGTGTCCTCGCTTTGCTGCGGGCCGCGCCAGCCCGGCCTCCGACCCATGACCGCCCGGCCTGCGGCCACGGGCAGGGCGGTGCCCTCCCCGTTCTGCCCTCCGGAAAACACCGGGGTTTTCC
>NZ_FXTK01000013.1 GCF_900182695.1 Paracoccus laeviglucosivorans
AGGTCATCGTCGCCATCAACAAGGACGAGGAAGCCCCCATCTTCCAGATCGCCGATTACGGCCTGGTCGGTGACCTCTTCACAACCGTCCCGGAACTGACCGGGAAGGTGTGATCGATTCTCGGTTCCCGAAATACCCCGGGGGACGCCCCAGACGCCCCATCAAGGGGCGACTGGGGCGGGGGGCAGCGCCCCCCGTCGCATCAACCAGAAAACCGCCCGGCCGCCGGGCGGTTTTTGCATTGAACGCGACCAGCCCTTGCGCCTATCGTCCCCCGCGCAAGGTGAAAGGATCAAGGCATGACGATTCAATCGGTGGGCGTGATCGGCGCCGGACAGATGGGCAATGGCATCGCGCATGTCTTCGCGCTGGCCGGGTTTGACGTTCTGCTGACCGACATCTCGCGCGAGGCGATGGACAAGGCGCTTGCCCTGATCGGGAAGAACCTCGATCGCCAGATCAGCCGCGACAAGATCAGCACCGCCGACAAGGACGCCGCACTGGGCCGCATCAAGACCACCTCGCAGCTTTCCGATCTGGGCCAATGCGATCTGGTGATCGAGGCCGCAACCGAGCGCGAGACCGTCAAGCAGGCGATTTTTGAGGATCTTCTGCCGCACTTGAAGCCGGAAACGATCCTTGCTTCGAACACGTCTTCGATCTCGATCACGCGGCTTGCCAGCCGCACCGACCGCCCCGAACGGTTCATGGGCGTCCATTTCATGAACCCGGTCCCGGTCATGCAGCTGGTCGAACTGATCCGCGGCATCGCCACCGATCAGGAGACGTATCAAAAGCTGGTCGCGGTCGTCGAAAAGATCGGCAAGACCGCCGCCAGCGCCGAGGATTTTCCGGCCTTCATCGTCAACCGCATCCTGATGCCGATGATCAACGAGGCGGTCTATACGCTTTACGAAGGCGTCGGGAACGTCAAATCCATCGACGAATCGATGAAGCTGGGCGCGAACTGGCCCATGGGCCCGCTGGAACTGGCCGATTTCATCGGACTGGATACATGCCTTGCCATCATGGGCGTGCTGCATGACGGGCTGGCCGATACCAAATATCGCCCCTGCCCGCTGCTGGTCAAATATGTCGAGGCTGGCTGGCTGGGCCGCAAGACCGGGCGCGGCTTTTACGACTATTCAGGCGAAACGCCCGTCCCCACCCGCTAGGCGCAAGGGGGCATGTCCCCCGAACCGCAGGCGCCTCAATGGCGCCCTGCGGGGCGTCACTTCTTGCCGATCTTCGGCTCGGTTCCCGCCATGATTCGGCTGATGTTCGCGTGGTGTCGCACAAAGATCAGCACGGCCATGAAAGCCGTCACCACAGCCATGGCCCAACCATCCAGCCACAGCGCGACGAAAGGCGTCAGCGCTGCCGCGACCAGCGCCGACAGCGACGAAATCCGCCCGATCAGCGCCGTCAGCAGCCACAGCCCGCAGGCCGTCAGGCCAAGCCGCCAGTCCAGCGCCAAAAGCGTCCCAAGGAAGGTCGCGACCCCCTTGCCGCCCTTGAAGCTCAGCCAGACCGGGAACAGGTGACCCAGAAACGCTGCTGCGCCCGCGACCAGCGCCGCGTCAGGCCCGGCAAGCCAGCGCGCCAGCAGAACGGCGATCGCCCCCTTGCCGCTGTCCAGCAACAGGGTCGCCAATGCGGCAGGCTTGTTGCCGGTGCGCAGCACGTTCGTCGCCCCGATATTGCCCGAACCGATCTTGCGCAGATCGCCCAAGCCAAAGGCGCGGGTGATGACGATGCCGAACGGGATCGAACCCAGCAGATAGCCGATCGCGGCCCACAGGATCAGGCTCATGCCGCTTCTCCGAAGACGCGCTTGCCCGCGACCCATGTGCCCAGCACGCGGCCCTGCATCCGCGCCTCATCAAAGGGCGTGTTCTTGGATTTCGACAACAGCTTGAAACGGTCCATGATAAAGGGCGCGTCCGGGTCGAACAGCACCAGATCGGCAGGTGCGCCGACAGTCAGCCGCCCGGCATCCAGACCCAGCCGTTTCGCCGGGTTCAGCGACATGGCGCGCCACAATTGCGACAGGCTCAGCCCGCCCGAATGGGTCAGGCGCATCGCGGCAGGCAGCAGCGTCTGCAGCCCCACAGCCCCCGGCGCGGCCTCGGCAAAGGGCAGGCGCTTCGATTCTTCGTCCTGCGGGGTGTGAAAGCTGGCGATCACGTCGATAACGCCCTCGGCCACCGCCTCGATCATCGCCAGCCGGTCGTCTTCGGCCCGCAAGGGCGGGGTGAATCGGAAGAACGTCCGGTAATCACCGACGTCGAATTCGTTAAGCGTCAAATGGTGGATCGAGATTCCGGCGGTCACATCCAACCCCGCATCGCGCGCGCGCCGCAGTGCGGGCAGGCTGGCCGCAACGGTGATCTGATCGGCATGGTAACGCGCGCGGGTCATGGCAACCAGCGCAAGGTCGCGGTCCAGACCCATCACCTCGGCCATGGGCGACACCGCAGGCAACCCGTAAAGCGAGGCGAACTTGCCCGAGGTCGCCGCAGCCCCCTTGGACAGACCCGGTTCCTGCGGATGCCCCACGATCAGCGCATCAAGACCGCGCGCATAGGTCATGCAGCGCGACAACAGCCGGGTGTCGGACACGACGCGCACGCCATCGGTAAAGGCGACCGCGCCCGCATCCTTCAGAAAGCCCATCTCGACCATCTCGCGGCCGTCGCGGCCACGGGTCAGCGCGGCCATGTGGCGGATATTGACCGGCACATCCGCCGCGCGGCGGCTGGCGAATTCCAGTGATTCGGGATTGTCGATCGGCGGCAGCGTATCGGGACGCGCGATGATCGTCGTCACCCCACCCGCCGCCGCCGCAAGCCCGGCGCTGCGAAAGGATTCCTTGTGACGCTCGCCCGGCTCACCGATCTTGACACCCCAATCGACCAGACCGGGTGCAAGGCATTTGCCGTTGCAATCGATCAGCTCGGCCCCTTCGGGCGCGTCGGCATTCACGGCCTCGATCTGGCCATCGCGCAGGGTCAGGCTGCCCATGTCTTCGGTCAGCGCCTCGGGGTCGATCAGACGGGCGTTCTGAAAATGCTGGATCATGCCATCAACTCCGTCGCGGCGCGGCCGCGTTCGGCACGCAGATTGCGCGCCAGCAGGTCCATCGCGGCCATACGAACGGCGACGCCCATTTCCACCTGATCCTGAATCACGCTGCGGTTGATGTCGTCGGCGATGGTTCCGTCGATCTCGACCCCGCGGTTCATCGGGCCGGGATGCATCACGATGGCATCAGGCGCGGCAAGCGCCAGCTTTTCGTGGTCCAGCCCCCAGCGATGGTAATATTCCCGCTCGGACGGGATGAAGCCCCCATCCATGCGTTCCTTCTGCAGGCGCAGCATCATCACGACATCGGCGCCCTTCAGCCCCTCGCGCATGTCTTCATAGACCTCAACGCCCCAGTCGGCGGCACCGGCGGGCATCAGGGTCGAAGGCCCGACCAGACGCAGCCGGTTCTCCATCTTGCCCAGCAAAAACAGGTTCGAGCGCGCGACGCGGCTATGCGCGATGTCGCCGCAGATCGCCACGGTCAGGCGGTGCAGCCGCCCCTTGGCGCGACGGATGGTCAGCGCGTCCAGCAGCGCCTGCGTCGGATGCTCGTGGCGCCCGTCGCCCGCATTCAGCACGGCGCAGTTCACCTTTTGCGCCAGCAGATCCACGGCCCCCGATTGCGGATGGCGCACCACCAGAAGGTCGGGATGCATGGCATTCAGCGTCAGCGCCGTGTCGATCAGCGTCTCGCCCTTTTTCACCGACGAATGTGCCACAGACATGTTCATCACATCCGCCCCCAGACGCTTGCCCGCCAGTTCGAAACTGGCCTGCGTGCGGGTCGAGTTTTCAAAGAACATGTTGATCTGCGTCATCCCCTCCAGCGCGTCGGAATGCTTGACGGTGCGCTTGTTCAGATCGACATAGGTTTCGGCCAGATCAAGCAGCGTAGTGATTTCGGCTGGGGCCAAAGGCTCGATCCCCAGAAGATGGCGCGCGCGGAACATGGATACCCCCGGATCTCGGTCGCGCCCTCTATCGCAAATGCTTTGCCATGCGGCAAGTCATACGCCCCCTTGCCTTGGCGCGGATTTTGCCGCAATCGCCAAGATATGAACCAGAATAAGGGCAAGGTCAGTTTCGTATCCTCGGGGCCGGGTGATCCCGAGCTTCTGACCTTGCGCGCCATCAAGCGACTGCAGGCCTGCGATGTGGTGCTGTTTGACGACCTTGCATCCGGCCCGGTGCTGGATCAGGCGGGGCCGCAGGCCGAACGCATCGCGGTCGGCAAACGCGCGGGCCGTCCCTCGGCCAAACAGGAATACGTCAACGCGCTGCTGGTCGAACACGCGCAGGCGGGCAAACATGTCGTGCGACTGAAATCCGGCGATTCCGGCATCTTCGGACGGCTCGAGGAGGAGATGACCGCACTTCGTCAGGCGGGCATCGCATATGAAATCGTGCCCGGCGTGCCCTCGGCCATGGCGGCAGCGGCGGTGGCGGGTCTGCCCCTGACGCGGCGGCTCACGGCGCGACGGCTGCAATTCGTGACCGGCGCCGATGTGACGGGCGGCCTGCCGCAGGACCAGAACTGGGCGGCGCTGGCCGATGCCCATGCCACAACGGTCGTCTTCATGGGTCAGCGCACCTTCCCGAAAATGGCGCAAGGCCTGATCGCGAACGGCCTGCCCCCCGACACCCCCGCCCTGCTGGCCGAGGCCGTGGGCCACCCGCATCAGCGCCTTTTGCGCATGACCGTGGAAACGCTCGCAGCCCTTCTGGAAGCCGAAGGGCCCAGCCCGCATCCCGCCCTGATCCTTTACGGTCCGCTGGCGCAAGGCGACTAAGCACTTCTTAGTTCTTCAAATACCCATGTTGCGCCCGTCGCAGCCGGGACTATTCTGACCCCCTGACAGGAGAGTCACGATGCTGGGATTCGTCACCATCCGCGAAAATATGGGCGGCGCCGACCGCCTGTTGACCGAAACCGCCGATGCGCTGATCGCGCGCGGGCTGCGGCTTGCCGGGGCTGTCCAGCACAATCTGGACCGTGGGCCGGGGCAGGATTGCGACATGGACCTGCGCATCCTTGGCGATGCGGCCCCACCGATCCGCATCTCGCAAAATCTGGGCACCTGCGCCGAGGGGTGCCGTCTGGATACCGGCGCATTGGCCACCGCGGTCGCGCGCGCCGAAGCGGTGTTGGCCAAGGGTGCCGATCTGGTCATCGTCAACAAATTCGGCAAACAGGAATGTTTCGGGCGCGGCTTTCGCGATTTCATCGCCGAGGCTCTGGCGCAGGGCGTCCCGGTCCTGCTGTCGGTCCCTGTCGAGCAATTGCCGGGATTTCATGAATTCGCAGGTGATCTGGCCCAGCCGGTCGATGCCGATCAGGCGCTGGCATGGTGTCAGGCATGGGGCCGGCGCGCCGCATGACCGAACGGATCGACGCGCGCGGCCTGCTTTGCCCCCTGCCGGTCCTGCGCCTGCGCAAACATCTGCTGGCTCTGCCGCCGGGAACACGGGTCGCGCTGATCGCGACCGACCGCGCCGCCATCCTTGACGTGCCGCATTTCTGCGCTGAAAGCGGTCATCGCCTGATTGCCACGCAAAATATCGCGCCGGGCGAAACCGAGTACACCGTAGAACGCGGACCCGATGCTTGAAATTTTCCTCAAGACCCTGCCGTTTTTCATGCTGATCGGCACGGGCTGGGCTGCGGCCCATAGCCGTTTCTTCCCGCCCGAGGCGACGCAATGGCTGACGAAGTTCGTCTTTTACTTCGCGCTGTCGGCCATGCTGTTCCGCTTTGCCGCCACGCTGGACGTGCGGCGGCTGTTCGATCCGCAATTCTGCCTTGCCTATCTGTGCGGCACCGGCGCGATCTGGGTCGTCGCCATGGCGGTCGCCCGCTGGCGGCAACTGCCCTTGGGCGAGGCCGCGATGGAGGCACATACCGCAATCACCGGCAATACCGGCTTTCTGGGCGTGCCGATGCTGGTCGTGCTGCTGGGTCAGGCCGCGATCGGTCCGGTGATGATGGTGCTGACCATCGATCTGGTGATCTTTTCCGCGCTGCTGACGCTGCTTGTCACCGCCTCACGGCAGGGACGCGGGGCGTTTGCGGCGCTGGGGCCGTTGATCATGGGCATCGTCGGCAATCCGATGATCGTCTCGATGGTGGCGGGGCTGGCCTGGGCTGCGTTCCGCCTGCCCATGCCAGCACCTGCGGCCGAGTTCCTGCAATTGCTGGGCGCTGCCGCAACGCCGGGCGCACTTTTCGCCATCGGGGCCAGCCTTGCGGGCCGTTCGGCACAGCGCATGGCCCCGGCCCTGTGGATCAGCGTGGTCAAGCTGGTGCTGCATCCGCTGGCGGTGGGCATCACCGCGCTGATGATCTTTGACGTCCATCCCTATGCGGCAGGGGTGATGATTGCGGCGGCAAGCCTGCCGGTGGCCGGCAACGTCTATATCCTTGCGCAGCATTTCGGGGTGGCGGTGCAGCGGGTTTCGACGGCGATTCTGGTATCGACGGCAGCCAGCATCGCCTCGGTCCCGGTGGTGATCCACTGGATCACGACGCGCTGAACGGCGCATCAATCGACGGGGCGGATCAGCTTCTTTTCCAGAACGCGCAGCACGGTCGGCAGATCGTGCCCGCGTTTCAGAATGCGACCGTCCATCCCGATCACGGCATATTGACCCTGAGCATTGCGCATCCGGGGCCGCTTTTCGATGCGATACAGCGGATGTTCGGTCGCGCGGCGAAAGACGGAAAACACCGCGACCTCGCGCAGGAAAGACATGGCATAGTCGCGCCATTCACCCGCAGCCACCATGCGCCCATAGACGGATAGAATGGCCCCAAGCTCGGCCCGGTCAAAGGCGATGCGATCCTGTTCGGGAAAACCAAAGGGCGCGTTCATCATGACTGAATGGTGACACCCAAACGGGCAGCGATCAATGAAAAAGGGCGCGCGCCCTTCAGGCCCGGCGCCGCCCCGCCATCCTTGTCAGCGTCCCGTCGCGCCACATGCCTTCGTGAACGCCGACCATCAGCACATGACCTGCGATCAGCGCCAGCGTGACCCATGCCAGCTCGCCATGAAGCAACTCTCCGAACTGCACCATCCAGCCGATCGGCGGTTGCTGCGGCGCAAAGATCGGGAACCCGAAGGGGGCAAAGCCCCGCTCGCCGCCATAGGCACGCATCAGCGCCGACAGCGGCACAAGGATCATCGCCCCATACAGCGCCAGATGGCCCAGCCGCGCGGCAAGGCCCACCACGCCATCGCCGTGATGCGGGCGATTTCGGCGGTTCGTCAGTGCCCAGACCACGCGCAGCACGATCAGCACGAACAGCACCGTGCCGACCTTTTGATGCGAGCCTACGAAAAACGCCACGATGGGCTGGCGACCAAGCGCCAGTTTCAGCCCCATGCCCACGAACTGCCACAGCATCAGCGCCGCAATGGACCAATGCAGCAACCGCGTGATGCGACCGTAAAGCTGCGGCGTGTCGCGCAGGGGCAAGGCGGTTTTCATCTGGGTCTGGGTCATCCCTTGATCCTGTCCTGACATCGGGGCCGAGCTAAAGTTGACTAATTTTCTTGGTAAGACTATGGCCGCAAGGCCCACCGGGGACAAGCGCCCCAAAGTTCCGTTCCGATAACATGGTCGTCAGCCGATGTGCATAACAGCTTGTCTTTCCTCTCAACCGGCTGTGATCTGTGCTGAGATGAGTGCAAGCGCAAGCCCCGTTACAGTGTCATCAATGCCTCTGACCGAGGCACAGGAGGGGCTTTGGTTCGCGCAGGCACTGGACCCCGGCAGCCCGATCCTGAACACCGGGCAATATCTTGAACTTCTTGGACCTTTGGACCGCGATGCCCTGGCGCAGGCCGTGGCGCTGACGGTGGCCGAAGCGCCCGCCCTGTCGCTGCGCTTTGCCGATCCGGGCGGCATCCCGCGTCAGGCGCAGGGCGTGCCGCCGATGCTGGGTTTCGCCGATCTGTCCGCGCAGCCCGATCCCGTGGGGCAGGCCCTGGCGCTGATGCGCGCCGACAGCGACCGACCCGTGGCGCTGGCGCGCGAACCCGCTGCGGCATTCACCCTGTTCGTCATCGGTCCCGAACGCCACTTCCTTTACGAACGCATCCACCATCTGGCGATCGACGGCTATGGCATGGTGCTGGTCACGAACCGCATCGCCGCGCATTACGCGACCCTGACGACCGGCGCGCCCGCACCCGCGCCCCTTGGTCCGCTGGGTCTGGCCCGGTCCGAGGATCTGGCCTATCGCGACGCCCCTCGGCGCAAGGACGACCGCGACTGGTGGCATACCGAGCTTGCCGACCTGCCCGAGGTGACCGGCCCCGCGCCGGGACGCGCGGTCAGCGGGCACAGCTTTATCCGCGACAGCCGCGAATTGCCGCTCGATCTGCTGGCGGCGCTTGGGACTTACGCCCAGACCCATCGCCTTGGCTGGCCCGATATTCTGAATGCGCTAAGCGCCGCCTATCTGGCCCGCTGGACGCAGGGAGAGGTCGTGGTGGGCCTGCCCTTCATGGCGCGCATGGGCCGCAAGATCGCCGAGGTGCCCTGCATGGCGATGAACGTGCTGCCGTTCCGCCTGCGCCCTGACGAAGACGCGCCGCTGCCAGAATGGCTGGCCGCCCAGTCCAGACGCATGGCGCAGGCCCGCCGCCGTGGACTGTATCGCAGCGAACTGCTGCGCCGCGAACTGGGTCTGGTCGGCGGCACGCGCCGTCTTTACGGGCCGCTGGTCAACGTGCAGCCCTTTGACAAGCCTCCGGTCTTTGCCGGTCTGGACTGCAGGCTGCATATCCTTGGGGCGGGCGCGGTCGATGACCTGACGCTGACATTCCGCGGCGATCCTGCGGGCATGGTCTTCGAGGTGGACGCGAACCCTGCGCTGTATTCCGCAGACGAAACCCGCGCCCATGGCGACCGGCTTCAGGCGTTTCTGCTGGCCGCCCTTGCAGCGCCCACGCTGGCCAGTGTCCCGACCGCCAGCCCCGTCGAAATCGCCCTCGCCCGAACCCGCGCCGAGGCCACGCATCGCCCCCTGCCCGACACCACCCTGACCGCGTTGATCCAACGGCAGCTGGCCGCCACCCCCGACGCCCCCGCCATCAGCTTTGGTGGCGCGACCCTGACATTCGCCGATCTGGACCGCCGCAGCGCCGCGCTGGCCGCGCAATTGCGTCAGATGGGCGCAGGCCCCGACGCCATCGTCGCCGTCGCGCTGGAGCGTTCGCTGGAACTGCCCGTCGCGCTGCTGGCCTGTCTGCGTGCAGGCGCGGCCTATCTGCCGCTGGACCCGTCGCATCCGCCCGAACGCATCGCGCGCATCCTGCATCTGTCACAGCCCGTCGCGGTGCTGTCGGACCTGACCGCATTGTTTCCGGCGGCAACCCCGCTGCTGGCCCCGGCAGATTGGCGGACCCAGCCCGAACCCGCGCTTGTGCTGGAAGGTGTCGCGTCGCTGATGATGCCGATGGACCCCGGCAGCGGGCCTGCCGCGCAGCCGGGCGATCTGGCCTATGTCATCTTCACCTCGGGATCCACGGGGGAACCCAAGGGCGTGGCCATCGAACATCGCGCCATCGTCAACCGCCTGCTGTGGATGCAGACCCATTACGGCATCGACGCCAGCGAACGCATCCTGCAAAAGACCCCCGCGACCTTTGACGTGTCGGTGTGGGAATTCTTCCTGCCCATGATCTCGGGGGCGGAACTGGTCATGGCGCCGCCCGACGCGCATCGCGACCCTGCGGCCATCGCCCGGCTGATCCGGGAACGCGGCATCACGACCTGCCATTTCGTGCCGTCCATGCTGTCGGCGTTTCTGGCCGCGCCCGTCTCGGACGGGCTGGTGATGCGGCGGGTGTTCTGTTCGGGCGAGGAATTGACCGCCGATCAGCGCGACCGGTTCCACGCGCGGATAACGGCGGAACTGCACAATCTTTACGGCCCGACCGAGGCGGCGGTGGATGTAAGTTTCTGGCCCGCTTCGCCCAACGACCGCGAAAACCCCATTCCCATCGGCTGGCCGGTCTGGAACACCGCGCTGCATGTGCTGGACGACCGGATGCGTCCGGTGCCGCCCGGTCTGCCGGGACATCTGTATCTGGGCGGCGTGCAGCTGGCGCGCGGCTATCTGGGCCGTCCCGATCTGACGGCGGATCGGTTCGTGGACGCGCCGCAGGGCCGCCTTTACGCGACGGGCGATCTGGCGCGGTTGCGGGCGGATGGGGCGGTAATCTATCTGGGCCGCTCGGACCATCAGGTGAAAATCCGCGGTCTGCGCATCGAGCTGGGCGAGATCGAGGCCGCCATCATGGCCGCAGGCATCGCGCGTCAATGCGTCGTCGTTGCACGAGAAGATCACGCGGAAAAGCGGCTGGTGGCCTATGTGGTGCCCAATGGCGCGTGGCAGACGGGGCTGCTGGCCGAACGGCTGGCGATCAGCCTGCCCGCCTATATGATCCCGGCGGCCGAGGTGGTGCTGGATGCCCTGCCCGTCACCTCGAACGGCAAGCTGGACCGCAAGGCCCTGCCCGCCCCTGCTTTTTCGGCGCAGGGCCGCGCTGCCCGGACGCCCACGGAAACCCTGCTGGCGCGCCTGTTCCAGCAGGTGCTGCACCTGACCGACCCCGCCTCTGCCGAAGCGGATTTCTTTGCCCTTGGTGGCGATTCGCTGTCCGCAGTGCGTCTGGTGCAGGCGTTGGAGGCCGAGACGGGCCGCGACCCCGGCCTTGGCACGATCTTCGAACATCCGCTGCTGTCCACGCTTGCCGCCGCGCTGGACGCGCAGGCACCGCAGGATGATGGGCTTGGCCCGCTGATCCTGCTGGCCGATGGCGATGCCGATGCCGCACCCCTGTTCCTGATCCATCCGGCGGGCGGTCTGTCATGGGGCTATCGCGGCCTGGCGCGGCGCGTCGCGCCCGCGCGCAAGGTCTGGGGTTTGCAGCATCCGGGCCTGAATCCCGATCTGCCGATGCCCGACAGTCTGGCCGACATGGCCGAAGGTTACGCGCAGCGCATCGCGGCGCTGGTGCCCCATGGCACCATCCATCTGGCGGGCTGGTCGGTCGGCGGCATCCTTGCGCATGAGGTGGCATGGGTGCTGACCCGGATGGGCCGCGCGCCGGGGCTGGTCGCCATGCTGGACAGCTACCCCGCCGATGCGTGGCGCAATGAGCCGGAACCAGACCCGGTTCAGGCGCTGCGCGCGCTTCTGGCCATCGCGGGATATGACCCCGAGGCGCATCGCGATCTGGACACGCGCGACAAGGTGGTGGCGTTCCTGCGGCGCGGCGACAGCGCGCTGGGGGCTTTGCCGCGCCGCGTGCTGGACGGCGTGGTGCGTGCGGTCACGCAGACCAACCGCCTGATCCGCGGCCACAGCCATCGCGCCTATCCGGGCAGGATCACGCATTTCCGCGCAGCCAACGACCATCAGGACAGCGACCTGTCCCCTGCCATGTGGCAGCCCTATAGCGCCGGGATCGAGGTCATCGACCTGCCGCTGCTGCATGCCGAGATGACCTCGGCCGAGGCGGTGGCGCTGATCGCGCCCGCGCTGATCCAGCGCCTCAGCTAAGGGCGAAGGGAAAGGCCAGCGCGAAAGACCCGGCCAATGTCTGGATATGGACATGGCCCGGCAGCACATGGATTTGCGCCGCATGACCCGGATGCCGCGCCAGATCGGCCACGAACTGCATCGTCGCGGGGGCGGGGCCGTCGGGCGGTGGCCCATCGCTGCCCGAGCGTTTCTCGCGGTCCCCCAGGGCAACCAGCAGGGGCAGGCTGGCCTGATCCGCCTGCGCAGCGATGCGACGCATCAGATCCTCGTCCCACCAGATCGAGGGGCTGATCGCCGCATGACGCGCAAAGCCCGCCGGATGCGCCAACAGCGCATAAAGCGTGAACAACCCGCCGAAACTGTGGCCCCATAGCGTGCGGCGGGCGGGGTCGATGGGCAGCCCTGCCTCGGCCGCAGCGCGCAGCGGGCCGGTCAGGCGGTCGTGGAACATCCCCGCCCCGCCCGCCATGCGCCCGTCATGCACATGATCGGGCCGCAACCCGTCGCCCGGACCATCCGGCGCAGTGAAATCCAGCGTCCGCAATTCGCGCGCGAACTGGCGTTCGGTGTCATAGCCGACGCCGACCACGACCAGCCCCGCCGCCTGTGCCAGATGATCCGCCGTCAGGAAGTCGAAGGCCGCGTTTCCGTCCAGCATATAGATGACCGGCCATCCCGCCGCGGGCGGCTGCCCCTTGGGCACGGCCAGAAACAACCGATAACCCGGCCCCACCCGCACCACCTTTTGCGACAGATCATGCGTCGGCACGTCGTCATCGAAAATACGCAGCCGCGTTTGGGCACGCGCATGGTCGGGACCAACATGACCGAAATCACGGCTTTGGGAAACGGTCATCTTCCATGATGTCCTTAGTTGACAGTGACAGTCAGGATTATAGGTTGCGCGCAGAACGAAGCCAGCCCCAAGGGTCAGCCATCCACCCGCCTCTGACATATTTCAGGAGAGAATAATGGCAATGACCCGTTTCCGGCTGCTTGCAGCCTCGGCCTTGACGCTTTCGATGCTGGCTGCGCCCAGCTTTGCGGATGCGCTGTTCAGCCAGCCCGCCAAGGATTTCGACGGTCAGGTCCGCATCACCGGCGAAGTGCGCGGCGATCCGATCTATAAGGGCGGCAAGGCGATCGTCACCGGCGCGCGTCTGGTTCCCGGCCAGACCGTCACGCTGCTGCATGGCGGCACGGTGCTGAACGACCAGCCCATCACCGTCGATGCCGAAGGCGGCTTCAAATATGAAATCGCCATCGACGATACGGCGATCGCCGGCAACCAACCCATCGTGATCAGCACGCAGAACCCGGCATCCGCCGAGGTGGTAGAACTGAAGATCTCGGAAAAGCTGCCGCTGTCGGGCGATGACAAGTTCACCGCCACCAGCCAGCCGGTCAATCCGGGCCTGTATCAGGTGATCTACAGCCCGAAATCGGATGCGGTCTTCGTGGGTTCCGCCGTGGGTCGCCCCCCGGTCAAGGAATCGGCGCTGGTCAAGCTGAACCCGGAAACGCTGGAAGTCGTGGCCAAAGCCTCGCCCGCCGAAGCGCCCGGCAAGGATGGCAAACCCGGCGGTCTGTTCGCCGTTTACGGGGTCGAGGTCGATGACGCGAACGACACCGTGTGGGTCACGAACACTCGTCAGGACACCGTGGCCGTCTATAAGCAATCCGACCTGTCGCTGGTCAAGCAGTTCGACCCCGGCACGGTCCCGCATGGCCGCGACGTGGTGGTGGACGAAGCCAATGGCCGCGCCTATGCCTCGACCAGCTTCGGAAACGAAATCAAGGTCTTCGACACCAAAACGCTTGAGGAGCTGGACCCGATCGTCATCCCGTCGAACGAACGCGGCAGCGCCTTTGGCGCCATGGCGCTGGATATCGACGAAGAACATGGCAAGCTGGCCACCGTCAGCATCAACACCCCCGAAGCGGCGATCGTCGATCTGAAGTCGGGCGATGTGAAGGTCTTCGAACTGCCCAATTCGAAAACCGGATCGGGCGTGGCTTTCGACGCGCAGGACGGTCTGATCTTCGTGGTCTCGCAGGAAAGCGACAACCTGCTGATCGTGAACGTGGAAACCGGCGAAACGGTGCATGACGTCTATGTCGGCGCAACACCCCTGAACGTCACGTTCGAGCCGAAAAGCCGTCTGGCATTCGTGGCCAACCGCGGCTCGGGCACGATCACGGCGGTCGATACGCAGGGCAAGATCGTCGCCAACCTTGATGCCGGCAGCTTCCCGAACCAATTGCGCGCCGATGGCAAGGGCAATGTCTGGGCGGTGAACAAGTCGCGCGGCGAAAACGACGAGGCGGGTGACCGCATCTGGCGCATCGCGCCTGCCACCAACTAAGACCAGCGGGCCGGGGCAACACCCCGGCCCAACCACATGAGGCTCCGATGTTTCTTCGCCCCATCCTTGCCGCTGTGCTGATCGCGCTTGCCGGAACCGCGCAGGCCGATGTCACCGCGACCGATATTCTGGGGCGTCAGGTGACCTTGCCCGAACCCGCACACCGCATCGTGCTGGGCGAAGGGCGGCATCTGTCCGTGCTGGGCCTGATGCATGACGACCCGGTGGCGCTGGTCGCGGGCTGGCGGCTGGACAAGCCATTGGACCCGCCGACGCTGGACGCTTACCGCGCGAAATTCCCCGCCATTGATGCGATCAAATCGGTCGGCGCGGGCAATCGCGATCTGTCGGTCGAGGCGGTGATCGCGCTGCAACCCGATCTGGTCGTGCTGACCGTGATCGACCAGAACGACCCCAAGATGACCGTGGCCCGCCAGCAGCTGGAAGCCGCGGGCATTCCGGTGGCCTTTGTCGATTTCTTTTCCCATCCGCAGGAAAACACCGTGCCCAGCCTGCGCATCCTTGGCGCTCTGACCGGCGCGGATGCCCGCGCGGATGAATTCGTGAAATTCTACGAATCCCACATGAACCGCATCCGCGAACGGCTGGCGGACGCGCCGCGCCCGCGCGTGTTCATGCATGTCCATGCCGCGCCGGTGAATTGCTGTTCGACCGTCGGGCCGGGGGTATTCCATGATTTCGTGACCACGGCGGGCGGCCAGAATATCGGGGCCGAGGCCGTGCAGGGCGTCTTGGGCAATGTCAGCCTGGAATACCTGATCGGGGCCGATCCCGATTTCTACATTGCGACCGGCGGCACGCATATGGCGGCACGTGGCGGTCTGGTGCTGGGGCCGCAGGTCGATGCCGAGGACGCGCAAGCGAGCTTTGACAAGCTGATCGCCGCGCCGGGCATTTCGTCGCTGCGGGCCGTGCAGGACGGTCATGCGGCAGGGGTCTGGCATTTGTTCAACGACTCGCCCATCCATATCGTGCTGATCGAATATCTGGCCAAGACCTTCCATCCCGACCTGTTCGAGGATCTGGACCCCATGGCCACGATGCGCCAGATCGAGGCGACGTTTTCCCCCGTCGAGGTGCCGGGTTCGTGGTGGGTGACGCCGCAGCAATGAACGACATCCTTCACCGCTATCAGGCGCAGGGCCGACGTCATGCCGCCTTGGTCGGGCTGCTGGCCCTGGCCGCGCTGGCCGCGCTGGTGCTGGACCTGACCACCGGGCCTGCGGGCCTGCCCTTGGGCGACACGCTGCGGGCACTGACGGGGGGGCAGGTGTCGCGCGGTGCGCAGGTCATCGTCTGGGACGTGCGCCTGCCCGTGGCCTGCATGGCGCTGTTGGTCGGTGCCGCGCTGGCGCTGGCCGGGGCGGAAATGCAGACCGTGCTGGAAAACCCGCTGGCCGAGCCGTTCACACTGGGCGTATCCGCATCCGCCGCTTTGGGGGCGGCGGTCGCCATCGTGCTGGGCCTGACCGTTCCGGGCCTGCCGCCGGTCTGGGGCGTGTCGGCCAATGCATTCGTCTTTGCGGTCGGCGCGCTGATGCTGCTGCAACTGCTGGGCCGGATACGCGGCGGCGGACCCGAGGTGCTGATCCTGTTCGGCGTCGCGCTGAACTTTACCGCCGCCGCTTTGCTGTCGCTGGTGCAATTCGTGGCATCCGCCGATGCGCTGCAGCAACTGGTCTTCTGGTCGATGGGCAGTCTGGCCGCGACGCAATGGCCGGGTGTCGCGATGGTCGCCGTCGTGCTGGCGCTGGCGGTGCCGTTTTCGCTTCGCGCCTCGTGGAAGCTGACTGCCCTGCGGCTGGGGCAGGATCAGGCGCAAAGCTTCGGCGTCGATGTGGCCGCCTTGCGGCGCTGGACCCTGCTGCGCGTGGGGGTGCTGTCTGCCGCGGCCGTGTCGATGGTCGGCGTCATCGGCTTCGTGGGCCTTGCCGGGCCGCATATCGCGCGGCTGCTGGTCGGCGAAAACCACCGCGTCTTTCTGCCCGCCAGCCTGCTGACGGGGGCGCTGGTCATGTCGCTGGCCTCAACCCTGTCCAAGACCGTCGTGCCGGGCGTGCTGCTGCCGATCGGGCTTGTCACGTCACTGATCGGGTTGCCGATTTTCTTCGCCCTGATCCTGCGCGGGCGCCGCAGATGAGCGTGCAGGTCCGCGACATCTCGGTCCGCTTCGGCAGGCGTCAGGTGCTGGACGCGCTGACCCTGCCGGAAATGCACGCCGGAGAGGTGACGGTCCTGGCCGGTCCCAATGCCGCCGGGAAATCCACGCTGCTGCGCGCCATCGCCCAGCTGTTGCCGCATCAGGGGCAGGTCGCGCTGGACGGGCAAGACCTGCGCCAGATGCCCGCCACCGAACGCGCGCGTTTGGTGGGCTTCATGCCGCAAAGCCTGCCCTCCGGGTCGTCGCTGATCGCGCTGGAAACCGTGATCGCGGCGCTGCGGGCGGGCAAGACCCTGCCCGCGCATCAGGCCGATGCCGCCGCAATGGCGGTGATGGAGAAATTGGGCATCGCGTCACTGGCGCTTGAGCCGCTGGACGCGCTGTCGGGCGGGCAGCGGCAAATGGTTGCGCTGGCCCAGGCCATCGTGCGCGATCCGAGTCTGCTGCTGCTGGACGAGCCGACAAGCGCATTGGATCTGGCGCGTCAGGTGCGGTTGCTGTCGGAATTGCGCCGCCTTGCGGCCGAGGGGCGGGTGGTCGCCGCCGTGCTGCATGATCTGGCACTGGCCGCGCAATGGGCCGACCGGATCGTGCTGATCCATGCGGGCCGCGTCCATGCCCATGGCCGCCCCCAAGACGTGCTGACCCCCGCCCTGCTGGCCGAGATCTATGGCGTCGAAGCCCGCATCGAGCGGTGTTCACGCGGTCGGCTGATGGTGCTGATCGACGGGGAACGTCAGTTGGCGCGCTGACGCGAACGGAAGGGCAAGGGGGCGACGGGAATACCGTCCTCCAGCAGCTTTTTCGCGTCTTCCAGCCGCGCCTCGCCATGGATCGCGCGGGTGGGTGCATCGCCTTCGTGCATCGCGCGGGCTTCGGCGGCAAAGGACATGCCGACGTAATCGGAATTCGCCTCGACCTGCTCGCGCAGCTTTTCCAGCGCGGTTTCCTGCGGGGTGCGCGGAGTATGCAGGTCACGGGTGGACACGCCCGGCGCCATCAGCGCCTTTTCGACCGATGGGCTGCCGCAATGGGTGCAGGTGACCTGTCCGGCCTTGCGCAAGCCCTCGAATCCCTCGGAATTCCGAAACCAGCCATCGAAGTCGTGGCCTTGGTCACAGCGCAGGTCATAGCGGATCATGTCAGCCCCTTTTCGTCCCATGAATATCAGGACTGGATCGGGCTTATACAAGACCGCCACGGGCCAGGTCGAGTATCCTTGCGATCAGCGGTGCAGGGTCGCCCGCGCGGGTCAGCAGCATGTCCCGCGCGGCTTTGCCCATGCGGCGCTGGCGCGGCTTGTCCTGTGCCAACGCGGTCAGCGCGACGGGCAGATCGGGCGCCAGTTCCGCCGCCTCCGCGCCATCCAGATCGGCATAGTCCCCGGCATGGTTCGACACGCTGGGGCCGTGCAAGATGGCACAGCGCCATGCCGCAGGTTCCCACGGCGTATGGCCGCCCCGGTCGGTGAACGAGCCGCAGGTGATGCAGATACCCGCCGCGCGATACCAGTCGCCCATCTCGCCCAAAGTGTCGGCCAGCAAGACCTGCGCATCCAGATCGCCGCCCCGACTGCGGCGTGCAAAATGCAGGCCGCGCTGTTCCATGACCTGCGCCACCGCATCGCCGCGTTCGGGATGGCGCGGCGCAAGGATCATCCGCAGATCGGGAACCTGTTCGCGGGCGGCCGCATAGGCGTCCAGCACTGCCTCATCCTCGCCTTCGTGGGTGGATGCGGCCAGAACGGTGCGGGCGCGGTCGGGCCCATCCTCGGGCGGGTGGATCTGTGCGGGACCAAGCAGTTTCATGTTCAGCCGCGTGCCAAGCGCCTTGGCGGGCAGGCCCAGACGCAGCAGCCGCTCCTCGCTGCCGGCGTCTTGGGCGGACAGCGCATCGATGCGGCGCAGCATGGGCCGGATCAGCGCGGGCAGCCGCGCCCAGCGATCCGCCGAGCGTTGCGAGATGCGCGCGCCGACGACGACCTGCGCCACGCCCAGATCATCCGCCATGCGCGAGCGATTGGGCCATAGTTCGTTTTCCACGGTGACCAGCACCGCAGGCTCAACGCGGTCCAGAAACCGCGCCACGGCCTGCGGCACGTCCAAGGGGGCCAGCGCGGCGTTCCAGCCCAGCTTGCGGGCCAGCGCACGCCCAGTCAGGCTGTTGGTGGTGACGGTCAGGGGGAATTCGGCGGCCAGTGCCTCGGCCAGCACGCGGGCCGAGGTCAGCTCGCCCACGCTGGCCGCGTGCAGCCAGATGCCACCGGGGATCACCTCGGGTCCGGTCAGGGCCAGACGCTCGCGCCAGTCCGCGCCGGTAAAGGGCGCAGACAGGCGAAACGCCGAACCCAGCAGGGTCGTCGCGCCGGACCAGATCAATATGCCAATCGGGATGTCAGTGCCCCGCCTCCCCCTTTTCAGGTTAGCCTAGCGGGGTGCCGTGACGGGATCAACGCAACGCGGCTTCGGCAGCGGCCCGGATCGCGCGGATGTTTTCGCCGTAAGGCGCGCTGTTTGACACCGAGCCGCCCTTGAAGACCGCAGAACCCGCGACCAGCACATCCGCCCCCGCCGCAGCCACCAAGGGCGCGGTGGTCGGATCGACGCCGCCGTCGATTTCGATATGCACCGGACGGTCGCCGATCAGCGCGCGCAGGGTGCGGACCTTTTCGATCTGGCTGCGGATGAATTTCTGCCCACCAAAGCCGGGGTTCACGGTCATCACGCAGATCAGGTCCACATCGTCGATCAGGCCCGCCGCCACCTCGGCCGGGGTGCCGGGGTTCAGCGCAAGGCCCGCCTTGGCCCCCGCCCCTCGGATCGCCTGCAGCGTGCGGTGGATATGCGGCCCGGCTTCGTAATGCGCGGTGATGAAATCGGCACCCGATTCCGCAAAGGCATCGATATATTGATCGACCGGAGAGATCATCAGATGCACGTCCATCACACCCCGGATATGCGGGCGGATCGCTTTGCAGGTCTGGGGACCAAAGGTGATGTTCGGCACGAAATGCCCGTCCATCACATCGACATGCACCCAGTCGGCGCCCTGATCTTCGACCGCGCGGATTTCAGCCCCGAAATTGGCGAAATCGGCGGACAGGATCGAAGGGGCGATCTTGATCTTGCGGTCAAAGCTCATGGCGCGGTCCTTTCGGGGATCATTCGGCAGCGGCCTGCCCTGTCGGGCGATCCACGTCAAGCCCCGATCAGGCGCGCTTGGATTCGTCGAACATGCGCAGCAGCATGGGGGTCAGGATCAGCTGCATCGCCAGATCCATGCGCGGTCCGGGCACGACGATCGAATTCGCCCGGCTCATCCATGAGCCCTGGATCATCTGGGTCAGATAGGGGAAATCAACGCCGCGCGGGTTCTTGAACCGGATCACCACAAGGCTTTCATCCGGCGTAGGTATCCAGCGCGCGATGAATGGGTTCGAGGTATCGACCACCGGCACGCGCTGAAAGTTGATGTCTGTCTGGGTGAATTGCGGACAGATCACATGCACATAGGCGTGCATCCGGCGCAGGATCACATCGGTCACCGCCTCGGTCGAATAGCCCCGGCTGGCCCTGTCGCGGTGAATTTTCTGGATCCATTCGACATTGATGACCGGGACCACCCCGACCTTAAGATCGGCCTGCCCGGCAATGTCGATGCCGTCCGCTTTGACCGCTCCGTGCAGCCCTTCGTAAAACAGCAGATCGGATGGCGGCAGATCGTCCCATTCGGTGAACGTGCCGGGGGCCACACCGTAAATCCGCGCCTCGGCGTCGTCATGGACATAGTGGCGCGTCTTTCCGGTCCCTGTCGCGCCATAGTCGCGAAAGACCTGTTCCAGCCGCGACAGCTCATTCGCCGCGATGCTGAAATGGCTGAAGGTGTGGTCCCCCGCCGCGCTGCGCCGCGCCAGTTCCGCCTGCATCGCCGCGCGGTCAAAGCGGTGGAATGCGTCGCCTTCGATGCTGGCCGCCCTGATCCCCTCGCGCCGGAATATCTGGTCGAACGTGTTCTTGATCGTCGTGGTGCCCGCGCCCGACGAGCCGGTGACAGAGATGATCGGATGCTTCTTGCTCATGGTCCTTCCTTCAGGCGCGACAGGGATGGCGATGGCCGAACCTGGCTGCGGCGTCGTTCAATCGCCGCCGGCAACGGGCAAAGCGGTCTGGCCGGCAGCGGCATATGTCGGTCATCGCCCCCCTCCCATGGCGCGGCGTCATTGGGCGAGTTGTTGACATGGCAGGATTTTCAGGAACATTTAATTAAACGGAACCTGGATTCAGAAATTCTGAATGATCCGCCTTGATGCCATGACCCTGCGCCAGCTTCGCGCGCTGCGCGCCGTGATCCAGACCGGATCGCTCAAGGCGGCGGCGGGCGACCTTGGTCTTAGCCCTCCGGCGATTCACAGCCAGATCAGGGCGCTGGAAAATCTGCTTTCGGCACCCTTGGTCATCCGTGGCGAACACGGTGCCTTTGTGCCAACGCACGAAGGACGCGCCGTGCTGGAGGCCGAGGCGCAGATCGCCGTCGCGCTGGAAACCTGCGCCAGACGGGTGAGCGCGCTGCAAAGCGGGCATACCGGGAACGTGGCGCTGGGGGTGGTTTCGACAGGCAAGTATTTCGCGCCGCGCCTTGTCGCCGATCTGCGCCGCCTGCTGCCCGAGGTCGAGGTGACGCTGCGCATTGGCAATCGCGACACGGTGATCGGCTGGCTGAACGCCCGCGCTTTGGATCTGGCGATCATGGGGCGGCCGCCGCTTATGCCCGCAGTATCGGCCGAGCCGGTGGGGCCGCATCCCCATGTGATCGTGGCCCCGCCCGACCACCCGCTGGCCCAGGCCGATCCCGCCATGCCGCAGGATCTGCTGGCTGAAACCTTTCTGGCACGCGAACCCGGATCGGGAACCCGCATCCTGATGACGCGCTTTCTGGACCGCATCGGTGACGGCATCGCGTGGCGCATGATCGAAATGGGCACGAATGAGACGATCAAGCAGGCCGTCATCGCGGGCCTGGGCATCGCGCTGATTTCACAGCACACCGTGACCGAGGAGTTGCGTTCAGGCCGGTTGGTGGCCTTGCGCGCCACCGGTCTGCCCATCCAGCGCAACTGGTTCCTGCTGAAACTGCAGGACACCGCGCTGTCACCTGCGGGACAGCGGGTGCATGACCTGATCCGCGACATGCAGGGCGGTTTTCTTCCGACCGTCTGACCCCCTTGGGGTTTTCGCTGCACCGCCTATATTGGGGGCAAGGCGCGCGGCCGCATGGCCCGATTTGCGCGCAGCCAATCCGAAGGACGCAAGATGGCAAGCACAAAGGACATTTCCTGGGACGACAGCGTGTTGCCCTTTCAACTGGAACGCTCGGGCGTGCGTGGGCGCGCTACGCGGCTTGGGCCGCTGCTGGAACATATCCTGTCGCGGCACGACTATCCCGTGGCCGTCAGTGCGATGGTGGCCGAGCTTGTGACGCTGACCGCGCTGATCGGCCCGACGATCAAGCTGCGCTGGAAACTGTCGCTGCAGGTGCGCGGCAACGGCCCGATCCGCACCATCGCGACCGATTACTATGCGCCGGAAACCGAAGGAGCCCCGGCCCGCATCCGCGCATGGGCCAGCTTCGACGCTGACCGGCTTGGGGATGCGCCCGGCTTTGACCAGATCGGTCAGGGCTATTTCGCCATGCTGATCGATCAGGGCGAAGGCAATACCCCCTATCAGGGTCTGACCCCCTTGGCGGGCGGATCGCTGGCGGCCTGTGCGCAGACCTATTTCGCGCAATCCGAACAGCTGCCGACCAGGTTCGAGCTGACGGTGGGCCAGTCACGTCTGGCAGGCGACAGCACGCAGCATTGGCGTGCGGGCGGCATCATGCTGCAAACCCTGCCCGCCCAGCCCCAGATCATCAGCGAGGACGAGGAGATCGAGGCCGCCGACATCCTGCAGGGCGCCGAGTCCGAGGACTGGACCCGCGCCACCATGCTGATGTCCACGGTCGAAGGGATCGAACTGGTCGATGCAGCCCTGCCGCTGCCCAACCTGACCTTCCGCCTGTTCCACGAAGAGGAGCCGGTGGCTTTCGGGCGTCAGGACCTGCATTTCGGCTGCTCGTGCAGCTCGGAAAAAGTGCGCGGCACCCTGTCGATCTATAGCCAGAAGGACATTGGCCACATGACGACGCCCGAGGGCATCGTCACCGCCGATTGCCAGTTCTGCGGTGCGCATTACGAATTCGACCCGCGCAGCCTTGGCTTCGAGGCGACGATCGACGAACACGGCAATCCCGTGCCGCAACAGGCGGCGCAGTGACATGACGGGCGCGCCGCAATCCCTGCTGCGCGACCGATTGCTCAGGGCTTTGACCACCGCGTCAAAGCCCTCGTCCGACTATGATTTCGACAAGACCGCACCGGGCGAACGGGCCTTGCGCCCGGCGGGCGTGCTGGCCGCGTTCGACGGGCGCGGACGGCTGGTGATGACCAAACGCGCCAGCGGGCTGCGCCATCACCCCGGCCAGATCGCGCTGCCCGGCGGTAAGGTGGATCCCACCGATGCCGACGAAACCGCCGCGGCCCTTCGCGAAGCCCATGAGGAAGTCGGGCTGGACCCCGCACAGGTGGAAATCCTTGGCACTTTGCCCGCGCATCGCACCGTGACCGATTTCGCCATGACCCCGGTGCTGGGCCTGATCCGGGGCGAATTCACCCCGCGCCCCGAAGCGGGCGAAGTCGAGGAGGTGTTTACCGTCCCCTTTGCCCATATCGCGGACCCGGCGAATTACCGCGTCGAAAAGCGGCGCTGGCGCGGGGACTGGCGATCCTATTACGTAGCACCCTATGGTCCCTATTATATCTGGGGCGCGACGGCCCGCGTGCTGCACGCCCTTGCGCTGAGGTTGAACCCATGACCCGTATCGACGCCCCTTTTCTGGCCGATCCCGGTTTGCGCCGCGTGCTTTCGGCGCTGACGGGGGATGGCCATCAGGCATTGGTCGTGGGCGGCGCGGTGCGCAATGCGCTGATGGGTGCGCCGGTATCGGATACCGACATCGCGACCTCGGCCCATCCTGACCGCGTGATCGAACTGACCGAGGCGGCCGGCCTGCGCGCCGTGCCCACCGGCATCGAACATGGCACGATCACCGTCGTCGCAGATGGCAAGGGCTATGAGGTGACGACATTGCGCCGCGATGTCGAAACCGATGGGCGGCGCGCGGTCGTGGCTTTTTCCGACGACATCGCCGAAGACGCACAGCGCCGCGATTTCACCATGAACGCGCTTTATTGCGGTCTGGACGGCGTGGTGCTGGATCCGGTCGGCGGGTTGCCCGATCTGGCCGCGCGCAGGCTGCGTTTCGTCGGAGAGCCGCGCGAACGGATCGCCGAGGATTACCTGCGCATCCTGCGCTTTTTCCGCTTTCACGCATGGTATGGCGCGCCCGGTCAGGCCGATCCCGACGCCTTGGCCGCTTGCGCCGATGCGGCAGACGGCCTTGCCCTGATCTCGCGTGAGCGGGTGGGCGCCGAAATGCGCAAGCTGCTGACCGCCCCCGATCCGTCCGAGGCGCTGGCCCTGATGGACAAGGCAGGCGTGCTGGCCCTGGCGCTGCCCGGTGCCGACATCGCAGATTTCCCCGCATTGATCGAGGCGGAACAGGATTTCGGCCATGGCGCCCTGCCCGGTTGGCCGCGCAGGCTGGCCGTGCTGGGGGCCAGCGATGTTGCGCACGACTTGCGCCTGTCGCGGGACGAGGCGCGGATGCAGGACCAGATCGCGCAGGCGACACGCCTCGCCGCGCCCGAGGCCGCCTATCGCTTTGGCCGCGCAATAGCCGCGCAATCGGTGCTGGTGCGCGCGGCGCGCGGCGACGTGCCGCCTTTTGGCTGGTGCCATGCGGTGGCCCATGCGGCGGACGCGAAATTCCCGCTGAGCGCACAGGATCTGATGGACCGGCTGTCCGGGCCTGCGCTTGGTCAGGCGTTGCGCAGGGCCGAGGATGCCTTTATCGCCAGCGGTTTCGCTTTGTCGCGGGACGAATTGCGCAGCCTTGCGCTGGAACGCCCCGCCACGGATCAGGGTTGATCGTCATGCACAATTTCTTTGCCCGCATGATCGACGCATTCCGGCCTGCCGACGGCCCACCGCCGCGCACGCTGTTTGCGTTCTTTCGCTGGTGCCTTGCGGGCGCGTGGCCCGGTCTGACGCTGGCAGCCATTGCATCCGCATTGGGCGGCGTGGCCGATGTGATCTCGGCGGTGCTGCTGGGCTGGGTGATCGACGCGGTGGTATCCACCCCCGCCGATCAGTTCTGGAGCCAGCAGGGCTGGCTGGTCTTTACCTTCGTCGCGTTCTTCCTTGTCGTGCGTCCTGCCGTCTTTGGGCTGTCCACGGCCAGTTCCAGCGTGATGATCGGGCCGAACGTGCTGCCCCTGGTGCTGTCGAGGCTGCATCGCTGGACGATGGGTCATTCCGTCACCTTCTTCGACAACGACTTTGCCGGACGCATCGCGCAAAAGCAGATGCAGACCGCGCGGGCCGTCACCGATGTCGCGTCCGAGATGGTGAACGTGGTGGCTTTCGCGCTGGCCTCGGTCCTTGGGTCGGCGGCGTTTCTGATCGGCGTCGATGCTTTCGGCGCGCTGGCGCTGCTGGTCTGGCTTGTGTCCTATGTCGCGCTGATCCGCTATTTCCTGCCGCGTATCCGCACCCGCTCGGCCAGCCGGGCATCGGCCCGCGCGATGGTGACGGGGCAGGTCGTCGATACGATCACCAATATCAAGACCGTCAAGCTGTTCGCCAACGCCGCGCATGAAGACCGCACCGCACTTGGCGCGATGGCCGGTTTTCGCGAACGCGCGCTGGATTTCGGGCGCGTCAGCACATGGTTCCGCCTGTCGCTGATGACCATTGCGGGCGCGCTGCCGGTGATCCTTGTCGGTGGCACGATGTATCTGTGGCATCACGGCATGGCCACGGCGGGCGACATTGCAGCATCGGGTGCCATCGCGATGCGGCTGGCACAGATGACCGGCTGGGTCAGCATGGCGTTGATGGGCGTCTGGGGCTCGATCGGCGAGGTCGAGGACGGGATGCAGACCCTGTCGCCCCCGCACAGCCTGACCGATGCACCCGATGCGCTGGTGCTGGGCCGTGCCTTGGGCCGGATCGACTTTGACCATGTGGATTTCGCCTATGGCCGCGAAGGCGGCGGCATCCGCGACATGGATCTGCATATCGCGGCGGGGGAAAAGCTGGGGATCGTCGGCGCCTCGGGCGCGGGCAAATCCACGATGGTTTCGCTGCTGTTGCGACTTTACGATGTCGAACGCGGCGCGGTCCGGGTCGATGGCCATGACGTGCGGCAGGTGACGCAGGAAAGCCTGCGCCGCAATATCGCGATGGTCACGCAGGAAACCGCGATGTTCAACCGCTCGGCGCGTGAGAACATCCTTTATGGCCGCCCCGACGCCACGGATGACAAAATCTTTGCCGCCGCCCGCGCCGCCGAAGCGCATGAGTTTATCCTGACATTGCAGGACCATGCGGGCCGCACGGGCTATGACGCACATCTGGGCGAACGCGGGGTGAAGCTGTCCGGCGGCCAGCGCCAGCGCATCGCCTTGGCCCGTGCGCTGCTGAAGGACGCCCCGATCCTGATCATGGACGAGGCGACGAGCGCGCTGGACAGCGAGGTCGAGGCGCAGGTGCAGGACGCCTTGCACCGCGCCATGCGGGGCAAGACCGTGCTGGCCATCGCCCACCGCCTTTCCACCATCGCCGAACTGGACCGCATCATCGTGCTGGAGGCCGGGCGCATCGTCGAACAAGGCACCCATGCCGAACTGCTGACCCGCAACGGCACTTATGCGCGCTACTGGAACCGCCAGTCGGGCGGCTTTCTTGGCACCGACGATGACGACACGACCGAGGCTGCCGAGTGACCATCTGGACTGTTGAGCGGCTGGGCCGCAAAGGCGACGGCGTCGCCATTTCCGGCGACGCGCGCGCCCTGGCCCCGCTGACCCTGCCCGGCGAACAGATCGAGGGCGAGGCGGCAGAGGGTCGCATCGCCGCGCCGCGCATCCTTGCCCCCTCGGACCAGCGGGTCAGGCCCGCCTGCCAGCATTATCGCGCCTGCGGTGGCTGTTCGCTGATGCACGGGTCCGAGGATTTCGTGAAGGGCTGGAAAGTCGGCGTGGTTGAACAGGCGTTGCGCGCGCAAGGGCTGGCTGCGCCGATTGCGGGGGTCCACGTCTCGCCGCCCCGGTCGCGACGGCGCGCGGTCCTGTCGGGACGGCGCACCAAGAAAGGCGCGCTTCTGGGCTTTCACGCCCGCGCCTCGGATGTGATCGTGGACATTGCCGATTGCCACATCCTGCGTCCCGCCATTCAGGACGCGCTGCCGCTGCTGCGTCGGATTGTCGTCGCAGGCGCATCGCGTTCGGCCGAGGTGTCGCTGGTCGTCGTCGATACGCCTGCCGGTCTGGACGTGACCGCGACAGGCGGAAAACCGATGGAGCCTGCGCTGTTCCAGACCCTTGCCGCGCTGGCGGACGAAGGCGATCTGGCGCGGCTGACATGGGACGGGCAGTCGATCACCCGCCGCCCGCCCGCGATCCCCTTTGGCCGCGCGCAGGTCGTGCCGCCTGCCGGAGGGTTCCTGCAAGCCACGCAGGAGGGCGAGGCGGCACTGGTCGGCGCAGTGCGCGACATCACCCGCGGCGCAGGTCGGGTGCTGGACCTGTTTTCGGGCTGCGGCACATTCACCCTACCCTTGGCCGAAGGGGCCGAGGTTCACGCCGTCGAAGGGCTGACCGCCCCCCTTCAGGCATTGGACCGCGCGGCGCGCATGGCATCGCTGAAGCGAATCACGACCGAGACGCGTGACCTTGCGCGGCGCCCGTTACTGCCGGATGAGCTGAAATATCACGCGATCGTGATCGACCCTCCACGCGCCGGGGCCGAAGCTCAGGCCCGCGAAATCGCCAATTCAGGGGTCGAAACGCTGGCTTGGGTTAGCTGCGATCCGGTCACTTTCGCAAGGGATGCGCGGATTCTGGCCGAAAGAAAGCTAGATATTGTGCGCCTTTACGTTGTCGATCAGTTCCGCTGGTCGCCCCATGTGGAAACCGTGGCGGAAATTCGCCGAAACTAGCGAAATTTTAACCCCCGTGGTATCTGATGCCCAAAGAAACAGTGCATCAGCACGCAGAGGGCAGTGATGATACGGGCATTTCGCGCATTGATCGCGGTGGTCGCAGTTGCGCTTGTGGCAAGTTGCGGCGGCGGGGACAGTCAACTCCCCAGTAAACCGCAGCCCTATTCGGGGCCGCCGGTCACGCAGGTCATCGTCAAGAAGACCGAGCGGAAGATGTATCTGGTCGCAGGCAAGAATGTCGTGCGCAGCTATGACATCGGCCTTGGCAGCCAACCCATGGGCGCAAAGCAATACGAAGGCGATGGAAAGACCCCCGAAGGGATGTATTTCATCGACCGCAAGAACCCTTACAGCCGCTATCACCTGTCGCTGGGCATCTCGTATCCCTCGGCCCGCGACATCGCCCATGCGACGCAAATGGGTCAGCGCCCCGGCGGCGACATCATGATCCATGGCCTTGGACCGGAGGGAAAAAACCTGATCAAGCAGCGCCGCGACTGGACCGCGGGCTGCATCGCGGTGAACGACGATGAGATCGAAGAGATCTTCTCGTTGCTCAACCCCGGCGTCGCGGTGTTCATCTATCCCTGAACCCGCAGTCTTGCAGCGGTGATCTGATACGCAGTCCGGCCAAGGCCGGACTGTTTTCGTTTCATGGCCCAAACGTCGTCCGCCGCAAGGGACCAGAAATGGCAAAGGCCGGGGAAATCCCCGGCCCTGATCTTGGTGCGGATCGCTTAGAAACCCGGATTGGTCGGCATATAGCCCGCAGCAGCCGCAGCAAAACCACCGCCCGGCGCAGCGCCCGTGGCCGAACCGCCCGCGGTCAGCAACACCCACCAGACCTTGCCCGAGGGTTCCTGATACCAGCCCACGCCGAATTCGGTCGCGCGGGGGTCCATGACCACATCGCGCGTGTCGCGGGTCTGCATCCATGCGTTCAGCGTGGTGATGTCATTTTCGTAGGTTTCCGAGATGTTCTCACCGATCAGGTGGCCCATGAAGCCCTGACGACGGATACGGTCCAGCGGCGACGAACCGTCCGACCCGAAATGCCACGCCCGGTTTTGTGCCGACATATCACGGGCATGTGCCTTGGCGGCGATGGTCAGCATCGGGTTTTCGGTCAGCGGCCCTGCGCCGACATTGGCGCGCAGCATGTTCATCTGGCCGCCAAGACGCGGCGCGATCTGCGCCTCTTCCTTGGGAGTGATCTTATAGGCGACGGGCAGCGGCTGACCGTCGGGGCCGAGTTGCACCTGCGGCCGGGTGCAGGCCGTCAAGGCCAGCGCCGCGCACAGCACAAGGGTTGAGATTTTAAACATGATGGACCTGTCCCGAGATATTTTGCGACAGCTTTACAAAAGCGTCCCGCCCGCTTCAAACCCAAGATTGCGTGAGCGCAACAGGGTGCGACGCTGTTGCGACAATGACGCTTGTTTGAATTGCGCGGTTCAACGAACAGGCGTAATCCCGCGCATAGCAAAATCTCATTCCAATACGGAAAAAGAAGACCGCGGTCAGGCGGTCCGCACATCAGGAGCGACACATGAAGACGCCGAACAACCCGGTCTCGCGCCGGACCTTTCTGACGACCTCGGTTGCAGTCGGGGCAGCGGCGCTGGCGGCACCCGCCATCGCGCAGCAGATCGACCCCTATACCGGCCAGCCGATCATCGGCGCGGCAGGTGGCGCGACGCCGGATGCGGGCCGGGTGCAGTATGACAACAGTCAGGATTCGCGCCGCAACATCTCCAGCTTCCACGCGCAGGACTGGCAGCCCTATTTCTCGAACCTGACCAACGGCGCGATTCTGGTCGACCTGAATTCGCGCGCGCTGCATTTCTGGTCCGAAGATCAGACGGTTT
The DNA here is from genome assembly GCF_900182695.1 of Paracoccus laeviglucosivorans. GTDB lineage: Bacteria > Pseudomonadota > Alphaproteobacteria > Rhodobacterales > Rhodobacteraceae > Paracoccus > Paracoccus laeviglucosivorans. Next base: position 29,224 of record NZ_FXTK01000013.1, read on the forward strand.
ACAAACTGTTCCCGACCTCGGTCCCGGTCAGCCCTGACCTGACCCGCACCGGCCGGACCGAGATCATCAAGAAAGTGCTTGGCCCGACCTGGGCCCCCACGCCCGAGATGAAGAAGCGGAACCCCGAATGGCCGGATTTCGTGCCTGCCGGCGACCCACTGAACCCGATGGGCACCCATGCCCTGTGGCTGAGCTGGCAGTATTACCGCATCCACGGCACGCATGACACGCGCAAGATCGGCCGCAAATCGTCGAACGGCTGCATCGGGATGTATAACGAACACATCAAGCAGATGTATGACCTGACCAAAGTCGGCACGCAGGTTCTGGTGCTGTGATCCAAAAAGGCCCCTTCGGGGGCCTTTTTCATTACGTGATACGGGGGCAATCATGCGCACCGACCACGCGGAACGCCATATCGCGGCCAGCCCCAAGGTTGTCTATTGCGCGCTGACCGATCGCGACATGATCCAGAACTGGTTGCCGCCCCAAGGCGCGCGCGGGCAGGTCGATCTGTTCGAGCCATGGCCCGGCGGCAGGTTCGTGATGACGCTGATTTTCGATCAGGCGGGCAGCGGCAAAACTTCGGACGATACGGATGCCGTCGCGGGCGAATTTCTGGAATTGGTCCCCGACCGGCTGGTGCGGCAGCGTTTCACCTTTCAGTCCGACGATCCGGCCTTTGCCGGGGTAATGGTCATGTCATGGGCGATCACGCCCATGCAGACGGGCACGACGCTGACCGTCACCGCCGAAAATGTCCCTGCGGGGATCGGCGCCGAAGATCACCGCGCCGCCATGGCGTCGTCGCTGGAAAATCTGGCGCGGCTGGTCGAGTGACCTAGATCCACCCCGTCAGGTTTTCGCCGATGATCGTTGTCAGCACGTCGATATGCGCGGCATCGGCGTTCAGGCAGGGGATATAGGTGAATTCCTTGCCGCCCGCATGTTCGAACGCCTCGCGGATTTCGCCCTGAATTTCCTCCAGCGTCTCGATGCAATCCGAGGAGAAAGCGGGCGAGATCACGGCGATTTCCGTGATCCCCTGACGCGCCAGTTCAGCGACATGTTCGACGGTATAGGGTTTCAGCCACTCCTCGCGTCCGAACACCGATTGAAAGGTGGTGTCGATGACACCCTTGTCCCAGCCCAACCGTTCACGCAGCAGACGTGAGGTCTTTTGGCAGTGGCAATGATAGGGGTCGCCCTGCATCAGATAGCGTTTCGGCATCCCGTGATAGCTGGCGACCAGCTTTTTCGGCACGCGCCCGCCCAAGGCACGCTCGACCGAGCCTGCCAGCGCGTCGATATAGTCGGCGCGGTCGAAATAGGGCGCAACGGTGCGGGCGGCGGGTTGCCACGTCTGCTGCATCAAGGCGCGAAAGAATTGGTCATTGGCCGTGGCCGAGGTCGCGCCCGCGTATTGCGGATAAAGCGGCAGGAACAGGATCTTGTCGCAGCCCGCCTTGACCATCCGGTCCACCGCCGACGCGGTCGAGGGGTTGCCGTAACGCATGCAGAAATCGACCATCACCCGATCGCCCCAAAGCGTCGCCGCGCGGTCGCGTAGCGCCGCCACCTGTTCCTTGGTGATGGTCATCAACGGGCTTTCATTCGCCTCGTTGTTCCAGATGGTCTTGTAATTCGCCCCCGAGGTGAAGGGCCGCTTGGACAGGATGATCCCCTGTAGGATCGGCTGCCATTTCCAGCGCGGCAGGTCGATGACGCGCTTGTCCGACAGAAATTCCGACAGGTAACGGCGCATCGACCAGTAGTCGGTGGCATCCGGCGTGCCCAGATTGGCGATCAGCACGCCGATACGCGGGGCGGCAACCTTGGGATGGTCAGCGGAGAGATGGCTCATGCCTGCGGCTTCCTTATGCTTGCAAGCGCATCCGCCAAGGACATCTTGGCCGAACCGGGGCGGAGCGGTTTTTGCTGACTGTCATCGGGTGCCCAACCCGTCAGGAAAACCAGTTCGAACGTCGCGCGGATACGGTCGGCGTTATCCGGGTCGGCATGGCTTTCGGCATAGATCTCGGCGGCGCGCATCAGCACGTCGCGGCGCGTCGGATGGCGCAGGCGGGCGGCCAGCGCATTGCCTTCGCCCATGCCGCGCAGATCGCGGGCCAGATGGAACAGGTTGCGATAGCTGACATTCTGGCTGATCTGATCGGCCACCGGCAGCGCCAGACCGGCACGGCCCAGAAGCGCGCCAAGATCGCGGATCTCGCCCATCGGCAGCACGCGGGGCGACAGGCCGCCCGCCACCTGCGCCTCGGCACGGGTCAGGGCGTCGCGCAATTCGTGCAGGGTGCGACCTGCGGGAAAGGCCGCGATGAACAGGCCGTCCGGGCGCAGCGCACGTGTCGCCTGCGCGATCTGGCCCACCGGGTCTTCGGACCAGTGCAGCGACATGGCGTGAACGACCAGATCATGCGCGCCGGGGCGCAGATCCAGCGTAGGCGCGTCGGTGACGACGGTCGCGCCCGGAATGGCCCTGGCCCAGAATTCCGGGTGGCCGGTCACGACGGCGATGTCGGTAAAGGCTCTGTTAACCTCTGCCCGCCTAAACTCGATCTCGTCGGCGACGATTCGATGCAGGAAATCGACGGGGCCGATGCGGTTTGCGCGGGCGCGGTTGCGCGTCAGGGCAGAACGGTCGGTCAGCTTCGGAACGGGGCTTTGGTGAGGCGTCATGGGCGTGGACAATAAGGGCCTTCGCGGCCTGATGAAAGGCGCATTGCGGCTGATCTATCCGCCGCAATGCATCGGCTGCGATGCCCCCGTCGCCGAAGAAGGGGCGCTATGCCCGACCTGCTGGGCTGCGGCGGAATTCATCGCGGGACTTTGCTGCACCCGCTGCGCAGCCCCCCTGCCCGGCGGCGGCCCCGAGGAGCATGAGGATATTGGCCTGCTGGTCTGCGACGATTGCCTGCGCGTGTCGCGCCCGTGGAACCGGGGACGGGCGGCGCTGGTCTATCGCGGCACGGGGCGGAAACTGGCGCTGATGCTGAAACATGGCGACCGGCTGGATCTTGCGCCGCCTTTGGGGGACTGGGTGGCGCGGGCAGCGGGGCCGCTGGTCAGGCGCGATATGTTGGTGATGCCCGTGCCGCTGCATCTGCGCAGGCTTGCCAAGCGCAAATACAATCAGGCCGCCTTGCTGTCGCAGCGCGTGGCGCAGGTTCATGGCCTGGAACATCTGCCCCATGCCCTGCGCCGCCTGCGCCACACGCCGATGCAGGATCACGGCACATTCGCCCAGCGTTTCGCCAATCTGCACGATGCCATCGCCGTCCATCGCCGCGTCGCGGGACGCATTCAGGGCCGCGCGGTGCTGCTGGTCGATGACGTCATGGCCTCGGGGGCGACGCTGGCTGCGGCAGCCACGGCGCTGCGGGATGCGGGATCGGGGCCGGTTTCGGTCGTGGTGCTGGCGCGCGCCGTCAAGGATACCTAAGTAAGGGCTAAAGCAATCCAAGGACGTCCCGGAATGGCCAAGGTCGAAATCTATACCACCCCCACCTGCCCCTATTGCATCGCGGCCAAGGCGCTGCTGCGCAAAAAGGGCGTCGCCTATGACGAAACCGATGTCAGCCGCGATCCCGACCTGCGCGTGGCGATGACCCAACGCGCGGGCGGCCGCCGCAGCGTGCCGCAGATCTTCATCGACGGTCAGCATGTCGGCGGCAGTGACGACATCCACCTGCTGGACCGCGAAGGCAAGCTGGACCCGATGCTGGGCATCACCGCATGACAGTCCTGACCGCGGGTCTGGTGCAGCTCAGCGTTTCGGACGACCCGGAACGCAACCTGCCCCAGACGCGCGCGCTGGTGCGCGAAGCGGCGGAGCGCGGCGCGGCATGGGTTCTGACACCCGAGGCAACGAACCTGCTGAACGCCGACCGCGCCACGCAGGACCGTGTTCTGCGCCCCGAGGATCGGGACGAAACGCTGGCCGCGCTGCGTTCTGACGCGCGCGAATTGGGGATATGGCTGCTGATCGGGTCGCTGTCGCTGAAGACGGACGATTCGACCGACAGCCGCTTTGCCAATCGCAGCTTTCTGATCGCGCCGGATGGCGAAATCCATGCGCGTTACGACAAGCTGCACATGTTCGACGTGACGGTTTCCGAAACCGAGTCCTATCGCGAATCCGCAGCCTTTCGCCCCGGCGATCGGGCGGTTCTGGCGGATGGGCCTTGGCCCGTGGGGATGACGGTTTGCTATGATCTGCGGTTTCCGCATCTGTATCGTGATCTGGCCAAGGCCGGTGCGCAGGTGCTGACCATCCCCGCCGCCTTCAACGACACGACCGGCGCAGCCCATTGGGAGGTGCTGATCCGCGCACGCGCGATCGAGACAGGGTGCTATGTTCTGGCCCCCGCGCAATGCGGGCTGCACGAAAACCACCTGTGCCCGGATCGCAAGCCGCGCCGCAGTCACGGCCATTCACTGGCCGTCGATCCATGGGGCAAGGTCTTGATCGACGCTGGGGAACAGCCTTGCGTCAGTATGGTAACGCTTGACCCCAGCGCCGTTGCTGGGGCACGGTCCCGCATCCCGTCCCTGACCCATGACCGAGACTATTCGGCACCCTGAGAGAGCGATGCCTGACAAGACCTTGGAAAATCAGCCTGTCTCTGCTGAACTTTCGGCGGATTCGCTGGCTGCAAGCCTGTTTTCCGAAGTATTCATCGCCGATCAGCTTGCCCGCGACCTGATCGGCAAATCGCTTCCCAAGGGGATGCAGATTTCGCATTTCTCGGTGCTGAATCTGCTGGCCCATGTCGGCACGGAACGCAGCCCCGCCGAGCTTGCCGAGGCGTTTCATGTGACGCGCGGAGCCATGACCAATACCTTGTCGCGGCTGGAATGGGCCGGGCATATCCATATCCGCCCCGATTGGGATGATGCGCGGCGCAAATTCGTGTCGATCAGCCCGGCAGGCCGCGCGGCACGGGACGCGGCACTGGCGGCGTTCATGCCGCGTATTGCGGATGTGGTGCGAGATGTCGGCGCGGAACGTGTGCGCGCCGCCCTGCCCGTTCTGCGCCTGTTGCGCAAGGAACTGGCCGAGGCGCTGCGGCAAGATACCCGCTGACGGTGCCGGTTGCACCGCCGCATGGGTATTTGAAGAACTGAGAAATCAGGCGTCGCGCACCGCGGTCATGGCATAGTTCACGGACAGGTCGCGATGCGACAGCGACCAGCTCCAACCCAGCGGGTTGAAGACCATGCCGCAACGGTCCACCACATTCAGCCCGGTCGCCGTGGTCATCGCGGCCAGCTCGTCCGGGGTGATGAAGCGGCGCCAGTCATGCGTGCCCTTGGGCAGCCAGCGCATCACCCACTCTGCGCCGATGATGCCCATCAGAAAGCTTTTCGGATTGCGGTTCAGCGTGGACTGGATCAGCAATCCGCCCGGTTTCACCAGATCGCGGCAGGTGGCGATGAAATCAGCGGGGTCTGCCACGTGTTCGACGATTTCCAGCGCCATGACCACGTCATAGCTTTGACCTTCGGCGGCCAGCGCCTCGGACGTGGTGGCGCGGTAGTCGATCTCAAGCCCTTGCGCCTCGGCGTGGAGGCTGGCGACCAAGATATTTCCGGTGGCCGCATCTGCGCCGGTGACGCGGGCGCCAAGGCGTGCCATGGGTTCGGCCATCAGCCCGCCGCCACAGCCGATGTCCAGAATGGTCAGCCCTTCGAACGGGCGGGCATCGTCGCGGTTGCGCCCGAACTGCGCCGCGATCTGGGTCGTGACGTATTCCAGCCGCGTCGGGTTCAGCATGTGCAACGGTTTGAACTTGCCCTGCGGATCCCACCATTCGGCGGCCATGGCCTGAAACTTGGCGACCTCGGCGGGGTCGATGCTGCTGGTCTGCGGTCTTTCGGTCATTCTGGCCGTCCTTCTTATGGCGGGCGCGCGCGGGGCGTTATATAGTGACCGGATGGACAGATTGGCAGGGCAAATCGGCGGCACCCCGTCGCATGGCAGGCTGCATCCGATGGTCGAGCCGTTCGACCAGCGCCGTATCGACATGGGCGATGGCCATGTCATCTATCTGGAACAAAGCGGCAATCCCGAGGGTGTCCCCGTCATCGTGCTGCATGGTGGCCCTGGCGGCGGTTGTAGCCCCTACATGCGACGGTTTTTTGATCCTGCGCATTACCGCACCATTCTGTTCGACCAGCGCGGCTGCGGACGTTCGCGCCCCCATGCCGAGGTCGACAAGAACACCACCCAGCATCTGATCCACGACATTCAGGTCATCCGTCAGGATCTGGAGATCGAACGGGCGGTTCTGTTCGGCGGAAGCTGGGGCGCGACGCTGGCTGTCGCCTATGCCGAGGCGCATCCCGAATCAGTTCTGGCGCTGGTGCTGCGCGGCGTTTTCCTGGGCCGCCGCGAAGAATTGGACTGGTTCTATGGCGGAGGGGCCGCGCGGTTTTTTCCCGACCGCTGGGCCGATTTTCTGGCGCCCATCCCCGAGGCCGAGCGCGGCGATCTGATCGCTGCCTATCACCGCCGCCTGTTCAGCGGGGATCGTGCGCAGGAAGTGCGCCACGCCCAGCCCTGGGTCATGTGGGAAAACGCGCTGGCAGGGCTGGAAATCAGCGGTCCGGGCCATGCGCCGCCCGATTATGCCCGCGCCTTTGCCCGGCTTGAGAACCATTATTTCGTCAATGGCTGCTTCCTTGAGGAAAACCAGCTTTTGCGCGACCGCCACCGGATCGAGCATCTGCCCGCCGTGATCGTGCAGGGCCGCTATGACATGGTATGCCCGCCCCATACCGCGTGGGAACTGGCCGATGGCTGGCACAAGGCGGAATTGCGGCTTGTCCCCGCCTCGGGCCACGCGCTGAGCGAGCCGCGAATCGCTGCGGAACTTGTGCGGGTCATGGATGGTTTTCGCGATGATGCGGCGTTCTAGCCGCCCCTAGGGGAACCGCCCAATGATCTTTCTGACCTTTCTGCTGGCCTGCGCTGCGGCCGCCGCGACCGGCATCATCTTTCAGCCCGGCGCCTGGTATGACGCCCTGCGCAAGCCCGGCTTCACCCCGCCGCGGTGGGCGTTTCCCGTGGCATGGACCTTGCTTTACATCCTGATGGCATGGGCGGGCGCGCGTCTGGCCGTGCTGCCCGGATCGGGCATGGTGCTGGCGCTGTGGGGCGCACAGATCGCGCTGAATACGCTGTGGACTCCGGTCTTTTTCGGGGCGCATCGCATGGGGCTTGGGATGGCGGTGATCGCGCTGCTGTGGCTGGTCGTCGCGGTGATGATGGTCATGGCGTTCAGGCTGGATTTGTGGACGGGGCTGATGCTTTTACCCTATCTGGCATGGCTTTCCGTCGCCTCGGCGCTGAACTTCAGCATATGGCGGATGAACCCCGGCGCGGGGCAGTAGCGGTTTTTCTTGCATTCGCGGCAAATCGCGCCTATATCCACGCTCAACAGCGGCGCAGGTGTCCAAAACCTGCCCACCGGGATCACGCACGGGCCGCCTTCAGGCCCGTTTTTGCATTTTTGGGATAGCGATCATGTCCGACCTTATCGCGAAGACCGCCATCGACCGGCGTCTGGCCGAAATCATCTCTCCGGTCATTGAGGATCTGGGGTTCGAACTGGTGCGCATCCGCCTGCAAGGTGGCAAGACCGCGACCCTGCAGATCATGGCCGACCGCCCCGAAGGCGGCATCAACGTCGATGATTGTGGCGACATCTCGACCGCGGTCAGCGCCGTTCTGGACGTGGAAGACCCGATCGAGGACAATTACCACCTTGAAGTTTCCAGCCCCGGCATCGACCGCCCGCTGACCCGGATGAAGGACTTCGCGACCTTCGAAGGCTACGAGGCGCGGCTGGAAACGAACCAGCCCATCGACGGGCGCAAGCGGTTCAAGGGCACGCTGGCTGGCACCGAAGGCGACGAGGTGCTGCTGAACATCGAAGAAGCCGGTGAAACCCACACCATCGGCCTGAATTTCGACTGGCTTTCGGATGCGAAGCTGGTCCTGACCGACGACCTGATCGCCGAAATGCTGCGGCAGAAAAAGGAAGCGGGCGTGCAGATCGAAAATCTGGACGAATCCGCCTTTGACGAGATTGAAACAGAAGCCGGCGATGACAACGCCGCTGCGAAGGAGTGAGGAATGGCCATCACCTCTGCTAACCAGCTTGAGCTGCTTCAGACCGCCGAGGCCGTCGCGCGCGAGAAGATGATCGACCCCGATCTGGTGATCGAGGCGATGGAGGACAGCCTCGCCCGTGCCGCAAAGTCGCGCTATGGCAGCGAAATGGACATCCGGGTCAAGATCGACCGCAAGACCGGCAACGCGACGTTCACCCGCGTCCGCACCGTCGTCGAAGACGAGGCCGTCGAGAATTACCAGGCGCAACTGACCGTCAAGCAGGCCGAGCCCTATCTGGCGAACCCGCAGGTCGGTGATGAGATCGTGGACGAAGTGCCGCCGGTCGAACTGGGCCGCATCGCCGCGCAATCCGCGAAGCAGGTCATCCTGCAGCGCGTCCGCGAAGCCGAGCGTGACCGCCAGTATGAAGAGTTCAAAGACCGCGCCGGCACCATCATCAACGGCGTCGTCAAGCGCGAGGAATATGGCAACATCATCGTCGATGTGGGCCGTGGCGAGGCGATTCTGCGCCGGAACGAAAAGATCGGCCGCGAAAGCTATCGCCCGAACGACCGCATCCGCGCCTATGTGAAAGACGTGCGCCGCGAAACCCGTGGTCCGCAGATTTTCCTGTCGCGCACAGATCCGCAGTTCATGGCGGAACTGTTCAAGATGGAAGTGCCGGAAATCTATGACGGCGTGATCGAGATCAAGGCCTGCGCCCGCGATCCGGGGTCGCGCGCCAAGATCGCCGTGATTTCCTATGACAACTCGATCGATCCGGTCGGTGCCTGCGTCGGTATGCGCGGCAGCCGCGTTCAGGCCGTCGTCGGCGAATTGCAGGGCGAAAAGATCGACATCATTCCGTGGTCGGACGATCAGGCGACGTTCCTTGTGAACGCGCTGCAACCTGCCGAAGTGGCGAAAGTCGTGTTCGATGAGGACGCCGCACGTATTGAAGTCGTCGTCCCCGATGAACAACTTAGCCTTGCGATCGGTCGTCGTGGCCAGAACGTGCGTCTGGCCAGCCAGCTGACCGGTCTGGACATCGACATCCTGACCGAGGAAGAGGAATCCAAGCGCCGTCAGGCCGAGTTCAACGCCCGCACCAAGCTGTTCATGGATGCGCTGGATCTGGACGAATTCTTTGCCCAGCTTCTGGTTGCCGAAGGCTTCACCAATCTGGAAGAAGTCGCCTATGTCGATCTGGACGAGCTGCTGTCCATCGACGGCGTGGACGAAGGCACGGCATCGGAGCTGCAAACCCGCGCCCGCGAGCATCTGGAGGCGGCAAACAAGGCCGCGCTGGAAAACGCCCGTGCACTGGGTGCCGAAGACAGCCTGATCGAGTTCGAGGGCCTGACCCCGCAGATGGTCGAGGCTTTGGCCAAGGACGGCGTGAAGACGCTGGAAGACTTTGCGACCTGCGCCGACTGGGAACTGGCTGGCGGCTGGACCACGGTGAACGGTGCCCGCCTCAAGGACGAAGGTCTGCTGGAACCCTATGACGTCTCGTTGGAGGAGGCGCAGAACATGGTGATGACCGCCCGCGTGATGCTGGGCTGGGTCGATCCGACCGAGATGGAGGCCGAGGAAACCGAGGCAGCCGATGACGAAGTTGAAGGCGAAGGCGACAATGCCGTGGCCGAAGACAAGGAGGCCGGGGTGTAACGCCCCGGGAGCCGGATGACACGCGGGGGCCGGACGAAGGACCGCGAGACGCCCGAGCGACGCTGCATCGTCACGGGCGAAACCCAGCCCAAGGCTGGGTTGATCCGCTTTGTCGCGGGCCCCGATGCAGAGGTCGTGCCAGATTTGGCCGAGAAGCTGCCCGGACGCGGCTTCTGGGTCGTGGCTGATCGCACGGCGCTGGATCGCGCCGCATCGAAAGGCATGTTTTCACGCGGGGCCAAGGCGCAAGTCTCGGTCCCGCCCGAACTCATGTCGATGATCGAAGAAGGGCTGGCAAAGCGCGTCACCGACACGCTGTCGCTTGCCAGAAAGGCGGGACTGGCCGTGGCCGGTTTCGAAAAGACCAAGGACTGGCTGGCGGCTGGCAGGGCGAAAGTGCTTTTGCAGGCCAGCGATGGGTCCGATCGCGGGAAAGGCAAGCTGTGGACGCCCGAAGGCGGGCGCTGGTTCGGCTGCATGACCGCTTCAGAATTGGGTTTGTCCTTTGGACGCGATCATGTCATACACAGCGCGCTTGCGCCGGGGGGCCTGACCGTCAAATTGATCAGGGACGCGAGCAGACTTGCAGGTCTGCGCGGGCATGACGGCGGTGCATCCGCCGGGAAGGAATGAAAAGCGGAATGAGCGATACGGACGGAAAGAAACCCTTGGGTGTTGGCGGTGGTGCTGGTCGTTCGGGCCAGGTGAAGCAAAGCTTCAGCCACGGTCGGACCCATAACGTGGTCGTCGAGACCAAGCGCAAGCGCGTCGTCGTGCCGGCCAAGCCCGGTGCTGCGTCGGGCGGCGGGCGTTCCCCTTCGGCTGTTTCCAGCGACCCCTCCCGGCGTCCCGCAGGCATCTCGGATGCCGAGATGGAGCGCCGTCTGGCCGCGCTGAAAGCCGCCAAGGCCCGCGAGGTCGAGGAGAAAGCCCAGCGTGAGGCCGAGGAAAAGGCCCGCGAAGAAGAGCGCGAGCGCCGTCGCCTTGAGGCCGAGGCCAAGGAGCGCGAAGAACGCGAACGCGAAGAAGCCCTGCGCCTGAAGGCCGAGGAAGATCAGCGTCGCGCCCGCGAAGCCGAACTGCGCGCCCAGAAAAAAGCCGAGGTCACCAAGCCCAAGGCACCGGAAGCCCGTCCTGCCGCCCCTGCCGATCGTGCAGCGGCCGAAGCGGCTGCCGCACGCGCGGAAACCAAGGGCGTGACCGCGACCGCTCCGCGCAAGACCGAACGTGAGCGCCCTGCGGACGACCGCAACAACGACCGCAACAAGAACCGCGACGACAACCGTCGCACCGGCAAGCTGTCGCTTTCGCAGGCGATGGACGGTGAAGGCGGGCGGCAGCGTTCGCTGGCCGCGATGAAGCGCAAGCAGGAAAAAGCCCGGCAGAAAGCCATGGGCTTCAGCCAGCGCGCCGAAAAGCAGGTCCGCGACGTGCAGTTGCCCGAAACCATTCTGGTGTCGGAACTGGCGAACCGGATGGCCGAACGCACGCCCGACGTCATCAAATCGCTGATGCGCATGGGTCTGATGGTCACCGGCAACCAGGCGGTTGACGCAGACACCGCCGAACTGGTGATCGACGAATTCGGCCACCGCGCCGTGCGCGTGTCGGATTCCGACGTGGAACAGGTCATCGATCAGGTTCAGGACAAGGCCGAGGATCTGCGGCCCCGCGCCCCGATCATCACGATCATGGGTCACGTGGACCACGGCAAGACCTCGCTTCTGGACGCGATCCGCAAGGCCAACGTCGTTTCCGGCGAAGCGGGCGGCATCACGCAGCATATCGGCGCCTATCAGGTGAAAACCGAATCCGGCGCGCTGCTGACCTTCCTTGATACGCCCGGCCACGCCGCGTTCACCTCGATGCGTGCCCGTGGCGCGCATGTGACGGATATTGTCGTGCTGGTCGTTGCGGCGGATGACGCCGTGATGCCGCAGACGGTCGAGGCGATCAACCACGCGAAAGCGGCCAAGGTGCCGATGATCGTGGCGATCAACAAGATCGACAAGCACGGCGCGGATCCGCAAAAGGTCCGCACCGACCTGCTGCAGCACGAAGTCGTCGTCGAGGCGATGTCGGGCGAAGTTCAGGATGTCGAGGTTTCGGCCAAGACCGGCAAAGGTCTGGACAACCTGCTGGAAGCCATTGCGCTGCAGTCGGAAATCCTTGAGCTGCGTTCGAACCCCGACCGCGCCGCCCTTGGTGCCGTGATCGAGGCGAAGCTGGACGTGGGCCGCGGCCCCGTCGCGACGGTTCTGGTTCAGAACGGCACGCTGAAACGCGGCGACATCTTCGTCGTCGGCGAACAGTGGGGCAAGGTTCGCGCGCTGATCAACGACAAGGGCGAGCGGGTCGATGAAGCCGGCCCCTCGGTTCCGGTCGAGGTTCTGGGTCTGGACGGCACGCCCGCCGCTGGCGACGTGCTGAACGTGGTGTCAACCGAAGCGCAGGCGCGCGAGATTGCGGATTACCGCATCAAGGCCGCCAAGGACAAACGCGCCGCAGCCGGTGCTGCGATCACGCTGGACCAGATGCTGGCCAAGGCGAAAGCTGACCAGAACGTCGCGGAACTGCCGGTCGTGGTCAAAGCCGACGTGCAGGGTTCGGCCGAAGCCATCGTTCAGGCGCTGGAAAAGATCGGCAACGACGAAGTGCGCGTCCGCGTGCTGCATTACGGCGTCGGCGCGATCACCGAATCCGATATTGGTCTGGCCGAAGCAAGCCAGGCGCCGGTCATCGGCTTCAACGTCCGTGCGAACGCCCCGGCGCGTAACAGCGCCAACCAGAAGGGTGTCGAGATACGTTACTACTCGATCATCTACGATCTGGTGGACGACATCAAAGCGGCGGCCTCGGGTCTGCTGTCGGCCGAAGTGCGCGAAAACTTCATCGGCTATGCCGAAATCCGCGAAGTGTTCCGCGTCACCGGCGTCGGCAATGTCGCAGGCTGTCTGGTGACCGAAGGCGTGGCGCGCCGCTCGGCGGGCGTGCGCCTGCTGCGCGACAACGTTGTGGTCCATGAAGGCACGCTGAAGACGCTGAAACGCTACAAGGACGAGGTCAAGGAAGTGCAGTCCGGTCAGGAATGCGGTATGGCCTTTGAAAACTATGACGACATCCGCAAGGGCGACGTCATCGAGATCTTTGAGCGTGAGGAAGTGCAGCGCCAGCTGTAATCCCGACGACATGAACGCAAAAACCGGCCTTTGGGCCGGTTTTTTTATCCGCAGAATTCGCATGTTCTGCTGTTATCGGAATTTACAAAAACAAGGCGGGGCTTCTTTTCAGAAGCCCCGCCTAAGTTCTTGCTGGCACTGTTTCCGGCCTTTTCAGGCCATGACCACGGGCTTGCCTTCGTAGGTCTTGGAGCCGACGCGGACAACGATATTGCCGTTCGACACCTGACGCTCGAAAACACCCTGGACAGAAATACAGCTACCGATCGTAATCGTGCGAATCATGTCCGGATCTCCTCCTCTACAGGATTTCAGAATTGCCACAAAATCGTTAAAAGTTAACTAAGAATGTGTAACAGACCGGCAGAATGTGAATTAGGGCGCGGTTCTGTGGTGGATAAGCCTCATATCCACTGTCGGAGGATCGGGATCAAGGGCAGATCGGCAGGCGGCATAGGGTAATTGCTCAAATTTGATGCATCTGCCCATGTCAGGGTCTGCCCCTCTTGCGGAGTCGGGATGCCGTCCCATTTCCGGCAGACATATAGCGGCATCAAAAGATGAAAGTTTTCATAGGCGTGGCTGGCGAAAGTAAGGGGTGCCAGGCACGACGACCAGGTTTCGATCCCCAGTTCTTCGTGCAATTCGCGGATCAGAGCGGCCTCGGGCGTCTCGCCGGGCTCGACCTTGCCACCGGGAAATTCCCACAGGCCCGCAAGGGATTTCCCCTCGGGGCGCTGTGCCAGCAGGATGCGGCCATCCTTATCAACCAACGCGACGGCCGCGACCAGAACCATCTTCACGAGCGATAATCCGCGTTGATGTCGATATAGCCATGCGTCAGGTCGCAGGTCCAAACCGTGCGCTTGCCACGGCCCAGCCCCAGATCGACGCCCACGACCAGATGGTCGCGCTTCATATAGGCGCTGGCTGCGGCTTCATCATAGCTGGGCGCGCGCCAGCCGTTTTCGGCAAGCACCATATCGCCAAAGCGGATGGTCAGCAGGTCGCGATCGGCCTGCGCGCCGGACTTGCCGACCGCCATGACCACGCGGCCCCAATTCGCGTCCTCGCCTGCGATGGCGGTCTTGACCAGCGGCGAATTCGCAATCGCCATGGCCACGCGATGCGCGTCGTTGTTGTTGGCCGCGCCGGTGACCTGCACCTCGACGAACTTGGTCGCGCCTTCGCCGTCGCGGACGACCTGATGCGCCAGATCCATCATCACCTGACCCAGCGCCTTGCCAAAGCGGCGGGCGGGCGCGGAACGCATATCGGTGATCGGCTGGGCCGTCGTTTTCCCCGTCGCCGCAAGGATCAGCGCATCCGAGGTCGAGGTGTCGCTGTCCACCGTGATCGCGTTGAAGGTGCTGGCAAGCTGGCCGTTCAGCAGCTTTTGCAGCATCTCGGGCGCAATCTTGGCGTCGGTGAAGATATAGACCAGCATCGTCGCCATGTCGGGCGCGATCATGCCCGACCCCTTGGCGATGCCGACGATATTGATCGTGCCGCCCTCGGCTTCGAAGCTAGCGGTGGCGCCTTTGGGGAAGGTATCGGTGGTCATGATGGCCTGCGCCGCATCGGCAGCGCCGCCCGCATCCAGCTTCCCGGCCAGCTGACCAATCACCGCAGTGATCCGCTCGGCAGGCAGAGGCTCACCGATAACGCCGGTCGAGGACGAAAACACGCGGTCACGCGGAATCGACAGCGCAGATGCGACGCCGCCAGTCACCTTGTCCACCGATTCCTGGCCGTTCTTGCCGGTGAATGCGTTGGCATTGCCCGAGTTCACGATGATCGCCGCGCCCTGCCCGGTTTCCTGCTTGCCCGACAGCTTGGCCTGACAATCCAGAATGCTGGCCGCGCGGGTCGAGGATTTGGTGAAGGCCCCGGCAATCGCCGTGCCTGCCGCCAAACGCACCAGCATCACATCGGTGCGGCCCTGATATTTGACGCCCGCCGCACCGGCGGCGAATTCCGCGCCCGCGATGACCGGCAGTTCCGGGAAACTTTCCGGGGCCAGCGGCGACACCGCCTTGGCTTTCTTGGTCGTCTTGGCGACGACCGCCTTGGTCACCGCCTCGACGCGCGTGCCGATGGGGGCTGCGGCTGCATCCGCGGCAGCCTTCAGCTTTTTCATTTTCTTTTTCAGGGACTTCAGCTTCTCGGCATCCGAGAGCTTATCCTTCTTGTCGGACTTCGGCATGATCATTCCCCCAGAAGCTCGGTCTTGCCCAACAGGTCGGGGCTGAGGCCCTCGGTCTTTTCGACCTTGGCTTCGGCCACGCGCTTTTCGATTTCCGCCTGCACTTTGTCACGGCGGACCTGAACTGCAAGCTGATCCTTGATTTCATCGAATTTCGGGGGTTGTGTCTCACGCTGGTCGATCAGTTTGATGACATGCCAGCCGAACTGGGTTTCGACCGGGGCGGAAACCTCGTCTTTTTTCAGCGCCTTCACGGCATCCGCAAAGGGAGCGACCATCTGATCGGGCTGGAACCAGCCCAGATCGCCCTTGTTCGGGCCAGTGGTGGGATCGGTCGATTTCTCGGCCGCGATGGCACCGAAATCGCCGCCGTCTTTCAGCTGCTTCTCGATCGCCTCGGCCTCTTCCTTGGTTTTCACAAGGATATGGGCGGCGTTGTATTCGATCTTGGGTTCTGCCTGACCGCCGAATGCCTGATCATATGCGGCCTTCAGCTCTGCCTCGGTCGGTTCGGCACCGGCGACCTTTTCCAGAACCGAACCCGCCAGATAGGCGCGCTTTTCGATTTCCAGCGCGGCGGTGTCGCGTTTGCTCAGCGGCTGGGCGGCCTGCGCCACGGCGGTCTGGCGCACCATCTGGTCCAGCATCAGATCCCACAGCGCGGTGTCGGGAAGCCCCTGCGTGGTCTGCGGGTCCAGCCCCTGACGCATGGCGATCAGCTGGCCCAGCGTGATGGTTTCACCGTTCACCGTGGCAACGACCGTATCGGCGTCCTGCGCGAATGCCGTGCCGGACAAAGCGGCGGCCAGCGCCGTAGCGGCGAGAAGCGGTTTCAGCATGGTTTTCCCCTTCCTGGGACTGGTTCGTTAAAGGCGCGTCCACGCAAGGGTGAACTGGCGTAAACATTGACAGGCAAGCATCCGGGGCATACATCCGGCCCAACCGAAAATGCGCGCCCGTCGCCGTTTTCCGGCCCTTTTGATAGGGCAAGGCGAATGGTGGCGGCAAGTGGGCGGATTGTCCTGCGCGCCCACAGATACGCGATAAAGGCTCAAATGCTCGGCATCGGAAATTTGGCTAAACTGGTCTTTGGCACGCCCAACGACCGCAAGGTGAAATCGGTCCGCCCGCTGGTGGCCCAGATCAACGCGCTGGAAGAAAAGTTCCGCGCCATGTCCGACGCAGAGCAGATCGACAAGACGCGCGAACTGCAGGGTCGTGCGCAGGGCGGCGAAAGCTTGGACAAGCTGCTGCCGGAAGCCTTTGCGAATTGCCGCGAAGGTGCGCGCCGTGCGCTGGGTCTGCGCGCCTTCGACACGCAGCTGATGGGCGGGATATTCCTGCATCAGGGCAATATCGCCGAAATGAAGACCGGCGAAGGCAAGACACTGGTCGCGACCTTCCCGGCCTATCTGAACGCGCTTGCAGGCAAGGGCGTGCATGTCGTCACGGTCAACGACTATCTGGCCAAGCGCGACGCCGATTGGATGAGCAAGGTCTTCGCCCATCTGGGCATGACCACGGGCGTCGTCTATCCGTTTCAGGACGATCTGGAAAAGCGGAACGCCTATCAGGCCGACGTGACCTATGCGACGAATAACGAACTGGGCTTCGACTACCTTCGCGACAACATGAAGGGCTCGATCGACCAGATGGTCCAGCGCGGTCATTTCTTCGCCATCGTCGATGAGGTGGACAGCATTCTGGTCGATGAGGCGCGCACGCCGCTGATCATCTCGGGTCCGTCACAGGACCGGTCGGAACTTTACAAGACCATCGACGCCTTCATGCCCGAACTGGTCCCCGAGCATTACAAGCTGGACGAAAAGTCCCGCAACGCCACCTTTACCGAGGAAGGCAACGAATTCCTTGAAAAGCGTCTGCAAGCGGCCGGCATCCTGCCCAACGACCAGACGCTTTACGACCCGGAATCGACTACCATCGTGCACCACGTCAATCAGGCGATGCGCGCGCATAAGCTGTTCATGCGCGACCAGCATTACATCGTCCGCGACGACGAAATCGTGCTGATCGACGAATTCACCGGCCGCATGATGAAGGGCCGCCGCCTTTCCGATGGCCTGCATCAGGCCATCGAGGCGAAAGAGGGCGTGACGATCCAGCCCGAAAACGTGACGCTGGCCTCGGTCACGTTCCAGAACTATTTCCGCCTTTACGCGAAACTGGGCGGCATGACCGGCACTGCCGCGACCGAGGCCGAGGAATTTGCGGAAATCTACAAGCTGGGCGTGGTCGAGGTTCCGACCAACCGCCCGATCCAGCGCATCGACGAACACGACCGCGTCTACCGCACGGCAGCCGAGAAATATGCCGCCGTGATCGAAGCGATCAAGGAAGCCCATGCCAAGGGCCAGCCGATTCTGGTCGGCACCACCAGCATCGAAAAATCGGAAATGCTGTCGCAGTTGCTGAATCAGGCCAGCATCCCGCACAACGTCCTGAACGCCCGCGAACACGAACGCGAAGCCTATATCGTCGCCGAGGCCGGCAAGCTGGGCGCCGTCACCATCGCCACCAACATGGCCGGTCGCGGCACCGACATCCAGTTGGGCGGCAATGTCGAAATGAAGGTGATGGAGGCTTTGGCCGCCGATCCCGACGCCCATCCCGACGACCTGCGCAGCCGGATCGAGGCCGAGCACGCCACCACCAAGCAGGAAGTGCTGGATGCGGGTGGCCTGTTCGTGCTGGCGACCGAACGCCACGAATCGCGCCGGATCGACAACCAGCTGCGCGGCCGTTCGGGCCGTCAGGGCGACCCCGGCCGTTCGCTGTTCTTCCTGTCGCTGGAAGATGACCTGATGCGGATCTTCGGTTCGGAACGTCTGGACAAGGTTCTGTCCACGCTGGGCATGAAAGACGGCGAGGCGATCGTTCACCCGTGGGTCAACAAATCGCTGGAACGCGCGCAGGCTAAGGTCGAAGGCCGCAACTTCGACATCCGCAAGCAATTGCTGAAATTCGACGATGTGATGAATGACCAGCGCAAGGCGATCTTCAGCCAGCGTCTGGAAATCATGCATACCGAGGAAGTGGCCGAGGTCGCGGGCGACATGCGCGCGCAGGTCGTGGACGATCTGGTCGATGAATACCTGCCGCCCCGCACCTATGCCGAACAGTGGGACACCGACGGCCTGAAGGCTGCGGTGATCGATCGGCTGAACATGGACCTGCCTCTTGCCGAATGGGCCGCCGAGGACGGGGTGGATCAGGACGCCATGCGCGAACGCATCCAGCAATCGGTCGATACCTACATGTCGCAAAAGGCCGAACAGTTCGGCGATGAAAACATGCGCCAGATCGAAAAACAGGTGCTGCTGCAACAGATCGACGCCAAGTGGCGCGAACATCTGATCACGCTGGAACATCTGCGTTCGGTCGTGGGCTTCCGCGGCTATGCGCAGCGCGACCCGCTGTCAGAATACAAGACCGAAGGCTTCCAGCTTTTCGAATCGATGCTGGACGGCCTGCGCTTCGATGTGACGCAGCAACTTGCCCGCATCCGCCCGCTGACCGATGCCGAACGCGAAGACATGATGCGCCAGTATCAGCAGCAGCAAGCCGATACCGAAGCCCATATGCAGCCCGAACACGAAGAGGCCGAGGGCGGCGAGGTTTCCAGCCGCGTGCATGGTTTCGACGAAACCGACCCGACCACCTGGGGCAACCCATCGCGCAACGACCCCTGCCCCTGCGGTTCGGGGCAAAAGTTCAAGCATTGCCACGGCGCACTGGCATAACGGATAAGGGGCCCTCGGGCCCCTTTTTCATGCGTCCAGCGCCATAAGCTATGCGCGTATCCTTCAATCAAGCGGGACATTTGCGGGCTTCTCAGTTCTGCAAATACCCAAATGCAAGCTTGCAACCCGCGCGGCGCCCCTAGTCCGGGACCAGCATGTAACCCGTGCCACGCACCGTCTGCAGATAGCGCGGCTCCTTGGGGTCGGGTTCGATCTTGCGGCGCAGGCGGGTGATCTGAACATCGATAGCGCGTTCAGAATTCTCGCCGGGTTCCTCAGCGGGGCTGCGGCCCAGATCCTCGATCAGCTCGGTGCGGCTGACAGGCTGGCGCGGTGTATCGGCCAGACGTTTCAGCAGCGCCTGTTCTGTCCCCGTCAGCCGCAGGGGCACATCGCCCTGCCAAAGCTCACCCTTGTCGGCGTCATAGCGCAGATGACCGATGGACAGAAATTTCGGGCCACGATTTTCAGCCGCCGGCACACGCCGCAGAATGGCCGAGATGCGCAGTAAAAGCTCGCGCGGCTCGAACGGTTTCGCCAGATAGTCGTCGGCGCCGTTTTCAAGGCCGGTGATGCGGTCCTGCGTCTCGCCTTTGGCGGTCAGCAGCAGGATCGGCGTCGTCATGCGTTTGCGCAGATCGCGGGTCAGTGAAAACCCGTCTTCGCCCGGCATCATCACGTCCAGCACGATCAGGTCGAAATCCAGCCCCGACAGCAGCCGCCGCGCATGGGCTGCGTCCCGCGCCGTCGTCACCAGAAAATCGCTGCGCATCAGAAAGCGGCGCAGCAGCGTGCGGATACGTTCATCATCATCGACGACGAGGATGTGGGCCAGCGGCTGGGCTTCGGTCATTTGGGTTCCGTCAAATCCTTCAACGCCTTGTATTGACGCAGAGTATCACGGTCCATCATCGCCTCAAGCACCTGACGGAAACCCGCCACCGCCTGCGGCCCCGCCGTGCGGTAAGCCGCGCGCATCCGGGCACGCTGGGTTTCCGACAGGCGGCGTTCCAGCGCGCTGCCCTTGTCCGTCAGAAAAAGCTGGCGTTCGCGGCGGTCGCGACGACCCACGCGGCTTTCCACCAGCCCGTCATCAATCAGCGTGCGCAGCACGCGGTTCAGCGATTGCTTGGTCACGCCCAGCACATCCAGAAGCGCGGTGACGGTCAGGCCGGGTTCGCGATTGACGAAATGCAGCGCCCGGTGATGGGCGCGGCCATAATCCATTTCCGCAAGGATAAGATCGGGATCGGCGGTAAAGGCGCGATAGGCAAAAAACATCGCCTCGATCCCCCGACGCAACTGGTCATCGGTCAGAAAAAGCAGGTTTTCGCCGCCGCTGGGTGCTATGCCGATCTTGTTTTGCATGATTTCCCCGTGATGCCTAATTCTTATTACGTCAGGCTTGTTGACTTTCCAATCATTAATAGATAGCCGTGGCACCAAGTTGCGCAATTTTATTTGCGGAAGCTAACGATCCTGCGCAACAATCCGAAAAACAGACCGGCCGGAGGGAAACATGGCAGGCGCTTACGACGATCGTGATGGCAAAATCTGGATGGATGGGAAGCTTGTGGACTGGCGCGATGCCAATATCCACATTCTGACCCATGCCCTGCATTACGCAAGCTCGGTATTCGAGGGCGAGCGCTGCTACAGCGGCAAGATCTTCAAGGGTCACGAACATTCGCTGCGTCTGATCGAATCGGCACGTCTGCTGGACATGCAGTCGCCCTATACCGCCGAAGAAATCGACGCAGCCAAGGAAGCGGTGCTGAACGCCAATGGCTTCAAGGACGCCTATGTCCGCGCCGTGATGTGGCGCGGCTCGGGCGAGGATATGGGCGTGTCCGCAGCGCGCAACCCGGTCCGCATGGCTGTCGCGGCCTGGGAATGGGGCAGCTATTACGGCGATGCCAAATGGCAGGGCGCGAAACTGGACATCGCCAAATGGCAGCGTCCCAGCCCGATGACCATTCCGACCGCCGCAAAGGCTGCGGGCCTTTACATGATCTGCACCATGTCCAAGCATGCCGCCGAAGCCAAGGGCTGCTCGGACGCGCTGTTCATGGATTATCGCGGCTATGTGGCCGAGGCGACCGGCGCCAACGTCTTCTTTGTCAAAGACGGCGAAGTGCATACCCCGCTGGCCGATGCCTTCCTGAACGGCATCACCCGTCAGACCATCATCCAGCTGCTGCGCGACAAGGGCGTCACCGTCCATGAACGCCACATCCTGCCGGAGGAGGTGTCGGCCTTTCAGGAATGCTTCCTGACCGGCACCGCCGCCGAAGTGACGCCGGTGGCGCAGATCGGTGACGACTGGCATTTCCAGATCGGTCAGGTGACGCGCGACATCGCCGCCGATTACGAAACGCTGGTCCGCGCCTGACCCAAGCCCACCCCGAATGAAAAAACCGGCCGCGCCCATCACGGGTGCGGCCGGTTCGCATTTCAAAGCCGGGTCAGGTGGTCCGGCCGCGCTCGATGCGGGTGAATTCTGTGACCCGGCGGTCTGTTTCGCCCCGATCCTTGGGGCGGGAATGCAGCGTCACGATGGCGGGGTGCAGCCCTTCCTCGCGTTCCTGCCGGGTAAAATTCTCGACTCGGCCCTGGCCGGTCTGATGCGTGCTGTCGATAATATGCTTTGCCATAACGGTTCCTCCCAACCGAGAGGCAGTTATAGCATCCCGCGGCGCGGATTTCACCCCTTCAGGCGGCCTTGATCCCCGGAGCGGCGGACAGGATCGCGTGCAGCGTCACCGGGTCTTCGTTCGCGCGCAGCTTGCCGCGCAATTCCTGATCGCGCAGCGTCCGCGACACCAGCGCCAGCGCCTTGAGGTGATCGACGCCGGAATTCTTGGGGGCAAGCAGGGCAAAGATCAGATCGACAGGCTGGCGGTCCACTGCGTCGAAATCCAGTGGTTTTTCCAGACGCAGAAACAGGCCGACCACGCGGTCCAGCCCGTGCAGCCGGGCATGGGGCAGCGCCACACCATGGCCCACGCCCGTCGGACCCAGCGATTCCCGTTCCTGAAGCGCGTCCAGCGTCTGCGTCGCATCGACGCCATAGACGCTGCGGGCCTGTTCAGCGATTTCCTGAAACAACCGCTTTTTGCTGGTGCTTTGCGTCATCGTCCGCACGGCGGAGGGTGATAGAATATCGCTGATCTGCATGTCGCCCGAAATTATCCAAGCCCCGGCCGCGCAAAGCGTGACCGGGACATTTCATTCAACCAGACTGTCCGTAATGCAGCCTAGCTCAAGTTGCGGGGATCAATCCAGCCCACGTTGCCATCGTCGCGACGATGGACGACGTTGACGCCCCCATGTTTCTCATTGCGGAAGACCAGCAGCGGGCTGCCGGACAGTTCCATCTGCATCACCGCCTCGCCCACCGACAGGGTGGGCACGCGGGTCTCCATCTCGGCGATGATCATGGGTTGCAGGCCGTCGTCCTGCGTTTCCCATTCATCTTCGTCGGCGGCCAGCACATACATGCCCGCCTGTTCAAAGGCAACCGGCTCGACCCGGTCCTTGTGGTGATCCTTCAGGCGGCGCTTGTAACGGCGCAGCTGCTTGTCCATCCGTTCCTTGCACTGCTCAAAGGCGGCATAGACCTCGGTCGAGGCACCCTTGGCCTGCACGTTCAGTCCGGTGGACAGATGCACGACGGCATCGCAGATGAATTCATGCGCATTGCGGGAAAATATCACGGTCGCATCGGTCGGGCGCTGGGAATACTTATCCACCGTCGTCCCGATCTCTGTCTGGACATGGGTGGAAAGAGCCTCGCCGATGTCGATCTGTTTTCCACTGATCTGGTAGCGCATGTTGGTCCGTCCTTTCGGTTGCCCGGCCTTGACTCGACACCGCCCTGGCGGCGAAGCCGGGGTCATCGACGGGCTGTTATCTGCCCGCCATATATACATTTGGTGACAGGGTTGGCCGTCTGTCAACGCCCCCGAGCCAATCGCTCGCGGTCAGTTCATTCGGAAGGTTTCGCCCAAATAGACGCGGCGGACCTGCGCATCTTCGACGATCTCGGCGGTGGTGCCGGATTTCAGAACGTGGCCATCATGAAGAATGTAAGCGCGATCAACGATTTCCAGCGTCTCGCGCACATTGTGATCGGTGATCAGCACGCCGATGCCGCGGCTTTTCAGATCATGGACCAGTCCGCGAATCTCACCGACCGCGATCGGATCGACGCCTGCAAAAGGTTCGTCCAGCAGCAAATATGACGGATTCGAGGCAAGGCAGCGCGCGATTTCGACCCGGCGACGTTCACCGCCCGACAGCGCCATGGCGGATGCATTGCGCAGATGTTCGATGGAAAATTCGCCCAGCAGCTTTTCCAGACGCTCACGTCGGTGATGGGCATCGCGGCAGACCAGTTCCAGCACGGCGGTGATGTTCTGTTCGACCGTCAGTCCGCGAAAGATCGACATTTCCTGCGGCAGATAGCCGATTCCCATTTGGGCGCGGCGATACATCGGCAAGGCCGTGGCGTCCTGCCCGTCGATCATCACCTGACCGCTATCGGGCGCGACAAGTCCTGCAACGCAGTAAAAGCAGGTGGTCTTGCCCGATCCGTTCGGACCCAGCAGCGCCACCACTTCGCCCCGGTCCAGCGTCAGGCCGACTTCGCGGATGACCGGACGATTGCGATAGGATTTGCGCAGACCGCGCACGCGCAGGCCGGTCTGCGGCGAATCAGCGGCCATCAGTTCGCCCCCGGCTGCAACACGCTGCGCACCCGCCCCGAGGCGTTGGCCGTGCCGCTTTCCAGATTGACCGTCACCTTTTCGCCCGCCAGCACGTTGCGGCCCTGTGTCAGCAGCACATCGCCCGTCAGCACGACATTCCCCGAAGCGACGTCGTAATCGGCGGCCTTCGCCTCGGCCGCGTCCTGACCGCTGGCAAGGGTCACGTTGCCCTCGGCGCGCAGGTTGCTGATCTTTTGCGCGTTGCCCTGTGCATAGGTCACGGTCACACGGTCGGCGGACAGGCGCATCGCGCCCTGCCCGATCAGGACATTGCCCGAGAATGTCGCAAGCCCGGTCTTTTGATCGACCTGCAGCGAATCCGCCGTCACCTCGACCGGGGCGCTGACGTCCTGCGCGGAACCGAAGCCGGTCTGGGTCTGCGCATGGGCCGTTATGGCCAGCGCAAGCGACAGCGAAAGGGACAGAAGTCCGGTGCGGATCATGTTGCTTCCTTTCAGCCGCTGTGGACCCGCCGGATTTCCGGGGGAATAACCGGGCGGATCATGGGCGGTATATCAACCGGACTCCGCCCTTCAAATCAAGAATGTGATCGGGATTTCCCGGCTCAGTAGGGCGCAATTCCATCTGTCCTGCCGTCAGATCGCCAAAGGGGGCGCGAACATTCACCTCGCGGTCGGCGCGCAGCGTGCCTTCGGCGATCGAGGCGTCGAATTGCGGCGCGGTCACCACCCAGCCATCGGCGGTGGTCATCCGCACGCCATCGCCCAGCGTCACCTGATCGTCCTTCAACTCGGCGCTGCCGGCGCTGACATCCGCTGCGCGTCCGTCCTGTGCACGCAGGGTCAGGCGCACGGTGGACACGCTGCCTTCGCCGGAATTCTTGCCCGGCACGGCCTCGGCCCCCGAGATCGTCAGTTCTGAGCCGTTGCTGGTGACGCCGGTATAGGTCGGATTGGTCACCGCCTGACGTTCCGCAAGTTCCTGCGGATCGACATTGGCATAGGGGATCGTCGCATCGGGTTCGGGCTTGCGACCCAGCAGAAACAGCACCGACAAAAGCGCCAGCGCCGTCAGCGGCAGGATCACCCGTAGCCATGCGACGATCCGCGAACGCAGCATGACCTAGACCATCCCGGTGCGCAAAAAGTCGTGGATATGCAGCAGGCCCACAGGCTGCGTCCCATCCAGCACGAACAGGCTGGTGATCTTGCGGGCCTGCATTTCAGCCAGGGCCTGCTCGGCCAGCTTTTCGGGGCCGATGCTGCGCGGGTTGCGGGTCATCACCTCGCCGGCCTTGTGACCCAGCAGTCCGTCCATGTGGCGGCGCAAGTCGCCGTCGGTGATGATGCCGGTCAGATTGCCCGCGCCGTCGGTGACGCCAGTGACGCCGAAACCCTTTTGGCTGATGACCAGCAGCGCATCTGACATCGGCGCGTTTTCATCGACCAGCGGAATGTCGCGGTGCATCAGATCCTCAACCCGCGACAGTTTCGCGCCCAGCTTGCCGCCGGGATGGAAGGTGCGGAAATGTTCGGGCGTGAACTTGCGGTGCTCCATCAGCGCGACGGCCAGCGCATCGCCAAGCGCCAGCGTCATGGTCGTCGAGGTGGTGGGCACGATGCCCGTGCCGCAAGCCTCGGCGGCGGCGGGCAGCACCAGCGCCACATCCGCCTGCCGCAGCAGCGTCGATTGCGGACGGCTGGCCACGCCGATCAGCGGGATGCTGAAACGCCGGGTATGGGCGATCAGATCGGCCAGTTCGGGCGTTTCGCCGGAATTCGACAGAACCAGCGCCACGTCGTTTTCCGTGACCATGCCCAGATCGCCATGGCTGGCCTCGGCAGGATGGACGAATTGCGCGGGCGTTCCGGTCGAGGCCAGCGTCGCCGCGATCTTGCGGCCCACATGGCCAGATTTCCCCATGCCCGAGACGACGACACGCCCCTTGGCATCAAGGATCGTGCGGATGGCACGTTCGAAACTGTCGTCCAGCCCGGCCGCAAGCTGCGTCAGGCCATCGATCTCGGTCAGGATCACCCGACGGGCGGTATCAAGATATGCGCTCATCCCGGTCACTTAGTGGCGATAGATGTCGTTTTCATCCCCCCAACCCATCAGGTCCAGATGGGCACGGGCGGGAAGAAAGTTGAAACAGGCCTGCGCCAGACCCATACGGCCTTCACGCTCCAGCCGCTTTTCCAGCTCGGCTTTCAGTTTGTGCAGGTAAAGCACGTCCGAGGCGGCATATTCCAGTTGCGCGTCCGTCAGCGCCTCGGCGCCCCAGTCGCTGGTCTGCTGCTGCTTGGAAATATCGACGCCGACCATCTCGCTAAGCAGGTATTTCAGGCCGTGGCGGTCGGTAAAGGTGCGGATCAGCTTGCTGGCGATCTTGGTGCACCAGACAGGGGTGGTAACCGTGCCGAAGGCGGCTTCAAGCGCGGCAATGTCGAAACGACCGTAATGGAACAGCTTCAGCACCTTGGGATCGGCCAACAGCCGCGACAGGTTCGGCGCCTTGCGCTGCCCCCGCGCGATCTGCACCAGATGCGCCGATCCGTCGCCCGACGACAATTGCACAAGGCACAGACGGTCGCGGCGCATGTCCAGACCCATGGTCTCCGTATCGATGGCGACAACAGGGCCAAGGTCCAGATCGTCCGGCAGGTCGTTTTGATAAAGGTGAATGCTCATCTGGGTTCCGGCTGCGGCTTGGACAGGATGGCCCGAGGATTAACCGCTTTTGCCCGACCCGCGCCAGCCCTTCTTGGCCGCAGCGGATCGGGCTTGTCCAATTAACAAATGCGACATTCATGCAACAATCCTTAGCATTACTGTCAACATAAAGAGAGAAATCCTGAGTAAAATACTTGTGGTCGCCGACAAGCGGTCGATAAATCGCGCGACCCATTTGGGAGACGAGGGGCAAACATGAAGAATGGAATGATTTTTGCGCTGGCCGGTGTATCCACGCTGGCGCTGGCGACCGCGCTTTCCGCGCAGGATCTGGCAACCGGGGCTGCGCCGGGCACTGTCGTGCTGTCGCCGATCACACTGATCGCCAACGGTCAGGAAAACGTCGAGGCGACCGGCGGCGTATCCGTCAGCGCCGAAGACATCGAGGCGATGCAGCCTGCCGATGTGTCCGAACTGTTCGCCCGCGACTCGGCCATCAGCGTCTCGGGCGGCGCGGGTCCGTCCAAGCGCATCCATGTTTTCGGGCTGGAGCAGTCAGCTTTGGCCGTGACCGTGGACGGTGTGCCGCAGGGTCCGACAAGCTGGCACCATACCGGCTCGAACGTGGTCGATCCGGCCTTCCTGAAAGCCGTCACGGTCGAGGCAGGTGCTGCCGCCGCAGATACGGGCTTTGGTGCTGCTGCCGGTGCGGTGCGGTATGAAACCGTGGGCGCCAAAGACCTGCTGACCGACGGTCGCACGCAGGGCGGTCGCGTCGGCCTGTCCTATGGCACGAACGGGCGCGGGCTTTCTGCCTCGTTGGCCGGTTACGGCGTCTATGGCGGCTTTGACTGGTTCGCGATGGTGCATGGCACCGACGGCAAGAACTATGAAAACGGCGACGGCTACGAAATCGCCGGGACCGAACCGGGCGCCCGCGGCGCGCTGGTCAAGCTGGGCTATGAGGCCGAGGGCCACCGCATCGAACTGGCCGTCGATCACACCGAAGATGACGGCGACCGCACCACCAAGATGAACATGGACCTGAACGCGGACAAGCTGGTCTATCCGCTGACGGTCACGCGCAATTCGGTCAGCCTCAAATACAGCTCGACCGCGCCCACCGACGCCTGGGATCCCGAGGCGATGCTATATGTCACCGAGAACAAGTATGACCGCCCGGATTATGTGCCCGGCGACATCAACGGTGACATGAAGCTGAAGAACCGCACCATCGGCGGCAAAATCCAGAACACCTATACGATGGGTCCGGGCAATATCACCTCGGGGATCGACTGGGCTTACAACGACTATGACGTGGACAATTACGGCGACACCGACCGCCGTTACTGGACCATGGAGACGATGCAGATCGGCGCGTTCGTGCAGGGTCGCTTCGAATTCGAAAACGGCATCGACCTGTCCACCGGCGCCCGCGTCGATCACCACCGCTTCACCGACTGGAACGGCGATCGGGTCAGCGACACCGGCGCCAGCGTGAACGGCGCCCTGTCCTATGAATTCGCCGAGGGCTACGAAGTCTTTGCAGGTGCCTCGCATACCTGGCTGGGCTATCGCTTTGGCGAATACGCGCTGCTGCACGCGCGCAGCTCGGACCTTTACACCGCCAGCGATTTTGAGCCTTCGACGGCGCGCAACATCAAGCTGGGCCTGAACGCCAATCAGGACAACTGGACCGGCAACCTGACCTTCTTCGACACCCGTCTGAAGAACATGGGCGAATTCATCTTCCCCGACGAAGGTTCGCCCTATCTGGGCAATGTCGATGAATATCGCAGCAAGGGTTTCACCCTTCAGGGCACCTATAGCTGGGGTTCGGGTCGCGTGGGCGGCAGCTTTACCAAGGCGGACGTGACGCAGGGCGGCGAAGATGTCATTGCTGCGGGCGGCGTCGCGGTTCCGGTCGGAAAGACGGCCACCCTGTTCGTCGATCAGGAATTCGCGCAGTACAACCTGAAGGTCGGCGGCTCTGTGGAATGGGCCGACAAGCTGAAGGGCGATTACGTGAATGGCGAGGGCGGTTTTTACGACCAAAGCTCGTATACGGTCGTGAACGTCTATGGTGAATGGCGCCCGCAGAACTACGAAAACATCGTCGTGCATCTGGGCATCGATAACCTGTTCGACCGCAATTACTACGAACGGTCCAGCTATGGCGAACGAGACGTGTTCCGCAACGGCGCGCTGGCGCGCGACATCAACCCGCTTTACGCCCCCGGCCGCACGGTCACGCTGGGCGTGAAGATGGATTTCTGATCCATCCCGCAGCCGAATGGAAAGGCCCCCGCAACGGGGGCCTTTTTCGTTCACAGGTCTTCGTTCACAGGCCCAGGAACTTGAACGGCTCGGCTTCCTTGAAATTCGCATTTGCGACGCCAGAGAACGTGTTGGTCTGGTTCGGGCCCAGATCCAGCTTCAGCACCTTTGCCCCTTCGGCAAAGTCCAGCGTGTTCAGATCGACCCAGAAGGTGTTCGGCGTCAGCGCGGATTCGAAGAAATACAGTTTGCGCTTGTGATCCGCGACCGTGCGCCAGCGGGTCGAGGAGATGTTGGGCTGATCCGGCGTATTGATCCCGAACGGAACCGAGGCATTGCGGATCACGCCAAAGACACTGGCCAGCGTCTCGACCGCGTTTTCCGTCTTGGGGATCGCGTTGACGTAAAACGACGCGCGGGCAAAACGGTCCGAGGCGCGGTTGGTGCCCGGCAGCATCACCGTGCCGCCGATCTGTTTCCAGTATTCGTTCAGCGCCAATTGTTCCTCGAAGATCGGGGAATTGGTCATCACCTGATAATCGCGGCTGTGGTGGATGACCTGCTTGCCACCGATATATTCGATGATCGCGCTGTCGCCGCTGGAATCCGAAATCGACAGATGCAGCGTGGCCAGCCGATCTTCGCCCGGCACGCTGTCGCTGACCAGCGTGAACGGCTCGGCCTCAAGCGCGGTCACCGCCTCGGCCACGGTCGCGAAATTGTCCAGCACGTATTGCGCCCAAAGCGAGATCGCGAGGCCGGGCGTCTTGCCGTCATATTGGGGATATTCCGATTCGACCAACCACAGGATATTGGCGACCAGACCGGCCTCGTTCATGCCGTCGGTGGTGGACACATCATAGCCGGTCGCAATGACGCTGCCATATTTCGCCGTCCATTCGACCGAATTCGGCCCCGCCTCGCCGGTGCGGGCAATGCCGCGCGGCAGCACCCAAAGATTGGTGCCCACGTCCAGTTTCCAATCCATCGAGCGGGCGGTGACCACCTGATCATCGGCACCCAGATAGACCAGCCGGGTGCAGGCATCCGCCACGCTGGCGGCGGCCAGGCTACCGCAAAGCAGCACTGCAGCGAACAGGGCGGGCAAAGAACGATCTGTCAGCATTCGGGAAATCCTTCACAAGGGAATCGCAAGCGAATTCTGCCGGATGCTTGTGCTTCGACGCCGAATTTCCGCCAAGACAATCCGATCGAACGCGGGCACTATGCGGGCGGGACGGTGCCGAGGCAAGCGCCTGATTTCCAAGACATGAGGGACGACATGAAAACCATGACTTTGTCCGTTCTGGGACTGGTCTTCGCGCAGGCCGCCCATGGTCAGGCGCTTTCCACGCAAACCGAAGGCTCGGACTGGGTGGTGCAGGTTTCGCCCTACCTATGGGCCACGGGGATCGAGGGTCGCGTATCCCCCTTTCGCCGCGGTCCGACCATCGGGGTCGAAAAAGACTTCTCGGACGTGATGGAGGAGTTGGAGCTGGGCGGTTTCCTGAACGTCTGGGCACGCAGGGACAAACTGGTTTTTTCCGGCGATCTGATGTTCGTCAACACCAACGACAGCAAGGCAGGCCGCCTGCCCGCGCTGCCGGGTGTGCCGCCCGGACTGCCGGTCAGCGGCGATGTCGATACCAAGGAATTCATGCTGACCCTGCAGGGCGGCTATCGCTTCTACGACACGCCCGGCCTGACCTTGGACGGGCTTGCGGGCGCGCGCTACTGGCATGTCTCGAACGAATTGACCGTGAAGGCGCTGGGGCAAAGCCGGACGTTCAAGGAAAGCTTCAGCTGGTTCGATCCGCTGGTCGGCCTGCGCGCCTTTGCGCCCATCAACGACCGCTGGTCGGTTCAGGGGCAGGCCGATATCGGCGGCTTCGGCGTCGGGTCGGACATGACCTGGTCGGTGCTGGCGACGGTGAACTATGTCGTGACCGACAGCGCCTCGATCTCGGTCGGGTATCGGGTACTGGACGTAGATTACGAAGACGACGGCCACGTCTTCGACACAAGGATGCAGGGTCCGGTCATCGGGGCGACCTGGCGGTTCTGACCGCCAGGCAGCTTGTCAGGCAGGCATCCTGTCAGGCGGACATGCTTCAGGCGGTGGCCCGTTCACGCGGCAGCGCGACGCCCAGCCGGTCGGCATGTTTCGCCATGCGGGTCAGGTCGTTATCGGCGATCGGCACGCCCTGATCCAAGGCCTGACGGCGTTTGCGCGATGCGCTGTCGCCCGGCACGCGCACGGCGCCCTTGGTCCATGGCGCGGGCGGGTTCGTGCGGCAGGCATCGGCCAGCCAGTCCGACTGTTCGGTGAATGCGCCCAGACCCGCGAAGAATTCCGGGTCGATCACCTGCACAAAGGCGCTTTGCGCCAGCGGTCCCGGCACGGCGGTATTGGCGCGGCCCTTGCCCGACAGCCCCTGCCCCAGCAAATCGACCATCAGCGCCAGACCAAAGCCCTTGTGCCCCTTCAGCGCGCCGCCAAGCGGCATCAGCGACCCCCCGCGTTCGGTGATCTCGCGCGGGTCGTCGGTGGGGGCTCCTTGGGCAGTCAGGCCCCAAGCTTCGGGATACTTCTCGCCCTGCTTGGCCAGAAGCTGGGTCATCGTGGTGGTGGTGATCGACGATGACACATCGACCAGAATCGGATCGCCCGAGGTCGGGAACCCCATGGCAATCGGGTTCGGCGTCAGCACCGGCTTCGTCCCGCCATAAGGCGCGACCCGCGCGGCGGCCGGGTTTGAGGCCGAGATCTGCACGATCAGCCCGCGATCCGTGACCTTGCGCATATAGGCCGACAGTGCGCAGGTGTGGTGACAGTTGCGAATGGCCGCACCGACGATGCCATGGGTCGCCACCCGTTCGCAGGCCTGATCCAGCGCCTGCGTCAACAGCCACGCACCGGGCAGCAGGCGGCCGTCCCAGACAAAGCCCGCGCCCTTGTCGGCCACGATGTCATAGCTGCCCTTGCCGTTCAGATTACCGCTGGCCAGTTCCTCGATATACCAGTGCATCAGTTGCAGGCCGTGGGTTTCATGGCCGATCATGTCGCCTTCGACCAGCACCTCGGCGGTGGTCGCGGCCTTGTCGGCCTCCATCCCGGCGGCGGTCAGCAGGTTCGTGGCAAAGTCCAGCAATTCGGCGCGGTCGAACAGGGGCATGGCTTATCCTTTATGGGTAAGGCGGGCCGGATTGCTCCGGCCCGGCAAGGCTTACTTGAACTTGATCTGCTGCAATTGCAGTTCCGAGTTCGTGGCGATGGTCGGCTTGAAGTCCAACCGGGGGCTGACGCGGGTAAAGCCGACCATGTGGAACATCGGGATGTCCGCGATGATGTCGGTGTTCACCTTGGCGAACAATTCCTGCCACAGCTTGGTGCGTTCGTCGCCGGTCGCAGCGGTGGCCTTGGCGATCATCTCATCCACGGTCGGATCGTTGACCATCGAGTGGATGCCTTTGGAACCCCACTTGACATAGGCGGTGAACACCGGATCGCCCGTGGCATTGTCGTGCTGGGACTGGGTCAGCGTCGGGCCAGCATCCGCGACGAATGGCGACACGAAATAGTTGTTCCAGACCGACACGTCATACATGTCCAGCTTCACGTTCAGGCCCACATCCTGCAGCATGGCCATGATCGCTTCCATCGTCTCGGTCGCGTTCGGATATTGGCCGGTGCGCCCGATGATGCGGATCTGCGTATCGACAGGCACGCCGTCGGCCTTGGCTTCCTCGATCAGTTCCTTGGCGCGGTCCGGGTCATAGGGCCAGACCGGAATGTCGGGGTTGTAGCCGATGGTCGTCGGCACGACCAGATGCGTGGCGATCTGCGCATCCGCCGGGAACAGCGTGCCCAGCATCGCCTCGCGGTCGATGGCAAGGTTCATCGCCTCGCGCACGCGCTTGTCGTTCATCGGCGCCACGCGGGTGTCGATGCGCAGCGACGTGGTTTCCGAGTTCGGATAGCTGAAATCCGTTTCCGGGTTCGTCGCATCCTGCATCGCGACGGACGGCACAATATCCGCCTCTCCGGTCTGGACCATGGCGGCGGCGACAGCGCTGTCGGATCGGAACAGATAGGTGGCCTTTTCGACCTGCGGCTTGTCGCCCCAGTAATCTTCGTTCCGGGTCAGGGTGATCGACTGACCGGTCTGCCAGTCGGAAAAGACATAAGGCCCGGTCCCGATGGGCTTGCGGGTATATTCGTCGGGATTGGTCGCCTCGGCCGACATCACCGGCATGACGGTCATCAGCAGGGGCAGGATCGGCTGGGGAGGATTGGTGGTGATGCGGATGGTGTTGTCGTCGGGGATTTCAAAGCTGAATTCGGTATTGCCGAAATACTTGCCGCCGACTTCGCAGCTGAACTTGTCGCTTTTGTTCCGTTCCAGCGTGAACTGAACGTCCTTGGCGGTAAAGGGTTTGCCGTCATGCCATTTCACGCCGGGGCGCAGCTTGAATTCCCATGTGTCGTCATCGACTTGGCTCCATTCGGTCGCCAGACGCGGCTTCAACCCGCCGTTCACATAGTCGAATTCGATCATCATCTCGTTCACGTTTTCCGAGATGACGCGCCCCACATCCTGACGCGCGGCCATGCAGGGTTCCACCATGTCGACCGCTTCGGCCAGAACGATGGTGACGTTCTTGTTGGCATCCTGTGCAAAGGCCGGGGCGATCCCCAAAGCAAGGATGGTGGTGGAAAGACAGGCGGCTGCCTTGCGCAGATACATCTTCGATTTCCTCCCTATGCGCTGTCGCGCGGTTTTTCTGGCGATGCCCCCCGCTCCTCCGGGGGGCTGGCTGGCCCGCATTCGCGGATCAGCCGTTGGTCAGTTCGGCAGCCAGCAGACCCTGCGATGACAGGAAGCTCTGCATCTTGGCGGCTTGCGCCGGTGTCAGCGGCCATGCCGCCGGGGGCCGGGTCGGGCCGCAATCCTGACCCATGGCCGCAAGGGCCGCCTTGACGCCGGTGACGTTGGTGCCGTTCATTTCCTCGGCCCGGATTTCCTCGAACGGGGCCATGTCGGCGATAAGCGCGCGGGCGCGGGCGTAATCCCCGCCCTCCAGCGCCGCATGGATCGCCAGCGAACGTTCCGGCCAGATGTTGATCAGCCCCGAGGTAAAGCCCCGCGCCCCCACTGCATAAAGCGCGGGTGCCCAGACCTCGGCCAGACCGCCGACCCAGATGATTGACGGATCGCAAGCAGAAATGGCGTCGGCCAGCTTCAAGGGGTTGGGCGTGGCCCATTTCACGCCGATGACACCCGGCACGGCGCACAGATCGGCAATCGCACGGGTGCCGATGGCGTCGTTGCGCAGATACAGCATCAGGGGCAGGCCGTCGCCCGCATCGGACACGCGCTTGAGATATTCCACAACGCCGCGCGGCGACACGAACGGGTCCGGCGGCTGATGCACCATCAGACCCGCCGCGCCTGCCTTGGCCGCCGAGGCAGCCAGACGGCAGGCGTCGTTCACCGAACGCCCCACGCCCGCCAGGACCGGCGCGCGGCCCGCAACCATCTGGCAGACCTCATGGGCCATCGCCTCGGCCTCATCCACGGTCAGGGCGTAGAATTCGCCGGTATTGCCGTTCACCACCGGAATATGCAGGCCCGCGGTCAGGGCACGGTCGATGATCGGTTGCAGCAGCTTGGGTGCCAGACGGTCATTGCCGTCAAAAGGCGTCACCAGAATGCCCGAGATACCAGTCAGGGCGGATTGCAAGGTCATAGTCGCCTCCTGCTTTATCGGCCCGTGCGGGCGCGCCATTCGTCGTATTTCTGCTGGTTTTCCTCTTTGGTGCAGGGATAAAGGCCAATGATGGCCGCGCCGCCCTGCACCTGCTCCAGCACGAAATCCTCGAATGATTCCATGCCGGTGCATTCATCGGCGATCTCATCGGCCAGATGCGCCGGGATGACCATCACGCCGTCCTTGTCGCCGACCATGATGTCGCCCGGAAACACGGCCGCATCGCCGCAACTGATGGGCACGTCGATGTCCAGCGCCTCGTGCAGGGTCAGGTTGGTCGGCGCGCTGGATTTCGCGAAATAGGCAGGCATGTCCAGCTTGCCTATGCCTTCGGCATCGCGCATCCCGGCATCCGTTACCACGCCCGCCGCCCCGCGCAGGGCCAGCCGCGTGATCAGGATCGACCCCGCCGTGGCGGCGCGGGCATCCTTGCGCCCGTCCATCACCAGCACATGGCCGGGCGGGCAGGTTTCCACCGCCACGCGCTGCGGGTGGTCGGGATTGCGAAACACGGTGATCGGGTTACGATCCTCGCGCGCGGGGATATAGCGCAGGGTAAAGGCCGGCCCGACCATGTTTTCATCCTTGGGCGCGACCGGAATGACGCCCTGAATGAACTGGTTGCGCAGGCCGCGCTTGTAAAGCGCCGTGGCGATGGACGCCGTGGAAACCTTTTTCAGCTTGGCGCGGGTTTCGTCGGAAAGCATGTGCTGGCCCCTTTAGTTGATCACCGGCTCGTCCACCGGACGGCCATAATCGGTTTTCAGGAAATCGAAGTCGCAGCCCTTGTCGGCCTGTTCGATATGCTTGCTGAACATGTAGCCGTAACCGCGTTCGTATTTGCGTTCCGGCTCGGCCCAGGCGGCGCGGCGCTCGGCCAGTTCGGCATCGGGGACCAGCATGTTCAGGCTGCGGTTCGGGATGTCCAGTTCCACCATGTCGCCGGTCTTCAGCAGGGCCAGCGGCCCGCCCACGAATGCCTCGGGCGAGACGTGCAGCACACATGCCCCGAAGCTGGTTCCCGACATCCGCGCGTCCGAGATGCGAACCATGTCGCGCAGGCCCAGCTTCAGCAGCGCCTTGGGCATCGGGATCATGCCCCATTCCGGCATCCCCGGCCCGCCCTGCGGACCCGCATTGCGCAGGACCAGCACCGTGTCGGGGGTCAGCGGATAGTCCGGGTCGTCGATGATCTTCTTCATCTCGGGGTAGCTGTCGGCAACCAGCGCGGGGCCGGTATGCTTATGGAATTTCGGATCGCAGGCGGCGGGCTTGATGACCGCGCCATCGGGGCAAAGATTGCCCTTCAGCACCGCCAGCGAGCCTTCGTGATAGACCGGGTTTGACAGCGGACGGATCACGTCCTCGTTCCAGATCTTCACATCCTCAAGACCGTCGGTCAGCGATTTCCCCGTCACGGTGATCGCGCTGGAATCCAGCTTGTCGCCCAATTGCTTCATCAGCGCGCGGATACCGCCTGCATAGAAGAAATCCTCCATCAGATAGGCCGTGCCCGAGGGACGGATATTGGCGATGACGGGCGTGGTGCGGCCGATGCGGTCCAGATCGTCCAGTTCCAGCGGCACGCCCGCGCGGCGGGCCATGGCGATCAGATGGATGATCGCATTGGTCGAACAGCCCGTGGCCATGGCGACCGTCACGGCGTTTTTCACGGAAACCGGGGTGATGATCTTTTCGGGGGTCAGATCCTCCCACACCATCTCGACCACGCGGCGCCCGCAGGCCGCCGACATGCGCTGGTGGTTGGCATCCGCCGCCGGGATCGACGATGCGCCGGGCAAAGTCAGGCCCATGCCTTCGGCGATCGCGGTCATGGTGGATGCCGTGCCCATCGTCATGCAATGGCCATAGGATCGGGCGATGCCGCCTTCGATGCCCTGCCATTCTTCCTTGCTGATCGTTCCGGCGCGGCGTTCGTCCCAGTATTTGAATCCGTCGGTCCCCGAGCCAAGGTATTTTCCGGCATAGTTCCCGCGCAGCATCGGACCGGCGGGCAGGAAAATGAATGGCAGCCCCATGCTGACCGCGCCCATGACCAGTGCGGGCGTCGTCTTGTCGCAGCCGCCCATCAGCACCGCCCCGTCGATGGGATGCGAGCGCAGCAGCTCCTCGGTCTCCATCGCCAGCATGTTGCGGTAAAGCATGGTGGTCGGCTTGACGAAGTTTTCCGACAGTGACAGCGCGGGCAGTTCCATCGGGAAGCCGCCAGCCTGCAGGATGCCGCGTTTCACCCATTCCACGCGGTCCTTGAAATGCATGTGGCAGGGCTGCGCTTCGGACCATGTGTTGATGATCGCGATAATCGGCTTGCCCTGCCAATCCTCGGGTGCGTAGCCCATTTGCATCGTGCGCGAGCGGTGGCCGAAGCTGCGTTGATCGTCAGGCAGCATCCAGCGCGCCGAACGAAGTTCTTCGTAAGTCTTCTTGGCGACCATTTTTCCTCCTTCCCGCGCCAGAATCGGCTTTGGCGCGGCCCTCATTCATACTAATATTTTAGTGCATCACTTATATCAACTACTATATTTGTATCGTTGTGCCCGCCCCCGCCGAGGACTAGAATCGGGATCAAGAAGGAAATGATGATGAACAGCTCGCTCGCCTCGTCTTTTGGTTTGCCCGAACCGTTGATGCCCAACACGACCGGGGCCACGGTCCAGCGTGTCTATGACGATCTGCGTCGCCGCATCATTTCGCTGCAACTGCCCCCCGACACCACCTTGTCGCGGGCCGAACTGACCGAGACATATGAGGTCAGCCAGACCCCCTTGCGCGAAGCCATGCAGCTTTTGAAACAAGAGGGGCTGGTCCGCATCTATCCGCAGTCCAAGACCGTCGTGACCCGCATCGACGTGCCGCAGATCCACGAAGCGCATTTCCTGCGCGTCGCGTTGGAGACCGAGGTGGTGCGGCGACTTGCCAGCATGGACAACGCATCGCTGGTCACGCGCGCGCGCTCGATCATTCGGATGCAAGAGGCGGTGGCCGACGATCCCGAACAGCTGGCCGTATTCCAGGAACTGGATGAACTGTTCCATCAGACGCTGTTTGCGGGCGTCAGTCGCAGCGGGCTTCACATGCTGGTGCGCGAACGTTCCGGGCATCTGGACCGCATCCGCCGCTTGCATTTGCCGGAAAAAGGCAAGGCTGCGGGAACCATCGCGGGCCATGTGGCCATCATCGACGCGCTGGCCGACCGATCACCGCAAGGCGCGGTCGATGCCATGCGCGACCACCTGAGCCGGACAATATCGAAGGTCGAGGATCTGCGGCAGATCCATCCGGGCTACTTCGCCTGAAAGCGCCCCGGTCAGTTGACCGGGGTCAGCAATGGCCGGCCCGCATAGAAGGCCGCGATATTGTCCAGCGCCAGTTGCGCCATGCGATCGCGGGTTTCCACGGTGCCGCTGGCGTGATGGGGATAGAACACCGCATTCGGCAGCGCCGTCAGCGCCGGGTCGGGGTTGGGCTCATTCAGGTAGACGTCCAGCCCCGCCGATGCCAGCCGCCCGTCACGCAAAGCCGCGATCAGCGCTGCCTCATCCGTGACCGATCCGCGCGCCACGCTGACCAGCGTGCCTTGCGGCCCAAGCGCCTTGATCACCTGCGCCGAGATCAGCCCTTCGGTGTCCGGCCCGCCGGGGGTCGCGACGATCAGGATGTCAGCCCAATCGGCCAGCGCGGTCAGATCGTCATAGAACGCATAATCCACCGGCTTCCTGCTGCGCCCGAAATAGCCGATCTGATGCCCCAGCGCCGTGCAGCGCGTGGCGATGGCGCGTCCGATATTGCCCAGACCGACGATCCCCGTCCGCTTGGCATGGGTCGAAGCGGTCAGGGGAAACATCCCCTGCCGCCCCCAGTCGCCGGAACGGACATAGGCATCGGCCTGCACGAATTGCCGCCTTGCCGCCAGCATCAGCAGGATCGCCATATTCGCCACATCCTCGACCAGCGCGTCCGAGGTATTCGTCAGCTTGATACCGCGCCGGGTCATCTCGGGCAGGTCCATCGGCTCATACCCGGCGCTGGAACAGGCGACCAGTTCCAGCGCGGGCAGACGATCAAGCAGCGGCTTGTCCACGTGGTAATGGCCGTTCACCACCATCGCGCGGCAGACCGGCCCCGCCTGCACCAGCAGCGCATCAGGGTCGGCGGCCAGATCAAGGCGGTGCAGGGTGTAGTTTTCCTCAAGCGCGTTCATCTGCGCGGGACGCAGGGGAACGGCGACCAGAACGTCGGGCTTCATGCGGGGATCAGTCCTTCTTCCTGTCTGGCGGTGCGGCGGGCGGCCTGCACCTGCGGATCGGGGTCAAGGCTCGCGGCCAGTAGCGCGCGGGTATAGGGCTCGCGCGGGTCTTCGAAGATTTGCCGGACCGAACCTTCCTCGACGATCTGGCCCGCCTTCATGACGATGACGCGATCCGCGAAATCGCGCACCACCGGCAGGTCATGGGCGATGAACAGATAGGACAGCCCGAATTCGCGCCGCAACCCGTCCAGCAGCTCGATCACCTGCGCCTGAATGGACACGTCCAGCGCCGAGACCGCCTCGTCGCAGACGATCAGCTTCGGCTCCATCGCCAAGGCCCGCGCAATCGCGATCCGCTGCCGCTGCCCGCCCGAGAACTGGTGCGGATAGCGGCCTGCCATATCGGCGCGCAGGCCCACCTTGACCAGCAGTTCCGCCACCCGGTCGCGCCACTGATTTTTCGGCAGGATTTCTGGATGGATCACCCATGCCTCGGAAATCAGCTGATAGACGGTCATGCGCGGGTTCAGCGATTGCGTCGGGTCCTGGAACACCATCTGCAGGTCGCGACGACAGCCGAACAATTCGCGCGGGGTCATCGCCATCAGGTCGCGGCCCTGATACATCACCCGGCCCGCATCTGGATCGTCCAGCCGCAGGATCGCGCGGGCCAGCGTGGATTTGCCACTGCCGGATTCGCCGACCACCGCCACGGTTTCACCCGGCATGATCGTCAGGTTCACGCCTTTCAGCGCATGAAAGCCGCCGTAATGCTTTTGCAGGTTCTGCGCCAGCAGCAGGGGCTGACCCGAACGGTCGCGTTCCTCGGGCATCGCGCCCTTGCCGGGGGCCGCGTCGATCAGCTTGCGGGTATAGGGGTGCTGCGGATTGGCATAGACCGCCGCAGCATCGCCGGTTTCCACGATGCAGCCGCCATTCATCACCACCACGCGGTCGGCGATTTCTGCGACCACGCCCAGATCGTGGGTAATCAGCAACAGGCCCATGCCGGTTTCCTGCTGCAATTCCTGCAACAGCTCCAGCACCTGCGCCTGCACGGTCACGTCCAGCGCGGTTGTAGGTTCATCCGCGATCAGGATGTCGGGCTTGCAGGCCAATGCCATGGCGATCATCAGGCGCTGCCGCTGTCCGCCGGAAAACTGGTGCGGATATTTCCGCATCGCAACCTCGGGTTCCGGCACGCCGACGCGGCGCAGCAGTTCCAGCGCGCGGGCATCGGCCTTGGCGCGTGCTCCGCCATGGGTCGTCACCATCTCGGCGATCTGCCAGCCGACGGTATAGACCGGGTTCAGGTGCGCCAGCGGATCCTGAAAGATCATCGCGATCTTGGCCCCGTTGACGCGGCGGCGTTCTTCGGCGGTCATCGACAGCATGTCGCGACCGTTCAGCAGGATCGTGCCCGATGTGATCTTGCCCGGCGGCATGTCGATCAGGTTCATCACGGCAGATGCCGACACGGATTTCCCCGAGCCCGACTCGCCCAGGATCGCCAGCGTCTCGCCCCGGTCCAGATGCCAGCTGACATTTTGGACCGCCTTCACCGTGCCCGCGACGGTGTGGAATTCGACCGACAGGTCGCGGACTTCCAACAGGTGATCAGCCATTCTTGCGTCCCCCCATTTCAAGGCGCCAGCGTTGCGTCGGGTCCAGCGCAATGCGCAGCCAGTTCGACAGCAGGTTCAGCGAAAGCGTCGTCAGGATGATCGCCAGACCGGGCCAGAAGGACAGCCACCAGGCGTTCGTCAGATAGGGCCGGCCCTGCGACACCATCAGACCCCAGGTGATGTCGGGTGCCTGAATACCGATGCCAAGAAAGGACAGCGAGGATTCGGCCAGCATCACGAAGGCGAAATCCAGCGTGGCGATGGTCACCAGCGTCGGGAACACCACGGGCAGGATGTGGCGGAACACGATGCGCTTGTGCGACGCGCCCATGACTTTGGCGGCTTGCACGAACATGCGTTCGCGGACCTCCAGCGTCTCGGCGCGGGTGGTGCGCAGATAGATCGGGATGCGCGTGATCGCCAGCACCAGCACGATATTGGCGATCGACGGCTCCAGCATATACAGCACGATCACCGCCAGCAGCAGCGACGGGAACGACATGATGACGTCGCCCAGCCGCATGATCCACTGGGCCGAGCGTTTGCGCGAATAGCCCGCGACCAGCCCCAACCCGCAGCCGATGATGGCCGAGAAGAACACCGCCCCCGCGGCCACCATCAGCGTGTTTTGCGCCGCCACGATGATCCGCGCCAGCAGCGGCCGCCCCAGCGCATCCGCGCCAAGGAAGAAGACCCAGCCACGTTCCAGATCGAAAGGCGCGGCATTGCGTCCGCGCAGGTTTTGCTTGGTCGCCAGATCGCCCAGCAGCATCGGGCCGAATATTGCGCATAGCACGGCGATCAGCAGGAAAAGCGCGGCGAAGAAGGCGAACTTGTCGGCCCACAGCATGGCCAGCCATTGCGCGGCGCGGCCCTTGGGCTTGGGTTCAGATATGGTTCGAGTGTCTGTCATGCTCATCGCTCAATACCGGATGCGGGGATCGAGGATCGCGTAAGCAATGTCGATCAGCAGGTTCATCAGAAAGATCGCCAGCGCCGAAACCATGATCGCGGCCAGCACCACGGCGAAATCCCGCAAAAGGATGCTGTCGATCATCAGCTTGCCGATGCCGGGAAAGCCGAAGATCGTTTCGATCACCACGGCGCCGTTCAGGATGGCGGCGGCCTGATCGCCGATCACGGTGATGACTGGCAGCATGGCGTTGCGCAGCCCGTGGACAAAGATGATGGGCCGGGTCCGCACGCCCTTGGCACGGGCGGTCTTGACATAGGCCGAACCCAACACGGTGATCATTGAGCCGCGCACGACCTGCAGGATCAGGCCAAAGGGGCGGATGAACAGCACGGCAACCGGCAGGATCCAGTGCCAGACGCTGCCCGTGCCCGATGTGGGCAGCCAGTGCAGGTTCACCGCGAAGACGACGATCGCGACGATCGCAATCCAGAAATCCGGGGCGGATGCACCAACCAGCGAAAAGAAGGTGGCGATGCGGTCGAAGACGCCCCCAACCTTGAATGCCGCAAGCGAGCCGATGACGATGGCCGCGGCTGTCACCAGGCTCATGGTGATGACGGCCAGCGTCAGCGTCCAGCCGAATGCCTCAAGCACGACATCCATCGCGGGGCGGGCCTGCCGGATGGAATCGCCGAAATTCCCCTGCAGCAGATCGCCGACATAGCGCCCGAACTGCACGATCAGCGGATCGTTGAAGCCGTGGAGTTCGCGAAACTGGTCGCGCATCTCGGTCGTGGCGTCCAGCGGCAGGTAAAGGTTCGTCGGATCGCCCGTAAGTCGCGACAGGAAAAACACAAGGATCACCAGCCCCACCAGCGACACCGCGCTGGCCAAAGCCCGTTTTCCGATGAATGAGTTCATAAGCCCACCCCCCTCCCTTGGGTTTTTGACGGTGGCGCGGGCCGCCGTCCGGGTTCTGTGCCGTTTTGCCCGGCAGGCTCCTCAACCCGTCAGGCATCCATGCGAATCATCGCATCCATAATTG
Organism: Paracoccus laeviglucosivorans; assembly: GCF_900182695.1. GTDB lineage: Bacteria > Pseudomonadota > Alphaproteobacteria > Rhodobacterales > Rhodobacteraceae > Paracoccus > Paracoccus laeviglucosivorans. Next base: position 71,489 of record NZ_FXTK01000013.1, read on the forward strand.
ATATATTAGTGCATCTAGGATTTTTGTGAACCGCTATTCTTTGTGCTCACGCGACCAGCGCAGACCGCGTGCGGTCAACAGGGCGGATGCAAAGATCACGGCAGCCCCGATCCATGTCGCCGCAGGCGCGATTTCGCCAAAGAAAAGAAAGGCCAGAACTGCCACGATCGGCAAGCGAAGGAAATCCAATGGTGCCAGAAATGACGCATCGGCCATCGAAAACGCCCGTGTGATCAGCGTCATGTTCATCGCACCAAGGAAACCTTGCAAAGCCAGCAACCCAAGCTGTGCGGGCGTGGGCGTTTGCCAGACCGGCAAAGCGACCAGCAGCCCAAGCGGAACCATGCTTAACAAATTCCACGCGACAAGCTGATCGGTCGTGTCGCGCTGCGCCATCTTGCGCAGGATCAATTGGATCGTCGCCGTCAGGATCGCGCCCGCCAGCGCAAACAGCAGCCACGGATCGAAGGCAGTTGCGCCGGGACGGATGATGATCGTGATGCCGATGAAACCGGCCAGCACAGCCAGCAAACGCTCGGCCCCGATGCGTTCGCGCAGGAACAGCCACGCGCCCAACGTCAGAAAGATCGGCATGGTGAAATTGATCGCCGTCGCATCAGCCAAGGGCGCATGGGCAAAAGCCACGAACAGCGTCACCAGCGATGCCAGCTTCAGCGCCGCACGCAGCACATGCATCCAGCGATAGGACGAGGCGCGCAGATCGACCCGCCCCACGATCCAGGGCAGCACCGCAATCAACCCGAACAATGCGCGGAAAAAGCCGATGATCAGCGGATGCACCCCGCCCGCCAGACTGCGCACGATCACCGCGTCCAGCCCGGCCAGCAGCGTGGCGCCAATCATCATGGCGACCGCGATCCCTTTGCGTTGATCGGCTCCACCCATCGACACGGCCCCCCTCATGTCCCCGGCGCTGCATGTGTAAGCGGCGTGGACCAACCAAGTCCATAACTGAAATACAAGAATATCAGAATCCCTGCATCTGCGTTTCGTAACCAGCCCGTGCTAGGCTGCCCGCAATTGCCATGCAGGAGACGCGGATGACCAAGAACACCGACGCATCCCAACCGAAGCTGCTATCCGGCGGCAACCCGCAGATCCCCAAGGGTGACGGCGACGGCCCGGTGCAGGCCTATATCGCCGCCATGCCCGGCTGGAAAAGCCCGGTCGGCGCAAGGCTTGATGCCTTGATCGCAAGCACCGTTCCGGGCGTGCGCAAGGCGGTCAAGTGGAACTCACCGCTATACGGCGTCGAGGGGCAGGGCTTTTTTCTTGGCGTCCATTGCTTTGCGAAATACATCAAGCTGGCGTTCTTCAAGGGCAGCGCACTTGATCCCAAGCCTCCGGTCGCGTCGAAAGATGAAAATACGCGCTATTTCCACATCCACGAGAATGAAGAATTCGACGAGGCGCAGCTTGCAAGCTGGATCAAGCAGGCCGCAGCGATACCGGGCTGGATGACCTGATTAGCCGGGGACCATTAAGCTGCACGGCATCCAGGACGTTCCTGCCGCAGCAAGACGGGCGACAAGACCGGATGCCTTGGCCCCTTCACGTCGCCACCGACGCGTTTATGCTCGGCACGATGCGACGAATGTCCAGGCATCCAAAACAGCCCAGGATCGACCATGCCCGATCTCGGTCAGGAATGGGTGGTGATGGCCTTGCGGGTGGCAGGTTCCATAAGGCGAAACCAATGTATCGGCATTTTCGTTGGCCGTGAAAATCGCCCAAGCGAAAACGTCGGCAAAATAAGGGTAAGTGAGAGAAAGGTGGCGGAGACGAAGGGATTCGAACCCTCGAGACGGTTCCCCGTCTGCACCCTTAGCAGGGGTGTGCCTTCGACCACTCGGCCACGTCTCCGCCGCCCCGTATATGGATCGGGGGTCTAGGAAACAAGGGCTTTCTGACAAAACCATATCTTTGCGGCAACAGTCCTGTTGCGGGGTGATTTCCCTGAACTTATCGCGCCTTGTGGGCGATATGGGCGCCGGTTCGGGCCTAGTTCGCCCGCTGCATCACCAGCGAAGCAAGATCGTCGAACATCGACGCGATACCGCGGCCCGCCTGCGCGATGAACAGGGCACGCCTTTCGATGAAACCCGGATCGGCCTGCGCGGCCAGACGGGCATCGACCATCCGGCGACGGGTCGCGCCATCGGCCTGCGTCCAGTCCGAGGGCAGCAGGCATTCGTGCAAAAGCTGGGCATCACCAAGCATTGCCTCGATCTTGAAGGTATTTGACGGGATCGCGCAAACCGGACGCCCGGCGCAAAGCGCGGCAACCAGACCGTGAAAGCGGCCCGTCAACCAACCCCTTGCCGACATCAGATCGGGGGCCTGAAGCAGCCGGGGAAATGCTGTGCCGTCCTGTGCCGCGCGTGTCCTCAGCGCTGCCAGAGATCCGTATGGCATGGCATAGAAAGCGGCCTCCTGCCTTTGGGCAAAGTCCTGCAATTCATGCGATACCTGCGGCAGCACGCTGTCGATCACCGCAAGATCGTGCGGCGCATCATCAAAGCGGCCCTGTGCGTAAAACGGCGCAAACCCGGCAATCGACACATCGGCCAGATGCCTTGCGCCCAACCCCTCGGGAAGTTCGGCAAGCGAGGCGCGGTCGCGCACATAGATACGGTCGAACGCCCGCAGGCTTTGCGCGAATGACGGCGGATTGTCCTGCCAGACCGAATTCATCAGCACGACGGGAACGCCGCGTTCCTTGGCCTTTTCGCAGCACCGCAGCAACTCGGCCGCACGCGCCGCGCCGTGATGCATCGTGCCTTCGCCGTTCAGGACGATCAGCCGCGGGGCGCTGTCATGCAAAAGCTGGTCGAATGTCAGTTCGTCATTCGCCCAGCCGATTTCGTGCAGGCCCCTCGCCGCCAACCCCTGTCGGATCGCGGCGCAGGCAAAGGTCGTTCCGGCGTGAAAGCCCTGCCCCAGCCTGCCCGTATCGTTCAGCAGGATATAGCCCGGCCCAGACCCGGCGGCGGGCGGCAGATAGGCGTTCTTGCGCGGAGCCGGGGGAAAACGGACCACGGCGCGCGCAGTCGCCCATTGATGGACCACCTGCTTGCGATTGAAGCGTTCGAAAACCGTATCGACGCGCTGCGCACGATGGATGATTTCGCGCGCGATGCAATCGGCAATGGTGCTGCCGTCGAATGTTGCATCGATCCGGCGCAGCAGGTTTGCGATCATGTCGCCATGGCCGATGACATAGGCCGTCAACCCGTCAAAGATCGGAATGCGGCGCTGAACCTGACCCGGTTCACCCATGGGCGTCACAGCACGCTCGGTTTCGTAAAGTTTCAGCGTGTTGGCAAACAGGCTGGCCAGAATGGCGATCCGTGCCTCGTTCCGGTCGGGGCTGTGATCGGCGATCGTCTCGCACGCTGAAACAAGCCAGCGCGTGTCCAGCACCTCCAGCAGGAAATTGGCCTGATCGTGCCACATCGCAGTGAAGCGGCGCATGTTTTCGTCGGTATTGATGCCACGCCGGATGGCAGCGATCAAAGCGGCATGGGCGAATTTCAGGCCGCTTTGCCCGGAAAACTCGCCCCGCAGCATTTGCAGGTGATCGGCGAACGCGTCGTTGCGACCATAGGCGGCGGCATGGGGCGGGCCCAGGACGATCTCATGGCGCAGTGCCGCGAAGTCCAGCGCCGCTGCACCGTTCAGAAAGTTTTCGTCCAGCACTGGCCCGTGATCCATTCCAAGATACCCGCCGCATCATTGGCGCATATCTTCAAGGCGAGGCAAGCCCGCAAACGAAACTGGCCGCCGGTCATCCCGGCGGCCCATTTCGTCAGTCCAGCGGCTTCAGCCCCGCTTCGATCTGGTCGCGCCGACCTTCAAGAAAGGGCGGCAGCGACAAGCTTTCGCCAAGCGTTGCCAGCGGTTCGTCCACGGCAAAGCCGGGTTCGTCTGTCGCGATCTCGAACAGGTTGCCGCCCGGTTCGCGGAAGTAAAGCGAGCGGAAATAGTAGCGCTCGACCTCGCCGGAACTGGGAACGCGCATTTCTTTCAGGCGCTGCGCCCAGGCGTGGATCGTGGGCTTGTCCGGCACGCGGAATGCGACGTGATGCACCCCGCCCGCACCCTGACGTGCCACGGGCAGATCGGGCTGGACGGCGACGTGCAGTTCTGCTGACGGGCCACCCTGCCCCATCTGGAACACATGCACCGAACCGTGACCGTCCGGGCTGGCATAGTCGCGCACCTTGGTCATGTTCATCACATGGGTCAGCACCAGTTCCGTCGGCGCCAGATCAGGGACCGAAATGGTGATCGGGCCAAGACCGTGGATCTGGTGCTGCGCAGGGACAGAGCTTTTGTCCCATGCCGCCGCGACCACGCCCGGCGCGTCCTGGGTCAGGCGGAAACGCTGGCCCTCGGGGTCTTCGAAATCAAGGCTGGTGCGTCCGTCAAGGCTGCCCACCTGCCCGACCGTCAGGCCGCGATCCGCCAGCCGACCAGCCCAGAAATCAAAGCTGTCCGCGCCGATACGCAGGCCCGTGCGGCTGATCGAATGCGTCCCGCGACGTTCCCGCGCAGCAGGCCAGTCGAAAAAGGTCAGATCGGTTCCGGGTTGGGCCAGACCGTCGGCATAAAACAGGTGATAGGCCGAGGTATCGTCCTGATTGACGGTTTTCTTGACCAGCCGCAGGCCAAGCGTTTCGGTATAGAATTGCTTGTTTTCGCGGGCCTGCGCCGTGATGGCCGTCAGGTGGTGAATTCCGGTGAGCTGCATGATGCGCCTCCTTTCGTTGGGATCAATATCAGCCAGCGCAGGCGTTTCCGCCACTGGCGCAGTCCGAAACATCGCGTTCGGTTTTGCAGAACGGAATCGGGCTGGTCGCCAAGGCCCGCCCCGCCTATCCTGCGGTAATGCGATACGATCTGAACGACCTTGAAACCTTTCTGACAGTGATGGAGCTGGGCACGGTCACGGCGGCAGCCGCACGGCTGAACCTGTCGAAATCCGTGGTCAGCAAGCGCATCACCGATCTGGAAGCGACGCTGGGCGCGGCGCTGTTTCGCCGCAACGCGGGCCGCATCACCCCGACCGAGGCGGCGCTGCATCTGGCCGACCGCCTGCGTCCCGCGCTGGCCGAACTGATCGCCGCCGCCGAAAGCACCGCATGGGACATGGACGGGGTCGCGGCATTGCGCGGCAGCCTGTCGATTTCCGCCCCGATGAGCTTTGGCATCCTGCATCTTGGCCCCATCATCGCGCGTTTCGCCAAGGCCAATCCCGAACTGGAAATCAGCGTCAGCTATGACGACCGCACCCGCGATCTGGCGCGCGAAGGCATCGACATCGGCATCCGCGTCGGCAAGCTGCGCGACAAGGCCTTGATGCAAAAGAAACTATGCGAGGATGAGGCCGTTCCCTGCGCCAGCCCCGCCTATCTGGACAGGCATGGCCGCCCGCAGACGCTGAACGATCTGCGCGACCATCAGGTCATCGGCTATAGCCATGTGCCGAACAGCCGGATCTGGGAATTTCAGGACCGCGACCGTTTCATCTCGCAACCCGTCGAAAGCCGCATCTCGCTGAACAACGGCGAGGCGATCCGCGACATGGCCATCGAAGGGCTGGGCATCGCCATGCTGCCAAGTTTTATCGTCGCCCGCGAAATCGGCAATGGCCGGCTGGAACGGATATTGCCCGATTACGCCACGCGCCGTCTGCCCATCACGGCCGTCTGGCCACCCGTTACCCCGATGCCCGCCAAGCTGCGACGTTTCATCGATCACGTTGCATCGGAACTGAAAGACCCGCCCTGGCAGGTTGGAAAGGAAAAATCATGAAGAAAATCGGTTTCCTGTCATTCGGTCACTGGTCATCCGATCCGGGCTCTGCCGCGCGCAGCGCCCAGGACGTGCTGCTGCAATCCATTGATCTTGCCATCGCCGCCGAGGAGATGGGCGCGGACGGCGCCTATTTCCGGGTCCACCATTTCGCGCGTCAGCTTGGCTCCCCGTTTCCGCTGCTTTCCGCCATCGGCGCGCGCACCAAAAGCATCGAGATCGGCACGGCGGTCATCGACATGCGCTATGAAAACCCGCTGTATATGGCCGAGGATGCGGGCGCAGCCGATCTTATCTCGCAGGGGCGGTTGCAGCTTGGCATCTCGCGCGGGTCGCCCGAACAGGTGATCGATGGCTGGCGTTATTTCGGCTATCAGCCCGCCGTGGGCGAAAGCGATGCCGATATGGCCCGCCGCCATGCCGAGGTGTTCCTGAACGTCATCGAAGGCAAGGGTTTTGCCGAACCGAACCCGCGCCCGATGTTTCCCAACCCGCCGGGCCTGCTGCGCCCCGAACCGCATTCGCCGGGGCTGCGCGAACGCATCTGGTGGGGCGCATCTTCCAACGCGACGGCGAAATGGGCGGCGACGCTGGGGGTAAACCTGCAAAGTTCGACCCTGAAGGACGATGAAAACGGCAAGCCGTTTCATGTTCAGCAGGCCGAACAGATCCGCTATTTCCGCGACACATGGGCCGAAATCGGCCATGAACGCGCGCCCCGCGTGTCGGTCAGCCGCTCGATCTTTCCGCTGCTGAGCGATCAGGACCGCCGCTATTTCGGGCATGGCGGCAAGGAACAGGATCAGGTCGGCGTCATCGACAAGACCCGCGCGATCTTTGGCCGTGGCTATACCGCCGAACCCGACAAGCTGATCGACGCGCTGAAAGACGACGAAGGCATCGCCGAGGCGGATACCCTGCTGCTGACGATCCCGAACCAGCTTGGCGTGGATTACAACGCCTATCTGATCGAAGCCATCTTGAAACATGTCGCCCCCGCATTGGGCTGGCGCTAGGGAACCCACATCATGGCAGTGACCGAAGCAGCGGCCGGGGCCGCCCATCACGGCGGCGCAAGCATCGAAAGCGCCGTCATCCTTTTGGCTGCGGCGGTCATCGCCGTGCCGTTGTTTCGCAAGCTGGGCCTTGGCTCGGTGCTGGGCTATCTGGCGGCGGGTCTGGCGATCGGACCCTTTGGTCTGGGCCTGTTCGACGACCCGCAGTCGATCATCCATTTCGCCGAACTGGGCGTCGTGCTGTTTCTGTTCATCATCGGTCTGGAAATGCAGCCCTCGCGCCTTTGGGCCATGAGGGGAGAGATTTTCGGGCTGGGGCTGGCGCAGGTGGCGCTGGCGATCGGGGTTTTGACCTGCGTGGGTCTGGCGCTGGGTTTCTCGGTTCCGTCCAGCTTCGTGGCGGGGACGGGGTTCGTGCTGACCTCGACCGCGATCGTGATGCAGATGCTGGACGAACGCGGCCAGATGGCGCTGCCACAGGGTCGCCGCATCATCGCGATCCTGTTGCTGGAAGACCTTGCCATCGTGCCGCTTCTGGCGCTGGTCGCCTTTCTCGCCCCCGGCGGCCCCGAGGTGACGCTGGCCGAACGCCTGACCAGCGTGGGCATCGGCCTTGCCGCCATCGCCGCGCTGGTGGTGGCCGGGCGTTACCTGCTGAACCCGATGTTCGGCCTGCTGGCCCGTTTCGGCGGACGCGAGGTGATGACCGCAGCCGCCCTGCTGGTCGTGCTGGGTGCTGCCGTGCTGATGCAGGCGGGCGGGCTTTCCATGGCGATGGGCGCATTCCTTGCGGGCGTCCTGCTGTCGGAATCCACCTTTCGCCACCAGCTTGAGGCGGACATCGAACCTTTCCGCGGGTTGCTGCTGGGCCTGTTCTTCCTTGGCGTCGGCATGGCGCTGGATCTGAACATCATCGCACAGAACTGGGCACTGATCGCCATTTGCGTGCCGGCCTACATGATCCTGAAAATGGGCGTCATCTACGGCATAGCCCGCCTGTTCAAAGCCCCGCACCCCGAGGCGCTGGAGCGTGCCGTCCTGATGGCGCAGGGCGGCGAATTCGCCTTTGTGCTGTATTCGGCGGCGATGGGTGTCGGCATCATCTCGGGTCAGGACAATGCAACGCTGACGGCCATCGTCATCGTCTCGATGGTGCTGACGCCGCTGATGATCATCCTGCATGACCGCCTTGCCCCCAAGGCCAAGATCTCGCTCGAAGGGGTCGAGGAAGCGCGCGACCTGAACGCCCGCGTGCTGATGGTGGGCTTTGGCCGCATGGGGCAGATCATCAGCCAACCGCTGATCGCGCGGGGCCATTCCATCTCGATCATCGAAAAAGACCCGCAGACCATTCGCGATGCCGACGAATTCGGCTTCAAGGTGTGGTATGGCGACGGCGCGCGGCTGGACATCCTGCACGCGGCAGGGGCCGAAAACGCCAGCCTGATCATCGCGGCGGCGGGCGACAAGGACGCGGTGACGCGCATCGTCGAACTGGCCAAGCATGAATTCCCGCTGGTCCCGGTGCTGGCCCGCGCATTCGACCGCGAACACGCGCTGGAACTGGTCAGGGTGGGTGCCGATTTCCAACTGCGCGAGGTGCTGGAAAGCGCCTTTGCGATGGGCCGCGAGGCGCTGGAGCGGCTGGGCGACACCCCCGAGGAGATCGAGGAGGTCATGGCCGACATCCGTGGCCGCGATTCAAGCCGGTTCCAGATGGAATGCGTCGGCGGCATCTTTGCCGGGCGCGACCTGCTGTTGTCGAACCGCTAGGGCTGCGGTTCGGCCTGTGCCCAGCGATAACCCACGCCCGGTTCGGTCAGGATCATCGTCGGCCGGGCCGGGTCCAGTTCCAGCTTTTGCCGCAACTGCCCGATGAACACCCGCAGATAGGGCACGTCGTCCACATGGGCCGGTCCCCAGACCTGTCCCAGCAGCTTGCGATGCGTCATCACGCGCCCCGCATTCTGCGCCAAAGCTGCCAGCAGATCGAATTCCTTGGGCGTCAGGCGCAGCACCTCTCCGTCACGGCTGACCTGATGGGCGTCCAGATCAATGACCAGACCGCCCTGCGCAATCATCTCGATCCGCGCGGCGCGGCGCGGGCGCAGGCTGACGCGCAGCCGTGCCAGCAATTCACCGATGCCAAAGGGCTTGGGCACGAAATCATCGGCCCCAAGGTCCAGCGCCATGATCTTTTCCATTTCCTGATCATGCGCGGACAGGACGATCACCGGCAGATCGGACCGCAGCCGCAGCCGTTCGATCACCTCTTTGCCGTTCATGTCGGGCAAGCCCAGATCAAGAATCATCAGGTCTGGCTCATGCGCGCTGATGCTGGCCAGCGCCTCGTGTCCGTTCGCGGCCAGCACGGTATCATAGCCCGCCGCCGTCAGGGCGTGGCCAAGGAAACGCTGAATCTGCGGTTCGTCATCGACGATCAGAATGGTCTGTCGGGTCATGCCTTGTGGTCCGGGGGAATGGGCAGTCTGATTTCCACGACGGCCCCGGTCGCAATGCGCCGGGCCACGATTTCGCCCCCAAGCGCTGTGGCGATGCCCTTGCTGATCGGCAGACCCAGCCCGGTGCCCTGCGGCGGACGCGTCATGCCGTCCGAGACCAGCCATTCCGCGATGGGCGCTGGCAGGCCATTGCCGCGATCCGTGACGGACAGGACCAGCGTGCCGTCCTGCACCTCGCCCAGAACGCGGATGACGCCGGGGGCGTATTTCACCGCGTTTTCGATCAGGTTGAAGACAGCCTGTTCCAGCAGACCGGCTTCGGCCTTGATCATCGGCAGCGGCGGCATCTGCGCCTCGATCCGGGCATTGGGCCATGACCTGCGGGCGCGGTTGACGGATGCGGTGGCGGCATCGCCCGCATCCACCCACGTCATATGCACCTCCATGCCGGCTTGCAGCCGCGTCAGCTGCAAAAGCTTCTCGACATAGCGGGCCAGCCTTTCGGCCTCTTCCTCGATCGCGGCCAGCAGGTCGCCCTGGGCTGCGGGCGGCAGCGTCGCGCCCAGTTCGCGCAGGGTCGTGACCGATCCCAGAATGGTCGCCAGAGGCGTGCGCAGATCATGGGACAGCGATGCCAACAGGGCGGCGCGCATCTCCTCGCTGGTGGCGCGGCGGCGTTCGGCCTCGGCCTCGGCGGTCAGGGCGACCCGTTCCAGCGCCTGACCCGATTGACGCAGGATCACCTCGATCGCCTGCTCGCGCCAGCCGTGGTCGCGACGATCGGGGGGCAGGCGGCGGTGGCCGACGACCGGACCGCTGCGATCTTCGCGCTTGCTGCCCAAGGGGTAAAAGGTCAGGCGCGACCCGCTCCAGCCCTGCGCGGATGCGAACTCCACGCGCCCTCGGCGCAGGGCGACATCGGCCGCCTCAAGTTCGCTTGCATCGGGCAGATAGCCTTCGGGCTCGGCGGCCAGCACGTGCAGCTTTCCGTCGATCAGCCCAAGCGCCAGCGCCGGGCCATCAGCCAGGGCGTGCAGATGACGCACCGTGACCTGCGCCACCTCGGACGGGGTTTGCGCCATCGCAAGCTCGGTCGAGACTTGTGACAGCACCTCCAGCGCCGCCGCACGTCCGTTCGCCGCATCGACCTGTTCGCGCAACCGGCCCGAGATCAGGCCGATGATCGCCGCCGCCAGCAGGAACACCGCCAGCTTGATGATGTCTTCGGGCCGCGCGATGTGCAGCGTGAAATGCGGTTCGACATACATGAAGTTGAAGCCGGCCAGCGCACCGAAGGCGCTGGCGATGCCGACCCAGAACCCGAACCCCGCGGCCGAGATCAGCACCGAGGTCAGAAACAGCAGGATCGCCGCCGATTCGGGCAGCACATGCCGGGCCGATCCGACGACCACGGCCACAACGACAAGAATTGCCGCAGCCCCCGCAAAGCCCCCCAGGGTGGGCGCGGTCATCCAGCGGCGGTCATCGGACAGGCGGGGCGGATCGGAACGGTTCATGATCTGGATGTGGCGGCACAGCAGCGGCGTTGTCCACAGTATTTATAAAATCCTTACGCCATAGCGCATAATCCACATCGAAGTTTTATGCTGCTCTGCGGCAATCTGCGCGTTCTTTCCGGGGATTCGCCCGGTGTCAGGTAGGATGAAATGGCCAGTCTGGATACCCATCTGTCCGAAGCCCAGCCCAAGCGCGCCGGACTTTGGTCGCTGTCCTTGGCGGCGATCGGGGTGGTTTACGGCGATATCGGCACCTCGCCGCTTTATGCATTCCGCGAGGCGCTGCACGCGGCAGGCGCCACCCATGGCGGCGTTCTGCGCGAAGACGTGCTGGGCATCCTGTCGCTGATCGTCTGGGCGCTGGTTCTGGTCGTGACGGTGAAATACGTCCTGATCCTGCTGCGCGCCGATAACGAAGGCGAAGGCGGCACCCTGTCGCTGCTGGCGCTGGCGCAGCGCGCGATGGGGCGGCAGAACCGGCTGATCCTGTTTCTGGGGATGTTGGGCGCCGCGCTGTTTTACGGCGATGCCGCGATCACGCCCGCCGTATCGGTCCTGTCCGCCGTCGAGGGGCTGAAGCTGGTCACCACCGGGGTCGAGCCCTTCATCGAACCCATCGCCATCACCATCATCATCGCCCTGTTTCTGGTCCAGAACCGCGGAACCGAGGCGGTGGCCCGCTTTTTCGGGCCGATCACGCTGGTCTGGTTTCTGGTCATGGCCGCAGGCGGCATCCACTGGATGGCGCAGGACACCGAGGTTCTGGCGGCGCTGAACCCGATCCACGCCATGCGTTTCGTGATCGACAACGGCCAGCTTGGGCTGATCGTGCTGGGCGCGGTGTTTCTTGCCGTGACCGGGGCCGAGGCGCTTTATGCCGATATGGGCCATTTCGGCAAAAAACCCATCCAGATGGCGTGGCTCTTCGTGGCATTCCCCGCGCTTTTGCTGACCTATTTCGGGCAGGGTGCGCTGGTTCTGTCCCGCCCCGAGGCGATCGAGAACCCGTTTTACCTGCTGTTCCCGTCATGGGCGCTGCTGCCGGTCGTGGTTCTGGCGACGCTGGCCACGGTCATCGCCAGTCAGGCCGTCATCACCGGGGCGTTTTCGCTGACGCAGCAAGCCGTGCAACTGCGCATGTTGCCCCGCATGAAGATCCGCCACACTTCGGAAGAACATCACGGCCAGATCTACATGCCGGGCGTGAACCGCTGGCTGATGATTGCGGTGCTGGCGCTGGTGGTGATCTTCGGCTCGTCCTCCAGCCTTGCTTCGGCCTATGGGATCAGCGTCACCGGCACGATGGTCGTGACCGCGACCCTTGCGATGATCGTGGCGCATAAGCACTGGAAACTGCCGCTTTGGCTGTCGGTCGGGATGATGCTGCCCTTCCTTGCGCTTGATCTGGTGTTTCTTGGCGCCAACCTGATGAAGATCGCGGATGGCGGCTATGTGCCCCTTGGCATCGCCGCGATCATCCTGATCCTGATGGCAAGCTGGATAAGGGGCAGTGCCGTCGTCGCCGTCAAGGACCGCGAGGCGGAGCTGCCGCTGGACGTGCTGCTGGCGCAGATCGAGAAGTCGTCATCCATCGCCAGCGTGCCGGGAACGGCAGTGTTTCTGACCTCGACCCCGGATCTTGCCCCCGCAGCGTTGCTGCACAGCCTGAAACATTTCAAATCGCTGCATGAACAGAACGTCATCCTGACCATCACCACAGCCGAGGTGCCGCGCGTCAGCCCCGAAAACCGCGTGCAGATGCGCGAAATCAACGACCGCTTCCGTCTGGTGGAACTGTGCTATGGCTATGCCGAAGACCCGGACGTGCCGCAGGCGCTGCTGCAATGCCGCAAGCAAGGCTGGAAATTCGACATCATGGCGACCTCGTTCATCCTGTCGCGCCGGCGTATCCGCATCTCGACACGTTCGCGCGTGCCAAGCTGGCAGGGCAAGCTGTTCATCGCGCTGGCCCGCAATGCCGCCGGAGCGTCGGATTACTTCCGCATTCCGGCAGGGCGCGTGGTGGAAATCGGCACGCAGATGAACATCTAATCCTTGGGCATCATCCGCGATACGATGGGGGCCAGAACGATCACCATGACGATCCGCAGCAGGTGCAGGCTGACGATATAGGCCAGATCCGCACCTGCGATGATGGCAATGACGATCATCTCGGCCTGCCCGCCGGGCAGGAAGCCAAGGAAGGCGTCGATGGACGGCGCCAGCCCGAGCTGAAAGATGAACTCGATGAACGCCAGGCTGATCGCGGCAAGGATCAGCGAATAGATCAGGCCCGCCGTGACGTGCAGGCGCAATTCGCGCAGCGTGATCCCGGCATATTTCGCCCCCACCGCGATGCCGATGAAATATTGCGAGGCCTGGATCATCTCGGCCGGGGGGCGATGGGTGATGATGCCCGACAGCGACAGCGATGCCGTCAGGATCATCGGCCCAAGGATGGAGGCGCCGAACAGGTTCACCCGCTCGGCCAGTTTCCAGCCCGCCAGCCCACAGAACACCATCAGCGCCAGTTCATGCGGCGCGATGGACGACAGGGGCGCACCCGGCGGCTGCGACAGGTCAACGCCCCAGAACACCGTCATGATCAACGGCGCGACGGTCACGATAACCAGAACGCGCGTCGCATGGATCAGCGACAGGGCACGAACGTCGCCGCCCGCCTCTTCACCAAAGACCAGCATGTCCTGCAATCCGCCGGGCATCGCGCCATACCAGGCAGTGGCGTGGTCAAAGCCGAAGACGCGGCGAAACAGCGGGTAGCCCACGCAGGCGATCACGGCGATAAAGACCGGGACCAAGGCCAGCGACCCGGCCATCGCGGGCAGGCCCGCCAGCACCTCCGGCGTGATCGAGGCCCCAACCGCCACGCCAAGGATGGTGCGCATCGCAACACCGAATTCGCCCGCCCCCGCCAGCGGCGCGCGCGCCAGTGCGGCGAACAGGCAGGCCAGCATCGGACCCAGCAGGAAAGGCAATGGCAGCCCCAGGGCCACGAACAGCGCCGCCCCCAATGCTGCAAGGGCGAATGTCAGGCTACGGCGTCCGGTCAGGCTCATGGCGGTCCAGTTCTTGCTTGGCTGTCTTCTCATGCCTGCGGGCGAGGATGTCAAATCGCCCTCTCGACGGCATCGGCGGCAATGCCTATCTATCGGTCATGGCTGACGAAACCCTGACATCGCGCATCGCCCGTGTCCTTGCGGACCGCATCATTCAGGGCCAGCTTGCGCCCGGCGAAAAGCTGCGTCAGGACCATATCGCCGCCGAATTCGGCGCAAGCCACGTTCCCGTGCGCGAAGCCTTGCTACGCCTTGAGGCGCAGGGGCTGGCGATCAGCGAACCCCGCCGCGGGATGCGCGTCACCACCTTCGCCATCGAGGAGTTGCGCGAAGTCGCCGAAATGCGCTCGGCGCTGGAATCGCTGGCGCTGCGCCATGCTGCGCCGAACATGACACCCCGCATCCTGATGAATGCCGCCGATGCGGCGCGGGCCGTGGACGATGCCACCAGCGTGCGCGAATGGGAGGCGGCCAATCGCCGATTTCACCGTCTGATTCTTGCGCCATGCGGCATGTCGCGGCTGATGTCCACGATCGACGATCTGCACGCCGCGTCGGCCCGGTTCCTGTTCGCTGCATGGCGTTCGGACTGGGAGGCGCGGACCGACCACGATCACCGCACCATTCTGGCCGCCCTGCATCGCGGCAACACGACGCTGGCCTGCGCCACGCTGGCGCGTCACGTCGGCTGGATCGGCAAGCGCCAGATCCCGACGCAGCACGGGCTGCGCGACGCCTACGCGATCTCCGGCTGACCCTGCAATTCCGCACAGGTGGCGGCGATGCGGCGAATGCCTTCGTCGATGTCACCCGCCGCGATCGACGAATAGGCAAGGCGATAAAACCCCGCGCCGTTTTCGCGCTGGCGAAAGAACGGTCGCCCCGGCTCGATCAGCACGCCCTTGGGCTTCAACGCGGCAGCCAGCACATCGCTGTCCAGACCCGCAGGCGTGCGCAGCCAAAAGCTGGAGCCGCCAGCGCCCGCCTGTCCGCTGTCCAGCCCGTGGCGGCCCAGCGCATCCGCCGTGACGCGGCGGCGTTCGGCAAAAGCCTCGCGCATGCGGTTCAGTTGCCGGTCGTAATGACCCAGCGACAGGAAATAGGCCATGGTGCGCTGCACATGCCCCGGCGGGTGGCGCAGCATCATGCCGCGCAGCGCCCGCGCCTCGGCCACGAAAGCGGGGTCGGCGACGATATAGCCCAGCCGCAGCCCCGGAAACACCGACTTGGAAAATGAACCGACATAGATCACCGCCCCGCTGCGATCCATCGCCTTGAGCGCGGGCGAGGTCGCACCGGCAAAGCTGATTTCGAATTCGTAATCATCCTCGACCACGGCAAAGCCGCGCTCTGCGGACAGGCGCAGCAACGCCTCGCGTCGCGGGCGGGGCATGGTGCGGTTCGTCGGACATTGATGGCTGGGCGAGGTGAAGACGACCGAAACCCCCGGCGGCACCGATTGCGGCGGCAGCCCTTCCGCGTCGATGGGGACGGGCAGGACTTGGGCATCATGCGTCGCCAAAATCTCATGCGCGCCGGGATAGAAGGGTTCTTCCAGCGCGCAGACAGCGCCGCACGACAACAGGATGTCGCAGATCAGCCACAGCGCATTCTGCGCGCCAAGGGTCAGCAAAATCTCCTCGGGGCGTGCCTTGATGCCGCGTCGGGGCAGCAGGTGGCGAATGATGAAGTCGATCAGTTCCGGGTCATCGCCGTCATATTGGTCGTCTGACAGCGCGCCCAGATCGCGCCGCCCCAGCGCCCGCACCGCACATTGCCGCCATGCCGCATGGTCGATCAGCCGGTCGTCGGTCTGGCCATAGATGAAGGGATAGGGATAGCCGCGCCACCCCAGCGGCCTGTCCTTGCGCCGCGCCGCGCGGAAACGCCCGTCCAGCCGTGCGCCCCAATCAAAACCCGGCCCCGGTTCGGTCGCGGGAATCTGCTCCGGTTCCCCCACCCGGTCCGAGATGAAATAGCCCGACCGTCCCCGCGCCGTCAGATAATCCGTCGCCACAAGATCGCCATAGGACTGGCTGACGGTGATGCGTCCCACGCCCAGATGCGCGGCCAGCGCGCGGCTTGACGGCATCCTTTCACCGGGGCGCAGCCGCCCTTCGTGAACCGCCAGAACGATCTGCCGCCGCAATTGCACTTGCAGCGGCAACGGGGATGCGCGGTCGATCAGGAATGTCTCGGGCGGGATCTGCATGGCGGCCTTTGCTTTAAGGCCGCCATGATGCCTTAGCCGAACACCCGTGTCAGCGCCCCGTCGATGGCATTCGTCAGCGTGTCGATGTCATCCGCCGTCGAAATCAGCGCAGGCGACAGGCACAGCGTATTGTTCAGGCCGGGGATGGAGCGGTTGGTCGCCCCGATGATCACGCCTTGCGCCAGACAATCGGCAACGACGGCCTGCACCTTCTTTTCATCCGCCGGTTCCTTTGTCACACGATCCGCGACCAGTTCCGCACCGCAGAACAGGCCCTTGCCGCGCACGTCACCGATGACCTTGTGCTTTTCCATCAGCGCGTTCAGGTTCGCGACCGTGCGTTCACCCATCTTTACGGTGTTGGCCAGCAGGTCCTCATCCTCGATGATGCGCATGTTTTCCAGCGCCGCCGCAGGCCCCGCCGTGCAGCCGCCAAAGGTCGAAATGTCGCGGAAATAGCCCATGGGGTCGCTGGCATCGTCCTTGAACATCTCGAACACGCGTTCGGTGGTGACGGTGCAGGAAATCGCCGCATAACCCGAGGCAAGCCCCTTGGCCATCGTCACGAAATCCGGTTCGATCCCGTAATGCTGATAACCGAACCATGTGCCGGTGCGACCCAAGCCGCAGACCACTTCGTCGATATGCAGCAAGATATCGTATTTGCGGCAGATTTCCTGCACGCGCTGCCAATAGCCCTCGGGCGGGGTAATGACGCCGCCGCCTGCGGTCACCGGCTCCAGCACGATGGCACCCACGGTATCGGGGCCTTCGCGCAGGATCACTTCCTCGATCGCATCCGCGGCGCGTTCGCCATAATTCTCAACGTCCCATTGCTTGCGATATTCAAGGCAATGCGGCACGCGCACAAAGCCTTCGGGATAGGGGCCGTATTGCATCGCCCGCTGATCCTGACCGCTGGTCGCCAGCGTCCCGATGGTGGTGCCGTGATAGTCACGGTCGCGATACAGAATCTTCCATTTCTTGCCGCCATAGTGACGCGCCGCGATCTGGCGCACCATCTTGTAGACCTTCTCATTCGCCTCGGAACCCGAGTTCGAGTAATACACCCGCGTCAGCCCCGGCATCTTTTCGATCAGCCGCCGTGCGAAATTCGCACCCGGAACCGTGCCTGCCGCGCCCGCGTAATAGTTCAGCTTCAGCAGCTGGTCGCGCACGGCATTGGCGATGCTTTCGCGCCCGTAGCCCACGTTGACGGTCCAGACGCCACCCGAAACGCCGTCCAGAAACTCGCGTCCCGTGGCGTCCCAAAGCCGCATTCCCTTGCCCTCGACAAAGACGCGCGGGTCGGTCTGTTCGTATTGCTTGTGCTGGCTAAGATGGTGCCACACATGGGCTTTGTCCGCTGCAATGACCGGGCTAAGGTCGTTCATGTCGCGTCTCCGGGCGAATGGTTGATCGGGCAAGCTTACGCGTGTGGGACAATCGTCGATAGCTCCAGTTCATGCGCATTGATAAAGCCAGATCAGCCTTGCTGGACAGTGCCCCCGGAACGGCCCTAGATGACGCGAGGATAGGGAGGACGCCCATGTCGAACCAGGGTCGCAAGCTGGAACAGGCCGCGCGCGCGGCATGGCTTGCGCATGTCGCGGGCAAGACCCAGGACGAAATCGCGGGCCTGATGGGTATTTCGCGCCAGACCGCGCAGCGGCTGGTCGCACAGGCCATGGCCGAGGGGCTGGTCAAGATTCGCATCGACCACCCTTTCGCGCATTGCCTTGAACTTGCCGCCGATCTGCGCGCGCGTTGGGGGCTGCAATTTTGCGAAATCGCCCCCGCCGACGCACCCGAGGCAGGCGTGGCCCATCACACCGCCGCCACGATGGAACGCTGGCTGCGCCGCGAACCTGCGTTGACGCTGGCCCTTGGGACCGGGCGGACGTTGCGTTCCGCCGTAGGGCAGTTGCCGCATATCGACTGCCCGCAGCACCGCATCGTGTCGTTGACGGGAAACATCGCGACCGACGGCTCGACCGCCTATTACAACGTGCTGTTTTCCATGTCGGATCTGGTCACGGCCCGCAGCTATCCGCTGCCTCTGACCGTGATCGTGCCCACGGTCGAGGAACGCCGCGCCATGATGCGCCAACCCGGCATCCAGCGCGTGATCGAAATGTCGGCGCAGGCCGAAGTGGCCTTTGTCGGCATCGGCACGATGAACGAACGCGCAGCGCTGATGGAGGACGGCTTTCTGACCCGCCCCGATCTGGATGCGATGATCGCGTCGGGTGCGGTGGGCGAAATCACCGGCTGGGCCTATGACGCGCAGGGGCGGCTGATTCACGGGCTATCGAATGACCGCGTGGCATCCGCCCCCATTCCGCCGCGCGAAACCACGCTGGTGATCGGCGCGGCTTACGGGGCCGAAAAGGTGCCCGCCCTGCGCGGCGCGCTGGAAGGCGGGCTGATCGGCGGGCTTATTACCGACGCCGCAACCGGGGCGGCGCTGCTTTAGCCCCGGCTGGCGGGGTAAAGCGCGCGGAACCTTGCATGGCTTTCGGCGAAGGCCGCAACCAGCGCCGGATCGGGGGCGATCTCGCGGGCGATCTGCGGCATGGCGCAGACCTCGGACGGGGCGGCCCCGGTCGCGGCCATCAGCCCCAGCCGCGCCGCGCCGAAGGCCGCGCCGTAATCGCCACCGACCGGCAGCAGCACGGGCAGGTTCAAGGTCGTGGCAATCAGCTGCAGCCAGTAATCCGACCGCGCGCCGCCACCCAGGGCCAGCAGCGCATCCAGATCGGCCCCCGCCGCGCGCAGCGCCGTCAGGTTGTCGGCCAGCGCGAATGTCACGCCCTCCAGCACGGCCCGCGTCAGGGCGGCGCGGTCGGTCGTCGGCGTCAGCCCGGCCAGCAGCCCCTTGGCGATCGCATCGTTATGTGGCGTGCGTTCGCCTGACAGATAGGGCAGGAACATCGCCGTCCCCGGCGCTTGCAGCGTCCCAAGATCGGCGGTCAGCTCGGCGGGCTTTGCACCCAGCACCCCCGCCAGCCATTCGACCGCAGCCGAGGCCGAAAGTATCACCCCCATCTGGTGCCACGTCCCCGGCAGCGCATGGCAAAAGGCGTGAACGGCGGTATCGGGTGCGGGCAGGAAGCGGTCCGACGCTGCAAAGACCACGCCCGAGGTGCCCAGACTGACAAAGCCCTGCCCTGCCCCCACGGTCCCCGCACCGATCGCAGTCGCGGCATTGTCGCCCGCGCCGCCCGCCACGACCACGCGCCCCATACCCCATTTCGTCGCCAGTTCCGCCCGCAGATAACCCGAGGGCGCCGACCCCTCGACCAGCGCCGGCATCTGATCGCGGCGCATTCCGCCAGCGGTCAGCGCGACATCCGACCAGTCGCGGCCCGCCACGTCCAGCCAGCTTGTGCCAGATGCGTCCGACATTTCGCTGACCCGCTCGCCGGTCAGCCACAGGCGCAGATAATCCTTGGGCAGCAGCACGGTCGCCACGCGGGCGAACAGGTCGGGTTCATGCCGGGCCATCCAGACCAGCTTGGGGGCGGTGAAGCCCGGAAAGACGATATTGCCGGAAATGCGGCGCATCTCGGGCATGGCGTCCAGTTCCGCCGCCTCAAGGTGGCTGCGGGTGTCGTTCCACAGGATCGCCGGGCGCAGCACAGCGCCGCCCGCGTCCAGCGCCACCGCGCCGTGCATCTGGCCGGACAGCCCGATGCCGCGCACCGCCGCAAGATCATGGGTGCGGGCCAGCGCGGACAGCGCAGCCTCGGTCGCATGGATCCAGTCGGCGGGGGCCTGTTCGGACCAGTTCGGATGCGGACGCTGCACCGTCAGCGCCCCGGTTTCCGAGCCAAGCGCCCGCTGGCTGTCGTCGATCAGCGTGACCTTCACGCCCGAAGTGCCAAGGTCGATGCCCAGATACATGGCCTAATCCTTTGTCATGTTTAAGATTTCGTCGCGCTGCTGCTGCATCCGCAGGAAAACCGCCCAATCGCGACCACGCCGCGCCTGCCCTTGCGGGTCGGGCGCGGTGACGGTGGCCGGACGCGCAAAGCGGTCGCGGGCGGCACGCAGCCCCCCGGCACGGGGCGCGGCGGCGGCAATGGCCGTGCCGCGCAGCACCGCATCGTCGGGTTGCCAGTGGATCTCGGCCCCGGTCGCATCGGCATAAAGCTGGCGCATCAGGGCCGTGCGCGCCTGTCCACCCGCCATGCCCAGCCGCGCGGGCGTCAGGCCCATATGGTCGATGACCTGCCGCGTGCCCAAGGCGATGCCCACCGCCGCGCGCCAGTACAGCGCATCCATCGCCGCCTGCCCGCGATCCAGCCCCATGCCATGCACCACGCCGCGCATCAGCGGATCGGCAAAGGGCGCGCGGTTGCCCTTGAAATCGGGCAGGACATGCAGCCCCGCCCCCGGTTCTGGCATCCGGGCAAGACGCGCGGTGATCTGGTCATGGGTCTGCGCATCGGGATATTGCCGCCGCACCCATTCCAGCAGCGCGCCTGTCGCGGATTGCCCGGCTTCGGTCACCGCCTCGTCGGGCAGGATCGCGCCGGGATAGGGCCCCCACAGCGCGGGACCGACAGGCACGTCCAGCGCCATGATGCAATTCGACGTGCCCGCGATCAGCGCGGGCATCCCCGGCGCAGCACCAAGCGCGCCCGCAAAAGCGTCGATCATCCCCGAGGCGACCACGCAACTGCGGGTCAGGCCCAATTCCGCAGCAGCAGGTTCCGTCAGCGGACCGATGGCCGCGCCGGTCAGCAGGACGGGTTCGGCATGGGGAAAATCGGCGATGCCCAGCCGCGTCAGCAAATCCTCGGCCCAGCCGCCCTGATCGGGCAGCCATGGCCATTTTGCCGCCGCCGCGCAATGCGACCGCGTGGCGATGCCGGTCGCGCGAAAGGCCAGATGGTCGCCCAGATCGCGGATGCCGCGCAGGTTGGCCCAGATGTCCGGGCGGTGCCGCCTTAGCCAGATCAGACGCGGCGTCTGCATCTCGGGCGAGACGGCGCCGCCTGCCCTCGACACCACCTCATGGGCAATGTCTGAAAGCTCTGCCGCCTCGGCCACGGCGCGATGGTCGTGCCAAGCGATCACGTCGGGCGCAAATCCGGGCGCGTCCACCACCAGCGAACAGGTCGCGTCGAATGCCAACGCGCCGATACGCTCGGGCGCGGTGCCGGCCTGCTGACGCGCCTCGGCCAATGCGTCCGATACCGCCTGCCAGATTTCGGCAAAGACGAAACCCGCCTGCCCGTCCGACGCGTGTCGCGTGTCGAAGCCCCGGCTGGTCCGCGCGACAAGCTGCCCGTCCGGCGTGAACAAACCCGCACGCGCGCGGGCCGAGCCCACATCAACTGCAGCGATCAGCAAGACGTCTCTCCCTCAGGCCAGTTCGGCCAAAGTGTTGGGCAAAACGTCGGCATGTTCAATCAGCGCGTCGGGTTTCAGTTCAACCAGACGCTGCGCAAGGCGCGCAGGTGCGGCATGGCTGCCACCCAGAAAGCCCACGACGCGCATCCCCGCAGCCTTGGCGGCCATGATCCCGGCGGGGCTGTCCTCGATGACCACGCAATCTTCGGCGGCAAGGCCCAGACGCGCGGCGGCCAGCAAAAACAGGTCGGGCGCCGGCTTGCCGTTCTGCACCATGGTCGCGGAATAGACGTGTTCGCCAAAGAATGGCGCCAGCCCGGTGATGCCAAGTGAAAGCGCCAGCCGCTCGGGCGTCGAGGAGGAGGCGACCGCCTTGGGTCCGGCAAGCTGCGCCAATGCCCCGGCCATGCCGGGAATGGGCTGCAATTCGCGCTGGAAGCGGCTGGCAAGGCTTTCGGCATAACCGGGCATGGCGGGGGCAAGGTCGATCGCCAATTCGCGCGAGGCCGCATCGACGATATAGCGGACCGAGCGGCCCAGATAATCGTCATAGACCCGCGCCTGATCGACCGGCGCCCCTAGACCGCGCATGACTGTCGCAAGTTCGGCAGCAGCCAGCGGTTCGCTGTCCACCAGAACCCCGTCACAGTCGAAGATAAGCCCGCGCGGCAATGGCTTACCCCTTCAGATAGGCGGTCAACGTCGCCGCCGTGCCGTCCTGCCACAGCATCCCCAGCCATTTGGCGAAGGGCTGGGCGAAACGCGGATCGGCCCCGGTGACGCCATAGATGTCGGCCATGCCCAGCCATGCGCCGGGGTCGGCCTTGGCAGCGTTCGCCGCAGCGGTCAGGCGGTCCCAATTCGGATCGTTAGGCTCAATCACCGCGCCGCTATCGGTCACGCCCGCGCAGTAGCGGCACCACAGCGCCGATTCCAGCGCCAGACCGTCCACCGAAAGCCCCTGCGCCAGACGGTCGTTGATCGTCGGCACGATGAATTTCGGCTGCCGGTTCGAGCCGTCAAGGCACAGCCGCCGGATCGTGTCGCCAATCTTGGGATTGGCGCAGCGTTCCGCGACCTTGGCGTAATAGGCGTTCAGGTCGGTGCCGGGCACCGGCGGCACGGCAGGGATGATCTCATCGGCCTCAAGCTTGTCCAGGAAAGCGCGGACCAGCGGATTTTCCATCCCCTCATGCACGAAATGGATGTCCATCAGCCCCGAGGGATAGGCGATGACCGCATGGCCGCCGTTCAGGATGCGGATCTTCATCAGCTCCCACGGGGTGACATCGGCGACGAATTCGACGCCGACCTCCTCAAGCGCGGGGCGGCCTTCGGGGAAGTTGTCCTCAAGCACCCACTGGATGAAATCCTCGGCAAAGACCGGGCAATCGTCGGCAATGCCGAAATCGTCGCGGATCATGGCGCGTTCGCGGTCGCTGGTCGCGGGGGTGATGCGGTCGACCATGCCGTTCGGGAAGGCGACGTTGGCAGCGATCCAGTCGGCCAGTTCCGGGTCCGAGAGGCGCGCGGTTTCCACCACCGCCTCGCGCGTGACAACGCCGTTATGGGGGATGTTGTCACAGCACATGACGGTAAAGGGGGGCGTGCCTTCGGCACGGCGCGCTTTCAAACCGGCGACCAGCATCCCGAAAACGGTCTTGGGCGCATCGGGGTTCGCGCCATCCGCCGCAATCGCCGGATGGGTCGGATCGAAATGGCCGGTATTTGCGTCGATGAAATAGCCGCCTTCGGTGATGGTCAGGCTGGCGATTTTCGTGGCCGGATCGGCCAGTTGCCCCACGATGGCCGCGGCATCGGCGGCGGGCAGATAGTCGATCATCGCGCCGATGACGCGGGGCTCGGACGCTTCGGCCGATTGTTCGACCACGGTGTAAAGGTTGTCCTGCGCCGCCAGCGCTTCACGCATCCGCGCGTCCGAGGGCATGACGCCCGCACCGATGATGGCGAAGTCATGGCCCTGGCCCAGGTTCATCAGCCGGTCCAGATAAACCGCCTGATGGGCGCGGTGGAAATTGCCCAGGCCGAAATGCACGATCCCGCCGGTCAGGGCGGCGCGGTCATAGCCGGGCTTGGCTGCGATCTGGGAAAGGTTCGCGTCGTTCAGTCGAATGGTCATGTCAGCTCATCCAGTTTCCGCCATCGACGTTATACGTCTGGGCGACGATGTAATCGGCGTCAGTCGAGGCAAGGAACACGGCCATGCCGGTCAGATCCTGCGCAGTGCCCATGCGGCCAAAGGGGACGGCTTCGCCGACCTCACGCTTTTTCTGACCGCGCGGCTTTCCTTCATAGGCGGCGAATTTCGCGTCCACGCCGTCCCAATGTTCGCCGTCCACCACGCCGGGGGCGATGGCGTTGACGTTGATGCCATGGGAAATCAGGTTCAGCCCCGCTGATTGGGTCAGGCTGATGACGGCGGCCTTGGTGGCGCAATAAACGCCGACCAAAGCCTCGCCGCGACGACCCGCCTGCGACGCCATGTTGATGATCTTGCCCCGCCGCCCGGTGTCGATCATATGGCGGGCGACGGCCTGCATGGTGAACAGCGCGCCCCCCACATTGATCGCGAAAAGCGTGTCGTAGCTGTCGCGGGTGATTTCCGTGATTGGGGCCAGATCGAACAGGGCTGCGTTGTTGATCAGAATGTCGATGCCGCCCATCAGGCGCACCGCCTCGGCCACGCCCGCGTCGATGCTGTCCTGTTTCGTCACGTCCATGACGACGGGATGCGCGCCGATTTCCGCAGCCGTCGCCTTGACCGCCGCCGCGTTGATGTCTGCAATCGCGACGGTGGCGCCTTCGCGGATATACGCCTCGGCAAAGGCGCGGCCGATGCCGCGCGCAGCACCCGTGATCAGGGCAGTTTTGCCTTCCAGCCTCATAGAGCCAAGCCTTTTTCGTCGAAGCGATAGACCCGCCCGTCCTGCGGGGTCAGGTAGATGCGATCGCCGTGATCGACGGGGAATTCGCCCTTGGCGCGGACCACAACCTGCGTGCCGCCGTCCAGATGCACATGCAGGAACGTGTCCGAACCCAGATGTTCCGCCACGCCGACCGTGCCCGCGACCAGACCTTCGGTCTTGGACAGATCGAAATGTTCGGGGCGGACGCCGATGGCGTGGGCGCCCATGGCCCGCGCGGTCTCGCCTTCCAGAAAGTTCATATTGGGGCTGCCGATGAAGCCCGCGACGAAGCGGTTGGCGGGGTTGCGGTAAAGCTCCAGCGGGGAACCCACCTGTTCGATCAGGCCGGCGCGCAGGACGACGATCTTGTCGGCCATGGTCATGGCTTCCACCTGATCGTGGGTGACATAGATCATCGTGGTCGCAAGCTTCTTGTGCAGCTCGCTGATCTCGACCCGCATGTTCACGCGCAGCGCCGCGTCAAGGTTCGACAGCGGTTCGTCGAACAGGAACGCCGAAGGTTCGCGCACGATGGCGCGGCCAATGGCCACGCGCTGGCGCTGGCCGCCCGACAGCTGGCCGGGGCGGCGGTCCAAGTAGTCTGTCAGGTTCAGGATGCCCGCCGCATGCTTGACCTTGGCTTCCTGCTGGGCCGCGTCCATGCCCGCCATCTTCAGCGGAAACGCGATGTTCTTCCTGACCGACATATGCGGGTAAAGCGCATATGACTGGAATACCATCGCCAGCTTGCGCTTGGCGGGGGCGGCGTCGGTCATGTCCTGCCCGTCGATGACGATCTGCCCCGAGGTCACGTCCTCAAGCCCCGCGATCAGCCGCAGCAGCGTGGACTTGCCGCAGCCCGAAGGCCCGACGAAGACGACGAATTCGCCATCGTTGATTTCCAGATCGACGCCGGGAATGACCTCGACATCGCCGAAGGTCTTGCGGACCTGTTTCAGTGTGATGCTGCCCATCATTCCCCCCCTTATTTCACGGCGCCGAAGGTCAAGCCGCGCACGAGTTGCTTTTGGCTGAACCAGCCCAGAACCAGAATGGGCGCGATAGCCATGACCGACGCCGCCGAAAGTTTCGCCCAGAACAGCCCCTGCGGGCTGGAGAAGGACGCGATGAAGGCCGACAAGGGCGCCGCATTCGTCGTCGTCAGCTGGATGGTCCAGAACGCTTCGTTCCACGCCAAGATGACGTTCAAAAGCAGCGTGGATGCGATGCCCGGCACCGCCATCGGCGTCAGCACATACAGGATTTCATTACGCAGGGATGCGCCGTCCATCCGTGCCGCTTCCAGAATCTCGCCGGGAATTTCGCGGAAATAGGTGTAAAGCATCCAGACCACGATCGGCAGGTTGATCAGCATCAAAAGGACCGTCAGCCCGATGCGCGTGTCCATAAGCCCGGTGCGCAGAAAGATCAGATAGATCGGCACCAGCACGGCCACCGCAGGCATCATCTTGGTGGACAGCATCCACATCAGGATGTCCTTGGTCCGCTTGGTCGGCGAAAACGCCATGGCCCAAGCGGCGGGGATCGCCACCACCAAGGCCAGCAGGGTCGAACCCAGCGACAGGATCACCGAATTGGTGAAGGGCCGCCAATAGCTGTTCTGGCTTTGCACCGCCTCGAAGCTGGACAGTGTGAAGGACGGGATCAGGTCGAAGCCCGCGATCGCCTCCTGTTCAGTCTTGAGGCTGGTGATGATGGTGTAAAGGATCGGGAAAAAGATCAGCAGGGCGACGAACCATGCGGCGATGGTCCATCCGATCCGGCTGCGTTGAGTGGTTGCGCGTGCCATGTTTCCCCCCTTAATCCAGGTTCTTGCCGACGGCGCGCATCAGGAAGATGGCGACGATATTGGCCAGAACGACCGCGATGATCCCCCCGGCAGCCGCGCCGCCGATGTCGAAGTTCAACCGCGCCGCGCGATAGATCAGATAGGTCAGGTTGGTCGAGGCATTGCCCGGACCGCCATTGGTCGTCACCAAGATCTCGGCATAGACGCCCAGCAGGAAGATGGTCTGGATCAGGATGACCACGGTGATCGCGCGCGCCATATGCGGCAGGATCAGGTGGGTGAACTTCGCCCATGCGCTGGCGCCGTCCATCTCGGCCGCCTCCATCTGCTCGCTGTCCAGCGATTGCAGGGCGGTCAGCAGGATCAGCGTCGCAAAGGGCAGCCATTGCCACGCCACGATGATGATGATCGACAGCAGCGGATATTGCGCGAACCAGTCCACCGGCTGCACGCCAAAGAACCGTGCCATGTCGGCCAAAACCCCGTAGCTGGGATGCATGATCATGTTCTTCCAGATCAGCGCCGCGACCGGCGGCATGACGAAGAACGGAGAGATGATCAGGATCCGCACGATCCCCTGCCCCATGATGGGACGGTCGATCAGCAACGCGATGGCGATGCCGCCGATCACGGTGATCGCCAGCACGCCCAGCACAAGGATCAGCGTATTGCCGATGGCCGCGAAAAACGCGGGATCGGTATAGAAAAAGCGATAGTTGAAGAACCCGGTCCACGCCGCCGAACCGGGGTTCAGCAGGTTGTAGTCCAGAAACGAATAGTAAAGCGTCATCGCCAGCGGCACGATCATCCACGCCAAAAGCAGCAGGATCGCGGGTGCGCGCATCAGGCGGGCAAGGCTCTGGGTCTGGCGGGTTGCCATGACGGTTGCTCCTTGGTGAATGCGGCGGGTCGCCGGCGTAACGCCGGTTCGGGGAAAGCCGCCCGGTGGATGCCGGGCGGCCCGTGTCGGCGCGTTACTTGATGTAGCGCGCGCGGGTCATTTCGCGGGTGACGTTCGACTGGGCGGCCGCCAGCGCGTCGTCAGCCGACATCTGCCCGGCAAGCGCCGCAGCGAACTGCTGACCGACCGAGGTGCCGATGCCCTGGAATTCCGGGATCGCCACGAACTGACCGCCGGTATAGGGCACATCCTGAACCGAGGATTTCTGCGTGTTCGCAACCGTGATCGCCTCAAGCGTCATGGCAGCAAAGGGCGCATCCTTTTGGTATTCCGCATTCTCGTAAAGCGAGGTGCGGGTGCCCGGAGGTGCTGCACGCCAGCCATCAGCTGCTGCGACCTGTTCGGTATATGCCTTGCTGGTCGCCCAAGCGACGAACTTCTTGGCCGCGTCCTGTTTCTGGCTGGATGCCGGGATGGCAAGGTTCCACGACCACAGCCAGTTGCCGTGGTTGTCCACGCCTTCCTTGTTCGGGAACTTGGCGAAGCCCACCTTGTCGGCCACGGTCGATTCGTTCGGGTCCGACACGAAGCTGGCGGCGACGGTTGCGTCGATCCAGATACCGCATTTGCCCTGCTGGAACAGCGACAGGTTTTCGTTGAACCCGTTCGAGGACGCGCCGGGCGGGCCGTATTCCTGCATCATGGTCAGATAGTCGGTGAAGGCCTCTTTCCACTCGGCGCTGTCGAACTGGGGTTTCCAGTCCATGTCGAACCAGCGCGCGCCATAGCTGTTGGCCATGGCCGACAGAAAGGCCATGTTTTCACCCCAGCCGGGTTTGCCGCGCAGACAGATGCCGTATTGTTCCTTGGACTTGTCCGTCATCTTTTCGGCGGCGGTCTTGATGTCGGTCCAGGTCGGGCTGTCGGGGATGGTGACGCCCGCGGCCTCGGCCAGATCCTTGCGATACATGACCATGGCCGATTCCGCATAGAACGGCACGGCGAACAGTTGGTCATCCATCGAAAGCGCCGCACGCACCGGCGGCAGCAGGTCGTCGGCGTCGTAATCCGCCGGAAGATCGGTCAGCGGGGTCAGCCATTGCTGCTTGGCCCAGATCGGCACTTCGTAGTTGCCGATGGTCAGCACGTCATACTGGCCGCCATTCGTCGCGATGTCGGTGGTGACACGCTCGCGCAGCACGTTTTCTTCCAACGTGACCCATTCCAGCTGAATGTCCGGATTGGCGTCGGTAAAGGGCTTCGTCATTTTCTGCATGCGGATCATGTCACCGTTGTTGACGGTGGCGATGGTCAGCGTTTCGGCCATGACGGGTGCGGCAAGTGCCGTCAGGGCACATGCCCCCATCAGGCTGCGCAACTTCATGTTCATCTTGGTCGTCCTCCCTAACGGATCGGCATTTGCCAATGCGATGGGCAAATGCTCACACAACGATGCATTTCTGTCAAGGTGCGGTTGGAATCCCCATTCCAACGCGAGAAAGCCTTTGGTCGTTCCCGTCAAAATTGTCGCGCCGAATCATTGATAAAAGACAGCATTCTTACGAAACTCTTCCTAAGGTTGCGCTTTATCTGATATAGCTCGCGCATTCTTTCGGAGCATTTCGCATGGCCTATTTCAGCCGCCGGGGTGGTTCGCTTTATACCGATGCCGTCAGCGCCGTGACGCAGCTCGGCGCGCGTTCCGTCCGGCCCACCACCGCCGATGTTGCCCGTCATCTGGGCACAGATGAAGTCGAGGTTTCAAAGGTATTTCCCGACGACCAGCGCCTGATGGAAGCGGCGCTGGAAAACGCAATGATGCTGCTGCACGATCAATGCGTGCGTTCGGTGGTCAAGGTCAGCGCGGACGATCCGCTGGCGCAGTTCCTGGCACTGGCCGATGCCTATATCGAATGGGCGCATGACCACCCGCAGGAGTTCGCCATCCTTGGCGATATTCCCGCGCATATGACCCCGCAAAGCGGCAATCTGCTGCGCTATGAAACCGCGCTGCACCGGCTGATGATGCAGATGTTGCTGCGCGCGCGCGAACTGGGTGTCATGGACGATGATGTCGATCCGCCGCTGCTGATCGCGACGGCCCGCAGCTTTGCCTATGGCGTGGCAGGCAAGATGCTAAGCGGCAATCTGTCCCGCTGGACGGGCGCCGCCACGGATATAGATGCAGCGCGTGCCGCACTGCATCTTTTTTCACGCAAGATCATCAAGGCGCCAGCCTGACATCTTGGGGATTTACTGCGCGCTGATCGCGTCCAGACCTTTGCGGGCGCAGGTCGCGTCAATGTCGCCCGAAGGTGCACCGCCGACGCCGATACCCCCCACCAGCGCATCGCCAAGGCGGATGGGCAGCCCGCCCGCCAAAATCACCATGCGGTCGTCCATGTCGCGCATCCCGGCATTCTGCGGGTTGTCGGCAATGGCTTGGGCGATGGTCGCCGTGTCACGCCCCATCGAGGCGGCAGTGAATGCCTTGCCCTGTGCGCTGCCCACGGTATGGGGCCCGGCATTATCGGCCTTGAGATGCAGTTTCAGCACACCGTCGCGGCCAACAATGGCGACGCTAACATTGTGGCCTTCGGCGGCGCAGGCGACAAGCGCGGCCTGTGCAGCGGTCAACCCGGTTTCCAACGGCAGATAGGCACTGGTCGGCAGGTCCTGCGCGGCCGCCGAAATCGGCAGCAGGGTCAGGGCGGCGACGCTTATAGCACGGATCATGTCCTTGTCTCCTCTACGTTTTCTGACGGGACCAGCTTATCGGCTTCTTGTAAAGGTTGATAGACTGTCGCCGCGACACAGGATTGCGGCAGTCCGTGTATCGGCTTAGCCTTTGGGCGAAACCAATCTTGGAGGGGAACCAGATGAAGCTCAGCGCCCGCAACGTCCTTAGCGGCACGGTCACCGAAATCGTCACCGGCGCCGTCACCAGCCATGTGCGGCTGGATGTCGGCGGCTCGTCCGTCACCGCCTCGATCACAAACGAAGCGGTCAAGGAACTGGGACTGCAGGTCGGTTCCAAGGCCAGCGCGGTCATCAAGGCCTCGGACGTGATGATCGGGGTCGATGACTGATCCCACGCAGCGGGGCTAATCCTTGTCCCGTTCGACCAGCGCGGCCAGACGTTTCAACAGCGTCTGGTTCAGCGCATTCGGGGCTGGCAGGCGCAGGTCATCCCAGCCCCGTTCCCGCGCAGCATCCATGCCAAAAGCATCCGCGCGTTTCTGCTTTTTCAGCTCGTCCCAGGACAGCGGCACCGCCACGCTGGCATTCGGACGCGCGCGGACCGAAAACGGCGCGATCGCGGTCGAGCCCCGGTCGTTGCGCAGCCAGTCGATAAAGATGCGGTCCTTGCGACGGCGCTTGGACATGGTGGCGACATAGCGGTCCGGCACGGTTTCGGCCATCAGCGTCGCGAAAAGCTGGGCAAACAGCCGCGCCGTTTCCCAGCTTGCGGTCCGGCGCAGCGGCAAGATGACATGCACACCCTTGCCGCCCGAAAGCATCGGCCACGCCGCCAGTCCCAATGCCTGCAACTTGTTGCGCAGTTCGAATGCCGCGTCGCGGACGGCGGCAAAGCCCAAACCTTCGTCAGGATCAAGGTCAAAGACCAGACGTTCGGGACGGTCGGGCTTGTCACGTTTCGCACCCCATGGATGGAATTCGACCGTGCCCATCTGGACCGCGGCGACCAGACCCCTGGCATCGGTCACGGTCAGCAATTCGTCATCGCCGCCATCCGGGTCGGGCACGCGGATACGCCTGATCGCATCGGGAAAGCCCTTGCCGGCATGTTTCTGAAAGAACCGCTCGCCCTCGATCCCTTCGGGCAGCCGCACCAGCGACAGGGGGCGGTCGGCCAGATGCGGCAGGATGCGGTCGGCCATGTCGTGATAATAGCGGGCCAGATCCAGCTTCGTGACCTTGACCGCCGGGAAGATCACCCGGCGCGGATGGCTGATCCCCACCCCTGCCACGTCGATACGCGAGGGGTCGGGCTTTTCCAGCTGTTCGGTGGGGGTCGGGTCCAAGGCCACCTCCTTTGGGCTTTTATCCTCGCGCAGCGCGACGAAACTGGCGTGGCGCAGATGCCCGGCGGATGTCAGTTCGGCATGGGAGATTTCCGCGACCAGCCTTGGCTGCACCCAGCGCGCGCCGCGTGTTTCGGCCTTGGGGGCGTCCAGCGGTGCGCGATCGCGGGCAAGGGGCTTCATCGCGGCCGCCAGTTCATCCATCGTGTCGCCGTCAAAACCCGTGCCGACCTTGCCGCGATAGACCAGCCGCCCACCTTCGAACGTTGCCATCAGAAGCGAGGCAAAGGCCCGCCCCTTGCTGGCCGAAGGTTGCCAGCCCACGATGACGAACTCCGCGCGGCGGATGCATTTCGTCTTGACCCATGCGGGGCCGCGCCCACCGCGATAGGGCGCATCGCGCAGCTTTGAGATCATGCCCTCGCCGCCCGCATCGCAGATCGTGCCCAGCGTTTCGGCGGCATCGCCCGTGATCGCGGGCGACAGGCCAAGGATGCCCAAGGGCACGGTATCGGCCATCACCCCCTCAAGCGCGGCGCGGCGCTTGAGCAGGGGCGCATCAGACAGATCCTTGCCGTCCAGATGCAGCAGGTCAAAGGCATAGAACCGGAACGGCCCGCCCGCCTTGATCGCGGCCTGCAGGGCGGAAAAGCCGGACAGGCCCGCGCCCGCGACGATCTCTCCGTCTATCAGGGCGCTGTCGCAGGGCAGCTCGGCCAAGGGCTGAACAAGCTCGGCGAAACGGTCGGTCCAGTCATGCCCGTTTCGCGTGCGGATGCGGATGCCGCCCTTGCCCAACGCGATCTGGGCGCGATAGCCGTCCAGCTTGACTTCGTGCAGCCAATCGACGCCCTTGGGCGGAGCGGCCACGGTTTCGGCAAGCTGAACGGCGCGGAAACGCGGCAGCGGACCTTTGCGCGCAGGGCCGGGATCATGCGGCGGCGCATTCTTTGCAATCTGGGCCAGACTGCGCCCCGTGACGGCCGAAACCGGGTAGCGTTCGGAAAAAGGCGTGCCGCCCTGATCGGCAGCGGCGTCCTCCTCCTTGATCATCAGCCAGTTCTCGCGCGGCTCGTCCCGGCCTTTCATGCGGATCAGCGACCAGTTGCCGGTGGCGCGGCGACCGTGCAGGGCGAAATGCAGATGCCCCTTTTCCAGCCCCTGGCCCACGTCGTGGAACGGCTGCCACCAGCCGATATCCCAAAGCATCACCGTGCCCGCGCCATATCCCTTGGGGATCACGCCTTCGAAGGTCAGATAGTCCATCGGGTGATCTTCGGTCCTGACCGCCAGCCGCTTATCGGCAGGATCGGTTGAGGGGCCGCGCGTCACCGCCCAGCTTAGCAGCACCCCATCCCATTCAAGACGCAGATCCCAATGCAGCCGCGTCGCATCGTGCATCTGGATGCCATAGCGCAGCGCCAGTTTGCTGCCCGCACCACCCTGCGGTTCAGGCGTGGCCGAAAAATCCCGCATCGCACGATATTTCGCCAGCCCGGCCATCAGGATGCCTTGCTGCCCTTGCGCGGCGCCCTTGTGCGGCCCGGCTTGGCATCAGATTTTGCCGCGGGCTTGGAGGCGGTCTTGCTGCCGGTCGTCTTGCCGCCGGATTTCAGGCTTTGCCGCAGCGCATCCATCAGATCGACGACATTGCCACCCTTGGGCCGCGCCTCGTCGTCAACGCTGGTGCGGGGGGTCTTTCGGTTCTTGCGCTTGGCCTCGATCAGGTCGCGCAGGGCGATGTCATAGTGATCCTTGAACGTCTCGGCCTTGAAGGGCGCGGTCTTGCGGTCGATCAGCTGGGTCGCGACGCTTAGCAGCTCGGCATCGGCCTTGGCATCCTCAATGTCGCGAAACAGCGGGTCGGCATCGCGGATTTCATCGGCATAGCGCAGCGTTTCCATCAGCAGCCCGTCACCACAGGCCCGCACGGCGCATAGATATTCCTTGCCGCGCATCGTCATCTGACCCAGCCCGACGCGCGATGTCTTGCGCAAGGCATCGCGGACGACGCGATAAGCATCCTCGGCCAGCTCATCGGTCGGCACGATGTAATACGGCTTGTCGTAATACAGCGGAGAGATTTCGCAGGCATCGACGAACTGCACCAGTTCGAAGGTCTTCTTCGTTTCCAGCCGGATCGCATCCACCTCATCGGGATCCAGAAGCAGGTATTGATCATCGGGCAGTTCATAGCCCTTCAGAATGTCATCCGCCTTGACGGGGCCGATGCCCGGCACGGTCTTTTCATAACGGACGGGTTTGCCAGACGGGCCATGGATCTGGCGAAAGCTAAGCCTTGCGCCGGTCTTGACCGCACTGTGAATCTCGACCGGAATGGCCACAAGGGACAGGCGAAGCTGCCCTTTCCAGATAGCCCTTGATGCCATGGTCCCTGCCCTCCTCAGGCGTGGCGGATGCCATGGTGTAGAACCGCAGGGCGGGGCCAGAGGTTCCAGCGCAATGAAAAGGGCGACCCTTGGGCCGCCCTGTCAGGTTTCAGGCTGTCTTGGCGCGCTGCGCCATCGTCGCTTCGGCCCACCACGCCAATTCATCCAGCGTGGCGTTCAGTGCGGGCAACAGGTTCGTTTCGATTTCCGCCATGTCGCCATTCGCGCCAAGCGGCGAAACCTTGAAGAAATCGCCGCCGCCAATATGGACGGCATTGCGCAGCGGGACCATCATCAGTTCGACCGCGATGCCGCGCAGATGTTCGATCGCGCGGGCCGCGCCCACGCCGCCGTAACCCAGCGCCGCAGCGGGTTTGTGGTTCCATTCCTTGTAAGCTTGATCCAGCGCGTTCTTCAGCGAGCCGGTGATCGAGTGGTTATATTCGGCGGTCACGAAAATATAGCCGTCGAACTCGGCCAGTTTTTCCTGCCATTTGACGGCACGAGGGTCTTGCGACGGCATCCACAGGTTGGATGCGGGTTCGTTGAACAGCGGCAGGTCGTAATCGCGCAGATCGACCAGCTCAAAGCGCATATCCTCGCGCTTTTGGGCGTTCTCCAGTAGCCATGCGGCGGGTTTGTCGGCAAAGCGCGTCGCGCGGGTCGAGCCGATGATGATGGCGATATTCGGTTTCGTCATGGTGGCATCCTTGATCCGATTGCCGCGATGCGGCGGGAAATTGCTTGGGCAAGCTGAACCCTGAAACCCGTGCGGGCAAGCCGACCTGTTCAGAAAGCGGTGTTCGATATTTGGAAACAGGCGGGGCGGATTTACTCCGCCCCACCAAAGTCAGACCAGCCAAGCCTGCGCGCGGTTCAGGTCTTCGGCCGAAAGTTCATGCCCGGCGGGCAAGGTCTGCGCATCCAGATCGGCACCGCCCTGACGCAGCGCGGCCTCCAGCGCGGGGGCCATGCGCCCGAACATGTCGCGCGCACCGTTCAGCATCAGCACTTTCTGGCCCGCCAACGCGCCTTCGGCTTGCTGCGGCGCATCCTCAAGCACCTGAATGCCGCGCAGCAGGATCGCCCGACGGATCGCCTGCGGATACAGTTGCAGGATCGCGCCGATCAGGTTCGCGCCGTTGGAATAGCCCAGAAACGCCAGCCGCGCGGGGTCCAGCCCGTAAGCCCGCACCGCATCGTCGATAAAGGCGGCGAATGCCTCTGCCTCGGCCAGAATGTCGGCCTGATCATAGGTCACGGCATCAAAGCGGCGGAACCAGCGGTTGATCCCCTCCTCGGTCGAGCGGCCACGCACACCCAGAAGCGTCGCATTGGGTGCGATGCGGTTTGCCAGCGGCATCAGGTCAGATTCGTTGCCGCCCGTGCCATGCAGCAGGATGATCGTGCTGCCATCGGGGTTTTCAGGCCGGTGAGAGCGATGGGTGAAATGCAGATCGCGCATGGGTGTCCTTTCTTCGCCCGGCAGGGCGAATTGCGGCATCATCACGCGCAGATCCTGCGCGCGGGCCTTGGCTTGCGGCGGCACGAACAGCGTGCTGCCCAGTTCCTGCGGCGTTTCGTCCAGCACAAAGCCGGGGCGGTCGGTCGCATATTCCAGCAGGATGCCCGCCGGGTCGCGGACATAAAGCGACAGGAAATATGTCCGGTCATGCACGTTGGTCGCGTCGGTATCCTTCAACGCAAGGCGCATCTGGCGCACCGCATCGACATCAGCCGCGCGGAATGCGACGTGATCCAGGATGCCCGTGCCCGGAATACCGGGAAAGAAGCCGGTCGCGTCGCGAATGTCGATGACATCCGTATCCGAGACCATGCGGCGGACCGCACCCGCCACCTGTCCCGGCCGATAGCCAAAGCGGGCGGCAAAATCGCACGACTGTTCCGGCGTTTCGGAAAACAGCGTGACGCCGCGCAGCCGGGTCGGCGCGATGGGATCGGGCAAAGGCGCATCGGCGGGCATGTCGATCCCGACGAGCTTGACGATCACCCCATCGGGGTCTTTCAACCGCAACACGGTTTCGCCGAATTCGCGGCTGGGCCCGTCAACCGGGATGCGCGCGGTCATGGCACGGGTCAGCCATTCCCCGATGCTTTCCGGCGGCACGGCCAGCGCGATTTCCGCGACCTGCCCGTGACCGACCCGACCCGGCGCACCATCTTCCCAGACCAGGAAGGTCACAAGCGAGCCGGGCGAGCCAAGCGCATCGCCATAGAACAGATGCAGTTGTTCGGCATCCTCGAACCCGCCCGTGCGCTTGACCAGTCGCAGGCCCAGAAAGCCTGCATAGAAATCGACATTGGCCTGCACCCGGCGGGTGATGCCGGTGACGTGATGGATGCCGGTGGACATATTTCTTCTCCTGTTTATGCCGCTTCGCGGGCCAGCACGCGCTGGACAGCCGGATCGGCGGCCATGCGGTCATGCAGGGCCTGGACGTTTTTCCATTCCGACAGCCCTTCGGGCAGCAGCTTGGCGGCCCAACGCAGCATCGGGAAAGCATAGGCGTCGATGACCGAGCGTTTGCCCAGCACCCATTCGCGCCCGTTCAACTGTTCGTCCAGCAGCGACAGCCGCTTGCGGACCAGCTTGCGCCCGGCCTCCTGCGTGGCATCGCGGCCCGCAGAGTCGGTCGTGTAGCGCTGGGGCATAAAGATCGGGTAGAAACTGGGATGCAGGTCGCCGGTGAAAAAGCCCGACCAGCGGTCCAGTTCGGCCGCCGCGCGCGGACCCGTGCCGCCCGCCAGATCCGCCTCGGGGTGTTGATGCGCCAAATAATGCAGGATCGCGCCCGCCTGCGTCAGAACCCAGCCGTCATCCTCGATCAGCGCCGGGACCATCCCCGAGGGGTTCACGGCAAGCAGCTCTTTCGAGCCGAACTCGACCGATTGCGTCTCATAGGGCGCACCGATCCATTCCAGCACGATATGCGGGGCAAGCGAGCAGGCGCCGGTGTGGTAAAGCAGCTTGGGCATGGTATCCTCCGGGTGTTGCGTTAACCGGAAGATAGCGCATCGCCGCGTTTCCCCAACTGGAAAAGGGCAAAACGCGGCGTTCTGTTTTTGCGAACGTCAGGCGCTATGCGCGCCCTTGGCAAGATCGGCGACGAAGGCAAGGATTTCGGCGACCGGACGGCCTTCGCCGATCAGCTTGACGATGGCCGAGCCCACGACCGCACCATCCGCCACGCCAGCCACGGCCTGCGCCGCTTCGGGGGTGGAAATGCCGAAACCGACCACGACGGGCAGATTCGCTGCGGCGCGGATGCGCGCGACTTCGGGCGCGACTTCGGTGGCATTCGCCGCCAGCCCGCCAGTGATGCCGGTGACCGACACGTAATAGACAAAGCCCGAGGTATTGCGCACCACCGCAGGCAGCCGCCGGTCATCGGTCGTCGGCGTCGCAAGACGGATAAAGTTCAGCCCGGCATCTCGCGCAGGCAGGCACAGTTCGGCATCTTCCTCGGGGGGCAGGTCCACTACGATCAGCCCGTCGATCCCGGCCTGAACGGCATCCGCGATGAAACGGTCCACGCCCCGCGCATAGATCGGGTTGTAATAGCCCATCAGCACGATCGGCGTCGTGTTGTCGTCTTTGCGAAAGGCACGGACCATGTCGAACACGCGATCAATGCTGCCACCTGCCGCCAGGGCGCGCTGACCCGCGGCCTGAATGGTCGCGCCATCCGCCATCGGATCGGTAAAGGGCATCCCCAGTTCGATGATGTCCACACCTGCGGCGGGCATACCGCGCATGATCTGGACCGATTTGTCGAAATCGGGGTCGCAGCCCATCATATAGGCGACAAAGGCCTTGCCATTCGTGGCGGCCAGCCGCGCGAAAGTGTCGTCAATTCTGCTCATGCGCCCCGTTCCCCAGTCATGATCCGCAAAGCCCTAGCGCGGCTTCGGTGCCAAGATCAACGCCCGGCACTGGACTTGGGACGCTTGCGGCCATAAAAGGCGCGAAAATCCGGGAAAAGGGGTGCATCATGGGCTTTCGCATGGGGATCGTCGGCTTGCCGAACGTGGGCAAATCGACGCTGTTCAACGCGCTCACAAAGACCGCAGCCGCGCAGGCCGCGAACTTTCCCTTTTGCACCATCGAACCGAATGTCGGCGAGGTGGCTGTGCCCGATCCGCGTCTGGACAAACTGGCCGAGATCGCCGGCTCCAAGCAGATCATCCCGACCCGCATCACCTTTGTCGATATTGCCGGTTTGGTAAAAGGCGCGTCCAAGGGTGAAGGTCTGGGCAACCAGTTTCTGGCCAATATCCGCGAAGTCGATGCCATCGCCCATGTGCTGCGCTGTTTCGAAGACGGCGACGTGACCCATGTCGAAGGCCGCGTCGATCCGATCGAGGATGCCGACACGATCGAAACCGAGCTGATGATCGCCGATCTGGAATCGGTCGAAAAGCGTCTGGCCAATATCGCGCGCAAGCTGAAGGGCGGCGACAAGGAAGCAGTGGCACAGGAGCGTCTGCTGAAAGCCGCGCAGGCCGCGCTGTCGGATGGCAAGCCTGCCCGCACCGTGCAGGTCGCCGAGGATGAGCGCAAGGCATGGGACATGCTGCAGCTGCTGACCGCCAAGCCCGTGCTGTTCGTCTGCAATGTCGAAGAAGACAAGGCATCCACCGGCAACAGCCAATCCGACCGCGTGGCGGAAATGGCGCGTGCGCAGGGCGCGGGCCACGTCGTGATCTCGGCCAAGATCGAAGAGGAGATCAGCCAGCTTCCCGGCGATGAGGCCGCGATGTTCCTTGACGAGATGGGCCTGACCGAAGCCGGTCTGGATCGCCTGATCCGCGCGGGCTATTCGCTGCTGGGTCTGGAAACCTATTTCACCGTCGGCCCCAAAGAGGCCCGCGCATGGACCATTCACAAAGGCACGCTGGCCCCGCAGGCCGCAGGCGTGATCCACGGCGATTTCGAACGCGGCTTCATCCGCGCCGAAACCGTCGCCTATGACGATTACGTCGCCTATAAGGGCGAGGCGGGTGCGCGCGAAGCCGGCAAGTTCCGCGTCGAAGGCAAGTCCTATGTCGTCAAGGATGGCGACGTGCTGCACTTCCTTTTTAACGCCTGAGGCATTGCGCCGCGCGGATTGCGTGGCGCATCCCTAACCCTTTTCCAATGCAGAAATTGCCGCCCCTCGGCGCGAAAGCGCTGTGGTGGTGGTCTGGGCATTGCAGCCAACCGCGCAATATGACAATCGCGCGACACCCGTTAACCAGCGTTAAGACAGATATGCAACTTTCCGAAAAAGACCACCAGATGCTGATGACCACCCTGCAAAGCAAATCCCCCGAGGTTTTGCAGGTCCGCATGGCCAATGCCCTGCTGCTGCTTGCCGACGGTCTGTCGGTCGAAGATGTCGCAGGTCTGCTGTTTCTGGATGAGGAAACCGTTTCCGGCTGGAAACGCATGTTCGCCCGCCGCCGCGCGGCCTGAAGCGCCTTGGATCGGGCCGCCGGTAAGCGGCCCGGTCAGGTCTGGCCTAAGCCAGAGATTGGGCGGCGCCATCGGCCCGCAAACGCATCTGATGCATGTCGATGGCCAAGCCCGACCGCCGCATCAATTCCTCTGCCTGGAACATATAGCGCGAGAATTGTCCGTCCCGCATATCCTGCACCGGGTTGGCGGCACAGGCGTCGAATTCTGCCGCCTTGCCTTCAATACCAGCCCATGCGCGCGCAAGGCGCTTTACCAGATCATCGTTCATATAACACCTCAAAGCGGCGAGGCCGATACGCGGCCTGCGCCAAAACACTCGTTAAAGATGTGTTATATGTAGCAAATCGCGTGCTCTGAGGAAGCTGTCGAAATGGGCAGGTCGCGGGTCAGCTTGGCATAGACGATGTTGCGGTTCGCACCATAGAAGTATTCCGCCGAAAACTCCTCGGTTTCCGGGGTCGCTTCCACGATAAAACGCATATCCGCCTCGGAGCGCAGGATCAGCGGCCAGTCCATGAAGCTTTCCATATAGCCGTCCGAAACGATCTCATCGCTGTAATTCGCAAACAGCAAGGTGCCACCGGGGGCGACCATCTCGCACAGGCGGCCCAGCAGTTTCGCCCCGGTCTTCGCGGTCAGATAGTCATAAAGACCCGAGGCGTATACGTGATCGAACGTGCCCAGATCATAGGAACGGCGCAGCAGGCCTAGGACAGACCCCTCGACCGCCTCAATGGGCGTTCCTGCGTGGTTCGTGCGGATGGTCGCGATGCTCAGCGGGTCCTGATCAAGCGCGACCCAGCGCAGGATGCGCTTTTTGTCCAACGAGGCGCAAATCTCTGCCTCGCGCAGATGCCCCGCGGCGACGGCCAGGATCTGCGCATTGCTTCCCACGCGCTGACACGCCTCATCAACATTGGCGGCCAATAGCCGGCAACGTTCGCGACCTGCCTCGGAGGAGGGGACTTCCGAAGTATGTTCGTAGATCGCGCGACCGATGGTCGATGCGTTATTCACCACCTCGTCGGCCGAGGGGTGTTTGTAAAAGATGTCCAGCAGTTCGGCATCGCCCGAATACCCACGTGGCTTGCCGGCCGACCGCCCGGTGAACGGATCTTGCCGAAGCAGGTCGCCGACGGGATGGGCGCGGCACGCAATCGCCATCGCCTTCCAGTCCTGCGGCGATGATGTGCGGCGCAGCACATGCAGCGCAGCCGCCAGATCCGACACGATGCGGCTGGCAGGCAGATTTGCCGCGAACCCGGCCAAGGCCGCGTCAAGCACCGGATCAAGTCTAAGGGAGATGTCCGGGTTGGGCAGTTCCCCCGCCCGACCAACGCGACCCGAAGCCGCGTCGAAAAGTTCTGATGTCACAAGGCTTTCGCCGTCCAGCAAAGTGGGCATTCGATAACTTCCCTGACCAATTAACAACGAATCGAGGGAACGATAGATCGGGCTGTGTCCAAACTTCATGACGACGCAGGTTGAAAAGCCGCGCCTTAATCCGCGGCAAATGCCATGTTGCGCAGACCCGCAATCCGGGCAAATCACCCAGTTCGGGCATGTCCGTGCCGCCATAAAAAGGCCGTGTGGATTGGACGGATCGTGCGGGACAAGACCTTCGCTATCTAGCTAAATGCGCCGCTCAATCCGCGAGGATAATTCTTGCCTACGGAAGTCTTACGAGCGGTTAGATGGAAGAAGCTTGCTTGCAGCCTCCGTGAAGCTTGCAGCAACGCACAGCTGCAATGCGTTCTCCGCATTGCCGATGACTCACCCGGATATCCTCGAGGATGTGTTTCGGCATGCAATCTTGACCCCTTAGGCGGGGTATCGGCGCCCAATTTTGACGCCCCTGATGTTTTGTCAGACCGTTTGCTGGAGGGTCAGCGAGCTGAGGGGGAGATGAAGCGGGTGGATACGATCGCGCGGGTCCGGCGTGCCTTCTATGTTCATGGCTGGTCGGTGAAGAAGATCGTTCGGGAGCTGCACGTGTCGCGGAATACGGTGCGGAAGATCCTGCGGTCGGACGAGACGGATTTCAGTTATGAACGCAGCCGACAGCCGTTGCCCCGGATCGGGCCGTGGCAGGGGCAGCTCGAGCTTCGAATGCGTCGAAGGCTTCTCGCGAGCGGCTGACGCTGATCCGCATCTTCGAGGAATTGCAGGCCCTCGGATATGAGGGCGGATACGATGCCGTGCGCCGGTTTGCGCGAACCTGGTCAAAGACCCGCGGGGCGGTGACGGCCGAGGCCTATGTGCCGCTCTATTATGCTCCCGGCGAGGCCTACCAGTTCGACTGGAGCCATGAGGTCGTGCTGATCTCGGGCGTGACCGTCACAGTCAAGGTCGCCCATCTCCGGCTTTGCCACAGCCGGATGATGTTTGCCCGCGCATATATGCGCGAGAGCCAGGAAGCGACGACCGCGACACCGTGCGATCCTCCGTCAACTATACCCTGCCCTCGGATGTCGAGAATCTGTCATTGACGGGAACCCATAATCTGCGTGGCACCGGCAACATGCTGGCCAACCTGATCGTTGGCAATGCGGGCAACAACACGCTGGACGGGGGCATGCGCGTGGAAGGCAGCGTCGATCAGGATACGCTTGTCGGTGGCATGGGGAACGACACCTATCTGCTTCGGGACGCGGGGAATGTCGTCGTCGAGGACGTGGCAGCTGGCATCGACACCATCAGACTATCGGTCACCGGGCGTTACAGCTTCACCATGCAAGACAATGTCGAAAACCTTGTATTGCTGAGCGGCACCGGATCTGTGGTCGGTAACGCGGGCTGGAAACCAGGCGTTCCGTCTGATCGGAGACGCCGGTTTAAGCGGCCGTGGCGGAGAGCTGCGCATCGAGAATCTGCGAGGCAGCACCACGGCAATTGTCACTGCCGATGTCGACGGCGACGAAATCGCAGACTTCCGACTTGAGGTGCGTTTGGCGGGAACGATGAGTGCGGCTGACTTTTTCCTGTAAGTCGGACCACACAAACAGGCCGCGCTGGGTATATCACCCGGCGCGGTCTTTTTGTATGGCTAAACCGCATGCCCACCAAACGGGTTGATGGAAAGCCTTAGCTTTCGACGTTTGCTATTGCTGCGAGCGTATGAACGTGCCCAGGCGCGCATACCGGACGAGCGCTTCAAGTTTCAGAAATTGGGTGAAGCCTGGTTTGACCAGATGTGGTCCTTTCAACCACGCAGGAGCAATCTCGACCTATTACGGTAAATTCTTACGCGGCCTGTTGACCCCCACGCATGCGAACCGGCGTAATTAACTAAATCTTCCCGGCTTGATTCGAAGGGCACCATGAGATCACAGGTTGAAGATATCGAACTGATCGAACTCATCTATGCTGCACTGTTGGGAGAAAGTAGCTGGCAAGCATTCTTGGACAGACTCTCCGACGCCGGGTCCGGATGTTGGTCGGTCATGCACTCCAGTAGCAAGTCCGGAGCTGAAGCAACTGTGGGCTTGGTCAGCGGCCGAAGCCCGGACGACATTGCAGATTATCCTACCTATTATCATCAAATCAGTCCGTGGGCTCCACATTGCAATGCAAGGCCTGCTGGCAAGGCCACGATCGTGGAAAATTACGTGCCAAGCGATGTTCTAGAGCGATCCGAGTTTTACAATGACTGGTTGCTTCGCGTCGAAACAAGATCAGCTATTGGTATCGGCGTGGACAGCGACGATGGCAGCTCGCTGATTTTCTCTCTGATGACACCAAACGCACAAGAAGCCCAGATGCTGCTTCTTGCCAATCAGATGGAGCGGATTGCACCGCATCTTCAGCGCGCCAACGAATTTTACCGCCGCACGAGCTTCGCCGCTCGCAGCACGGAACTGGGAGGAACGTTCTTCGACTCCCTTAGCATGGGAATGGTTATCGTGGGTGCTGGCCGTAAAATCAGGACTTGCTCAGATACCGCCAGCAGGATGTTCGGACCGGACGTTGGCCTTGACCCTTTGGGGCGCCTTACCTTGGGCGATCAAGTTGCACGCCGCCTTCTTGAGACTATGCTGCAGCGCAATTATGCTGGACCAAGGCATCAACGTGTCAAGGTTGGCAGCACGCTCGTTACCTTGATCCGTATGGAGGGCGAACGGGAGCGCAGCTTCTTTGAGGGGCCGGGAGTCTGCCTGACAATGGAGGCTCTCGGCAGCAGTCGCTTTCTCGACACGGAACAGTTTGCCCGCAGCTACCAATTGACGCCAGGCGAGATTCGGGTGCTTGAGGGATT
Organism: Paracoccus laeviglucosivorans; assembly: GCF_900182695.1. Classification (GTDB taxonomy): domain Bacteria; phylum Pseudomonadota; class Alphaproteobacteria; order Rhodobacterales; family Rhodobacteraceae; genus Paracoccus; species Paracoccus laeviglucosivorans. The sequence goes on from NZ_FXTK01000013.1 coordinate 114,780, forward strand.
GATCTGCGGCAATACGGTCAACCAGATAGCCGAACTCGCTGGACGCTCGCGCGAAACGATCCGCAGTCAGCTTAAGAGCCTATGCTCCAAAACCGGGGCACGTGGGCAGGCAGATGTGCTACGGATGGTCGCCGGGATGAAGGCTTAGTGTTCAAAAAATGCGATGCGACCGTCCCTGAGATTTGATTCCACTCACCCGTTTGGGTGATCCGTCCGAGCTTTGTCTGTGTCAGCATCGCCCCACATCTGAGCATTTTGCGGATCCGTCTGTTTGCGTGACTTTTGGCAACCAGACTAGTCTTTAGCGCGGGAGCAGGGCATGACACACGTATTCGATTTTTCTCAAAGCAACGGTGGCCTAGCACTTGACGACTCAAACTGGGGCGCTGTCGGCGCTGGAGGTGGGGCCGGCACGACCGGCGGTTTTCTTCGCGCAATTGAGGGAAGCTTCTATGGTAACGGATACTCAGAGGGTGTATTCCGTTATCCAGGATATGCAGCCGATGGATGGACGGGACGGTCCTATCTGGACAATACGGGATCATTATCTATCGGACCCCACAACTCGCAAATATTCTCGCTCGGCTCGCTAGCTGAGCACTTACCCGATATCTTTGGTGACGGGCCATTTGATCTTACCATGGCATATCCCTTCAATGCTGAGGGCACCGGTGGAGACTACATTCGGCTGACCGGCGTCTCTAGCATCTACCATCGTGGATTCGTCGGCGCATCCGGCAATGATTACTGGCAGGCCCTTACAAATATTAACGAACACGCGATGGAAGTGCAGGCCCGCTTTATCGCTGACCTCATGGCCACGCTGGATGCTCCACTAAGAGGCGCACCCGATATTGAGTTCGTCCATTGGACGAATAGTGATACTGAAAGCCTTAGAAGTCCACGCATTGTTTTGCACATTAGCCCGGATGATAGCAGCGAGAACACTTTACGTTACAGCGACCTTTTCGATTATTATATGGCACCCGGTTCAGGCCATGCCTACGGGATGGACCTTCTGCCCATTGGCGACATATTCGGTGCGACAGACGACGTTTCCATGCTCCTAACCGCAGAAGATGACTTTGTGGATTACTTTGGATTTTCCGCCAGATCACTTCATATCGACGCCGGATCCGGAAATGATCAAATATCCATCTACATTCCACCAGAGTATGAACTGACAGAGCGCATCCGACCCGACCTGATAACAATAGATGGCGGAAACGGAAATGATTACCTCCTCCTTTGGTCTCGCAAGTCTGGTGCACTTAACGGAGGGGCTGGGAACGACGTGCTAGGCGCAGGAGTACCAGATGAGTTGGCTGGCGGCACCTTTACGCTACGGGGGGATGCCGGTAATGATGAGATTTCTGGAAGCGGAAATGCGACCTATATACTAAGTGGTGGTGACGGAAACGATTACCTGGCCTCAGGGAATAGAGCTGATACTTTGGATGGTGGCAGCGGGGTCGATACAATGATCGGCGGCGCTGGCAATGACACTTACATTGTGGATCATGCCCGTGATTATATCATTGAAGCACCGGATGACGGTCGAGACACAGTGCGGTCAAGTGTTAGCTATACATTGACCGGATACATTGAAAACCTTGTGTTGACGGGGAGTGGGGTTATTTCCGGTGTCGGTAATGACTTAGCGAACCAAATCAACGGCAATGGCGCGGCAAACCGACTGAATGGTGGTTCTGGGAACGATACGATTTCCGGCGGTGCCGGCAATGATACGCTCGATGGCGGTGCGGGCATCGATCTGATGAATGGCGGTTCTGGCGACGATATCTATATTGTCAACCACGCCGCCGACAGAATTGTAGAGTCCGCTGGCGGTGGGACGGATCAAGTAAGCGCGTCTGTCAGCTTCGCCCTCGGTATGGAGGTCGAGCGCCTTGTCCTGACTGGTTCATCTTCGATCACTGGCACAGGTAACGCCGCAGCGAACGTTATGACAGGGAACGGAGCAAATAACCGACTGAATGGCGGTGCAGGAAATGACACGCTTTTAGGGGATGCAGGAAACGACACGCTCGACGGGGGGACCGGCGCCGATGTCATGACTGGGGGCATCGGAAATGATACCTATATTGTTGACAGTGCGGGCGACCGCATCAACGAGGCTGCCGGTGGTGGAACAGATCAAGTTCAGGCATCGATCAGTTTTACACTTGGTACTAATGTTGAAAATATTCTCCTGATCGGAACCTCCGCAATCAATGCTACAGGCAACATGTCAGCCAATACGTTGACGGGCAACGCGGCATCAAATCGTCTAGATGGCGGCGGCGGAAATGACGTCATACTCGGCGGTTCTGGCAATGATATCCTTGTTGGAGGCATTGGCTCCGACTCGATGACTGGCGGCACTGGCTCTGATACATTTCTATTCCGCCCGAGCTTCGACCAAGACCTAATTGTAGACTTTCAGGACAATGTTGACACCATCCGCCTTCTGGACTTTGGCTTTACGAACTTCGGCCAAGCTCGCGCCTATGCTGCGCAAAGGGGAGCAAATGTCATCTTTGACTTCGGGGATGGTGACGCCCTGACAGTGCGTAATACCAATATAAATGCGCTAGCGGATGATATGAGCTTCGTTTGAAGCTTCGGAATACTGATCTTCCCCCGGTGAAGTAGTCCGCCGGTTTGTTGTTCACTGTGATAAGATCACGGGGGAACGCGAGATCGTCGAGGACGAGGCCGCCGTGGTGCGCCGCATTTTCGAGGGATATGCTTCGGGTCTGTCCGCCCGCGCGCTCGCCGCGGCGCTGAACGCGGAAAGTGTGCGAAGCCCCGGCGTTGGCAGCGGCCAGTGGAGCTTCAGCACCATCTCGGGGAATGCAAAGCGGGGCACCGGCATTCTCAACAACGAACTCTATATCGGCCGCCTGGTCTGGAACCGGCAGCGGTTCATCAAGGATCCAGGGACGGGCAAGCGCCAAACCCGGCCGAATCCGCCCGAAGAATGGGTCATCTACCTGCGGATCATCGACGATGACCTCTGGCAGCGCGTAAAAGCACTACAAGACGACGTGCAGGCTGACCTGCCCCCCGGAACGTCCCACGGTTTGATGTAGAGTTTGCTTCACCACGCAGGAGCAGACGACATGAGGAAAAGCCGCTTCACCGAGGCGC
>NZ_FXTK01000014.1 GCF_900182695.1 Paracoccus laeviglucosivorans
AAGCCATCAAATCTCCAGAATTTCCACGGTCAGAACCACCAACAAGCGACCCGTCCCGTCCCGTTCAGCGTCTCCGCCGTTCGGTGAAGGGGTATCTAGGCCCTCATGCAAAACGTTGCAAGAAGAAAATTCACGGGAAGCGCTAAAAACTGTCAATTTACCTTCACAGGCCAGCATGTGCTTGGAAAACAAGATGTGGGATGCCGCCGACTGGCACCTTTCAACGCGTCACGAACGTGAAGAAGCAACGCGCCCTTAGGTCAAACGACGCTCCTTGATTCCCTTTATTCCAAGAATCGTTTGTCGAACCGAAAACGGGATAGGTGGGCATGAAATTCTAGGGCTTCGCCGCCGCGTTCACCGAATAAACGTCCCCCTGCTCCAGACGGTAAAAAATCGCGTTGGCCGACATGCGCATGGCGGATGAGGTCGCAAGGGTGAACAGACAGGCTCGCTTGCCTACAGGATCATCCGCGGCCAAGAATACGGAACGAGCGCATGCAGACATCAGCACTGATCCTGCGGTCGCTATGGACTGCAGGCTTTTCGCTCCAAGCCATAACCGCAGCGGCAGTTGGTCAGCCGGGGCATCTATTCAGATGTGCCATCGCCGCGATTGCCATCTCTTTGGAGACTGCGACGGGAACGTGACCGGGCTCTTGATCGATGATCGAGCCAAGCCGTGCCCTGATATGGTAATGTGAAACTTCCATGTTTCTTGACAGATGCAGCGCAACGATACGCCCAAGCGTCAGCGCGATCATGTCAGGACTGCTTAAATAATCATTACGCTCTTTGGCGAATCGACCCATTTCAACTTCCTCGTACAAGCAGGCGCGCCAACATGGGCACCGCGAGAAATATCACACAACAAATCAGCCCGCCTTTAAGTCGATCCGGTGAGCCTTGGATACAACCTAACCAAGGCATAACCCTATCGCAATCTATACTTTTCTCTTATACAGTTATCAATAAAAACAATTGGTTAAGTATAATCCGGAATTGCAGCGTTGTCTGAGCCGTATCGGATGTCGACCAAGCAAATCCGCCTCAGACAAAGACGCTTGCTGGACGAACTGTGAGAAATCGCGACAACGTAGCACCTCTTGCGAGCGAAGCGATCTGTCGCGATGCTTGGCGCAGCATGTTCAACAGGCATCGCAGATGATTACCGGCGCTTTGGTTCTTGCCGCAGGACAGTCCCGCAGGTTCGGATCGGATGACAAGCTTTTAGCGCCGCTGCGCGGCAAACCTATGGTCAGTGCGACCTTTGATCTGGTCAGACACACTGAGCTCGACGCCCGGCTCGTCGTCGTGTCGAACCCGCGCGTCGCTACCCTTGCAGAATTCCATGGTCTGAAAGCCGTGCAAATAGCATCCGGTCAGGAACAATCAGCGTCTCTTCGCGAGGGGCTGGCGATTCTTCGCAAAAAGGGTGTCGAGCGGCTTCTGGTTCTGCTGGGTGACATGCCATTCCTTGCGACCGGGGACATAACCCGACTGCTGAGTTGCGACGGATCGCAAGCCAGCTGCGCGCAGTTGAATGGGCAACCAATGCCGCCAGCCGTTTTTCCGGCGAGTTGGTTCGATAGGCTGGAGAGAACCAGCGGTGATCGCGGGGCATCGGCTATGCTTCGGGACATCCCAACAGAACTTCGATTGCCCTTAGCGCCCGAGCGCCTGCGTGACATCGACTTGCGATCGGACCTGAGCAGTCTGAGCTAAGTGGGGCTTAAATATGCGCCTACCTCATACAATGCATTGATATTTATCAGTTATTTAAGGAAAAGCGTTGCCCGAATGGCACCGATGGGGTCAATCCGTCGGCGGCTACCCCAATCGCCACACCCGACCACCTTGATGAAATTGCCAATTGGCAATTTCATTCGCGTGCGATCTCGCTATTCACAAACTCATCGAAAGCTTTGCGAAGATCGGCCTCGGCAATGTCGCAACGAAACTCCAACCGGAATTTCTGTCCGCGACGATGCATCGTAATTTGGGCCCTGCTGCTGTCGCCGAACTGACGCTGTTCGGGCGCAGTTTTCGCGCCATATGCCGCAGTGTGCAGATGGCTCAGCACCTTGGGCACAGGCATAAAGGCCCCCTGCCCTTTGCGCGCAGATGCCTGATGCTCCGCGATGATCCGGGCTTCCGCCAAGACGCTATCTGAAGCGTCCTGCAACAACGGCCGCAAGCTTCGCGCATGCAGTTCTTTCAGATCCGTAATCTGGGGCCATGCCTGCACGATCTCATCAGGCAACCGCGCCAGATAAAGATAGCGCGACAGCCAAGCCTCAGAAACCTCGAGGCGCGCGGCCATCGCCTTTTGCTTGCCACCATAATAAAGCTGCAGAGCCTGAAGATAGTCGCGCGCGCGTTCGTAATCCGAAAGATCTGCCCTGTCGCGGTTCTCGATGTCGGCAAGGCGAAATGCTTCTTCGTCGCTAAGGTCGCGCACCTCGATCAGGTAGCGGAACTGGGGATAATTATTCGCCCTTAGCCACGACACCGCAAAATGCCGCCGGGCACCGCAGATCACTTCGTATTCAGCGCCATCTGTGCCTGAAATTCGGCGGACGATAGCGGGAAACTCCTGCTGTCCCTGCGCGCGAATGCTGTCGATCAGGTCGCGGCAGTTTTCTTCGTTCAGAAGTTCGTATGCCCGATTGTGGCGATCCCACATGGTGCAGCGATCGGGGTCGACCCAGCGCAGCAGCTTTTCTTCGCGCTCGCCACTTTCGGCAAGAGCGTTCGAGCGTTTCAGGAAACGCGTGCCCGCTTTTTCTGCTGCAGAAGCCTCCGGGATGTCCTTTAAAACGTCGTCAAAAATCGCATTGTGACGCTTGCTCACAGCAGACCCTCCTTGCGCAGGCTTTGATGTTGGCTGGGCCAGGTCTTGCGGACCAACAGCTCGACTTCACGGCCTACGGCATCCAGATAGGCCCTACAGCGTTTATGTGTCTCAGTCCGGCTCGCCTGCCCGGTCAGTTCGTAAACCGTCATCAGGTTTGCCGTGGCGTTATCGATTTCAGCGGAATCCTTCAGCACTGCGCTGAGCATGTCCTGCGGAAAGACGGCGTCCATCATGCGCTTGATAGCCTGATGCGCCGATTTCTGGTCGTTCATCTTGCTGGTCAGGATGCGAATGAAGCTGAATTCACGCTGACCGCCGTGACGCGCCAGCTCAGCCAATGTCGCTTCCATCATCTTGAGGAAATGCGCCGTTGACGCAAAATCGATATTGTTGGGTGGCGCGGGGATCAGCAGCGCATTGGCGGCACGCAGAACCGATAGCGACAACATTCCCAATGCAGGGGGCGGGTCCAGAAGCACGATGTCGAACTGATCCGCGATCGAGGCAACCCCCTCGCGCAATCTGTCCAGAATGAAGGCGGGGTCACGCGCCATCCGTGCGGCAAATTCATATTCCGCGTCATAAAGTCCAAGATTTGCGGGAATGAGCGCGATGCCCGGCCAATAAGTCGCGCGGAGTGCGTAATGCAGCGACTTGGGTCCGCCATGCTGCAGGAAGGGATAAAGTGTGTCCTCCTCCTCATCGATATCCACATCAGGGTTCAATCCAAAGATCGCTGTGGTAGATGCCTGCGAGTCACAATCGATCACGCAGACCCTATAGCCCTTCAGCGCGAAATATTGCGCCAGATGCACCACTACAGTCGATTTCCCAACGCCACCCTTGAAGTTCTGAACAGCCATGACAAGCGGCGGGTCATCGGCCTTTCGATGCGGCAGCGTGCCGAACACTTCGCGCATCTTGTTGATTTCAGCCAATGAATACCCATTGCGGCGCCCTGTGGTTTCGTCTTTTTCGGGCTCGGGCAAACGTCCATCGGCCTCGGCATCGCGAATGGCTTTTTCTGAGCGCCCAACCATTTCCGAAGCTGTGCGCACGTTATAGATTAGCTCAAGGCGCTTTTGCGTTCCGGGTGAGAATACGCGTTCCCTCAGCCGTTCGATCACGGTGGTTGCTCGACGGCTGAGAACGCCAAGTTCGTCTAACGTCACTGGGGGAAGCACTTGGGACATATCAGCCTGATTTCCGCTTGTTTGGTGCAGTATGTCGGAACCCAGGCAAGGGGTAAAGTTCGCATTTTCTGTTCAGACGCTTGAAAAGCCGATAGTAGGGACGAGAGACCCGAATGATGCGTATTTTGCCCGAGTTGGGCGAAAAGACCGTGAGGGACCCTCTGCAGTCATCCCAATTTGTAAGGCAAAGGTCGCCTATCTCCGCAACGCGCTATTTATGTGGATAAAAAATCAGACAACCTAAGTGTTCAAATTCATCAGATTCGTGATTCATTGGAGCTAACTCCTTGCAAAATAATCCATATGTCCCAACATCTGATACGTATTGGGATCGGAGCAATTACATCTCGGGTCGTCTACAGATACGAATCGGGATGTGTTCGCTTACATATCGGATAGCAGGTAACTCTTACTTAAAGGGTGCGGGCCATCGATCATCTCAAGGTGCCGATTTTTCCTCATAAAACCAATCTTATGCGATTCGCCGTCGAAAGGTCGCGCCGCATCATTACTTACATTTTGGGTGCGCGCTCCGCTGAGTGATGATCGGCGCTTGAAAAACTACGCACGAAGAAATACAAAAGTAATGGTTCAGAGGTAGGGGCAGATGGCAGAGGCCAAGATTCGCACCATTGCAGCACGTCCAAATGCCGAGAGTCTTATCAAACCCGGCGAACTTGTCGACCTGATCGAGGTTACGCCGCTGAGCCTCAATGACCGTCGAATTTATAACCAACTCCTCGAGAATGCTTGGGAGGCGATAGACAAGCCAGTGACGCATGTCATAGCGAAGTCTACCTTGCGGGGCAGTCACAATTCCAATGACCGCGTTGGCGAAAGCCTGGAAAGGTTGATGTCCGCCATCGTCAAGGTGGCGGTGATTTGGGACGGAGAGCCCGCGATCGAGCGGGTCCAGCTTTTGGGTGGAAACCTTGAAAGCGGCCGGGCTGACGGTCTGTTGGAGTATGAAATACCCGCGCGGCTGCGAAAAATCATACGCAATAGCCAAGTCTTCGCTAGGCTCCAGCGCGAAGTCATGTTTGCGCTTTCGTCGAAATACGCACTCACCCTGTATGAGATGGTTCAGAAACGCGGCAATCTGAAATGGAAAGCATCGGAGAAGTTTTCGCTGGATGCCTTGCGAGGCATCATGGGTGTCCCGAAAGGGAAGCTTACGAACTGGTCAAATCTCAAGCTGCGCGCGATCGATCCTGCGGTTGCCGAAGTCAATGCCCTGTCGGATTTCATGGTCGAGATTGCAGCGATCAAGACGGGCAGGGCGGTGACGCATGTTGAACTTCGTTGGTGGCGCAAGGACGGCGACGCCTCGGGTGCTGCAGATCGCGCGCTTCAATTTTCAAAAGTTGGCCGCCGAGTGCGCGCTGAAGGTAAGGCGGAAAATATCGTGCCGGAGCCTGCGCCCGAACTCCGCCCCCGGCCCGCTTGGTTGAACTCGCGCGGCGTTCCATTGCAAACATCGACCTATGAAACCGCGCGGTTGCGCCATCCCGGCTTTGATATTTATTTCGTGGAGGGTGAGTGGAGAAGTTGGTCCGCCGCCAAGGAGCCGGCAAAAGATCCCGACAAAGCATTCCTGGCCTTTTTCCGTAGCTACGCCGAGAAGAACCCAATCTGAAATTGCCAATTGGCAATCTTTGATGCGAAGACGATTTTACTTGGGTTGACCGCATAAAGCAGAAATAATGCGGATTGTGCGCGACGGCCGCAGATAAGTCAGGCACATGATAATGGGTGCTTGACCGGGCCATTTTTGACACCAACCCGTCCGAATGCGGCGTGTTGACCCGATTTCGCCCAACTGCCACTCTGCATGGATGTGTCGCATGGGGGGAATGGGGCGTGAACAATCCTAAACGGGTTGCGGTGATCGGGCTCGGCTCAATGGGGGCAGGGGTGGCAGCTTCGCTGCTCCGCGCAGGTTTCGAGGTGGCCGGCTACGACCCAAGACCCGAGGCGGCGGACATGCTGGCGAAGGCGGGTGGCATCGCGGCTGAAAGCCCCGCGATTGCTGCAGCGGGCGCTACGGCGGTTTTTTGCGTTGTGCTGAATGGGCAGCAAACGGAAGAAATCCTGTTCGGGGCCGACGGATGCGCCGATGCGATGCCGAAAAGCGCGGTTTTCATCTCCATGGCGACGCTCGCGCCGGATGTGGCAAGGCAACTTGCCCAGCGACTGATGGCAGTCGGGCCGGGCTATATTGATGCGCCGATCAGCGGCGGTGCGGCGCGCGCGGCCGAAGGCCGATTGTCGGTCATGGCATCTGGCGCGTCAGAGCTCTTTGATCTGGTCAGCGATGCGATGTCGGCTGTTTCTGAAAACGTGTTCCGCTTGGGCGATCAGGCTGGGCAGGGATCCAGTTTCAAGGCTGTAAACCAGCTTCTTGCGGGCGTGCATATTGCCGTGGCCAGCGAGGCGATGGCGTTTGCCGCAGCGCAGGGGCTTGATCTTGAGGAGGTGTATCGCGTGATCACAGCCTCGGCGGGTAATTCCTGGATGTTTGCTGACCGGATGCGGCATGTCCTGGACAATGATTATCGTCCCCGATCCAGCACGGATATTTTTGTCAAAGACCTTGGGATCGTGCTGGAGGCGGCAAAGGCTCAGCGATTGGCACTGCCCATTTCGGCCGCAGCGATGCAGATGTTCTTGATGACATCTGCCGCCGGGATGGGCGGTGATGACGATAGTTCGGTCGCCCGCATGTATGCAAGGCTGCACCGGGTATCTGACATCATCGTCTGAAGTTGCCCTACAATTGGCAACCGTCCAGCATGGCAACGACAGCTTGCCATGTCGCAAAGTTGCGGGCGGAGATCAGTCGATCATGGGGCTGCACATTGGGCCATTGATCCCCTTTTGCGGTTGCTGAATAGCCACCCAGTTCGCAAAGCATCAACTGACCCGTGTGATGATCCCAAGGCTTCAATGCGGTAGATATGCCGAAATCAGCCTGACCTTCGGCAAGCATTCGGTATTCATAGGCCGAGCATTGCACGGTGACCACACGCGGCAGTTCGCCAAATGCACGCATCATTTCCACACGGATCGCCTTGTCGAAAAGTGACAACGGGATCATGCCGGTGATCACGCTGGTGTCTTGCTTTAGCATGGGAAGCTGCGTGGGTGCCGAACCTTGGCGCAGCTTGTGAACGCCGCCTTGACGCAGCACCAGCAGAGTTTCCTGCGTGACGGGGTAATGGATCAGTCCGCCGATTGCGCGGCCACGCGCCAGCACTGAAATCATGATCCCGAAAACCGGCAATCCGTGGGCAAAGGGCCATGTGCCATCCACCGGATCAATAACGAACAGAATATCGTCCGCCGCATAGTCGAAATCTGATGTTACGCTTTCTTCACCGATAACGCCGCAACCCGGAAACAGCTTCTGCAGACCGTCGTTAAGTGCTGCTTCGGCCTCAATATCGGCAACTGTGACCAGATCATCCACAGCGGACTTAGCCCGGACTTCGCCCGCAAGAAGGCCACCGAACCTGGGCATCACGATGCGTTGTCCCACCTCATGCATCAATGATGCAATTGCAAGTAGATCGGTAATATTCATCACATCGCCCTAGCTTATCCATTCCGGCGACGGGGCCAGATTTCCCGGGCATGCTTCGCATCTGAATGTGTCGTCAGCAAGGCAGGTGTGGCGGGCGGGAATTACAGCTGCCGGTCACAATCTGGATGCAGTGACGGGCGCGGTGCGAACTGAGATCCGCGCAGATCGGTCGCTTTGGCTAAGCGACCGATCGAATTTTTCATGGCTGGTCAGCGGTCAGATCGCAAGATCGTCCAGAGATTTGCCGCTATCAAGCGCTTCTTGTATCCACAGCGGCTTACGTCCGCGGCCGGTCCATGTTTGTTCCGGGTTCTCTGGATGCGCATATTTCGGTGCAACGCCCGATTTTTTCAGGCTATCGCCATCCATCAGGTCTTTCAGGTTGAAACCATGTTCCTGGGCGGTCGCTTTCAGCGCCTCAAGGGCCTTCTGCTTCTGCCGTGCCTCAAAGCTATCGACCGCGCGATCTACCTGAGTTTTCAGCGACTTCAGTTCTTTCAAGCTCAACGTGTCAAGATCGACGTTCATAAGGTATTCCTTTGTGGCGGTGGCTATTCACGCTCTCAGTTAAAAAATATTAGCTGCACTTGCAACGCTGATTTAAGCATGATCGGGTAGCGATTGCCGTGGCCAGTAGCCGTCATCTTGCTAAATGCCGACCTTACCCTCGCCATTTAGCAAGATGACGGAAGTCTTTCCACCCAGTTGCGCCAGTCATTTCAGCTTTTCGTAGTTTGGCACAGCTGCATCTCAGCCGGGATCCCCTTGGCTGCTGAATAAGTATGCCTTTTGGTATTTTTCCAATTCATCCCCGGATTGCACCTGCAGTTGCGCAGTGGAGAATATTTCTTTTATATCAATTATATACCGATCCGGCATCTATAGAATGTGCCATGTGACTATGGCCGGATTGACGGTCTGTCACGCCATTCTATGATGACCAAGGCGGGCAGGAGCATGGATCAATTTGGCAGAAAATAGCAGAGCGTCGGCGGCTATCATCCGCAGCTATCCTTGGGTGGATACCTCGCTTGGGCCACGGCATGATTGGCCCGTCTCATTGCAGGCTACGGTCGATCTGATGCTACCCGCGAAAGCGCAGATTGTGCTGTTCTGCGGCCCGGAATACGTCGCGATGTATAATGACGCTTATGCGCCTACAATTGGAGAAAAACACCCATTCGCATTGGGAAAGCCCGCAGCTCAGAACTGGGCCGAGCTATGGGATGATCTTGAGCCACTGCTTGCTCATGTCAGAAAGACCGGCGAAACCGTATCTGCGAGAGATCGCGAATTTTACATAGAACGTTTCGGTTTCCCTGAAACCGTCTATTTCGACATTTCCTATTCCCCGATTTGGGATGACGACGGTAACGTCCATTCGGTATTCTGCATCGTCAGCGAAACGACCGAACGGGTTCATGCCTTGAACGCCGAGCGTCGGCTTGCTGCAATCGTGTCATCTTCGGATGACGCGATACTGGGCACGGATCTTAATCAGAACATAACCGCCTGGAACCACGGCGCGCAGGTCTTATACGGCTATAGCGCCGATGAAATGATCGGCCGCCCCGTCACCTTGCTTGTGCCGCCGGACAGGCCCGACGAAGAAAACGCCATCATGGCCAGAATTCTGGCGGGCGAGCGTGTCGAGCCTCATGAGACGCAGCGGCTTTGCAAAGACGGCTCACTTAAGGATGTCTCCCTGACCGTTTCGCCCATTCGCAACGAAGCGGGCATCATCATCGGCGCGTCAAAGATCGCGCGTGACATCTCTGAACGGAAAGAGGCGGAGCGCCTTCAACGGGTCCTGATGGCTGAGTTGAAGCATCGCGTGAAAAATATTCTGGCGAATGTGCAGGCGATCGCCCGGCAGACGTTTCGTTCCAGCGACGCAGCCGCCTCTGCCAGCTTCAGCGCGCGCCTGCGATCATTGTCGAGCGCGCATGACCTGTTGACCAAGGAAAGCTGGGAAGGCGCTGATCTTGCGGCGGTCGTATCCGTGGTCATCGACACATTTGATCCCGACCGCTTCAGCGTTACGGGACCGCGCCTGATGCTTCCGCCGCGCGCAGTCGTCGCAATCTCGATGGCACTGCACGAACTCGCCACGAATGCCGTGAAATATGGTGCGTTGAAGACGGCAGAGGGTCAGGTCTCAATCGCGTGGCAGAATGACGGAGAGGGCGGTTTTCAACTGATCTGGACCGAAAGGGGTGGCCCGACGGTTGCTTCGCCGCAGCATGACGGGTTCGGCTCGCTTTTGATACGCGATGCGCTTGCGGTCGAATTGGCGGGCGCAGTGGAACTACAGTTCGAACCGGATGGTGTGCGCTGCGTGGTTACGGCGCCCGCCTTGCCGAAATGGGATGTATGACGGTCAGACGATCATGAAGCCGTGGCGCAAGGGATCGTCGTCATCGACCAGAATGGTATTGTGACCAATGATCCGTGCCCATCCGCCGATGCTGGACCGGATGCCGCGATAGGGGCCGACCATGACCTCTTCCTCGCAGATACCTTCGAAGATCGTGCCGATCAGGCTTTCGTTGCGGAAGGTCTGGCCGATCTTCAGCCGACCCTTGCCGTGATGATGCGCAATCCGGGCCGAGGTCCCCGTGCCGCCGGGCGAGCGGTCGATGGCCTTGTCGCCGTAAAACACCGCGTCGCGACCATCGGAGTTCGGGCCGGGACCATCGCACCACAGCACATGTTCCACGCCGCAGATGCGGGTGTCTTCGGGATGCACGACCGTCTTGCCGATCTCGGCCAGCGCCTCGCGCAGCGCGCGGCTATGCGTCACGATCTGCGAGGCCGACATGCCGTCGAAACCGGACCAGTTCGCCTGCGGCTCGACCACGGCATAGAAGTTGCCGCCATATGAGATGTCCACGGTCAACGGCCCCATGCCCTGCACATCGACGGTGATGCCTTCGCTGTGCAGGAAGCTCGGCACATTGAACATGCGCACGCTTTCCACGCGATCGCCGTTCATCTTGTATTCGACATCGACGCGCCCGGCGGGCGTCTCGATTGCCAGCTTGCCGGGGGTCTTGGGCGTGACCAGCCCTTCCTCGATCACGACGGTTGACACGCCCATCGTGCCCGCGCCGCACATCGGCAGGCAGCCCGAGACCTCGATGAATAGGGCTGCGAAATCGCAATCGGTCCGATGCGCCGGGTAGATGATGACACCCGACATGATGTCATGGCCGCGCGGCTCGAACATCAGGGCGGTGCGAACCCAGTCATGATCGCGCAAAAACAGATCGCGCCGTTCAAAGATCGGCAGATGCGGCAGCAGGGGGGCACCACCCGCGACGACCCGGACCGGGTTGCCGCAGGTATGGCTGTCGATGCAGAAGAAACGGTGGCGCATGTCAGGCCCCTTTGCGTTTGCGGTCAAGTGCGCTGCGCGACAGGCGGTCCAGCAGCAGGGCGACAGCGACGATGGCAAGGCCAGCGCGCAGGCCCAGCCCCATTTCCATCCGCGTCAGGCCACGCGTCACTTCGGCCCCCAATCCGCCCGCGCCGACAAGGCCCGCCAATACGACCATGGCCAGCGACAACAGGATGCACTGGTTCAGGCCGACCAGCAGCGTGGGTTTTGCGGCAGGCAGCTCGATCTTCCACAGGATGGTGCCGGGACGTGCACCGATGGCCTGACCCAGTTCCTTCAGATCGTTGGGGACGCCGCGAAACGCCAAGGTCGTCAGGCGCAGCATCGGCGGGATACCATAGACGATCGTGGCGATGATCGCAGGCACGCGGCCAAGGCTGAAGATCATCACCGCCGGGATCAGGTAAACCCATGGCGGCACGGTTTGCATGATGTCAAGAATGGGGCGCAATGCCGCCTCGACCCGGCGGCGGCGGGCAGCGACGATGCCCAGCGGAAAGGCGATCAGGACCGAAATCGCGACTGCAAGCACGACCAGCGCGATGGTCTGCATGGATGCGGTCCACAGACCCATCAGCCAGCAAAAACCCAGACAGCAGGCCGCAAGGATCGCGGCGCGAATGCCGACGGCCAGCACTGCGGCCAGCACGACGACCGCGATGACGGCGGGGGCGGGCAGGGTCAGCAGCGCCGTCTCGATCCCCGTCAGGACGGTTTCGATGATGCGGCTGATCACGGCAAAGATCGGGTGGAAATTCGTGTTCAGCCAGTCGACGGCGGGGGCAAGGAATGCTCCGGGGGAAATCTGGTTCATTTCGCACCCCGCTTGGTCGCAGCGCTTTGTGTCAGGCGGTCCAGCATCATCGTCAGAATGACAATGGCGATGGACGCATTGATCGAGGTCGCGATGTCCAGCGTGCGGATCGCGCCATAGATCGTTTCCCCCAACCCGCCCGAGCCGACGATGCCCGCAATGACGACCATGCCGAATGCCATCATCAGGCTTTGGTTGATGCCTGCCATGATCGCAGGAACGGCGAAGGGCATTCTGATCTTCCAGAACATCTGCCAGCGGCTGGTGCCGACGGCCTGTCCCAGTTCGATGAATTCATTCGGTGTCATGTGGATGCCCAGTGAGGTCAGGCGGATTGCGGGCGGCATTGCGACGATGACCGTCGCAATCAGCGCGGTTGCGGGACCAAAGCCCAGCAGCGCGATGGCCGGCAGCAGATAGATATAGGGTGGCAGCGTCTGGATCAGGTCCAGCACAGGAACCAACGCGCGATCAAGGCGTGGCATCAGACCGGCGGCGACGCCGATCGGCAGGCTGATCGCCAGCGCGATCACGGTGGCCGCGATCACCAGAGCCAGCGTGCTCATGGTTTCGTCCCAAAGGCCCATCCATGCGCAGCAGGCCAAGGCTGCGGCGATGCCAGCGGCAAAGCCAATGCCCAGCAGGCGCCATGCCAGAAGCCCGGCGATGACGGCGATGACGTAGAAAGGTGGTAGGGTCAGCAGCCACAGCACGCCGTCATACAGCCCTTCCAGCACCGTGCGGATGAAATCGAACAGAAAGGCCGCATTATCGCTGAGCCAGTAGAGCGCGTTGTCCACCACCTCATCGAAACCGGCCACAAAGGCAGATTGATCCATCGCCTCGGCCCTCAGGCTGCGCGGGACGCATCGGCGGTTTCGCCGCGCACGCCCAAAAGCAGGTTTCGGATGGTGACGATGCCGACGATGCCGCCATTGTCTGCAATGGCCACGGCATCGCTGTGGCCGCCGGTGATCGCGCCGATCAGCGCGTCTATGTCGGCATCGGGGGCGCAGCGGGGCAGGGCATCGACATTGCCCGCATAGCCCGCAACCGGGGCCATCAAGGAATGCGCCTTGACCAGATGCAGGCGGGAGATACCGGCGACGAAATCCGCGACGTATTGGTCGGCGGGGTTCATCACGATTTCCTCGGCGGTGCCGACCTGGATGATCACGCCGTCCTTCATGATCGCGATGCGGTCGCCGATGCGGATCGCCTCGTCCAGATCGTGGGTGATGAAAACGGCGGATTTACCCAAGTCCTTGGTCAGCTGGCGGAATTCGTCCTGCAACTGGCGACGGATCAGCGGGTCCAGCGCGCTGAAGGGTTCGTCCATCAGGATGATCTCGGGGTCCGAGGTCAGCGCGCGGGCCAAACCGACGCGCTGCTGCATACCGCCCGAAAGTTCGGACGGATACCGCTGCGTCCAGTCGGCAAGGCCCACCTTGGCCAAGGCGGCTTCAGCCGCGCGGTTACGCTCGTCACGGCCGACGCCCTGCACCTCCAGACCGAAAGCCGCATTTTCCAGCACATTGCGCTGCGGCAGCAATGCGACTGACTGGAACACCATGCCGATGTTCTTGGCGCGCATCTGCCGCAGGTCTGCATCGTTCAATGCCGCGATGTCGCGACCCTTGACCAGGACCTTGCCAAGGCTGGGGGCGATCAGGCGGTTCAACAGCCGGATCAAAGTTGACTTGCCGCTGCCCGACAGACCCATGATGCAAAAGATTTCACCGCGGCGCACCTGCAACGATGCATCGGACACGCCGACGACGCAGTTGAATTCCTGCAGGATCTGCTTCTTGGTCAGGCCGCGCTGCGTGATCGAGCGGATTGCTTCGGTGCTTTTCTCGCCAAAGACCTTCCAGACGGACTGGCAGTCGATCAGCACCTCGGCCGCGTCAGAGTTCTTGATGTCCATGTTACCCTGTCGTGCTTTTTTAAGTTGTGGGCGGCCCCGCAACAGGAGCCGCCGGATTTTCAATAGGATTTGATGTTTTCCCAGCGACCGATTAGATCGGCATGGGCGGCAGTCCAATCGGCAATCGCCTGATCCATCGTCTTGCCGTCATTCACAGCGGCGTTGATCGCGGTAATGTCGGCAAGCGGGACATAGACGCTGGCGATCGTCTCGCGCGCCTCGGGGTTTTCCTCGGAGAAACCCTTTTGACCGATCCAGTAATAGCTTTGCGGCGGGGGGAAGACGCCCTTGGGATCGGCCAGATACTTGATGTCGAATTTCTGGGCCATCCACGACGGCTCCCAGATCGTGACGGCGATCCATTCCTGACGATCGGTTGCCGATTTCAGCGCAGCGGTCATTGCGGCGGTCGAACCTTCGACCAGCTGCAGGTTCAGCCCGTATTCCGAAACGGCGTTGCCCGCATCACGCATCAGGCCCGAGCCCGGCTCGATGCCGACGATCTTGCCGCCGAACTTGTCGGCATTTTCGTTCAGCTGCTCAAGCGAATCGATGGGCACGTATTTGGGAACCGCGATGCCCTGATACAGCCCGTGCGATGCGGGCGAGATCTTCTCAAGCCGGTTCTTGTTGCGCTGCCAATAGTCCTGCGCGACGTAATCGGTCTGCGAGGCCATGATCTGCACATCACCGCGGGTCAGCGCCGCGTAGGCGATGCCCCATTCGGAAAACTCGGTGACCTCTACGGTGAAGCCCTTGTCCTCAAGCACCTTTTTGGTGATTCCGGTGATCGGGGTCAGGTCTTCCCAGGCCATGGTGCCCATCTTGATCGTCTTGTCTTGCGCCATTGCCGGCGCGGCAAGACCCAACGCCACGGCGCTGGCAAGAAGGGCTTGGAACAGTCTGCGCATCATTTCCTCCGCTATTGTCCGTCGGGCATAGCTTTTCCGGCACCGCGAACGCGCTTGCGGTGGGGCTGGCCGGATCACCCGGACGAGATTTGCTATTTTGGGGGTGTCATCCTTGTCGATCCAAAGCGCCCCGCCGCCTTGAATTGATCAATTTATCCCCAAGCCTCGTTGCGCGGGCAAACGAGATTTTGCATCAGTTCGGCATTAGCAAAACTGCGCCAGCGCCGGGATTGCATCAGGCTGGCTGCGTAAGCCCGTAACCGCGCATCTGGTCGCGCGCTGCATCCAGCGCATATTCGACAAAGGCCGACACGATCGGACGCTTAAGCGATTTTTGCTTGCAATTCAGAAAGTTGCCACGCCCTGCGCTGATCGGTGTAGGATGGGCAAAGACCAGTTCGCCCGATGTAATCAAGGCATAGACCATCGGATGCCAGCCCAGCATCACGCCTTCGCCTGCCAGCGTGGCGGACATCAGCAAGCCGACCTTGTTGGTGCTGAGGCTGGACGGTGCCCGCGACCATTCCTGACCCTGTGCGCGAAACCACTCGGGCCAGCCCAGCGGTTGCCAGCCGATGGCGTCGGCGGTCCAGTGGCGGTCGTGAAGGTGCAGCAGATTTACCCGGTTCAGACTGTCCACGTCATCGAATGGTCCGAATCTGGCCAGAAATTCGGGGGTGCAGACGGGCTGTGCGGCCTCGGGAAACAGGAAATGCAACACCTCGCCAACCTCGCAGCGTTCGTTGCCGCACAGGATTGCGATGTCGACCTCGGCGTAGTTGCGCAGATTGTCATCCTCGTCCGAGGCGAAGACGATGAACCCCACTTCGGGATGGGCTGCGCGGAAACGGTCGATCAGCGGCTGCAGCCAGAACTGCGACATGCCATCGGTGGCCGATATTGTGACGGTCTGCGGCCCCTGATCTTCGGACAGTGTGGCCACGGCGGCGCTGATCGTGTCCAGCCCGTCGGTGACTGCGCCGAACAGGTTCACGCCTTCGGGGGTCAGCTCCAGCGCATTGTGTTTGCGCACGAACAGCGCCACGTCCAATGCGCGTTCCAGCAAGCGGATCTGCTGACTGACCGCGCCTTGGGTGACGTTCAGTTCCTTTGCCGCAAGCGTAAAGCTCAGATGCTTGGCCGCCACCTCGAATGTCGCGAATGACCCAAGCGAGGGCAGGTAACGGCGCTTGATCGGCATGACGGCTCCCTTCATTCAGGCAGCCTATTCTAGTCGGGTTTGCCATTCCTTCCAGCGAAGATAGGCATTGGCGCCTATCGTGTCGAAGGGATGTGGCGGCAGGCGCGATGGTTCGCCCTCGGCGGAAAAGAAATCGGTGACTGCGCTGGTTTGCCCGCAGGCCAGTTCGGCTGCCCCGATGCCCGTCAGCGTGCTGCGCGTGGTGCCCAGCCCGTTATCGACGCAGGCCGCAAACAGCCCCGGTTCCAGTTCCCGCATGACCGAGACGTTGTTTTTAGCCAGACACAGATGCCCCGACCAGCTATGCGCAAAGGGCACGTGCTTCAGCTTGGGAAACCGCGCGTCGAATTTCTGGCGCATGTGGGCCACCAGCCGGTCCAGATCAGCGCGGCTGGTTTGCATGTTCGGTCGGTAATAACCGCCCTGGCGGATGATGATGCGGTTGCCACCCTGCGCCGGGCCGATCCGGCGCACGGTCGTCCCCATCGGATCGGCCGGGGTCGCCCCCCAGCATTCCTGACCGCCAAGCGCCCGCACGCTGTCCGCATCCAGTTCTTCGGTGATGCAGGCGTTCAGCATGATGTGCATCAACTGGCCGCGTTTGAAGCCGAAGCTTTCCAGATGGCCGTTATTTGCAAGGATCATCTTCTTGGCGTTTAGCGTGCCGTGGGCCGTTTGCGCCCGCCATCCTTGCGCCGTCGTTTCGATATTCAACACGGCAGAATTTTCAAAGATCCGGATGCCGCCGCGTTCCAGCCCGGCAGCCAGCCCCTGAACGTAGCCCGCCGGTTGGATCATCACCGTGCCGGGCGTGTAAAGGCCGTCGCGGTAATAGGACGATCCTGTGATCTGCTGCATGGCCTTGGCGTCCAGCATCTTGTGCGGCTCGCCCAGTTTGCGCAGATGCTGCGCATAGCTGGCATTTGCGGCGCTGCCTGCGGCGGATGCGGCGGCATTGATCTTGCCCGCCCGCTGGAAATAGCCAGCCGGAATGCCATAATCTTGGACGTTTTCGGCGGCAAACTCGATGGCATGGCGGTTCAGCCGCGTCAGTTGCTGGTCATGGCTGTCGCCCGCCCCGGCATAATCGCCCGAGGTCAGTTCATGCGGCAGGTCGATCATGAAACCGGAATTGCGCCCGGTTCCACCTTCGGAAATCCGCGCCGCGTCCAGAATGACGACGCGCAGCGTCGGGTCGATCTGATGCAGGCGGCGGGCCGCGGAAAGCCCCGCAAAGCCGCCGCCGACAATGGCAATATCGCAGTCGGACTGCCCTTCCAGCCGCGCACGGGGCGCGACTGACGGCAGGATCACGCTCCACCCCGCAGGTCCGTTGAATACGGGGGTGCGGCTGGCCTTATGCGCCCCCATCAGTCCAGCGCCGCATCCGCATGGTCGGTCAGGTCCAGCCAGATGGTCTTCAGCTGGGTATACTGATCATGGGCGTGGATCGAATTGTCGCGCCCGCCAAAGCCCGATTGCTTATAGCCGCCGAACGGGGTCGAGATGTCGCCCTCGCCGAAGCTGTTCACGGTGACCGTTCCCGCGCGCAGCATCCGCGCACCGCGCATTGCCCGCTTGCCATTGGCGGTAAAGATCGACGCCGCAAGCCCGTATTCGGTGGCATTGGCGACGGCGATGGCTTCTTCGAAGCTGCCGACGGTGATCACCGACAGGATCGGGCCGAAGATTTCCTCGACCGCCATTTTAGAATCGCGTGTGGTTTGCACGATTGTTGGCTCGATGAAGCCTTCGCTGACCACCTTGCCGCCCATCAGCACCTTGTCGGTCTTGTCGGTTTCCAGATAGCTGGAAACCTTGTCGAAATGCGCCTTGCTGACCAAAGCGCCGACGCGGACCTGCGGGTCCAGCGGATCGCCGACCACCCATTCGCGGGCATGGGCCTTCACGCGGTCCAGCAGCCGGTCCTGAATGTCCTTATGGACAATCAGGCGCGAGGCGGCGGAGCAATTCTGCCCCATGTTCCAGAACGCGCCGTTGACGACATGCGCCGCCACCGCGTCCAGATCCTCGGCATCGTCCAGCACGATGCAGGGGTTCTTGCCGCCCAGTTCCAGCACGACCTCTTTCAGGTTCGAATCCGCCGAGTATTGCAGGAAGCGCCGCCCGGTCACGGTCGAGCCGGTGAAGCTGACCATGTCCACATCGGGATGGCGGCCCAGCGGCTCACCGACCTCGGAACCCGATCCGGTGACGATGTTCAGAACACCGCGCGGCAGGCCCGCCTCGGCCGCCAGTTCGGCCACGCGCAGCGCGGTCAGCGTGGTTTCCGCAGCGGGCTTCAGCACGACCGAACAGCCTGCGGCCAGCGCCGGACCGATTTTCCAGGCCAGCATCAGCAGCGGAAAGTTCCAGGGCAGCACCAGACCGACGACGCCCACCGGCTCGCGCACGATCATGGCGATGTGGTTGTCGGAGGCAGGCGCGACCTGATCGTAGATCTTGTCGATCAGTTCGGCATGCCATTTGATGACATGGATGGTTTCCGGGATGTCGACGGTTTCGCAATCATAAATGGTCTTGCCGCTGTCGATGCTTTCCATGACGGCCAGCTCGCGGGCGTTCTGTTCCATCAGCTTGGCGAACTTGACCAGCACGTCCTTGCGCGCGCCGGGATGAAGGCGCGACCAGCGCCCGTCCTCGAACGCCTCGCGGGCCTTGGACACGGCCAGATCCACGTCCTCGGCATTGCAGGCGGCGATTTCGGTCAGCTTTTCGCCCGTTGCCGGGTTCACGGTCGTGAAGGTCTTGCCCGAGATTGCGGGGCGATAGCCGCCGTCGATCCAGGCATTCTGCGGCAGTTCCAGCGAGGCGGCGATGGCCTTGTATTCTTCGGTGGTCAGCAGGTCGCTCATGTCAGTTCCCCTCGCGGATCGACTTGATGGTGGTCTTGAGGGTGCGGATCACCTGCTCAAGCTCGCGCTTCTCCTCTTTGTTCAATCCCTTCAGCGGCGGACGCATCGGACCTGCGTAAAGGCCGGCGACCTCGACCCCGTGCTTGACGCATTGGATGAACTTGCCGCCTTGTTCCAGCACGCGCATCAGCGGCATCATCGCCGACATGATGCGGCGGCCCTTGGCGAAATCGCCTTCGACCGCGCAGGTCTGATACAGGTAGACATGTTCTTCGGGCAGGAAGTTCGAGCCGGCGCAGATCCAGCTGCGCGCGCCCCATGCAAAGAATTCCAGCGCCTGATCGTCCATGCCGCAGGACAGCTGGATATGCGGGTAGTCGCGCGCCAGCAGGTGGACGCGGTTGATGTCGCCCGAGCTTTCCTTGATGCCGATGACGTTCTTCGAACGCCCCACGCGATCAAGGAATTCGCGGCCCATCTCGACCGACATGCGACCGGGATAGTTGTAAAGGATGATCGGCAGATCGGCGGCGCGGTCGATGGCCAGCGCGTTTAGCGCATTTTCACGTTCGGTCGGCACCGAATAGGGCGGCGTGCCCAAAAGGATCGCGTCCGCGCCCATGTCGCGGGCCCCAACGGCCAGTGCAATGGAATCAGGCGTGCGCATCGCACCCGTGCCGATGATCACGGGCAGGCGGCCCGCAGTCTTTTCGGTGATGATGCGCGCGATCTCCAGCCGCTCTTCGACGGTCTCGGCGTAGTTTTCGCCAGTAGAGCCGCCCGAGATCAGTCCATGCACGCCCGACGCGACCAGATGTTCCACAACAGCGCCAAGCGCGTCGTAATCGACCTGACCATCGGCATGAAACGGCGTGATCAGCGGCGTATAGATGCCTTCAAGCACCATCCGGGGGGTCATGTTGCAGCCTCCATCCTGTTGGTCTGTCCCGTTCCTTCGGGAGGTTTTTCCTGAGGATATGAGGTAATTCAGCGCCGCCTTTCGCCGCAAAGGAGAATGTTCATCACGGCTGCATTAGATTTACTATTGCCCAACGCTTCAGCCCGATGCGGCGGACCTAGAGTTCTGTTCAAGGAACTTTTTCATGATGATAGGCATCACAACCCGCACGCAGTCTTCTGCAAAGGCCTGCCTTAGACCTGCCGCTTGCGCTGCCTCCAGCGTTTTGACAGCAACGGTGGTCTCGCACGCTAACCACTGATTGATGAGTCGTTTCTCATTCATCGCATGCACCCATTATGCGCGGCATGTCATGGCCGCAAAAAACAATATCAGCTCAGTCCTTTCTGCTGGAACGTCGGCAGAAATCGGGAAACGGGTAGCCGCATCGTGGTGGTATGCGGTTGATTCGCCCATTTCCCGATGCCTCCGCCCAGAAACATCGCTTACGATATAATCGGATGCGATGCGTTTGGCGAGCAAATTATTTTAGCGGTCTTCTGCAAGGTGCAGTCAGGACACGCAAAGCCCGCATCGCGCGGGCGTCTGACAACGAATGCTTGGAAAGATGAACGGGCTTTCGTTAACTCAACTCTTGAGTGTGCAAAGCCTCTCGGGCATGAGATAGGGCCAAGGCGTAACGCCAAGTGTTAAGAGTGCATGATGGACAAATACGGCGGCAGCGCGGGGAACCCATACCTCGTCGAACAGGACCAGAATTCCGAAAAAGGCGGCCTGTTCACAGCACTTATGCTGCTGCTTCTTGGAATTGCTGCCTTGGCTCTGGCAACGCTGAGCTCCGAAAGGGTTAATGGACAATATGTAGTTATTGCCCCGCCCGGAACCAGTCAGGCCGCAACTTTCGCAATGGTCGCTTCGGTTGACGGACTGCCTGTCGCCTTGGGTGGCTTTGGTAATGTGATCATCGCAGCGTCCGACCGGACCGATTTCGTTGCCGACATGGAAAATGCAGGGGCTTGGGCGGTGTTCCCGGCGCCGCGGTTCCTTGGCTGCTCAACCCCAACACCAGAGGGTAGCGTATGAAACAGGAACTCAATCTGCTGCGTGAACGCTTTGGACGGTTTCTCGTCTATCTGCTTTGGGCGCATGTGCCGCTGATCGCCGCCGTGGCGGGATTGCAGGGGCACAGTGTATGGGGTGCCGCGGCCGCAGCGGCGGTGCTGGCTGGGATCTATCATCTCAGCTTTGCGCTTCGTGGCACGGCGCTGATCACGCGCTATCTGTCGGCAGTGCTTCTGATGGCCGAACCGGCGCTGCTGGTGTTTCTGATGCGCGGTCATGCGTGGCAAATGGACATGCATATGTATTTCTTCGCGATGCTTGCCCTGATGATCGCATGGTTTGACCGCCGGCCGATCCTTTTGGCTTCCGCCGCGGTGGCTCTGCACCACCTGACCTTGCTGTATCTGCTGCCCTATGCCGTATTCCCGGCCGAAGGCACGTTTGAACGTGTGATGCTTCATGCCGGGGTGGTGGCATTCCAGACGGCGGTTCTGGTCTGGCTGGCCGATATGTTCACCCTGACATTTGCCCGCATCAACGACGAACTGGTCGCCAATAATCTGGCACTGGCGCAACGCACCGAAGAGGCCGAGCGGGCCAACAACTCGAAATCCATGTTCCTCGCGAATATGAGCCACGAGATCCGCACGCCTCTGAACGCGGTTCTGGGTTTTTGCCACCTGCTGCAACGCACCGCCATGACAGCCCGGCAGGAAGATTATGTGACCAAGATCAGCAGCGCCGGATCGTCCCTGCTGCGCCTGATCAACGACATTCTGGACCTGTCCAAGAACGAAGCGGGCAAGCTGTCGCTTGAGGAGACGCCGTTCAACCCCCATGCCGTGATCGAGCAGCAGTTGCAGATGGTGCTGGAAAACGCCAAGGCCAAGGGGCTGCAACTGGACGTGCAGAAAGATCCGTTGCTGCCCGCTTTGCTGGTCGGGGACGAATTGCGCTTTGGTCAGGTGATCCTGAACCTTGTCACCAATGCGGTAAAGTTTACCGAACGTGGCTCGGTCAGTGTCCGCACCCGCGTGCAGTCGCGCAGCGCATCGGACATCGAACTGGGCGTCGAGGTGGTGGATACCGGCATCGGTATGACGCCCGAACAGCAATCGCGGCTGTTCGACCATTTCACACAAGCCGACAATACCATGACCCGCCGCTATGGCGGGACCGGGCTGGGTCTTGCGATCAGCCGCCAGATCGTTCGCCTGATGGGCGGCGACATCAAGGTGCAAAGCCAGGCATGGGTGGGCACGGTCTTCAGCTTTACCGTCAAGCTGGGCATCGCCTCGGGGATCCCGGAGCAAAAGACCGCGCCTCATGCTGCGCTGCGCCATCTGCGTATCCTGACGGTCGATGACAACCCCGCCTCGCTTCAACTTGTGCAGGAGACGTTCGCGCAATGGTCGATGACAGCCGAGGCGGCGAGTTCGGGCCGCGAGGCGGTCGAGCGTCTGGAAGGTGCAGCGTCCAGCGACCGTCCGTTCGATCTGGTGCTGGTCGATTGGAAGATGCCCAATATGAACGGTTTGGACACGATCCGGGCCGTCAGGGACAATGCGCGTATTCTGCGCAAACCCAAGATGGTCATGGTGACCGCTTATGGCTCGGACCAGTTGACCGATGCGATCGACGGCACGGGTGTCGATGCCTACCTGCCCAAGCCGCTGGAAATGCGCGCGTTGATTTCGACGTTGGATGAGCTTTTCGCCGGTCTGTTGCCGCAGGCCGAACCGACGATTGCGGCGGATTGCGAACCAGCCGTTCCCGCCGTGGCCCAAAACCTGCAGGGGCTGCGCGTGTTGCTGGTCGAAGACAATGCCATCAACCGCGAGATCGCCACCGAGCTGCTGACCGATGCCGGATTGCTGGTCGATACCGCCGAAAACGGCGAAGAGGCCGTGGACCGCATCCGCGAACTGGGCGATGCCTATGCGCTGGTCCTGATGGACCTGCAGATGCCGGTGATGGACGGTCTGCAAGCGACCGCGGTGATCCGCAAGGACTGGAGCGCGGAACGGTTGCCGATCATCGCGATGACGGCACATGCCTATGCCGACGAACGCCAGCGTTGTTTCGACATCGGCATGAACGACCATGTGCCCAAACCCATCGAGCCGCCGGTGCTGATCGCTGCATTGGAACGCTGGTTGCGGCCCGGCCATCACGTTTCCAACCCGGTGGATGCCGGTTTGGCGGCTGCGACTTCAAACAAGGTCGTGCTGATGTCGCAGGACTTGCCTGCGGATTTGTCGCCCTTCGGGGTTGCGCGCGCGCTTGAGCGGGTAAATGGCAAGCACGCCTTGTTGCGGCGACTGATCGTAAATTTTGCCGAAACGCAGGCGCGCGTGCCCGAAGAAATTCGCCGGGCCCTTGCCGAAGGCAGGGTCGAGGAAGCCCGCCGCATGGCCCATACGCTGAAGGGGCTGGCCGGATCGCTCGAGGCGCCAGACCTGCAAATTGCCGCAGCGTCGCTGGAACGCAGTCTGAAAGACCGGCCCAGCGATGGGATTGAGCAGCTGATTGCGCTGGTCGCAGAAAGGCTGGCTCCGGCCGTGGCAGCGGGGCAGTCGCTTGCGGGGACTGCCGCCTCGGTGGCGACAAGCGCGGTGTCGGCGCCTGTCGTGACGGTCGATCACGCCGAACTTGCCGGTTTGCGTGACAAGCTGCGCCAGCAGCTTATGCGGCGCAGTCTTGGCGCAAGGGCTGGGTTTGCCGAACTTGCCGCAGCGATGGGCCTGACGCCCGCCGAGGTGGCACAGCACCCGCTGCACAAGGCGTTGGAGCGGTTGGACTATACGACCGCGCTGACCGCTCTGGATGAAATATCCGCCAAAGATCTGCTGACGAACGAGGACTGATGATGATGTCGCAAGTTTCCGTGGATGCGGCGCGCAAGGCGACGGTTCTGATCGTCGATGACGAAGTGTCCAACATCGAGATCATGAACGAAGCCCTGGGCGATCAGTATGATGTGTCCTTTGCCATCTCGGGTGAACAGGCGCTGGAATCGGTCCATGACATCATGCCCGATCTGGTGCTGCTGGATGTCGTCATGCCGGGCATTCAGGGCTTTGACGTTTGCCGCCGCCTGAAGCAGGATCCGCTTCTGGCCGATATTCCCGTGATCTTTATCACCGGCCTGAACGATACCGATGACGAGGTGCTGGGTCTGTCGATCGGTGCGATCGACTATGTGACCAAGCCCGTGCATCCGCTGACGCTGCGCAACCGGGTCCGCAACCATATCGAGCTGAAGCAGTTGCGCGACCAGTTGGCCGAAATGGCGGTGACCGATGCACTGACCGGACTGCATAATCGCAGAAAGCTGGATGGCCTGATGAAGGAAGCGGTCAAGACCCATGCCGGCGAGGGGCGCTGGCTGTCGCTGATCATGCTGGATATAGATTTCTTCAAGCAGTTCAACGACACCTATGGCCACCAGAATGGCGATAATTGCATCAGCATGGTCGCGTCGGCGCTGCACCGTGCAACGCGCAGGGCATCTGGCCATTCGGCACGTTACGGCGGTGAGGAGTTCTGCTGCGTCCTGATGGACTGTTCGCCCGATCAGGCCCAGGCCGTGGCCGAGGAGATACGCGATCACGTGCATCAGCTGCGCATTCCGCATGAACGCTCGCAGGTCAGCCCTTTCGTGACGATCAGCATCGGCGTCGCCTCGGCACAGGCGCGCGAAGATTCTGCGCCGAATGATTGGGTAAAGGCTGCGGATGCCCAGCTTTATCGCGCGAAATCGGCAGGGCGCGACCGGATCGAGGCTTGCGTGTTCGGCGACCTCGGCTGAGATTGGATCGTCCGGCCCGCGATCAGCGACGATCCTGCCGAACGGGATTTCCGCCCCGATGTTGCAGGACAATGGCGCGCGCTTTACGGTATCGCGTGACATCTTGCGTTGTTGTGGCTTGGGTTTAAAGCATTGTGCGAACCCGGAGGTGGCATTTTGCAACGCAAGCAGACATTGGCCGAACAGCTTCGCATCAGCCTGCGGACGGCCATCCTGTCTGGTGCGGTCGAACCGGGCACGGTCCTGACCGAAACGCCCCTTGCTCGGCTTGTCGGCTCAAGTCGTGTGCCGGTGCGCCGGGCGTTGCAGGATCTGCTGGAGGAAGGGCTGATCCACCGCACCGGCCCGCATGGTCATATCGTCGGCAAGCCGGGGGTGCAGCCGCTGCGCCTGCCCCTGGATCAGGCCTTGGCCGCGCTGTCGATCCTGCATGAGCCGCGCATCAGTTTCGCGTGGCAGGCGCTTTACGACGATGTCGAGGCGCGGATCGTCCATCGTTCGTTTTTCGGACGGGCGCGGGTGAATGAACTGGAACTGGCGCGGCATTACGATGTGGGGCGCACAGTGGCGCGTGATGTGCTGTCGCAACTGGAAACGCGCGGGCTGATCGACAAGGACGATGCCTTGCGCTGGTCGGTCGTGGCGCTGGATGAACGCCGCATCCGCGAGCTTTACGAATTGCGCGAACATCTGGAACCCTTGGCCATCGCCGGTGCGCTGGATGCGCTTGGCGACGGCGAAATCGACGCGATGCAGGCCCGCCACGAAGCGGCATGGGCGCGATACAGCGACATCAGCGCCGCCGAGATGTATGATCTGGAGGTCGATCTGCATGTGAACTGCGTCCAGCGCACCCGCAATCGCGAACTGGCCAGGATCTTGCAGCGCACGCATTGCCTGCTGACGCTTTCCAAGCACACCGTCGGCACGCGCGTCGCGAAACTGCCGATGGAAGCGTTTTTCGAAGAACATATCGCCGTGTTCACCGCGATGCGCCGCCGCGATCCGGCGGCGGTGGAACAGGCCGTGCGCCGCCATATCCGCAACTCTGTCGCCAATGTGGTGGCGCGGGCGCAGATCGTGCTGGCCGAGGGCCGCCCCGAACCCGTGGCCTTCATCGGTCAGGTGATCGCGCCGACCTGCCAGGGCACGAATTCGTTGTCGCCGTAATCATAGGTCTCGCTGACGGTCTTTTCGCCCGATGCGACGGCGATGATCTGTTCGAAAATCTTTTCGCCCGCGCTTTCGATGGATTCGCTGCCCGTCGCGATGCCGCCGGTGTCGATGTCCATATCCTCGCGCATATGCTCATACATCTCGGTATTGGTGGCGATCTTGATGGTCGGCGCGGGCTTCCAGCCGGAAACCGAGCCGCGCCCGGTGGTGAAGCAGACCACGTTGCAGCCGCCCGCCACCTGACCCGTCACCGCGACGGGATCATAACCGGGCGTGTCCATGAAGACGAAGCCGGGCTTGTCGATGATTTCGGCATATTCATAGACGGCCTTCAGCGGCATCGAGCCACCCTTGGCCACCGCACCCAGCGATTTTTCAAGGATGGTCGTCAGCCCGCCCTGTTTGTTGCCATAGCTGGGGTTGTTGTTCAGTTCAGCCCCGTTGCGGCTGGTATAATCGCGCCACCAGTCGATCCGGTCCATCAGCTTCTGGGCAATCGCCGGCTCGACCGCGCGGCGGGTCAGCAGATGCTCGGCGCCATAGATCTCGGGCGTCTCGGCCAGACAGGACGTGCCGCCATTGCGCACGATCAGGTCCGATGCGTGACCCAGTGCCGGGTTGGCGGTGATCCCCGAATACCCGTCCGAGCCGCCGCATTCCAACGCCACCTTCAGTCCCGACAGCGGCTGTCGCGTCCGCCGCGCCTGATCGACCGAGGGCAGCATTTCGCGGATCATGCCGCAGGCCGCGTCGATCGTTTTGCGCGTGCCGCCCATGTGCTGGATGGTCAGGGTGCGGAAACGCTCGCCTTCCTCAAGCTTGTAATGTTCCAGAATGGGCTGGATCTGGTTCGTCTCGCAGCCAAGGCCGACCATCAGGATGCCGCCGAAATTCGGGTGGCGCGCATAGCCCTGAATGACGCGGGTCAGGTAGCGATACCCTTCGGATTTGTTGCTGACCGCGCAGCCCAGCCCATGCGTCAGCGCCACCACGCCATCGACATGCGACGTGCCGTCCAGCCCGCCCATGCGGTTGAAGTGATCCGCGACATAGCGCGACACCGTGGCCGAACAGTTCACCGTCGTCAGCACACCGATGAAGTTGCGCGTCCCCACGCCGCCTGCGCCGC
Source organism: Paracoccus laeviglucosivorans (assembly GCF_900182695.1). Lineage (GTDB taxonomy): Bacteria > Pseudomonadota > Alphaproteobacteria > Rhodobacterales > Rhodobacteraceae > Paracoccus > Paracoccus laeviglucosivorans. The sequence continues at coordinate 26,860 of NZ_FXTK01000014.1, forward strand.
GATCATAGCCCATGAAGCTGCGCTGCTGATCCGCCGGGATCATGCCGGTTTCCGCAATGTCGGTGGAAAACTGGTGTTCGGCATGGGCCTCGGACATGGCAAGGTTTTGCAGATGCACATGGTCGCCGGGCTGAATGTCCTGCGTGGCGATGCCGATGACCTGCCCGAACTTGCGCAATTCGGTTCCCGCCGCGATCGGGCGCAGGGCGACCTTGTGTCCGCGCGGGATTGCCTGTTGCGCAACGATCCCCGCGATCCCCGTGTCTTCACCCGCAGCGATCCGGCGGCGCGCGACAGCCACCGTGTCGGCGGGGTTCAGAAGGATTGCGGCGGTGCTGGCATCGGCTGACATGGCGGCGGCTTTCTGTATATTGCGTGCAAGCAACAAAGACATAGACCATACGCGCGTCAAGGGCTATCTCTGCTTGCGACACGTGCCAAAGCCCGGAGGAGCAACTTGTCGAAATCGCTTTCCCTGACCGCCGCAGATATTCTTCCCGATGACGCAGGAACGGCCATTCTGGTCGGTCGCGTCTGGTCCGATGCCGCCGGTGGGCCGTGCCCGGTGCTGATCCGCGACGGTCGCGTGCTGGACCTGACCGACATCGCCGCCACCATGTCCGGCCTGCTGGAAATCGAAGGCATTGCGGCGCAATTGGCCGCGACGGCGGATTTGCCCGATCTGGGCGATCTGCAGGATTATCTGGCCGGGCAGGGCGGTCGCCTGTTGGCCCCGGTCGATCTGCAGGCGGTCAAGGCGGCAGGCGTCACATTCGCCGACAGCATGGTCGAGCGCGTGATCGAGGAACAGGCCCGCGGCGACAGCGGTCGCGCACAGGACATCCGTGACCGTCTTGCGCCGGTGATCGGTGACAGCCTGCGCGGCATCACCGCAGGGTCCGAACAGGCGCAGCGGGTCAAGGCGCTGCTGCAGGAGATGGGCCTGTGGTCGCAATATCTGGAGGTCGGGATCGGGCCGGATGCCGAGATCTTCACCAAGTCTCAGCCCATGTCATCCGTCGGGTGCGGCGACGATGTGGGCATCCACCCCATCTCGGAATGGAACAACCCGGAGCCCGAGGTGGTGCTGGCCGTGCGTTCCGACGGCACGATCCTTGGCGCGGCCCTAGGCAATGACGTGAACCTGCGCGATGTCGAGGGGCGGTCGGCCCTGCTGCTGGGCAAGGCCAAGGACAATAACGCATCCTGCGCCATCGGGCCGTTCATCCGGCTGTTCCATGGCGCTTTCACGCTGGCAGAGCTGTCGCAGGTCCGCGTTTCGCTGCGCGTCACGGGCGAAGACGGGTTCGAGATGCTGGGCGAAAGCCCGATGCAGGCGATCAGCCGCAAGCCGCAGGATCTGGTCGCCCAGTTGCGCAACCGCAATCACCAGTATCCCGACGGCGCGGTGTTGTTTCTTGGCACCATGTTCGCCCCGGTCAAGGATCGGCGCGGCGTGGGGCAGGGCTTTACACATGAGATCGGCGATGTCGTCGAAATCTTCAGCCCGCTGCTGGGTCGGCTGGTGAACCGCGTGCTGCGATCGGACGCCTGCGCGGAATGGCAGTTCGGCACGCGCGCCTTGCTGCGCAATCTTGCACAACGCCGCCTGGCAGACCGCGCATGAGCCGCACAATGCGCGCAGGCGAGCGAAGGAAACGCGCGCCTGTCTGACTTATGCGTCCGCCGTCTGGGGCTGCAACAACGGCAGCAGCTCGCGCCCTTGCTTGCGGATTTCCTGAAGGTAAGGCGTGTCCGACAGGATGAACTTGCTGATCCCCAGATCGGCATAGGCGCGCAGCGATGCCGCGACCTCGGAGGCTGAGCCGACAAGCCACGTCGTAGCAGCCCCGCCTGCGCCGAACTTGCCGGGCGTTGTATACAGGTTTTCGTCCAGCACTTCGCCTTGGGCTTGCAGGTCGAACAGGCGCTGCTGGCCCTCGGCCACGACGCGGCGGTGATCGTGCCAGCCCGCGCCTTCGATCTGGGCCATCTTTTCGACCTTCGCCTCGGCGTCGCGCCACGCTTCGGCGCTGGTATCGCGGATCAGGGTGGTGATGCGCAGGCCGAATTCCAACGGCGGCAGGCTGCGGCCAAGTTCCTTTTGCAGGCTGCGCAGGCGCGCGATCCGGTCGCGGATGCCGTCACGCGGCTCGCCCCAGAACAGTTGGACATCCGCCTCGGTCGCGGCGACGGCTTCGGCGGCGGGGGACGCACCGCCGAAATACAGCGGCGGGTGCTTGCGGGTGCCGCGCGCCGGAATGCGCGGCTCGGCGGTCGAATTTTTCAGGCTGTAATGTTCGCCCTGATGGGTCACATCGGTTTCGGACCACAGGCGGCGCACCAACTGCATGAATTCACGGGTGCGGCCATAGCGATGTGCCTGATCGCCTTCGCTGTCGCCGTAAGCTTCGAAATCATCCTTGCCGGACACGATGTTGATCCGCACGCGACCGCCCGACAGGTTATCCAGCGTAGCGGCGGCGCTGGCGAATTGCGCAGGCTGCCAATAGCCGGGCCGAATGGCGATCAGCGGGTTGAAGTGCGTCGTTTGCGCAGCAAGCGCCGTGCCAAGGGTAAAGCAATCGGGCCGCCCCCAGCCCGTGCCGATCAGCGCACCCGACCAGCCGTTGTCTTCGACGGCGCGGGCCTGTTCGGTCAGCGTCTCAAGGCTGTTGTGATCGGCGCTGCCGCTGTCGCCGCGATGACCGGCTACGGCCTGGTTCGGGATATACCACAGGAAATCAAGTTTGCTCATATCTGCAACTCATCAAGGTTAGCGCTGCTGGCCCCAGCGGTGGATGGTCAGGCGTTCCAGCGTGGAAAAGACGACGTTTTCGACCAGCAGGCCGATGATGATGACCATGGCCAGCCCGGCGAACACCTGATCGGTGTAAAGTTCGTTGCGGCTTTGAAAGATATACCAGCCCAAGCCCCCGCGCCCCGAGGACGCGCCAAAGACCAACTCGGCCGCGATCAGGGTGCGCCATGCGAAGGCCCATGCGATCTTCAGTCCCGACACGATCGAGGGCAGGGCGGCGGGCACAAGGATCTGTGTCACGAAACGCCAGCCGGTCAGGCCATAGTTGCGCCCGGCCATGCGCAGGGTGTCGGGAACGCCCTGAAACCCCGAGAAGATGTTCAGCGCCAAGGGCCACAGGACCGAATGCACCAGCACGAAGATCAGGCTGGCCTGCCCCAGCCCGAACCACAAAAGCGCCAGCGGCAGCAGCGCGATCGCAGGCAGCGGGTTGAACATGGATGTCAGCGTGGACAGCAGATCCCGCCCGATCCGGGTGGACACCGCCAGCGTCGTCAGCGCGAAAGCCGCAGCCACCCCAAGCACATACCCCTGCAGCAGCACGGTGATCGACACCCATGCACGCTCAAGCAGCACGCCATCGGCGATGCCAAGGACAAAGGCGCGGGCGGTCGCTGCAAATGTCGGCAGCAGCAGCGGATTGCCCTGCCAACGGGCGGCCAGTTCCCAGATCAGCGCAATGGCCGCGACGATCACCAGCCTGCGCAGCCAGTCCTGCGCCCAAAGGCGGGCCGCCAGCGGGATGTCGCGTTCGACCGGAGCTTCGACAAAGGGCGGCAGGTCGCGTTCGTATTCGGGCCGGATCGGCGGGGTCAGGGCGGTCGCTGTCATGGTTCTTCTGCGAAAAGCGTGTCGTGGATGCGATTGGCGGCGGATTGGAAATCTTCGCCGCCCATGCTGTGCAGGTCCCAGTCGTGGCAGTTGACCTCGGCCTTGACGCGACCGGGGCGCGGAGACAACAGCGCGACGCGGTTGCCGACCACCAGCGCCTCTTCGATGGAATGCGTGACAAAGATCAGGGTAAAGCGGACCTCATCCCACAATTGCAGCAGTTCCTCCTGCATCTTGCGGCGGGTCAGCGCGTCAAGCGCGGCAAAGGGTTCGTCCATCAGCAGCACGCGCGGCTTCATCGACAGCGCGCGGGCAATCGCGACGCGCTGTTTCATGCCGCCGGAAAGCTGGTGCGGATAGGCGTCTTCGAACCCCGCAAGGCCAACCTTGGCGATGGCGTCCTGCGCGCGTTCGCGCACCTCGGCCCGTGGCAGGCTGCGCGTGGACAGCAGTGGAAACATCACGTTGCCCAGCACCGTCTTCCACGGCGGCAACTGGTCGAATTCCTGAAACACCACGATCCGGTCGGCGCCGGGGCCTTTGACGGGCGTGCCGTCCAGCACAATCCTGCCCTCAGTCGGGGGGATGAAGCCCGCGATGGCCTTGAGCAGCGTCGATTTTCCGCAGCCCGACGGACCCAGCAGCACAAAGCGATCCGCCTGATGCACATCCAGATCGATCCGGTGTGTGGCGCGCACCACCCGTTCCTGCGTGGCATATTCCAGCGTCACGCCGCGCACCTGCAAAAGCGCAGGCGGCAGGGCAGCGGTGGCACCTTTGGCATTCAGGTTCGACATCAGCACCATCTGAATCTCCTTAGCTGCCGCCCGAGATGCGGGGATCGTCAAAGAAATAATCGGAAAGCTGGGCAGGCTCGTTCCGGATCGCGCCGACGCGGTGCAGGAATTGGCCAAGGCCCAGCGTGTTTTGCGGTTCGACCTTGAAGGTCACCTCGTCGCTTTTCAGCACGCCCAGCAGCAGGTCGCGGTCGATCTTGGCGCCGCTGACGCGAAGATAGGTGTCTGCGGCCTCCTCGGGGTGGTCGGTGGCGAACTTTGCCGCCTCATCCAGCGCGCCAAGCAGGGCCTGATAGGTCTTAGGGCTGTCTTCATAGAAATCCGTCGTGGCATAAAGCAGCGATGACGTGGCTGGCCCGCCGAACACATCATATGAATTCAGGATCACATGCGCGTCTGGATTTGAGGCCAGTTCCTGTTCCTGAAACGGCGGGTTGCCGAAATGGGTGGTGATTTCCGTCCCGCCCGAGATGATGGCGGCAGCGGCTTCGGGGTGGGGCAGGGCGACCGACAACGTATCAAGCTTGTCAAACGCATCGTCCCCCCAAAGCTTGGCCGAGGCCATCTGCAGGGTCCGCGCCTGCATCGACACGCCCACCGCAGGCAGGGCGATGCGGTCCTGATCGGTCAGATCGGCGATGGTTTTCACCTCGGGGCGGTTCGAGACGAGATAGTTGGGGAAATTCCCTAGCGAGGCCACGCCCTTGACCCCATGCGCGCCCTTGGTGCGGTCCCAGATCGTGAACATCGGCCCGACACCGGCACCCGCCACATCGACATTGCCCGACAACAGCGCGTCGTTGATCGCCGATCCGCCGGAAAGCTGCAGATATTCGACCGCAATGTCGATACCCTGTTCCCAGCCATGCTTTTCGACCAGTTGCTGGTCCTTGGCGATATTCAGCAGCAGATAGACGACGCCGAACTGTTCAGCGATGCGCAGCTTGCCTTCCTCGGCAGTCGCGCTGTTGGCAAGGATTGTCCCTGCAAGAATGGCAATGATGCCGCCGACTGATTTACGCATACGAGATTCCCTAAATCACTATCAACATAGTCGTGAAAAATGGGATGGCTCACAAGCCCGGCTCGGCGCGTCAGTCGAACTTGGCAAAAAAATCCTAACCGACGGTGTTCAGGGGGAAATTTTGCATCGCGGACGGCAGATCAGAAAGAAGTGTGTTTTCAGGGCATGGCCGGAAAAGGGGCTGCTGGAACGCATGTGCGCCCAGAATATGTCAGCGCGAACCGATCCGCGATGCGGCCTGCGGTGAACCGGGTAATGGAATTGCTGCCAACTTGAACGAAAGGCAGTTGAAATTCCGTGTTCCAGCTAAAAACAGAAAGCCATGTCCTTCACGTTTCTATCCTGCGCCGCTAGGCTTCCGGCTCCGCAAAAGGATTAAGACATGCGCTATATCATTATCGGGGCAGGGGCCGTGGGCCTTGCGCTGGCAGCGGAATTCGAGCTGGCGGGTATCGACTATCAGCTGATCGGGCGCGGGGCCCAGCTGGCCAAATTGCAGGCTGACGGGCTGGAATACGAACGTCCCGCCGGCAGCCGCGTGCTGCGCCTGAATGTTTCGGACAGGATGGATCTTCGGTCCGATGACGTGCTGCTGCTGACCGTCAAGACCCAGGATGTCGAGGCCGCGACGGCCCATTGGGCGGATGAACCCGTGCAGGGTGGGGGTGTCGCAGCTGATCTGCCACTGGTCACGCTGCAAAACGGGCTGGAGTCCGAACGCATCGCCGCCCGCCGTTTTTCGCGACTTTACGCCGCCAGCATCATGGTTCCGGCGGTCTATATCCAGACGGGAAAGGTCAGCGTCGCCTCGGCGCCGCAGCTTGCCTCGGTGGTGGTCGGACGTTTTCCACATGGGACAGACGCGGTAACGGCGCAGATAGTCGCTGACCTGTCCCGCGCCAATTCGTTGGCCGAGGAGCGTGGCGACATCCAACGCTGGAAGGCTGCCAAGATTCTGCACAACGTCAAGAATGCGCTGGAACTTTTCGCGGGTGATGCCGATACCCATGCGCTGCTGGGCCGCCGCATCATGGACGAGGCGCGCTTGGCGCTGATCGCCGCGGGCTATGATCCTGCGCGCCCGGACGAACGGGCCGTCGATATTTCACATTGGAAGATCGACCGCCCGACCGATGTGCCGACAGGCCAGTCGACCTGGCAAAGCTTTACCCGTGGCGCGCGGTCCGAGGTGGATTATCTGAACGGCGAAATCGCCCGTCTGGGGCTGATGTATGACGTGGCCACACCTTGGAACCGGGCCGCACAGCGATTGGCCGCGCAGCTTGCGCGGTCTGGCGGCGCACCCGGCAGCATTCCGCTGACACGCCTGCGCGAATTGGTCGAACAGCCGGAAGTGGTCGGTTCATAACATTATGCCAAGCGGGTCAGCGTCGCGCGAAACGTGCGGCGCTGATCGGGGCAAGCGGCACCGAAGGGGCTGCACCGGCGATGATTTCGGACACCAGTTCCGCCGTGCCCGCCGATTGCGTCAGGCCCAGATGGCCATGGCCAAAGGCGTAAATCACATTCGGGCAGCGTGTTGCCGGCCCGATGATCGGCAGGCCGTCAGGCGGCGAGGGGCGAAAACCCATCCATTGCGTGCCGTGTCCCGGCTCAAAACCGTGCAGGAAGCGACGGGTCTTTTCGACCAGAACCTCGGCCCGGCGAAAGTTCGGCGGCAGGCGCAGCCCGCCCAGTTCGACGGCCCCGCCGACGCGCAGACCGTGCTGAATACGCGATACCGCAAAGCCATGCCCGCTGAACGTCAGATGCGTGCGCAGATCAAAACTGGCATCGGGAAAAGTGGTGTTATACCCGCGTTCGGTTTCCAGCGGGATGCGGTCGCCAAGCTGACGTGCCAGCAGATGCGACCACGCGCCAGTCGCAATAATCACGTGGTCGGCAAATATATCGTCCGTTTCGCTGCGTATCCGAACCCGGTCCCCGACCGGCTCCAGAGCGGTGATCCGGGCGGTGTCGTATATGCCACCGCGCGCGGTGAACCGATAGGCCAGATGCCGCGTCCAAATTTCAGGATCGACGGTATTCATCCATGTCGGCGCAAAGCCCGCATGGGTGAAGCGCGGGTCTATGCCGGGCTGGATTTCGGCAATCGCGCCCGGACTGTGCAGCAACTCGGTCGGGATCGAGTGCTGCCGCCGCAATTCCCAACCGGGAAGCGAGGCCCGGAATGCCGCCAACCCTTCGTAAAGCTGCAATTGTCCTTCGCGGCGGATCATCGGCTCGCCATCGACGCGGGCGACAAGCCTTTCCAATGCGGCGCGACCATGTTCCATCAGTGCTGCCTGAACGGCGACGGCGGCCCGATAGCGGTCGGGTCGGCTGGCCTGCCAGAACCGCATCAGCCACGGCACCGTTTGCAAGGCATGTGCGGGACGGATCGACAGCGGACCCAACGGGTCGATCAACCAGCCCGGAGCCTTGCGGATGATGCCGGGCGCCGCCAAGGGCTCGATTTCCGTGAAGGCAAACGCGCCTGCATTCCCGCGCGAGGTTTCAGAAGCGATGCCCCGCCGGTCGAGCAAGTGAACGGAATATCCGTCCATCCGCAGGCGCAAGGCTGTCGTCACGCCGATGATGCCCGCGCCGATGACGACGATTTTGCGGTCTGTTTGCGAAGGCATGTGTCCGTCATGTGCATTAAGTGCTGACTTTGTTACACGTCACGACCCGCAGTTGAAAGAACGCTGAAACGGCAATCCGAAATCACAAGCTGCCGCCGCCACCCCTTAGGGCAACACGCGGTTGGTCAGCAGAAATTTCCCTTTGGATGACATCGAACGACAGAAACCCTTCTGCCGAATGCCCGGCTTTGGAATGGTCGGTTCCGGGTTCGGCACCTATGTTTTTGCTGTCAATTCAGTCGTCTTTCAGGAAACTCCATGTCATCGCCCCGCTTTGCAGCATTCGCCGGCTCATGGAGCCGCCCCTCCAAGACCCGCCTTCTGGTCGAAGATATCTCCGCCCGCGCCGTCGCTCAGTTCGGCGGATCGGCCCATGTCTTTGATGTAGCCGATCTGGGCGAGGATTTCGGAACGCTGCGCAACGTCGCAAACGGTCCGCATCAGCCCCATCTGGATGCGTTTCTGCAAGCCGACGCGCTGATCGTGGCAAGCCCGGTCTACAAGGGCAGCTATACGGGGCTGTTCAAACATTTCATCGACCTGATCGACCCTGCGCATCTGGCCGGAAAGCCAGTCCTGCTGGCGGCCAGCGGTGGCGGCGACCGTCATGCGCTGGTGATCGAGCACCAGCTTCGCCCGGTTTTCGGCTTTTTCGAGGCGCATACGCTGGCGACCGGCGTCTATGTCTCGTCGCGCGATTTCGATGATAATGGCCTGCTGCCCGGCCCGGTTGCTGAGCGTGCTGACCGCGCAGTCGCGCAATTCGGTGCCCATCTTGCGCCGCGCATCCAGCCATTGCGCGCTGCGGGCTAATCAAAAGGCGGGGGATGCTGTGCATACCCCCGTCGAAAGGAACCGGCCGGGTCATGGACCCGGCCGGTTGTTCTCAGGCTTCCTCTTCCTGGAACGCCTCTTCGCGTTTCTTGCGGAAGCTGGGCAGGATCATCAGCGCCAGTAGCACCACGGTCGCAATCAGCATGGTCAGGCTGATCGGGCGCTCGATAAACACGCTGGCATCACCTTGCGAGATCAGCAGCGCGCGGCGCAGGTTCGCTTCCAGCAGCGGACCAAGCACGAAGCCAAGCAGCAGCGGGCCGGGTTCGCATTTCGCCTTGCGGAAGATGTAACCCAGCAGACCAAATCCAGCGGCCAGAAGGACGTCGAAGATGCGGTTGTTGATCGAGTAGATCCCCACGCAGCAAAACAGCAGGATCGCCGGGTAAAGCAGGCGATACGGCACGGTCAGCAGTCTGACCCACAGACCGATCAGCGGCAGGTTGATGACGACCAGCAGCAGGTTGCCGATCCACATCGATGCGACCAGACCCCAGAAGATCTCCGGCTGGTTCGTCAGCACGGTGGGGCCGGGGGTGATGCCGTGGATCATGAATGCCGAAAGCATCATCGCCATCATGTTGTTGGACGGAATGCCAAGTGTCAGCAGCGGGATGAACGAAGATTGCGCAGCGGCGTTGTTGGCGGCTTCGGGCGCGGCCACGCCCTCGACGGCACCGTGACCAAAAGCGCGCGGATTTTTCGATACCTTCTTTTCAAGCGAGTATGAGCTGAACGAGGCCAGCGTTGCCCCACCGCCGGGCAGGATGCCCAGAAAGGTGCCGATGCCGGTGCCGCGCAAAACCGCGGGCCAGGCGCGGCGGAAATCCTCGCGCGTTGGCCACAGCCGGGTCAGCGGCGCGACCTTGACGCCTTCGGAACCCGAACGCTCAAGATTGGTGATGATCTCGGTGAAACCGAACAGGCCGATGGCGATCACCGTGAACTCGATCCCGTCGAACAGGTCGATGGAACCAAAGGTCAGACGCTCGGCACCCGTGGCCTGATCCGTGCCGACCATGCCAAACAGCAAGCCGATCAGGATCATGCCGATGGCCTTCAGAACCGGTCCGCTGGCAAGGATCGTCGCGGCCAGCAGGCCGAACAGCATGAGCGAGACATATTCCGCAGGTCCGAAATCCAAAGCAAAGCTGGAAAGCATCGGTCCCGCGATGGCGATGCCGAACGTGGCAACGGTGCCCGCAAAGAACGAACCCAAAGCCGCAACGGCCAAAGCTGCGCCCGCCCGGCCCTGCTGGGCCATCTGGTATCCGTCCAATGTCGTGACGACCGCCGACGCCTCGCCTGGCAGGTTGACAAGGATCGCGGTTGTCGAGCCGCCATACTGCGCGCCGTAATAGATGCCGGCCAACATGATGATACCGGCCAGAGGCGGCAGAAAGAACGTGATCGGCAACAGCACGGCGATGGTCGCGGTCGGACCGATGCCGGGAAGCACGCCGATCAGCGTGCCCAGCAATGCGCCGATCAGACAAAAGCCAAGGTTCGCAGGCGTCATCGCCTCGCTGAACCCAAGCATGAGAAGGTCGAAGGTGTTCATGAGATTACCTCGGTGCGGCTCAGAAGGGCCACAGATCGATCTGGACGCCCAGACCCTTGACAAAGACCAGCGCGCCAAACGCGGTCAGGCCCGCGGCAAGCAGCAGGGTTGTGCGCAGACGGCTTCCGGGATCGGCCAGCGTTCCCGCCACGACCAGCCAGAACGAAGCAAGGACGAACCCCGCATGTTCAGCAAGATACGCAAAGCCTATGACGGACAGCGTGATGATCAGCAGCGGGCGAAGCTTCAGCCCCTCGATGGGTTGGCTTGCGCTGCGGGTGGCCTTCAGACCGATTGCCGCGCCCAGCACGATCAATATGATCGAGACGGCGCGGGGCAAATAGCCCGCACCCATTTGCGACAATGTTCCGCCGTCCAGATTTCGGGACAGCCATAGGCCAAGCGCCCCGAAACCGATGAATATTGCTGCGGTCAGGAGATCGGGAAGATCCCCTTTTTTCGATGCGCCTGGCCCCGACATCACTGACCTTCCTTCATCAGCGCGAAGATGCTGCGATAGCGCTCAAGCCGTGCGGGCATCGCTGCCTGCCAGTCGGCACCCGACTGGAACGACAGTGGCACGGATTGCTTGGCCGCCTGCGCCTGGAATTCCGGATTGGCCAGCGCCTTGTCTACGGCATCGGCCAGACGTGCGCGGATTTCCTCGGGAACTTCGCAACGGGCAGCAAGACCGCGCTCGGACGAGATGATGACATCATAGCCCTGCTCTTTGGCGGTTGGCAGATCTTTCGCTAGGATCGAGCGCTCCTCAGAGAACTGCCCGATTGCCCGCATCGAATTATGATCTGCAGTCGCATATTCGCCAGCATTCAGGCCGATTGCCGAAATATGGCCGCCCAGCAACGCGGTCTTGGCGTCGTTCGAGCCGGTGAACGGCACGGCAGTCAGATCGACGCCTGCCGAACGCTCAAGCTGCAGCATGGCCAGATGTTCGTCGGTGCCGACGCCGGTGGTGCCGATGGATACCGCACCCGGATGTTCCTTGGCATAGGCCACAAGATCGGTAAGCGATTTGAATTCCGAGTTGGCAGGAACGACGAACAGGCCCGGATCTTCGACGATGCGTGCAATCGGGCAGATTTCCGACGGTTCGAACCGCAGCTTGCGTTCGATCTGCATGGTCAGAAAGCCGGGCGTGTTCAGCGACGACACGGTATAGCCGTCGGGACGTGCCTGCGCCAGCGCGGTATAGGTGATTTCGCCTGCTGCGCCGGGACGGTTCAGGACGGGAAACTGCGCGTCAAGCTCCGCCTCAAGATAGGGGGCAAGGGTGCGCAGCATGACGTCCGTGCCGCCGCCGGGTGCGAAGGCCACGATCAGCTCGATCGGGCGATCGGTCGGCCAATCGGCGTGGGCCATGCCCGCTGCCGATGCCGTCAAGGCCGCTGCAAGCGACAAAGTCTTCAGGTGTTTCATGTCTTCCTCCCAGTCCGGTCAGGGCCTCCCGCCGTGACCGTGTTTCATTTCAGGCCGGGTATTCGCAGCCCATCCGCTTCAGTGCCGCATCCACCCACGAGCGGTCGTTCGTGCCCGCTTCGATCGCAGCCATCTGCTTTTGCTCGGATTCCTGCTTGGCGACAGTTCTGGAATAGATTTCTTCCGCATGTGCGAAAGGAACTGCCAGCACGCCGTCGCTGTCGCCCATGATCAGATCACCCGGCTCGATCACCATTCCGTCGATGGCGATGGGGACGTTGATTTCGCCGGGGCCGTCTTTGTAAGGGCCGCGATGCGTGATACCTGCAGCCCAGACCGGCATGTTGGTTGCGACAAATGCATCCGCGTCGCGGATCGCGCCGTTCAGCACGAAGCCCGCCACACCGCGCTTGAGCGCATAGGCCAGCATCAGTTCGCCCATCAACGAGTTGGTCAGATCACCGCCGGCATCGCAAACGATGACGTCGCCGGGTTGCGCAAGATCGATGGCCTTGTGCAGCATCAGGTTGTCGCCGGGGCGGGATTTCACAGTCAGAGCGGGGCCGGCCATCACGCCCGAGCGGTGCATTTTCTGCAAACGCGGGCCTGCGGCGGTGACGCGATACATGCTGTCGCTGACATTGGCGACAGGCAGTTCCTTGAAACGGGCGACTGTGTCGGACGAGACAGCGCGTTCGCGCGAAAGGATACGGAATCCGATTGCCATAATTCGGTCTCTTTATGCAGGAATGTTCAATTGGTTGCGGTTCACGATCCGCACGGCGGGCAGGGACTTGCCCGCAAGAAAGTCGACGATACCTTGGGCCGCATCGATCCCGACGCGCGTGCCGGCTGCCGTGGTCACACCGGCGATATGCGGGGTCAACACCAGCCGGGGATTTTGCCAGAACGGATGTTCGGCGGGCGGCGGTTCTTGCGCGAATGTATCCAGACCGGCACCGGCAAGGTGGCCGCTTTCAAGTGCTGCCTGCAGCGCGGCTTCGTCGATCAGGCCACCGCGTGCGGTGTTGATGATGATCCCGCCCGGTTTCATCGCAGCCAGCCGCTCCGCATTGACCAGATTGCTGGTCTCGGGCGTCAGCGGCGAATGCAGGCTGATGATGTCGCATGTCGCAAAAAGCTCATCAAGGCTTTGCACCCGCTCGACACCTTCCTGATCGAAAACGTCATCGGCACTAAAGGGATCATAGGCCCGGACGCGGATGTCGAAAGCCTTTGCAAAGCGCGCCATCTGCCGCGCGATAGCGCCGAATGCCACAAGACCTATGGTCGAGCCGGCAAGCTCCCGGCCCTGAAAGCCGGATTTTTCCCAACGGCCTTCGCGGACGCTTTTGTCGAGAGGCCCGATTTTCTTGGCGACGGCGAGCAAAAGCGCGATGGCATGTTCGGCCACCGATACGGCATTTGCGCCTGCCGCATTGAGCACGAAGATGCCCCGTGCGCTGGCGGCATTCACGTCGATATTGTCAACGCCCGCGCCGTGTTTCGAGATCACGCGAACCTCGGGGGCTGCGTCGAAAAAGCTGTCGTCGATGCGGCCCATGCGGACAAGGACGCCGACCGGTTTGGTTTTTTGTGCGATTTCGTTAAGCCCGTCGCCCTCGGTATAGGGCGGAAGATAGACTGGCAGGTATCCTGCATCCACCAGCACAGCTTCGGCTTCGGGTGCCAAGTTTGGCCCCGTGATCAAGATATTCTTCGACATGCTCCCCCACTCTGACAATGTCAGATCTGATCTGGAGTCATCAACGATTGCTTAATTAATTTACAGCGCATAATTCTTATCGTTAAATTAAGCAGAACTGAATCTATGGATATACGCCAACTTCGATCCCTGCTCGCCATCGTTGAAACGGGCAGTTTTGCGCGAGCTGCAGAAAAGGTTGGCATAACCGCATCTGCGGTAAGCCAGCAAATACAAGCCCTTGAAATCGAAGTCGGAGCCAGCCTGTTCAATCGCGAAACCCGACCCCCAATCCTGACCGCCGCAGGTGCGCAGATGGTCGAGGCCGCGACCGAGTTGATCCGCACGACTGAAAACGTGATTGATGCCATATCGGGGCGCCGTATCACGGGGACATTTGCCATCGGATCGGTGCGCACCAGCGCCATCGGGCTATTGCCACGCGCAATATCCCGGCTGATTTCGAATCATTCCGGCCTGAAAATACGGCTTCGCGTCGGCCTGTCCGAAACGTTGATGCAGGATGTCGCAAGCGGGCATCTGGATACGGCGATGATAGCTGAAAACGGCGTCTCAAGCCCGGATGTCGTCTGGACGCCCTTCATTCGCGAGCCATTGTGCCTTGTCGCGCCTTTGGGCACGCCGCCCGCGCCGCTGCAGCAGATGCTGGCCACGCATCCCTATGTCCGGTTCAAGGCGAATGTGCCGCTGGCCAAGGTGATCGACCGCGAACTAAGCAGAATGAATCCCGTCCTGAACGAAATCGCTGAGATGGATAATGTCGCGGCGGTGATCGCTTGCGTGGCAAATGGGCTTGGCATTTCGATCGTGCCGCAGGTCGCGACCCAGAACGTGTCACCGCAACTGGTCACGATCCCTTTTGGCGACACGCCGGTTTACCGTCAGATCGGTCTTCTCAGACGCCATACCAGCCCGCGCCACCAGCTGATCGACGAATTGCATGAACATCTGGCAGCAGTCAGCGGGGAATACGGCGTCGGCTTGGACACGACGGGCCGCAGCAAGGCATAGGTCATGCGCTGGCCACATTTGCCAGTTCGCGTTCCAGCAGCGCGATGAAGAAACGCAGGCTGGGTGCCAGAAACCCGCGTGCCCGGTGGCTGACCTCGAAGTTGCGCTGCAGCGTGGTTTGCTGGTTGGGGATTTCGACCAGTTCGCCGCTGATCAGGTTGCGCCGCGACATGAAGCTAAGCATGTCGGTCTGTGCCATGATGGGTGGGGCAGATACCAGCGGCGCGGCTGTCACGGCGGCGAATGGCGGCGGCAGGCCGGCCTTTCGGAATACTTCATCCAGCCAGCGCCGGGTCGAGACTGTGGGCATCGGCAGAACCCAAGCCTGCTCTGCCAGATCCTGCAAGGTGACATTCTGCCCGACCAGCGGATGGCCCCTGTGGGCGACGACGACCACCGCGTCCGACAACAACACGCGGGACACCAAAGCCTCGTCTGCCGGGGTCGCGCGTTCGGGGCTGATGGTCATGTCGATGACCCCGGCGCGCAGGTCGTCGCGAAGCGCGTCGTCCATGGCGACGCGCACCGTCAGTTGCAGCGCCGGGGCCGTTTCGCGCACACGCTTGCAAATCTTTGGCAGCACATAGTTCGCGATTGAGGCCGAGCAGCCGATCCGCACCATCCCCGTCAGGCCACTGCGCAGTTCCGAAACCTCTTTTCGGATATCCGACAGGTCCTGATCGAGCAGCAGAAAGCGGTCGCGCAGCACCTGTCCTGCTTCGGTCAGGGCGATGCCGCGCCCAGAGCGGTTCAGCAGCTTCACGCCGAAATCGTCTTCCAGCCGCGCAACGCATTTCGTCAGTGCGGGCTGGGTGACGCCAAGGTCATCTGCCGCGCGGCTCAGGTGGCAAAGCTCGGCTATTTTCAGGAAATAGCGGATGTCGCGGATGTCCATATTATTCCTGTTAGGAATTAAAGCATGAAAATTTCAAATTAGACATGCCTAACATGCTCGGTCAATAACCCCTCCGTGCCGCAGCTTCCCCACCACACATGAACTTGCGGCATATTGGAGCGAACTGCGCCGGACCCGTGCCGCCCTGAGCTGGCCACCGGCGCAGCTTGGGGGTTGGAGGAGTCCTATGATCGCAATCTACGGCTATCTGATGATAGCCTCGTTTCTGTATTTGGTGATCAGAAAGCATATGTCCGTCTTTGCGGGCATGATTCTGGTCTCGGTCGTGTTTGGTCTGGCTGCGGCGCTGACCATGGGCAACAGCATTGATGACCTGTTCAACTGGTTCCGTTCGGGCCTGTTCTACAGCGTGAACGATGCGGGCAAGGTCAGCCTTGGCACGATCAATCCGGCCATCATGATCCTGTTTGCGGTGATGTATTTCACCCTGATGATGAATGTCGGCCTGTTCGATCCGCTTTGCACATTCCTGATCCGCAAGGCCAAGGGCGATCCGCTGAAAATCCTGATGGTCACCGTGTTGACCACGACCGTCGTGACGCTGGACGGCGACGGGACGACGACGATCCTGATCATCACCTCGGCTTTCGTGCCGCTTTACAAGCGCATGAACATGAAGCTGTCGAACCTGGCGATGATGATTATTCTGCCGACGGGTCTGGGCAACTGCCTGCCCTGGGGTGGTCCGCTGGTGCGCGCGGCAAGCGTGCTGGATGTCGAAGTCAACGTCTTGTTCGTGCAGATCCTGCCGATCCTTGCCGTGTCGCTGATCTATGTGTTCGCGCTGGCCTATTGGATGGGTCTGAAAGAACGCAAACGTCTGGGTTATGACGCCAAGGCGGTCAACACCATTGATCACGCCCAGATCGAGGAAATGGTCAACGTCATTCTGGACAATGACAAGGAACTGAAGCGTCCGCGCCTGTTCCTGATCAACCTTGCGCTGACTGTCGTCACGCTGCTGGCGATCCTGCTGGGCTATATCAGCGGCGCGCTTGGCTTTACGCTGGCAACCGCAGCGGCTCTTGCCATCAACTACAGCGCCGCCGATCAGCGCGAACGCATCACGGCCACGGGCGGAGAGGCGATTGCCGTCACCTCGATCATCCTTGCCGCAGGCTTCTTTCTTGGCGTTCTCAGCAATAGCGGCATGAACACCGCTATCGCGGATTCGCTGGCCTCGATCATCCCGGAATCCTTCGGCGGTCACATGGGTCTGGTCTTTGCCTTTGTCGGTGCCATCGCCTGCTATGCGCTGCCCATTGATGCCTATTACTTCGGGATACTGCCGGTTTTTGCGCCCATCGCGCAGCAATACGGCCTGACACCGACGGAAATCGGCATGGCTTCGTTCATGGGTCAGGCAATCCGCTATGGCTCTCCCACCGTGGCATGGCTTTACCTGCTGATGGACCGCACCGAAATGTCCTTTGCCGAATATCAAAAGCAGTTCTTCAAATACTCGCTGCCGATGTTTGCGATCTTCATCATCGTCGCGGTCGTGACTGGCGTTCTGCCGGTCTGACATCCCTCACCACCCCCGAAACTGGAAAGCAAGACTATGACGAAACTGGGATTCCTTGGCTTTGGCGAAGCTTCGTTCAACATTGCGGCGGGCCTGCGTGACGAAGGGCTGGCAGGCATCCGCGCCTATGATGCGGCATGGCAAACGGAACCTGCCAGCGCCCTGATCGCGGAACGCGCCGCCGAGGCGGGGGTCGAACTTGTCGGCTCGGCCGAGGAACTGATCGGCGGCAGCGATATTGTCGTCTGCTCGATCAGCGCGAATGCAGCCGTGCCCGTGGCGCGGCAATGCGCGCCGCTGCTGCGTCCGGGTCAGGTCTATGTGGACCTGAATTCGGCCGGGCCCGACACCAAGCTGGAGGTCGAAAAGATCGTGGGCAACACGGCGACCTTCGTAGACGTGGCGGTCATGGGCACGGTGCCCGGTGCGCGCCACAAGGTCCCGATGCTGGCATCCGGGCCCGGCGCGCAGTCATTCGCGGATTTCGGGAATGGCTTCGGCATGGCAATCACTGCGCTGGAAGGTCCGACCGGCAAGGCATCCGCATCCAAGATGTTCCGTTCGATCTTCATGAAGGGCTACGTCATGCTGCTGCTTGAGGCCGTCATCGCAGGCCGCAGCTTCGGGATCGAGGAGGACGTGCTGGCCTCGATCGGCAAATCGCTGAAGACCGACGACTTTCGCGCCACGGCCAACGATCTGATGTGCCGCGCGGTGATCCACGCCGAACGCCGCGAGCATGAGATGGACGAAGTGGTCGCCACGCTCGACAGCCTTGATGTCGATGCGATCATGTCCAAGGCAGGCCGCGACAAGCTGGCATGGTGTGTCCAGCAGGGCTTCCGTGGCCATTTCAACGGTCGTCCCCCCGCCGATTTCCACGACATCTTTGCCGCCATGGACGCGGCCAGGGCCTGAAGGAGAAGACCTATGGCAAATACAGGTTTCCGCATCTTTACCCGCATCAACCGTCCCGCGCCGGAGCTGATCGACGCGTTCCGCGACGTTCCGGTCGCGAATATCGGCGACTCGATGAACCGGGCATCCATGCTGGACGCGCGCATCCGCCGTATCAGCAAGGTGAACCTTGCAGGTCCGGCATTTACCGTGAAATCGCGCGCAGGTGACAACCTGATGCTGCACAAGGCGCTGGACATGGCGCAGCCCGGCGACGTCATCGTGTTCGACGGACATGGCGACCTGACCTCGGCCATCACGGGTGAGCTGATGATGCAGATCGCGATTGAACGCAAGCTGGGCGGCGTCGTCATCGACGGTGCGATCCGCGACCTTGGCACGCTGCGCGATCTGGACCTGCCGATCTTTGCCGCAGGCGTGACGCCTGCCGGTCCGTATAAGGACGGGCCGGGTGAAATCAACGTCCCCGTCTCGGTCGGTAGCGTCGTGGTCAATCCCGGTGACATCGTTGTGGGCGACGAAGACGGCATCGTGATCATCCCCCCGGCGCAAGCACAGGGCATCCTTGCCAAGGCGCAAAAGAAGCAGGCCGACGAAGGTGCCAAGATGGCGGCGATCCGCGGCGGCACCAACGACGTGTCTTGGGTGGACCGCGAACTGGCGGCCAAGGGCTGCGAGATCATCGACGACTTCTGGAAATAAATCGTCGTCAGGGCCGCGCATCGCGGCCCTGATCCCTATACCGCCCCGGCCCCAACCCTTGCCAGAACATGGGGCCCGATTTCTTCAACGTTGTTCACGCCTAGCAAGGCTATGTTGCGATCCACTTCGGAATGCAGGATTTCTGCGGCACGCGTGACACCCGCTTTCCCGCCGATGGTCGCTGCGTAAAGAAACGGCCTGCCGACGAAGACGAAATCCGCACCAAGAGCAATCGCCTTGAGCACGTCGCTGCCGCGCCGGACGGATCCGTCCAGCATGACTGCTGCGCGCTTGCCCACCGCGCTGCGCACATCCGGCAAAACCTGCAAGGGTGCGATCGTTCCATCAAGCTGGCGACCGCCGTGGTTCGAGACGATGATCCCTTCGGCCCCAACCTTTACGGCGTCCTCGGCATCTTCGGGCCTTGTCACGCCCTTGATGATCAGCTTGCCGCGCCAGCGGTCCCGGATCAGTGCGATATGGCTCCAGTCCAGATGCCCCTTCATGCGGAAATCACGCATGACATTGCGCGACAGGATCGGCGCGCCCCGTTCAACGAACGAGTTTTCGAAATGCGGCAATCCGTGGCGAAGCAGGGTGCGCAGCAAGGTGCCGACCGACCAGACAGGATGCAATGCACCTTGCAGCGCAAGGCGGGGACCGGGACGTAGCGGCGTCGTGAACCCGGCACGAATGTTGTGTTCACGGTTTGCTAGCGCGGCTGTATCGACAGTCACGACCAGCGTGCCAATCCCGGCCGCGGCCACGCGGTCCACCAGCGCAAGGATCCGTTCGGGCTCGCCCGGCAGATAGGCTTGGAACCAGATATGCGGGTTCGCTGCTGCCACATCCTCAAGCGGGATCAGGGACGAGCCGCTCATGATCATCGGGATGCCCGCATCTTTCGCCGCTTGCGCAAGGGCTATATCGCCGCGATAGGCCATCAGCGCGCTGATACCCATGGGAGCGATGCCAAAGGGCGCCGTAAAGCCGTCGCCCAAAAGGCTTGTCGCTGTGCTGCGATGCGCCACGTTGTGCATCACGCGCGGCAAAAAGCCCCAAGCCTGAAATGCCCCTGCATTGTTGCGCAGCGTGGCGCCGGTTTCGCTGCCGCCCCGGATATATTCAAACAGCGGATGGGGCAGTCGCCTGCGGGCGAAATGTTCGAAGTCGTCCAACGCAAGGCAGCGTTTCAAGGATCGGGTCATGGCTGGGCGGGTCCGTTTTCAGATTGCTGACGACGACATTGCCCATATGAAATCTTTAATAAAGCGCGTAATATTTCACCATATTTAAAGGAAACCTTTAACTATGGATATGCGACAGTTGCGGACCCTTTTGGCCATTGCGCAAACCGGCAGTTTCTCGAAAGCGGCGGAATTAGTGCATCTTACCGTCTCCGCCGTGGGTCAGCAGGTGCGCGCGCTTGAGGCCGAGGTCGGCGTCGTCCTGTTCGATCGCACCAGTCGCCCGCCCAGCCTGACCGTCGCGGGGCGTCAAATGGTCGAGGTTGCCGAAAACATTCTGCGGACCGCCGATGTCGGCATCGATCTGGTCAAGGGGCGCAAGGTCGCGGGAACCTTGTCGCTGGGATCTGTGCGCACCAGTGCGCTTTCCATTCTTCCAAGGGCGATGAAACGGCTGAACTCGAATTACCCCGAGTTGCGTATCAGGCTGCAGACCGCTGCGTCAGAGTCGCTTCTGCGCGACGTTGCGGCGGGCCGGATTGATGCCGCCATGGTGTCCGAGCACGTGAATTTCCCGACAGGACTAAAATGGAGGGCGTTCCGCCGTGAACCTTTGTTCGTCATAGCGCCGCCGCATTCGCCCATGCTTGATGCGACCGGATACCTGACGCGCTATCCCTATATCAGGTTCCGGTCCAATGTTCCCTTGGCTAACCAGATTGACCTTGAGCTTGCCAAGCTGAACCTTGCGCTGAATGAAATTGCCGAGATCGATACGATTGCCGCCATCACATCATGCGTTGCGAACGGTCTGGGCGTTTCGGTCGTGCCGCGCTTGGCCGTGGACGCCTCGGCCCTGCCGCTGGTCACCGCGCCGTTCGGCACACCGCCGGTTTTTCGCGAGATCGGACTGGTCGAAAAAACATCGGGACCACGGTCAAACCTCATATCCGAGCTACATGAAATGCTGATCGAAGAATGCGGCGAATTTGGCGTGCCCGCGAAAGTGACGTGATCGGGGCATAGATGGTCGCCGTGATGCTGGGTCAGTCGATTGGCCCCAATATCATTGGCCAATCACGTGGTCGAGGACGTGATCCTGTCCATTGCGGGCGGAATGGTGCTGACAACAGCCCTGCTGGCCCGCGGATTGAGTGCCCGGAAATCCGTCGGTTCCGGGTCGGGCTTTGGTCTGGGAATAATCGCCTTGACCTGTTCGCTGTCGCTGACCTTGGACATTGCGCCGCCCGTCGCGCGGCGCACGTTGCCCATTTCGATCAAACCCCATGGCACACACGAGTTCGTGGCCCGTGTTATTTCAGCGCGACATAGGTTTCCGCGTCGAGCATTGCCACACGCACCGCGATGCGCAGGCCGGTCGCATCGGCAATGACCCGCTGCAATTCCTGCGCCTTTGCCGTGACGGCATCTCGGGTGCGGTCAGGTCGGGGCATCAGGTTCAATTCGGCATTGATCGTGGGTTGGTCGGGCAAGGCCAGCACCGGCACGACCGCAAGCTGGCAGGCTGACGGTTCGACCCCAAAGCTTTTGCACAGCAACCCGCGCAGTTCGGGCATCAATTCTGCCAGCCGGGGGCGCTGTTCCGTCAGGTGGGTTTCGTCCAGATACAGTTTCAGATTGGGCATCAGATCTCACATCAGGCTGAAATTAAATCGCAACGACTATACCATTGTTGCGCAGGTCAGTGCGGCAACGGCACGAACGTTGACATAGCAGTAAAGGGAACGCCCATGCCGATCATGTCCTTGGGCAAGATGCCGACACGCGGCAGGTCGGGTGTCACCGGAAATCCCCTTGATCGAGTGGGCGTATCGCCTGTCAAAAGCCCGATCTGCACGCGATGTTCAAGAAAGTAATTCTTTCTTCTGAGCATTGAAAAGGTCATCTCCGGGTCTTTGTTTCCATCTGGTTGCGCACTGCTGACGCTGTTTTGGACAAAGTTTGGCGGCCCGACGTCGGCGGCGGACCGGGCTCACGCATCAGATCAGCGAAATGTCGCAAATCGGATATGAAAGCTGCGCCGTCATTCTGCCTCATTAAGCAGTTACAGGCTACGATCCCGGAAATTTCGGGGCACGTCGTGCCCAAGGGGATGGAGGCCTTTTCTGATGATCACCGACGGCGAACTGATTGCGCATCGCAAGTCTGCCCTGAACGATACCCGCAATGGCGCACCCGCCATTCCCTCGAACCCTTTTTTTGGCGTGGGTCCGATCACCGACGCGACCACGGACGAGGTTGACAGCCGTCTGCGCCGATATGAATTCGACCGCTGGATCGAGGCGACGTATCGCAAATTCGACGACAAGGGCAACGATCTGGGCCCGTTCTCGACCGCGGAACTGTCGCGCAGTATGCATCGCGGCTATCCGGCCGATGCGATCCTGCTGGACATGATGCGCGCCATTCACCGCTATTTCGAATTCCCGAAAACCAACCGCATCGCAGTCGGTCTGGGCGGCGGGCATAGCGGCTATACGGTCTGTGTCCAGCACCTGCTGAACGCCAACGAACCCGATCAGCGCGTCTATGTGGACACGCCCCGTCCCGAGGGCAGCGATGCCGGGGCCTCGGGCTTTTTCCGCCAGTCCTGGGCCACCCAGCTGATCGAGATGCATCGCTTTGCCGAAAACGGCTGCGAAAGCCGCATCCATTTCGCGCCGCGCGAGGGGGTAATTCCCACGGCCAAGGAACTGGCCGATCTGGGCATTTCGGTCTTTGTCGGCGTCGGGCATGAAACCACTGGTGCCAACTCTTATACCCAGCAGGAAATTCAGGAACTGCTGAACTGGCTGGACGGCGACCCGGAAAGCCGCCACGCAGTGTTTGACGCTACCTCGATGCTGGGGGCGATGCCTTGGCCTGCGGAAACCGTCCGCGCGGTCATGGCCAAATGCTGCCTGTTCATGCCGTTCC
This sequence comes from Paracoccus laeviglucosivorans, assembly GCF_900182695.1. Taxonomy (GTDB): domain Bacteria; phylum Pseudomonadota; class Alphaproteobacteria; order Rhodobacterales; family Rhodobacteraceae; genus Paracoccus; species Paracoccus laeviglucosivorans. Next base: position 49,732 of record NZ_FXTK01000014.1, read on the forward strand.
AAAAGGCGATCGGCGGTATTTCGGGCTATTTCGTCGCCTCGTTCACGCCTTCGGCCTTGTCGCTGATCGAACGCAACCAGCAAAACCCGTCCTGGGCCATTCCGCGCCAGCTGAAGATCGCGCCGCCGCTTGACGCCAAGCAGCCGCTCAGCAGCAAGCGTTCAGTCGATGCCGGACCGTTCTATGATGCGACGCAGGACAAGATGCTGGGCGGCGTCATCAATACCTATAGCGCGTTGGCATTCGCTGAAACGACCTTTGGCCTGATGCAGACCGAACGCCGCGTGGGTTCCGTGACCGAGATGAACAAGCGTTCGGCCATCAACCGCGAACTGGTCGATGAATGGATCGCGCAGAATCCGCTGATGGGTCTGGTCGTCGAGGAAAAGGCGCGGCGCGGCGCGGCCGTCACGCTGCTGCGCATCAACGATGGCACGATTTCGTCGTCCGATCTGCACGCGCGGATCATCGCGCGTTCCAAGCAGCTTTTGGGGTATGAGGGCGTCACCCATCCCAATGGCGTGCATGAAACCGGGCTGGACGCCGCGCGATATGTGAACGCATTCCCCGGCACTCCCGGCGATTACCGCGCATGGATCGGCGGCATCCGCGAGCCTGCGGATGTCACAGCGCTGCTGGAAAATCTGAAATACGCCTATCTGCGGGCCAAGATCGTCGTGATCGAGGAAGAGCTGGAGCGGCGCGGCACTGCGGTCGAATATGACGCAGCCGACACCACTGATGCAGGCGTGCGCCAAGGCACGGTCAACGTGCTGATTGCGGATGCGATCGGCCTGCGTTTCGGCGCGGACGGCAAGCTGGATCACAGCGAACTGGCCGCCTATATCGCCGAAATTGGCGGGGTGTTTCACGAAACCTCGGTCAACGCGGGCAAGCCTGCCGATGACGGCAAGGTGCATTTCTTCTATCAGCCGCATCTTAGCACGGCGGATGAGTTGCTGGCCGAAGCGGGGCAGGGCCAATATGACGCGCTGATCGCCGCTGCCACCTTTATCCCGGCAGATGCCAGATTCCGTTTTGGCGGCGTGCGGATCGGTGCGGGCACGGGGAATATGGGTTCGGCGTCATGGGGCGGACCGAACGGCGAAGGCGGCGAAGCGCCGCTGATGAACACGCCCGGCATCAACAGCCGTGCCACCGCGCAGATGGCTGCCAAGGCGCTGTTGAAAGTGATGCCTGACCTGCCCGTGGCCGAATTGCATGACCGTGTGGTCGCAGGTGATTTCGACACGGGCAAGAACCTTGCGGAATACCCGACCTCGAAGCTGGAAGGCAAAAAGATCGCCATTCTGGGCTATGGCAATATCGGGCGCGAACTGGCCCGGATCGCCAAGGCGTTCCACATGGATGTCGCGATCTATGCGCGTCCTGGGCATCGCGACAATATTCTGGCCGAAGGCTATGAATATGCCGAAACGCCTGTCGCGGCGGCGGCGGGCGCGGATGTGCTGTCGGTGCATCTGGGTCTGGGCCGTCAGGATCCGGCGACGGGCGTCTATGCCAATGCCGGGTTCGTGGGTGCCGATGTGCTGTCGGCCTTGAACGATCGCGCGGTGCTGCTGAACTATGACCGTGGAGAGCTGATCGACGTCGCGGCGCTGGACAAGGCATTGGAATCGGGCAAGGTCCGCCATGCCGCGATTGACGCGGACATCTTCAAATCCGCGGATGGCATCAGCGGACCGATGAAGCCCTATCTGTCGCTGCTGCCCAAGCACGCGGACAAGGTGGAACTGCTGCCCCACGCCGCCGCCGACACCGACCACCCGACGCGGGTTGCAGGTGCCAAGCAGGCCGTGGACCAGTTGCTGGATGCAATCCGCAACCGCCTGGTGACGAACCTCAAGGGCGACTTGCCGGAAGGTTACACCTCGAACGGTTCGCGCGCTCCGTTGGGGATCGCGCAGGTCTCGGCTGGTGATCTGGCCCGCGTGGCTGCGGATGCCGCGCTGATCGCGGAACTGCGCGCGACGACCGAGACTATCGCGTCGGTCATCGGCGCGTTGGATTCGGTCAGCGACGCCAATCACCGCGCCCGCATCGTCGAGCGTTATCGTGGTCTGCTGACCAGCAACATCCTGCGGCAGAAGAACCTGCTTTCGGATGCGGGTCTGATCGCTCCGGCAGCCAAGGGCTGATCCTGCTGCGGCCAGTCCGGGTTGTTCGGGCTGGCCACATGACGAGGATCATGTTGACGCCTAAGACTCGCAAAATAGATGGCCCTGGCAGGCGGGGCTTTGCCAGACTGGCCCTCCCCCACTGAAGTGGTCCGCCGTTATGTTTAAGAAACGGAGGATCGAGAATGGCAAACAAGCGACCGAAGCCGGAAGAGATTGTCTCGAAGTTGCGGCAGGTTGAGGTTCTGATGGGGCAAGGCTTGTCCCGTCTGGACGCGATCAGGCGTATCGGCGTTGTCGAACAGACTTATTACCGCTGGCGGAAGCAATACGGTGGGATGGGCGTGGATCAGTTGAAGGAACTGAAGCGGCTTCAGCAGGAGAATGAGCGGCTCAGGCGTGCAGTTTCGGACCTGACGCTGGACAAGCTGATCCTGACGGAAGCCGCACGGGGAAACTTCTGAGCCCCGCTCGCCGCCGGGCCTGTATTGATCATGTCCGCGGTGAACTGGGCATTTCCGAGCGTCGGGCCCGGCCCAAGTGTTGCACCAGCACCGCTCGACACGAGCCGCAAGGTGCCACGAGGGCGGGCGGACGAAGATCTCCTGGTCGCCGACATGATTGAGCTGGCCCGGCAATACGGCCGTTATGGCTATCGTCGGATTGCGGCTCTGTTGCGGGATGCCGGATGGCAGGTGAACGACAAGCGGGTCGAGCGCTTATGGCGGCGAGAGGGACTGAAGGTGCCGGTAAAGCAACCAAAGAAGGGCCGACTATGGCTGAACGACGGATCCTGTGTCCGCTTGCGGCCGGAGTACCGGGATCATATTTGGTCATATGACTTCGTCCACTGCCGCACCGACGACGGCAAGGTGTTTCGAACGCTGAACATCCTCGATGAATTCAGCCGCGAATGCCTGACGATCAGGGTGCGGCGCAAGCTGAACTCAACAGATGTGATCGATGCGCTGACAGACCTGTTCATCATTCGCGGCGTGCCAACCTTCATTCGTTCCGACAACGTCCTACGTCGGAAGATTTGTGCCGCTTAGGACGTCAGATCCAAGGGCATCCGAGCGATTGGATGCCTTGAAGAAGGTTACCCGAGCGGGCTCCGCCGTCAAGAAGTGGTCTCATCCATAGCAAACACAGGGTCGGCTTAGGTGCCGCCCTCACCGTCCTCAACACGAGATCCGAAGTCCCAAGCGGAAGGCCCGAACATTATCTACGAGGTCAGAAAGCTGCCTCCACGGCTCGCCAGAGAGAGGTCCTTCCGCTCGGGTTCGCCCCCACCGAAGAAGGGGCGATAGGGTTCGCCGGATTTGATCACGGCGTGAATGGTGCGTGCCATCTTTGCGGCGATGGCAGTGTAGGCCTTGCGGCGCAGGTCCGGGTTGTGGCGATCCTGCGCGATGTAGCGTTCGAACTTGTCGCGAAAGCTGTTCGCGCGATGCAGCACCGCGGTCTGTCCGGCCATCCAGAGCGTCCGGCGCAGGCGGGCATTGCCATACTTCGAGATCCTGCTCCGCCCTCGAAACAGGCCGGACTGCACCGTCGCCAGATCCATGCCGCAGAACTTCAGGAATTGCCGGTGATGCCGGAAGCGGCGCAGGTCGCCGACTTCGGCCAGGATGGTCAGCGCGTTGATCGGGCCGATGCCAGGCACCGAGGTGAGCAGCCGGTAATCGGGGTGATCCCCGAGCAGGGCTACGGCCCTGGCTTCGATCTCGCTACGCTGGCGCATCAGGCTGCGCCCCTCCGCCAGCACCATCCGAAACATCCGCAGCGCGTCCGCTTCCGCGGCGACCGGCAGGCCGACCGAGCTGCGGGCGGTCTCGTAAATGTCTGAGATCAATGCAGCCTTCGCAACCTTCCTGCCGACCACATCCCATGCGGCGGCGGTGAAGTCATCCTTGTCCATTGCCGTGATCAGATGCGCGGACGGAAACATCTCAAGGAAGGCCAAGAACCATTCGCTGCGGGTGCTTCGCTGGAAACGGGCCGCCTCGGGGAAGTAGAGCGGGAGGTAATGCCCCAGTATCCGATGCCAGAGTTCGGTCTTGGCGCGCGATACGACCTCATGGGTCATCGACAACTCCTGAATATCGGTGATCCCGGCGCGGAGCGGATCCATGAAAACCTGGGTGGCACCGATCTGGAGCATGTGCAGGATGACCTGCGCGTCTTTGGGATCGTTCTTGTCCCAGCTGTTGTGCAGCGCCTCACGCGTTCTTGCCAAGGCGACCGATGAGACGAGCTTCACATCGAAACCGGCCATGCCGAGCTGATAGATCAGGGCGCGGTGATAATTCCCGGTTGCTTCGAAGCCGATCTGCACGGGCCGCGCGTAGTCGCTCAGGATGGCGATCAGCCGCTGGAAATCGTCAAGCGTGTTCGTGATCGTCAAGCGCCGCCGTCGCGTCTTGCCGGGGGCCGCGATCAGCACCTCATGGCGGTGCTTGGAAATGTCGATGCCTACCAGAACACGGGCATCGGCGGTATGCTCGAACTTGGTCATAGCCGGTCTCCTCTGTTGTGGGTGGTTCGCAACACCACCATAGAGACCTGAGCGCCGGTTATGGCCGCACGCTGCGCGATCAGCAGGCTCCGCGCGCGGCCATAACCTCTAAGCAGACGAATGTTCCCGACGTGCTATGGCCCGGAGTTCATAGCACAAGCCGTGCGGGACTGGATCAGCGCCGTCGGGGCAAAGACAGCTTACATCGAACCCGGATCGCCTTGGGAGAATGGCTATTGCGAAAGCTTCAACGCCCGCTTTCGCGATGAAATGCTGAACGGGGAGGTATTCTACAGCACGCTGAGCAGCTTTCTAGCCGTCGCTGTCAAGGCGGCTTTCACCGGCTTTCCCGCGTCCTGGAGCTTCTGCCTGAACGATCGGAACATTGCGGTGTGCCGTGACGCATGTAGCGCTGCGAGATTGAGGACGGTTCTGACGGAGGGTCTCCCGCCGCCGAGACCCTTTTTCCGCAGCGCTGTCCGCTATCCCAGGCAATCGGTGCCAAGCCGGCGAGTGCCGCGATCTTTCGGCGGTCAGTTGTGCCGATCTCCGGCAACTCGGCCATGAGAGTAGCTGCGACGATTGTGCCGACACCGGACACTGACTGCAGCTGACGATTTGATTCGGCCAGTTCGTGCGAGGATTGAATTATCTCGTGACATGGCGAAGACAGCGCTGGTAACCGGCGGGACCGGCTTCATCGCGGGCTGGTGCATCGTGGAATTGCTGCGGCAGGGCTATGTCGTGCGCACCACCTTGCGCAGTCCGGACAAAGCGGCGTTGGTTCGGCGAGGGGTTGAAAGCGAGGCTGATCCTGACGATCGCCTGACCTTCGTCACCGCGGATATGACGAAAGACGACGGCTGGGACGCGGCGGTCGCGGGGTGCGATTACGTGCTCTACATCGCCTCGCCCTTGGGACGCGAAGCCCCGAAGGACCGTAATGCGCTGGTAGAGCCTGCGCGGGGCGGGGCGCTGCGGGTTGCTGCGCGCGGCGGTCGAGGCCGGTGTCGAGCGGGTGGTGATGACCTCTGCCACAGCAACGGCGCGCGTGCGTGGCTCGGATGCGGTCAGCACCGAGGCGATCTGGGCCGATCCTGAGGATCCGCTGCTGGACTCCTACCGCCGCTCGAAGAGCCTCGCCGAGCGTGCGGCCTGGGACTTCATTGCCGCGGCAGGGGACCGCACCAGCCTGACAACAATCCTGCCCGGCGGCGTCTTCGGACCGGTGCTGCCTGGCGGTGACAAGGCTGCGGTCTGGGTCGTCGGCAGCCTTCTGCAGGGCAAGCCACCGCGGCTCTTAAACCTCGGCCTGTCGATCGTTATGTCCGCGACCTCGCCGCCGCGCATGTACGCGCGCTGTCGGCAACCGAGGCTCCGGGAGAGCGGTTCCTCTGCACCGGTCATTTCCTCTGGATGCCGCAGATCGCCGGGATGCTGCGCGGCGGGTTGGGGGCCGAGGCAGCCAATGTGCCGACCCGGGTGATTCCGAACTGACTGGTCGGGCCGCTCTCGGCGTTTCTGCCGCAACTCAGGATGTTCCGGCGTGACATCGGCAAGCGCCGGGATGGCGACAACGGCAAGGCACGCCGGAGCCTGGGTTTCAATCCCCGCCCAGCCTCACAAACGCTGGCCGAATGTGCGCGAAGCCTTATGGGCTGAACTGCAGGCGACAACGCGCGGCCCATAACCGACGGTCGAGCGCCGCCGATGCTGCGCGGCGGCATCCCCGGAAGCTGACGTTCGCCAGACGCGTAGCGAAGACCCGGCCACAATGCGGAGCGTTGCACGGGCCGCAGCCATACATAGCATGGATATGTAGCGACCTCACCACTCTTCAATGCCGCAGCAACATGAGCAAATTACCACCGCGTCGCCACATGCGTCCGGGCGGAAAGGACGATGAGGTAAGTAGTGGCGGCTCTGCTGCCTCCATAGCTTCACGCGCGATAGGGAGAGGCAGGGCACATTGCCCCGCCTGCCTTTACTTCCGATGGAGCACCATGCCACCGTGATAAAGGACCCCGTCGACGAAGTCGCCATCGGCGGTGAATCCGGTGTCGTCCCAATATTCGATGTGATCGCCCGTCACCTCATAGCGGCCCTGATAGGCACGCTCGCGGTTGCCCCGCGCCTCGACATAGCGGCCGTTCGGCAGCAATTCGTGGCGGACATGTCCATCCTCTGTTACCCAAACATCTGCATAGGGATGCGGGGCGGTCTGATCGGTCATGGATATCTCCTGTGCGGCAAGGGGCAGGGCGGTCAAGCCCATTGCCAATGTCAGGGCCTTCATGCGACCCCCACCGGTGTCCGGGTCGGGCGCACCACGATCTCGTTCACGTCGACATCCTCGGGCTGCTCCAGTGCGAAGCGCACCGCGCGGGCAATGGCCGAAGGATGCAGCGCGATGGCGCGATAGGTCATCATCCCTTCGGCGGCGACCGGATCGGTGATCGTGTCGGCCAGTTCACTTTCCACGACGCCGGGATGGATGCAGGTCACACGCAGATCCGCGTGTTCCTGCCGCAGTCCGTCCGAAATCGCGCGCACGGCATATTTCGTCGCGCAATAGACCGCAGCTGTCGGCACAACAGACAACGCACCGACCGAGCCGATATTGATGATATGCCCGGATTTACGCGCGACCATCTGGGGCAGGACTGCTGCGATGCCATGTAGCACGCCCCGGATATTAACGTCGATCATCCGGTCCCATTCCGCGACCTTCATCGACGCCATCAGCGACAGCTGCATCACGCCCGCATTGTTCACGATTGCATCGACATGACCCCATTCGGTTCGGGCAGCCTCGGCAAATGCTGCCACGTCGTCGCGATTGGTGACGTCCAGCGCGCGGAACCGCACGTTGCCGCCAAGCTCTGCCGCCAAAGCCGCCAGCCGTTCGGTGCGACGCGCGCCGATCATCAGCTTGGCGCCGGTCGCGGCCAGTTCGCGGGCGATCCCTTCGCCGATGCCGCTGGATGCTCCGGTTATTAAAATGACCTTTTCCATCTTCATCTCCTTGCTTTGCATGAGGTGAAAGATAGACGGCGCCTATTGTCGGCAGTATCCGTTTATTCCTGACCAGACTGTCCAGATAGGCTAACCAATGGATGACCTGAACCTGCTGCGGATGTTCGTCACGGTGGCCGAGGCCGGGAACTTTCGCGAGGCTGCCGACCGCCTTGGAGTCACCCGCTCGGCCGTCAGCCAGGGCGTCCGACGGTTGGAGGATAGGCATGGCACCGCGTTGTTTCATCGCACCACCCGCAGTATGCACCTGACCGAGGCCGGAGCCGCGCTGCAAGCCGCGCTGTCCGGGCCGCTCGCTGAAATTGTCGGGGCGCTTGACACGCTGGGCGATACGCCGCGGGGCACGCTGCGCATTGCCGCCACCTCGATTGCCGAGCGATTTCTGTCCGGCCCATTGATTGCCAGCTTCGTCGCGGCACATCCACAGATTGCGCTGGATGTGACGGTGACTGATGTCGAAAACGACATCGTTGCCGGCGGCTTCGATGCGGGCGTGCGCTTGGGTGAAGTCATTGCGCAGGACATGATCGCCGTGCCCTTGACCGGCCCGCAGCGGCAGGTCTGCGTGGCGACGCCCGGCTATCTTGCCACGCATGGCACGCCTGCACATCCGCGCGAGCTGATCGGTCATCGCTGCATCGGCTGGCGTCCGGACCCCGCCGTCGCGCCCTATCGCTGGGAGTTCGAAGAGGCGGGCCGCGCCTTCGACGTGGCGGTGCCGCCGCATGTGACGACGAACGACATGCAGTTGATGATCCGCACAGGCCTTGCCGGGGGTGGCATCACCTTCGGAATGGAGGAAACATTCCGGCCGTGGATCGACAGCGGCGCGTTCGTTTCGATTCTGGACGACTTTCTGCCGAAGTTTGCTGGGTTCTATCTGTTCTTTCCCAGCCGCCGGAACCTCTCTCCGAAACTGCGGGCGATGGTGGACCATGTCCGAAATTTTCGCGGGACATAGCTTGTTGCAGCGGTGGTAGTCTTACCCAAGCCAGCGGCTCTAAAAACGACGCGCCAGAGCTACCACATCCATAGAAGCCATATCAGATGTGTGGGCCGTGAATGTTCAGAAAACTCAGTCTTGTCGCATTGGTCTTGTCTGCCGCGACGGGATCGGCGCTCGCAGAGAGCAAACCGCTGTCCCCGGGCCATCTTCAAGAGGCTGCGATCATGGGGCTCAACCCGCATGTATTCAGTCGCATGGATATCGCCCAGATCGGATCTGAAACGACTTGCAGCGACCAGCGTCAACGGTTGCGCTATATTCTTCAAAAGAAGGAAAAGGCCGGAGAGGATACCTCTGATCCTTTCACCTCGAACCGATGGCTGACGTCCGGCGGGTGCATGAGGCGAGGTGGCGCGAGCATCGGAATAGGTTTTTGAAATGCGGCGTTTGCAGTTCACCCGGACGGACGAATTGGCGGTCAAGCTGAACTGGTTCGATAAGGGACAGCTATCGCGGCTGAAAGTTATCGTTCCAGCAACGGACAGCGCTGCTCCGCAATTTCCCTATTGCGGGTATTCGTTTGCAACCCAGCAGAATCCCGCATCCGCACCGCTTTGATAACTTGAAGAGCTTGGCCAGCTTATCATGGCGACGCTTATCGCTTTCTTAGGTTCCGGCCAGTTTGCGTCGCAGCCTGCTGTCGCTTGTAGAAGGCAAGCCAATCCTGCGGTTCCTTGATCGGTTACATGCTCCGATGTTTCCCGGTAAAGGTGAGCGTCGTTTTTTATCGCGCATTGCTCTCATGCGCGCCTTCTGCGCCGCTGCTCTGAAAATGAAAAGCCCCCGGCTGGAAAGCCGGGAGCAAAGAAGGATGTCGCCCTTCCACTTTTACAGGCGGTCGTCACCGCGAAGCGTGTCATCCCGCCGCGCTGCGTCCGGGTCGTCAAGGAAGAAATCGTCGATGTGCTTTTCGGCGTCTTCCTTTGCCCAGCCATAGCGCTCCTGCAGCTTGCCCGACAGCCGATCAGCATCACCCTCGATCTGGGTCATGTCGTCGTCGGTAAGCTCACCCCATTTCTGCTTCATGGAACCCTTCATCTGGTCCCATTTGCCCTTGATGATGTCGCGGTTCATGTCGTCCTCCTATGAACGCTGTAACAACAAACGGGCAGTCGGATTGAGCCGTTCCGGCGGCTGATAATGTTTAGTCGGCGGAACTAAGGGAGGGCGTCATTATTTTGCGCCAGACTGTATCCATTCATCTTCCGACGCGAAGCCGCCGGTCGAGCAACGATCTTGGTTCGCGGCGTTCGCCAACGCGGCCGTTCGTTGGATGCCGCAGGAAGGTTCGTGCGATCAGCGTGGCCATGCGGCCTAGGCGGCTTTTGCCTTATGAAATCCCACGGTAAGCTCGTGAAGGTCAGAGCAATCCAGGACGGAAAGATTCAGCTACCTCTTTTCTGGGACGATGCCCGGATGATCAGCTTTGGCAAATCGGATTTTACAGAATGCTTGTGGCCGTCGATCTGATTCAGGAGCAACTCTACTGCCTTCTCGGCGACCATGGGTAAGTACAGGTCAACTGCGGTGAGTGGAGGTTGAGACAGCTTGGCGCGGAGACCGTCGTAACGGGTGACGACACACAGCTTTTCGGGAATGGCTCGGTCGGTATCGTGTGCCGCCCGGATAGCGCCCGTTGCGAAGGCGTCGATTGAGGCAAAGACGCCATCTACCGCCGGATCGGTCCGCAGCACATCCAGCATTTGACGATAGGCCGTGTTCTCGGCATCTTCTTCCTCCAACCGGATCAGGCGGGCCTGCGTGCCATGCTGGGCGACGAACGCCGCATAGGCGTCGGCGCTTTCGATCTGGCTTGTTCGTGGCGATGTGCCGAGCAGCGCTGCGATTTGGCGGCAGCCCTGTTCGGCGAGGTGGTTCAGAAGCAAGCATGCGGTTTCGTGTGACCGGAGGTCGATAGACGGAATATCCGGCCTGCCCGGGACCGTGCCGATCGAAACAATAGCCGTCCTGCGCTGTTCGAAATGCTGGATCAACGGATCGTCCAGCATTGGCTCGACCAAGATGACACCGTCAAAGCTCGCCGTGCCGTAACTAGGCGCGGTGGGGTGGGGTGGGATGAGACACAGCGCAAGGTCGCGCGTCAGGGCCGACATTGCTGCCGATGCGGCGATCTCCATCAAAAAACCCAGCCGCGAAGGCCCCGCTGCTACCGCAAAAGGCATCGACGAGGCCAGAGCGATGACGCCGGTACGCCCGCTGCGCAATGCGCGTGCCATGCCGCTTGGATGATAGCCCAGTTGATCGGCCAGACGCTCGATGCGCTTGCAGGTTTCAGGATCGACATGACGACGGCCGCTGAAGGCGTGCGAAACTGTGGTCACCGACACGCCCGCTGCCTTGGCCAGATCAGAGATGGTCGGTTTTTTCACGCGGTCCTCATCCACAGTCCAGTCTTGTTTAGCAATCGAACCAGGATCGAACAACAAAACGATTTGCGCGAATCGGACGGCATGTTACTGGGTGCGTAGCAAAACGATTTGCACAAGCAAACGAACACCCATCCGACAGGGGATATGCACATGCACATGGAGTTGGAGCATCGCGCCGGAATAGATCCGGTCGATGAGCGTCTACCGCTCAGGAATCTCGTTCTTTACGGCCTCCAGCACGTGCTGGTCATGGCCGCCTCGCCCATTACGGCGGTCTTTCTGGTCGCGCAAACGCTGGGTTTCGAGCCCGCATTGACCGTCTCGATCATCAGCGCGACCTTCCTGGTTTGCGGTATCGGGTCGCTCCTGCAAAGTTTCGGCCCGGTGGGGCTGGGTGCCAGGCTTCCATTCATCATGGTGCCGGGGGGCGCGCCGATTGCGATTTTCCTGGCAATCGCCACCCAGACTGACATTCAGACAGCGGTTGGCGCAGTGCTTATGACGGGCGTCTTCTACTTTGTCTCGCTCCCTGTGTTTCGCCGTCTGCTGCGGTTCTTCCCGCCAATCGTAGTGGGCACGATGCTGCTTTTGGTCGCGATCAATCTTGTCAAGATCTATGGCGGCACCATCACCGGCAAGCCAGGCAGCGAAAATTTTGCCGATCCGGTGAATGTCGGGCTCGCGCTGGCAACCATCGCGCTGACTGTGATATTTTCGAGGGTCTTCACCGGGACATTGCAGCGGATATCGGTCATGCTGGGGCTGATTGCGGGGACGCTTCTCGCAGCGGTTCTTGGGCGGCTGGACACCACGGGTGTCATGCAAGGCGCGCTGATCGCAGTGCCGCAGCTGTTTCCCTTTGGGGTGCCGAAGTTCGATATTGTCGCATCCTTGCCGCTGATCATTTTTTCGATCATTTCCATGGCTGAAGCGACCGGCCAGACCATCGCCACGGCCGAGATCGTGGATCGCAAGGGGGATGCCCATACCATCGTGCCGCGCACCATCCGGGGCGATGCCGTGGCCTCGATTCTGGGCGGCCTGTTTGGCACCTCACTGATCATTACCTCGGGCGAAAATGTCGGCATAGTTCGTGCAACTGGCGTGCGGTCCCGCTATGTCACCGCGGCGGCCGGGGTGATCCTGATGGTGATCGCGCTGATCGCGCCCGTGTCCAGGCTGGCAAGTGTCCTGCCCGGCGCAGTCGTTGGCGGCACCGCGATCATTGTCTTTTCGATCATCGGCGTGATCGGCATCCATGTCCTGAGCCGCGTTGACCTGCGCGATCACGGCGCGATGTTCACCTTGGCCTCGGGCCTGGCGATGGGCCTGATGCCGATCCTGGTGCCCGGGATCTACAGCCAGTTCCCGCAATGGTCGCAGATGATCCTGGGCAACGGCTTGGCGATGGGCACGGTCACCGCCGCGCTTGTCAACGCCGTGTTCCAGATCAGGACCTCCAAGCAACATGAAACCGTGGAGAACATGCATTGACCGACTTTGGCCAAGCCTTCGCATCAACTGAAAACCTGATCGTGGCGCCGGGGCAGCTATTGCTGGCATCAGGTCCACGGACGGGAATGGCGGTCCTGTTGAAGGCGGGCCGCTTCGCCGAGATTGCCGAGGCGGCCGAACTGCGCGCACGTAATCCGGGTTCCGGATGGCTTGAACTACCCCATCACCTGATGATGCCGGGCTTCATCGACACGCATACCCATCTTACGCAATCGCTCGGCAAGTCGCTGGTCTTCGGCGAACCATCCGAGATATTCCGCCGCATCTGGGTGCCGCTTGAAGGCAGTCTGGATGAACGCATGGTCTATCTGTCCGCCAAGCTTTCAGCGCTTGAATGTCTTCGCGGTGGCTTCACGACTGCGGTCGATGCCGGCACGCGCTCGGCGGGGCATGTCGACCGCCTGGCCGACGCGGCACGCGAAACCGGGCTGCGGGTTGTCATAGCCCGTATCTGCAACGATCTCGGTGGCACGGCAGAGATCCTTGACCAAAAGAGCATCCTTGGGGCGGCCGAGGCACACCTTGCCCAATACGACAACGATCCCCTGATCCATCCGTCGCTTGCGATTTCGATCCCCGAGGCGGCGAGCGATGGAATGCTGCGTGACGTCGCGGCGATGGCGGCGCGGGCAGGGGCCATCTTCCAGACGCATGTGAACGAGCATCTGGTCGCGGTCGAGCGGTCCCTGGTGGCCTGCGGCCACCGTCCGCTGGAACATCTGGCCCATGTTGGCGCGCTTGGTCCGCAGACTTTGATCGCTCATTCCACGTTGGTCACACCGTCCGAGCTGAACATCCTGCGCGACACTGGCACAGCGGTGGCCTATAACCCTGTGGCCTCGGTCTGGAAGGGCAATGCCGTCGCGCCAGCACTGCAGATGCATGCACTTGGCATACGTTTCGGGCTTGGCACCGACGGGACCCGCGCGGACGGTTTCAGGCTGATGGATGCTGCGGAAAGTTTGCAGCGTGCCACCTATGGCCTTGCCTCCGGAGATAGTTCCTGCGGAGCGGGCTGGCTGTGGCTGGACGCGGCAACCCGCATGGCGGCAGAGGCCAGCGGGCTGGCCGCCATCACCGGTCAAATCGCGCCGGGCCTGGCCGCCGATTTTCTCTTGGTGGACCTCGACCGACCCGAGTTCCTGCCGTCGCATGATCTAAGCTGGGAGTTGGTCCGCTATGGCAACCGTGACCAGATCGACGCTGTCTTCACCTGCGGGCAGCTTCGGATGGTGAAAGGCTGGCCTGTCGATTGGGACGCCAGTGCCTTGATGGCCGAGGTCCGGGACAGGGCAGGCCCGGCAATTGCCACGGCACAGATCCAGCGCGTTCATCAGACGGCCGATAGCCTGAGCTCCATGAGGCCCGCGTGACCCTGACGATCTTCCTGACCCTGTCACTTTTGGTTGGTGGCGCTGCATTCATTCAGGGTGCCGTCGGCATCGGATTTGCGCTGATCATGGCTCCGATCCTTGGCTTCGTCGATACAACCTACCTGCCGGTCACATTGCTGGTCCTGATGCTTCCGCTCAATGCCTTGGTGGCTTGGAGAGAACGACGCGCCATCGACCGACAGGGCGCAAGCTGGATCACCGCCGGTCGTTTTTTCGGCACGTTCCTGGGCATGGCGATCCTGTTTGCGCTTTCGGTCCGACAGCTGGAAATCGCCGTAGGGCTGCTGACCATTCTTGCCGCAGGAGTCGCCCTTGTGTCGCCGCCATTCCGGGCCGGCCCGCCCGCATCCATCGGCGTGGGCCTGTTTACCGGCATCACCGAAACCGCCACCGGCATCGGCGGCCCGCCTCTGGCGCTCCTCTACCAGCACGCGCAGGGGCCGGTCCTGCGCTCGACCGTCGCGATCTGCTTTCTGGTTGGCGAAATCATCTCACTGGGGGTTTTGTTCGTGTCAGGTCATGTCACCCAGGAACAGACGCTGGCCGCCCTTTTCCTGATCCCTGCCGTTCTGATCGGCTCAGCTCTGTCGCGGATGGTTCATGCCCATATCAATGGCCCTGCGCTGCGGCTGGCCGTGTTGATTTTTTCCATCATCAGTGGCGCAGCTCTGATTTTGAAAGGGTAGGGCGCCCCGACCGAGGGTGTGTGGAAACTCTCTTTTGTGTTAGACTTTCTCGTGGTTCTGGGAGGTCGAGATGGCAGGTTTCATCAAGGGTATCGAGCGCGATCGCAACTTCACCAAAGGCAAGATCGCCAGCCGCTTGGCCCATCTCGCGGCTGGGGTCGCGCATTACATCGACGAGATGGTCCGCATCGACCAATTGGAGGAGGGCGAAGCGCGGGCCGAGCGGGTCGCACATCTGGCGCGCCGCTATGGCAGCATCCCTGCCAAACGTCAGGACGTAGATGGCGCTGAATGTCGTCGCCTATATCATGAAACGTGTCATCTCCTTGATCTGCATCCGGCGCCTGATAGCTGAAATCGCTAGCTGACGTGGTCGATGCGGATCAGCCGTGGTGACAACCATGAATACCCGCGCACGGCTAATTGACTGTTTCCACACATCTTCGGCCCATAGCGGGCGCTCGTGGCTGGCCGACGCCGCACTGCAGCACTATCCGAAGCAGTCACTCGACAGTGCGCGCAGCATTTCGAACCCATAAGCGCCAGCACGCCTGACGAACCTGCCATTCATCGGCCCCGCGCTTTCCGGTCGCAGAGCCTCTGCCGCCGGCGCGTTTGCTTACTTCAGCTTGTATCCTGCCTGTTCCACAAAAGCTCGAAGGTGCTGGCGACCGCCCAAGTAATTCATGCTGGTCATAGCCTCGACCGCGCTGCCGCTCCAGGTTTGGGGCCGCATTGCCTGTGCTCGTCCTCGCCCTTGGGATAGCCCCGTGCCTGTTTCTTATCAGCGACGGGCCTGCTGGTGACGCCGTCGACATAGCGGCGTTGGGCCCGGTTGCCGGTCGCCGCGTTCAGCGTGGGAAAGCGCAGCTTCTCGGTCTCGGTCGTGGCCGGCTGCATCGCCATCGGACACGTGACCAGCGACAGCTTCAGATAGCCTTTTCAGATTACGCGCGGTGCCATGGGAAATAAGCCCACCTTTGGAACATCGCCGTTCTGTGACTGTTTGTGCCCTGATGCGCTTCCTGCATCGCAAGGGAGGATAAGATCATGAACAGGACTTCGTTAATGGCCGCGATACTTGGCATCGGCATTATATCGGCTGGTGTTGCATCTGCTGATTGCGCCGCCGATCTGGCCGCGCTGGAAGGCGGCAACGGCGCTGACGGGATTTCCAAGGACGGCTCGCTAGCCCCCTTGCAGCAAGCCGATGGATCATCCGTCACCGATGGAATCTCCAAGGATGGCACGACAGCTCCGTTGGAGGATGCGGGCGGCGATTCCGGTCAGGCTATGTCGGGCCAAGACGTTCAGGCACAGCAGGACGGCCAGCCGACGGCTGCCGGTCAGGCAC
Source organism: Paracoccus laeviglucosivorans (assembly GCF_900182695.1). Taxonomy (GTDB): domain Bacteria; phylum Pseudomonadota; class Alphaproteobacteria; order Rhodobacterales; family Rhodobacteraceae; genus Paracoccus; species Paracoccus laeviglucosivorans. The sequence continues at coordinate 65,769 of NZ_FXTK01000014.1, forward strand.
AGGCTGAAAGCGGACCCGACGCACGAGCAGCCGCCCTGAAGGATGCCCGCACCGCATTGGACGCGGGGGACGAGGCGGCCTGCATGGAAGCCGTCGCCAAGGCCAAGGCATCCTGAACGCCACCTTCATCGAAAGGAGTCTGCGGATGACACGTGTAAAAGCGACTAAAAAGGACAATCCGGCAACGGACCCCAAACGCGAAAACAGTCAGGGCAAGCACGATGGCGTGCCCCATGACCCCCAAGAATTCGAAGTGATGAACCCAGCCCGGCAGGAAAAGCCCGAAAAGAACGATCGGTGACGAAGTTGCAGAACCTGTAAGGCTCCGAAGCCGCGACCTTCGGGACTGCTCAGGCGAACACACATAACGCCCGTCAATCGATCGACAGCGCTATGTGCGCAGGCACGCTTTGCCCATAGCCCCATCCGCCGTGCCGTAAAAGCCAGAAGGATAATCCGTGCACCCGTCCATATCCCATCGGGCGATCCGACCCATCCACCCACTTCACGCAATCCTGCTGGCCTTTCCGTTCCCGCTGTTCCTGGGGGCACTGGTCAGCGACATCGCGTATTTCCGCAGTTACGAGATTCAGTGGTCGAATTTTGCCCAATGGCTGAATGCGGGCGGCTTGTTTGCTGGCGGCTTTGCTTTGACGGCCGCGCTGATCCATCTTTTTCGCACCCGCCGCTATGGGCTGTCGCGACCGGGCCTGTATCTGTTGACGCTGCTTGCTGCATGGATCACCGGTCTGATCAACGCATTTGCCTATTCGCAGGATGCTTGGGCGATCATGCCTGAGGCCTTGTGGTGGTCCGCCATATCGACGGCGCTTGCGCTGATTGCGTCATGGCTGGGCTATTCCGGCACCCATCTGTCCGAGGAAATCTGATGCGCGCCCTGATCCTGATCGGCCTTGTCGCCGCAATCCCCGCTTTCGCACAAAATGCCCCCGGCACACGCTATGGTGCGAACCCTGACCTGCCTACGCCACGTCAAGGCCTGCTGCCGGATATGAAGATTCCGCGCCCGGCATTGTGGCGTGACGCATTGCCCACGGTGCCGCAGGAATACACGATTTCAGCCATCGCGACTGGGCTGAAGATTCCGCGCCAGACGCTAATTCTGCCGAACGGGGACATCCTGGTTGCCGAGGGCAAGGGTGCCAGCGCACCCGCTATGCGACCCAAGGATCTAATCGCCGGGCTGATCAAGGCAATGGGCAAAAGCCCCGAGTCGGGCGGCGACCGCCTGACCCTGCTGCGCGATGCGGATGGCGACGGAACCTATGAATTGCAGACCGTCTTTGCTGATGGGTTGAATTCGCCCTATGGCTTGGCGTTCATCGACGGGGCGATCTATGTCGCGAACCAGAACAGCTTGGTGCGCTTCGATTATTCCGAGGGCCAGACCAAGGCCAGCAGCGCGCCCGAAACGCTGACCGAATTGCCCGCTGCGCTGAACCACCACTGGACCAAGGCCATGACCGCCAGCGCCGATGGACGGTTTCTTTACGTCGGCATCGGTTCGAACAGCAACATCACCGAACGCGGCATGGCTGCCGAGGAAGACCGCGCCATGATCTGGCAGATCGACGTGGCGACTGGCGCACACCGGCCTTACGCCACCGGCATCCGCAATCCCACGGCCCTAACGATCCAGCCCGGAACGGACCAGCTATGGGCGGTCGCTAATGAACGCGATGAGATCGGGCCGGATCTGGTGCCGGACTATCTGACCTCGGTGCAGGAGGGCGCGTTCTATGGCTGGCCCTACAGCTACTGGGGGCAGAACGTCGATACCCGCGTCCAGCCGCAGGATCCCGAAAAGGTCGCCTCGGCAATTGCGCCGGATTATGCGCTGGGGTCGCATGTCGCAGCCCTTGGCGTCGATTTCTCGGTTCTCGAGATGGGACAGCAGTTTGCCGAGGGTGTATTTGTCGGTCTGCATGGCAGTTGGAACCGCAGCGAACCCGTGGGCTACAAGGTGGTCTTCGTGCCGTTCCGCAATGGTCGCCCGTCGGGTGAGCCGGTCGATTTCGTGTCGGGCTTTCTGCAGGAAGACGGCAATACGCGGGGCCGCCCGGTAGGGGTCAGTGTCGATCCGCGCGGCGCGCTGATCGTGGCGGATGATCTGTCGAACACGGTCTGGAGGATCGTGCCCCAGACCGACCAATAATGCCTTCCCCCTTCTTCTGCGCCGCCCGTGGTCATTGCGTGAAAACCAAGGATAGTCTGAAATGCCAAAGGACGCGTTGCAGCAACGGAACACGGAATTGGGTAATTATGACATGTCGGCCCATGTGCTGGCCTATGATTGGGCCGCTACGCCGCTGGGGCCGATGCAGGACTGGTCGCCGCGCCGCCTTGCGCTGGTCGACACGGTGCTGTCGCATGGCTTTCCCATGATCGCGCTGCTGGGCCCCGATCTGGTTCAGGTTTACAATGACGGCTATGCGCAGATTCTGGGTGGCAAGCATCCCGGCGGGCTGGGCCAGCCCACGCAGACCTGCTGGCCCGAGGTCTGGCATATCAACGGCCCGATCTATGCCCGCGTCATGCAAGGCGATGTGATCACGCGAGAGGATGGGCTTTATCCCTTGGCCCGGTCCGGGCAATTGAAGGATGCATGGTTCACCCTGACTTATAGCCCGATCCGCGATGATCTTGGCGCGGTGGACGGCGTATTGGTGACGATGATCGAAACCACGGCCCGCATCTTGGCCGAACGCCAGCGGGACGAGACGCTGGCCCAGTTGCAAGAGGCCGAACAGCGTCAGCGTTTCCTGCTGGAACTCAGCGACCGGCTGCGTCTGTCGGATGACCCCGAAGGCACCGCGACGCGGATGATCGCGGCGCATTTCGGCGCCAGCGACGTCCGCTTCGTCAAGGATCCGCAGCCAATCGAAGGGGTCCTGACCGTCGGCGGCTTGCAGGCCCGCAAGCAAGGTTGGACCGCGCCCGAAATTGCTCTGCTGGAGCAGGCCGCCGAGCGCGCTTTGGCCGCGATCGAAAAGGCCCGCGCCGAGGCTGCGCTGCGTGATGCGCTGGATTACCAAAAGCTGCTGTTGGCCGAATTGCAGCATCGCGTGCGCAACAGTCTGGGCATCATCGGGCTGATCGCGGAACGCAGCGGCGACAGTGCCCCCGATGCGGCTGGTTATCGCGCGACCTTCCTTGGTCGTCTTGGGGCATTCGCGCGCGTGCAGGCAGCGGTGACGCGCAACCCCGATCAAGGGTTGGACCTGCGCGGCATCCTGCTGGACGAGCTGGACGCGTTCCCGCCAAAGGGCCTGCATCTCGATGGCAAGCCTGTGCTGCTGAAGCCACGCGCCGCCGAGCGTCTGACGCTGGCATTCCACGAACTGGCGACAAATGCCGCGAAATACGGCGCGCTGCGCGACGAAGCTGGCCGCCTTTCTGTGTCTTGGAGCGTTGACGCGGATGGCCTAACAATCATCTGGCGCGAAACCGGCGTTCCGGACGTGACGACGCCCACCCGGCTGGGCTTCGGGTCCGAGATCATCCAGCAGGCGCTGGCCTATGATCTGGGGGCCAGCACGCGGATGGATTACGAAGCGGACGGGCTTTGCTGCCATATCCGCCTGCCCACACGGCAATTGGCGTGATGGACGCCCCGGCCCTTGCCGACAGGTCGGTGCTGGTGCTTGAGGATGAATATTTCATCGCGCGCCAGATATGCGACTTGCTGACGGCAGCGGGTGGTCGGGTGATCGGGCCTTTTTCCAGCGTGGCTGACGCGCTGGCCGCGCTGCCCGCGGACTGCGCGGTGCTGGACATTAACCTTCATGGGGAAATGCAATTCCAGCTGGCCGACCGGCTGGAGGAGCAGGGCGTGCCCTTCGTGTTTTCCAGCGGCTATGACCGGGCGGTGCTGCCGCAGCGACATGCCCACCGGCCGTTCTGCCTGAAACCGATGCTGTCGGCGCAGCTAATCGGAATGCTGCGCACCGCGCTGCGCTAGGCCTGCCGGGGCTGCCCGTTCGACGCCATCAACCCGCCATCCACCGGCAGCACAACCCCGGTGACGAAGCCTGCATCCTCGCTGGCAAGAAAGGCGATGACCGCGGCAACTTCCGCAGGCTCGCCAGGGCGGCCCAGGGCGATCCTATCGCGGAACTTGTCCAGCATGTCGGGGTGGTCAAAGACGTCCCGCGTCAGCGGCGTCCGGGTCAGTGTCGGGGCCACGGCGTTCACCCGCACGCCCTTGGCCCCGCAATCCAAAGCCAAAGCGCGGGTGAAATTGGCAATACCGCCCTTGGCCAGATTATAGACGGACATGCCCCAATCGCCCGCCAGCCCCGAAACGGAATCGGTGTTGATGATGCACCCCTTGGTCCGCACCAAATAGGGCAGCGCGGCCCGGATGCAGAAAAACGTGCCATCGACCAAGGTGGCCATGATACGGCGATAATCGCTGGTTTTGATCTCCGTCAGGTCGCCCTGCACGACCGTGCCCGCGTTGTTCACCAGCACGTCGATGCGGTCGTAGCGGTCCAGCGTCGCGGCGATCATCGTCTCGACCGCGTCTTCATCTCCAACATCCGCAGGGTGGACCAGACAGTGTGGACCGCAGTCATGCGCCACCTTCTCAAGATCGGCGCGAGTGCGGGCGACCAGCACGACATGCGCCCCTTCGCCCGCAAAACGGCGCGCTGTTTCGGCGCCAATGCCGGAACCTGCGCCGGTGACGATGACGACCTTGTTGTGAAAGCGGGACATGTGACCTCCGGGGGCTGATGCAGGCCGAGCGATGGGCCGGACAAACCTGCGGGTCGGGCTAATGTTCCCCCGAAACATGACGCGGCTCCGAAACTGGTATATGCTGAGCTCGACAGTCCAAGACGGAGGCGACGATGGAACATCACGCAACGGATGTGCGGATGCGTATTCTCGTGCTGGAAGATGACTATCTGCTGGCCCGTCGAATTGGCAGCGAAATCAGCGAGATGGGGGATAAAGTGCTGGGGCCGTTCCCAGATGTGGAAACCGCAATGGATCACGCCCAGGACGCGGATGCTGCCATTCTGGACATCCGTGTCGGCGAAGGGCTGTCCTATGCAGTCGCCGATCGGATGATCGCGCGGGACAAGCCGTTCCTGTTCTATACTGGCCATGAACGGACGCTGCTGCCGTTGCATCTTCGGGATTCGTCCATTTACTCGAAACCTTGGCCGACGCAGGCGCTGATCCACGATCTGCGGGTTCAGGGCCGTATCCGGTCGTCGCTGTCGGTGACGGCGCTGTTGCCGCTGCTGCGTGAACGGGCACGGCAGTTGATGCAGGGCCGGGATGCCGCCGACCGTCTGCTGGAGGCGACGCTCGAAACTGCGCTGGAACAGGTGGGCGATCGGGCGACCGAGCAGCACGCCGATGACTGGCTGCTGAGCCTGCTGCATCGCGAATATCGGCGCGCGGGCAAGGGTTACATGAATTGATCGCTCGCAATCATGCGAGGTATCGCTTCTGGGCGATTTCAGCGTTCGTCCGGATTCTGGGCGCAGGGAAATGTATTGACGACTTTAGTCGGGCCGGGCACGGAATGGTGACATGATGAATGATGCTGGAAAGATGCGCGATCAGGACATTGAGCGGACATTGTCGAGACTGCGCGAACAGGCCCTTGACGAACCGATCCCTGCCCGGATCAGAGATTTGGCCATGCAGCTGGACCATGTCTTGGCGCAGGCATCGCGGGACCACTGCGACACCGCGGACTGATGATCCTGAACCCGGACCGATTCAGGATGTTCCCCCTATGTAGCCTCCGCGGGGGATAGGCGAAATGTCACACGATGCTCTGCATCATATATTGCGTTGCGCGTCTGTTCGCGGGCCTTGTGCCGGAACCTGAACGATGCCGAGGATCTGGTGCAGGAAACTTTCCTGTCCCGCGTGCTGAAACGCCACATCGGAACGGTGAAAAGCCTTGAGAACCGTGCCCTTGGCATCCTGCGGGACGTGCTAGAGCATGCATTCTATCTAGCTGGAACATTATGTCCCCCTTGCCGGTTCACGCAGGCAGGAGGACCAGTAATGCGACACACGGTTTCTCGCACCCTGTTGATCGGCAGCTCCGCGGGCTTCGTCTCGGCGCTCGCCTTGGCTTTGGTTGCCCTGACGCAGGGACTGTCGCCAGCTGCGCCGTTGAAAGCCACCGCGCATGTGGTCCTTGGACCGGATGCGGTATCGGGCAGTGCGGCGGCCTTGGTCATCGGCGGAGTCATCCATGTTGTGTCGGCTTGTTTCTGGGCCGTCATCGCCGTCCTGCTGATGCGACCGATCCAGCGGACTGGCCGGCCGCAATTGTGGCTGACCGGGCTGGTCACGGCGATGATTGCCGCCGCCGTGGATTACCTGCTTATGCCCGCGCGCCTCACGCCGGGCTGGGAACTGGCGCTGCCGATCTGGGGCATCGCGCTTGGCTTTGCGGGCTTGGGCCTTGGTCTGTCGCTGGGCCTGTTGGTCAGCCGCGCCTTGCCGCCAGCGCAGACCACCAAGCCCGTAGTTCGGGATTGGGAACAAGCGGCCCCGACCGCGCCCATGCCGGTGACAGCCCCGGACCGGCTCCGGAGGCCGGGTTTGAACGTCATCGACCAGCGCCAGCAACGCATTGATCCCGCGAATGAAGTCACCAAGGATCCCAACTGCGATACGGGCGGCCCAGCCTCGGGACGCTGAAAGGAACAATATGACCGATTATCCGAAACCGCCATTTCCCGCGCAAAGCCAATCCCTGCCCGGCAGTTTCTGCAAGATGGACCCCGTGCCCGATCATGGCGAGGAAAGCTGGCAGGGTCGCGGTCGGCTACAAGGCAAGGTCGCGCTAATCACTGGTGGCGATAGCGGTATCGGGCGCGCAACGGCCATCGCCTATGCCCGCGAAGGGGCGGAGGTGGGGCTGGCCTATCTTTCGGAAAACGCCGACGCCGAAGATACCGCCGCATGGCTCCGCAAGGCGGGCCGCGAATGCCTGACGATCGCCGGCGATCTGGCCGATCCTGCGCATTGCCGCGATTTGGTGGCCCAGGTCGTGGGCCGGTTCGGCAGGCTGGACATTCTGGTGAACAATGCAGCCCGGCAGATTCTGTTCGACCGGATCGAGGACATCCCGGACGATGAATGGCGCCATACCTTTGCCGTCAATATCGATGCGATGTTCTATCTGGCCAAGGCGGCGGTGGCGCATATGCCGAAAGGGGGCGCGATCATCAACACCGCCTCGATCAATTCGGACAAACCGAACCCGAAGCTGCTGACCTATGCCACGACCAAGGGCGCGATCCAGAACTTTACTGCGGGGCTGGCGCAGATGCTTGCCCCCAGGGGCATTCGCGTGAACGCCGTCGCCCCCGGCCCGGTGTGGACGCCGCTGATCCCCGCCAGCATGTCGTCCGACGAGGTGCGGAAATTCGGCGAGAACTATCCGATGGGCCGACCCGCGCAGCCCGCTGAATTGGCCTCGGCCTATGTCATGCTGGCGGAACCCGCCTCTAGCTATGTGTCAGGTGCGACCATCGCTGTCACTGGCGGCATGCCGATGATCTGACCGGAACATCCGTCTTCCATTGGGGTTATCCACCAGCGGCAAAACGGGGACTATGACAGATGCGCTTTCGGATCACCTTGACGAGCGGCGGAGTCTGAACTTGGACGCCAAAGCCACGCGCACCCGCAAGCGACGCCTGCACGAGGATATGCCCTTTTGGGCGGCGACCCCTCATATCAGTGCGCCCTGCATTCCGCAGTCTTCGGCGCGATCATGGGACGTCATCGTGGTCGGCAGCGGGATCAGCGGCGCGCTGATGGCCGAGGCGCTGACGCGGCGCAAGCAGCGCGTCTTGATCCTGGACCGGCGCGAACCGGTGCGTGGGTCAAGTCTGGCTTCGACCGCCATGATCCAGCACGAAATCGACGTGCCGTTGCACCAGCTCGCCCGCCAGATCGGCGATGCGCAGGCGGCGCGGGCGTGGCAACGCTCCGTCAGGGCGGTCCGCGACCTGCTGCGTCTGGCTGACCGGCTGGGCATTGATTGCGACATGCAGGCCAAGCAGGCGCTGTATCTTTGCGGCGACCGGATGGGCAACCGCGCCATGCAGGCCGAGTTGGAGGCACGACAGGCCGCAGGCATTGCCGGTGAATATCTGGCGCAAACCGAACTTGCGTCGCAATTCGGTATTGATCGCACGGGGGCGATCCTGTCGCAGGCGTCCGCCTCAGCCAATCCGGCGCAACTGACGGCGGGGCTGCTGGGCGTGGCGGTGCAGCGCGGGGCGGAAATCGCATCGCCCGTCGAAATCACCGATCTGGCCGAATTGCAGGGCGGCGTCGCCTTGGCGACGCGGGCGGGCGGGGTGCTGACGGCGGGACAGGCGGTGTTTAGCACCGGCTATGAATTTCTGCCGCTGATGCAAAGCCCGTCGCACCGGATCACCTCGACCTGGGCCCTGTCCAGCCATCCCGGCACGGCGCGGCCCGGCTGGCTGGACGACATGCTGGTCTGGGAGGCTGCCGACCCTTATCTGTACTTCCGCACCGCGCGCGACGGGCGCATCATCGCGGGTGGCGAAGACAGCGATGCCCCGGACGCCTATCGCGACCCCGCCCGGATGCGGGCCAGCGCCCGATGCATCGCGGCCAAACTGCGCAAGCTTTGCGGCATCGAAATCGGTCCGCCTGCATATATTTGGGCCGCGCCGTTCGGAAATACGAGCGACGGTCTGCCGATCATCGATCGAGTGCCCGACATGCGCCGGGTCCATGCCGTGATGGGGTTTGGCGGCAATGGCATCACATTTTCCATGATCGCCGCGCAGATCGTCGCGGCACGCCTAGCAGGACGCCGCGATCCAGACGAGGAACTATTCGCCTTTCGCTAGGGTTTTTCTGGAGCGTCCTGAATAGCTACAGCTTACGCGCGGTCGGAGCAACTGCGTCACCAGCGCGCATCCGCAAATGCCACAGAGTGTAGATATGTACGGAACGGTTCAGCGGTTTTCAGAAACGCAAGCCGCTCAAACTGTGAAATTGCGTCCATGGGAGTGACCAGGCGAAGTTAGACAAATGCTGAGCAGATTCCTCAGCTTCGCGCTTTATTCTTTGTCCTCGTGCCTCGGCATGTTTTTCAGCTCCTCTTTGGTCCAGTTCGTAACGGCATGGACTTCTGCCGCCTCGTCTTGCATGAACGCCATATCGAGCGCGGGTATCGCCACTGGGTGAGTTCCTATGCCCAGAAAGCCGCCGACTTCGATTACGACAAGCACGCCGGCGCCGGCGCCGTGCAAATGTAACACGGTGCCGACGGTGTTATGCTCCGTGTCATATCGTCGCGCCGTCCAGGCTCTCACGGGTCAGCTGATCTTCGGCCAACCGGGTATGCCTAATCTGGTCCATCTGTGTCTCCTCTCAGCCGCGCTTCCGATGGCACCGGTTTGTCGTCGCCACGCTCAGGGCATTCGCGTTCATCTTCCATGCCGGCAGGGCAGGTCGCGGGTTCTTGCTGCGGCTGGTTGGAAATGCGCTGCGCGTTGTCTTTGGGCGTGGACATGGCGGAGTTCCTTGGTTGCTCAACGACAACCCTGCCGCAGCGAGCTTGTTCCGCGCTCAACCTGTCGCGCACTGTTCTTTTGGATCCCTGTCAAAATCAAAGAAGAAAACCGCCTTCGCCGAGAGTTTGCGAATTTCCCGACTGACTTTTGCATAAGCGTTGCGCCCTACGCCTCCGGTGGGAACAAATCGCCCCCTGTATGATTGGACGTCGTTGCTTATCTGGCTGCTACCGTGATCCGGTCCCTCGATTGCGACCAGGCGGCATAATGATCTGCAGCACCGGAACGGTGCACGGCGCGCGAGAATACCTTACCGGGAAGGGCGCCGCCATGCAAACCGCTCCGGACCGAATTGGATGGACACAATTTCGCAGATGCGGACCCTTCGCCAACAAACGCATTTTGATCCATAGGTGGTCGGCTTAATCACATGATCGGCTGCATAACTCGGCTAGGATAAGCTGCGTGACCGGGCGGCATGGACCAAGTCCGAGATCCTATCAGCACCGAGTCTCTTGCGGGCAGAAGTCAGGCGCGCGTGTAAGGCCGTAATTGAGATGCCGAGTTCATGTGCGGCGATGGCAGATGTCCTGCCCTCGGCGATCAACCTGATCGCGTGTTTTGTAGCGATGCAGGCGGGTGAGAGATATGAACGCGAGCCCGTCGGAGAAGATTCCTCCGGTATCGAGACCGGCAGCTCATCCCAATGGATCACTCCGGTATGCGTGTAGCCCCAAGCCAGGGTGGGATCACGGAGTAAATACGACATCCGCCTATACCGCAGCCGCCATTTGCAGGGGTAGGTATTGAAAATCTTGTCCGCCCCACGGGCGCGAATGCGTAAGCCGATGAAGTATCCCCCGGAGCGACGCGATTTTCGCCGGTTCAGCTGGTTCATCTGACCCGGCTGCTGTGGATGTCGACCGTGATCGATGGACAAATCCATCGGCAATGGTTGGTCAACAGCGCCACCCTTCGCGTTAGCGCAAGTATCGCCCACATGCTGTGCGAACTCTATACGCGCTTAACAGCAGTCGGCGCGGCCTACGATTACAAAATACCTGAGTCTGTCACCCAGAGAGATTTCGCAGGCGCGTTAAGTTATACGGCAATTCATATCAATCGCGGTGTGCGCGATCTTCGTGATGCCGAACTGGTTGAGTGGGGCAGAGATCAAATCCACATCCTTGATTGGTCAGGTCTGGCAAAGCTTGCACAGTTCAACCGCTCCTATCTAGACATTCGCAAGGCTCGCCGCTGATAGCGACACATGTCGGGCTGGCGCGTGCGCTTGAACCAATTTCCAGTTCCAAAACATACTGGAGCTGAGGCGGCCGTCATCGATAGAGCTTCGTCCCCGAACCTGTGATGCTAAATCCCAGAAGCCGCCATTCGCGCGGGATAGGCAGACCGCAACTGCACCATAGCCGCACCGGCCCATTACGGCCATTGACCACCACTCATGCTGCTTGCCGCATTCCCTGAAGCTGCCGCTCAACACGCGGCGCAGCAATTTGAGCCGATAAGCTTCCGCGTGGGCGGACAAGGCCGTCATTCGCGGCAATGGCAGCCTTATCGCTGTTGGGAGGGGGAGAACAGCGGACCGACGGCGCCGCAGCGGCTAGTCTTGTCCTCTTAAGATCGATAAGAATTAGTGGGGTAGACCATCACATTTTGCATAAACGGAAAGGATCCCTCCCTTGCCGGGTACGCCAAGGACGGTCAAGATAGCCTATGTCACCGATCGCAGCTTCCTGAAGCCGACGCTTTTGTCCATGTGGAGCCTGCTGCAGCACCTGCAGGAGTCGGCAGAGCTGCACATCTGGGGCGATGGTCTAGAGCCTCAAGACTGGGCGGATGTTAAGGCAGTTGCCGCCGAGCACGCAGGGCTCACATTATTTTGTAAGGATATGGGCAGCGGATATCTCGAAGGAGCGCACGGACCGACCGATTACATCTCCGCGGCGACGATGGGACGTCTCTTCATCCCCCGGCTGATCAATGGCTATGTCCTCTACATCGACGGGGATACGTTGGTGACAGGCGATGTCGGACCCTTGTTCAGAGTTGATCTGGATGGTGCCTATGCAGGGGTGGTGCGCGACTACCACATCACACACTGGCTATCAGAGCCAGAAGAGATGACAGCGGATCGAGATGCGCGGCTGGCGGAGATCCAGCAGTTCATGAACCCGGCGCGTGTCGAGGACTACTTCAACGCTGGGGTCCTTCTTCTCAACTGTGACACGCTTCGGGCGCATCCCGCCTTGATGGCGCGCATGGAGGATGTCGCTGCGGCCTCGGCCTGTACGCATGGAGACCAAGATCACCTGAATGCCCTTTTCGGGACCGATGTGATGCAGCTCGATCCGGCGTGGAACGCCTCTTGGGGACGTATTCGCCGACAAAGAGGCTTGCTAGCCCAATTAGGGCTGAAAATCGAGGGATATGTCCCCGGCAGCCCAGTGATCTTGCATTATCACGGACCCAAAAAACCTTGGCGGGACCGCCGGTGGGATGTCTGGTCGTCTCGCGGCCGGGCAACGCTGCTGTATCAGCGTGCCATGCACCGCTTCGTGCGGCAGTATCCGCATCTGAAGCCACTGTGATCACCGATGAGATGGACTGAAAGCTGCCACCAATCAGATAAGACTTGGAGTTCTGCTGACATGACCAAGTACCAAATCCACGCGGCCACAGTCACACCACGGGCGCTTTTGGTGGGACATTTCTCGACCGCCGGCGATGTGGAGGTTCTGCGACAAACAGAACGCCAGCTGCAAGCACTGGGTATGGCTTACGACGTTACGCCCTATACCGACGCGCGCCAGTCGGTCGACGGCTCCTGGCTGAACAGGTTTACCCTTGACCCCACACGCTACTCACACCTGATCGTAATCTGCGGTCCGTTCACCCCGGCGATGGCAGTCCAGCACGAAAGCATCTTTGGCCGCTTTAAACACTGCGTTCATATCGGGGTGAACCTGACGATGGTCGAACCGCTCGCATCGTTTAATCCGTTCGAGGTCCTGCTTGAACGGGACAGCGACAGGATGGTGCGCGCTGACCTGAGCTTCCGCGAGGAGCCATCCCGCGTTCCGGTCATCGGGCTCTGCCTGACCGGGTACCAGCGAGAGTATGGTGATCGGCACAGAGGCGAACTGGCCGAACAGAAGCTGCGGCGGCTGATCGAGAGCTCGGGGACTGCGTTCATCGAAATGGATACCTCAGTGCCCGCCGCAACCAACCGTTTTGGCCTATCGAACGCGGCGCAGTTCGAATCCATCTGCGGTCGGCTTGACGTCATGCTGACCACAAGGCTGCACGGCATGGTGCTTTCCCTAAAGAACGGCATCCCAACGATCGCGATCGACCCCGTAGCCGGCGGCGACAAGGTAACCCGTCAGGCGCATAAGCTAGGATGGCGCGAGGTCTTTGATCCGGATCAGGTCAGCGACGAAGATTTGCGAGCGGCATTGGAGCGGTGCCTGTCGGATGCAGGACGTGCCAGCGCGCGCTTGGTTCGAGACAGGGCTCTCGCGTCACTGGAGGGTTTCGACGAAGAGTTTGCTGCAGCGTTGCAAGTCCAGTCTACCCCCGGATTGCGCAATGAACTGATACCCAAGCTTGGAAAAATTGCTGAACTGCGAAAGCGGTTCAAGACATGGAAGAGGCGCAGACGTGCTCAGAATCGCAGAGCATAAGGTACTCGTTTGCAAGGCGATTTCTCCTGCTGGACAGATTCCGAACGGCCGCTATTGGTCACCGGTTCGTGCGACGCCTGCAGTCTCTGTGGTTCTCGTAAGTGTCGGAGGCGCGCCGAAGGCTGGTCTGGTAATCGGCGCGGTTCGCATGCCCGGCGCGCGCCGATGCGGGCGCTAGCGCGGCGAATACGGGGGGCGGCGGGACCGTGCCTCGATGACGACACCGCACGCTTGATCGGCGACATCAATCAAGACCGGCAGTACCCGCTCGGCAAACTGTTCCTTGCTTGCGTCAGGTTGCATGGCCGACCAAAGTTTCACGCTCAGGCCAGTAGCCGCAGATTGACTTCGCCATCCCAACAGCGGTGCACAGCCTTGTGCAAATGCGTCAGCGGTACGGTTCCTTCATCTGCCGCGACGGATTGACGGGTTCGCGCGCACTGCCGCAATGCTTCGGCACACAGCACCTAGATCGGCTCAAGCCCCAGGTTGCTGGCCATGTTCCCATGCATCGCCGGCGAGGGTCCGACGCGACCTTAGCGAGGATGCGCGCCTTCCTGCACCTCCTCAATGATCTTGGCACAGAAAGCGTCCAGATCGTCCGGGCTGCGCGAGGTGATCAGGCCCCGGTCCGTCACCACCTCGCTGTCGGACCAGTGCCCGCCCGCGTTCTCCAGATCCCGTCTGATGGACTTGAACGATGTGACTTTGCGGTCGCGGATGAGGTCCGCCTCGACCAGCAACCAGGGGCCGTGGCAGATCGCCGCGACAACCTTGCCGTCGTCATGGAAGCGGCGCACCAGCTCGACAGCGCGGGTTTCGATGCGCAGCTTGTCGGGGTTGATCTGGCCGCCCGGCAAGACGATTGCGTCATAGGCGGCGGCGTCGACGTCACTCAGGTCCATGTCCACCGTGACCTCCTGACCCCAGTCGCCCTCCTGCCAGCCGCGGATCGACGTGCCGCCAGGGGACGCGACCTCGACGGTCGCGCCCGCCTCGCGCAGTCGGTCGCGGGGAACCTCAAGTTCGGATTGCTCGAATCCATCGGTGGCAAGGATCAGAATCCGGGCGTCGGTAATGCGGGGCATGGCGTCCTCCAGTGGTTGCAACTCGCGGGCTCAACAAAAAAGGGCCGCCGATGTTCCGCAAGCATCGTTGACGCAAACCGGGCCCGGGCCAGCCTCCGGGTCCGTATGATTTATATTTATGCGCGCCGGTGTTCAGGAACCCATGCGACCCGCGACAGGTTCGCCATCACGTCCCCCGAAGCGGGACAGGTTCACATGACAAGGTGAAGGGGTAGCGGATGCGTATCATGCATGTCGCTCTCGGCGGCTGCCTGAAGGCGCCGCCGATCGAATATGGCGTGACCGAAGATACCGGCGGGCACATTGCCTATGTCCTAGGCGCGGCGGCAGCGCAATCCGCCCTGCCGGGAAATTTCGTCGAAATCGTCACCCGCGCCTTCGATGGCCTGGATCCCGTCCACAGCCGCCCGGTCGAGCCGATTTCGCCGCGCTGCCGTATCTTGCGGCTGGCCACGGACAATCGTGCTTATCTGGCCAAGGAAGCGCTTGAGGCCGAACTGCCGGCGTTGGAACGCGCCTTCGTGGCGCTGTTGGACCGGATGCCGCAGCGGCCCGACGTGATCCACGCACATTTTGCCGATGCCGCCCGGCTGGCGATGACCGCGCAGCGGTATTTCGCAATTCCCTGGCTCTACACCCCGCATTCTCTGGGGATGATGAAGGCACTGGACCCGCACAGCCCGCGCATCCGCGCCGAGGCGCGGGCCATCCGCCGGGCCTCGGCCATCATCGTCTCCTCCCGCGACGAGGCCGAACACCAGATCGCAGCCTACGGGGATGCTGGCGCAGGCCGAGTCCATCGCGTCAATCCGGGCGTGACAATGGGGGACGATCCGGGCATAGCACCGGCGCGCCGCCTGATTGCGCCGTTCCTGTGCCATCCGGAAAAGCCTATCCTGCTGGCGGTTGCGCGCCCGGTGCGCAAGAAGAACCTGATCACACTGATCGACGCTTTTGCCGGTTCGCCGCAATTGCGGCAGGGCACGAACCTGGTGATCTTGCCCGGCCAACGCGACGGGATGCTGGA
Source organism: Paracoccus laeviglucosivorans (assembly GCF_900182695.1). GTDB lineage: Bacteria > Pseudomonadota > Alphaproteobacteria > Rhodobacterales > Rhodobacteraceae > Paracoccus > Paracoccus laeviglucosivorans. Next base: position 81,154 of record NZ_FXTK01000014.1, read on the forward strand.
TGACGGTGCGGCGCATGGCGGGGTCGTGGCACGGCTGTTCGACGCCATCGACCGCGCCGATCTTTGGGGGCAGGTTGCGCTGCCGCGCCGCCATGACGCGACCGCCCTGCGCTCGTTTTACGCGCTGGCGGCGCGCGGCGGGGCCTTCGTCAACCCTGCGCTTCACGAGCCCTTCGGCCTGACCCTGATTGAGGCCGCTCAGGCGGGCGTTCCGGTGGTCGCCACCCGTAATGGCGGGCCGGTCGATATCCTGAACACGATCCGCGCCGGCGCGCTTGTCGATCCCGGCGATCCTGCCGCGATCGCCGATGCCTGCCTTGCCATGCTGCGCCAGTCCCCCGCGGTAACTGCCCGGGCGCAACTACTGGCCCAACGCCATTTCGACTGGTCGGTCTGGGCCACACAGGTGGGCCGGATCATTCATGCGCTGAAGGCCCCGATCGTCGCCGCCCCACATCCGACGACGATCTTGGCAAGCGACATCGACGCGACCCTGACGGGCTGCACAAAAGCCGCTGCGCGATTTGGCGAATGGCACGGCAACCGGCCAAGGCGGCTGCTGTTCGCGGTGGCGACCGGACGCTCGCTGTCCGAAGCGCGGCGAGTGCTGGGTGCCTGGCAACTGCCGATCCCGGATCTGTTCATCACCTCGGTCGGGACCGAGATCTGGCGCCACGCCGCGCCAGGGTGCCTAACGCTTTGCGGCGACTATGCGGCCCTACTGGATCGGGACTGGAACCGTGCCAGCATCCTCGACCGGCTGTCCCGTAAATCCTTGACCTGGCAAGCCGGCCACGAGCAGCGCCGATGGAAGCTGAGTCTGTTCGGGACCGCTGCCAATGCGATCGAACTGCGCGACCTGCTGGCCGAGGCGGGCCTTCAGGCCAAGGTCATCGCTTCACATGGAAGGTTCATCGACATCCTGCCCCCCAATGCGGGCAAGGGTGCCGCCCTGCGCTTCGAGGCACAGCGGCATGACCTGAGCATGGCCGATTGCATCGCGGCGGGCGACAGCGGCAACGATGCCGACATGCTGCTGGCCGCGGGTCTGGCGATCCTGCCTGCAAATGCCTATCCCGAGCTTGAGAAACTGGCCGGGCGCCGGATCCTGCGCAGCCGTCTATACTATGCCGATGCGGTCCTGGACGGGCTGCGCCATCGTGGCGTGTTGAACAGACCGCAGGCGGCCAATGCGTGACCTTGCCCCGCCCCCCCAGCCCTTCGGCTACTTCGTACATCACCAGGGCTGCGGTCACGCCGAACGCTGCGCCGCGCTGGTGAACGCCTTGCCCGCCTCGCGCCGGGTGACGGTGTTTTGCGCCCGTCCGGACATCCTGCCGCAGCTGCCTTCGAATGCACAGATTGTCACGCTGCCCTCGCTGTTCGAGCGTCAGGGAGACGAGACGGACATGGACCACCTGCCGACCCCCGCAACGCTGCATTGCGCGCCGCTGGGCTGGCCCGGCATTCGCCGGGCTATGGGCATTCTGGCTGCGTGGTTCGCAGATGCCGATCCAGCCCTGATCATCTGCGACGTCTCGGCTGAGATTGCGCAGTTTGCGCGCATCTGCGCCGTGCCGCATGTGAAGGTGCTTCAGCATGGCGACCGCAGTGATCCGGGACACCGCGCTGCTTATGACGGCGCGGTAGGCCTGCTGGCACCGTTTGCCGAGGCCTTGGCACAGCCCGAATGGGATGCCGCCATGCGCGCGAAGACGCATTTCGCGGGTGGGCTGGGTCTTAACTTCGCCCTACCCCGGAGGGCCGAAGCCCGCGCGCGACTGGGCATTGCACCCGATGCACAGGTGGCGCTGGTACTGTCGGGTGGCGGCGGCGACGGGCTTGCCGTCGCACCCCTTGGTATCGCCGCACGAACGTTTCCCCAATGGCGCTGGCTGACTATCGGCAAGATCCAGGACGACTGGCACGCGACAGCGGGCGGCAACCTTTGCCATCGCGGCTGGGTCGACAACCCGCAGGACTATTTGGCAGCGGCCAATCTGGTCGTTTCCTCGGCGGGAAACACTACCTGTGCACAGGTGCTGGCCGCAGCGCGGCCGTGGATCGTGGTGCCGGAATGGCGCTATTTCGACGAGCAGGTGGAAAAGGCCCGCGCTCTGTCGCGGGCTGGCGCCGCGCTGCATCTGCTCGCACTGCCCGCCAGCGCCCACCGATGGCAAGAAGCCGTCGAAGCGGCCTTGGCCGGGCACGACCCGTCGGCACAGGCCCGATTGCTGTCCCCGGACCCGGCCAAAGGCGCGGCGTGCTGGCTGGAAGCTTTGGCACAGCGGCTTTGGCAAGCAAGATCCCTGAAACAGGAGGCATGACATGACCCGTATCTCGGCCCTGACCATCGCAAGCGGGCGCGCGGCGCATCTGGCCAATCTGGTGCGGGGGTTGCAGGCGCAGACCCGCCGCCCCGATGAGCTTGTTATCGCGGTCATGCAGGAAGACGACTATGCCGACCTGCCGCCCACCGATTTCCCCATCCGTCAGTTGCATGTCTCCGGGACCGAACTGCCGCTGGCCGCAGCCCGCAACATGGCCGCGGATGCCGCGACGGGCGATAGTCTGATCTTTATCGATGTGGACTGCATCCCGGACCCCGGCTTCGTCCAGGATTATCTGGACCGGATGGCGGGCCAGCGTGGCCTGTTCATGGGCGAGGTGCTGTATCTGCCGGGCGGGGCCGCGCGCGATGGGTTGGATTTCGATCGCTTCGCCGCCCTGGCCGTGCGCCATTCGGACCGCGCCGCGCCACCCAAGACGGACCTTGCTGCCTGCCCGGATTATCGTTGCTTCTGGTCGCTGAACTTTGCGATGCATCGCCGCTGCTGGCAGGACAGCCCACGCTTCGACACTCGCTTCACCGGCTATGGCGGCGAGGATACCGATTTCGGCAAGACCCTTCAGGAACGCGGCGTGCCGATCTGGTGGATCCGCGGCGGCCGGGTCTATCACCAGTATCACCCCCATTGCATGCCGCCAGTGCATCACCTGCACTCGGTCGTCAGGAATGCCGAGATCTTCGCCCAGAAATGGGGCCATCGCACGATGGAGCACTGGCTTTATGCCTTCCAGCTGATGGGCCTGATCAGCAACGGCCCGGAGGGCATCCGGATCCTGCGCGCGCCTGACGAACGGGACTTTGCTCTTTGCCGTCAGCAAGCGCACATGCCTTACGCAAATACACGGCGCGTGCTGGACAGGCTGCACGGCATTTCCCCTGAGCAGACGGGCGCAGCGCGCGATCAGGAGGTCCGCCATGCGCAAGGTGCCCTGCTGCATCCGGCCGTGCCGTGAAACGCCTGCGCATCGCGGTCATCGCGCATCTGCGCCACCCGATCGCTCGCCCCTTTGCGGGCGGTATGGAGGCGCATAGCTGGCACCTCGTGCGGGGCTTGCAGGCGCGCGGCCATGAGGTGACCCTGTTTGCCGCGGGCGACAGTGATCCTTCCTTGCCGCTGCGCCCGGTGCTGCCGCGTCATTACGATGCCGATTATCCATGGCACGATTTTCGCGGGACCGAGCTGCTCAATGCTGCGTTGACCCATTGGCACGGTTCCATGATGCAGGACATCCTATCGGGCGGCTTCGACATCGTGCACAATAATGGCCTTCATCCCTTGCCCCTGCACACCGCCGCGCGCAACCGGCTGGCCATGCTGACGTCGTTGCACGTCCCCGCCTTTCACAGCCTGCAGAAAGCTGTCCGGGAATGCATCGCGCCTTGGTCGCATGTCACTGCCTGCACCGCGCGGCATCTGGCCAGCTACTGGTCGGAGCCACCCCCCCAGGCGCATATCGTCGCGAACGGGATCGACCTCGCCGACTGGCCCTTTCGTCCCCATGGCAATGGCGAAGCGGTCTGGGCCGGTCGGATCACGCCCAACAAGGGCACGCATCTGGCCATCGCCGCGGCCCGTCGAACCGGCATGGCCCTGACCCTGTTCGGCGCGATCGAGGATTGGGGTTACTTCCGGGACCATATCCGCCCTGTCCTGAAGGGCCCTGTCCGCTACGGCGGGCACCTGACCAGCCGCGATCTTGCGGCGCAGATCGGCAAGGGCTCGGTCGCGCTCTTCACGCCGCTTTGGGACGAGCCCTTCGGCTTGGCCGCCATCGAAGCCATGGCCTGCGGCCTGCCCGTGGCCGCAATCCGCAACGGCGCGGTGCCCGAGGTGATCGGCGCCGCAGGATGCTATGTAGCGGCGGATGAGACTGCTCTTGCCACGTCGATCGACAGCGCCGTCACCATCCCGCGCCTGGTGCCGCGCGCAAGAGTCGAGCGGCTGTTCACGCTTGATCGCATGCTGAGGAACTATGAGGCGCTCTATCAATGCGCGATAGACGGACAGGGCAGCTGGTCCAGATCGAATGCCGATCTATCAAGCGCGCTCTGATGGTTGCACAGGTAATCTAGTCGGCTGCCGGACTGGCCGCCTTTATTCTGCCGGTGCCTGGCCTTCGACGCGCCCGCCATCGGGGGCAGTCACGCTGGCCGGATCCTCTTGCTGTTCATCGGCGTGCCAGAACTGCCGCATGACAAAGAAGCCCACCACAAGAACCGCCAGGACGATGACGGTTCGGACAAGCCCCTGACCCGCACCACGCGGTGGCCTGCTCGGCTGGAGATCGGGATTTTGCAAGCTGCCTCTCCTTCTTAACGTTCGGACAGCCGCATTGCCGGGAGGCCGTTCCCTTGCCTTGCCACAAAGGCGGCCCGGACTGACAAATGTATATCTGGGAACGATGCCGATTTGCGCTTGGTTGACCCGGCAGGCGGGGGTTCCCGCGCAGTCCACCCAGACGCATGAGGCAAACAGATGGCCGAGAAGATTTCCGACCTTCCCCGCGGCAATGGCGGCGAAACCCAGCAGACGGATACGTCGCAGAAGCTGACCACGAACCATGGCTTGCCGGTATCGGACAACCAGAACAGCCTGAAAGCCGGCGCACGCGGCCCGACGCTGCTGGAAGATTTCGTGCTGCGCGAAAAGATCTTTCATTTCGACCATGAGCGCATCCCGGAACGCATCGTCCATGCCCGCGGCTCGGCGGCACATGGCTATTTCGAATGCACTGACCCGATCCCGGAACTGAGCCGCGCCAAGCTTTTTGCCAAGAAGGGCAAGAAAACCGAGGTCTTTGTGCGCTTTTCCACCGTGGCGGGCGGTGCAGGTTCGGTCGACACACCGCGCGATGTGCGCGGCTTTGCCACGAAATTCTATACCGACGAAGGCAATTGGGATCTGGTCGGCAACAACATCCCAGTGTTCTTCATCCAGGACGCCATCAAGTTCCCCGACTTGATCCATTCTGTGAAGATGGAGGCGGATCGCGGTTTTCCGCAGGCTGCATCCGCCCATGACACGTTCTGGGACTTCGTCTCGTTGATGCCGGAAACCATGCATACCGTGATGTGGGCGATGTCGGATCGTGGCATCCCGCGCAGCTACCGGATGATGGACGGGTTCGGGGTCAACACCTTCAAGCTGGTCAATGCCGAGGGCAGTACCGTCTTCGTCAAGTTCCACTGGCGTCCCCGTCTGGGCATTCAGTCGTTGATCTGGGACGAGAGTGCCAAGTTGCAGGGGGCAGATAACGATTTTCACCGTCGCGACCTGTGGGACGCCATCGAGGCGGGCGACTTTCCTGAGTGGGATTTCGCGATACAGGTGATCGATCAGGCCACGGCCGACAGCCTGCCGCACGACATTCTGGACGCGACCAAGATCGTCCCCGAGGAAATTGTGCCCCTGCGCGTCATCGGTCGGATGGTGCTGGACCGCAATCCTTCAAACCACTTTGCGGAGAATGAACAGGTCGCGTTCCTGCCCTCGAACATCGTGCCGGGCATCGATTTTTCGGATGATCCGCTGTTGCAGGGGCGGCTGTTTTCCTATCTCGACACGCAGAAATCGCGTCTGGGCACGACCAATTTCCACCAGATCCCGATCAACGCCCCACGCTGTCCCTTTGCCAATATGCAGCGCGACGGCATGATGCAGACGCAAGTTCCCGAAGGCCGGGCGAATTACGAACCCAACAGCCTTCCCGAGGCAGGCGAGGATGGTGGCCCCCGCGCCATGTCCTCGGGCTTTCGCACCGCGCCTCAGGATACCCAGGGCGAAAAGCTGCGCATCCGGCCTGAAAGCTTCGCAGACCATTACAGCCAGCCGCGCATGTATTGGATGTCTCTGACCGAGAACGAACAGGCGCACCTGGCCTCGGCCATCGTCTTCGAACTGTCCAAGGTGGGCCTGAACCATATCCGCCTGCGCATGCTGTCGAACCTTCGCAACGTGGACCAAGGGCTGGCGCAGCGTGTGGCGGACGGGTTGGCGATGACGCTGCCCCCGGCCTCGACCCCGGCGGCGACACCCATCGACATGGATACCTCGGACGCGCTGTCGATCCAGAAACGCTGGCAGCCCACCCTGCAGGGCCGCAAGGTCGGAATCTTGTTCGATGAAGGATCGGACCAAGCCACGATCACGGGGCTGACCGAACAGATCCAGAAATTCGGCGGCACGGCATTCACTGTCGCGCCGAAAGTCGGCGGCATCAAGCTGTCGGAAGGCGCGATGTCGGCGGACGGACAACTTGCCGGATCACCGTCTTGGATGTTCGACGCCGTCGCGCTGGTTCTGACCGAGGATGCCGCCGCACGACTGGCGCAGGACAGCGCCGCGATCGGCTTTGTTCAGGACGCATACGCCCATTTGAAGGCGATTGGACATGTCCCCGAGGCCAAGGCCCTGCTGGACCGCGCAGGCGTGCAGGCCGATGACGGAACCGTGCCGCTGACGGATTTGGCCAAGGCCGCACAGCAACGCTATTGGGACCGCGAGGCCAAGGTGCGGCAACTGGCCTGAGCGTGAACCGCCTGCCGCTTGTCCAACTGGACGCAAGGACCTAAGGCGCGCGCCGCGTCTGGCGTGATGTTCTCGAGGAGGGGCTGGCCTGCGGGCTTCCACCCTGATCGAACGCTTGATGCAGCTCAATGCCCTACGGGCCCGGCTCAGGCGCCGCGTAACACCGAAGGAAGATGGGGAACGCTCAGTCATCGCCGACACCATTCTGGACCGTGACTTTCAAGCCGACCAGCCAAGCCAGAAGTGGCAGGCCGATTTTACCTATATCTGGACCGCTGAAGGCTGGCTTTACGTCGCTGTTGTGCTTGACCTGTTTTCCCGCCGGCGGTAGGCTGGTACATAAAGGCAGATCGAGATGCCTTACTGGTTATGGATGCGCTGATGATGGCCGTCTGGCGGCGCAGCAAAGCCGATGCCCTGCTTCATCATTCGGACCAAGGATCGCAATACACAAGCGAGCGGTTTCAATGGCTTCTGGCTGGCAATGGTATTACCTGCTCGATGAGCCGTGCGGGTAACGTCTGGGATAATTCGGCAATGGAGAGCTTTTTCAACGCTGGCGGTACTCTATCGTTTCGGTCCGTCGCGCAGGTCCGCGAAATGGCGCTGGCTTAGTCTCGGCGCAACACTGGCGACTGTCTTGTGGATCGCCGCCTCGTTGGGTTTTTCGGCCTATGCGGCCAATTTTGGTAGTTATACCGAAACCTATGGCACCTTGGCCGGGGTCATCATCCTGCTGACTTGGCTGTGGCTTTCGGCCTATGTCATCCTTGCCGGGGCCGAACTGAACGCGGAGATTGAGCAGCAGACCACTCGCGACACCACGACCGGCATCGCCAAGCCCATGGGACAGCGCGGTGCGGTGAAGGCCGACACACCGCCGCCCAATTTGCAGCCACGCCAGCCATTGCCACAAGTTTCTGCTCGTAGGTGGCAAGCGCGGCAGCCGGATCATGGGTGATCAGCAGCACTGCCCCGCCGCGATGGGTACGGGCAAGCGGCCCCGCCAGCATCTCGTCGCGCAGGTCCGGATCGAGGCCTGCCGTCGGCTCGTCCGCGATCAGCAGGGCGGGGCCGCGAGCGGTGGCGATAACCAGCAGCGCGCCGCGCCATCCCGCCCGCAAGCTGATGCAGATACAGCCGCGACATCGCGGGACCGCAGATGCCGACCGTCGACGCCACCTGCCGCCGGATCCGCGCAAGCGGGTCCAGATGGCTGATTTGCTGCGGCATGAGGGATCGCATGGCCCAGCTCGATTTCCGAAAGGTTCGCGCTGATGATACCGCGTGCCACCAGCGACAGGCTCATTGTGATACCGCCAGCCAGCGCGGACCAGAAAAGTGCAAAAAAAACTCACGCAACGCGCTCGCCTTCGCAGCGCAGCTGCTCGTGCACTGTCGCGGCCTTTGAGCGCATCCGCGCGTCCAAATCATCAGCGGAGATGGTTATGGCATCTTCAGGGGTTGCTTCAGTGGGACAGAACCCCAGAGCCGTCGGCCTTGTTCATGGGGTTTTACCGCCTTTGCGGCCCACAGCTTGGACCTGATGAGGCATTTTTGCCTGGCTCCGGGCCTTCCGCGCGCTAACCCGTCCGGGTGCAGATCAGGGTATTCAGAACGGGGATCAGCGAATCCGTGCGAAATGGTTTCTCGACGATGGGCGTATCGGTGAATTCCTGTGGCAACTGGTCCCTGCCATAGCCCGACACAAAACAGAACGGGATGCCGCGCCCGCGCAAGGCGGCGGCGACTTCATCCACGCGCTCGCCGCCCAGATTGCCGTCCAAAAGCGCGATATCGATCTGGGCCGTCTGAACATGCGCCAAGGCCTGACGCACCGAGCGCGCGACGTTGATCGCCCCGACTCCGGCGTTTTGCAGCTCTTGTCGGATATCCATCGCCACCAACGGCTCGTCCTCGATCACCAAAACTCGCGATCCGGCGATGCTGCCGACGGGAAGCGGAGCAGCAGCAGCAACCTCCTCTGCGCCGCTGGCTCGGGGCGGATGTTTCAGATCGGCGATCGGCAGGCTGAATTTCCACACGACTCCGGTGGGCAACCATTCGACAACAGCGCCTTCGTCCTCAACCGCGCCGGCGGCGATCAATGCGCTGCCGAAGCCGGTTTTTCCGGGCGCGGTGACGCTTGGGCCGCCCTGTTCCTGCCAAATCAGCCTGACCCAGTCCCCTTGCACCTGCCATGTCAGGCTGATGCGTCCGTCGGGGGCGGACAAGGCGCCGTATTTCGTCGCGTTCGTGCCCAGTTCATGCAGGCAAAGCGCCATGCGCAGCGCGCCTTCGGGCGAAAGCTGCACCGCAGGACCGTTGCGGTCCAGACGCTGCGGATCCAATGTGCCAAGCCGGATCTGTTCATCGACAAGCTGATCCAAAGACGCGCTTTCCCACGTCATGTCCGATAAAAGCGCATGGGCGCGGGCTAGCGCCTGCAGCCGACCGTCAAAGCTGGAGGCGAAACCAGCCAGATCGCCGCTTTGGCGCAGGGTTTGGCGCGCGATGGCCTGCACATTGGCCAGCGTGTTCTTGACGCGGTGGTTCAGTTCTCCGACCAAAAGCATGCGCAGCTTTTCGGCCCGCCGCCGTTCAGTCACGTCAAGCAGTTGCAAGGACAGCGAGACCTGCCCCGTCGCGCCATGTAGGACCGAGCCATAAACCTCGCAGCACAGGTCCTGACCCGCGATATCGGTCAGTTCGAACTCGGCCCGGTGCTGCGGTTCGGCCCGGCCGATGCTGATCCAGTCCAACAGCACTTGGATCGCGGCGGCGGGCAGCCAGCTTTGTCCGGACAGCGATCGCCCGGTGATCTGGCTGGCCGACAGCCCGAACAAACGCTCAGCCCCTTTCGACCAGCTTTCGACGCGCAAAGACGGGTCGAGCTCGATCAATGCGACCGGGGAATTGTCGGCATGTGCTTTCAGCTGGCGGATCGCCCGGTCGCGATGGTCGGCCAGCATGCGCAACTCGTCGCGCTGGCGCTGCAACTGACTGGCCTGTCTGCCGATGCGGAAAAAGATCTCGGCCTTTGATTTGAGAATGACCGGGTTTAGCGGCTTGAAGATAAAGTCGACGGCTCCGGCCTCATATCCGCGAAAGCGGCGCTGTTCGTCCCGGTCTGCGGCGGTCAGGAAAATGATGGGAATATCGCGCGTGCGTTCCGCGCCCCGCATCAGTTCAGCCAGTTCGAACCCGTCGATATCGGGCATCTGCACATCCAGCAGCGCCAGCGCATAGGGATGGATCAGCATCAGCTCCAACGCCTGTTGCGCCGACTGGGCCAGATCGACGATCAGCCCATTGCGTCGCAGCACGGCCTCGACCGCCAGCAGGTTTTCGTGGATATCGTCCACGATCAGCACCCTGATCGGATCATTCTGCATCATAGGCTCCTGTCAAACTGGTGCGCCGCCAGATGCGTTCTTCGTCGTTGAAACTGGCATAGCATTCCGAACGCTCGGAGAAGCGCAGGGTTTCATGTTGCCCCAGACCCAGAAATCCGCCGCGCACCAGCGAGTCTGAAAACAGCCGAAAGGCGCGGTTCTGCAACGTTTGGTCGAAATAGATCAGCACGTTGCGGCAGGAAATCAGGTGAACCTCGGAAAAGACCTCATCCGTCGCAAGGTCGTGTTCGGAAAAGACGACACGATTTTTCAGGCTGCGGTCGAAGACGGCCCGACCATAGGCGGCGGTGTAATGGTCGCTGAGCGATCCTCGGCCACCCGCAAGCTGATAATTCCGGGAAAATTCCTGCATGTGTTCGATATCCCAGACACCCGCCTGCGCACGGGCAAGGGCACGGCGGTTGATCTCTGTCGCGTAAAGAACAGTGCGGTCAAGCAGGCCCTCTTCTCGCAGCAGGATCGCCAGCGAATACAGTTCTTCGCCATTGGCGCAGCCCGCCACCCAGACCTTGACCGAGGCGAAGGTGCGCAGATGCGGCACCACCTGTTCGCGTAGCACCCGGTAATATTCGGGGTCGCGAAAGAACGCGCTGACCTGCACGGTCATGGCGTCGATCACCTCGGCCAGAACCTGCGGTTCATGCAGCAGACGCCGCTGCGCATCCGATGTGGTATCGCAGTCCAGCCGCTGTCGCACGACCTCGACGCGCCGCCGCAACGAGGCGCGGGAATACGATCGGAAGTCATAGTGATACCGCCGGTGCAGCGCCTCAAGAAACAGGTCCAGCTCGATGTCTTCCATGGCATCAGCCCGTATCGGCGCGGTCATCGCGGCATCCAGACGCGGGTCAGCGACAATAGCTTGCCCACCTCAATCGGCTTGGCCAGATAATCGTTCGCCCCAGCCTCCAGGCATTGCTGCTGGTCATCTGCCATCGCCTTGGCGGTCAGCATGATGATCGGCAAGGACCGCCAGCGGTCGATCTTGCGGATTTCGCGCGTCGCCGTCAGACCGTCCATTTCCGGCATCATCACATCCATCAGCACCAGATCGACCGGGGCACCACCGCCATCCGCGGCGCGGCCCAGCACCTCCAGCGCCTCGCGCCCGTTGCGCGCCACCTGCAACCTGACACCATGCGGTTCAAAGATACCGGTCAGAGCATAGACATTGCGGATGTCATCCTCGACGATCAGGATATTGCGCCCATCCAGCAGGTTGTCGCGCGACAGCGATGTGGCCAGCATTTCGCGCTGGCGCGGCGGCAGGTCCGAGACCACCTGATGCAGGAATAGGGTCACTTCGTCGATCAGCCGCTCGGGCGATTTTGCGCCTTTGATGATAATGGATTTAGAATAGCGGCGCAGGCGCAATTCTTCGTCCGCATCCATTTCGCGGGCGGTATAGATGATGACGGGGGGAAAGGGCGTATCGTTGCCGGCATCCAGCTGTGCCAGAACGTCAAACCCCGAGGCATCTGGCAGCGTCATATCCAGTACGATGCAGTCAAAGCTGCTGTCACGACAGGCCGCAACCGCCTGTGCAGCGGTCGAGGCCCCGACCGTCTGCACGACGTCAGTGCCCAGCAGCGCCTGCAGGCCCTGAAGCTGGGCGGGGTCATCCTCGACGATCAGAACGCGGCGCACCGGACGCGATCCCCGGTCACCCAGATTGCGGATCACATTGCTCAACACCTGACGTTCGACCGGCTTCAACAGATAGCCTGTCGCGCCTTGGCTTAACGCCTCGCGGGTAAAATCTGTAGCCGACACGACATGCACCGGAATATGGCGGGTCGCAATGTCGCGCTTCAGCCGGTCCAGCACTGACAGGCCGGTATGGTCGGGCAGACCCATGTCCAGAATGATGGCTTGCGGGGCAAAGTGATGCGCCGCCCATACAGCACCATCCGCCGTTCCCACCACCACGGCGCGGAAATCCAGCTCATGCGCAATTTCGACCATCAGCCGAGCAAAGGCAGGATCGTCTTCGGCAATTAGAATGACGGGATCGCCGGGCTGGATGCGGTCCCGGTCATCTGTGACGCCCGCAAGCCCCGCCAGCGGTGCGGTCAACGCGGTCTGGGGCAGGGGCGCAGCGGGGGCAGGCGACGGGTGCAGGGGCAGGGCGGATGCGGATTCGGCGCTCGTCAAAGGCAGGTGCAGCGTGAAGGTGCTGCCCCGTCCCGGCGCGCTGTCCAGCGTGATGTGACCGCCCAGCAAATCGGCCAACTCGCGCGAAATGGAAAGCCCCAGCCCCGTGCCGCCATATTTGCGCGAAATAGTGCCATCGGCCTGCCTGAACGCGTCAAAGACGGCGGATTGTTCGGATGTTGCGATGCCGATGCCGGTATCGCGTACGGAAAACGCGATTTCGGCTGCCGTCGCAGTCACGCCCAAGGTCACGCGGCCCCGTTCGGTGAATTTCAGCGCATTGGACAGAAAGTTTCGCAGAATCTGCTCAAGTCGCTGTGGGTCTGTCTGCAATTCGGGCAGGTCGGGCTGCTGATCGACCTGCAGCGCAAGGCCTTTTTCGCGCGCCTGAATTTCGAATTTCCGCAGCAGGCGGCTGGCGATCAACGCGGGCGAAACGGTTTCGCGCACCACGTCAAGCCGTCCCGCCTCGATCTTGGCAAGATCAAGGATGTCGTTGATCAGCGCCAACAGATCCTGTCCCGAGGCCTCGATGGTTTCGGCCCAGCGAACCTGTTCGTCGCTGAGGTTGCCGCCCCGGTTTTCTGCCATCAGCCGCGCCATGATCAGCAGTGCGTTCAGGGGCGTGCGTAATTCATGCGACATATTGGCGACGAATTCCGATTTATAGCGGCTTTCGCGGGCCAGTGCTTCGGATTGGCCCATCAGCTCGCGCCGCGAGCGCGCCAGTGCATCGCGCTGTTCCTCAAGCTGCTGCGTCTGGCTTTCCAGCGCGGCGTTTTGCTGCTCAAGCTCGCTTTGCTGGTTGGAGAGGCGACGCTCGCTGTCCTGCAGGGCGCGGGTCTGTTCGGCCAGTTCCTCATTGCTTGCGGCCAGTTCTTCGGTATGGCTGCGCAGCTCTTCGGCCTGTTTCTGGGTTTCCTCAAGCAATTCGCGCAGATGTTCGCGGTATTGCGCGGATTTCAGGGCGATGCCGATCTTGTCGCGCAGGCTGTCAAGCAATTGCAGCGTGGCCTCATTCGGCGCGTGATCCAGCCCGAATTCGACAATACCATTCCTGTTCGTGCCGTCGCTGATGGGGACCAGAACCGAACATGCGCTGCTGCCCCGCATTAAGCCGCTGCTCCAAGCCAGAGCGGTGTCGGGACATGCCGTCAGCACCAGCACCCTGTCCTGATCCAGCGCGCGGCGCAAATGGTCCTGCGACATGGTCTGGGCCACCTGTGCCGGATCGACCCCCCAAGTCGCCAGACGTCGCAAGCCATGCCCGTCGCGATGATACAGCACCGCCGCCCGGGCGTTCAGCAATTCCGAAACAATGCGTGTTGCATTTTCGGCCACTTCGGCCAGTGACTGTTCGCCCTGTAGCACCCGCGCAGTTTCGACCTGTCCGCGATTGACCCAGGCCGCCTGCCCAAGCGTTTTCCGGCTGCGGATCAAGATGCTGCCGACCCCGCCCAGCATCAGCATGACGACGGAAACAAGGCTGCGGTTTACGATGGCGATATGCGGCGATACGCCATCCTTGGCCAGAAAAAAGCCCGCGGCAGTGGCAAGGACCAGCACACAGGCCACGACCGGCGGAATGACGGGGCGTGAGGTCGCGAATGACATCAACAGCGGCAAAAGATAGAAAAGCCAAATCGCGGTACCAAGGGGGAAGGCTGTGTCCAGCACGAACACTATCGCAGCCAGCGCGACGACAAGAACAAGCGGCGCATCCCGTGAAATCGACTTCATTTCCCTCAATCCGCCTGCTGGCCGTTCTGATCGGCCTTTATTTTGATGCTGTATGTGCGCGTTCTAACGCATGGGGCAAGGACGAGTTCCGCGCCATCCGGAAAATGCCGATGCTGCGGTGTTTCTGCCTGTCCGGATGGGCTGTAACGACCAGGATTGCCGCATACCGGCCCCTTGTGCCGGGCGGGTATTGCGGGCATGTCTGACGGATAACATCCGAGGACCGGCCTTGTCGAAAAGAATTCAGATCCTGGATATGCTGGGTATACTCGACACCGCGCCCGAGCCCGAATTCGACAATATCGCGCTGGTGGCAAAAGCCCTGTGCGACACGCCCGTCGCCCTGATTTCGCTGGTGCACGAACAACGGCAATGGTTCAAATCGCGCATCGGCTTTGCCCCTCAGGAAACGCCGCTTGAGCAATCGGTCTGTGTCCATGCCCTGTCCTACGACGATCTGCTGATCATCCCGGACCTGACCCACGACCCGCGCACGCGTGACAATACGCTGGTGACTGGGCAGCCAGGAATTCGGTTCTATGCCGGGGCCCCCATTCTGATCGACGGCATTGCCATCGGGTCACTGTGCACGATCGATCTGGAGCCACGACCGCAAGGACTTACGCCCGCTCAGGCGCAGGGGCTGCGTGCATTGGCCCAGCAGGTGGCCAGCCAGATCCTGACCCGCAATCGCGAACGGCTGCTGCTGGCGGCGGCCGTGGACAAGAACAGCTCGCTGGATCACGCGCTGCGGCGGTCGGCGGCCCTGTCGCGCATGGTCGATGTGTTGCAGCTGACCGATGACGTTGCGGCGCTGCTGCGGCATGGATCAGAGATCCTGTCCTCGGTCATCCCATCGACGCGTGCGGGCTTTGGCGTTGTCGACATAGCCCGCGAACAGGTCGATATGCAGCCTGAATGGTGTGCCGAGGGGACGGTCTCAGTCGCGGGGGTGCATCACTTTCGCGACTATGGCAGTTTTCTGGACGATTTGCAGCGCGGCGAGGTGGTCATCATCACCGATGTCGAAAAAGACCCGCGAACGCAGGATCAGGCCGCGGCTCTCATGGGCATCGGAATCCGGTTGCTGATCAATGTCCCAGTGATTCAGGCAGGCCAGTTCACCGCCGTGGGCTTTGTGCACAGCGACCAGCGTCTTGACCTTTTGGACGAGGATATCTCGTTCATCCGGACGATAGCAGACCGGATGCAGGCAGCGATCCAGCACAAGCGCAATCTGGAAGCCCGCGAGTTGCTGAACCGCGAATTGTTGCACCGGGTCAAAAACACCTTGTCCGTGGTGACTGCGGTGGCACGGCAAACCTTGCACAACACGGACGGCGCGCTGGACCGGTTCATCCAGCGTCTGCGGGCCATTGCCGACGCCAACGACCTCCTGACGCAGCGCGAATGGGCTTCGGGCGATTTGGGCGCCTTGGTGCGTAAGGCCATGGCGATCAATCTGGATGCCGACCGGATCGTGATCGCCGGACCCGAGGTGGCGCTGAAGTCGCAAAGCGCGATCATGGTTTCGATGGTGATGCATGAACTGCTGACCAATTCGATGAAATACGGCGCGCTAAGCACCGCCAATGGCACAGTGTCGATCACGTGGCTTGTTCAGACCGACCCAGAGCCGACCTTGCATCTGACATGGAGCGAAACCGGCGGGCCGGCTGTCAGCCCCCCTTTGCGCAAGGGTTTTGGATCAAACCTGATCGAGTTGGGGCTGGTCGGAATCGGCAATGCGCATGTCGATTACGCAGTGACTGGCCTTACGGTCAGCTTCAGCGCCGAGCTACGCGATCTGTAAGCGTGATCCGGCATTTTCATCGTTTGGGCGCATCGGGTATCCGATCAGCCCTGCCGTAGTGTAGTTGGACGTCATCCTGCTGTCGTGCCGATATCTTGGCCTTTACGTGCTGACCTTGCTTGTCGCGGCTCTCCATCGGTGTGGGGCGCGGCGCTAAGCAACTCCGCAACTTGATGCTCAGCAGCCCGAATGATATACATTATTAGATAGTATATCCTCTGGGGATCCGAACATGCATGTTGCAAAATGGGGAAATTCGCTCGCCGTCAGACTGCCTGCCGACTTGGTCCGCGAACTGGGTTTGAAGGCAGGCGACGAAATCCGGCTTGAGCGCGCAAACGGCGGTTTGGCTGTTCGCCGTCAACCTTCTGCTTCTGAGATTCTCGCCGACTTGGCGCGGTTCCGCGGTCGCTTACCCGCTTCGGAAAGGCTGCAACGCGAAGACGCGAATGCCCGCTAATTTCTTAGATACGAATGTCGTACTTTACATGCTCGACGATGGCCCAAAAGCCGAGGTTGCTGCAGGGCTGCTAGCAAACGGGAATATTATCAGCACACAAGTCCTGAACGAGGCTCTGGTTAATTGCATCCGCAAGGCTGAAATGACGTGGCAAGAGGCAGGCAGCTTTCTGGCCGGGTTGCGCGAGCTTTGCCATGTCGTCGATCTGACGACACACGTCCACGATGTCGGACGCGCTTTGGGTGAGCGATACGGTTTCTCTGTCTACGACGCGATGATAGTCGCAGCGGCGCTGACCCACAGCTGCGACACGCTCTACTCCGAAGACATGCATGACGGCATGCTGGTGGAAGGGCGGCTTCGGATCATTAACCCATTTCGCGTTGAATGAGTTCTCATGAGGACAGCGATCACGTCAGGCCAGACGTCGGACTATCTCGGCTTTGATCTGGCCCTTCCAGATGTTTCGCGGCATTGCGAGACATGAGCGCCGTGTCGATCTTGCGGGCGGAAAACGGCGCAACCTGCTTATAAATCGTGCCGACGCGCACACGTTCGGAATCGTCCAGCACAGGCAGGCTGATCCCGCCCGGCTAGTGGTCGTCGGCATATTCCGAAGGCGCACGCAAATCGATGATATCGTCGAACCGATGCGTCGAAAGCTCGGTCAGTAATGAAAGCGTGAGGGGCATGCTACCGATCGGTAGAGCAAGCTTGCAAGCCTAGGAAGGCCTCACCCCTTTAAGCTTATAGGCTTGATATAAAAGAATAATTTAAATGTCTGCTTTCGAACTCAGCAGATCTCGAATAGTATTCGCAGGTCGGAGCGAGGGCGCGCATTGATCCGCATAGCTGCCAGTTTCAACTTCCTCGATGAACTCTTGCCGTCAGCCTCAATCCCGAACGGGCTGACAGCTCAGCGAAGCTCCATGACTTGCCCGCCTCACGCCCGATTGCTCAGCGTGCTTCACAATGCTTGCAAGCCCTTTTCCTCGACCAGATCGAACCAGGCTCGCTCCCGCTGATCGGCCTCAGGGACGACTTCAAGCAACCGGGTCACGTCTCGGTGGAAATCAACAAGCCTATTCGATCCGGCTTTGAAATGAGCTGCATTCCTACCGGCTGCATTCTTCCACGTCTCCTTAGCAGCTTTGCGTCTCGTCGGGACTGCATCGCCCGACCATCAAGCAACTCTGGAATCAAGGGTCGCTCGTCTTCAACTGGGCTCAAAAGTTAATGCCCGGATAGAGCAAGATTAGAATTCGCGAAGAAACCAGGCTGTTTCGGCATCGGTCATTGGCCTCTCGACTATGTTCCGGTTTCGTGAGTGGGCAAGGCAGAAAGCCTGCTTGGAAACTCATAGGAGAGAACCGATGCGTGATCTGAAAGAACTGGAACTGGAACAGGTTTACGGTGCTGGCGGCAAAGGTCGTCCGAAGAAGAAAGCACAGCCGAAGCGCCGCCCGAAGAATGGCAGCAACAGCAACAGCGGCGCGTCGCGCAGCAATGGTCGCAGCCGCAGTAACAGCTGATAGGCGCATTCTTCCCGGGGCCAAAGCCGGCCTCGGGAAGCTTTTCGGAGAGACCCATGCCGTTCGAGTTCGCCGATCCCATGCCGCAGCTACAGGCAGATAGCGCCGCCAAAGATGAGCTGTGGTTGCTGGGTCAGCCGCCGCTCAGCGATTATCTGGCTGTGGTCACCCGCGACACCGTTGGCACCGCACCGCGCCGCGCGGATATTATCGCTGAATGGCGCAAGGCGAACGACCATCTGGGCGACCTTGAGAAGCGCGAGGCGGGACTGGCCGACCGCATCCGCTGCAGGAAACTGCCCAAGGACGTGCGCCCGCTTGCGCAGGAGTTGCGGCAACAGGATATCTTTCGCGACACATTCGACCGCGTTGAGACTTCCATCGAGATGGTCGAACTGGACCGGATCGTCGCCAGTCAGCGCCACGTCACGCTGCCCTTTGTGCAATCGTTGGCGGCAAGGCTGGACCCTGCAATGTCCGGTGGGGATCTGTTCCGCTTTTGCCAGCCGCTGGAACGGCGTGATGCGGCGGTGGAATGCCGCAAAGTGGGACGCGACCGCTATGCCTTCGTGTCGGATTCCAACGATCTGCGCTATCATGAAACGATGCTGCTGCGCGCCGATCAGGTCAGCGGCCTGCACAAGACCGGCCCGGTTGCAGGCGTGGTCGGCATCATTGTCGGGCATGGCTCGAACTTTCTCAGCGGGATCCGCTGGGGCAAGCGGATCGTGCTGCATAACGGCTATCATCGTGCGACGGCGCTTCGCATGGCCGGGTTCACCCATGCGCCCATCATCGTGCAGACCGTCTCACGCCGCGATGAACTGGATACGGTCGCGGCCAGCGCCGTAGTCGATGATCCGGCTTTTTACTTCCGCGCCAACCGTCCGCCGATGCTAAAGGATTTCTTTGACGAGCGGCTTAGTGTCGTGCTGCCCGTGCGCCGCAAGCGCAAGATGATCGAGGTCAGCTATACGATCACCGAGATCGACATAGACGACTTGTGATGCGCGACTCGCCCCTGTTTCGTCCTGAAGCGTTGGCCGAGCAGCAGGATCGCTGGCTGGGCACGGTCCTGCTGGTGCCGCGTCTGTCGCAAAGCGTGATGACCTTGTTTGCCGGGTTGATCGTGGCCGGGGTCATCGCTCTGATTGCATTTGGCGAATACACCCGTAAGGTCCGGCTTTCCGGCTGGCTGTCACCTCAGCAGGGGTTGCTGCAAGTGGTCGCCCCGCAGAAAGGCGTTCTGGCGCAGGTCACCGTCCGCGAGGGGCAAGAGGTCGAGCGGGGCGACGTTCTGGCCGTGCTGTCGGGCGAACATCGCAGTGGCAGCGGAGAAACCCGGCAAGAGGTTCTGCGCGCACTTGGCGCGCGGCGCGACAGTCTGTCTGCGGAACGGGATAGTCACCGCGGGCTGTTCTCGCGTCAGGCGGAATCGCAGACCGCGCGATTGGCAGTCATAGAGGCCGAAGCTGCCAGCCTTGATGCGGAATTTGCGTTGCAGCGCGGACGCGTGGCTTTGGCCGAACGGGCGGCTGCGCGACTGCGCGATCTGCGCGAAAGGGGTTTGGCGACGCTTGACGATCTGCATCGGGCCGAGGAATCCGCATCTGATCAGGCCCTGTCCCTGCAAGTGCTTGAACGAACCCGCGCGACCGTGAACCGTATGCGGGTGGAGCTGGAAAGCGAAATCGCCGAGCGGCCGCTGCGCGAAGAGCTGCAACTGGCCGAGAATGACCGCGCCATCGCCCAGATCGATCAGGAATTGGCCGAGGCCGAGGCCGCGCGTGAAACGGTCGTCACCGCTTCGCGCCCCGGCACCATTACCGCCTTGCGTGCCACACCCGGCGACGCGGTCGAGCCATCGGCGGCGCTGATGACGCTGATCCCGGCGGAAACTGTGTTGCAGGCGCAGATCTATGGCCGAAGCCGCGATATCGGTTTCGTGGAGCCGGGTCAGCAGGTGCTGGTCCGCTATGACGCCTATCCGCACCAGAAATTCGGCCAGTATCGCGGCACCGTCCGCGACGTGTCGCGTGCGACCGTCGGCCCGGGCGAGTTGGCCGAGGCATCGGGCATTCTGGCCACGCTGGCCAATCTGGGTGAGGCCGGCCAACCCGCTTACCGCATCACGGTCGATCTGGATGCCCAAAGCGCGACGGCCTATGGCCGCGCCGTTCGCCTGCAACCCGGCATGACACTGCAGGCCGATGTTCAGATCGAAACGCGCAAGCTGTGGCAATGGGTGATGGACCCGTTGTATTCGCTGCGTGGTAGCGCGGAAACCAAGCCCGCCCAAGGCGCATCATGAGCGTGACATCAAACCTGCAACTGGGCATCACCCGCAAGCTTCCCGTGATCCTGCAGACCGAGGCAGCCGAATGTGGCCTTGCATCGCTGGCCATGGTGGCGGGATTTCATCGCCGCGCGACCGATCCGGCGGAATTGCGGCGACGCTTTGGCTTTTCGCTGAAGGGTGCGACGCTGAAGGATGTCATCACCGTCGCCGACCATATCGGCCTGGCATCGCGTCCGTTGCGGCTGGAACTGGACGAACTGCACCTGCTGCGCACGCCCGCGATCCTGCACTGGGATCTGAACCACTTTGTCGTGCTGAAATCGGTGGGGCGCGGCCATATCACCATTCACGACCCCGCCGACGGCGTCCGGCGCCTGCCGATGGCCGAGGTTTCGCGCCATTTCACCGGCGTGGCACTGGAACTGACGCCGACGGGCGGGTTTGAACCTGCCGAGGCGCCGCCACGTATCCGTCTGCTTGCATTGCTGGGTCAGATCACCGGGCTGCGCCGCGCGCTTGGACATCTGCTGATGTTGGCGCTGGTGATCGAGGTCTTTGCCCTGATCGCGCCGCTGTTTCTAAGCATGACGATAGACAATGCCATCGTGTCCGCGGATCGCAGCTTGCTGGTCACGCTGGCCATGTCCTTTGGCTTGCTGCTACTGCTGCAAACCGGCGTGACGGCGCTGCGTGGCTGGATGCTGATCACCCTTGGCGCGTCATTGAAGGTGCAGGCGCGCACGAACCTGTTCAGCCACCTGCTGAACCTGCCCGCGACCTATTTCGAAACGCGGCACGTCGCCGATATCATGTCGCGATTTGAATCGCAGGACACCATCTTGCAGACGCTGACCCGCGATCTGGTGGTGGCGATCCTTGACGGGCTGACCTGCGTGCTGACATTGGTCCTGATGTTCGTGCTGGCCCCCATGCTGGCGCTGGTCGCCCTGGTTGGCGCCGTGCTTTACGGGCTGCTACGCTGGGCATCTTATGCCCCGCTGCGTCAGGCCTCGTCCGAGGCGATCATCTGGCAGGCCCGCCGCGACAGCCATTTTCTGGAAAGCCTGCGCGGGATGAAGACCATCAAGCTGATGGGCGGGCAAAACGACCGCCGCGCGCGATGGCTGAACCTGCTGATCGAGACCGTGAACCGCCAGTTGATCACTCAAAGGCTGGATCTGCTGTTCAAGACTGCCAACATGCTTCTGCTTGGTCTGTTGGCCATCGGCATCGTCTATCTGGCGGCGCGCATGATCTTGTCGAACACGTTCTCGGTCGGTCTGCTGGTCGCGTTTCTGGCCTATAAAGATCTGTTCCTGCGCCGGGTCAGCGGCCTGATCGACACCGTCGTTGATCTGCGGATGCTTGGCCTGCATGCCGAGCGTCTGGCCGATATCGCCCTGACCGCGCCGGAACCGCGCAGCGATCCGCGCCCGGCCAAGCCCATCGCCCCCGTCGCGATCGAACTGCGCGACGTTTCCTTTCGGTATAGCCCCAACGACCCGCTGATCCTGCGCAACATCTCGACCCGGATCGACGCTGGCGAATGGGTCTCGCTCGTCGGGCCATCGGGATGCGGCAAGACCACGTTGCTGAAACTGATGGCGGGCCTTTTGGAGCCGACCGAAGGCAGGATCCTGATCGACGGCGAACCGATGGCCCGGCTTGGCCCCGAACGCTGGCGCAGCATGATCGGCGTCGTGATGCAGGACGACACCTTGTTCGCAGGATCGATCGCTGACAACATCGCATTTTTCGCAGCCAATCCCGATCAGGAACGCATTGAGGAATGTGCCCGGCTGGCAGCGGTTCATGGCGACATCACCGCAATGCCCATGGGTTACGGCACGCTGATCGGCGATATGGGCACGGTGCTGTCGGGTGGTCAAAAGCAGCGCATCCTGCTGGCTCGTGCCATCTATCGCGCGCCGGGTTTGCTGCTGCTGGACGAAGCGACCAGCCATCTGGACGTCGCGCGCGAAACTGCGGTCAATACTGCCCTTGCCCGGTTGGCGCCCACCCGTATCGTCATCGCACACCGACCGGAAACCATCCGTGCCTCTCGTCGTATCATTACGCTTGGCCAGGGACGGATCCAGCACGACCAGATCCAGGAAAGACCGCAAGCCCATGACGATCCGCCTGAAAATCATCAGCTTCCAGATTCTGGTCACCACGATGCTGCTCAGCGTGGCGGCCGTGACATGGCATTACGTTGACAGGATCGACTATTACTTCGACCGTAACCGTCTTGCGGGTGAGCAGTTGGACAGCGTTATCCGCATGTCAGCGGCCATGAACCGCTACTCGGAAAATGTGGCGGAGCTGCTGCTGATGGGCCGGACTGAATTGAATGATTTCAACGAGGCCCGCGACAGTCTGGAGAGCAGTCTTGATCGACTGGACACGCTGATTCGCGACGAAATGGAAATCATCACATCGCCCGAGGATCGCGAGAGCGAGCAGATCGAACTGGAACGCGTCGCGGTGATGCGGTCACTCTATGAGGATATCGACAGGCGCACACAATATTTGCTGATGCTGCGCGATCAGGGGCGTCTGGACGAGGCGATCCAGATATTCCGCGAGGAAATCGAAGACAGTCTGGACACCACGCTTGAAGTTCACATCAACGACGCCATCACCGACGAGGAGGCCGAATTGCGGCTGTATCAAAGCCGCACGAACCGCTTGGAACGAGAGCTGGAATGGATCATCAGCATCGTGACGGCCTCTGCTTTCATCATCTCGGCCATTGGTGCGCTGCTGCTGGCACGATCCTTGACCCGACCCATCGCGGCGCTTGAGGCCGCAACCCGCGAGATAGGCGATGGCAATCTGGCGCATCGACTTGATTATCGCGTGGGTGACGAATTCGGCAGCCTCGCCGCACAGATCAACAATGCCGCCAGCCGGCTCGAAGCGCAGCGGTCATCCTTGCTGGAAATTCAGGCGGGGCTGGAAAACGAGGTCTCGCGCCGCACGGGGCAGTTGGAGGAGGCGAACCACCGCCTGCAGAAGCTGGACCATATGCGGATGCTGTTTCTGGCCGATATCGGCCACGAATTGCGCACCCCCCTGACGGTTCTGCGCGGTGAGGCGGAAATCGCCCTGCGGGGAGGCTGTCGCACGGTCGAGGAACATCGCGACACGCTGGACCGCATTGTGCATCTGAGTGCGCAGATGACCCGGCTGGTCGAGGATCTGCTGTTTCTGGCCCGTGCCGAGGTCGATGCGATCCGCTTTGATATGCAGCCGCTGGATCTGCGCGACTTGTTGGAAATTGCTATGTCCGATGCTGCCGTTCTGGCGAAAGACAGCGGCGTGCAGCTTGAAGCCCAAGTTGTGCAAGAGCGCATCCTGGTCAACGCCGATGCGGGACGGCTGACGCAGGCCATGTTGATTGCGCTGGACAATGCCATCAAATATGCCGATCCCGACTCGACGGTGCATGTGGCGCTGACCACCATGCAAAACAATGCTCTGTTCGTCGTCAGAAACCTCGGCCCTGAAATCCCAGCGGCAGAATTGCCGTTTGTCTTCAGCCGCTTTTATCGTGCCCGCCAAACGATGTCGGGCGCACAATCGGGCAGCGGGCTGGGTCTGTCGATTGCGAAATGGATCGTCGAGGGCCATGGCGGCCGTGTCGCGATTTCAAGCGGCGATCACATGACCGAATTGCGTATCCAAGTTCCTGTATCATCATGAGTCCACCGTTGGCCAAAATCCTGCTCGTCGAAGACGACCCCCGCATCGCCAGTTTCGTCAACCGAGGCCTGAAGGCCGAGGGGCACACATTGGACATCGCCGGCGATGGTGCCAGCGCGATGGCGATGATGCGCAAATCCGACTATCCGCTGGTGATCCTCGACCGAATGTTGCCAGATTTCGATGGTGTGACGATCTGCCGTCAGATGCGGACCGAGGCGATCGCATCGCGTGTGCTGATGCTGACCGCGCGCGACGATCTGGGTGACAAGATCGAGGGGTTGAACGCGGGCGCCGACGATTACCTGACCAAGCCCTTTGCGTTTGACGAACTAGTCGCACGGGTCGAGGCGTTGCTGCGCCGTGCCCCCGATATCCGCTTCGATCCGGTATTGCAGGTGGACAATCTGGTGCTGGATCCAACGACACGTCAGGTCACCCGAGGCGGCCGAAACATTGACCTGACGCCAAAGGAGTTCGCGCTGCTACGCTATCTGATGGAGCATAGCGGTGCGGTGCTCAGCCGGACCCAGATCCTGAACAACAATTGGGGTTACGGCTTCGATACCGGTTCGAAAATCGTCGATGTTTATATCCGTTATCTGCGCGCCAAGATCGACGACACCGCAGAGACACCTTTGATCCACACCGTGCGCGGCGCGGGCTATCGCATCGGAAACTGACCGGTTTGGCGATAACGCAGGAATAACCCGCAGGAGTGATGCGTATCCATCAGGCAAGCCCTGAAAGGACACGACCATGCTCGCCCATCCTGTGACAAAGGCTACGGCTCGACCAGGCTTTGCCCATGCGCTGGCCTCGTTCCGCATCTGCTTTGGAGTGCTGGTGATGTGGGAATGCTGGCGGTTTATCCGTGAAGACCGGGTTTGGCGCAACTGGATCGCGCCGGATGCCTACATTTCCCATCCTGGCCCCGCGTGGGTCAGCCCCTTGCCCGAAGCTTGGCTGGAACTGGCTTGGCTTGGGATGGGCGTGGCCGGGCTATTCGTAATGCTGGCCCTGTTCTACCGAGCTGCAATCATCGCTTTGGTGCTGATCGTTGGCTATTTCCTCTTGCTGGATGCGACCGAGCCTATGAACCGTCTCCGTCTAATCCTGTTCTTTGCGCCGATACTGGGTGTCCTGCCAACTGCACAGATCTTGTCGCTGGATGCCAAAGGACCCACCAAGTCGATCCGCCCATCTTCTAAACGGCATTCTTCAAATGCTTCCGACAACATCACCGTGCCGCATTGATCTGAGCGTAATCAGCTTGGTTAAACCGCCTTGCGAGCGACATTCGGAGTAGAGCTCGGCCTCGTCCGAGGCTGGTGCTCAGATCGGCTGCGGATAGCACGGCGCCGCAGTGCCGGCTACAAGTGGGATATAGCGGACTCTGTTGGTCCTTCTGATCCAGAACTACAGACGCTTCGTCAGAGACCTGATTTGGTCACCGATCACACATCGGCGCCAATCAATGAAAGATCGCCATAATTGTATCGGCTATCCGTGAGTTTTTTTGCCGGCTCATGTCACATCCGGCTTTCCGGCCTCGTCATATCGGTGTCAGATGCAAAAGGAGACCGCCATGACACCCCGCATGACCGATCACATGAAGCGCGCCAAGGCCGGGTTCGAGCCGATGTTCGCCGTCGAGACCGCCATTCAGGGCAGCACGCTGGAGCCGATGCTGATCCATCTGGTCAAGCTGCGCGCCAGCCAGATCAACGGCTGCGCCTTCTGCCTGCAGATGCATGTGGCCGAGGCGCTGAAGGACGGCGAAACGCCGTTGCGCCTGCACATGCTGCCCGCTTGGCGCGAAAGTGGCCTTTATTCCGAACGCGAACGCGCAGCACTGGCCTGGACCGAGGCGCTGACCCTGCTGCCCCAGACCGCCGCGCCCGATGCGGATTGGAACGCTGTCGAGGCTGCGTTCGACGCCGATGAACGTGCGTGGCTGACTCTGTCGATCGCCGCGATCAACCTGTGGAACCGCGTGCAGGCCGGCTTGCGCGTTCCGCACGCGACCACCCTGCCGACAGTGCAGGCGCATGCAGCCTGATCCGGGCGCCATCTTCGAGGAGCAGCGGCCCCGGCTGCTGCGCCTTGCCTATCGCATGCTGGGCAGCCATGCCGAAGCCGAGGACATGGTGCAGGAAGCTTTCCTGCGCTGGCACAAGGCAGAAGGCGTCGAGGTTCCCGCGGCCTGGTTGACCCGCACCGTCTCGCGCCTCTGCCTCGATCAGATGAAATCGGCGCGGACCCGGCGCGAAACCTATCCAGGCACCTGGCTGCCAGAGCCGCTGATCGAGGTCGAGGACGACGCCCTGCGCCCTGACAACCTGACGCTGTCGCTGATGATGGCGCTGGAGCGGCTCTCGCCGCTGGAGCGCGCGGCCTTTCTGCTGCACGATGTCTTTGGCCAGCCGCTGGACGAGGTGGCGCAGATCGTCGATCGCAGCCCTGCCGCCACACGCCAGCTGGCCAGCCGTGCGCGCGCGCATGTGCAGGTCGACCGGCCTCGCTACGAGGTGACCCGCGACACCGGCGATGCCCTTGCACGCGCCTTTTTCGACGCGTGCCGGTCGGGTGATGCGACGGTGCTTGGCGCCATGCTGGCCGAAGGTGCGACACTGCATTCCGATGGCGGCGGCAAGGTGTCGTCCTATCCGAACGTGATTGAGGGCGCCGAAAACCTCGTGCGGCTGTTCCTTGGCCTTCAGCGCAAATTCGGCGAGCAGATGCAGTTCCTGGGTGCCACGATCATCGACGGCCTGCCAGGGTTTGTCAGCCGCGTCGATGGCAACCTGCAGACGACCGCTCTGGAAATCGCCGACGGTCGCATCACGGCGCTCTATATCACGCGCAATCCCGACAAGCTGTCGGGCGTCATCCGCCACTAACCTGCCCCCCTCCCGGAACAGGACGCTTCTGGGCTGTCCATTCCCCATGTTCGGAGACAGTCATGAAATCCGCTCTTTTGCTGAACGCAAGTCCCATGGGCGACAAGGCCCGCGCCAGCCAGCGTTCACGGGACTTGGTGAACATAGAGAGCCGCGCTTTGCGCGTCCCGTGTCACAGCAAATGCCGTTGCCGTGGATCGACCGGGCATGGGCCCGGCTCACCCCGGCGCCGCAGTCTTTTCCGATCACATGTCGTCCGCCTCGCATCCGCCGTCCGGTCGGATCAATGGGCGAGCGCCGCGCAGGCGCGTCGTCTGCGGCCGGGCCCGTGTCCTCGCTTTGCTGCGGGCCGCGCCAGCCCGGCCTCCGACCCATGACCGCCCGGCCTGCCGCCACGGGCAGGGCGGTGCCCTTCCCGTTCTGCCCTCTGGAAAACACCGGGGTTTTCCAGAGGGCAGACGGAAAGGCCTCGGCCCAAGCGGACGAGGGGCACCGGGGCCCAGTGCCGTGCCCAGATTGGAAAGGATATTTAATGTCAGAGCTTCAAGCTGCCTTCGGATCGGATTCCGCCACCACGGCCCGCATTGCCGCGCAAAATGACAGTTTTCGTCGCCCGCTTGGCTGTGCCGCCATGTGGGAGGGCCAGCTTTTGCGCGGACGCGCCGTCAGCACACCGGGTTTCCGCGAATTTACGGAGACCGAGCAGAGCGCGCTTATCCGGGGCGTCATCGGGTTCGAGGCCTTTGACGAAGGCAATGACCCATGGGGTCTGCATGACTTCGGCATCGTGGCCGCAGGCGATGCGCGCATCTTCTGGAAGATGGATCTTTACGATCCCGATTACTGTTTCTGCGTCGATCACGAAGCCGCCGCCCATCCCAGGCAAGTGCGCCGGGTGCTGACGCTTTATCTGCCCTTGGAACACTGATCCCGGCATCGGCCCGCCTGTCTCCCGTATCGGGCAGGGCCGACCCGCCGCTGCGCGCGCCACCACCGCCCCGCGCGGCCATTGGCAAGCCGATCCATTCCGCAAGAAATTCTGAACCTGCGCCGGGCCTAGGCCTGGGTGCTGATCAGGAAGGGTGGCCTCTCCGCCAAGATTGCCCGTCGCTTCCCGAGGCAACACGCGATCCATTGACCGCCTCGGTGCCGCCCCACGGGGCGGGAACTCAGAAACTTAAGCGAGATCGCCGGAGCGATCAACCGACCACTCCAGCTTGAGGGCAGAGCCTATCCAAGGCTTCGCAACGCTTGCCGCGACCCCCTGGGATGGCGTCCGATCCGTGCCGGGGGCCGCTCCGTGAAGTGTCAGAACGGATTGGCAGGGATTATCGCGGGCGGGTGCCAAACGCGACCCGGCTCAGGAAAGGCAGCTGGAAATACCAGAGGGCAGTGTCTGGCAGTCCGCAGTTGCTCTGGTTTGTGCTCACGCTGCGGCGCAGGGAATGCATAGCGGCTTTGCCAGTTTTCGCAGTGCTCGTCGGCGATTGCCCAAACTATATCCGTCTTGTCCGAAACATGCCCGTTGAATGGGCGAGATGAAAACAAGGTGTTGATATGTCCGTCGTCGAACTGAGCCGTTACAAAGCTGCTGCTGGTTTTGGTCTGGTTTTTGAGCGTATTGCTGCGATGGTCATCGCCTGGAACGAAGCCCGCATCACGCGCCGCGAATTGAGCCTGCTGACCGATCGCGAACTTACCGATATCGGTGTGAGCCGTGGCGATATTGAACGTATCGCCCGCGGCGCCTGAGCGCTGTCTCGCCAAGGGCACTACACCGCGATTACATAACCCCGCTGCCA
This sequence comes from Paracoccus laeviglucosivorans, assembly GCF_900182695.1. Lineage (GTDB taxonomy): Bacteria > Pseudomonadota > Alphaproteobacteria > Rhodobacterales > Rhodobacteraceae > Paracoccus > Paracoccus laeviglucosivorans. The sequence goes on from NZ_FXTK01000014.1 coordinate 109,859, forward strand.
GGCAGCGGGGTTTTTTGTTGGTGGGGGATAGTTTCGGCACATGCTTGAGGCGAGATCCCCTGCGTTGCTTTTATCAGCTGCTGTCGCTTCCCCCAGAAGGAGGAGCATTGACATTGACGATATGAGCCGAGGACAGCAGCGCTTCGAGATAGGTAATACGGTTCCTGAGCATCATCACGAGCGCAACAGAGTCCGAGGACGCAGATGTGGGAATAAGATGGATATTCATTTACACAGAATTCTGCATAAGCTCGAAGCTGCTCGTTCTACGTTGAAATTTCGTTTCTGAGGTATTCAGTTCAGGTTTGCATCGGGTGCGCGAATGGCAACCGCGGGTTCGGCAGCGAGTGTTTCGTATAGCGCCCGGTAATCTTTGTGATGCGAGTAGATCCGCAATGCTTCGAGAATGCGTTCCCAGTCGTCGGCGGCAATGGCCGGACGAAACTCAGCAAATTTTGTCGATACTTTCATCAGTCCCCCTTCATGCAGGAGGGGAATGCTTCGATCCGACGAGAAGTTCCGGTCTCACGAGGATCGATGCAAGAATGAGCTTGATGCACCCTGAGATGATGTGCACCGAACCTTGGCCGAGCCCAAGACATCACGGACCGTTGGGTTTGATCGCCGATCAGCTGAAGCTCAGTTGGTCTATCAGGATCATCCTGTCGTGGCTTTCCCGGCCCGATCACTGCTGACCTTTGGGCATACGCCTCACCTATCGAGCGGAAGTCCCTCGGCCCCGTGTCAGATAGTGCTGGCAGGTCGTCAAAAGACAATCTGGCGGCACCTTCCAGCGCCGCCCGATTGATGAACCAAAAAAACAGGATACGCTTTAAAACAGAAACGAAGCACTCATAACCACTGGATGCGGTTCTAAGGCATCGCGGCCCAATCAGAAAGCTGACCTTTTGGTCAATTGACGTCCGTCCTCCTGGGCTTATCGGCGACAATCCGCAAGTTTGCGTGAAACCGACCAAAAGAAACAGGGTGCATTTTCAGGAAAGCATTGCGGCAGGCGCGGGTTCTATTTACCACAATGCACATTCGGACTGCCGTTCCGACCGGAATACCAACCGCGATATAGGGACATGCCAGGTATGGATATCGATCTCGACGCTCTGAGCCTTAAGGAGTTGAAGGCGCTGAAGACCCAGGTGGATCGCGCCGTCGACGGTTTCGAGGCCAAGCAGAAGCAGAAGGCGCTGGACGCGCTCAAGGCCGCCGCCCAGAACATGGCTTCAGCCTGAAGGATTTGCTGGACGACAAGAGCATCAAAGGTGCGCCGGTTGCCGCAAAATACGCGCATCCGGAAAATCCCGATCAGACCTGGACTGGCCGCGGCCGCAAACCGCGCTGGGTGCAGGACGCACTTGATGAGGACAAGAAGCTGGAAGATCTCGCAATCTGATTTGCGAGTTTTGTAATAAGCATGATAGGTCGCGCTGAAAGCGCGGCCTTTTTCATGTCGCGCGCAAACATTTGCTGCATCGTGCATTCGGTATTTGTCTCGGTACCGGATTCATGCAAGGCAGGTGTCGGAATTTGCCAGATGGAGAATGATATGGCGACCGGCACGGTAAAATGGTTCAACAGCGACAAAGGTTACGGCTTCATCCAGCCCGATGCCGGCGGCGGCGATGTCTTCGTACATATCTCTGCTGTGGAACGCGCCGGACTGCGTGGCCTGTCCGATGGGCAGAAGATTTCCTACGAGGTCGAGCGTGCCCGCAACGGCAAGGACAGTGCAGTCGATCTCAAGGCGCTTTGAGGCCGTTATTTCGCAGCATTTGCCTCTCTGCGCGATCCGGAAACCAAAAGGCCGCCCATCGGGCGGCCTTTTCGATGCAAGGGCCCACCGGGGATCCCGGGCTATTCGGCAGGCTCCATGGCGGCTGCGTTGATCTTACCCTCGGCAAGTCTGGTCATGCGCTGATCACCCTCCCAGGTGTGGTCAAGCTCTTGCTGCAGGCGTGCCCCCTGATCATCCCGGCCGAGCCGGTTGGCAAAGCTGCGCACGCAACCATACCCCGCGATCGCATAATGGGCCATGTGCTGGTATTGCGTGATGATCGCCGCATCCCGAACATCGCCATCTGCAAAATCTGCGTCGAGCGCATGCTTGCGCGCCTCGGCAACGATGCCCTCCATGCCTTTGCAATGTTTGCCGCCGGGATCAATGCCGTTTTCGGCGCAGATGATCGCAAGTGTTTCCAGACCGCGCGAGATGCCGTTCTGCCCGGCGATCAGCGCGTCCGCCAGTTCGGAACTGGTCGCCACCTCGCGCAACTCGACCGTGACTGCCAGAGACTGGCCCAAAGCGGAGTGCAGATCTTTCAGCTCGTCCTGATACAGATCCTGAAGGTTCTTGATGGTCATCATCTTCTCCTTTTCGGTTCTCGTTCAGCCTTCTCAACGTGCCCGGTCCGGGCCTGTTCCGCTGTGATCTGACCCGGACATGCTAAGGCGCTGCCCGTGGGGTGAATTTTGCAGCCCGCGCCGGACGCGGGCCGGGTCCATCAAATGCCGTCGCCGGGGATCGACCGGGCAGGGGGCCCGGCTCACCCCGGCGCCGCAGTCTTTTCCGATCACATGTCGTCCGCCTCGCATCCGCCGTCCGGTCGGATCAAGGGGCAAGCGCCACGCAGGCGCGTCGTCTGCGGCCGGGCCCGTGTCCTCGCTTTGCTGCGGGCCGCACCAGCCCGGCCTCCGACCCATGACCGCCCGGCCTGCGGCCACGGGCAGGGCGGTGCCCTCCCCGTTCTGCCCTCCGGAAAACACCGGGGTTTTCC
>NZ_FXTK01000015.1 GCF_900182695.1 Paracoccus laeviglucosivorans
TAATCGCCGGCCAGCGCCACGATCAGCGCCGCGACAGGTTCCGCCAGACGGTGGCCGTAAAGCGGGGCTTCGGCGACCAGCACCTTGGCGACGCCGTCGGCGTGATGGCCGGCAGCGCCTTTACACCATCGGTGATGACGCAGCTTGCCGCGTGGTGGCCGATCTTCATCGTGCTGCTGGTGTTCTTCCTTGCGGTTTCGGCGATCGGCTATCTGTTCTTTCGCCGGCAAGGATTTGATCGCCCCACGGCTTTTCTGTCGGCAAGCCCGGGTGGGCTGGGCGAAATGGCTTTGCTGGGCCAGCAATTCTCGGCGGATGTGCGCAAGTTGGTGCTGGTGCATTCGGTCCGCATCGTGCTGGTCGTCACGTTTGTGCCCTTCATGCTGCGCCAGATGCTGGGTCTGGGGCAGGGTGCGATCTCGGGCCCGCCGGGTCACGGTGCGGGCGGGCCGCTGGATTGGCTGGCCCTGTCGGCCTGTGTGGTGCTGGGATACGTTTTGGGCAACAGGCTGCGCAGTTATGGCGGGCTGATGCTGGTCCCTATGTTTCTGAGCGCGGGGCTGCATGGCAGCGGCGTCACCTCGGCCGAAATCCCCTATGCCATCGTGGCGGCAATGCAGGTGGTCATCGGCTGCATCACCGGCGCGCGGTTTGCTGGCATCCGCTTCAACGAAGTCTGGCGCACGCTGCTGATCGGGCTGGTCTGGACGCTGGTGTTGATCGCCATGTCAGTCGCGCTGGCCCTGATCCTTGGGAAGATCGTGGACATCCCTGCCGCCGCGCTATTTCTGGCGCTGGCCCCCGGAGGCTTTGCTGAGATGAGCGTGATCGCCTATGCTGCCGAGGTCGAAGTGGCTTTCGTGGTGACATGCCACGCATTTCGCACGATCTATATCATGCTTGTTTCGCCGATCCTCTGCCGTCGGCTTTTACGGTGACAAAGGACGATGCTGAAACGATGACACATCATGACAAGCACGCGGGGAAATCCGAACCTGCCGAGCCGTCAGGAACGCTTGCCGAACGGCTGTTCGAGCAATTGACCGAGGCGATCCTGCAAGGCGAGATCCCGCTTGGCTCAAAGCTCAGCGAACCGCTGCTGGCGCGGAAGTACAACGTCAGTCGCGGGCCCTTGCGCGAGGCGTTGCACCGCCTTCAGGAACGGCGTCTGATCACCCGTTCTGCCAATCAGGGCGCGCGCGTGATCGAAGCCACGCCAGAACGCCTGAGCGAGCTTTTCGAGGTGCGCGAGATGCTGGAGGGGCTTGCGGCCCGATCTGCGGCCGTCAACATGTCGGACGAAGACCGCGATGCGCTGCGCCAGATCATCGAAAATCACGAAGCCCAGTTGGAGGGACTGAAGCCCGAGGTTCATTCGGCGCTTGGCACGACCGACCGGGATTTCCATTTCCGCATCGCACAGGCCAGTCGCAACCCCTTGCTGATCGGTCTGCTTTGCGCCGAACTTTATCCGTTGCTGCGGCTGTATCGCAGTCGGAATGATAATCCTGCACTGCGCAGGCGAAGTGCGGTTGAACATCGCCGCATCTACGACGCGATCATCGATCACGACGCAGAAATGGCCGAGCTGATGATGCGCCGCCACATTGCCAGCGCACGGGTGCGCCGGATCGAGGCGCTGCTTTAGCCGCCCGCATGCCGTCATGTCACCGCTCGGCTTGGAACGCATCCAGAATGGAACGGATATTGCTGGCCACGCTGTCCATTTCCGCAAGCCCGTCGACCGAATGCAGATTGCCAAGCGCGTGATAATAACCCAGCAACGGCGAGGTCTTTTTGTAATATTCCAGCAGTCTCGTGTTTAGGCTGTTGGGATTGTCGTCCGGGCGCCGCCGCAGATCGGCGGTGTTGCACAGATCGCAGGTATCTTGCAGCTTCGGTGGCTTGGTCTGATCGTGATACACCTCGCCGCAGGTGCCGCAGGTCATCCTGCCGGATATTCTGGATACCAATGCCTGATCATCGACGCACAATTCGATGACCGCGTCGATCTGCGTCCCGCTGGTCGCAACAAGCTGCTGAAGCGCATCGGCCTGCGCCAAGGTGCGGGGAAACCCGTCGAAGATGAACCCCTTGCCGCCTTGCGCGAATTTTTCACCGATCAACTCGATGACGATGTCATCGGTGACCAATTCGCCGCGATCCATCACGTCAGACACGCGCCTGCCCATATCCGTGTCGGACCGGCGCGCTTCGCGAAGCATGTCCCCGGTCGATAGCTGGACCAGTCCGCGTTCCTCGATCAGGCGCCGTGCCTGCGTTCCCTTTCCCGCCCCAGGTGCGCCAAGAAGGATGATATTGATGGTCATGTCATGGTCCTTGTCGCTGGTGAGGCTGGGTGTTGAAAGCGGCGTGTCGTCCCGCCGCTTTCGAAAGGTTTTCGCTCAGTCGTAAAGCCCGCCGAACTGATCGCGCAGCAGGTTCTTCTGGACCTTTCCCATGGTGTTGCGGGGCAGGACGTCCATGAACAGCACGCGCTTGGGCAGCTTGAATTTCGCCAGCCGCCCTTCAAGTGCGGACAGAACCTCGGCCTCGGACGGGGGGGCGGGGCCGACGATCACCGCGGTCACGCCTTCGCCGAAATCACGATGCGGCAGGCCGATCACTGCGGATTCGGTGACACCGGGCAGGGCGTCGATCTCGGTCTCGATTTCCTTGGGATAGACGTTGTAGCCGCCGGTGATGATCAGATCCTTGCCGCGCCCGACGATGTGCAGATAGCCCACATCGTCGATGCGCCCCAGATCGCCGGTGATGAAGAAGCCGTTTTCGCGCAGCTCGGCGGCGGTCTTTTCGGGCATCTGCCAATAGCCCTTGAAGACGTTCGGGCCGCGCACCTCGATCATGCCGATCTCGCCTTGGGGCAGTTCGGCGCCGGTTTCCGGGTCGGTCACGATGATCTCGACGCCGGGCAGGGGCATGCCCACCGTCCCCGCCACCCGGTCGCCGTGATAGGGGTTCGAGGCGTTCATGTTGGTTTCCGTCATGCCGTAACGCTCAAGGATCGCGTGGCCCGTCCGCGCCCGCCATTCGCGATGCGTATCGGCCAGCAGCGGCGCCGAGCCCGAGATGAACAGCCGCATCCGCGCCGTGGTTTCGGCGTTCAGCATGTCGTCCTGCAAAAGCCGCGTATAGAAGGTCGGCACGCCCATCAGCACGGTCGCGCGGCTCATGTCTTCGAAGATGCGATCCACGTCGAACTTGGGCAGGAAGATCATCGACGCGCCGGAAAACAGCGTGACATTGGTGGCGACGAACAGCCCGTGGGTGTGAAAGATCGGCAACGCGTGGATCAGCACGTCGCGGGCGGTATATTCCCACGCCTGGATCAGCGCGCGGGTGTTCGACACCAGATTGCCATGCGTCAGCATCGCGCCTTTGGAGCGCCCCGTCGTCCCCGAGGTATATAGCAGCGCCGCCAGATCATCCGCGCCGCGCGGCACGGTCGCGAAATCCTGCGGCTGGTCTTTGGCCGCATCGGTCAGGCTGCCCGAGCCATCCGCGCCCAGCGTCAGCAGCCGCGCCGTGCCCGACGCCTCAGCCAGCGCCTCGGCCCGCCTCGGATCGCAGACAAACATCGCCGGGGTGGCGTCGCCGATGAAATAGGCGATCTCGGTGGGCGTATAGCCGGTGTTCAGCGGCAGGAAGACCGCGCCCGCCCGCACCGTCGCCAGATACAGGATGATCGCCTCGACGGATTTTTCCACCTGCACCGCCACGCGGTCACCGGGCTGCACGCCAAGCGCCACCAGCGCATTCGCCATGCGTCCCGTGCGGGCAGTCAGGTCGGCATAGGTGATGCGCTCGGCGGAAAGCGTCTCGATGGCGGTGGCGGCGGGGTCCGTGATGCCGCGCGCAAGGATGTCGAAAAGATTGTCGCTCATCATGGGTCCTTTCAGGTCGTCGGCAGGGCGCGCGCGACGACGGATGCTGCGGCAACGGTGCCGCGTTCGGCGAATGCTTCGTGGTTCACTTCGATCCGGTCGAGGTCGTAGAGATAGTTGACCATCAACCCATGCGCCTGTTTCAGCCCGTTGGCCGAAACATCGCCAAGATGGTTCATGCGTTCAAGCTGTGCGCCATTGCCCAGATGGAACCGCGCTACGGGGTCGGGAACGCGCCCCTTGCCGTCGCGGGCGCGCAGGAAATAGGTGGCGGCAGCGGCCAGCAGGGGCGCGCGCAGGGCCTCGGCTTTGGTTGCGTCCTTGTGCCAGCCGGGTTCGTCCAGCAACGCAAAGGCGATGCGCTGATCGGCGTCGATCAGGTCTGATGCTTCGTCCTTGCGCGCCGCCGCAAGCCATGCGGCAAAGCCCGGCACGGGGGACAGGGTGACGAAGGTGCGGATATTGGGCAGCTCGGCCTTCAGCTCCTCGACCACCTGCTTGATCAGGAAATTGCCGAAGGACACCCCCGCCAGCCCGCGCTGCGTGTTCGAGATCGAATAGAAGACGGCGGTGGTCGCCTCCTCGGCCTCAATCGGTTTGCGCTTGAGGTCCAGCAGACCACCCACCGCATCGGGAATGGCGCGGGTCAGCGCCACCTCGACAAAGATCAGCGGCTCATCGACCATCTGCGGATGGAAGAAACCATAGCAGCGCCGGTCCGTCGGTTGCAGGCGGTTGCGCAGGTCGTCCCAGTTCTGGATGGCGTGGACCGCCTCATAGCGGATGATCTTTTCAAGGATCGCGGCGGGGGTGTTCCAGTCGATATGGCGCAGAACCAGAAAGCCCCGGTTGAACCATGACCCGAACAGATGCGCGAAATCGTCGTCCACGCGGCGCAGCGACGGATCGCTGCGCAGATGGGACAGCAGCTCCTCGCGCATATGGACCAGCGCGGCGGTGCCGCCGGGCGCAAGGTTCAGGCGGCGCAGCAGTTCCTGCCGGCGCGGTTCGGCTGCGGAATGCAGATCCTCCAGCGCGTCAGGGTCGTGTTCGATGGCGGCAAGGGCTGCCTTGACCGCCGCCGGATCAGGGCCGAAACGTTCGGCCAGAACGCGCAGGAAACCCAGCCGCGCGTCCGGTCCGGCGTGATCGAAAGCCGCAAGCAGCCCCCGCGCCAGCGCCACGCCCGAGGCCTCGCCCCGGCGCGACAGCAGCGCCTGGGCCAGTTCGGATAGTTCGGGCGGCTGGGGGGCATCGCCCGCATCGCGACGCCACAGCAGGCGGCGACCGCGTTCGGTCAGGGTCTCGAACAGCTCACCCAGAAATGCGGGGCGGCTTTGGCGCGAGGCTTCGGCTTTTGTCACGACATTCTCCTTTGCATGGGGGAGGCGGCCGGGATCACCCCGGCAGCACGACAAAGATCAGCCACAGAACCACCGGCGCGATCAGCGTGACCAGCGCGCCATAATTCAGCAGCTTGCGGAAGAAGACCTGCTTGTCCACGCCCTGCGCATTTGCCAGAACCAGCGCGCCATTGGTGGAAAACGGGCTGACATCCACGATGGTCGAGGCAACGGCCATTCCGGCGATGAAGCCGATGGCGCCAACACCCGTATCGCCTTGCAGGAAGGGCACGGCCAGCGGGATCAGCGACCCCAGCACCGCGGTCGAGGATGCGAATGCCGACACCACCGCCCCGATAAAGAACAACATCAGCGCTGCCAGCAGGGGCGAGGCCATGCCCGCCACGCTATGGCCCACGAAATCGATGGTGCCCATGGATTCCAGCACGGCGACATAGGTAGAGACGCCGGTGATCAGCATGATTTCCGGCCATGCCACCTGCGCCATGGCGCGTTTCTGCATGGTCGGTGCCCATAGCGCCAGCACCAGACCGATGGTCAGCGCGACAAAGCCGATATCCAGCTTGAAGGCCAGAACCAGCACCGCCAGCAGCGCCAGACCTGCCAATGTCGCGATCTGGTAGGGGTTGCCGTCGGGGTGGTTGCCCTCTTCGACCTCATTGACAAGCTTGTTGGAATGACCGCCGCCTTCGCGTCCGATGCGGGGGCTGATCGCCTCGGCCTCGCTGTCGCCGAAGATCTGCGGGCCGGTGGCGGCGCGGGCGATTTCGACATGCGGCACGGTCACCGGCTCGATGTCCTGACGCATCTGCATCAGCGCACGACCGCCCAGCACCAGAAACAGGATCAGCGCCACGGCGGCGTTGACGGTGAAGCTGGCGGCGAATGTGGTCATCGGGCTAAGCGGCAGGCCCGCCTTTTCCACGACGCCATTGGTGATGCCGCCATAGATGCTGATGGGCGAAAAGCCCCCGGCCTGCGCGCCATGCACCACCATCAGACCCATCAACAAGGGCGAGATATGGTAACGGAACGCGAAACCCAGCGCGATGGGGGCCACGATGGCGACCGCGCCGGGGCTGACCGCACCCACCGCAGTCAGCATCGCGGAAATGCCGAACATGATCCACGGAATCGCCGCGATCCGTCCCTTGACCGCGCGCACGGCCATGCGCACCAGCCAGTCGATGGTGCCGTTGTTCTGCGCGATGGCGAACAGCCATGTGATGCCCACCAGCGTCAGGAACAGCCCGCCCGGAAAGCCGCCAATGATGTCGTTGGTGCTTTGCCCGGCCAGCAGCGTGCCGACCAGAAACGCGCCGACGAAGGCCAGCACGCCCATGTTGATCGGCCAGATCGTTGCAACCACGAACATCGCGACAAGCGCGTATATCGATAGAAAATGCGGGGTCATGCGCGGCTCCTCCTCCTTGCAATCTTCCTTGGAAACGCGGTTGGCCGCGAATCCCCTCCCGCATTTGTTATACGTTTGTCACGCGATGATGTATATAACATAAGATCGGATGGATAAATGCGTTGACGCAGGATACGCTGTGTGCATGAGCATGAGGCCCGCGATGACGAACATCCCGAACACGCTGCGCATCCGTAACGCGCTGGAAAATGCTATCGTGCAAGGCGTCTACGCCCCCGGTGCCCGTCTGGACCCCGAGGCGTTGGAGCGCGAGTTTGACGTCTCGCGCACCCCCATCCGCGAGGCGCTGCACCAGCTGGAAGCGTCGGGGCTAGTCCGGGTCGTACCCAAGCGCGGCACCTTCGTCACGGAATGGAGCCCCGAGGAACTGGCCGAACGCTTTGAGGTCATGGCCGAGATCGAGGCGACCTGCGGGCGTCTGGCCGCGCGCCGCATTCTGGACAGCGAGATGACGGCGCTGGAGGCCGCGCATGACGCCTGCCGCCAACGCGCCGAGGCGGGCGATGTCGAGGGGTATTACACCCGCAACTCGGAATTCCATCATTGCATCTATCGCGCCACGCATAACGCGTTTCTGGAACGCGAGGCATCGCGGCTGCACGCGATGTTGCAGCCTTACCGACGGATGCAGTTGCAGGTCAGGAACCGCATGGGGCGATCCTATGCCGAACATGATGCGGTGGTCATGGCCATCAGCGCGGGTGATGCCGATGCGGCGGCCCGGGCGCTTCGGGATCATGTCATCGTGCAGGGCGACCGCTTCCACGACCTGATCGCCGCGCTGCGTCAGGTTTAACGGCGTCAATTTAAGAACAGCACCGTCGACAATGGTAGCAAGGCTGGCTAGCTAGGCGTTGACGAAACTCAGAACAGCAGTCGATAATTGCATGGTAAAGCAACCAGAAGCTAGCCCTGGACTTACGAGTCCGGAACCCGATCACCGGCTTTATGTGCAGGCGATCGAGCGCAGCATGACGGTCTTGAATGCCTTCAATGGTGGTAGAGAGCAACTGACGCTGTCCGAATTGGCCGAACGGTGTGATATCGGGCGCAGTGCAATCCAGCGTATCGTCTACACTTTGGCTTATCTCGGATACCTCGACCGGGCACAGGATGATCAAAGCTATCGGTTGACGGCTCGAATGTTTCAGTTGTGCGATGCACTTGTGGGCCAGCAAAATGCTGGCCCGCGTATCGCGGCGGCGCTAAAGCGCCTTGCAGAGGAAACCGGTGAATCTGTCGCTTGGGTTGGCCGGGACGGAGATGAGATTGTCATCCTGCAATCCGTGCGCAGCCAGCACTACAGCCATGTCAGCTTGCCGGTCGGGCAGCGGTTCAATGTTCTGACAGCGGCATCCGGTCAGGTTTTTCTGGCACATCTCGATCGACAGGAAGCAGAAACGATCTTTCTGCGGGCTGACGATGCGGCGCGCCGAAGGATGGGCACGTCTGATTTCGAAACCTATGCAGATGTTCTTCAGGACATCCGTGATCAAGGCTATGCGCTGACAGAGAAAAGCGAAGATCTGTACAGCGTGTCGATGTCAGTGCCAGTTTTCAGCACGTCGGGGCCTCCGCTGGGCATGATCAACGTATCGGCACTTCAAAGTCGTCTACCCAAATCGGACGCTGTCGCACGACTGTTGGCACCGATGCGAGAGGCGGCAGAGGCCGTCACGCGGGCAATCGGGTTCTGAGCCTATTCTCTTAACCGAACGCGATCTGGCTGGCTTCTCTGCTTACCTCAACCAGTGCCGGAATTATCCGCTCTCGCGCTTCCTGCGCTGTCATTCGGTCACGCAGGATGGATACATTTATGACCGCGATGACGTTGCCGCGAACGTCCTTAACCGGAGCTGCAGCCGTCAGGCTGCCGTGATCAAGATCCGCTTCGGTGATTGCCCAACCTTGCGCAATTGAGTCTGCACCGAGACCGTCGACTGAGTTTCGAAGAAACAGGCCGGCGCATGAACTGGCCAGCTCGAGCCGTGTCCCGACGGGAAGAATGATGGCCGTTCTATGCGGACTTGGCACTGTTCCGATGACCACAGCCGCATCGCCATCTTTCTCCAGCCAGGACACGGTTTCGCCGATCCGCTCGGCAAGCCGTGACAGAAGATGGAAAGATTGTTCCAAGGCCGAATTGGTCGAAAGAATGCTTCGCACGAACAGGAAGGCACGATTGGAGAGACTGTATTTCAGCGTCTTCGGATCACGCCGCAGATAGCCAAGAATTTCGAGCGTGTGCACGAACCGTTGTGTTGCACTGCGCCCAAGCCCCGTGCGCTCTGCCAGGCGCTGCAGGCCCATCGCCGGTTCGGCAGCATCAAACGCCTCCAGAACCAGCATGGCTTTCATCACCGAACGGATAAACAGGCGCGGATCTGCGCCTTCAGGGTCAGTATCAATGGGGGCAGGCGGTAGTGGTTGCCACGTCATCCGGATCTGTCTCGTAACACGCTTGGACTGAGGTCGATCTTCTATCACCCACCGGTAAAACGTGGGAGCCGTTTTTCCGCAAAGGCTTGAAGACCTTCTTGTCTGTCACGGCTGCGTTCTGCTTCCAGAGATAGCTGCTTTATTTGCGACGCGACCTCCGGCAATGTGCCCGTTCTTGTGGCGTTCAAGGCGATTTTCGCGCCATGGACGGACATCGGCGCACTGTGCACGAATTCCGCAGCAAGATCACGCGCGCGATCAATTGCAACCTCCGCATGAATGGCAAGGCCAGCAGAGGCGGCTTGCTCTGCAGGAACACGACCACCGGAGTAAAGCATATATCGCGCCAGCTGATCTCCCGCAGCTTGTGCGAGTAAGGCACTGCTTTGCGCAGGGTAGACCAAGCCCAAGCGCGCTGGGGGAACCGCGAAATAGGCGTTGCGTCCGGCGATCCTGAAATCTGCCCGCAGCGCCAAGGTGCAGCCGCCGCCGATGCAAGGGCCATCAATGGCCGCGATGACAGGAACGGGCAGGGTGCCGACAGCCTCATAACAGGACATGATCGTGTCCCAATACTCCTGCCGGAGTTGGGGATCATTTCCCACCGCCGCAAAGGCCGAAATGTCATCACCTGCGCAAAACGCACCGGGCACACCGGTAAGAATGACGCTGCGCAAAGAGGACTGACCCGACAAGAATGAGAATATCTCGCCCAAGGCTGCCCAGCCTGATCGGTCCAGAGCGTTCCGCTTTGCCGGTCGATCAATCACGACGGTGGCAATTGCGCCACCGTCGTGATCAAGCCGAACGTAGTCGCACGACCCGCTCATGCTTTGACCGGCTTGCGCGAGACCGTCCGGCCCGTCGCTTCCAGATCCCATGAGGATGATACACTGCGCGACAACTCCTTCTTGCGGATGCGCTGCGTCGGGGTCTTCGGAAACTCGCTGATCTCTTCCACGTATCGCGGAACCTGATAATAGGGCATCCGCGCTTCGCAGAACTCGATCAGCGCCATCGGGTCAAGGCTGGCACCTTCGATCAGCCGAATAACGATCTTCAGGTCGTCCTCTCCCAGTTCGCTGGGAACGCCGATCAGGGCGCATTCGGCGACGGCGGCGTGTTTGTTGACGACCTGCTCGACCTCCCAGGCAGAGATATTGATGCCTCTACGACGCAGCATCTCTTTTTTACGTCCTGCGTAGAAAATAAAGCCGTCCTCGTCTCGCCGTGCCAGGTCTCCGGTCAGAAGCCAGCCATCGCGTTGCGTGTCTCGCGTAGTTTCCTCATTTCGGAAATAGCCAAGAAAGCCGGTCTCCGGTTGCTTCGATTTTGCAACAATCTCTCCGACTTCGCCTGCAGCCACCTCCTGTCCATCATCATCGACAACTTTGAGATCGTAGAGCGACAGCGGCACGCCGCAGGACCCGACCCGACGGTCCAGGTTAAGGGTGACGAATGTGATGAGTTCCGAGAGGCCATAGCCTTCCCGCAGGGTAACGCCAAACCGCTCTTCGACGTCGCGCCAAATTTCGGGCGGACATCCCCCACCCCAGGCGATGCGCACCTTATGGTCGCGGTCCTGATCACTCGGCGGCTGCTTGAGCAAGAGAGGAAGAACGCCGCCGAGATAGTGGATATGCGTGACGCCATAACGCCGGACATCGTTCCAGAAGTTCGACACGCTGAAACGTTCCACCATGGCCAAGGTAACCTTCCCAAGCACGGCCGAGATGATCACAGCAACGCCTGCACCATGATGCAGCGGCTCCCAGAGCAGAAAAACGTCTCCGGGTCGGGCATCGGTGATCTTGAGAACCGCCATAGGACCCGCGCGCAAGGTGCGGTCCGATTTGAGAACGCCTTTCGGAGCGCCAGTCGTGCCCGAGCTCGGGGTCAGTGCAAGGATATCGTCGGTATCGAAGCAGACATCGGGTTCGGCGTCGCTGGCCTGCGCAACCAAAGCCTCATAGTTGTCGCCACGACCATCGACGCTGCCGCGCCAAATGATTGCGGGGGCCGCCACCTCGACAAATGCCTCATCAAGCTGGGCGCGGTATTGATCATCCGCAACGAGTGCCGCGAGGTCGTATGCTGTGAAATAGTGCTCAAGCGACGGCCCCTTCGCATGCACGTTCACGGGAACCCGCACCAGTCCTGCCTTCATTGTAGCAAAGATCGCAATGATATGGTCGGGGTGGCTTGGTAACATCAGGCCCACACGGTCCCCTGGCTTCAAACCACTGCCCAACAGCGCGTTTGCGACCCGGTTCGATGCGGCATTGATCTGTCCGATGGTATATGTGTCATCTCCGAAACGGAGAAAGACAGTGTTCGGCTCTTCGATGGCACGCGCTGCAAGCGTGTCCCTGAACAGCGTATGATCGATGGGGTCCATCGCGACGGAGTTCTTCATGGTCAATTCTTTCACGTTCTGAGAGGGCCGAGGATGTAATCGACCAATGGTCGCGGAGTATCCGACGCGAAGAGTTCTTCGCGCCGGGTGGCCTGAAACCTGATTACTTGGTCTCGATTTGGGCCACGAGATTTCGCCACAGATCGAGCTCGGCACTGTAAGCCGCATCGGGATCGGCTTTGACCTCTGCGTTCGGAATGATGCCACGATCCAGCATCATCTTGGCGAACTCTGGCGACTTGGCGATCTCGTCGAGCGAGCCGCGAAGGGTCTCAAGCGCCTGAGCATCGATTTTTGCCGGCGCGAGCAAGCCATAGACCGAGGCGACGTCAAAACCCTCGAGCGAGGCCTCTTTTGCAGTTGGCACCTCTGGCAGGATCTCGACACGCTCGTCGTTTGCGATGACGAGGGCTTTGATATTTCCTGCTTCGATCTGGGGCTGCGCTGTCGGAAGCGTGGCGACCATCAAATCGACACGGCCGGCGGCGACATCCGTCATCGCAGGCGCACCGCCTGTGTAGGGGATGTGCTGCATTTCGATCCCTGCGGCCTGCGCAAAAGCCAACGCCCCAAGATGTTCGGTGGATCCGATCCCGGAGGATGCGAAGGAGATCGGCATCTCCTGTTCCTTCGAGTATTCGATCAGTTCAGCGATCGTATTCGCTGGGATATTCTGGCTTGTGACGAGCACAAGAGGCACACGGCCAACGATACCGACCGGCTGAAGATCAGCCTTGAGATCGTAACCCACTTTGTCGGGTTCCATTGCGGCGGTGATGGCATTGCTGGTGATCGAGGTGAAGAGCAACGTGTATCCGTCAGCCCGAGCGTTCGTCACGAACTGGATGCCAATGCTGGCGGACGCACCAGGGCGGTTCTCGACGACGAAGTTCTGGCCAAGTCCTTTCCCCAGCGCTTCGGCGACAACACGCGCGACGTAATCGACTGCCCCTCCGGCATTATAGGGCACGACGATGCGGGAAGGTTTGGCGGGGTATTCTGCGGCGTGCGCAGAGATAGTTGGGGCCAGCGTTGCGATTGCGATGGCTGCTGCCGCGAGCATTCTGATGGTCATGATTTCCTCACTATTGGTATGCAATTATTGTAATTATTATTTTGATGCTGCGCGAATCGAGTGCTAGTGTCAAGCGAGACGCTGCGCGTGAATGCGTAGATGCAGCGCCCCCAGCCAAATAAAATAATTATTATCCAACAAGGGGATGACGGGAGACATGGCTGATTTGCCAATCAAATTCTTGTCGCGCGACTCGATTGCGGGACTGGGTATCGCCATCGTAGGTGCGGGCTTTTCATTAGCGTCGATGCGCTATGGAGTAGGTTCTCTGACCACGATGGGGGCGGGGTTTTTCCCATTCGCTGTCGGTGTCGTCACAACGTTGATTGGGCTTGCCGTATTCGGAAATGCGTTGCGAGAAACCGGTGAAGCGATTGAACGACCAGAACTGCGGTCCGTGCTATTCGTTGCAGCGAGTGTGGTGATCTTTGCGCTGATGATCGACAAGGCCGGGATGGTTCCGACCATTCTGGTTTGTGGCACGGTCTGCGCGATTGCCGATCGTCAGAACAGCGTCCTTCAAGGTGCGTTGCTGTCTGCTGGCCTAGCGGCGGGTATCTGGCTGGTCTTTGTCAAACTTCTGGGCATGCCGATCCCGGTTTTGGGGGAGCTCTGACACATGGACCTGCTTTCCAATCTTGCGGGCGGTTTTGCCCAAGCCCTGACCCTGACGAACCTGTTTTATTGCTTCATCGGCGTGACAGTCGGGACGTTTGTCGGCGTGCTGCCAGGGATCGGCTCGATGATCGCGATCTCGCTTTTACTGCCGCTGACGTTTTATCTGCCGCCAGACGCCGCCTTGGTAATGTTGGCCGGCATTTATTACGGCGGAGAATACGGTGGATCGATCGCGTCGATCATGATCAACCTTCCCGGCTCGGCCTCAACGGCCGTGACGGCCTTGGACGGATATCAGATGACAAAGAAGGGCAGGGCGGGACAGGCGCTGTTCCTTACGGCCATCGCGTCCTTTATCGGTGGTTCGATGGGGATTGTCCTGCTCTCGATCTTCTCGCCGCTGCTGGCGGATCTTTCGCTGCGATTTGGCCCGGCAGACTATTTCTCTGTCATGGTGCTCGGGTTGATTGCCGCGACCTGCATCACGCAAGGCTCCATCCTGAAAAGCTGCGGCGCCGTCGTTGTGGGCGTATTGCTTGGAACAGTCGGGACCGATGTCAACACGGGCGCACAGCGCTTCACGTTCGGCAACTTCAACCTCTACGACGGCATCAGTATCGTCATCATCGCAATGGGGCTATTTGGCCTGCCCGAGATCATTGCAAATATCGGCAAGCCGCAGCACGGATCGATCAATGGAAAGGTGCGGCTTCGTGATATGAAGCCGACGCGGGATGACGTGCGCGACAGCACTGGCCCGGTCGTTCGCGGCGGGTTGCTCGGATCGCTCTTGGGGGCTCTGCCTGCCACGGGGCCAACAATCGCTGCCTTCTTGTCCTACGCGGTGGAAAAGCGCGTTAGCCGCAGACCTGAGCGCTTCGGGACGGGCACTGTTGAGGGGGTGACCGGGCCTGAGGCAGCCAACAACGCGGCGGCCCAGACGGCTTTCATTCCGACTCTGACGCTGGGCATCCCCGGCAGCGCGACGATGGCGCTCATTTTGGGGGCCCTTATGATCCATGGCATCCCACCGGGGCCCCGCCTGATGACAGAACACGCGGATCTGTTCTGGGCTTTGGTTGCCAGCTTCTGGATTGGTAACCTGCTGTTGCTGGTGCTGAACATTCCAATGGTGGGGATCTGGATCAGACTATTGAACATCCCTTATCGCTTCCTCTTTCCTGCGGTCGTTTGCCTGACCTGTGTGGGCGTCTACAGCCTGAAACTTGCAAGCTTTGATGTCTATCTGGTCCTCGGCGTCTGTTTGCTGGGCTATGCGATGCGTCTTTTGCGCATAGATGCGGCGCCACTTTTGATGGGCGTGATCCTGGGGCCGATGATCGAAGAGTATTTCCGACGAGCCTTGCTGATGTCGCGCGGCGATTTGTCCGTCTTCCTGACAGAGCCGATCAGCGCCGGTGTCATTCTCGCGACGATCCTGATGGTGCTTTGGGCTGCGATCAAGGGGCGGCGCCTTGCCGAAAAGCTTCAGTGAGACAGTTGCCTGCCAGACGACAAGAAAAGAGACAGAAATGAATATGATCGACCACATCCTTGAAAAGATGGAGGGCAGCGTGCTTGTCATCACGCTGAACAAGCCCGCCAAGCTGAACGCCTGGGACAAGCCCATGCGCGACGATCTGGTGACGGCGATCCTGCGCGCCTCGAAAAACCCCGAGGTCGTGGCGGTGGTGCTGACCGGCGCCGGCGACCGTGCGTTCTGCGCCGGGCAAGACCTGAACGAAGGCAAAAGCTTCGACGCCGACCGCGCCGAATTGTGGATCGAGGAATGGCGCACGCTTTACAACGCCATCCGCCGTTTCGAAAAGCCGTTCGTCGCGGCGCTGAACGGCATTGCGGCGGGCTCGGCCTTCCAGGTCTCGTTGCTGGCCGATTTCCGCATCGGTCATGCGGGGTCGCGCATGGGCCAGCCCGAGATCAATCAGGGCATTGCCAGCGCCACCGGCTTCTGGATCCTGCGCGAGATGCTGGGCCTGACCCGCGCCATCGACCTTGTGCAGACCGGCCGCATCCTTGAGGCGGACGAATGCCACCGTCTGGGCCTGATCAACCAGATCGTGCCGCAGGATCAGGTCATGGCGCGCGCGCTGGAATTTGCCCGCGAACTGGCCGCAAAGCCGAAGCTGGCCTATGCCTTCAACAAGCAGCGCATTTGCGCCGCGACGCAGGCGGGCTTTGACGAGACGTTCGAGCTGGCCCGCCAGATCCACCGCAAGGCCTTCGAGATGGGTGAGACGCAGGCCCAGATGCAGAAGTTTCTGGACCGCAAGGCAGGCTGAAACGAAAAAGGCGCCGGAAACCCCGGCGCCTTTTTGCTTCGGGTTTCTTGCTTGTGCGGCGGCCACCGGAGCGGGCGAGGATATAGGATTCGCATAAATCTGCGCAAAATAAGTTTACATAATTGCAATTATCGCAACAATCCGACGGCTCGCGCGCTGCTCCGGCCCCGCTTGATTATTCATCGTATATTCTTGGTTAAAGCTGCGTCAGCGCAGCTGCGCCTTCTGTCTGGCCCCGCGCTCGGTTAAACACCTTCGAAGATTCAGGAGGAACCCATGAGCGACGACAACACCCCCCGCAAATCCCGCGTGACCGCCGAAGAGGCGCTGGCCTATCACATGGAGCCGCGACCGGGGAAATATGACATCGTCGCCTCGACCCCCATGGCCACGCAGCGCGACCTGTCGCTGGCCTATTCACCGGGTGTCGCGGTCCCGGTCGAAGCGATCGCGGCGCGGCCCGAGACTGCCTATGACTATACCGTCAAAGGCAATATGGTCGCCGTCATCTCGAATGGTACGGCGATCCTGGGCTTGGGCAATCTGGGTGCTCTTGCCTCGAAACCCGTGATGGAGGGCAAGGCGGTGCTGTTCAAGCGCTTTGCCGACGTCAACGCCATCGACATCGAACTGGACACCGAAGACCCCGAACAGATCATCAATGCGGTGAAACTGATGGGGCCAACATTCGGCGGCATCAACCTTGAAGACATCAAGGCGCCGGAATGTTTCATTATCGAACAGCGTCTTAAGGAGATCATGGACATTCCCGTGTTCCATGACGACCAGCACGGCACAGCGGTCATCTGCGCGGCGGGCCTACTGAACGCGCTAGAGCTTTCGGGCAAGCGGATCGAGGACGTCAAGATCGTCCTGAACGGCGCGGGCGCTGCCGGGATCGCCTGTCTGGAGCTGCTGAAATCCATGGGCGCGCGGCATGAAAACTGCATCATGTGCGACACCAAGGGCGTGATCTATCAGGGCCGCATTGAGGGTATGAATCAGTGGAAATCGGCCCATGCGGTCAAAACCGACGCACGCTCGCTTGAGGATGCGATGCGCGGTTGCGATGTGTTTCTGGGCGTGTCGGCCAAGGGCGCGGTGACGCAGGCCATGGTGCAAAGCATGGCGGAAAACCCGGTCATCTTCGCCATGGCGAACCCGGACCCGGAAATCACCCCCGAGGAAGCGCATGCCGTCCGCCCCGACGCAATCGTCGCCACGGGCCGCAGCGATTACCCCAATCAGGTCAATAACGTATTGGGCTTCCCCTATCTGTTCCGGGGCGCGCTGGACATTCACGCCCGTGCCATCAACGACGAAATGAAGATCGCCTGCGCCCATGCTCTGGCCGCGCTGGCCCGCGAAGACGTGCCCGATGAGGTTGCGGTGGCCTATGGTCGCAAGCTGCAATTCGGGCGCGACTATATCATCCCGACGCCCTTCGACCCGCGCCTGATTCATGTCGTCCCGCCCGCCGTCGCCAAGGCCGGAATGGATACGGGCGTCGCGCGCCGCCCCATCGCGGACATGGAACATTACACCCAGTCGCTCAAGGCGCGGATGGACCCTACGGCGTCGATCCTGCAAGGCATCCATGCCCGTGCGCGTCAGGCGCAGGCCCGCATGATCTTTGCCGAAGGCGACGATCCGCGTGTGCTGCGCGCCGCTGTGGCGTGGCAGCGGGGCGGCATGGGCCAGTCGCTGGTCGTGGGCCGGGAAAACGATGTGCGCGAAAAGCTGGAGGCAGCCGGTCTTGGCGATGCCGCGCGTGAAATCAGCGTCATCAACGCCGCGAACTCCCGCCATCTGGAACAATATCACGACACGCTTTACGCGCGGCTGCAACGCAAGGGCGTGGACCGCGAGGATGCCTATAAGCTGGCGAACCGCGACCGGCACGTCTTTGCTGCGCTGATGCTGGCGCATGGGCATGGCGACGGGTTGGTGACCGGCGCGACGCGCAAAAGCGCGCATGTGCTGGCCCAGATCGGCCGCGTCTTTGACGTGACGCCCGCCGATGGTGCCGTGGGCATCACGACCGTCCTGCACAATGGCCGGGTCATCCTGATCGGCGACACGTTGGTCCATGAATGGCCCGAGGCCGAGGATCTGGCCGATATCGCCAGCCGTGGCGCGCATGTTGCCCGCGGATTGGGACTAGAGCCGCGCGTGGCCTTTCTGTCGTTTTCGAACTTCGGCTATCCGATCAGCGAACGCGCGGTAAAGATGGCCCGCGCGACCGAGGTGCTGGATGCGCGCAAGGTGGATTTCGAATACGAAGGCGAAATGACCGTTGACGTTGCGCTGAACCAAACGCAGGCGGCGAAATATCCCTTCTCGCGGCTGACTGGCCCGGCAAACGTGCTGGTGGTTCCTGCACGGCATTCGGCCTCGATTTCGGTCAAGCTGTTGCAGGAACTGGCCGGGGCAACCGTTGTCGGCCCGATACTGACGGGTGTGCCCGCCCCGATCCAGATTTGTTCGACCACCTCGACCGTGAACGACATATTGAATATGGCGGCAATCGCCGCGGGGCGTGTCGGGCAGATCAAGTAACGACCATCGACATGGAAAGCCGGGTGGGGCCAAGTTCAGCACCACCCGGCAGTTTCTGCCGCAAGGCCGCGACGGATGATCATATCGATCAATTCTGCCCTGCCCCTGCCCCAAAGGCCATGTTTCAGCTTGCAACTTTGACTTGTTTTTGACTTGATCGCACACGTATAGCAGTGACGTGGCAGAGTAATGGCGTATTCGCACCGCCTTTTAAAGAAATTCGGCAAGTTTTCGGTATTCAAGCAAACCTGCCTGATCGTGCTGGCTGCCGTTATCGGTGCAGAAACGCTGACGCTGATCTTTTACAGCATCTTTTTCGCGGATCGGCTGCTGCTTGATTTGCTGCTGACCTCGGTGATCGTGATCATCGTCGGCTTCCCGCTTGCCTATTTCTTTATTGGCCAGCAGATGAAGCTGGCCGCGATGGCGACCAAGCTTGAATACGCCGCCCGCACGGACGGGCTGACCGGCCTAACCAATCGCAAAACCTTCTTTGACGATGCTGCTGCCGTCATTGCCGGGGGAAAACATTCCGCCGATACGCTGTTGTTCATCGATGTCGATCACTTCAAATCGATCAACGATACCTACGGCCACGCGGTCGGTGATGCGGTGCTGCGCGAACTTGCATCCGCCCTTCGCGCATCGATCAGGGAACGCGATCTGGCCGCACGCCTGGGCGGAGAGGAATTCGCCGTCTTTCTGCTGGATGCCGACCGTGAGGAAGCCCTGCAGGTGGCCGAGCGTATCAGGTCAGGCGTGCGAAACGTCTTGCGCGTGGTGGGCATCATGGACCGCGCAATCACGGTCAGCGTCGGCGTCTGCGTTCGCGAACCCGGACAAAACCTGGACGAGATCTTGCTGAAGGCGGACCATAATCTTTACGCAGCCAAGAACCGGGGACGTGATCTGGTCGTCGTGGATGGCCCGTCGCTTTCCGTGGATCGAACCTGCCGCGCCGGGGCGGCCTGAGCTGCCAGACACCCTTTGGCGCGACGTTTCATCTATTTTTACAACGCACTATCTGATTTTCCGCGCCAGCGTCCCCAGCAATGTCAGATTGACCCGTTTTTCACGCCAGACCAGCAAAGTCAGCACGCCGTAAAATCCGGTCCATGCCAAGGTCGCGCCAATCGCCGCGCCCGCCAGACCAAAGGCATAGCCGCCAATCACCACCAACGCAGCCAGAACGGCCAACATGACGATTCCAACGATCATCAGGCGGCGTTGCTGGCCGGTCAGCGACAGGACGTTGGCCGCCGGGCCAAATATCGCCAGACATAGCGGATCGGCCATCAGCAAAAGCAAAAGCCACCAGGATTTCTCAAACCCTGCATTGTAAAGCCGCAGCAATTGATGGCCGAACAGGCCGAACAGCAGCAGGCCACCGATCACGGGCACCATCTTCATCAGGGTCGAGCGGTCAACGATCTGCAGCAGCCGATTGTCGTCCCCCGCCGCGATGCTGCGCGATAGGTTCGGCGTGATGCTTTGATTGACCGCCACCACGCCGAAGCGCACGAAACCGACAAAGGACAGCGCGACAGACAGGCTTGCCACATCCGCAGGCGTCAGGCTGAAGGACGAAAACAGCACGGTGACTTCCTTGCTGTATTCGATGAACAGCATCGTCGCGCCCATCTGCAGGCCATAGGCGATCCAGCCGCGACGCTCGCTCATGTCGCGGCGGATGCCCGACAAGGAACGATAGTTCCCCATCAGCAGACCCTGCTGCAGCGCCAGATTGACCGCCGCCGACAGCAGGAAGCAGATCAGCACGACCGTTGCCGACGGCATCTCGGACCAGATCAGCAGGTAGATGCCAAAGAACATCAGCAGCATCAGCGGGCGCAGGAACGTGCCCGGCAAAGTTGCGACGATCACCCGCGAAAAGCCCATCGCGTGGGCGGATCCGATGCGCAGCATCCCCATCAGGGCGGCGCTGGCCACCGCGATCAGGAATGCCGTGCGACCATCCTCGGGCGAGATGCGCAGACACAACAGCGCGCCCACGACGATCACGACCGGCACACAAATCGCGGCGACCTGCCACGTCATGCGGATGAACCCTGCCGCACGTGCATTCTCGTTGCGATAAAGCGCCTGCGTCAGAAAACGCGATGCCCCGATTTCGCAACTGCCCGAAGCAAAGATTGGCAGGATCATCGCCAGTGACATGGCCGTCAGCGCACGGCCCATTTCATGCGGCCCCATGACGCGGGCCATCACAAGACTAAGGACCAGCCCCAGAACCGCGCCGAATACCCGTGCGAACAGGATCGTCAGCGGAACCAATGTCTCGGCGCTGCCAAGCACGCGCAAAAAGGCCGGGCGCCCCCGCGGCGCCGTGACGTGCTGACCCGACATGTCAGGCCCGCATTCTGGTAAAGCCGGGCCACTCGGCCGGCTGGCGGCCAAGCAGCTGGAACAGCGATTCCATCTCTCCCTGCAGTTCCTGCGTCAGCTTTTGCCGGGTCTCGGGCAGCATCTTGGGCACTTCGGCCCGCACGTCGATGCGGTTCGCGGCCAGCATCTGGCGGAACGGCGGCAGCTTCTTCATGTTCATCAACTGCTCTTCCAGACCCATGCGGCGCATCCGGTCACCTTGCGCGCGCAGCACGTTGCGCAGCCACGGCATCCGGGCACGGTCGCTTTCATTGCGCCGCTCGGACAAAAGGCCGGTAGTGAAATCGGGGGCCATGCCAAGGAATTCATAGACGCGGCGGGCCTGCTGGCCCGGATCGCGTTTGATGTCTTCGGCAAACAACACCAGCATCTGTTCGCGCGGAAAGACCTGCATCCAGCGGCCCAGATGCGTCCCGTAACGGGACTGATCCAGATAAGACGGGTTGTTCGCCAGCCCTTCCTCAAAGCTGATGCCGTTGGGGATATGGCCCTTGATGACTTCGTGCAGGTGGTTGGAATAGGCCCGCTCGACCGGGTCGCGCAGCAAAAGCAGAACTTTCATCGCCGGGTCATAGGCGTGGACCCGTTCCGGCGCGCGCGGATCGTGGAAATAGCTGGGCGAGTTTTCGAAATAGACCTTGGCGGTGCTTTTCACGTCGAACAGCGATTCATACCAGCGATAACCGCGGTCATAGTAATAGCTGAAGAAATCCAGTTCCTTTTCGCGCGCAACCGCGCCTTCGGGATGTGCGGCAAGCACGGCATGGATCCAGGACGAGGCGCATTTTTGCGCGCCGATCCCGATGGCGGTGGGCTTGGGCATGATCGTCATCCTATCCGAATTGGCGCCGTGCAGCGTCATAGATTGCCATGTCGGCGGCGCAGGCTTGCTCCAACCGGCTGCGTTGCGCTGCATTCAGGCTGATGGTCGGCCATGCCGCCTGATTATAGCGATGGACCTGTGGCTTGACGCCGAACTCATCCGCGAACCGGTCCAGATATTTTGGCATGTCGTTCAGAAAACCCAGCACGGCGATGTTCTTCAACCGCTCCAGCGCCAGTTCCAGCACGGCAGGTTCTTCTTCGGCCGTGACGACGTTCTTGCCGCCCAGATAGCGCAGGAACACTGTTGCGTGGCTGCGACCGACGGGACCGTCAAGCCATGCGTCCACATCGGACGAGACATAGCCATTCCCTGCCATCATCGAAAAGTTCGAGATCGCACGCGACACCGGATCGCGCATCACCGACGTGATGCGGTAACGCGCGCCGAAATGCCGTTCCATTGCGGCAGAATAAAGCACGTGCCCGTGGATCAGCTGCGCGCCTGCCGCCATATGCGTCAACATCAGCTGTTCGCGCAGATTGAATGTGATGTCGCCATGTTCCAGATCGTCGTGGCAAAGCGCTTCTTCGTCGCGGTCAAAGGTCTGGATGGCAGCCGCGCGGCGGGTCGAGATCGCGTCCAGCACCGCCACTGTCTTGTGCAGCGGCACGGTTCCATACAGCGCCTCGGACAGCGATGTGCCGCCGCATTTTGGCATGTGCAGGAACAGGCAGGGATGTTTCAGCCCGCGCGCGACAGCACGTGCGCGCCCGGAATAGATGCGCAACCGCCGAACGGTGCGAGGGTGCAGCAGACCGCGCGGGGAGGCCGCGGTATCTGCCGGAGGGGTAACGGTTTCACTGGTCATATATAGCCTGATGTCGTGACAAGAAATGGGGAGGATTGTCGCGCTTCGGCGCAGTCAGGTCGCTTGGACAAGCCCGCCGGTCAAGCGGGCTTGCCTTTCAGAATGGGGTCGTGACGGCGCAGACGGCTTTGACGCACATCGGTCAGGAATACGCCCGACAGCCTGCGGCCAATGCCTTCGTTCCGGTCCAGGATCTGCTCCAGGGCGTGAAGCGAAACCTTGCCAAAGGGCAGCGCCAGCAGCACTTTGCCGACCTTGGCCTCGGCGATGATTTCATCGACTGCGCCCGACAGCGGCGGGCCGTCGATGATCACGATTTCATGCTGATCCTGACGGCTGGCCAGCAGCGCAGCGATCGCGGCCGAATAGTTCGACGGATCGACCGAACGGCCGATATTCGGCATGGCGACCGTCAGCCGTTCGGACGGGTTGGCAAGATCCAGCGTCGTGTTGACGGGGGTGACGTTTTTCAACTGTGGCCGCAGCACGCTGGATAGGCGACGATTGCTGATGTCGCCTTCGACCAGCAGAACCTTTTCGCCCTGACTGGTCAGGAAGGCGGCAAGACTGCTGGACAGCATCGCACGGCTGGAGCTTTGACCCAGCGAACTGACCAGCGTCGTGCCCCGGTCGCGGCGCAAAACCACGGCCGCGCGGCGCAGGCTGTCGTAAAGCTGGCCGCTATCGACCGATTTCCCCTGCGCCAGCAGGCCGGGATTCATCAGGGCTGCAGGCGCAAACGGACGCGGCGGAACCGAGCCCATGTAGGACAGGCCCAGACGGTCGCGCAAAGGCTGCGGCCCACGGATGCGATCATCAAGCTGGCCGCGCATGAATATCCATGCCAGCGACAACAGGAAGCCGCCGATCAGGCCGGTGGCCAGCACCAGAACCAGCGGCGGGTTTGCCGGATTGGCCGGGGGCACGGCATCGTCGATCACCCGCGTGTCGCTGACGATATACAGGTCCTGGCTTTGGCTGCGCTGCAACTGGCCCATGACGCTGCGCTGCTGTTCCTTGACCGCCTCGGATTCGCGCTGAAGGTTGCCCAGTTCGATCTGCGTGGCAGCGATCTGCGACAGTTCGGCCTGCAATTCGGAATGGCGCGCCTCAAGCTTGGCAAGGTTCGCCTCGGTCACTTCCTTAACCGCCTCGGACGCTTCGCGCATGGTGGTCAGCTCATTCATGATCTGACCGGCCATGCGGGCCAGAATGGCGGTATTGCCGCCATCGCTGCGCTGCGCGTCCTTGTATTGCTGCATCAGGCGGCTCAGCGAAACGTTGTCGGATTTCAGCGACAACAGATCGCCCACCACACGTTCGTTCTGCAGGCGGCGAATGTCGGTGTCGATTTCGGCGGTGAACAGGGTCTGGCTGCGCAGAACGCGCTGCTGATCCACGATCTCGGCCTCGACATCGGTCATGGTCGCACCGGCAAGTCCGGTTTCGCCATCCTTGGGCACGTCATTTTCCACAAGGAATTTCTGGACCGCAGCCTCGGCCTGACGCGCCTCGATGGAAAGGCGGGTCATCTCGGCGGAAAGCCATGCGGATTCCTGCTGGACGCGGTTGCGGCTGTCATCTTGTTGGAACAGCACATATTCCTGTGCCACGGCATTGGCGACATCGGCAGCCAGCCTTGGATCTTCGGCAGTGAACCCGATCAGGATGACGAAGGTATTGCCCTGACGCTCAACCGTCAGGTTGTCGCCGACCCAAGCCACCTGCGCCTCCTGGATTTCCTCGGCGGTGGGGGGCGGGGCCACTTCTTCTTCGGGCTGACCCAGCATCTGGCGCAGACGGGCGATCGGGCCGGGCGAGGCTTCCTCGGCTTCCTGAGGGGCGCCATTGCTCATGGCGGCGACGATCTGGGGTTGCAGCTTTTGGACCACGCGCCGCAGCAGGCGGTCCGAACGCAGCACCTCGATTTCGGAATCGACGACCAGCGCGTCGGCCAGATAGATCGTCGGGGCCGCTGCCGCATCGCCGCTGCCGCCCAAGCGGGGGTCGATCATGATGGCCGACGTGCCGTAATAGTAATCGGGCCGGGTCAACGCCAATCCGGTGGCAAGCGCCCCGGCCAAGGCACTGCCAAGGATCAGGACAGGCAGATTGCGTCGGATGCCACCCAGCGTTCGGCGCACAAGCAGGGCGAAATCCGGCACGTCATTGCGCCAGACCGACGGTGCATGAGGAAGATCGTGGTTCATGACATGCCTTTGAATTCAGGGAACGTAGGGAAGGAGTTGTCCCATGGGTTGGAAGAAGGCCGCATCCTGGACGCGGTGCGAGGAGCCAGCGGCGAAGGGAAGGCAGCGGCAAGGATCAGGACCAGCATGATGACGATGGAATGGCCCTGAAAATATTGCGCCCCCAGCATGGACATTCCAAAGATCGCAAGGATCAGCGTAAAAGCCCATGCAGCATAAGCATTTGCACGATACCGCGCGTGCCAGAATGTGCGGAAAAGTGCCGTCAGCGTCATGGCGCAATGGGCGACGACCCCCATCGGACCCAGCGTGACCAGAAGCTCGATGATCAGGTTGTGAAAGCCGACCACGCCTTCGCCGTAACGGCTGCGCAGCGCGATGATGTCGGATGCAAAATGCGGGTTGTCCCAGAAGCCTGCCGCACCATAGCCCAGCCACGGATGCGCCAGATAATGCTCCCACCCGAAATCCCACAGGATCGTGCGCCCGGTCAGTGTCGCATCGCGCCCGACCAGCCCCAACAGGAAGGACAGCGGGTCCAGCCGCGTGAACAGGCTGGCAATCAGGAACAGGCCCAGGGCTGCCATTGCCGCCGCTGCCAGAAAGGCCCATGCGCTGCGCCAACGCAGCAGGAACCACAGCGCCATACCCGCCCCCGATGCCGCGACCGAAAACAGGATGCCCGTGGCCGAACCCGCCACCATCAGCACGACGGTCACGCATAGCAGACCCATCACGCAGGCCAGCCGAAAACGCGGTCGCAAGTTCGGCAGGATCAGAATGCCGAAGGCACATGTCACGGCAAACAGCACAGCCCTGTGGCCCAGCGAGTTCTTGGAGTTGAAGATGCCCTGAAACAGATCGCGCGCATCGTAAGCAGGCGTGATGGCGCTGGTCAGGTTCATCACCGACACGATCATGGTAAAGAACATGACCATGAAAAACGTCCGGTAAATCTGCTGGATACTGAAGCGTGAGCCAAGAAAGATCGCGATCAGCGCCGTCACGCCAAGCTGCAGCGAAAAGCGCAGCGTTTCGCTGGGCAGGTCCGACCACAGCACCGAACTTGCCGACAGGGCCGGATACAGCAGCAATACCCAGTTCCGCTCCAGCGCCTCGGCGACTTGCGACAGGCTCATGGCCATGCGCAGGAAGATATAGGCGTAACACAGCAGCCAGATGATCGAATTCAGCCCAAGGAACATGAAGGCATCGGCCGAGAACAGGACCACCACGGCGAAAAACGCGGAATCCAGCCAATCCATGAAGCTGGTCTTGTCGCGTTTGTCGGCAGTCCGGCTGCGCCGTATCGGCTGCATCGGGCGCCCTGCCGGCATGGTGATCGGGGCCACGCTCATGCCATGGCCTTTGCGCGTTTCAGGGCGGGACGTTCGAACCATGTCAGACTAAGCCACGCGACTGCCGCCGTGACCAGACCGACCCCCGCGATGACGGCCAGACGCGCACCAAGCGAAGGGGACGCGGCCAGCGGCTCGGCCCATTTCAGGAAAATCGCGTGCAGCAGGTAGAAACCGTATGAGATTTCGCCCAGAAACAGCAGCGGTCCCGTGGCCAGCCAGCGGAACGGTCCGGCACCCACAAGGCTGCAAACGAAGACCAGCACCATCGCCGCCCAGATCAGCGGATCGGCCCAGATCGGCACCGCCAGCGCCGTGCCCTGCCGGAAGTTCGGATTGACCGCGACAAAGGCCAGCACCGCCAGCACGGCGATGGCAGTCAGCGCCCATCCGGGCATTTGGGTGGCATGGTCCATGATGCGTTTGCGGGCTAGGGCGATCAACATGCCGCTCAGGAAATAGGGCGTGTAATAAAATACCGTGACAAAGGTCATCCAGTCTGTGTGATAGGCCAGCACCTGCGCCACAAAGGCCACGCCCAGCACCCCAAAGACCAGCGCCAGATGCGTCAGCGAAAGCCTGCCCTGCCGTTGGCAAAACAGCCAGGTCAACACGAATATGGCATAGAACTGGATTTCGACCGGCACGGCCCAAAGCTCGCGCGTGCCGTTCAGCAGGAACAGATGCTGCGCCAGCATCGGCGCATCCGTGATCGGAAACGGCCAGACCACTCCGGCCATTGTCGCGATCACCGACACCGCGACGACCAGATAGAACAATGGCAGCACCCGACCCAACCGCGCCGTGACATAGCGGCGCAGGGCCAGCGCATCGGGACGCTGTTCCAGATACAGCATCCCCATCAGGAAACCGCTGAGGATGAAGAACAGCATCACGCCAAGCTGCCCGACCCCATTGCCGATGAAACGCGGCAGAAAGCCAGCATTTGCCGCATGAGAGACAAAGACCACGACCACGGCAAAGCCGCGCAGCCCCGTCAGCGTTTCCAGCTTGGCCGAGCCGCGCGTGCTGGGCTGCGCCTTGACCGCCCGGTCGGGCATGACGCCTTCATAGACCGTCGCGGTGGATGGCCGGGTCATCGGCAGTCTCCGCATCTGTTATGGGTATTGTCAGCCACTGACGCCTCCGAAGCCGGTTGCGGAAACAGCCGCCGCCTCGTTCGGCAAAGGCTCGCGCCGGCGCGGCACGCTTGCGACATTCTCGGCCGCCACTTCGTCATAAAGCCCGTCCCAGTAATCCGAGGCCGCGTGGGAATCGAACTTGGCGATGGCGCTTGCCTTAGCGGCGCGGCGCATCCCCCTAAGCCGGTCGCCATCCCCGACCAGCGGTGCCAGACGCTGCAAGGCGGCTTCGGCAATGCGGTCCACTTCGGAGCGGAAATAGGCTTCATAAGCGGGGCTGGCCCGCGAAAGATCCTGCGGACGCAGCCACATCCCCAGCCGATCCACCGGCATGTCGATCAGGATGCCGTTCACGCCGTCGTCGATCACCTCGGGCAGCGCACAGACGCGCGTGCCCAGAACCGGGGTGTGTTCCGCCATCGCCTCGATCGCGGAAAAACCAAAGGAATCCGCGAAGGTGGTCAGCACGCCGAAATGCGACCGGCCCAGCATCTCGCGCATTTGCGCGTAGGGCAGGCCGGGGAAATGCCGGACGTTATCCAGATTCAACAGCGCCTTGTATTCATCGTAAAAGCCGGGACGGGACGGGTCGGTCCAGACCGTTTCGCCCATCACCAGCGGCGAGATGATGTTGACCCGCAGCGGCACACCCGCAGCCAGCGCCTTTTCCGCGATCTTGACCGCGACGCAACCGCCCTTGCGGGCAAAATGCGCGCCGACAAAGGTCAGCACCAGCGTCTTGCCATCATCATCCTGCAGCAGATCGGGCGTGTCGCCGATGACGATATTGGGATAGCGCACCGCCAATTTGGCCTGCAACGCAGGCAGAGCCGGATTGTTGCGATGCTGATCCAGAAAGCGGTTGCGCGCGAAATTCGACATGGCGATCAGCCGACGGCACCGATGGCTGGCAATCGCTGCGTCCATGTAGCGCGTCAGCGCGTTGTCGGCTTCAAAGCCGAAACGCCGCGGCGCGCTGTCTTCGAACGACAGGATGAACTTGTGCGCACCCAGCGGAATGCGGTTTTCGCTGTGCACCAGATCCGTGCGGCGCCCCGGTGCAAGAAGTGTGAACCCCTCAAGTCTGGGCGAGATCATGGTGAAGGGAACGAAACGGCGCCAATCCAGAATATGCTTCGAATGTCGGGCCGTCATGTACTGCATTGGATACCGATCCTTGAGGACGGCGACCCGTAGCAAGTGCATAGACATAACGCTGGACCTCATTAACAAGACCGACCAAGCGGACAGTGACTAATCAACAACTCGCCCAGCCAAAGCAGGACGAACAAAGCAAATAAGCAATAGGCCGAGCGAAAAACACACGGCAGCGGCCCATGCCGGGATTATGTGCACCGCGGTCATCCGCCGCCGCTTTCCCAGCCTGATCCGCAATAGGCGGAATACATGTCTACAGGTGCATTTCTACCTGCGAGAGTCCCGTTATTCAATCGCGTTACAGGGATGATCGCCAGCAGGCGCTTATACTTTTCGGTAGGTTTGCGCCTGTTCGCCTGATCACCGCCACCGCATTGCAATCCGACCGACGCGACAGACCCAATCGTCATTTTATTGGCCGGTCGGAGAATCATATTCTCACACGCGATGCGGGCGGAACGGCGGGCGACATATCCTGTTGAGATATGTCGCCCACCCAAACTTCCGTCACGCCATTCGCCGCGACCGTGATTCAGGCGAAAGCCATGATATGCACCGAATTCGTGTTGCATGGCCTGAACCTTGATCACGCGATTAATGACAGGGATCCGCAACGACGCGAATGATCTTGTCCTGCGCCACCCGATCAAGGTCGGGATATAGCGGCAGACACAATATGCGTTCAGCCGAGCGGCGCGCGATGGGCAATCCGGCGGGCGCCGCCGAAGGCAGCATCTGATACATCGGCATGTCCGAGATCAGCGGATAGAAATATCGCCGGGCATAGATGTTGTGTTCGCGCAGCCGGTGATACAGCGCATCGCGCGGCATCGGATATTCCGGCCCTACAAGAATTGGAAATGCGTAGGAATTGTGGCCTTTCTGGCCCGGCGGACACAGGCAGCGCAGCCCCTGCACCTGCGATAGCCCCGACCAGTAGCGACCCGCGACCTGATCGCGCGCCTCGATGATCTCATCGACCTTGGGCAGCATTGCCAGCCCCATGGCGGCGTGCAGCTCGCTCATTTTCGTATTCAGGCCGGTCGAGCTGACGGTCACCTCATCCTCGATGCCGAAATTCGCCAGCCGATCCAGCCGCAGCTTCATTTCGCGGGTAGGAGAGATGATCGCCCCGCCTTCAAACGAATGGAACACCTTGGTCGCGTGGAAGCTAAGGATGGACAGATCGCCCTCGGCCACCAAGGGCTTGCCCGCCTTGCGCACGCCAAAGGCATGGGCGGCATCATAGATCAGCCGCAGCCCGTGCTTGCGGGCAATTTCGGCCAAGCCCTCGGTATCGCAGGGGGCGCCGTAGCAATGCACCGCCATGATGGCCTGCGTCTTGGGTGTGATCCGCGCCTCGACCGAGGCCGGGTCCAGATTCAGCGTCAGGGGATCTATATCGGCAAAGACCGGCTCGGCCCCTGCCCAGCGGATCGCATGGCTGGTCGCCACGAATGAAAAAGGCGAGGTGATGACCTCGCCCGTGATTCCGAATTCTCTGAGCGCCAGCACCAATCCCAACGATGCGTTGGAGACGATTGTGATATGCTCGACATTCAGATAGCGCGACAGCGCCGCTTCGAAGCGTTGCAGCATGACGCCGCCATTCGTCAGGATGCGGCTTTGCCAGATTTCCTCAAGCAAGGGCATCACTTCCGCAAGCGGCGGAAGGACGGGTCGCGATACGTATACGGGGGCAGTCCCAAGTTCAGCCGATCTCTTGTCCAAAACACACCCATAGCCCCTTCGAAAAGAAGGGATCAAAATCACCAAAAACTGAGATGCTTAACCCGAAGGCCAAGCGCACGGCACTACTCGATATTTATCATCTTCCGGGGTAGATGGGCCAGCCGTTGCTGTCAATAAGCACGTCTGCGCATCCAAACTGCAGCAATTGCCTGTCATTCAACAGAAGTGTCCGTGCCTAAAGGGCTTCTGCATTAGGATTTGCTATCTTTTTCAAGGACCACCAATCGCGCCAATGTAGTCGTGATCTGCAGTGACAAATCTTGTGGTTGAGTAATCTGCCTTGAAATCTGCCGGAAAAGATAGGCGGTCATTCACGAAAATTCGATAAGGAATTTCTATGCGACACATGCATGACAAAAGCCGCCGTCCATCGACGGCGGCCCGTTGTAAAGCGCGCAATCAGAAGACCGCGACCTTGGTGCCGACCTCGGCCATGCCGTAAAGTTCGGTGATGTGTTCGTTGAACAGACCATAGCAGCCGCTGGACGAACGACGCCCGATCTTGCGCGTGTCATGCGTGCCATGGATCAGATAGGCGGGCCAAGCCAGATACAGGCCATACGGTCCCAGCGGGTTGTCGGGCGATCCGCCCTCGACGCGCACTGGCAGGTCGGGGTTGCGACGGCGCATGTCGGCGGTGGGCGTCCATGAGGGCGCTTGCGCCTTGCGGACCACCTCGGTCTTGCCCCGCTTGGTCAATTCCTCGGATACCGGGATCGAACAGGGATAGACGCGATACACCGACTGATCGCCTGACCAGTAGTGCAGGGCCTTGGAATTCACATCGGCAAGGATGACGCCCACGCCCAGATCGGGGAAAAACTCGCTCCAATGCCGCGACCGGAACGACGACAGGTTGCGGCGCTGATCGGCATTGGGATCGACCTGATAGGTGCCCACATCGGGGGCGCGGCCCGCCTCGGCCGCGCCAAAGACCTGCTGGCCGGTGCTGGGGTCGAACTGCTGCCCGTAAGAACGGGTCGCGGCCAAGGTCATGCCCATGCCCGCCGCGCCGTATAGGAAGAACCGCCGGTCCATGATCTTCGGCGGGTGGGGATTCTTGGTCACTGCTCAATCTCCGTGATGCATTTGTGATTGGGGGTCATGGCGATTGGGTCGCCCTGCCCCGGAAAATGTCAGGCGTGGATCATCACCGGCACGCCCATCGAAAGCATGGCGTAGATGTCCTCCATCTCTGCGTCGGTGACGGCGATGCAGCCAGCGGTCCAGTCAGTGCGTTGCTGGACCAGCTTGCGACCTTCGGGTCCAAGGCCGTGAAACATGATGTCGCCGCCTGCCGACAGCCCGTATTGCGCGGCGAATGCCCGATCATGGGCATTGGGATATGAGATTCCGACCGACAGATGATAGCGGCTGCGCGGGTTGAAGCGATCGACGAAATACATGCCCTCGGGGGTCTTGTTGTCGCCTTCGAACTGCTTGTGGCCCAAGGGCTGCCCGCCCAGCCCGAACCCATAGGATTTCAGGACGCGGTTGCCGCTCAGCAGATACATCTGGCGGCGGCCCTTATAGACCACCACCTGCGTTACTGGTGGCCCGTTATAGGATTTGAAGACCGGACCGCGCGGCTGGGGCGCCCCGCCGCAAGCCGCCACGGTAGCAGGCAGCAGCAGCGCGAAATGTCTGCGAGTGATTGACGTCATCGTATTTCCCGACAGGGCGACCAAATAGCAGGTCCAGCCCGAACCAGACGTGAAGCATCGGATCAGGCGGCGACGCTTGGATCACGCGCACTGAACCACGACATGGGATGCGGGCCCGAAAACCGTCCCGCCGCAGGTATCACGCCCTTGGGGGTCGCTTGCAGCAGGGCGGCGCGGCGCTTTCGGCGCGGTGGCTGTCGGGCATTGCCACGGCCATACGGAACGGCCGGTCCCGCAGAGATGCCGTGGGCAGAACGCCCGGATGCTGATGGTCGTGATCGGCAATATCGGGGGATGCGGGTTCCGCCGCAGGCTCGGGCAAGGCCAGATCGACCAGGCTATCGGCGGCAGCTTCGGCGATCGGGCTTGCGGGCAGCAGATGGCTGACCGGTGCAAGAACCAGCACCAGCCACATCACCAACATCAAAAAAACGGCTGCCGATCTTTGATCCTGCATGCACTGTCCCGATTTCCCGCCGATCTTCTTTGGACCGGACCACCTGAAGGTGCAGCATTTATGCCGGAATCGCGCCCTGCGTTCAACCGGATGGCGCAGAATGCCCGATAACATTGGCATGATGGGACGGGCGCGTCACACCTGCCGGGTCAAATATCGGCATTGATCTGATCGCCTGCTCGACAAAATCGGAAAACAGCGTCAGCCGCGCCGGAATTCGGTCCGGCGGCGGGTAATAAGGCGTCAGCCAAAGTTCCGGCGCGTCCCAGTTCGGCAGCACGATTTTCAGCCGCCCCGCCCGTAAGTCGTCCGAGATGATAATGCGGGGCAGCGGCACGATCCCCTGCCCGTTCCGCGCCAGTCCCTCCGCACCCGCAGCTTGGAACTGCCGCTGGAAAGCTCCCACGTCTCGGTCGCGGCCAGACGGTCATGGGCGATGCGCATGATCCATTCCCGATCTTCACAGGTTTATTGCATATTCCGCAATTGTGAATGAAAAATTATTCCCATTATAGGTCTTAGTTGCTTCTGCCATCCTGATCCCAACAAAAGGAGCGATGCCATGACCCTTCCCATCACCGGATTGCATCACGTTACCTCGCTGGCTTCGGACGCACAGGCCAACAGCGATTTCTTTACCAAGTCGCTGGGCCTGCGCCGGGTCAAAAAGACCGTCAACTTTGACGCGCCGGACGTCTACCACCTGTATTATGGCGACGAAAAAGGCACACCGGGCAGCGTGATGACGTATTTCCCGTTTCCTCATATCGCCAAAGGTCGCCCCGGCGCCGGCGAAGTGGGCGAGACAGTTTTTGCCATCCCCAAAGGCAGCCTTGGCTTCTGGCAGAACCGCCTGGACGCGCAGCCCGACAACACGTTTGGAGAGGCGCGGCTGCGTTTCACCGGACCTGACGGCGATGTCTTTGCGCTGGTCGAAACAGATGAGGCCCGTCAGGGCTGGACGGGTCACGTTGATGCCGACCATGCCCTGCGCGGTTTCCGTGGCGCGACCTTACGGTTGCGCGATAGCGGTGCGACGGCAGAACTGCTGCGTTTCATGGGCTATCAGCCCGAGGCGTCGGACGGCAACCTGACCCGCTGGCGCATCGCGAAAGGCAATGGCGCAGATGTCATCGACGTGGAAACCTTGCCCGGTGCGGATAATGCGCGGCAGGGCGGCGGTTCTGTCCACCATATCGCATTTTCCGTGCCCGACCGTGCGGCGCAGGATCAGGTCCGCAAGGCGCTGCTGGACACCGGCTGGCAGGTCACGCCGCCCATCGACCGGGATTATTTCTGGGCAATCTATTTCCGAACCCCCGGCGGCGTGCTGTTCGAGGTGGCGACAGCCGAACCGGGCTTTGACCGCGACGAAGACACCGCCCATCTGGGCGAGGCGCTGAAGCTGCCCCAGCAGCACGAACGCCTGCGCGCCCGACTGGAGACAAGCCTGCAGCCTATCACGGATTAGGTGCACCACCGCGATGCAAAGCCCGGCGACACATCGCCGGGCTTATGCGGTTAGTGCAAGACCAAGATGATGCGCGCCATATAGCTTGCTCATCTGTTGTCGGTTGCTGATCTTTGTCTGGGTGCTAGGTCAAGCCCTGAGGTCGGCAGCTTGCCCATCGCCAGTCAAGGCCGGGACACGGGCATGGGCGTTCACGCCGTGTTGCCAGTTCCTTGTTCTTCGTCAATGCTGGCAACAATGCGATCGAACGCGGCTTCGACCTCATCATCGCTTAGTTCAGAAACCGGCAGCTTATCGGCACGGGCATCCTGCCCGGTCAGGGCATCGTCACGCGGGTTTTCCACTGGAAACCCTCCATCACACCTGTTCGATGATTCGGACGGGATAAGTTCACCTTACAGGTTGGTGGGCAAAATAGCGAACACCTTGGTTCAGTTTAACTTAGATTAACATTTCAAGCTTTCTCATAAGTTTCTTTAAAGCTGTTGTTTTCTTGTGAATTTTCTTCGTCACGCCGCAATCCGGCCTGCTTCATAAGCGGCAGGATGCGTTCGCCGAAATAGGCAAGGTCCGGCGCAAAGTCATAAAAAGAAAGCTGGAACCCATCCACACCTGCAGCTTTCAGCCGAACCAGATGATCGACAATCTGTTCTGGCGTGCCGATCAGATAGATATTGCCGCCAACTTTGGCATAGGGATCGGATTTCGCCATATGCCCCTTCCATGCCTGCGCATCGCTGTCAAAGCGACCCGCGCCCATGGGTTTTCTTCCGCCATGCTGCGCGACGATGCGGTCCGCATAGGCCCATGCTTCGGCCTCGGTATCTCGGGCAATGATCAGCGGATTCAGCAAGGTCCGTATATCGCGCCCTTGCGCGCGGGCGCGGGCTTTGGCCTTTGCGGTATGTGCGGGCAACGTGTCCAATGCCGAGGCGATGTCGGCCCCGCCCGGAGAGGTCACGAAAACGATGTCCGAATAACGCGCAGCCAGATCCAGCCCGGCATCCGACCCGGTGGCATTCACCAGGATCGGGCGCCCGTAATTCGGCTTGGGTGTCACGAACGCCTCGTTCATCTGCCACCGTTCGCCGATATACGAGAAATTCTCGTCCAGCGCCCACAGCTTGCCCAACACCTCCAGAAACTCGGCGGCCAGTTCATAGCGGCGGTCATGCTCGATCCGGGTCCAGCCGAACATCTCATGTTCCACCGCGCGATGCCCGGTCACGACATTGATGCCCCAGCGTCCGCCGCTGATATGGTCCAGCGTCGCGCCGAATTTAGCCAGATGCAGAGGATGCCAAGGGCCATAAAGCACGTGGATCGTGGAAATCAGCATGATGCGCTGCGTCACAGCCGCAAGCGCCGCCGTGGTGATGAAGCTGTCCAGCGCCTGCCCGTTCAGCACTTCGGTATAGCCGCCCTTGGGCAGCCATTGGCTAAGTGCAAAGACCAGATCGAAGCCCTGCCGCTCTGCCTCGATCACCAGATCGCGGTTATAGTCAAAGCGCCAGTCGGTCGTGCGGGGCAGCGTGGAATCGGTCCAGCCCCCCGCCTGAATCGGCAGGAACAGCCCCAGCAGCGTCGGTTGTCGCAGCGCATGCGACAGCGGGCTGTCGGGGAAATCGGTCGGGCCGGGCAGAAGGGCTGGGCGAAGCGTATCGGGTGTGTGTTGCAGGGTCATGCGGGCCTCAGGCAATGACAAGTTGCGGACGGGCATGTCCGGGAATGGCGCGGCCCTGCTGTTGAAAGGAATCCGGCAGTTCGCCGGTTGCGGCAAATCGCCCGATCAGCCGGTCGTGGAAGATGCGCGGGTTGTGCGACGCCAGCGTGCGGGCATTCCGCCAATGCCGGTCCAGCCCCAGCGACCGCTTGGCCGCAGATGCGCCCAGCGTGTCAAACAACACGGTCGCCGCCTCCAGCACCAGATCGGTGACGACGGTGACGGTCTGGCTGACATGCAGCTCGGCAATGGCGCTTAGTTCATTCAGCTGCACGGCATCCATCAGCCCAAGGCCGCGTTCATGCACGTCCTGCAGCCCGCGCGCCGCCTGCAGCACCGCCGCCCGTGACACATAGGCGACCGAGGCAAGCCGCCCAAGCACCTGTTGGATCTGCGGATCGTCGGCGCTGCGTTCGGCATTCGAACGACCGGGATAGCTGCGGCTGCGGGCAGCGACCAGCTCTGCGGCCTCAGCGGCGATGGTGCGGGCGATCCCGGCCAATGTCGCAATGTGGTAAAGCTGGAAAAAGCCGTGCGCATGGGGAAAACGGTCGGCGCTGGGACGCACCCATTCGCGGCGGATCAGCACGTCTTCCAACAGCGCCGTGCCCGATGCGGTCAGCTGCTGTCCAAAACCGTCCCAGTCGTCCAGAATCGTGACACCCTTGGCGCGTGTCGGCACGATCAGCGTCACGGTATCGCCCTCGGGTGTCAGGGCAAAGGCGTTCATGTAATCGCCGTAAAGCGAGCCGGTGGTGTAAAATTTCCGCCCACTAATGCGATAGTCGCGGCCGTCAGGGCGCAGCACGGTTTCATAGCTGCGGTTCGTGGCGCCGCCGATTTCGGATGCGCCGCTGCCGACAAGCTTGCCTTGGGCGATCTCGGCGGCGACCAGCTGGCTCCATTCATAGCTGGGCCGGGCCAGTGCATCTTCAAGGATACCGGCATTGGCGCGCAAAGCATTGGCAAGGTTCGGGTCTGCCGCACCCAGTTCGATCACCGCGGCAAAGAATTCGACCAGATCAAGGCCCGCTCCGCCTTGCGCCGCGGGCAGGCGAAGGCGGGTCAGGCCCAGACGGGTCGCCTCGGCAATCTCGGGATGCAGCAGGCGGTGGGTCGTCTCACGCTCGACCGCTTCGGCGCGGACCCGTTCAAGAAAGGGACGAAACTTCGTGGCCACGCTTTCATAGCGCGGGCTGACCGGTAGGGCCTGGATGAATTGTGCCATATGCTTTGCTTTCTGAAGTTTCAGGCCAAAGCCCGTTCGGGTTGACGGGCCGTGGCAGAGTATCGGTTCGGGGGGATCGCCAGCCCCAGATGGCCGCGTAGGGTCCGCGCGTCATAGTCCTCGCGCATAAGCCCGCGCCGCCGCAGTTCGGGCACGACCAGCGTGACGAAATCGTCCAGCCCCGTGGGCGATGGCGGCATGACGTTGAAACCGTCGGCGGCGTTTTGGGTAAAATAAGCCTCAAGCTGATCCGCGATGCTTTCCGCCGTGCCGACGATCTGCCAATGCCCCCTTGCGCCAGCGATCTCCAGATACAGGTCGCGAATGGTCAGATTGCGGCTGCGCGCCTTTTGCAGCAGCAGTTGAGGGCGAGAGACATGGCCGCGTTCACCGACTGCGATGTCTGGCACCGGATCATGGTCGGAAAGGCCGGACAGGTCGATCCCGCCCAGATGCAGGGACAGATATTCGCGCCCGACCTCGGGCGTGATCAGGTCTTGCAGGGTGGCGAACTTCTCCTGTGCCTCCGCCTCGGTCTGGCCGACCACGGGAAAGACGCCGGGCATAATGCGGATGCTGTCGGGGTCGCGGCCATAGGAGGTGGCGCGGGCCTTGACGTCAGCATAGAATTCCTGCGCCTGTGCCAGCGAGGGCTGCGCCGTAAAGACCAGCTCGGCCGAGCGCGCCGCCAGATCGCGCCCCGCAGGTGACGATCCGGCCTGCACCAGCACGGGCTGGCCTTGCGGGGAACGCGGCTGCGACAGCGGGCCCTTGACGCGGTAATGTTCGCCCACGTGGTGCAACGCATGGACGCGCGCCTCATTGATATAGCGCCCGGCGGCCCGGTCATCTGGCACGGCGCCGTCTTCGAAACTGTCCCACAGCCCGCGCACCACATCGGCAAACTCGGCGGCCTGACGATAGCGGTTGGCGTGCAGGCGGTAGTCGTCGCCAAGGCCGAAATTCTCACCCTCAAGCGCGGAACCCGAGGTCACGAGGTTCCACCCTGCCCGCCCGCCCGAGATATGGTCCAGCGACGCGATATAGCGCGCCATGTTGTAAGGGCTGTTGAAACTGGTCGAAACCGTCGCCACCAGTCCGATATGCTGCGTGGCGGCAGCCAGCGCCGAGATCAGGGTCAGCGGCTCGAAATAGGTCGCGCGGGTGGTGTGGCTTACATAGTCCAGATTGTCGGACGGCACCGCAATCTGGTCGGCCAGAAAGACCAGATCGAACTTCGCCGCCTCGGCCAGCTGCGCCAGCCGGATATAGTTGCGAATGTTGATCCCGGCATCCGAGGCCGCCTGCGGGTGACGCCACGCCGCGACGTGATGGCCCGAAGGATGCAGGAATGCGCCAAGCGCGATTTTGCGGGTCATGATGCGCCCCCTTATGCGGCGGATTGCGGGAATGCGGGCAGGTCCGGGCGCGGCAGACCCAGATGGTCGCGCAAGGTGGCGCCGGTATATTCATCGCGAAACAGCCCGCGCCTGCGCAGTTCCGGCAGCAGAAATTCCGTGATCGGCCCAAGCGAGCGTGGCAGCGCGGGCGGCATGACATTGAACCCATCCGCCGCACCATTCCTGAAATAATGCTCCAGCTCATCGGCGATGTCGGATGCGGTGCCGACCAGTTGCCAATGGCCGCGCGCGCCCGCGATATGCAGGTAAAGCTGACGGATCGTCAGGTTTTCGCGCCGGGCAAGATCGACCAGCAGCTTTTGCCGCCCGATGGCATTGGCTGTCGGCGGCAGATCGGGCAGCGGGCCATCGGGGTCGTAATCGCGCAGATCCAGCCCGCCGGTGAAAGGCTGCAACATCTTCAGCCCCACCTCATGCGTGACCAGCGCCTGCAATTCGTCGAACGCCGCCCGTGCCTGATCGCGCGTGCGCCCGATGAACGGGGATATGCCGGGCAGGATGCGCAGGCTGTCGGGCGCGCGGCCATAGCGGGCCATGCGGGTTTTCACGTCCTGATAGAATGCAAACGCATCGTCGAAATTCTGATGCGCGGCAAAGATCACCTCGGCCGAGCGTGCCGCGATCTCGCGCCCCGCATCTGACGCACCCGCCTGCACGATCACCGGATGCCCCTGCGCGGATGGCGGCACGCCCAAGGGGCCGCGCACGTCGAAATGCGCGCCGCGATGTTTCAGGGGATGCAGGCGGTCGGGGTTGAACAGCCGCCCGCCCGCCTTGTCGATGGGGAATGCGTCATCGCCCTGCCAGCTGTGCCAAAGACCGCGCACCACAGCTTCGAACTCCTCGGCGCGGGCATAGCGTTCGGCATGGTGCGGATGTTCGGCCAGCGAATAATTCGGCCCGTCTTCGGCGTTCGAGGTGGTGACAAGGTTCCAGCCCGCACGCCCGTTGCTCAGCAGGTCCAGCGAAGCGAAGCGCCGCGCCAGATTGAACGGCTCGTTATAGGTGGTCGAGGCGGTGCCCACCAAGCCAATGCGATCCGTCGCGGCGCTGAGTGCCGATAGCAGCGTCAGCGGCTCCAGCCGCACGGCGCGTTCGTCCCCGCCGATCGCGGAATGGCCGAATTCGCGGATCGAGGCGCTGTCGGCAAAAAAGATCATGTCAAACTTGGCGGCTTCCGCGATCTGCGCGATCTGGCGAAAATGCCGGAACGAGGTCGCGGCACCATGCGGCGCGTCCGGCAGGCGCCATGCCGCGATATGATGACCCGCCCCCATCAGGAACAGGCCCAAGGACATCTGGCTGGCACTGGAAACGATGCGGGTCATCCTGGGCATCCCTTAATAATATATACCAATTCTATGGATGATTTTGGCGACGTCGAGGGATGCGGCTTTGCGTTTTTGACCCAGGAACAGCGCCAAAGCATTCCCCAGAGGCGCCGCCATAGAATGCCGGAAGCACCGGTGGGGGATTGCGGCGATATGGTCAAGCCTTGGCGATCCATGTCCGGGCCGCGTTCCCTCCCAGACCCGCGGCGCCGGGCGCATATTCATGCACGCGCAGGCTGCTGACGACGGGCTGAACGGGGACGGCCAGATTGATGACCGGCAGGTCTTGCGCGATGATCTTCTGGAAGTCCTTGAAAAGCTGCGCCCGCTTTTCCACGTCCGGCTCGATCGCGGCGGCTTCCAGCAGGCGGTCCACCTCGGGGTTCGCGTAATGGCTGGCGTTTGAAAACGGCAGGCCCAGCTTGAAGTTCTTGCTCCAATATACCCGCTGGACGCCGACGGTCGGATCGAAGGTCGTGGACAGCGATTCCACCGACAGATCCCATGCGCGGTCCGTGTAGATCGTCTTGACATAGGTGGCGAAATCGAAGCGCTGGATTTCCGCGGCGATGCCGACGGCGATCAGGGATTGCGCGATGAAATCGGAATAGGTCGGGGCGTTGAACGGGTTCGTAGTCACCCGCAGCTTGAACCGCGTGCCGTCGCCCTGACGCGGAAAGCCCGCCTCATCCAGCAGCTTTTCGGCCAGCGCGGTGTCGAACTTCGCAAACCCGATGTCAGGGTCGTGGAATGCCTTAAAGCTGGGCGGGATCGGCGTCGGCGAGGGGATGGCATAGCCGTGTAGCACGACATTGATCAGCGCCTGCACGTCGATGGCATGGGCAATCGCCTGACGCACCTTCAGGTTTTGCAGCTGGGATGTGTCAAGGTTCAGCACAAGCTGGTTCAGCAGGCCAGCATAGACATAGACGCGATCGTCAACGCGCAGATTCTGCACGGCACGAAAGCGTTCCACATCCGCCAGCGCGACCGGGTTTTCGCCGATATCCACCTCTCCGGTTTCCAGCGCGGCGGCGCGGGCACCCGCATCGCCGATCAGACGAATGATGACCTGATCCAGATGCGGCTGGCCCTTGGCCCAGTAATCCGCGTTGCGTTCCAGCCGGATATGGCTGCCGGGCACCCATTCCTTCAGGACAAAGGGGCCGCTGCCGAGCAACTGCTCGCGCGTTGGGTTCTGCGCGGGGTCCAGCGCCTCATAGATATGTTTCGGCACGATGGGCGATTCCGATGCGGCCAATGCCGACAGAAGCGCTGGCGCAGGCTTGTCCAGCCTGATGCGGACGACATGCGGATCGGCGCTGTCCACACCAGCGACATGCGCGAAAGTGATGCGGCCACGCGGATGCGCGTCTTTCAGACGCAGAATCGAAAAGGCCACATCAGCCGAGGTCAACGGCTGACCGTCATGAAATTTCGCGCCGTGCTCCAGTTGGAACACATATTCCAGCCCATCGGGCGAAACGCTCCATTCCCGCGCCAGACTGGGGCGCGGCGTCAGGTCGTAATCATATGTCAGCAGCCCGTCGAACAGCTTGGAGCCGACGAATTGCGCACCGCCCGCGCTGGTATTGATGGCGACCAGCTGCGACGGCTCGGGGAAATAGGCGATCTTCAACGTGCCGCCGCTGACAGGCTGGGTCGTCGCGGCATAGCCTCCACCGGGAAGTGCGACAAAGGCACCGGCAGCAAGGATGATCTGGTGAAACTGGCGTCGGGTCACGGTCATGGATTTTCTCTGCGGATATAATAGGAGGTGCAGGCGCGTCGCGGACCGGATGCGGTCGGGACACTTGGCGCGGAAATGATCCGCCGTCCTGCAAGGGTCAGATTATCGACGATCTGAAAGATGGTCTTTGTCTTGTTTCCAAGGCCGAAAGCATGGCACTTCCGGCCAAGGGCTTGCAGTTGGATGGGCTTGTCTGTCTGGCCTGTTTACCGGCCTTGCACCCCA
This sequence comes from Paracoccus laeviglucosivorans, assembly GCF_900182695.1. GTDB lineage: Bacteria > Pseudomonadota > Alphaproteobacteria > Rhodobacterales > Rhodobacteraceae > Paracoccus > Paracoccus laeviglucosivorans. The sequence continues at coordinate 41,102 of NZ_FXTK01000015.1, forward strand.
TTCCAGCGGCGAATCTCCGGCGTGTCTGCGTGTTGATTTTACGCAGGGAATGGTGACCCAAACTTTGCCCGGCCTGCACAAGTCTGACCTATGACGCGGGGGCATTTCAGATCAGAACCTTCGTTCGGCTGGCTTTCTGGCGGATGCCCGGCAACGCCCTGCCCAAAGCCAAATTGATCGTCCATTATTACTGTGTATGTTTTTTGGAAGCCGGATCATCGGCACAGCCGCAGAAACGCATTCGAGGCCACCTATGGCGCACAGCAAATCCGTCCCGCGCCAGATATGGCGCATCGTCATTCACGCCATTCCCACCGTTCTGGGCATCGTGGTGCTGAACTTTCTGCTGCTGAAGTTGGCCCCCGGCGATGCGGCAGACGTCATCGCCGCCGAGGCGGGGTCTGCCACCGAAGAAACCATGGCCGCCCTGCGCCGCAGCATGGGGCTGGACCTGTCGGTGCTGGAGCAGCTGAAAACCTACCTGCTGAACCTGGTGCAGCTGGATCTGGGCCATTCACCGCGCTACGCCATGCCGGTTCTTGACCTGATCATGCAGCGCCTGCCCGGCACGTTGCTGCTGATGGGCACGGCCCTTGGGGTGGCGATCCTGCTGGGCATCGCACTTGGCGCGATCATGTCCAGCTTTGCCGGCCGCATCCCCGACCGCGTGCTGTCCATCCTGTCGCTGCTATTCTATTCCATCCCCGGCTTCTGGATCGGACTGATGCTGATCTTGCTATTTTCGGTCAAGCTGGGCTGGCTGCCTTCGGGCGGGTCGGGGACCATCGGCAGCAGCCTGACGGGTTGGGACGCGCTGATCGACAAGGCGCGCTACATGATCCTGCCTGCGCTGTCATTGGCGCTGTTCTATGTCGCGATCTATGCCCGCCTGACCCGCGCCGCGATGCTGGAGATCCGCAATCAGGATTACGTCCGCACCGCCCGCGCCAAGGGGCTGTCGCCCCTGCGCATCACGCTGTCGCATATCCTGCGCAATGCGCTGATCCCGGTCACCACCATGGCCGGGATGCATTTCGGGAACATGCTGGGCGGCGCCGTGGTGGTCGAGACCGTCTTTAGCTGGCCCGGACTTGGCCGACTGGCTTTTGAGGCGGTGATGGCCCGAGATTTCAACGTATTGCTGGGAATCCTGCTGCTGTCATCGCTGGTCGTGATCGTTGTGAACGGGCTGATCGACCTGCTGCAAGCCCGCCTTGACCCTCGGATAGGAGCGAAGTGATGCCCAGTGACAGCACGCTGCACAAGGCGCTGGCCAAGCCCGCCGTGCGCACGCAAACGGCGCAGCCCACCCCCCGCCCGGAATGGCGCCATATCCACGCCCCCGACGCCCGCAGCGCGACCACCGCGCATCTGCCACGGCGGCAGGGTTTCCGTGAACTGAAACTGTTCCTGCGCAATCCGAATGCGATCTTCGGCATGGTCGTCCTGCTGACCATGGCGCTTTGCGCCCTGACCGCGCCGCTGATCTTTCCGCGCGATCCGCTGGCCATGGTCAGCCGCCCGTTCCTTTGGCCCGGACAAGATCCGGCCTTCCCGCTGGGCACGGATTCCATGGGCCGCGACGTGCTGGCGGGGCTGGTGCATGGCGCGCGGATTTCGCTGTACGTCGGGCTGGCTGCGACCGCGCTGGGGCTGGGCGTCGGCATCATCGTCGGCGCGCTGGCCGGCTACTTCGGCGGACTGACCGACCGCATCCTGTCCCGCCTGATCGAGATTTTCCAGACCCTGCCCAGCTTTGTTCTGGTCGTGGTGCTGGTGGCGATCATCGGGCCAAATGCCACGACCATCACCGTATCCATCGCCATCGTAACATGGCCCACCGTCGCCCGCCTGACGCGGGCCGAGTTCCGCAGCCTGCGCGAAAACGACTTCGTCATCGCCGCCCGCAGCCTTGGCTTCGGCCATGCCCATATCATCTTCCGCGAGATACTGCCCAACGCCCTGCCCCCGATCATCGTCACCAGTTCCGTCATGGTCGCAGGCGCGATCCTGATGGAATCGGCGCTGTCCTTCATGGGCTTGGGCGATCCCAACGTGGTGTCCTGGGGGTCGATGATCGGCGGCGGGCGCGAGATGATCCGCACCGCCTGGTATCTGACCGCCCTGCCCGGCCTTGCCATTGTCGTCACCGTTCTGGCGCTGAACCTGATCGGCGACGGGCTGAACGATGCCCTGAATCCGCGCTTTTCCGAGGATCGCCTATGACCGCCGTCCTGTCCGTCGAAGACCTGTCCGTCCATTTCGGCCCGGCCCGCCCGGTGGATCGCGTCAGCTTTCACGTCAACCCGCGTGAAACCTTGGCCATCGTTGGCGAATCCGGCTCGGGCAAATCCCTGACCGCGCTGTCGATGATGGGTTTGTTGCCGCGCAACGCCAAGGTTTCGGGGCGTGTGCTGATCCAGACGCCGCAGGGTCCGGCAGACATGCTGGGCCTGCCGGAAAAGCGCCGCCGCCTGCTGCGCGGCAAGCAGATCGCGATGGTGTTTCAGGAACCCATGACCTCGCTGAACCCGGTCCACAGCATCGGCCATCAGATCGAGGAAGTCCTGATCGCGCATGAAAATCTGGACCGCGCCGCCCGCCGCACCCGCGTGCTGGAGCTGATGAATCTGGTCCGCATCCCCGACGCCGCGCGCCGCATCGACGACTATCCGCATCAATTATCGGGTGGCATGCGCCAGCGCGTGATGATCGCCATGGCCGTCGCCTGCCGCCCGCGCATCCTGATCGCGGATGAGGCGACGACCGCGCTGGACGTGACGATTCAGGCGCAGATCCTGCAGCTTCTGGACAATCTGCGGCGCGAATTGGACGTAGCTGTCGTGCTCATCACCCATGACCTTGGCGTGGTGTCGCAATGGGCCGACCGCGTTGTGGTGATGTATGCGGGCCTGCATGTCGAACAGGCGACGCCCGCCCAGCTTTTCGGCGATCCGCTGCATCCCTATAGCTATGGCTTGCTGCGTGCCTCGCCCCGCAGCGATGCCGGGCTGACCTATCGCGATGCGCCGCTGGCGGAAATTCCCGGCTCGATCGCCTCGGCCCGAGGCGAGGTGGGCTGTCCGTTCCGCCCGCGCTGCCCCGCCGCGCGCGAGGTTTGCGGCACGGTCCAGCCGCCGCCCATCCAGCATCGGGGCGACCGTCTGGTCGCCTGCCATTTCCCCGGCATCCTGACGCAAGAGGAACGCCATGTCGCTGCTTACGCTTGAAAACGTCGCCACCGCCTATGACACCCCGCAAGGCCGCTTCCGCGCGCTAGAGGGCGTCAGCTTTTCCGTCGCAAAAGGCGAAACCGTGGGGCTGGTCGGTGAATCCGGTTGCGGTAAATCCACGCTGGGCAAGACGCTGATGCGGCTCGTTCCCTCGGACGAAGGCAGCATCAGACTGGACGGGGCCGAGATCAGCCAGGCGCAGGGCCGCGCGCTGATGCCGGTGCGGCGCAAGTTGCAGATGATCTTTCAGGATCCCTTCGCCTCGCTGAACCCGCGCCACCGCATCCGCCGCATCCTGACCGGCCCCCTGAAGATCCACGGCGTCGCCAGCCGCGCCGAGCGCAACCGCATCGCCGAGGAGATCGTGCAGCGTGTCGGCCTGCCCGGTGATGCGCTGGACCGCTATCCGCATGAATTCAGCGGAGGCCAGCGCCAGCGTATCGGTATCGCCCGCGCCCTGATCCTGCGCCCGCAGATGATCGTCTGTGATGAGCCGGTCTCGGCGCTGGATCTGTCGATTCAGGCGCAGATCATCAATCTGCTGGCGCAACTAAAGGCCGAATACGGGCTGTCTTACCTGTTCATCAGCCATGATCTGTCGGTGGTGCGCTATTTCACCGACCGCGTGCTGGTGATGTATCTGGGCCGCATCGTTGAAAGCGGCCCGACGCGTGATGTATGGAACAACCCCCGCCACCCCTATACCCGCGCGCTAATCGACGCCTTGCCCGAAGCGGATCGCCCGCGCGAGGCAGCGCCCTTGGCGGGCGATCTGCCGGGCGTCCAGAACCTGCCCGGCGGCTGCCGTTTCCACCCGCGCTGCCCCTATGCGACGGACCTTTGCTGTCGGTCGGAACCCCTGATCGACGCGAAAGGCGGCACCCACGGCTTTGCATGCCACAATCCCCTTCCGCTGAAGGCCTGAACCCGGATGCCCGCTTTCGCAATGTCCACCGGCATGGTAGAGCATCCGGCATTCTGCGTTATTCGGGCGATCCATGCTGACGATGAAGGGAAAATACGGAATCAAGGCGCTGATCCATCTGGCACGCCTTGAACCCGGTCAGGTTCAGCAATCGACGGCCATCGCCGCCGCCAATGGCATCCCCAAGAAATTTCTGGACACGATCCTTGCTGATCTGCGACAGGCCGGGCTGATCGACACACGCAAGGGGCGCTCGGGCGGTTATCAGCTGGCACGGCCCGCCGACACGATCAGCGTGGCGCAGATCCTGCGTGTCATCGACGGCCCCATCGCGCCGATTTCATGCGTCAGCAAAACGGCTTACCGCAAATGCCATGATTGCCCGACGCAGGATGCCTGCAAAATCCGGCTGCTGATGCTGGATGTGCGCGATGCGATGCTGGCCATTCTGGAGCATCGCACGCTTCGCGATCTTTGCGCCTCGGTCGTGCTGACCCGTCAGGTGACGGGCGAAGATCAGGCCGCCAAAGCCTGATCCCAACCCCGGCGATCGGCCCATTCCGAAATGCTGAAATCTGCTGCAAGAAATCCATGTAATAGCAGGAAATTCTTGTAACTTTCGACCGCAGCCAAGGCATCTTCGTCCAAAGAAAGGCCAAAGCTGCTTGCAAAGCGCGGGCCATGGGCCACGGCAATCTGCTCCTCGCTGACGCCGGTTTCGCGAGCGGCAAAACGGGCGGTGTCTTCGGGGTGGTGCGCCGCCCAATCGCCCGCCTGCCGGATCGTGCCGATCAGCGTGGCGACCAGATCGGGGCGTTCGTCCAGCAGCGTCGCATCGACCGTCAGCAGACGCGGCGTGCCGGAATTGATGCGGATCGCGGGATCGTCGTGAAAGCCAAAGGACACCACCTCATGCGCGGCGATCAGGTTGGCTGCAGCGATGCCCGCCGCGCCCTTGATATAAATCGCATCGACCTGACCGCGAAACAGTGCCGCAATCTCGGGGCCATAAGGGATGCGGCGGGCAAGACCAAAGCGGTCCGCCTCATGGCTGTCCAGCACGCTTTCGGTGAAGTCGATGTCGACCAGTTGCACCTCGCTCTGCGCAAGTCCGGCAATGGTCAGCGCGGCGTCGAACGCCTTCAACGCGCTGGCCCGCCAGAAATCGACGACGAAAATCTCGCCCTCGGGCTGTTTCGGCACCCCCAACCGACGGCCTGCCAGATCGGCGGCCTTGCGGATGCCGCTGTCCGGCAGGGCGATGATCGCCTGATATTCATCGGTCCAGCTGACTCCGATCAGCCGCGTGTCCCGGCCTTCCGACCGGGCGCGGATCGGGGGCACGTTACCGCCCAGCCGGAACGACCATTTCAGGGTGTGGTTGAAATGGCTTTGCCGGATATTGCGGTCCTTGCTGTCGATGACCGAGGCAAGTTCGACCCCTTTTTCCGCAAAAGCCCGATCCAGCAGACCCAGCTGCGCGGCCAGTCCAACCGGCGTCGGAACGGGGCATCGCGTATACCAAAGCGTGTCCATGGAACCCTCCTTTATGCGACGAAATGCAGATCGGCGGCATTGCCGAACAGGCCGGTGCCATCGGGCGTGTGACCCGCCAGCTTGCGGCTGAAAACGGTGTGTTCGGGGCTGGTGACGGTATAGATCGAGGGCACATCTTCATGCAGGATTTCCTGCACGCGGCGCCATTCCTGCCGCCGCGCCTCATGGTCGTTCTGCACGGCAGATGCCTCCAGCAGTTTGTCCACTTCGGGGTTCTGGTAATGTGCGCCGTTGCTGAAAGGCACGCCCGGCTTGAAATTCTTGGACCAGTAAAGTCGTTGCACGCCCACCTGCGGATCGAACAGGTTCGACATGCCGTTATACAGGAAATCCCAGTCCCGGTCGGTATAGACGCGCTTGGTATAGGTCGCGAAATCCTGCGCACGGATCTGTGCATCCACGCCGATCTGCTGCAGCGCCTGCCGAATATATTCCGCACCGCGCCGCGTGCCCTCGCTGCCCGGCACATAGTCCAGCGCCACGCTGAAGCGGATGCCGCCATCTGCGCGCGCATGGCCTGCCTCATCCAGCAGAGCCTCGGCCTTGTCGGCGCTGATTTCGTGCAAGGGCAGGTCGGCAAAGTGATAGTCCTTCAGCGCCGGATGGATCGGACCGTTCAGCACCGCGCCATAGCCATAATTCGTGACGTTCAGCAGCACATGCGGGTCGATCACATGGGCGAACGCCTTGCGCACGCGGCGGTCCTGAAAGATCGGGCGGTCCAGGTTGAATTCGACCCGGCGCACGCCATTGGCATATTGATAGCCATTCCATTCCAGCCCCAGTTCCGGGTTTTGCTCGATCCGCGCCAGATCGGCCAGCGGGATTGGCTCTCCGGGGGCGACGTGGACCTCGCCCGATTCAATCGCGGCGGTGCGGGCGGCGGCATCGGGCAGGAAGCGGATCACCAGCTGGTCGATGGCGGGCTTGGGTGCGTCCCAGTAATCCGGGTTGCGATCATAGACGATATGGCTGCCGCGCACCCATTCGCGGAACAGATAGGGGCCGGTGCCGATGGGCGCGTTCTGCGCCGGATTTTCCAGCGGATTGCCGGTCGCATAGACATGGGCCGCGACGATCGGCGTCTCGGCTGCCGCCAGCGCGCGGATCAGATAGGGTGCGGGGGCGCGCAGGATCAGGCTGACGTGGTGATCATCGGACGTCTCGATCCGGTCCAGATTGGCGAAGGTGTTGCGCCCGCGCGGATGCACCTCGCGGATGGTATTGATCGAAAACGCCACGTCCTTGGCCGTGAAGGGCTGGCCGTCATGCCATTTGACGCCCTGCCGCAGCGTGAAGTCATAGCGCAGACCGTCATCGCTGATCGTCCATTCCGTTGCGAGCTGCGGCTTTGGGTTCAGGTCGAAATCATAGGTCAGAAGCCCTTCATTCGTCTTGGCCGAGACAAAGACCGTGTAATAGGCCGTGTGCCCCAGCGCCGAAATCACCGGCGGCTCGGCGCTTAACGCGATGACGGCTGTGCCGCCGGATTGGGCCTTTTGGGCCAGAACTTTTCCAGCGGGCAAAGCAAGACCGGCAGCCAAGGCCGCAGTCCCCATCAGCACGCCGCGACGAGAGATTTTATCATTATGTTCCATGATCTTACCGCCGATATTTCAGATTTCGATGCAGCATCAGGAACGGCATCGCCTGCCCGCATTTATTGACAATATACACAAAGTTAGTCAACAAATAGCCGCGCCCAAACGGGTGTTCTGGCAGCCTTTGGACAAGAAAGCCGGAAACATTCTATCCGGGTCATCGCGAAGGAAACGAAGTGGTGGCCGACCTCCCCTCTCGCAGCAGATTCGCTTTCAGGGAATCGCCACGGGAATACGAAGCAAGGCCCGAGGACAGGGCCAAGGACAGGAGACCATCATGGTCGAATATCGCTATCTGGGTCGCAGTGCCCTGAAAGTTTCCCCCATCACGCTTGGCTCGATGATGTTTGGCGGACCGACCCCGGGTGACGTGGCCTTTCGCATCATCGACAAGGCCCGCGATCAGGGCATCAACTTCATCGACACCGCTGACGTCTATCACGATGGCGCATCCGAAATCACCGTGGGCAAGGGCATTGCCCAGCATCGCGACCATTGGGTCGTGGCGACCAAGTTCACCAATTCCAAGGCTGTCGGCCCCAATCTTGGCGGGCAGTCGCGCAAATGGATCATCCAGAACGTCGAAGGCCAGTTGAAGCGGCTGAACACCGATTACATCGACTTGCTGTATTTCCATCGCGCGATCTTTGATGCTCCGCTGGAAGAACCGCTGCGCGCCATCGGCGATCTGATTCAGGCGGGCAAACTGCGCTATTTCGGTGTGTCCAACTTCCGCGCCTGGCGCATCGCCGAGGTGGCCCATCTGGCCGACAAGCTGGGCATCGACCGCCCCATCGCCAGCCAGCCGCTATACAACATCGTCACCCGCGCGGCGGAACGCGAAGAACTGCCAGCCGCGAATTATTTCGGGCTGGGTGCCGTGACCTATTCGCCGCTGGCGCGCGGCGTGCTGACCGGGAAATACGTGCCGGGCGAAGCGCCGGGCGCAGATACCCGCGTGGGGCGCGGCGACAAGCGGATTCTGGAAACCGAATGGCGCCCGGAATCGGTCGAAATCGCGCATAAGGTGGCAGAACATGCCCGCGCGCGCGGCCTGACGCCGACGCAGTTCGCGCTGGCATGGGTGCTGGAAAACCGGCTTGTCACCTCGACCATCGCCGGCCCGCGCACCGAAGATCACTGGGACGGGTATATTCAGGCGCTTGGAACCAAGCTGACCGATCAGGACGAGGCGCTGGTCGATGAATTGGTCACACCCGGCCACGCCTCGACCCACGGCTTCAACGATCCCAGCCACCCGATCGAAGGGCGCATCAGCCGTGCCTCGGGTCAGGAACCGGCATTCCTGCGCGCACGCGGCTGAATAAGGAAGGCGGCCCGCGCGATCGCGGGCCGCCTTTTTTCAGAAGACCTTACCTTCAAGCAGATGCGTCGTGGTGCCGTTCAGCATGTAATCCCCGATCACCCGCGCCTTATGGTTCAGGGGGTTATGGTTCAGAACCGTGCGGATGTTGCGCCAATGCCGGTCCAGATTGAACCGCCGCGACGTAGCCGATCCGCCGCCCAGTTCGAAAATCTTGCCCGCCGCCTCAAGCGCAAGTTGCCCCGAAACGAGCTGCGCCCGCGCGCCATTGATGGACGCCTGCACCAGCAAATGCTCGATCTGGTCATCGGGGAGGCGCGACAGGATCGCATCTGCCACAGCCTCTTGTTCCCGCGCCGCTTCACGAATGGCGGCATCCACGCCGTATGACAGCGCCGCAATGTCCCCCAACACTTTCTGCACGAAGAAATCGTCGCGGGCGAAATCCGCATGGCTGTGCGTCGCGGCGCGGCCATGTTGCAGAACATAGTCCCGCCCGTCTTGCAGCGCCGCCGCCACCGCCCCCGCAGCCGAGGCCGCCAGATGCAGTTGCCGCATCGTCGAGGTATGCCGGCCGACGAAGCTGTTGATGTCGCGCTGGCCGATCTCCTCGGGCTCGACCCGCACATTGCGCAGGATGATTCCGCCCGAGGCGGTCAGGCGCTGACCCATCCCGTCCCAGTCGTCCAGAATTTCGACCCCGTCGCGGTCGGTGGGGATCATGGCGAATGCCAGTTCGCCATTTTCATCCGTGGCGCTGATCGACGCGAAATCGGCGAATGCCGTGCCGGTCGCGTAATGCTTGCGCCCGTTCAGGCGGTAGTGGTCCCCCTGCCGCGTCAGGGCGGTGCCTATATCGCCGGGATGCCGCGTCAGGTTTTCGGTATGCGCCCCGCCAAAGATCGCGCCTGACAACAACCGCTGAAACGCCAGATCGTCGGGCTGATCGACCGAACGCAGCACGATGGCCTGTGCAAAGTTGAAATGGCTGCGCAGAGCGTGGGCCACGTTGCTGTCGCCGGCACCCAACTGTCGGATCACCTCGATATAATCGCTGATCTTGCCGCCCGGCCCGCCGCGATCCCTAGGCACCAGCAAAGTGCCGATGCCCGCTTGTCGCAACCAGTCGAATGCCTGATACGGCAGGATACGCTCGCTGTCTCTTTGCGCGGCACCTGCCCGGATACGTTCGACCAGTTCCGGCAATGCGGCCAGTATCCGGATCAGCTGCGGCGATTTGGATTCAAGCCGCAATCCGGCATCGGCAAGGTCATTCATCGTCATTCCGTCGGTTTAATGCACTATAGAGATATACATTAAAGACGCACCGCAGGATCGGATAGCGGCTTTCGCTTCTGCGCCAGCTCGATCAGGAAATCGGGCAATTCCTTCTGTCCAGCCAGTGTCTGGAGAAAGCTCCGCACTGCCTCGGCGCGATCTGTAAAATAGACCTATCTACAGCATCACGATAGATTTTTATAAATTTAACGAGACGACGATGCGCCACCGCCTCACGCCCGATTTGACAGACGTTGCGCATGTGCTGCTGACGGGCGACAGGATCGTAGCCCCGGCGGACCATGGCATCGACCCCGCGCATCCCCGCGCAGAACCCCTGCGACGGCTGCTGGAGGCCCTGCCATGGATTACGATCATCGCAAGGGACCGCTGGATTGCCTTGCTGCTGGAACTGACGACGCGCCATCTGGAACTTTGCGTCAACGGTGCCGTGCTGATCGACCCCAATGCCAGCCACAGGCTGCCCCGTCGACCGCTGCCCTATCCCACCGTCATCCTGACCGACGCACACGCCGCGGTTGCAGGCCATGCCCGCGTTTGGAGCAGTCAGATCCTTCGACGCGATCCGGCACTGTCTGAGGCGCAAAATCTGCGTCTTGCGCTGCGAATGCTGCAGATGACGCCCTGCCATGCCTGACGAAATTCACCCAAGGACATCACGATGACCAGCCGCCCACGCGAAATGCACCTGAATATCGGCCTGAACACGACGGGCTATCTGGAAAGCGCGTGGCCGTATGGATCGGCGCGAATGCGCGACATCAACGACCCGGATTTCTATCTGAAAATCGCGCGACTGGCCCATCGAGGTCGCTTCGATGCGCTGTTTCTGTCGGATCACCCGGCTTTGCGGACCGGCGCAGGCACCCGCCCCTTTCACACGATCGAGCCGCTGATCCTGTTGACACATCTGGCCGCGCAGGTGCCCGATATAGGCTTGGTCGCAACATTGTCCACGACCTACAACTCTCCGTTCAATCTTGCGCGCAGCAGTCAAAGTGTGGACGTGTTGACCCAAGGGCGGCTGATCGTGAACATGGTCAGCTCCTTCAACCCGGATGTGGCCGCGAATTACGGCAGCGAGCCTTTGCCGCCACGCAAAATCCGCTATGATCGTGCGCAGGAATTCCTGGATCTGGTGAAACAGCTTTGGCAAAGCTGGCGCCCCGGCGGCGCATCCCGAGGCCCCGGCGATTTCTGGGCGGGATGGCAGGCCGAGCCTGTCAAATTTGCGGGTCGGCATTTCACAGTGGACGGCCCGTTGAACGTGCCTGTCAGTCCGCAAACCCACCCCGTGATCGCACAGGCCGGCGGCTCGGACAGCGGCATTGAATTTGCCGCACGCCACGGCGAGATCATCTATGCCAATATTCTGTCGCGTCAGGCAGGCGTCGCTTTCCGCCAAAAGCTGGCGGCCAAGGCGCGCGAATACGGGCGCGACCCGGCCGGCATAAAACTGGTGCCCGGTGTCGTGCCCTTCGTGGCCGAAACCCGCGAGGCCGCCCTGCGCCTGCATGAACGGCTAAGCGGGGCGCGCAACGAAGACGAGCTTGTGGCGTCCTTTCTGCGGCAATTTGGACTGGACCCGGTACGCGTCGATTTCGACCGCGTGCTGCGGGTCGAAGACGTGATGCCCGATCCCGAACAGGGCGGTGCATTGGGGTTCCTGCTGGGCATGGTCGAGCTTTTGCGCCACGAGCCGCTGACACCCCGACAGGCGGCGCGCCGCTCGGCGGGGCACCATCGCATCGTGCTGGGCAGCCCGGCCGAGGTCGCAGATCAACTGATCCAGCTTTGGGCGGACGGAACCGTGGACGGCTATACCGTTCAACCGCCGCGCAGCCCCGAAGACACGCAGATCTTCGTCGATCAGGTGGTCCCCATCCTGCAGGAACGCGGTGTTTATCGTCGCTTTTATCGCCCGAATGAAACGATCCGCGATCGCTACGATCTGAAACTCAGGTCCGAACTGCGCCTTGAGCCAAGCTAAGCTAAGCGGGAGTCAGACCCGCCGGTCAAAGCTTTCGCGCGCGGATTCGACCGCCTGTATATTCTCGCAGGTCCAGCGATACAGCGCGCCAAAGGGTTCCAGCAGCGTCAGTCCCAACGGACTGATCGAATATTCCACAGCCACCGGCGCGGTCTGCAGCACCTGTCGCTGGATCAGGCCATTCCGCTCAAGCCGGCGCAGGGTCATGCTGAGCGACTTTTGCGAAACGCCTTCAAGTCTTCGTTTCAACTCATTGAATCTGGTAGGTTTCTCATTAAGAACCGTCAGGATCATGATCGACCACTTGTCGGCGATTTGTTCGAAAAGCAACCGGCTTGGACAATCGACATGAAAATGCGTTTTGTCGTCCATAGGTTTCCTTGGGGTAACGTAGTGGCGTAGTGGTATCTTATTGAAACTTGGTTTACGATATATACTTTCTGGCCGCGACCAACAATAAGGATGACTTCATGTCCACCGATACGCTGTTCCGGCCCTTTACCCTGAAAGGCCTGACGCTTGCCAACCGCATCGTGATGGCGCCGATGACCCGCGCGATGGCGCAGGACGGCATTCCGGGCGAGGCGCAAGCCACTTACTACCGCCGCCGGGCCGAAGGTGAGGTTGGCCTGATCCTGACCGAGGGCACCGTGATCGACCGCCCCGCTTCGCGCAATCTGCCGGGCATTCCATTCTTTCATGGCGACGCGGCATCGGCGGGATGGGCCGGGGTCGTCAAGCAGGTCCACGCTGCGGGCGGCAAGATCGGCCCGCAGATATGGCATACCGGTTCGACACGCGCGGGGGCGTGGGAACCTTCGGCGCCGGTCGAAAGCCCCTCGGGTATCGTTGGGCCGGACGATCCGCGCGGCCAGACCATGACCGAAGAAGACATCGCCGATACTGTCACGGCCTTTGCGCGCGCCGCCGCCAATGCCAAGGCGCTGGGTTTCGATGTGGTCGAACTCCACGGCGCGCATGGCTATCTGATCGATCAGTTTTTCTGGGGTGGCACGAACCTGCGCGATGACGCATTCGGCGGCGCCTCGATCCGCGAGCGTTCGCGCTTTGCCGCCGAGGCAGTCCGTGCCGTTCGCGCCGCCGTTGGACCGGATTTCCCGCTGCTGCTGCGCGTCAGCCAGTGGAAACAGCAAGATTACAGCGCCCGCCTTGCCACGACCCCCGACCAGATGACCGAATGGCTGCTGCCGCTGGTCGAGGCGGGCGTGGACATCCTGCATTGCTCGCAGCGTCGCTTCTGGGAACCGGAGTTCCCCGATCTGGATGCGGGTCTGAACTTTGCGGGCTGGGCAAAGAAACTGACCGGGGCTGCGACGATCAGCGTCGGTTCCGTCGGCCTCAGCTCAGATTTTCTTGCTGCCTTTACCGGCGAAAGCTCAACCCGGTCGTCACTGGACGATCTTGTCGCCCGTATGGAGCGCGAGGAATTCGACCTGATCGCCGTGGGCCGCGCGCTGATTTCCGATCCGAGCTGGGTGCAGAAAGTGCGCCTTGGGGGCGAAGTCGAAGGCTTCAATGCCGCTGATCTGGCCGAACTCGTCTGACCATGTCTTTGCGCCGCATCTTGGGTGCGGCGCATATTTTCAAGTGTTTACGATAATAAGCTATAATTCTTCGACCCCTTAGACGATCTCGGGTATGCGCAACTCGATCGGCATCATATTCACAGGTGCAATCTCATCGCCCCGCCCCTCGGCCTCAAGGGCAATCTGACGCTCAAGCACATCCGCAATCTGGCCCAGCGGCTCGCAGATCGTCATGGTGACGATGCCCCGCGCCAGGCCCAACCGCGTGTCTTGCGTCAGTGATGGCAGGATCAGGGTCGGCCGCTGATCCTGCGGCAGTGCCGCCAGCGCCTCGATCGCGCCCGCCTTGCCACCACCGGTCATGTAGACACCGGCAAGCTGGCCCTCGGCTTCCAGCAGCTCGGCCATCAGCGCACGGGTGCGGGCGTCGTCTTCGCCATTGATCCGGGTCTCCAACAGGTTGAAAGCGGGCGCGTTTTCCCGAAACCAGCCGCGAAATGCCATCTCGGCCAGTTCATGCCCGCGATAGCCCGGATCGCCGACGATCACGACGACTTTACCCGGCCGAAGCGCGCAGCGATGGATCATCCATGCCGCCGCCCGCCCCGCCTTGCGGCTGTCGATGCCGATATAGCCACTGCGCTGCATGGGCGCACAATCCGACAGCAGTGCAAAGGCCAGCTTGCCTGCCTGACGCAGCCGCGCCACGGCATCTTCGACCAGCGGATGATTGGGACTGACAAAGGCAATCGCATCATATCGCGCGGCCATGCGGTCCAGTTCGGCTGCGATACGGCCGGGGTCATGGCCAGTCCAGCAATGCGTGCGGACAGAGGCGCGAAAGCTGCGCGACCCCTCAAGCGTGCTGCGCAGCGCGGCCTCCAGCGCGGCATAGAACTGGTCACTGGTATCCTGCAGCAGCAGCCCGATGCGCCGTTCGGGCAGGTTCGCGCGCAGGCGGTTCTCGATCGTGCCGATGCCGTGAAAGCCGATCTCTCGTGCCGCCTCAAGGATCCGGCGTGCCGTAGGTTCGCGCACCGGCAGCCGACCGTTGATCACCCGATCCACCGTCGCGACCGAGGTGCCCGAGGCTTTGGCAAGGTCGGTAATCGTCGGACGTCGGGTCATCGAACGCATCCCTTTGCAGCTTTCTGATATTTTATGATAGAATATCGCGCGGAAAATGCGATTTCTTTTTGTGACGGATCACCCTTCTGCCATCCCTGAAAACAGGGAGAACAGCCATGATCAAACGCGATTACCGCCTTTTGGGCGAAGATGCGCGTCGCGCGGTCGAAATCGGCCTGAACGCGGCGCAATGGTATCACACCGAAGTTCCGCGCAAGGATATGAAGGCCATGATGGGCCGCAGCGATCAGCCCGCGATACGCGATACGCTGATCCTGTTCGGCGCGATGGTGCTGTTTGCCGGGCTGGGCATCTGGCTTTGGCCGTCATGGTGGTCGGCGCCGTTCTGGCTGGCTTACGGCGTGCTTTACGGCTCGGCCATGGACAGCCGCTGGCATGAATGCGGCCACGGCACGGCGTTCCGGACCGCATGGATGAACAAGGCGGTCTATGAGATTGCGTCGTTCATGATGATGCGCAACTCGGCCACGTGGCGCTGGACCCATGCGCGCCACCATACCGACACCTATATCGTGGGGCTTGACCCCGAGATCAACATCATGCGCCCGCCTGCGCTGGCCAAGATTGTCCTGAACCTTGTGGGCATTCCCGATACCCTGGCCTATTTCCGCAGCGCTTTTCGGAATGCCTTGTCGGGCCCCGACGCGGCCGAACGCAGCTTTATCCCGCAAAGCGAATGGCCCAAGGTGACACGCATCGCCCGCATCCATCTGGCGATCTATGTGGCGACCCTTGCCTGCGCCATCGGGTTTGGATCGTGGCTGCCGCTGATGCTGATTGGCCTGCCCCGGCTTTACGGTTGCTGGCACGCGATCCTGACCGGGCTTCTGCAGCATGGCGGTCTTGCGGATAATGTAACCGACCACCGCCTGAATTCGCGCACCGTGCTGATGAACCCGGTGTCGCGCTTCATTTACTGGAACATGAATTACCATGTCGAACATCACATGTTCCCGATGGTCCCTTATCACGCATTGCCCGCGCTGCACCGCGCGATCCGCCACGACCTGCCTGCGCCAAACCGTTCGATGGCCGAGGCGTTTGTTGAGATGTGGCCGATCCTGATGCGGCAGTTGCGGGGCGAGGATGTGGTGCTGGAGCGCCGCCTGCCCCCAACTGCCCGCCCCTATAAGGACGAATATCACGCCGAACTGCCCCGTCTTGGCAGCTTTACCGCCGCCGAATGACCCCAGCCAGCAAGTCAGGGATTAAGAATATGAGCAACTGGATTGACGCCTGCGCGCCCGACGACATCGAACCCGAAGATCTGATCCGCTTTGATCATGCGGGCCGCAGCTTTGCCATCTATCGCAGCCCCGAGGGGGAGTTTTTCTGCACGGACGGTTTTTGCACCCATGAATCGGTGCATCTGGCGGATGGGCTGGTGATGGATCATGTCATCGAATGCCCCAAGCATAACGGCCAGTTCGACTACCGGACCGGAGAGGCGGTGCGTCCGCCAGCCTGCAAGAACCTGCGCATCTACGCGACGCGCGTCGAAGGCGACCGGGTGCAGATCGAGCTGAGCTGACGCCCGCGCGACCCATCCCTGCCATTCAGCTTTGACAAAAGGAAGCCGGCTTGCCTGCCGACGCACTGCGCGAGTCATTGCCGAAGCTGCCCGATCGTTCAAGACAACGATCGGGCAGCGCGCATCTTGACGGTCTCGACGCAACCTGACGGAGACCACATGGCCGACAGCATCCCCGCCATCGCGCAACGGTTCACAAGCCGCCACGACATCCGCCGGACGCATGCGGATATATCGCTGGCGCGTGGCGTCAGAATGGGACCGCGCGCATTCCCGCCGGGCAGCCCGATGCCAAGCCAGCCCGCAGCACCGGGCAATCCTCCGCCACCGCCGGTCAAGATGCCTGCCGTCTATCGCCACGCTCAACGTTAAGGCGCGTGCCGTCGCGGTGCCTGGTTGTGATCTGCGTTCGGTCTGGTAAGCCTGTCTTGTTCAGATCAAATGGCGCAAATTCCGGCCGCGATGTCTTTGCATTCGATTATAGACACACAGAAAGCCCTTTTGAAAAAGCGGGATTCGCTGGGATGCAGTCTGGGCACTTTAGCGCATAACGACTGCATGACGGCGGGCGGGCTGACGCTGATGCGCAAGGCCGCGCATGGCGCGGTTCAGACCCGCGTACAGACCGATGCGCAGGACCGGGGCATGATCATCGGCCTGTCCTTGCTACGCGGCCATCGCCGCCAGATCCGCGAAGGATCGCGACGGTTGGATCGCGTGTTTGATCGCGACTCGCTCTATATCCGCGATTTCGATGCCGATTATTCCGCGCTGATCGAAGGCGCTTTCGACTTTTTCCTGATCGAGCTGCCGCAGGGCGTGCAACTGCGTCCGACCGACAGCGCCAACGATCCGGTTTTGGGCAATATGGCGCGGGCGGTGCTGGGACAGATGGCCGGACCAAAGCCGACGCTGCTTGAGACGCAGGAAACCGGCCAACGGATCATGGACCATATCCTGCAGGCGCATGGGCTGGCCCGCCGCTTGCGGCGCCCGCAACGCCTTTCGCCGCAGGAGCTTGCCATCGCCAAGGACATGCTGCTTTCCGATCAGATCCAGCATCAGCAACTGGACCGTATCGCTGCCGCGCTGAATATGTCGCGCGGGCGGTTTTTCCGCGGTTATCGCGCGGCAGCGGGTCTTTCGCCCATGCAATGGCTGCTGGAGCAGCGTATTGAACATGCCCGGATCTTGATGCGTGTGACGGCTTGGCCTTTGGCCGACATCGCGCTGGCTTGCGGATTTGCCGATCAAAGCCATTTCACCCGCATGTTCCAGCGCTGCAATGGGATCAGTCCCGGTCGCTGGCGGCGCGATATGATCTGACGACCGGGCGCGTCCGATGCTGCCAATCGCGCGCGGCGTGCGCTAATCCGGCAGGGCTGTCAGCCTGCCCACGATCTCGCGCACCTGACTGCGGGGGATCAGGTTTTCGCTGCTGGTGTTGTGGATCGTCACGCCTTCCAGAAATGCGTCAAGGATACGTGCGGTCTCGGGGGGAAAGTGCTGTTGCATCGCAGCGCGGCTTTGCGCCATCCAATCGACCAGCACCTCGCGCAGGCGCGGGTTGCGCGCGGCATAGGCGTAAAGTTCGAAGCTTAGCATCATGTTGCGCTGCGTGGCCCATAGGCCGCCGCTGATCAGATCGACCACCGCTTCGCGCGCCTCGGGCAGCGTCGTGGCCTGGGCCATCCGTTCGGAATAACGCGCGGCGGCCTGATGCGAAAAACGCCGGAACGCCTCGACCAGCAGATCGTCGATGCCCGCAAAGTGATATGTCGTCGAACCCAGCGGCACATCCGCCCTCTCGGCCACGCGACGATGCGTCATGCCCGCGATGCCATGTTCGGCAATCACGTCCAGCGCCGCATCTATAATGCGGTCACGGCGGTCCGGGTCATATCGGCGCTTGGTTTTGGTCATCTGTCGAAGTTGACTTTTCGCAGGGTTATGGACATATGTCCACATGACGTTATGGACGTTTGTCCATAAGTAGGCTTTGAACGTGCGGGGCGTCAATGGATCGGAATGTGCAGCGCCGGACAAGGGCGCTTTTCGTCTACTTCTTCGTGCCCGGTCTTACGCTGGCATCCTGGGTCACACGCACGCCCGAAATCCGCGATGCCATCGGCGCATCTGTCGCACAGATGGGGCTGGTGCTGTTCGGTCTGTCGCTGGGATCCATGGCGGGCATCCTGATGGCCGGGCGGATCGTCGCGGCGCGGGGCACGCGCTTTACCGCGCTGCTGGGCCTGTCGATGGTCCTTGCCTCGTTGGTCACGGTCGCCGCCGGAGTGTTGCTTGGTTCGCAATTCGTGGCGGGCTGCGGGCTGGCCTTTTTCGGTCTTGGCATGGGCAAGACCGAAATCGCGATCAATCTGGAAGGTGCGCAGGTCGAGGAAATCCTGAAACGTCCCATCCTGCACAAGCTGCACGGCTGTTTCAGCCTTGGCACGCTATCGGGCGCGCTTGTCGGCTTGGCGCTGGTATCCTTGCACGTGCCTGTGGCAGTGCATATGGCTGCGGTGGCCGTGCTGGTCGCCGGGCTGATCATTGCGTTCCGCCACGATATTCCCGCCAAGAACGGCATCCAGACTGCCCACGATCGCGCCGTGCAGACCGCGCCCAAAGCGTCGGTCTGGCAGGATTCGCGCGTGCTGCTGATCGGCGTGATCGTCTTTGCGATGGCTTTGGCCGAAGGCGCCGCGAACGACTGGCTGCCCATCGTCATGGTGGATGAGCATGGTTTTTCTGCGGCATCGGGATCGCTGATCTTTCTGGCATTCACCGCAGCCATGACCCTTGGCCGCTTTGGCGGTGGCGTGTTTCTGGCACGCTATGGTGCGGCGCGGGTGATGCGGGCCTGCGCCATACTGGGCGGAGCAGGGATCGCCTATATCATCTTTGGCAACAATCCCTGGCTTGCAGGGATCGCGGTCATCATGTGGGGCTTGGGCACATCGCTTGGTTTCCCTGTCGCGCTTTCGTCAGCGGGCTCGGGCGGAGGGGATTCGACCGCGCGGGTCAAGGCCGTCGCCACGGTCGGCTATCTCGCGATGCTGGTCGGCCCGCCGGGTCTGGGGTTCGTCGGTGAGCATCACGGGCTGCGCAGTGCCCTGATGATCGT
This sequence comes from Paracoccus laeviglucosivorans, assembly GCF_900182695.1. Classification (GTDB taxonomy): domain Bacteria; phylum Pseudomonadota; class Alphaproteobacteria; order Rhodobacterales; family Rhodobacteraceae; genus Paracoccus; species Paracoccus laeviglucosivorans. The sequence continues at coordinate 60,385 of NZ_FXTK01000015.1, forward strand.
CGTTCTGCTGATCGCGGTCGCAGCGCTGACGGCGCGTGCGGTGTCACCGCGCACGGCCTGACCAACAAGCCAGGACCGGGTATCAGGCACCGCAAACTTCCTGAAGATTCAGCCGGGGACTCTTGCTGCCGGGCAGGTCACTCCCCCCACCCGGCCCGCAAACAGAGCACTCGTGAACTGCGGTGCTTATCGCAGTTGACCCTACGAAAGTAAACTTGACCGTTTGGTTAAGGTTCTACCTTTTTCGATTTTTCTTCTGTTCCGCATAGTTATTCGGCACGACCCAAGGCGGATTTGCGCATATGATATTCGCTATGCGGTTCTATGGGCCCAGATTAACAATCTATGCGATAGTCATGCCTGCGAATCCGTCAGCCGGACACAACAGGCCAAGAATCGAAAGGCTTCGATTGCTGTAAAGTCGGGAATCCTGTAAGTCGAAACTTGACTATCCAATACAACTTTCAAACGAGATTCGTTTAGATGCCAATGTTGTTTCTTGGCTGCGTCGTCGGTGCGCTTTGCGCGATGTTTGCCTATTACATGGATGCCAGTTACGCCCGGATCGCCGCAACATATGTGGTGTGCGGGACCATCGGCACATTTGCCAACGCCGCCATGCTGGTATGCTTTTCGCCGGACATCACCCGTATCTGACAGGCGGTGCAGCGGGCGCGGTTAAACATCCGCATCTTCGCGCAATGTCCGGGCCTTGGCGACGAATGCTGCTAGTGGCGCCTCCAACGCGCCGCGCCTGACGGCCACCGCAATGCTCACGCGATCTTGCTGCCCGGTCAGGGCTTTATACACGACACCCTCCAGCAGCAGCTTTTGCATCGAAGCGGGCACGAGCGAAAATCCCAGATCCGCTGAAATCAGCGACAGGATCGACGCGATCTGCGGCGCAAGCTGGCCCAGCTTGGGTTCAAAGCCCGCACGGCGACAAGCATCCAGCGCCGCGTCATGCAGGCTCATGCCGATAGCGCGCGGAGTAAGGATCAACGGCAAAGCGGCTATATCCGCCAATGAGATCGCGGCATCGGACGGCGCGGGATCGCTGGTGGCAGAGATTGCGGCGACCAACGGCTCACTTGCCAGATGGTGCGTCACGATTTCACTGGGATCGGTCGCATTGGGGCGCAGAATGGCGACATCCAGCCGTCCGGCACTTAACGCTTCGCGCAGGTTGACGGAATTTGCCTCGGACAGGTGCAGCGCAACGCCGGGACGTTCGCGCCGGAACTCTCGGATCAGACGCGGCACGATCGGGTGAAGTGCCGCCGTGCCGGTGATGCCCAGCCGCAGTTCACCCAATTCGCCACGGGCTGCGCGTCTGGCGGCGTCTGCCGCCGCGGCGACAAGCCCCGGCAGTGCCGATACCTTGTCGCGAAAAACCAACCCTGCCCCGGTCAATTCGGCCCCGTGCGGGACGCGATGAAACAGTTGCGCGCCAATTTCACGCTCCAGATCGCGAATTTGCTGGCTCAACGGCGGCTGGCCGATGCCAAGCAGATGCGCGGCGCGGGTGAAATTGCGCTCCTCGGCCACGGCAAGGAAATATCGGATGTGACGCAACTCCATCGGTATCTGTTTTCCATATGACAAACGCCTGCGCCATATATTGGACGAATTTCAGGCGAAGGTCTATGTCGATGGCTGGAAAGGGACCAACCATGAGCCTCTCTGAGCCCACTGTGGCATTCGCATCGCAAGACCTGCGCGCCGACACCTATATCCGTCAGGGCACACCGCTGTTTTCGCGGGTGCGGCTGGCGTTGTTCGTCGCCGGTTTTTCAAGTTTCGCACTGATCTATTGTGTCCAGCCCTTGCTGCCGGAATTCGCCCGCAGCTTTGGCCTGACGCCCGCCAGCAGTTCGATGGCGCTGTCGCTGACGACCGGCTGTCTGGCGGTGTCCATCATGGTCATGGCGGGGTGGTCGCAACGTCTTGGACGCAAGGGGGTCATGGTCGGGTCCATGCTAGTCGCCGCCATGCTGAACCTTGCGGGGGCCATGCTGCCGGGCTGGAACAGCCTGCTGATCGCCCGCGCATTGGAAGGGCTTGCGTTAGGCGGCGTGCCCGCTGTCGCCATGGCCTATCTGGCCGAAGAAATCGCGCCCGAGGATCTGGGCAAGGCGATGGGGCTTTACATCGGCGGCACGGCATTCGGCGCAATGGCCGGACGGGTCGGCATGGGCATTCTGGCCGAATTCGGCAGCTGGCGTCTGGCCATGGGCGGTCTGGGCGTGCTTTGCCTGCTGGCGGCGCTGGCATTTGCCTATCTGCTGCCACCATCGCGGAATTTCCAACCCCAGCAGGGCAATGGCATCGGGTTTCATCTGCGCGCATGGCGCGCGCATATGCGCAATCCGGCGCTGCAGCGGCTTTATTTTCTTGGTTTTTGCCTGACCAGCATCTTTGTCACCGTTTTCAATTATACGACGTTCCGGTTGTCCGACGCGCCTTTCGGGCTGGGTCAGACGGCGGTCAGCATGATCTTTCTGGCCTTTGCTTTCGGCGTCGTGTCGTCATCGGTCGCGGGTGGGCTGGTCAGCCGGATCGGGCGCAGGCCGCTGCTGGTGCTGGCCTTTTCGACCGTGTTGGCTGGCGTGGTCGTCAGTCTTGCGGGATCGGTCGGCATGATCTTCCTTGCGGTGGCCCTGATAGCCACGGGTTTTTTCATCGGCCATTCCGTTGCAAGCAGTGCGGTTGGTGCTGCGGCGCAGGGCGCCAAGGGCCACGCGGCATCGCTGTATCTGCTGTTCTACTACGCCGGCTCCAGCATCACCGGAGTGATCGGCGGCTGGTTCTGGCAGGATGGCGGCTGGTCTGCGGTCGCAGCACTGACAGCGGCCATCGCCGTGCTGGGCATCCTTGTCAGCGCATTCGGCCCGCGCACCGATGCCGTCAGACCTCAGCACGACTAGCAGCGGCTAACGGTTGAATCGGCCAGCGCCGATTCTCGGAATCGACTAAATTCTTGAAAAACGCGATTTGTTTAGTCGTGTAATAATTTGCCGAATTTGCTATGATGGTTTTGTGGCGCGATAGTCGCGCTTCCCGTTTGGGAGGAACCGAGATGACCAGCAGACCAAGCAAAAGCGAAGTAAAGCAGGCCATGTTCGACGAACGCCAAAAGCTCAAGGGCACGGCCGATATCTTTGACGACAGCAGCGCGGTCGAGACCGCCCTGAGCACCGGCACAAGACCGGGCAGCCAAAGTTGGGAACGACTTTACGACGCCCTCGGCAGATAGGCCGGATTTGCCCGCTGCTTGCGGCGGGCAAGTTCCATCCCGGCTTTTTGGGAACATTCGCCATCATTCCCGGTTACGGGCATTGCCGACCGCCCAACGAGAGCCCTGATGACCATCATTCGAACCATCATAGCCCATCTGGCCCGCACCAGACGGTTCGACAAGCCGACAATCGAATGGTTCAGGCATGTCGTTACTGAACGCATGGTGTTTGGCAACGACGATGTGATCATGCCCTCCAGCGGTCGTTCGGATTTCGTGGGTCTGGTCCTGAGGGGCATGGCTGTTAGGCTGCAGGATGTGGGCAAAAAACAGACCATCACGGCACTTTATTCCCCCGGCCAGATATTCAATGCTGACGCGATTCTGCCGCAGGCGCCGCGGACCGGCTTGCGCTCCAAGGGGATAAGCTGGATCGAATTCCTGGAAGGCGAGCTTTTGCGTCGTGTCATGGATCGGCATCCAGACGTCGAGCGCCTGCTATGGAGCAGCACCGCCGGCGAGTTGCGGGTTCTGCGCGGCTGGCTGATCGCGACGAATTCGCTGCGCGCCTCGGAACGTCTAGCGCATTTCCTGTGCGAAATCGCGCTGCGATCCACGCGGGGCGACATCACCGAACGCCTGCAGATCGACATGCCACTGCGGCAACGCGAGATTGCGGACCTACTTGGTTACACCGCGATTCACGTGAACCGGGCTGCCCGCGAACTGCGCGACCGGGGCCTGATCCACTGGGAAAAGGATCGAATGACGATCTTCAGCATGAGCGGTCTGGTCCGCCTTGCCCGGTTCGAGCCGGACTACCTGCAAGGTGCCCTGTCTGACGCGCAGCCGGATGGGCCGCGCGTCATTCCAGTTCTTGCCGCGCAATAGGTCAACGCGGCATCGTCTCAAGCTGCTTCATCACGACGTCCATCGCCGCGAATGTGGTGGGATAGACCTGAAAACGCCGCATCGACACAAAACGGCCCGCCCGAACCGCAGGAATCACATTGCGATAGCCGGGCGCGACCTGATCCATCTGCTCCATCACCGTCTCGGGGGTTTCCCCCCGAGCATCGAAATGGGTGGTAAAGATGTAGTCGGCATCCAGCAGGCCGATCATCTCGGCACTAAATGCGGCTTCCTGGCTGGTTTCGGGAACCTGATCCGTGATCTCGGCGCGGCGGAAGCCAAGATCGTCAAGCACGGTCGTCTGCGCGCCATAAGTGCGGAAAATACGCAGCCTGCCGTTTTCGGGATTGGGCGACATCGCGACATAACTGGGCGCCGGGCCGTCCCCGATCAGACTTTTACGCAATGCGACGATGCGCGCGTCATATTCCGCCTTTTTCGCCTCGAATGCCGCGCTGCGACCGATCCAGCCCGCCAGATCGCGATAGTTCTGCATGGGCGGCTGACCGTTCATCGGATCGAACATCACCGTCGGCGCAATCTGGGCAAGCTGGTCGCGATATGCCAGCGTATCGCCGGAATTGCCGATGATCAGATCCGGCTCCAGCATGGCGATGCGTTCCAGATCGACCTTGCCATGCGCAGAGGCCATCTGCACATCGCCGAACTCCAACCCGTAAAGCTCGCGCCCGCTGCGGATGTAATATTTGCCGTCGCGGTCAAGCCGGCCCGAGGAACCGATCAGATTGCCCCCCAGCTCATGAACCATGACCGTCGCAGTCCAGTCATGCAGCGACACGATCCGCTGCGGATCGACGGGCAGTTCGACCTGCTGCCCGCTGTGATCGGTGATCTGGTGCATCTGCTGCGCCAGCAAGGGCTGCGCCGTCAGGAACGCAGCCGCGATGACCCCAAGTAAGCCTTTCATACCCATCAGAATGCCCAGCCCAGTTGCACACGCAGATTGCGCGGGGCACCCGCGACGATTTCGCGGTCGCTTGCCGTCGAAACGACATAATCTTCGTCCGTCAGATTATTGACAGCCAATGACAATTCGGCGCCACTTTCGAATTCATAGCGGGCCATGGCATCAAGTCGCGTATACCCGTCAACTTCGAAGCTGTTTTCCAGATCGCCTTTGCGCGCGCCGACATGGGTCAGGCCGCCGCCGATCGTCAGATCCTGCGCCGGTCCCTGCTGGAAACGGTATGTGGTCCAAAGCCGCGCATTCACATGGGGCACACCGGCAAGCTCGTTGCCTTCGGGGATTTCGTTATCCGCCGTCACTTCGGCGTCAAGATAGCCAAGACCCGCGTGGATGTTCCAGCCCGGCATGACCTCTCCCGCAATCTCGGCCTCGAAGCCGCGCGAACGCTGCTCACCGGTCAGGCGGCTGTAATCCTCGCCATCGACCGAGGTGGCGACCTGCGATTTGGTGATCTGAAAGACCGACACCGTGCTGCTGAGATGCGGGGTCACATCCCATTTCGCACCGATCTCGAACTGCTCGCCTTCCTCGGGGTCAAGCGGGTCGCCGTTAATATCCTCGCCACTTTGCGGGCGGAAGCTTTGCGCCCAGCTTGCGTAAAGCGACAGATCGTTGCGCCGCTGCCAGACGACGCCAAGGCGGCCGGTCAGGGCCTCATCCTCGCGTTCGGTCTTGATCTGATCGAAATGGTCGTCGTTCTGGGTCTGCGCATGATCCCAACGCAGCCCGGCCAGCATCTTCCACTGTTCCGAAAAGCTGATCTGGTCCTGCAGATAGACCGAGCGGGTGCGGACCACTTCGTCATATGAGGCGTTCGGCTCGGCTGTCGGCATGGGCGCGACGTGGACCGGGTCATGGATGTTGATCGGATCAATCCCTGCCCGCGCGCTGTCGAACTCCATATGCGAACGGTTATACTGCACGCCGGCAAGGACTTCGTGATGGATTGCGCCGCTATCCAGTTTCCACAGCGCCTCAAGCCGCAGGTCGCGGGTCGCGGTATCTTCCGTGCGTTCGGTATAGCGCCGGATCAGCGTGCCATCCGCCTCGACGTTCTGATGATCAATCCCGGTGTCATAGGAATGGCCGAAGTCGAAGCCAAGGCTGCCGCGCAGCAAAAGGTTTTCCGAAATATCATGTTCAGCCCTGAGCAGGCCGCGGGTCTTTTCCGCATCGACCATCGACCAGTCTTCACCCAGCCAGCTGTCATATGGCTCAAGCACGTCGTCGGTGGTGGGGTCCAGCACCAGCCCGCGATCAAAGGGCTGCTTCGTCGCGGTATGTTCCAGCGCAAATGACAGACGCGAGCGATCGCTCGGCGCCCATTCCAGCACGCCCCCCAGATATTGACGGTCCGAGCCGGGCCGATCCTTGACCCAGCCTTCCTCGTCCTGAGCGGCTGCCGTGATCCGCCCGGTCAGCGTGCCACTGGCATTCAGTGCGCCCGTCGCCGTCGCTTCGACCCGCTTGAAACCAAAGCTGCCATAGCCCAGCTTGACCTGCCCGCCCGGCGTGGCATCGGGACGGCGCGACACCATATTGATGACCCCGCCCGGATCGCCCATGCCGTAAAGGACCGATGCCGGACCTTTCAGCACCTCGACCCGTTCGATCCCGGCCATGTCCATCATCAACTCGGGACGATCGGAACTTGCATTCAGCATCATGCCGTCCAGCGCATAGCCCCGCGTCTCGAAGCCGCGCAGAATGAATGTCTCGCTGCGATTTGCCGATGTTCCGTGATTTGCGATGTTCGGCACCGCCTCCAGCGCCGCGGTAAGCGTGGTGACCTGACGTTCGTCCAGCTCCTCACGCCCGACGACGTTCACCGATTGGGGAATGTCGCGCAGGGGCGTGTCGGTCCGTGTCGCCGTCTGGGCGTCTTCGGCGCGGTATCCCTGCACTTCGCCCGCCTGCGTGGCCCGCAGCGTGACCGGATCCAGCACGACGGACGCGGTCTGCTGCGCATGAACGGTGCCGGAAAGGCCAAGGGAAATCGCCGTGCACAGAAGCAGCCGGCGGCGGTGGCGCAAGGTGTTTTGGATCATGGGAGAGGCTTCCTTTGCGTGGATATGTCCGGCGGCGCTAAGATCGCGTCCGGCCGCCCGCTCGGGCGGAAAGAATGAAGACCAGTGCGCCGACGACCGAGACCATGATCCCGGCCGAGACGACGACCGGCGCGAAAAGCACGCGGCCCAGCGTATCGGCCCAAAGCAGAATCCCCGCCCCGGCCAGCATCGCGGTCAGCAGCACCTCGGTCGGGCGCTCGCCGACCAATCCGCGTGCAATCCAGGCCGACATCAGCCCGACAAAGGCGATGGGACCGCAGGCGGCGATGACAGGTGCGGCAAAGGCAGTCGCCAGCAGCACCAGCAAAATGGCGGCGCCACGGGCGGGAACCCCCAGTGCAAGCGCGGCCTCTTCGCCCAGCAGCATGGGCTGCAAGACGCGACTGCACAGCAGCGCGACCGGCAAAAGCAAAGCGAACCATTGCGTGATCAACTGCAGATCCGCGGTATCAACCGATCCAAGCGTGCCGCGCGACCATGCCATCAGCTGCGCGAAATCGGTGGCCGTTCCTGCGGCAAGGATCACCTCGACCACCGAGCCCAGCAGGATGTTGATGGCAAGCCCCACAAGGATGATGCCGCCCCCGGTCAGAAGCCGCCGCCCCAGCCCCAGCACCAGCAGCGCCGTGGCAAGCGCCCCGCCCAGCGAGATCAGCGAAAGCTGCTGCACCGGGATCGGGCCCAGAAGAAAACCCGTCATGATCACGGCGACCGTTGCCCCGTCCGACAGGCCCAACAGCCCCGGATCGGCCAGCCCATTGCGTGACACCACCTGCAGCAGATAGCCCGATGCGGCCATCATCGCCCCACCCATCAGGGCAACACCCACGCGCGGCAGCCGGAACTGCGCGACCAGCCGCGCATCTCTGTCCAGACTGTCCAGCGGCAGAAACAGGGCGCGGAACACATCGCCGGGGGCGGTGCGCAGCGCCCCCATATTCATCGCGGCATGGGCGCTGATCAGCAGCGCTATCAGCAAAAGCGGCGCGGCAATGGCAAAGCGGCGGCTGACGGGAACGCTGATATGCGGGCCAAGGCGCAGGACGAATTCGTGTGCGTTCATATGCGCCCCCTTTTGGCGGCGACCATGATCAGGCCGATAAAGACCAGTCCGCCAGAAAGGCCCATGACCGTGCCCACGTTCAGGACGCGTGGCGCCAGCAGCAGCCGCGCCAGAATATCGGCACCGACCAGCAGCGATGCGCCCCCAGCAACGCAGATCCAAAGCGGCATCGGTCCGGTTTCGCCCACCAGCAACCGCGCGATATGCGGCATCACCAGCCCGACAAATCCGATCGGCCCCACGACCGTCACGGCGCTGACCGTCAGCATCACGGCAATCAGAAGCGTGCCGACATAGACCAGCCGCACATTGACCCCCAGAACCGCCGCCTGTTCAGAGCCAAGCGCAAGAATGTCCACGGCTCGCGACAGCAAGATCGCGCCCATCAGCGCCACAAGACCGATCGGGGCCATCGGGGCCAGCGCCCGATAGTCGAAATTCCCGATGTCACCGATCAGCCAGCCCAGCAGATTGCCGAAAGCTTCTGGATCAAGCGAGATGACGAAAGTGGTCAGCGCCGAAAACAGCGTGCCCACCATCGACCCCGCCAGAACAAGGTTCAACCGCCCGTCACCCTGCCCCGCCAGCACCCCGGTCACCGCGAATGTCAGAAGAATCGCGACCATGCCTCCGGCCAGCGCAGGCAGAAACAATGCCGCGCCCCCAAGGCCAAGGAATTGGACGGCCAGCACGACAAACGTCGTGGCACCGGCATTGATGCCCAGCGTCGAGGGAGAGACGAGACCGTTTTGCATGATCTTTTGCAGCAGCAGCCCCGCAAGACCCAGCGCTGCTCCGGCATAAAGCGCGACGACCAGCCGCGTCAGCCGCTGGAACACCACGACGACATGCGCGTAATTCGTTGCATCATAGGCGAAAAAGGCGCGGATGATCTCGGCCGGGCCGATGCGGGCAGCGCCCAGCCCCAAATGCAGCAGACTGATCCCCAGCAGCAGGGACGCGGGCAGAATGCAGGCCCACAAACCTTTGGACATCATTTCAGCGCGCCATCAGGGATGTGGAATACCGCGCCATGGGCAACGACCGCACGGGTGCGCACGTCAAAGACCTTTTCGACCAATTCCTCGGTCAGGACATCGGCGGGCGGGCCAAGCCTTGCCAGCCGACCATCATCCATCACCGCCACCCGGTCGGCATAAAGCGAGGCGTGGGTAAAATCATGCAACACGGCGACGACCGTGCGGCCAGCCCGCGCCTCGGCCCGCGCCGCTTCCAGAATGCCGAACTGATACCGCAGGTCCAGATAGGTGGTCGGCTCATCCAGAAGCAGGATCGGCGCATCCTGTGCCAGCGCCATGGCCATGCGGCAGCGTTGCAGTTGGCCACCGGACAATTCGCCGATACGGCGGTCGCGCAGTTCCTCGACCTCCATCCGCTGCATGGCCCGCGCGATTTGCGCCGCATCGACGGCGGTGCGGCGACCCAACAGGGTCTGATGCGCAAAGCGACCCATGGCAACCAGATCGCCCACGGTCATGTTGGGCGGGGCAAGGCTGGCCTGGGTCAGCAGCGCGACCTGCCGGGACAGCGCCTTGCGGCCGATACCGTGCAAATCCGCGCCGTCGATCAGGATCCGCCCAGCAACAGGTTGATGCAAACCCGCCATCAGTTTCAGCGTGGTGCTTTTGCCGCAGCCATTCGGGCCGACAATCGCCAGAAATTCACCCGGATACGCCTGAAAGCTAAGGCCGTGCAGCACAGCCCTGTCGCGAAAACCGAAATCCACCGCTTCGAATATGATGCTGGCCGTCATCACGCATTGCCTTCGCCCGGTTGCTTTGCCGGGTCGGCAAGAAAATTTCAGACGCACCCGATTTCGTAGCGTTTGCTACCACAGCTTATTTCCGACGACAATAGTCAGGTTACAGATCAGCCGAGCCGGTCGATATTCGTGCGGTAGCGTTCAAGTTTCGCCAGCCCGGCATCCGTGCGAGCAGGTGCGCGGACCGACAAACCGACCAGCAATGCCTCAAGAAAGGCAAAGCTCGCGCCGTTCAACGCCATGCCTCGCGCGCCTCCGCGTGGCAGCGCGATCGCCTCATCGACCTTACGGATCAATGGGTTATCCTGACTGTTGGTAATCAGAAGGATCGGGATGGAATGCATCAGCGCTTCGTCGACCACAGCCCATGCCTCGCCATTGGGCACGCTATACGAGAGCATCAAAAGCACATCCCCCGGCGCCAATTGCAGCATACGGTCCGCGAGATCGCGGCCAGTCGCATCCAGAAGCAGTGCGGCGCGGCCCTGACGCCGCAATTGATGTGCGCCGTATTGAACGACATGGGCGCTGGGGCCCAGCCCGAAAAGCGCGATGCGTTGCCCGCTGTCCAGCCGGCAGATCATCCGCTCAAGCACTTGCGCCGAAGCCCCGCTGGCAAGACCGTGCAAAATTTCATTCGTGGATTTAATGCTTTGCAGCCCTGCCCGCAAAGCATCCGCATCCGAAATCTGCAGGGTGCGTTGGAAATTATCGACCGGTGTGCCCTGCGAAAGCTCGCGCGTCAGGCTGCGCTTCAGTTCCGAAAGACCCGAGTAGCCCAGAGCTTTCGCCGTGCGCACGATCGTCGCATCCGACGTGCCAAGCGCCTCGGCCAGTTCCGCCGCAGACAGCGCCACCACCTCTACAGGGTTGCGGTCCATGAATTGCGCCACCCGCCGCATGGTGGGGGGCAGTTCGCCGATCACCCGTCGGATGCGCTCCGTCAGCTCTCCGTGCTGCATTGATCGCCCCCTCCTCCGACGCGAATGTCATATTTGCTACATGACCCATCGAATCAGGGCAAGTAGGCCAGAATCAGCAATGGCCATGCGGGCCCAGATCAGCAAAACGGCATGGAACCGAATTTTCCAAAGCTGCGTTCCCCCAAGGCCCGAATGCAGCGGGCCATCATGTCCAAAGCGGCAACCTGACCTGAAAACCAGCTTTTCAGGGGAATAAAAGCAAACTGCAAACGACGGAGACAGTAATTTGCAGACACCTCAGCTCAAGGGGATAGCCCCGCTTTCCTTCTTCGGCTCGGCGATCGTGTCATTGGGACTAATCATCTATGCCAGCCTGAATCCCGATCAGGCCGCCGCGCTGTTCAAGACCGCGAATAGCTGGATCGTCCAGGAACTGGGCTGGTTCTACATGCTGGCGGTCGGCGGGTTCGTCATCTTCCTTTTGTGCCTTGCGATCAGCCCCTTGGGCAAAGTCAGGCTGGGACCGGACGATTCCACGCCCGATTACAGCTATGGCACATGGATTGCGATGCTGTTCAGCGCGGGCATGGGCATCGGCATCGTCTTTTACGGCGTGGCCGAGCCGATCATGCATTTTCAAAGCCCGCCCGACGCCACCGCACGCACCCCCGATGCCGCCCGTGATGCCATGAGCATCACTTTCTTTCATTGGGGCGTCCATGCATGGGCGATCTATGCGGTGGTTGGCCTTGCGCTGGCCTATTTCGGCTTTCGCCGGGGCGAGCCGCTGGTCATCCGCTCGGCCTTTCGGCCCATTCTTGGCGACCGTGTAAACGGGCCTATGGGCGACATCATCGACATTTTCGCGGTGGTCGGCACGCTTGCGGGTCTGTCCACCTCGCTTGGTCTGGGCGTGGCGCAACTGAACGCCACGGGCACCTATCTGTTTGGCCTGCCGCAGACCGAAAACATACAGCTGATCCTGATTGCCATCGTGACGCTGCTGGCGACGCTGACCGTGGCGACGGGGCTGGATAACGGCATCCGCAGGCTTAGCGAATTCATCCTGATCCTGTCTTTCGTGCTGATGGGCCTGATCCTGATCCTTGGCCCCACGCGTTTCCTGCTGCAAAGCTTCGTCGAGAATATCGGCCTTTACATCAACAGCTTCGTGTCGCGCACTTTCCATATCTACGCCTATGAAGATCAGCCTTCGGATTGGGTCGGGACATGGACGCTGTTTTACTGGGCATGGTGGATTTCGTGGTCGCCCTTTGTCGGTCTGTTTATTGCCCGCATCTCGCGCGGGCGGACGATCCGGCAATTCCTGTTGGGCGTGCTGTTTGCGCCTGCGGGCTTCAGCTGCATCTGGTTCACCATCTTCGGCGATCTGGCGATCTGGCTGGACCTGAACCCGGCGCAGGGGGCCATCTCCTCGACCGTGGCGGAAAACATGCCGATCGCGCTGTTCACGGTCTTCGAATACCTGCCATTCTCGACTTTGCTGGCATGGCTGGCGGGGCTGCTGGTCGCGATCTACTTCATCACCGCGTCAGATGCTGGCGCGCTGGTGATCGCGATGATCACCTCCAAGGGCGACGAGGAGCCGGTGCTATGGCTGCGCGTCTTCTGGGCGTTGGTCTGCGGCGGTGTGGCAGGCTGTCTGCTGTTGGCGGGGGGGCTGGATGCCGTAGAAATGGCGGCGGTCATCGCGGCGGCGCCATTGTCCATCGTCATGGTCTTCATGTGTTACGGCATATGGAAAGGACTATCGGACGAGGTGGCGCTTTCCGCCAGCGCCGTGCTGCCTGCAGCACCCATGCCGGCGCATGAAGGTGCGATGTGGCGCCTCCGTCTGGGCGCCATTGTCAGCCATCCGCGCAAATCGCAGATCGACGATTTCATCACCGGCACCGCGACCGAGGCGCTGAAGGCCGTGCAGTCGGAACTGACCCAGCGCGCCCACGCCGCCGAGGTGGTGAATGGCGACGGCGCGGTCGCGTTGCGGGTGAATCTGGGCGAGAACCTCAGCGATTTCGTCTATCGCGTGCAGCCTGTCAGCCGTCCGATGCCCGCCTATGCCCTGACCGACACGGCGCGGGGCGAAGGCGGTCGCAACCGCTATTATCGGGCCGAGGTGTTCCTGGCCCAAGGCGGGCGGGGTTACGACATCTATGGCTATGACCGGCGCGAGGTGATTGCCGATGTGGTCGCGCATTACGACCGTTATCTGCATTACGTCGCATTGCGTAGCTAAGGCCATGCTGAGAAAAACAAATATCCCGGCGTTTGTGCCGGGATATTTCGTTTTTGCGCAGGGATCAGCGCGCGGGTTCTGCCATTGCTTCGACCACGGCCAGATCGGCCAGCGCCAAGACGGCTTCGCGGGTGGCAGCTGCGGCGATGAAACGCCCGTTGTGACAGAAACGCGCGCCGGGAACGCCGCTTGCGGCCTCCAGCGCCTCGCCGGTCAGGCCGGCCCATGCGGCGGGCAAGTCGGCGCGCAGCTCGAACCCTTCGTCATTGCGGCGGATGCCGGTCAGGCACCAATCGCCACCTTCGCGCGGGTGAACCACGAACAGCAGATGATCCGCGCCCGCCTTCTGGATCGCGGGGCGGAAGGGCATCCCTATCGGCAGCTCCAGAACGCGACCCGCACCGGCGGCGGCGATGGCTGCCATCACCTGCGCCTCGGCCCTGCGCTTGGCAGCCTGACGCGCGATCCGCGCCTCGACAAAGGCGCGGGCGATCTCCAGCGCGCGATGGAATGCGCGGGTCTCGGCCTCGGGGTCCTTGTCGTCGAAAACCGGCTTAAGCGTCTCAAGCAGGCTGGGCAGGGCCAGACTGCCCAGCACGCCTGCCGCATCCGGGTCCAGCGCGCCATTGTCCACCAGATCGATCAGCAGCACGAAACCCGCGTCGAACGAGGCATGGATTTCCGCGATATCCGCTTCCGGCACGTCCAGCGCAGCCAGATAACGCGCACCGTAATGCTTCCAGATCAGCCCGAACGAGCTATAGGGCTGACCGTCATCGCGCAAAGGCGCACCGCGCTGATGGTGGTCAAAGATCGTCGCATCGGGATCATAGGCCCCGCCCACATCATAAATGATGCGGTCGCCTGCGGGCGTGATCCAATCGGGCGAACGGCTGCGCACGATCTGCGCCTGCGGAAACAGCCGCGTCAGCACCACGCTGGACAGCAGCTCATCGGCATGGAACCCACCGGAATGGGTAACGAGATATTCGGGAATCATGGCCGTGCCTTCGCGCTGATGCTTGATGCGGCGTGATACCTTGGCAGCGGCTCCTGCTCAACCAGCGCTTAGAAATCCTGCGCGCTGCGGCGGATTGGGGTCATGCGCTGGCCAGTCCATGTCAGGAAATATTCGCCCTCGCTGACCTTGGTGACGTGATAGCCGTGATCGGTCCGAAAGCTTTCCTGGGCAGGGCCGCCAGCCATGGCAGGCGCCGCGTTGACGAAATTCAACACGTTGAAAATATCACCGTCATCGGTAAGGCACGCGATAATCTGCCTGAGCGTTTTGGGCATCATGGTCGGTCCTCCTTGTCGGTCGTTATCTGGCGCCGCGAAAATGCGCGGATGCCGTTGTCCGTGGACGCAAGCCAAACCCCCAGACGCCTCGGTCGTTCCCTTCAAAAAATATGTTAATTGCGCGGCGCGGCCCGGTTTTGTGGCGGCACGATCGCGCGCGGGCTGCGAATGCCTTGCCCGCGCTTGGGAAAAAACGGCCGATGCCCGCAAATGCGGCGTCAGAAGAACGCTTGCAGCCCGGTGATCGCCCGACCCAGAATCAGCGCATGAACGTCATGCGTGCCTTCGTAGGTGTTCACCGTCTCAAGGTTCGCGGCATGGCGCATGATCTGGTAATCTTCCTGAATGCCGTTGCCGCCATGCATGTCGCGGGCGATGCGCGCGACATCCAGCGCCTTGCCGCAATTGTTGCGCTTGATGACAGAGATCATCTCGGGCGCGGCCTGCGCGTCATCCATCAGGCGACCGACGCGCAGGCTGGCCTGCAGGCCCAGCGAAATCTCGGTCAGCATATTGGCCAGTTTCAACTGGAAAAGCTGGGTATTGGCCAAGGGCCGCCCGAATTGCTGGCGGTCCAGACCGTATTGCCGCGCGGCGTGGAAGCAGAATTCCGCAGCCCCCATCACGCCCCAACTGATGCCATAGCGGGCGCGGTTCAGACAGCCGAACGGCCCCTTGAGCCCCTCGACATTGGGCAGCAGCGCATCCTCGGGGACTTCGACCGCATCCATCACGATCTCGCCCGTGATCGAGGCGCGCAAGGACAGCTTGCCACCGATCTTGGGGGCCGACAGCCCCTTGATCCCCTTGTCCAGCACAAAGCCGCGGATCTTGCCGCCATGCGCCTCGGACTTCGCCCAGACGACAAAGACATCGGCGATCGGCGCGTTCGAAATCCACATCTTGGACCCCGAGATGACATAGCCCGAGGCGGCCTTTTTCGCGACCGTCTTCATCCCCGCCGGATCAGAGCCGGCATCGGGCTCGGTCAGCCCGAAACAGCCGATCCATTCGCCCGAGGCAAGTCTGGGCAGGTATTTCTGCCGCTGCGCCTCGGACCCATAGGCATAGATCGGATACATCACCAGGGACGACTGCACCGACATCATGCTGCGGTAGCCGCTATCGACCCGCTCGACCTCGCGGGCGACAAGGCCGTAGGCGACATATGACGCGCCAAGCCCACCATATTCTTCGGGAATGGTGACGCCCAGCAGACCCATCCCGCCCATCTCGCGGAAAATGTTCGGGTCGGTCACCTCGTCGCGATAGGCGGCGATGACGCGGGGCTGCAGCTTGTCCTGCGCATAGGCGCGGGCGGCATCGGCCAGCATCCGTTCCTCTTCGGTCAGCTGCTCGGCCAGACGGAAAGGGTCTTGCCAGTCGAACCGGCCCAGATCGGGGGAATTCTTGGGTTTCAACGTCATATCAATGCCTTTTAATCTGGTTTCGAGAATGACCAGACGCCCCCGCCCAAAGGCGGCGCGGCGCGGTGGGTGGTCAATGGGCTGCGCGAAAACACCAATGGCGTGCGCAGGCCCGCAATGCCTTCGGGCGCGATCTGCATCCCGCGCGCGGCGACCTGCGGATCGGCCAGCGCCTCGGCCACGCCGTTGATCGGACCGGCGGGGACTCCCGCCCCCTCGAACGCGGCAATCAGATCGGCACGGGTCCGGGCCCCGGTGCGGTCCGCGATCAGGCTGGTCAGCGTGTCACGGTTCGCCACCCTTGCTGCATTGGTCGCATACTCGGCGCTGTCCGCCAGCCCGCCCAGGCCCAGCACCCGACACAGCGCGGCGAACTGGCGATCATTGCCACAGGCGATGATCATATAGCCGTCCAGCGTCGGAAACACCTGATAGGGCACGATATTGGGATGCGCGTTCCCCAGCCGCCCCGGTGCAACGCCGCCCAAAAGCAGGTTCGCTGCCTGATTGGCCAGCACCGCGACCCCGGTATCCAGCAGCGACAAGTCGATGCGCTGCCCCCGCCCGGAACGTTCGCGTTCCGCCAACGCCGCCTGCACGCCGATCACGCCGTATAGCCCGGTGAAAATGTCGATCCACGCCACACCGACCTTTTGCGGCTCTCGGCCCGGTTCGCCCGTAAGGTCCATGATGCCGGACATGCCCTGGATCATGAAATCATAGCCCGGTTGTGCCGCGCGCGGCCCGCTTTGTCCGAACCCCGTGACCGAGGCATAGACCAGCCGCGGATTGCTGGCCGCAAGGCTGTCGTAATCCAGCCCGAATTTCGCCAATCCCCCCAGCTTGAAATTCTCGATCACCACATCCGCATCGGCGATCAGCGTCTTGAGCCGCGCCAGATCGTCTGGGTTCGCGAAATCGCAGATGACCGAGGTTTTGCCGCGATTGGCGGCGTGGAAATAGGCGGCCACCGTCTCGGTCCCGCCATCCGGCCGCGGGCGCTGGATGAAGGGTGGACCCCAGCGGCGGGTATCATCGCCTTCGGGCGCTTCGATCTTGATCACCTCGGCACCCAGATCGGCCAAGGTCTGACCGATCCACGGCCCCGCCAGAATCCGGGCCAGTTCGACGACCTTCAGCCCCTGCAATGGTGATCCCGTCATGCCTGCCCCCGTGCGCTGAATCATGTATGACATGATTGAACTGTGGACAGGAAACGCTATTCTTCCCTAACTTGATGCATTGGATGAATGATATGCGGCCAAGGCGGTTTCTGCCCTCGATCAGCCAGCTTCTTGCATTCGAGGCAGTCTTGCGCACTGGATCGACCACGCTCGCGGCGCGGGAACTGGATCTGACGCAAAGCACGGTCAGCAGGCTGTTGCAGACACTGGAAAGCCAGCTGGGCCAACCCCTGTTTCGCCGCCACCGCCAACGCCTGACCCCGCTGGATGCGGCGCGCGATTATGGCCGCGACGTGACGCGGGCGCTGAACCTGATCCAGCATGCGGGCATGTCGCTGGTGGTGAACCCCGCGGGCGGAACGCTGTCGCTGGCGGTGCTGCCGACATTCGCGGCGCGCTGGCTTGCGCCACGGATCAACGGCTTTCTGGGCCAGCATCCGGGCGTCGCGCTGAACTTCGCGACCCGCGTGCCGCGCTTCAGCTTTGAAGCGGAACCCTTTGATGCGGTGATATTCTATGGCCAGCCCGACTGGCCCGGCGCGCATCACCAAAAGTTGTTCGATGAGGCGATGACCGCCTGCGCCGCGCCGGATTTTCT
Source organism: Paracoccus laeviglucosivorans (assembly GCF_900182695.1). Lineage (GTDB taxonomy): Bacteria > Pseudomonadota > Alphaproteobacteria > Rhodobacterales > Rhodobacteraceae > Paracoccus > Paracoccus laeviglucosivorans. The sequence continues at coordinate 78,126 of NZ_FXTK01000015.1, forward strand.
GGCCCGCCACCGGATCACCACACCCGCCGACCTGTCGGGCATAACCTTGCTGCATCTGGAAAATCGCCCTGATGCATGGGCCGGCTGGTTCGCCGCGCAAGGGGCGCGCGACCCGCGTGGACCGGGGATGATGATGGATCAGTTTTCGCTGATGATGCAGGCCGCCATCCAAGGCGTCGGGATCGCGTTGCTGCCCGATTATCTGGCGCAGGGCGAAATTGCCGAAGGGCGGCTGGCCGCGCTGCCCTTCCCTTCGGTTCCGGGCGGAGCCTATTGGTTGGCATGGCCCGAGGCGAAGGATCGCCACGGGCCACTTGTGCGGTTCCGGCAATGGATCGGCGATCAGGCCGCGCCTTAGCCGCGCGCGTCGAAACGGTCGGCGTTCATCACCTTGGACCACGCGGCAACGAAGTCGCGCACGAATTTCGCGCCCGCATCGTCCTGCGCGTAGACCTCGGCGATGGCCCGCAATTGCGAGTTCGAGCCAAAGACCAGATCGTTGCGCGTGGCGGTGTAACGCGGCGCGCCCGTCTTGCGGTCCGTGCCGTCGAACAGGTCTGCCGCGTCCGACTGCGCTTTCCAGACCGTGTCCATACGCAACAGGTTGACGAAAAAGTCGTTCGTCAACACGCCCGGACGGTCGGTAAAGACGCCATGCGCGCTGTGGTCATAGTTGGCGTCCAGCACCCGCAGTCCGCCCAGCAGAACCGTCATTTCCGGTGCTGTCAGCGTCAGAAGCTGGGCGCGGTCGATCAGCAATTCCTCGGCTGGCACGGCGAATTGCTGGCGCTGATAGTTGCGGAAACCGTCGGCCAGCGGCTCCATCACGTCAAAGCTTTCCACGTCGGTCTGGTCCTGCGTGGCATCGCCCCGGCCCGAAAGGAACGGGATGCTGACCGGATGGCCCGCGGCCTTGGCCGCAGCCTCGATCGCCGCATCGCCGCCCAGCACGATCAGGTCCGCGATGGACACCGGCTTGCCAAAGCCCGCCTGCACCTGTTCCAGCGTGGCCAGCACGCGGGCAAGCTGTTCGGGCTGGTTCGCCTCCCAGTCCTTTTGCGGGGCCAGACGGATGCGCGCGCCATTCGCGCCGCCACGGAAATCCGAACCCCGGAAGGTCGAGGCCGAAGCCCATGCCGTCGCAATCAGTTCGCGCGCCGGGACCGCTGCCAGCAGCGTGGCCTTGAGCGCGGCCACGTCGCCGGCGTCAAGCTGCGGGCCAGCCGGGACCGGGTCTTGCCAGATCAGATCCTCGGCCGGAACCTCGGGGCCCAGATACAGCACCTTTGGCCCCATATCGCGGTGGGTCAGTTTGAACCACGCGCGTGCAAATGCATCGGCGAACTGGTCCGGGTTTTCATAGAACCGGCGCGAGATCGCCTCATATGCCGGGTCCATTCGCAAGGACAGGTCGGTCGTCAGCATCGAGGGCGCAATGCGCTTGCCGGGAATATGCGCATCGGGGACCGAGCCTTCGCCCGCGCCGTCCTTGGGTTTCCACTGCCACGCACCGGCGGGAGATTTCGTAAGTTCCCATTCAAACTCGAACAGGTTGCGGAAGAAATTGTTGCTCCATTGCGTCGGCGTCTGGGTCCAGACCACCTCCAGCCCGCTTGAAATCGCATCCGCGCCAAGGCCGCTGCCATGCGTGCTGGCCCAGCCAAAGCCCTGAGCCTCGATCAGCCCGCCCTCGGGGTCCGAGCCGACCAGCCCGGCATCACCCGCACCATGGGTCTTGCCGAAAGTATGGCCGCCTGCGATCAGCGCCACGGTTTCTTCGTCATTCATCGCCATGCGACCGAAGGTGTCGCGGATGTCATGGGCGGCAGCAACGGGATCGGGTTTGCCGTCCGGCCCTTCGGGGTTGACGTAGATCAGGCCCATCTGCACGGCGGCCAGCGGGCTTTCCAGCTCACGCTCGCCGGAATAGCGGCTTTGCGGCCCGCCCGACAGCGCCAGCCATTCGGTTTCCGAACCCCAATAGATGTCCTCCAGCGGCTCCCATACATCGGGGCGACCGCCGCCAAAGCCGAAGGTCTTGAAGCCCATGGATTCCAGCGCCACGTTGCCGGTCAGGATCAGCAGGTCGGCCCAGGACAGGTTGTTGCCGTATTTCTGCTTGATCGGCCACAGCAGGCGCCGCGCCTTATCCAGGTTCACGTTGTCGGGCCAGCTATTGAGCGGCGCGAAACGCTGCGCCCCCGCCCGTGCGCCGCCGCGCCCGTCGGCGGTGCGATACGTCCCGGCGCTGTGCCATGCCATGCGGATGAACAGCGGGCCGTAATGGCCCCAGTCGGCGGGCCACCAGTCCTGACTGTCGGTCATCAGCGCATGAAGGTCGGCCTTGACCGCTGCCAGATCCAGTTTCTGGAACGCCTGCGCATAGTCGAAATCCGCGCCCAGCGGATCGGGCTGGCCCCCATGCTGATGCAGGATTTTCAGGTTCAACTGGTTCGGCCACCAGTCACGGTTCGCGCGCGCGTCGGTGCGCACATTGCGGTTCGTCCCGTGGCCAAAGGGGCAGCCGCCGCCTGCTTTCAGATTGTCGCCGTCCATGAGTGTGTTCCTTTCGACTACTTGCGGCCATTGGCGCACCCTATGGGTGGCCGCCGGTGACTCGCGCCTTCAAGAAATGCTATCCCGAGCGTTTGGATAATTAGAAATTGTGTTTGCGTATCGCGTCGATAACCTCCTCTTATCTTGCGATGCCGTGGAAAGACCTAGCCGAAGGTCTTTTTGAACCAGTCGCGCAGCAACAGCTTTTCGTGGATCAGCGGTTCGCTGTCATTCATCGCGCGGGGGTCGGACAGATAGTTCATATCGCCAAGCCGCGCCTCTCCGCTTTGGATGGGTTGGCCGTTCTGGGTCAGTGCATAGCGGATGCGGATTTTCGGAGGGGTCACGTCGCGCATGATGCGGACATCCTGCATCCCCGAGCGCCACGGCTCAAAATCTCCGGCCAGATCCAGTTCGACAATATCGATGCGCAAATCCTGACCGGGTTGCAGATAGCGCTGCCCAAGTTCCTGAATGCTGCGATCAAGCTGTGCCACGACGATCCGCCGGTCGCGGTCGCTGCGCAGCCCCGGATCGCGCGAACCCGCCAGCCCCGCATAATCCACGACCACATCGGCCATCGCGGGCGTAGCAAGCATGGCACAAAGCAGGCTTGCGCAGGTGGCTTGGCAGACGGTTCGGAACATGGCTTTCCCCGTTCGACATGCGATGGGGTCAATATGGGGCATCGGGTCCGACGCGCCAAGGGCGAAGCGGCGACCTAGCCCCGCCCCGCGCGGCAGATCGCAAGGAAGCTTTCGACGCGGCGGCGCAGATAGGCTTCGGTCTCGGCCTCGGGCCAAGGTGGCATCATCAGCAGCGCACGGCGCTGCAACCCGGCAAAGACCAGATCGACGAATTGCGCCGCAGCGGCATCGCAATCGCCCACCGCCAGATCGCCCCGCGTTTCGCGCAAACGCAGGTATTCGCCCAAGGTGCGGACGGAACGCGCTGGCCCGGCCTCGTATATCTTATGCGCCAGATCGGGGAATTTCTCGCCCGCGCCGATCATCATGCGCATGGCGGCCAGCACCTCGGGCTGCAAAAGCGTGGTGACCATCTGGCGGGCGATGGCGAAAAGCTCATCCTCGACCGCGCCGTCGCCTGAACCGATGCGGCGCATCGTGTCCTGCAAGCGGCCGCATTCGCGCAGGACCAGCGCTTCGAACATGGCTTCCTTGCTGTCGAAATAGACGTAAAGCGTGCCTTTCGACACGCCCGCCGCCTTGGCCACATCCTGCATCGAGGTGCCTTCGAAGCCCTTGCTTAGAAACATCTGCCGCGCACCCACCAGTATCTGACGGCGCTTGGGATTGTCGTCCTGACCGTCAGGGGCGGCAATCTGGGGCTGGTCGGTCATCTGATTGGCTTTCCCTTTTCGAGCATCTGCTATCGCGGCTGCGCATGGACAAATACATTGACCGAACGGTTCGGTCAATGTATTGGACGAGCTGTTTCATGCAAAAGAGAGTCGGCCATGGCGTCGCAAGAAGATCAGGCAGCTCCGCGTTCCAAGGGCGGCAAGGCCAAGCGCGTTCTGTTCGTGCTGGGTGCGCTGGTAATTGCCGTCGCAGGCTATGAAGGCTGGCATTGGTATAGCTATGGCCGTTTCCACGAAGAAACGGACGATGCCTATCTGCAGGCCGATCTGATCACGCTTCAGGCCAAGGATACTGGCTATATCGCCGAGATTCTGGTCGGACCGAATGCCGCGGTCAAGCGCGACCAGATCATCGCGCGGATCGACCCGCAGGATTATCAGCTTGCGCTGGAAAAGGCGCAGAACAGCCTTGCCTCGGCCCAAAGCGCCGAGGCGCAGATCGGTGCGCAGATCGCATCGGGCCATGCCGCGATCGAACAGGCCAGCGCCGCGATTTCGGCGGCCTCGGCCACCAATGACGGTGCGCAGAAATCCTATCGCCGGGCGCAGGAACTGCGCGCCACCACCGCAGGCACGCAGGCCGCGCTGGATCAGGCCGAAGCCACCGCGAAATCCGCCGCAGCCCAGGTGAAAAGCGCCGAGGCGGCGCTGACGCAGGCGCAAGCCGAACTGACCGTGCTTGACGCGAAACGCGACAGCGCCAAGCTGGACGTGCGCGCCGCCGAAACCGGCGTGAAGCTGGCCGAACGCGACCTGACCTTCACCGAAATCCGCGCGCCCTTCGACGGCATCCTGACCGAGCGCCAGATCGAGGTCGGCTCGTTCGTGACCACCGGCAGCCGCATCGGCACGATGGTCCCCATCGCCGATGTCTATGTCGAAGCGAATTTCAAGGAAACGCAGATCGCCGACATCCGCCCCGGCGCAAGGGTCTCGATCAAGGTCGATGCCTGGCCGGATCAGGAATTGCACGGCACGGTTGAAAGCCTGACCGCCGGCACGGGGCAGGTCTTCAGCCTGCTGCCCGCGTCGAATGCGACGGGGAATTTCACCAAGGTCGTGCAGCGCGTGCCCGTGCGCATCGTCATCGACGACGCCGACCGCGCCCGCCTGCCCCTGCGCCCCGGCATGTCGGTCGTGACCGAAATCGACCTGCGCACCGGCAAGGATCAGCCCCTGCCCGCCGCGCCGCAGCACCGGCCGGCGGATGACACCCCCCTGACCAGTTCGCGCGAAACCGGCGCGGCCACGTCGCAGCTGGCGCAGGGCGAGGGTTGATCCCATGGCCGCCGACATCGCGGCAGCCCCGGCCCCGGCAGATGACCGGATCGACCCGCGCCGCCTGATCACCTTTCTGCTGATGGTGCTGGGCATGTTCATGGCGATTCTGGACATCCAGATCGTCTCGGCCTCGCTGTCCGAAATTCAGGCCGGGCTTGCCGCCTCGGGCGATGAGATCCCGTGGATCCAGACCTCATACCTGATCGCCGAGGTCATCATGATCCCGCTGTCGGGCTATCTTTCACGGATGCTCTCGACACGCTGGGTCTTTACCATATCGGCGGGCGGCTTCACGTTGATGAGCCTGCTTTGCGGGCTGTCGAATTCCATCGGGGAAATGATCCTGTGGCGCGCGTTGCAGGGCTTCATCGGGGGCGCGATGATCCCCACGGTGTTCGCCTGCGCGTTCACCATCTTTCCGCGTTCGAAGATGCACATCGTCTCGCCCATGATCGGGCTGGTCGCCACGCTGGCGCCGACGATCGGGCCGACGCTGGGCGGCTATCTGACGGAATATCTAAGCTGGCACTGGCTGTTCTTCATCAACGTCATTCCGGGCATCATCGTCACGACCGCGGCGTTTTTCCTGATCGACTTTGACAAGCCGGACCTGAGCCTGTTCGACCGCTTCGACTGGTGGGGCTTTCTGGGCCTTGGCCTGTTCCTTGGCGCGATGGAATATGTGCTGGAGGAAGGCGCGAAGGACGACTGGTTCGCCGATCACGTCATCGTCCTGATGACCGCCGTGATGCTGTTCGGGGGGTTCCTGTTCTTTTGGCGGGCCTTTACCGCCGAGGAACCGATCGTGCGGCTGGATGCCTTTGCCGACCGCAACTTTGCCATGGGCTCGATCTTTTCCTTTGGGCTGGGCATCGGGCTTTACGGGCTGATCTATATCTTCCCGGTCTATCTGTCGGGGGTGCGCGGCTATAACTCGCTGCAGATCGGCGAGGCGATGATGGTCTCGGGGATTTCCATGTTCCTGACCGCGCCCATCGCCGGGCGATTGTCGCAAAAGGTCGATCCGCGCATGATGATGGGCGTGGGGTTCCTGCTGTTTGCGGCAAGCTGCTGGCTGATGACCGGCCTGACCGAGGATTGGGATTACTGGGAGATCTTCATCCCCCAGATCATGCGCGGCGTATCGCTGATGCTGTGCATGGTGCCGGTGTCGAACATCGCCCTTGGGATGCTGCCGCCGGAAAAGGTCAAGAACGCCTCGGGGCTGTTCAACCTGACGCGCAACCTTGGGGGCGCGGTCGGGCTGGCGCTGATCAACACCATCCTGTCCAACCGCGAGGGGGTGCATTACGCCCGCATCGCCGAAAGCGTGACGGCCAACAGCGATCCCGCGATGCAGGCCACGTCAATGCTGGAACAGGCCTATTCCAGCCTTGGGGATGCGGCCCATACGGCGGCGCTGTCCACGATCACCAGCATGGCGCGGCTGCAATCGGTGGTCATGTCGCTGGCGGATATTTTCGTGATCCTGTCGGGGCTGTTCGCCGCACTGGCCTTGTTGCTTGTCTTTGTCAACAAGCCTGCGGCAGCGGGCGGCGGCGGTGGCGGCGGGCATTAACGCCCGGCGGGTGGCCACATCCGCTGCCACACCCCATCGCGCCGGATCAACGCATGTTGCAGCGCGGCTGCGACATGCACCACAAGTACCGCGATCAACAGCATCGCTGCGGCATAATGCAGCCCCTCGGCCGTGCGGGCGAGGGGTTCGGATTTCGCAAGCCACGGCCCCGCGCCAAGACTGTCCAGCAACTCGATCGGAAAGCCCCCTGCCCGGACGCGGACAAAGCCGCTTAGCGGCATCACCACCAGCAGCACGTAAAGCGCCAGATGCGAGACACCTGCCGCCCTGCGCTGCCATTCGGGAACCGAGGGCGGCAGCGGTGGCGCGGGATGCAGCCAGCGATACAGGATGCGCAGCGCGATCAGGGGGATCAGCAGCGTGCCCATATTCTTGTGAAAAAGGAACAGCCCATCCCCCAGCCCTTTGGGCAGACCTTCGCGCGTCATGATCAGCCCCGCCGGGATCATCAGCAGCACGGCCGCGGCGATGATCCAGTGCAGCAGGCGGGCGGGCGTTCGGTAACCGGCAGGATCGGTCATCGGGCTTGCTCCTTTGCCTTGGCATCATAGCCTTGATGGATCAATTCTCAAAGCGTCGCGGTGAAGACGCTTGACGCATCGCAGGGCTGGCCTAGCATCTTTGCCATGCACAGACCCGATCATGGCCCGTTTGCGCGGGCACCGTCCCGTCCGGTGGCGGGGATTCCGGCGCAGGTCGCGGCCAGCGCATTCGTCGGACTGCTGTCCATGCAGGCGCTGCGCCTTGGCGGCATGGGCGGAACGCAGGCGGCGTGGTTCGGGGTCAGTCTGCTTTACGCCGCCAGCGCCGCGCTGATCGCGCGGCAGATGCTGCGGACCTATCCCCATCCCCGCATCGGGGGCTGCAATGCCGTGACGCTGCTGCGCGCCGCGATCACCTGCGCCCTGCTGGCACCTCTGGCGGGCGGCATGGCCGCGGGATGGACGGTCGCCGTGGTCGCCAGCGCGGCGTTGATGCTGGACGGCGTGGACGGCTGGCTGGCGCGCCGCGCAAGGCTTGTCTCGGGCTTTGGCGCGCGTTTCGACATGGAGGTGGACGCCGCATTCGCCCTGACGCTGGCGCTGCACGCATGGCTGGGGTCCGGCATCGGCGCGGGCGTCCTGCTGCTGGGTCTGGTGCGCTATGTCTTTGTCGCGGCCAGTTTGGTCATGCCGTGGCTGCGCGGTGCATTGCCGCATAGTTTCCGCCGCAAGCTGATCTGTGTGATCCAGCTTGCGGCGCTGATCGTGCTGCAATTGCCGCCGCTGCCGCCCGAAGCTGCGGTCTTGCTGGCATGGAGCGCGACGGGCGTCGTCATCCTGTCCTTTGCCATCGACATCCGCTGGCTGTGGCGGCACCCTGCATGATGCGCGCGCTGCTGTTGCCGGTCCTTGCCGCCGTGCCGATCCAGCTTGCCCTGACCATGCCCGCAGCACTGCTGCGCCCGTCGTTAGAACTGTTACCGGTGCTGCTGGCGCTGATGCTGGGCGGGCGTGTGATGCGACCGCTGGTGACCGCGCTGCTGGTAACGCTGGCGGTGCAAAAGCTGGCCGATCTGGGCATGGGCGCGACGCTGGCGCGGCCCTTCAACATCGCAGCCGACCTGCCCCTGCTGGATGCGGCGGTGCGGTTGATCGCAGGAAGCTTTGGCACCCTTGCAGCGGTGGGCGCTGTGCTGGGGGCGCTGTTGGCCCTGGCCGGAACCGTTGCCGCGCTGTGGTGGGCCACGGGGCGCTGGTCGCGGCCCATGGGCCGGGGATGGGCGGCGCTGGGGGTGGTTGCGCTGCTATGCCTGCCCTTTGCCACGCCCCGTCCCGCAAACCTCCGCTACGCGACCGAGCGGGGCGAGATGCTGGCCCAGACCCTTGTCGCCTTGCGCGAATTTCGCGCCGCAGCCGACGCGGACCCGATGCGCGATGCGCAGGGGCTGCTGGCCGGGATCGACCGCGATGTGCTGGTCATCTTTGTCGAAAGCTACGGCCGCGCCAGTTTTCAGACGCCGTTCTATTCGGAGGTCCATCTGCCAACGCTGCGAAAGGCGCAGGATGCGCTGAGCCGCGCGGGGCTGGCCACGCGCTCGGGGTTTCTGGCGGCGCCGACGCAGGGCGGACAAAGCTGGCTGTCGCACGCCACATTCGCGGACGGGCTATGGATCAGCGATCAGGCGCTTTACCGCGCCGCGCTGGCCAGCGGGCGACAAAGCCTGTTCCATTACGCCCGGCAGGCTGGTTTCCGCACCGCCGCCGTCATGCCCGCGATCACCCGGCCCTGGCCCGAGGCCGCGCAGATGGGCTTTGACCGCGTGCTGGCCGCAGCCGATCTGGGCTATCGCGGGCCAGCCTTCAACTGGGTGACGATGCCTGATCAATACACCCTTGCCGCCGCCGACCGGCTGCTGGCGCAGGACGGCGGGCCGCCGCTATTTGCGCAGATCGTGCTGATCTCCTCGCACGCGCCATGGGTGCCGGTGCCGCAACTGATCGGCTGGGATCAGGTCGGAGACGGCTCGGCCTTTGCCAGCATGGCCTTGGCCGCCGAAACGCCCGAGCAGGTATGGCGCGACCGCGACAACGTGCGCCGCCATTACCGCGATGCGCTGGATTACACGCTGCAAACCGTCACCGCCTATGCGCTGCGCCATGCCGCAGACGCCCCGCTGATGATCGTTCTGGGCGACCATCAGGCGGCGCAGGGCATCGCACTGGACGGCGGGCGCGACGTGCCGATCCATGTCATCGGCCCGCCCGATCTGGTGGCGCGGGCGGCGGATTGGGGTCTTGCCCCCGGACTTGTCCCGCCCGATGGTCAGGCAGCGGTCGCCATGGACCGGATGCGCGACGTGATCCTGCACAGCTATGCCGCCCCCAAGTGATGTTTTTTAGCCCAAGGGAACGGCAGCCCGCGCAATATCGTTTCACGAAAGCGTCTTGTCACCCGTTCCCAGAATTGGAGTTGCCGCCATGCCCCCTTTTCCGCTGACACGGCGAAGAATGCTGCAGATGGGGGCCGCTGGCCTTGCGCTGTCGCAGGTGGGGTTGCGGCCAGACCCGGCCCATGCCGCCGAAACCGTGGCGCTGCAATTGTCCTGGCTGCATTCGGTGCAATTCGCGGGCAGCTATATCGCACAGAGGAATGGATGGTGGCGGGACGCGGGGCTTGACGTGTCGTTGCTGCAGGGCGGGCCCAATGCCCCGGTCGAGCCTCCGGTCGTGGCGGGAAATGCCTTGGTCGGGATTTCCGCCGCCGACTATACCGCCGCAGCCGTGGCGCAGGGCGCGCCCTTCAAGATCATCGGCGTGGCGATGCAGAAAAACCCTTTCGTGATCGCATCGCTGCCGGAAAACGCGGTCAGGCAGCCTGCCGATCTGGCAGGCAAGCGCATCGGTATGGCAATCGCGAATACCCCGGTCCTGCAAGCCCTGTGCCAGTTGAACGATGTGGATTTCAACGCGGTCCAGATCGTGCCGACGCAATATTCCGCCCAACCTCTGATCAGCGAAGACGTGGATTGCCTGCTGTGCTGGGAAACCGACCTGCCCGTCGCCATGGCCATGCAGGGGATCAAGGCGGTGACCATGCTGATGGCCGATCACGGCTATGCCGTGCATTCACAGACCTATATCGCGACCGAGGAAAGCCTTGCAGACCGCCGCGATGCGCTGGTCGCGCTGATGTCGGGCGAGGTGCGCGGCTGGAACGCCTACCGCGCCGATACCGATGCGGCGGCGGCGCTGACGGTCGAAATGTTCCCCGATGCCGGTCTGGACCTGCCTACGCAAAAGCTGCAAGCCCAGCGACAGGTGCCGTTGATGTTTTCCGCCCAGACCGACCAACACGGCTTCGGCTGGTGGAGCGACGAGGCGGTCGAGGACAATATCCGCACGCTGGCGCTGCTGGGCAGCAAGGTGACGCCCGACCTGTGGGACCGCTCAATCCTGGACGCCGTTCATGGCGGCTGAGGCGGGCATCGCCTGCGCGGGTCTGCACAAGGCGTTCGGCGAAGTCGAGGCGGTGCGGGATTTTTCGGCCCATTTCGCATCCGCGCAGACCACCGCGCTTGTCGGCCCTTCGGGTTGCGGGAAATCGACGCTTTTGCGGCTGATCGCGGGGCTGGATATGCCAGATCGCGGCACGGTCGCGATCGACGGACAGCCGCCTGAGCGATTGCGGGAACGGGGCGCGATCTCGGTCGCGTTTCAGGATCCGTCGCTGCTGCCTTGGCTGACTGCGGCGCGCAACGTGGCGCTGGCCCGCAAGCTGGCTCGCCAGCCTGCCGATCCGGCGCTGGTCGCGCGGCTGTTGCAGATGGTCGGGCTGGGGCAATTTGCGCAAAGCAGGCCCGCCACGTTGTCAGGCGGGATGCGCCAACGGGCGGCCATCGCGCGGGCGCTGGTGACAGGGCCGGGCGTCTTGTTGCTGGACGAACCCTTTGGCGCGGTTGACGAACTGACGCGCCGCCAGCTTGCGCAGGATTTGCCACCGCTGTGGCACGAAATGGGGGCCACGACGCTGCTTGTCACGCATTCCGTCTCCGAGGCGGTGCTGCTGTCGGACCGTGTGCTGGTTCTGTCGCCCCGTCCCGCGCAGATCGTGGCGGATATCGACGTGCCCTTGCCGCATCCGCGTTCGCCCGCCCTGCCCGACACCCCCGCCTTTCACCGCATCGAGGCGCAGATCCGGGCCGCCCTGTCCCACGCGCTGGATGCGGCATGATCCAAGGCGGACGCTTGGCCGATGCCGTCATCGGCACGCTGATCCTGCTGGCGCTGTGGCAGGGTCTGGCATTCGCACTTCAAGACCGCTTTCTGATCGCGGGACCGGCTCAGGTTTTGGGTTGGAGCATCGCCAATGCCGGACTGATCGGGCGGGCGCTGGTCGTGACCGGCAGCAATGCGGCGCTGGGGTTTCTGGCCGGAAACCTTGCCGCCATCGGGCTGGCCGCGCTGGCATTGGTGGTTCCGCGCCTGATCCCGATGATCTCGGGTCTGGCTTTGGTGGTGTTCTGCCTGCCTATGGTCGCGACCGGTCCGATCCTTCGGGTGATGATGGGACCGGGCAACGGGCCGCAGATCGTGTTGGCGGCGCTGGCGGTCTATTACACCACGCTGATCCCGCTGCTGGCGGGGCTGCGCGCCGCGCCCGCAAGCTGGCTGGACCTGATCCACGTCTATGGCCGGGGCCGTTGGGCCGAGCTGCGCCATATCCGCCTGCGTGCTGCGCTGCCCTATCTTGCGGCGGGGTTGCAGATCGCGGCACCTGCCGCATTCCTTGGCGCGATGGTCGGCGAATTCACCGGGGCGGAACGCGGCATGGGCGTTCTGACCATCCGGTTCACCCGCGCACTGGACATCCCCGCGATCTGGAGCCTTGCGGCCATAGCCGCACTTGTGGCCATCGCAGCCTATGCCCTGATCGGAGGCATCGCGCGGCGCATCCTGCATGAGCCACCCCCGGTCATTCTGGCCCCTCCGCCCGGCGGGCCAACGCAGCGCGGCTGGATGCAGGCGCTGGCCGTGCTGATCGCCGTGTTGGCGCTGTGGTGGGCAGGGATGCGGCTGGCAGGGCTTAGCCCGTTCTTTGCCAAGCGTCCGTCCGATGTGCTGGCGGCGCTGGCATGGGCCCCCGATGCCGCCCAAACGCGGGGGACGCTGGCGACGGCATTGGCGCAAACGGCGCGGCATGTCCTGCCGGGCTACTGCGCCGGGCTGGCGCTGGGGGCGGGACTGGCGGTGCTGCTGGGCTTGGTGCCGCGCCTGTCGGCTGTGCTGACGCCCTTGGCCGTGGCGCTGCGGTCCATCCCCATTGTCACGACCGCCCCGCTGATCGTGCTGCTGGCCGGGCGCGGCGCGGCGGGCACGGTCCTGCTGGTCGCGGTCATGGTGTTCTTTCCGACCTTTGTCGCCTGCCAGCACGGTTTGCGCCAAGCGCCGGGGCGAATCCTTGACGTGTTCGACAGCTATGCCGCAAGCCGGCTGCGCAAGCTGATCCATGTGGGCATTCCCGCAATGCTTCCCGCGCTGTTTGCAGCGGCTCGGATCAGCGTGCCCGCCGCGGTTCTGGCTGTGACGGTGGTGGAATGGCTGGCGACCGGCGGCGGGATCGGCGGACTCATGTCGCTTTCGGCTTCCGTTTCGGATTACGACATGCTGTGGTCCGCCGTGGTGCTGGTCACACTGATGTCGTGGCTGGGCCATGCCGTCATCTCTGCCGCCGAACGCCGCGTGCTTGCAACCCATGCCCCCGAACAGGTCCGCCCATGATCCCCTGCGCCTTTGCGATCCCCGGTGACATCAACACGCTGACCGGCGGTTTCATCTATGAACGCCGCCTGCTGCTGGGCCTGCGCGAGATGGGGCACGACATGCGCCACTTGCAGTTGCCCGCAGGCTTTCCCGACCCCTCGCCCGCCGAAATGGCCAAGGCCATCGACATCATGACGGCCGAGGAACGCCCGCTGATCGTCGATGGGCTGGTCTTTGGCAGCATCGACACCTCCGGTCTGGCGCGTTGCCGGGCACCGCTGATCGCGATGATCCACCATCCGCTGGCGATGGAAAGCGGCCTGCCCCCCGCCCGGCGCGACCATCTGTTCGCGACCGAGTGTGACAACCTGCGGCTGGCCCGCCACATCCTTGTGCCCAGCCCGCACACGCGCGACATGCTGGTCCAGCGATATGAGGTCGCCCCAGAACGCATCACCATCGCCCGACCGGGAACAAAACGCGCCCGACTGGCCCACGCGCCCGACCTGCCGCCGCTGATCCTTGCCGTGGGTATCCTGCATCCGCGCAAGGGGCATGACATCCTGATTTCCGCACTGGGCGATCTGGCCGATCTGGACTGGCAGGCCATGATCGTCGGGCGGTCCTGGGACGCGGATTACGTCCGCGACATCAGCGCGCAAATCGCCGCCAGCCCCGTGGGTCAACGCATAAATCTGGCCGGAGAGATCAAGCCGGAGCGGCTGGAGGAGGTCTATGCCAAAGCCTCGGTCTTTGCGCTGGCGACCCGCTACGAAGGGCATGGCATCGTCTTTGACGAAGCCTTGGCGCATGGTTTGCCGATCGTCAGTTGCCGCACCGGGGCTGTGCCCGATACGGTCCCCGCACAGGCCGGGTTACTTGTCCCGCCCGATGACGCCCCGGCTTTTGGCGCTGCTTTGCGGCGGATGCTAAGCGATGCGCAATTGCGCACCAGTCTTCAGGACGGCGCCCGGCAGGCAGGGGCGGACCTGCCCGGCTGGGACAGGACCGCCGCCATTGCCAGCGGGGTCCTGCAGGGACTGGCCCCTTAGGCGGCCAGCAGCTGGTCGGGGGTGATCGCGACCAGCCCCAGCGCCTCACCCACCGGGGGCGAGGTCAGGCGACCCTGATGCACGGCAAGGCCCGCGCGCAGATGCGGGTTATCCTCGACCGCGCGACGCCAGCCCTTGTCGGCCAGTTGCAGCACGAATGGCATGGTCGCATTACCAAGCGCCTGCGTCGAGGTGCGCGCAACCGCACCGGGCATGTTCGCCACGCAGTAATGGATAATCCCGTCCACCTCATAGATGGGATCGTGATGGGTTGTGGCATGCGAGGTTTCAAAGCAGCCGCCCTGATCAATGGCCACATCGACCAGCACCGCACCCGGCGGCATTGTCGCAAGCTGCGCCCGCGTGACCAGCTTTGGCGCGGCAGCCCCCGGCACCAGCACAGCGCCGATCACCATATCTGCAGTCTGGATCAGTTCTGCGGTCGCGGCGGCGCTGGCATATTGCGTGGTCAGCCTGCCCATGAACACATCGTCCAGATAGGACAGCCGGGGCACAGACCGGTCCATGACGGTCACATTCGCCCCCATGCCGACCGCGACCCGCGCGGCGGCAGCACCCACGACCCCGCCGCCGATGATGACGACATTCGCGGGCCGCACGCCGGGCACGCCACCCATCAGCACGCCGCGTCCGCCATTGGCCTTTTGCAGCGCCCATGACCCGACCTGAGGCGCAAGCCGCCCCGCCACCTCGGACATGGGGGCCAGCAGCGGCAGGCCGCCCCGCGCATCCGTCACCGTCTCATAGGCGATGGCGGTCACGCCGCTGTCGATCAGGTCGCGCGTCTGCGCCGGATCGGGTGCCAGATGCAGATAGGTGAACAAAAGCTGGCCCTGACGCAGCCGCGCGCGTTCCTGCGCCTGCGGTTCCTTGACCTTCACGATCATGTCGGCATGGGCGAATACCGTTTCCGCATCCGGCGCGATCACCGCGCCAGCGGCGATATAGTCGTCATCCTTGAATCCCGCGCCAAGCCCCGCGCCCGCCTGCACCAGAACCTCGTGGCCATGCTGATGCGCCTCGGCGGCAGCGGCCGGGGTCAGCCCGACGCGGAATTCCTGCGGCTTGATCTCGGTCGGGCAACCAATCTTCGTCATGCGCTCCTCCCCTTTCGCATTTGGGATAAGTGTCGCACCCCAGCACCCGAAGATGCTGCGAAGATCCCCCGCAATCCGGCGCGCGGGCCGCAGGTTCCTGCGCCTATGCCGCGCCTGGCGCCGCATTTCTTGCGCGAAAGCGCGACTCGGGCGGGAAAGCTATTTCGTTTCGGCCAGCTTCAGGATGTCGTCGAAAAGTCTGGACCATTGCGGCTGATCCAGCCCGATCAACCCGAACGCCTTGAGCAGAAATGCCCCCTCGCCCGCCAGAAACGCCAAGGCGATGCGGCGGTCGGCTGTGTCATCAAGGTTCAGCCCGGCAAGGCGCTGGTTATACCAGTCGCGGCTTGCGACCACCTGATCGGGGCTTTGCAGCAGTGCCGTCATCATCACCGCAGCGCGCGAATGATCGGTTTCCTTGGCATCGCGCGTGGCCTGCAGATGGCCGCGTATCACATCCTGCGGCGACGGCGCTGGCCCGACGCGATCCGCCACATCCTGATCGAAGGCATTGCACCAGCGGTCGATCATCGCGTCGATCAGCTGCTGCTTGGTGCCAAAGCAATATTGCACGCCGCCCTTGGTGATGCCCGCCGCGCGCGCCACCGCGTCAAAGGTCAGCCCCGCCGCGCCCGTCTGGGCCACGATCGTCTCGGCCGCGTCCAGCACCTTGTCGCGGTCGATGCTGCGAGGTCGTCCCGACATTTCCATCCTTCCATTTCAATACAAGCGTATTTATATTCCGCCAAGAGTTCCGACGAAGCATCATATAAGGATCATTCCGATGTCCCCCCGCAAGCGCTGGCTTGTTCTGGCCACCGTATCCACCGCGCTTTTCCTGATCGTGATCGACATGACGGTGCTTTACACGGCACTGCCGCGCCTGACGCATGACCTTCATGCGACGGCCACTGAAAAGCTGTGGATCGTGAACGCCTATCCGCTTGTCGTGGCGGGGCTGCTGCCGGGCTTGGGCACGCTGGGCGACCGTCTGAGGCATCGGCGCATGTTCATGGCGGGACTGGTCGTCTTTGGCGCAGCGTCGCTTGCAGCGGCGTTTTCGCCGACACCGGGCGCGCTGATCGCGACCCGCGTGCTGCTGGCGGTCGGGGCGGCGATGATGATGCCCGCCACGCTGTCGCTGATCCGGCTGACATTCACCGACGAACGTGAACGCGCATTCGCCATCGGCATCTGGGCCGCCGTCGCATCGGGCGGGGCTGCGATGGGTCCGGTGATCGGCGGGCTGCTGCTGGAATATTTCTGGTGGGGCTCGGTGTTTCTGATCAACGTCCCGGTCGTGCTGGGGGCCCTGTTGGCCAGTGCCCTGCTGCTGCCGCATCGGCCTGGAAACCGCGCCCATCCTTGGGATCTGCTGGGTTCGGTGCAGGTCATGGTGGGGCTGGTCGGGCTGATCTATGCCATCAAGGAACTAAGCAAGCGCAGCCCGTCATGGGATATTGCCGCCTTCACCGCCGTGCTGGGGGCGGTTGCGATGTGGCTGTTCGTGCGCCGTCAATTGCGCAGCCCGACGCCGCTGATCGACTTTGCGCTATTCGCCAATCGCCGCTTTTCGGCGGGGGTCGCGACGGCGCTGGTGGCTTCGGCCGCGCTGATCGGGGTCGAGCTGGTCTTTAGCCAGCGCCTGCAACTGGTGCTGGGTTTCAGCCCGCTTGAGGCAGGGCTGCTGATCCTGCCGATCCCGGTCGCGGCGTTCTTCGCAGGCCCGCTGACCGGCATGGCGCTGCCGCGTCTTGGGGCCGAACGGGTGCTGTGGTCGGCGCTTCTGCTGACAGGGCTTGCACTGGCGGCGTTCCTTGTGCTGCATCGCGGCCCCACCGGGCCATGGCTGGCGGCGCTGGCGGTCATGGGCTTTGGCGTCGGCGCGGCGATGACCGCCGCCTCGACCGCGATCATGCTGTCCGCACCGGAAGAACGCGCGGGCATGGCCGCCTCGGTCGAGGAGGTGTCCTATGAACTTGGCGGCGCGCTTGGGATCGCCCTTCTGGGCAGCCTGATGTCGGCACTTTACACCCGTGCCATGATCCCGCCCGACGACATCGCGCTGGCACCGCAGGCCCGCGACAGTCTGGACGAGGCGCTGATCCTTGCCGAACACCTCGACCCGGAAATGGCGGCGCAGGTTACGGCGCTGGCCCGCGCGGCGTTCGAACAGGCGTTCGTCGGCGTGATCGCCAGTGCGGTGGTCCTGCTGCTGGTCGTGGCGTTTGCGGTGCGCGGCCATGCGCTGCATCGCGGTGCGGCGATATCGCAGGGCCATTGACCGTTCGACAGGCACGGGCGACTATCTGGTTGCGGCTTATGCAAAGGAAAACTGATGATCGGATCGCGTCTGGCTGCCCTTACCCTTGCTGCGCTGTCGGCCCTGCCGCTGACCGCCATGGCCGCACCGCAGACGATCAGCGGCACGGTCACATACAGGGAACGCATGGCCCTGCCTGCGGGCACCGAAACCGAGGTGCGCCTGCTGGACGTATCGCTGGCCGATGCCCCGGCGCGCACCATTGCCGTCCAGACGATCACCGGGGCGGTCGCAAGCCCGATCGCCTATCGGCTGGAATATGATGACACCGGCATCGTGCCGCGCCACAGCTATGCGCTGCGGGCCGAGATCACATTGGATGACGCACTGCTGTTCACCACGACCACGCATATCCCGGCATTCGGCGGCGCAACCGACATCCCGGTCGAGCGGGTGACGCCCAGCCCCGTGCCTCAATCCTTGCCCATCGGCGAATGGCTGGCCGAGGATATCCAGGGTGGGGGCGTCATCGACAACCTGCAGTCCAGCCTGAATATCGCCTCGGACGGCGCTGTATCCGGCAATGCCGGCTGCAATCGGTTCTTCGGGCAGGCTGAAATTCAGGGCGACGGCCTGACGATGCAGGGGCTTGGCAGCACGCGGATGCTTTGCGCGCCCGCCGTGATGGATCAGGAAAGCAAGTTCATGCAGGCGCTGGGTGCCACGCATGGCTTTCGGCTGATGCCCGAACAGGGCAAGCTGCTTTTGCTGGACGAAAACGGTCGCACGATCCTGCTGCTGGCGCGGTCGGGCTAGGATCCGCACAGTTTTCATTTGCCAGATTTTGGTGCGTTCGTCGGCGCTTTGCGGGCTCGGTCGCCCGATTTTCATGCAGCATTCGGCAGCTGCGTGATAGTTGTAAAAGTCCATCAATTTTGATTGCGTTCATCCATTAGCTGACACATCGTCATCCATGGTGTGACCCTTACCTCATCGGGCATCACGACGATGCGGCATGGAAACCACGACGACAGTCAGTTACGAACAAATACATGAAAGCTGTCCCCACCCATGGCATCGATCTTGACGTGCTGGAAAACACGCTGAGTTTTTACATCCGCGTTATGGACTCGCAGGTGTCGCGCAATCTGGATCAACGGCTGGACCGGTTGGAGGTCGCGCGGGGCAAGGGGAAAATCACTGCGCTGTTCCTGATCGACGGCAATCCCGGCATCCGTCCTTCGGTGCTTGCCGAACTTATCCTTAAGGATCGTTCGGCCACTGGACGGATTCTGGACAGTTTCGAAGCGCATGGGTTGATCGAACGCCGCGATTCCGCCAAGGACAATCGCGCGTTGGAATGTTTCATCACCCCAAAAGGCGCGGCATTGGCGGCCAAGGTGCGTGCCATCGTTGTCGATCAATCCACCGCGTTTTTCGACCGCATCATTCCCCGCGACGAACAAACCGTGCTGATGGGCATCCTGAAACGCGCCTATCACCGTCTGCGCGAGGTCGAGGCATGAGCCGCGTCGCCCTGATCGCTGGGGCAAGCCGTCGTATCGGTGCGACCATCGCGCAAAAGTTGGCAGGCGATGGCTGGCAGGTGTCGCTGGGGATGTGTGGCCCGACTGGGTTGGCGATCACGTCCATCTGCACGCCTATGACGCCACAGCCGGAAACTAGGCCGGGTGGGTCGCAGCCGCACTGGAACGTTTCGGGCGGATCAATGCCATCGTGGATAATGCCGCGATCATGATTCCAAAAACGGTGATCGTGGCCACGGATGACCACATCCGCGCCATGATCCTTGACCTGCCGAACAAGGCGAGCGTCGCCGAATTCGCCGTGAACTACCAACTTGAGGAGAGCTTTTGATGCCCGGCCCCTATGTCGTCCCCGTCCACGGCGATGCCGAACTGCCGACCGAAGTCGATGTCGTCGTCATAGGCGGCGGTATCATCGGCAGCTCGACCGCGCTGGAACTGGTGGAATCCGGGCTGCGGGTGGCCCTGTGCGAAAAGGGTGGCATTGGGCATGAACAGTCCAGCCGCAACTGGGGCTGGGTCCGCATCTCGCGCCGCGATCCGCGCGAGGTGCCCCTGATGGCCGAGGCGCTGCGCATCTGGAAGGATCTGGACACGCGCACGGGCCGCGACACCGGCTATCGGCGCGCGGGGATCGTCTTCACCTGCGTCGATGACGAATCCTATGCCCAACATGAGGCGTGGAACCGCAATCTTGACGGCTATCAGCTGGAAAGCCGCATGATCTCGGCCCGTGAATTTCACGACAAGTATCCCGGCAACAAGATGGACCTGAAAGGCGCGCTTTACACCGCCGCCGATGGTCGGGCCGAACCGCAACGCGCCGCCCCCGCCGTGGCCGAGGCAGCACGGGATCGTGGCGCGCATATCCTGACCGAATGCGCGGTGCGCGGGATCGAAACCTCGGGCGGGCGCGTCAGTGGCGTCGTGACCGAACGCGGCGCGATCCGTTGCAGCGCGGTGGTGCTGGCGGGCGGCGCATGGTCGGGCCTGTTTGCCGGGAACATGGGCATCGACTTTCCCCAGCTTAAGGTGCTGAATTCGGTCATCCGCACCAAGCCACTTGAGGGCGGCCCCGAGGAGGCGATCTGGCACAAGGACTTTGCGATCCGCAAGCGCAAGGATGGCGGCTATACCATCGCGTCGGGGCACGAAAACGTGGTCAATATCGTGCCCAGCACCTTCCGCTATGGCCGCCAGTTCCTGCCCGCACTGCGCCATGAATGGCGGTCGCTGAACCTGCGCTTGGGTATGCGTTTTCTGGATGAGGCGCGTATCCCCCGCCGCTGGTCGCTAAGCGAGCCCAGCCCCTTTGAATACAACCGCGTGCTGGACCCGGTGCCGCATAAAGGCATTCAGGACCGCGCCTTCGTCGCCGCCAAACGAGCTTTCCCGGTGCTGGAAAAGGCGGAAATCGAACAGCGCTGGGGCGGCTATATCGACGTGACGCCCGATGCGGTCCCGGTGATTTCCGCGATCGACAAAGTGCCGGGCTTCTTCCTCGCCTCGGGGTTTTCAGGCCACGGCTTCGGCATCGGGCCTGCGGCGGGGCGGCTGATGGCCAATCTGGTCACGGGACGCACGCCGATCGTCGATCCCACGGCTTTCCGTTTCAACCGCTTTTCGGACGGGTCAAGGATCGAACTCATCAGCGGTTTCTAAGATTTCACCCGGATTGAAGGCGGCAAAGCCCCCCGGTCCATTTCGACCTCCACAGGGAATGACACGATGACAAGGACAAGCGCGTCTTTACCCCTACCCGTCGGCAGAATTTGATGCTGTTGGGCGCGACCGGAGTTGCAACCATGGCGCCGGGCCTGATCGCGCCCACGCCATTACAGAATGACGCGCCTGCACCCGGTCGGCGCGGCCCCCGCGCACAGGTCGCGCCCCCAAAGGGGGGACCTTGTATGATCCGCTGGTGCTTTTGTTTCTGGTCTCTCAGATCGGGTTCATGGCGCTGAATCGGGCCCGCGGCGGACCGTTGTCGCAATACGCGCTGACACCTGGCATGACCACAGAGGCGCAGGACCGCATCGCCGAACAGATGGGGCTGAACCGCCCACTGCCGATCCAATATGCAGACTGGCTGTGCAATCTGGTGCAGAGCGACTGGGGCAAAAGCTATCGCGATGGCCGCCCGGTCCTTGAAATCATCGCCTGCCATCTGCCTACCACGCTGCAGCTGATGGGCACGTCCACGCTGATCTTGTTTGTGCTGGGGACGTGGATAGGCATTGCCCGTGCGGTCAAGCAGGGCTTGGCTTTCGGCAATATTGCGACGGTCGCGGACATGCTGGCGCAGCCGCACCGTCCGGCGCTTTTTCCGCAACCGACTGGCCGTGGTGGGGCTGTTCCTGATCTTTGGCCTGACCTTCGCCTGCATGGCGGGGCCATGGATGCTGCCCTTTGATGAATTTTACATCGACCTGCGTGCCCGCTTTGTGCCGCCCGGGGCGCATATCCTCGGGACCGACCACTTGGGCCGCGACATTGCCGCGCGGCTGTTTCAGGCTGGGCGGATTGCGCTGCTGGCGGGCTGTTCGGTGATGATCCACGCGCACGGTCCCGCGCCTTTACGGCCTTGCCCCCGGCGTCGTGGCCGATAGCCGACCCGGTGATCGTCCTGGGAAAAGGGCTGCTGGTGGAACAGGGGCCGGCCCAGCAGGTGCTGACCGCACCCGAACATCCCCATACCAAACGCCTGATCGCCGCGTCCCGCACTTGCGCGAGGCGGATAAGGCCCCCGAAGCCGAAGCCCCGGTGCTGTTGCAGGTCGAGGGGCCTGTCCAAGACCTATCGAACATCGTCCGGTCTGCTGGGACGCAAGCGCGAAGTCATGCCGTGCGCGATCTTGGCCTGACGCGTCGGCGTGGCCAAACCGTGGGCGTGATGGGCGAAAGCGGGTCGGGCAGATCCTCGATGGGCAAGGTCTTGATGAAGTTGACCGATGCCGACGGGGGCCGCATCCTGCTGGACAGCATCGACATCCTGCCGATGCCCGAGGCCGAGTTTCGTCCGCTGCGCCCGCGCATCCAGATGGTGTTCCAAGACCCCTATGCCTCGGTTAACTCGCGCCAGACAGTCGGCGCGTCGCTGGCCGTGGGGCCGGTCACGCAGGCATGAAACCCGCCAAGGCGCGGGAAAAGACGCATGACATCCTGCGGCAGGTCGGGTCGGACCCCTCGGCCTATCAGCGTTTCCCGCATGAGTTTTCGGGCGGCCAGCGCCAGCGTATCGCCATTGCCCGCGCGCTGATGTTCGACCCGGAAGTCATCATCGCGGATAAGGCGGTTTCGGCTCTGAACGTGTCGATTCAGGCGCAGTTCCTTGAAAGGTTCGCCCGTATCCAGCGCTAACGGCATCTGGCGATGATCTTCGTAGCGCATGACCTGCGCGTGGCCAGCCAGATTTTCGACCATGTGCTGGTGATGCATCGCGGTCAGGTCGTGGAAAGCGGCCCGCCTGCGCGCAGCTTCCGCGTGACGTGAAAAGACCGGCCAGAGAAGCCCCCGGCCGGTCCGTTTTCTGCGATCAGAACTCGGCGGTCAGGCCCAGCCAAAGGCGGCGACCCTCTTTCACCGTGTTGAACTCGGTTTCGTTGATCTCTTCGTTCAGCAGGTTGTAGACGGCAGCGTTCAGACGGGCGCGGTCGTTGATCTGGTAATTCGCACCCAGATCGACGGTGGTGTAGGCACCATATTTACGCCCCTCGACCCCGTTGATCGTGACCGGGCTGCCGTTCGTGCCGATCCGCAACCCCGAGGCGATTTCTGTGCCATGGTAATTGGCCGAAATCCACGTATCCAGACCCGTCACCGGCGTCATCCAGTCAAAGCGCAGGCTTGCCATGTGTTCCGGCGTGCGTGCCAAGGGGAAGCCCTTGAAGTCGCCCGTCTTCTGCTTCGACTTGGTATAGGTATAGCTTGCACGCATGGTCAGATCGGACGTGATCGACCAGTCGCCCGCCAGTTCCACCCCGGAAATGGTGGCTTCATCGACGTTGAAGTTCTGATAGACGATGTAATCGTGCAAAAGCCCGTCATCGCCGCGATATTGCGGGCCGTCCCACGTGTCGGGATTGCCATCACCATCGCTGTCCAGAATGCGCTGCTGCAGCTTGTTCTTGAACTTGGTGTGGAAGGCGGTGGCGCTTAGCGTATAGCCGTCGTCTTCATAGATCGCGCCAAGCTCGAAGTTGGTGGTTTCTTCCGGCTCAAGATCGTCGTTGCCAAGGATCACACCGCAGGAATTGCGCGCGCGGCAGCTGCCGCCGCCCGTGGTATAGGCGTAATCGGGCACGATCGAACGCACATCCGGCGCGCGAAACCCGGTCGATATGCCGCCTTTGACCGTCAGCTTGTCATTGGCATCCCAGACGCCATAGATGCGCGGGGTGATATGGCCGCCGTAGATTTCGTGATCGGAATAGCGCAGGCCCAGCGTCAGCGCGAAATCGTCACGCACCCGCCATTCATCCTCGACGAACAACGCCCATTGCCAGTTCGAAAAGGTCTGGTCATAGCGGTCCGCCGGGTCCAGTTCAGCCTGCTGGCCGGGGTTCTGGTCGCGGATCGCGGCCTTGGTGTATTGCAGGCCATAGGTGAACCGATGCGCGCCGTTCCAATCCAGCGGCGTCGTCGCCTTGGCGTCGATCGTGGTGTTCGTGACCTTGGGTGAGCGCGGATCCTCGACGATGGCGCCGGTGTCATCATCGGGGCCAAAGCTGGTGCGTTCACCGACCTCCTGGTAAATCTGCACCTCGGTTTCGGTTTCGCCATAGCTGCCCTTGTGCGACAGTGACCAGTGATCGCGGTCGTAATCGCGCCAGCTATCGCCCCCAAGCTCATTGGCTTTCAGACGGGTGCGGCCTGCTTCGAACTGGAACTGGTTCTGGTCGTCCAGCGCCCATGTCAGGCGTCCGGTCAGATCGAAATCGTCCGAACCCGCCGGGCCTTCCTCAAGCGAGGACGGGTCTTGATCGAACTTGCGGCCCCACAGTTGCAGGCCCAACTGATCGCGGATGACCGGACCCGAGGCAAGAGGTGGTCCGGGAATTTGGACCGGTTTGCCGCTCAGCTAAGCTTCAGCATGGGTTTCATGTCAGGCGGCGGCTTTCAGGTACTGGTCGGAGGT
>NZ_FXTK01000016.1 GCF_900182695.1 Paracoccus laeviglucosivorans
ATCAAGATGTCACTTGGTGGCCGCAGCCCGATCGAATACCGTAAAAGCCTCGGCCTTATACCGTAAAAACAGTCCAACATTTTGTCCGCACCCCCCTCATCGGCGTCCAAAATTGACCCCCTTAATGCGGTTTGTTCCGGGGCCTGATCCGACGGAACTGATTAATGGTGGAGGCGGGTCAGGCCCCGGTTATGCGCGGTTCTTGAAGCGCCAAGACTCGTTGCCAGTCTCGATGATCTCGCAATGATGGGTGAGCCGATCGAGGAGCGCCGTGGTCATCTTGGCATCGCCGAAGACCGTCGGCCATTCGCCGAAGGCAAGGTTCGTGGTGACGATGATCGAGGTGCGCTCGTAGAGGCGGCTGATGAGGTGGAATAGCAGCTGACCGCCGGACTGGGCGAAGGGCAGATAGCCAAGTTCGTCCAGGATGACGAAGTCGAGGCGGGTCAAGTAATCGGCCATGCGACCCTGCTTGCCGCTACGGGTCTCGGTCTCCAGGCGGTTCACAAGGTCGACGACGTTGAAGAAGCGTCCGCGGGTGCCGCCCCGGATCAGGGCGCGCGCTATGGCAATGGCGAGGTGGGTCTTGCCGGTTCCGGTGCCGCCGATCAGCACGACGTTGCGCTGGTCGGCAACGAAGTTGCCGGTGCTGAGGTCACGCACCAGACCCTCGTTGATCGGCGTGCCGGTAAAGTCGAACTCCTCGATGTCTTTTGCCAAGGGCAGCTTGGCGACGGTCAGTTGATAGCGGATGGATCGTGCCCCTCGCCAGCGGTCTGGAACCGATGGCGACACGCTGGCTCGATCTCCGCGATCTCCGACTGCAGCAGATCGCCGACAATCCGGGGTGGTTCGTGCTGACGCTTGATTGTCGAACCGCACCGTGCAGGTCTTCGCCACCGAGGCCGGAACGCTGTGGAAGCCGTCGAAGGGTCCGGCATAGGGCACAAGGTGCGGGCGTTCCGCCTCGAACATCTCCCAGACCGCCTTCCCGCTTTCCTCGGGATGGCGATGGGTCTTGGCATAGGCCACGCATTTGTCGAGCAACCATGCGTTCAGCTCGTCGAGGCTCTTTACTCGCAGACGCGGCGTGAAGAAGCGCTCCCGCACCAGCCCGACCTGGTTCTCGACCTGGCCCTTCTCCCACCCGGAAGCCGGGGTGCAAGGCCGTTCATTGCGGCGCCATTGGTTCGAGCCCAATGGACGGCGGCTGAACCAGGTAATGGCTGCACATCTGCAGAAAGCGGCGGTTGTATTGGCCACCCGCTTCATCTCCCCCTCCGCTCGCTGACCCTCAGCGAACGGTCTGACAAAACATCAGGGGCGTCAAAATTGGGCGCCGATACCCCGCCTAAGGGGTCAAGATTGAATGCCGAAACACACCCGAGCTCGCGCGCTAAACACGAGCCGATGGTGAAGACCCGATCGCCGCTTTCCAGTCGAAAGCGCGAGGTAATCTTGGGCAGGATAAGGTTGTCCACCACCCGCGGATCATCCAGTTTCGGATGCATCCGCGATTTGCCGACCTGTCGCGCATTGTCCAACGCCTGACTCGCGGCCAGAATGCGATTCCCGGAGGTTCCGACAAGTCGCCTGCTTCCTTCATCCTACTGATCCAGATCGCGCCATTCAGAAATCATTTGAAACGCACGCCGCAGCACGAACTACGCTAAATCAGACAGATACGACAAAAACACGGCGCTGTGCTTTTCAGAACTCGAACCAAGTCCCCAGCTTCACAGCCTCCTCTCCCTGCCCGGAAAGCGGTGTGATGACGCCCAGTTCAACCTTCGCAGGCCCCCACAGATCACGCACGACAGATGTGGCAAGCTTGCTGGAAAAGCCCGTGTCCTCACGCTTCTCGAAGCGGAACTGGTTGATCAACATCAGCCGGTCAAAGGGACGCAGGCCCAGCGTCACCTCGGCCTTGGTCGTGGTTTCGGGGGTCAGATAGGCGATCTCGACACTGGTAAGACCTTGATCGATCCGCGCGGTTTCGGTCGCGCCCGCGACCTTCACCCGCCCCTCGACCGCCAGCCAGCCGCCGCCGGGGATGTGCTGCAGCAGCGGCAAGCCATCCAGCCCCCGACCCCATGCAGCGCCCATCTGGGCCACCGGCATCACCTCTCCGTCGCGCTGAACAGCGCCAAGACCAGAGGAAATGGTGAAACGATTTGCGCCCTGCCCCCGGTCCAACGCACGCTGCCACCAGATCATCACGTTGGTCTCGCCCGCATTGGCACGGCCCAGCTCCAGCCCCAGCGTCGTGCGCGGCGACAGACCGTATTCGGTGTAAAGCCCGGCATAGCTGTTTCCGTCCCGGTCCCGCTCACCCGAGAAGGACAGAAACACCCCGCCCTCCTCTCGGGGCCATGGGCCCGCCAGCGCAGGATGCGCCAACAGGATCAGAAAAACCGCCAGAATGCGCGCCACGCCATGCCCTTTCGATTCCTAGCCAAAACTAGCCGCGCGTCGTTAGCGAAAGGTTAATGCGCAAAAGAAAACGCCCCGAGGAAACCTCGGGGCGTTCCATTTCCAAAAGCCGGGCTGAAAATCAGCCGCGCTCTTCGACGATGACGGCCAGATGCGGGATCTTGGCGACCATGCCGCGGACAGCCGGGGTATCTTCCAGCTCGCGGGTGCGGTTCATCTTGTTCAGGCCCAGACCTTTCAGCGTCTCACGCTGGATGGCGGGGCGGCGGATCGGCGAGCCGATCTGCTTCACGACGATGGTTTTTGCCATGTTATCCGTTCCTTACGCTTCGACGGCTTCAGCAGCCGGCTTGTCGTTCGAAGGAAGGATCTCGGCCACTTTCTTGCCACGACGCTGTGCGACGTTGCGGGGCGAGGCTTCCTTTTTCAGACCGTCGATGGTGGCGCGGATCATGTTGTAGGGGTTCTGCGAACCTTGCGATTTCGCAACAACGTCCTGAACGCCCAGCATCTCGAACACGGCACGCATCGGACCACCGGCGATGATCCCGGTCCCCGGAACGGCAGTCCGCATGATCACTTTACCGGCGCCGTGACGGCCTTCGATGTCGTGATGCAGCGTGCGGCCATCGCGCAGCGGCACGCGGATCAGGCCGCGTTTCGCCTGTTCGGTCGCCTTGCGGATCGCCTCGGGCACTTCTTTCGCTTTACCCTTGCCGAAACCGACACGGCCGCGCTGATCGCCGACAACGACCAAAGCAGCAAAGCCGAAGCGCTTACCACCCTTGACGGTTTTCGACACACGGTTGATCGCGACCAAACGGTCGGCGAATTCCGGGGTCTCTTCGCGCTCTTCGCGGCGACCCCGACGGTTGTTTTCACGTTCTGCCATAAGGCATCCCTTCACAGGTTGGCGCAAAGCGCCGTTTCATTCAATCCAAGTGGGCGCCCCATAAGGACGCCCCCGGATCATCGGGACGGCGAAACCGCCGCCCACAGGATCAGAACTTCAGACCGCCTTCGCGGGCTGCGTCTGCCAGTGCCTTGATCTTGCCGTGGAACAGGAAGCCGCCGCGGTCGAAGATGACCGTATCGACGCCTGCTGCCTTGGCGCGCTCGGCAATGGCCGAACCGATTTTCGCCGCAGCTTCCAGGTTGTTCTTGCCAACAACGCCCAGATCTTTTTCCAGCGACGAGGCCGAGGCCAGGGTGACCCCTTTCACGTCGTCGATCAGCTGGACGCTGATGTTCTTGGAAGAACGGTGAACGGACAGACGCGGACGACCGTCCGAGATTGCCCGCAGTTTGTTCCGCACGCGCAGGCGGCGCTTCAGGAACAGCTCTCTTTTCGTCAGTGCCATTTTGCGCCCCTTTACTTCTTCTTGCCTTCCTTGCGGAAGACGACCTCACCCTTGTAGCGGATGCCTTTGCCCTTGTAGGGCTCGGGCTGGCGCCACTCACGGATGTTTGCCGCGACCTGGCCGACCTGTTGCTGGTCGATGCCTTCGATCACGATTTCGGTCTGCTTCGGCGAGGTGATGGTCACGCCATCGGGCGTTTCGAAGTTCACGTCGTGCGAATAGCCCAGAGCCAGTTTCAGGGTTTTGCCCTGCATCGAGGCGCGGTAACCCACACCCTGGATCTCAAGCTCTTTCTTGAAGCCGGTGCTGACACCAACCGTCAGGTTTTCCACCATCGAGCGGGTCATGCCCCACTGCTGGCGCGCACGCTTGGAAAGGCCACGGGGGGTCACTTTCACAGCGCCGTCTTCCAGCGACAGGGTCACATCATCGGTCGCGGTGAAGCTGCGGGCGCCTTTCGGGCCTTTCACTTCGATCGTCTGACCTTTGATCTCCGCGGTCACGCCTTGCGGGAGGGCGACCGGTTTTTTACCAATCCGAGACATCTCTGCCCTCCTTAGAACACGGTGCAGAGCACTTCGCCGCCAACGTTGGCATTGCGTGCTGCTGCGTCCGACATGACACCTTTCGGCGTCGAGACGATGGAAACACCCAGGCCGTTGCGGACCGACGGGATTTCCTTGACCGAGGCGTAAACCCGGCGACCGGGTTTGGACACACGCGCGAGTTCGCGGATGACCGGGGTGCCTTCGTAGTATTTCAGGCTGATTTCAATCTCGGCATGGCCGGACTCGGAAGTCACGTTCTCATAGCCGCGGATGTAGCCTTCAGCTTTCAGCACGTCCAGAACCCAAGCGCGCAGCTTGGAGGCCGGGGTGCGGACGGTCGATTTGCCGCGCATCTGAGCATTGCGGATGCGGGTCAGCATATCGCCGAGCGGATCGTTCATCATTGTATATGCCCCTTACCAGCTGGACTTGACCATGCCGGGGATCTGACCGAACGAGCCAAGCTCGCGCAGCATGATCCGCGACAGTTTCAGTTTCCGATAGTATGCGTGCGGACGACCGGTCAGTTGGCACCGGTTGTGCAGACGCGTCGCCGAGGAATTGCGCGGCAGTTCAGCCAGTTTCAGGCTGGCCTTGAAGCGCTCTTCCATCGGGCGGGACTGGTCGTGGACAACTTCGTTCAGAGCGGCACGCTTTGCAGCGTATTTCTGAACCAGTTTCTCGCGCTTCTTCTCGCGCTCGACCATGGATTTCTTAGCCATATCTTCTTCCCTCCGCGATCAGCTGTTGAACGGCATGTTGAAATGCTTCAACAGCGACTTCGCTTCCGCGTCGGTCGGCGCGGTGGTGCAGATGATGATGTCCATCCCCAGAACTTCGTCGACCTTGTCGAAGTTGATTTCCGGGAAAACGATGTGCTCTTTCAAGCCCATGGCATAGTTGCCACGACCGTCGAAAGAGGTGCCTTTCACGCCGCGGAAGTCGCGGACGCGGGGCAGTGCGATGTTGATCAGACGGTCCAAGAATTCATACATCCGGTCGCCGCGCAGCGTCACTTTCGCACCCAGAGGCATCTCTTCACGCACGCGGAAGCCGGCGATCGACTTTTTCGCATGGGTGACGACAGCCTTCTGGCCAGCGATGAGCGACAGCTCTTCGGCGCCTTGCTTGACTTTCTTGGTGTCCTTGACGGCCTCGCCGATGCCCATGTTCAGGACGATCTTGTCCAGACGGGGGATCTGCATGTCGTTCTTATAGCCGAACTCTTCTTTCAGGGCAGCGCGGATGCTGTCCTTGAAAAGCGACTTGAGACGCGGGGTGTAGGTGGCTTGGTCCAGCATCAGATCACGTCTCCCGTGGTCTTGGCGAAGCGGACTTTCTTGCCGTCTTCTTCGCGGAAGCCGACGCGGGTCGCTTTGCCGTTCTTGTCCATCAGCGACAGGTTCGACAGGTCGATCGGCATGGCTTTCGCCACGCGGCCGCCTTGCGACGTCTGGGTCTGACGGGTGTGACGGATGGCGATGTTGACGCCGTCAACCACAGCCTTGTTCTCTTTCGGGAACACAGCCGCGATCTCGCCCTGCTTGCCCTTGTCCTTGCCGGCAAGGACGACGACCTTGTCGCCTTTTTTCAGCTTGGCAGCCATCACAGCACCTCCGGCGCAAGCGAGATGATCTTCATGAAGTTCTTGGCGCGAAGTTCACGAACCACCGGCCCGAAGATACGCGTGCCAACCGGCTCACCCTGGTTGTTCAGGATGACGGCAGCGTTGCGGTCAAAACGGATCGAGGTGCCGTCTTCACGGTTCACTTCTTTTGCGGTCCGAACGACGACGGCCTTGCGAACGTCACCTTTCTTCACGCGGCCCCGAGGAATGGCTTCCTTGACGGAGACGACAATGATGTCGCCCACCGACGCATAGCGACGGTGCGAACCACCCAGGACCTTGATGCACTGAACCCGGCGAGCGCCGGAGTTGTCAGCAACATCCAGATTGGTCTGCATCTGGATCATAGGGTTACTCCCGACCTTTGGGGACCGCGCGATGCGGCCCCAGGGTTTCGATTAGACGGTTGCGTCAACCAGAACGGTCCAACGCTTGGTTTTCGAGATCGGCGCGCATTCGATGATGCGAACGGTATCGCCGACCTTGAACTGGTTCTCCGCGTCATGTGCGCGGTATTTCTTGGACGACCGCACGGTTTTGTGCAGCAGCGGGTGCTTGAAGCGACGCTCGACCAGAACGGTGACGGTCTGTTCGTTCTTGTCGCTGACGACCTTGCCTTGCAGGATGCGTTTGGGCATGGACCGGGCTCCTTAGTTCGACGCAGCGGCTTGCGCCGCTTTCTGGTTCAGAATCGTTTTCACGCGGGCAACGTCACGTTTGACGGCACGCATACGAGCGGTCGATTCCAGTTGGCCGGTGGCCTGTTGGAAGCGCAGGTTGAACGCTTCCTTTTTCAGCGAGAGCAGCTGCTCTTTCAGCTGATCCGGCGTCTTGTCTTTAAGTTCTTGCGCTTTCATGCGCCTCTTCCTTTCAACATCACCGGAGGGCCCTTGCTGCGCAAGGCCACCCTGATTCCGGTGGAGTTTCATGATGAAGGCTTGCCCATACAGGTCTGCCCCCTTTTTTGCAAGCCTTATTCACAGAAAGGCCACAAATGACGCGGCCCGCCACTTGCGCGGCGGGCCTTTGTTTTCAGGCTTTCCGGGCATTCGCCCTTGGCCTTACCAGTCTTCGCGCGCAACGATGCGGGTCAGAACCGGCAGTTTGTTGGCGCCCAGGCGCAGGGCTTCACGCGCGATCTCGTCGGACACGCCGTCGATTTCGAACATGATGCGGCCGGGGTGGACGCGGGCGGCCCAGTAATCCACCGAACCTTTACCTTTACCCATCCGCACTTCGGTCGGCTTCGAGGAAACCGGCAGGTCCGGGAAAATCCGGATCCAGACGCGGCCCTGACGCTTCATGTGGCGGGTGATCGCGCGGCGGGCCGCTTCGATCTGGCGGGCGGTCACACGCTCCGGCTCGGTGGCCTTCAGCGCGTAGGAACCGAAGTTCAGGGCAAAACCGCCCTTGGCTTCGCCGTGGATCCGGCCCTTGTGCTGTTTGCGGAACTTCGTCCGTTTCGGTTGCAGCATTGTCGTTTCTCCTTAGCGCGCGTCGCGGTCGCGATCACGACGCGGTCCGCGAGGAGCCGGGCCATCCTGCGCTTCGGTCGCGCGACGGTCACGGGCCTGCGGATCATGTTCCATGATCTCGCCTTTGAAGATCCAGGTCTTCACACCGATGATCCCGTAGGGGGTCGTCGCTTCCGACAGCGCATAGTCGATGTCGGCGCGCAGGGTGTGCAGCGGCACACGGCCTTCGCGATACCACTCGGTCCGTGCGATCTCGGCACCGCCAAGACGGCCCGAAACGTTCACACGGATGCCCAGTGCGCCCATGCGCATGGCGTTCTGAACCGCACGCTTCATGGCGCGACGGAACGAAACGCGGCGCTCAAGCTGCTGAGCGATCGACTCGGCGACCAGTTGGGCGTCCAGTTCGGGCTTGCGGACCTCAACGATGTTCAGGTGCAGTTCCGAAGCGGTGAAGTTCGTCAGCTTCTTGCGCAGGGTTTCAATATCGGCACCTTTTTTGCCGATGATGACACCCGGACGCGCGGCATAGATCGTGACGCGGCACTTTTTGTGCGGACGCTCGATGATGACGCGGCTGACGCCTGCCTGCTTGGCCTCGTTATGAACGAAGTCACGGATTTTCAGGTCTTCCAGCAACAGGTTGCCGTAATCCTTGTCATCCGCATACCAGCGGCTGTCCCAGGTGCGGTTGACCTGAAGACGCATCCCGATGGGGTTTACCTTCTGACCCATTACGCACGCTCCCCTGCTTCGACGGTCTCGACCTGGCGAACCTTGATGGTGATTTCCGAAAACGGCTTCATGATCTTGCCGTAACGGCCACGGGCGCGCGGGCGACCGCGTTTCATGACCAGGTTCTTGCCAACCCAGGCTTCGGCGACGATCAGGTTATCGACGTCCAGGTTGTGGTTGTTTTCGGCGTTGGCGATGGCCGACTGAAGGCATTTCTTCACGTCGCCCGCGACACGCTTGTGCGAGAAGGTGAGGTCGGCCAGAGCCTTGTCCACCTTCTTGCCACGGATCAGCGCCGCAACCAGATTCAGCTTCTGCGGCGAGGTGCGAAGCATCTTGGTCTTCGCAAACGCCTCGTTCTCCGCCACGCGGCGCGGATTCTGTTCCTTACCCATGGGGATTACTTCCTTTTCGCTTTCTTGTCGGCGGCGTGACCGTAATAGGTCCGCGTCGGCGAGTATTCACCAAACTTCTGGCCGATCATCTCCTCGGTCACGGCGACCGGGATGTGCTTCTGGCCGTTGTAGACGCCGAAGGTCAGGCCGACAAACTGCGGCAGAATGGTCGAACGACGCGACCAGATCTTGATGACATCCGACTTGCCGGACTCGCGGGCTTTTTCCGCCTTGCGAAGCACGTATGCGTCAACAAAGGGGCCCTTCCAAATAGAACGTGCCATGGATTAGCGCCCCTTCTTCGCGTTGCGCGACCGCAGGATATACTTGTCGGTCGACTTGTTCGTGCGGGTCTTGTTGCCCTTGGTGCCTTTGCCCCAGGGCGTGACCGGGTGACGACCACCGGAGGTGCGGCCTTCACCACCACCATGCGGGTGGTCGATCGGGTTCATTGCAACACCGCGGACGCTCGGGCGGATGCCCTTGTGACGGTTGCGGCCCGCTTTACCCAGGTTCTGGTTCGAGTGGTCCGAGTTCGACACGGCGCCGATGGTTGCCATGCATTCCTGACGCACCATGCGCAGCTCGCCCGAGGACAGGCGGATCTGGGCATAGCCACCGTCACGACCGACGAACTGGGCATAGGTGCCTGCCGAACGGGCGATCTGGCCGCCTTTGCCGGGCTTCAGCTCGACGTTGTGGACGATCGTGCCGATCGGCATACCCGAGAAGGGCATCGCGTTGCCGGGCTTCACGTCAACCTTGCTGCCGGCGATGACCTTGTCACCGATAGCCAGACGCTGCGGAGCAAGGATGTAGGCCTGCTCGCCGTCTTCGTATTTGATAAGCGCGATGAACGCCGTGCGGTTGGGATCGTATTCGATCCGCTCGACGGTCGCCGAAACATCGAACTTGGTGCGTTTGAAGTCAACGATGCGGTAGAGGCGTTTCGCCCCGCCGCCCTTGCGACGCATCGTGATCCGTCCGGTGTTGTTCCGGCCGCCGTTCTTGGTCAAACCCTCGGTGAGGGATTTGACCGGGCGCCCTTTCCAAAGCTCCGAACGGTCGATCAGAACCAGCCCACGCTGGCCAGGCGTCGTCGGTTTATACGACTTGAGTGCCATGCTTTCTGTCTTCCGTTGCTTTGGACCGTTGCTGGTCCGTTTCAGTCAAAAGGCAACGGCCCCGTTGCCGGGGCCGTCGATTCGCAGTCTCTTATCAGAGACCGGTCGACACGTCGATGCTGTTGCCAGCTTCAAGCGTCACATAGGCTTTCTTCACGTCCGAGCGCACGCCGGGGCGGCCCTTGAAACGCTTGGTCTTGCCTTTGGTGATCGTGGTGTTGACCGCTTTCACCTTGACGTTGAACAGAGCTTCGACCGCTTCTTTGATCGCGGGCTTGTTCGAATCCTTGGCCACTTGGAAAACGTAAGCGTTGGCGTCGGACACCAGCGTCGCTTTCTCGGTGATCAGCGGCTTCACGATCACGTCGTAATGTTCGGGCTTCGTGGTCATTTCAGACGAGCCTCCAGAGCTTCGACACCAGCGCGCGTCAGCACAAGGGTGTCGCGACGCAGGATGTCATAGACGTTTGCACCCATGGACGGCAGCACATCGACGCCTTCCAGGTTGCGGGCGGCACGGGCGAAGTTCTCGTTCACTTCGGCACCGTCGATCACCAGAACGCGCTTCCAGCCGTTTTCCTTGACCGCTTTGGCAACGGCCGAGGTTTTGGCTTCGGCAATGTTCAGGCTGTCCACGATGACCAGCTCACCCGCCGCGAATTTCGCGGACAGAGCGTGCTTCAGGCCAAGCGCGCGGACTTTCTTCGGCAGATCGAAGGCGTGCGAACGCGGGGTCGGACCCTTGTAGACGCCACCGTGACGGAAGGTCGGCGCCTTGCGGGAACCGTGACGTGCGCCGCCGGTGCCTTTCTGGCGATAGATCTTCTTGGTCGAGTAGCTGACATCCGACTTGCCCAGCACCGAGTGGGTGCCCTGCTGAGCCTTCGCACGCTGCCAGCGCACCACACGGTGCAGCAGGTCGGCACGAGGCTCCAGACCGAAGATGTCATCGCTCAGATCGATGTCACCGGCTTTACCGGCGTCGAGCGAGATCACATCAAGTTTCATTGCTTGTCTCCTTCGGGCGCGGCGTTGTCGTCGGCCTTGTCGGCAGCGATCGAAGCTTCGGCCTCGGCCAGAGCGGCCTCTTGCGCGGCGGCTTCGGCTTCAGCAGCGGCCTTGCGGGCTGCTTCTTCCTCGGCTGCTGCAGCGGCAGCGGCTTCTTCGGCCAGACGGGCGGCTTCTTTGGCTTTCGAACGGGTCGCAGCCGGATAGATCGTGGTTTCAGCCAGCGGCTTCTTCACGGCATCCTTGATGGTGACCCAGCCGCCTTTCGAACCGGGGACCGAACCTTTGACCATGATCAGGCCGCGGTCGGCGTCGGTGCGGACGACTTGCAGGTTCTGCGTGGTGACGCGAACGGCACCAAGATGGCCAGCCATCTTCTTGCCTTTGAACACCTTGCCGGGGTCCTGGCACTGGCCGGTCGAACCGTGCGAACGGTGCGAGATCGACACACCGTGCGAGGCGCGCAGACCACCGAAGTTGTGACGCTTCATCGCACCGGCAAAGCCTTTACCGATCGAGGTGCCGGCGATGTCGACGAACTGACCCGCGAAGTAGTGGTCGGCGATGATTTCTTCGCCCACTTCGACCAGGTTTTCGGCGGCAACGCGGAATTCCGCGATCTTGCGCTTGGGGGCGACATTCGCTTTTGCGAAGTGACCACGCAGAGCGGCAGTCGTGCGTTTGGCTTTCGCCTCGCCCGCGCCGAGCTGCAGAGCCACGTAACCGTCTTTCTCGGTCGTGCGCTGAGCGATGACCTGCACGTTATCGACGTGCAGAACGGTGACGGGAACTTGACGCCCGTCTTCAAGGAACAGCCGGGTCATGCCCAGCTTCTTGGCGATAACACCAGTCCGCAGCATGTGAGCCTCCTTAGACTTTGATCTCGACGTCCACGCCAGCGGCGAGGTCGAGCTTCATCAGCGCGTCCACGGTCTGGGGGGTCGGGTCAACGATGTCGAGAAGACGCTTGTGCGTACGGATTTCCCACTGGTCGCGCGACTTCTTGTCGATGTGCGGACCGCGCAGAACGGTGAATTTCTCGATCTTGTTCGGCAGCGGAATCGGACCACGGACGGTAGCGCCGGTGCGCTTGGCGGTGTTCACGATTTCCTGCGTGCTGGCATCCAGAACGCGATAGTCGAACGCCTTGAGCCGGATGCGGATATTCTGGCTTTGCATAGACATCCCTCTTGCGGGGAGTTCCAGTTGAGAGGCTGACAACGCACCACGCGCCGCCAGCGTCGAACCGTATAAAATAAGTGCAGGCCGCCCCATTACTTGGCGGCCCGACAGAATGCAACCGATTCTTGACAGACCGGTGGCGATGGGGGCTTTTGCCTTAGGTCAGGGGGTATGTCAAGATATGCTTCTTCGATACCGCGAGAGTTGGTTCGGATGCAGCAGTTCGACGCCATTGCTCTCTGCAAGCGTGCGCGCAGAGCGCGTATACCCGCTTTTTGCGACAACGATAGCAAAATGCGCTCGATAGTGCGGCCGCCCGGCACTGACCTGCTGCACCGCATCGTTGCCTACCGGTTTTTCATGCAATTTGCACTGGACAACACCGGTTTGCCCGTGCCGTGTAATCACCAGATCCACGCCCTGGTCGCCAGACTTGGATGTCGGACTTACGGACCACCCTGCAGCCTGAAGCTGCTGCTGGCACCAGGTCTCGAAGGCAATTCCTCTCGACTGATTGCTTCTTGTCTCCACCGAGCAAACCGCAAAAGACGCCGGTGAAGTATTCGCTTGTTGGCGGCACGTTTTTAATAGCGCTGACGCCAAATGCTGATGATAAAACTGCTTCAGCGTCATGCGCTCTTCAGCCAAGATTTTGCGCTCAAAGGGAGTTAGGCCACTCTCCAGAAACTCAACAATCTCTTTGTGGAACCGATCTTCATTTTCCACATCCATGTGACTGTATGTCACAGTCACAAAATAGGTTCGAACAACTTTTTCCTCTACGTCTGCAAGCCTTTTGCGAAGCGTCGCGATAAGTAGCTCGCGCAGATCTAGTCGTTCCCGTTCGACCCTGTAGCGCTCCGTACGCTCCGACCTTGCTCGTTCTGTACGACTATGGATGACCATGCCGGCAGCTAGCCCGATCAACGCACCAGTTGGTCCCAAAACTGCATAACCCAAGCCTATCAGTATCGGAAAATACAAGATCCAAGGCCGCTCATCCAACATACTTCTCTCCGACAGATGCGCTTGGCGTCGTCATTCAAAACCCGACTGCAAACTTTGTTAGAGTAACTCTATGCGGGACGCCCCCCTGGGGTAGCGGCTATTTCCCCTTCACCGTTTCCCAAATACCTACCCTCCCCGCCTCCTTCATCCTTCTTCGTTTCCCAAACACTCACGCGATATTGGCGCAGGCGAAAAGGCCGCCCCATTCGGAGCGGCCCTGCGTCGCCATGATATCCGCAGGCGGATCACCCGGCGAAAGCGAAAGGGGCGCGGTTCACCGCGCCCCGATCTCAGATCAGGATCTTCGACGCATCCATGGGGGCGCGTCTCACGATCAGCCAGCAAGCGATGCTTACTTGATGATCTTCGACACGACCGGTCTGGCGCGTCAGATCATCACTTGATGATCTTCGACACGACGCCTGCGCCGACGGTGCGGCCGCCTTCGCGGATGGCGAAGCGCAGCTTCTCTTCCATCGCGATCGGTGCGATCAGCTCGACTTCGAACTTCAGGTTGTCGCCCGGCATCACCATCTCGGTGCCTTCCGGCAGCTTCACCGTCCCGGTCACGTCCGTCGTGCGGAAGTAGAACTGCGGGCGGTAGTTGCCGAAGAACGGCGTGTGGCGGCCGCCTTCTTCCTTGGTCAGGATATAGGCCTCGGCTTCAAAGGTCGTGTGCGGCGTCACCGATTTCGGCTTCACCAGAACCTGACCACGCTCGACGCCGTCACGGTCGATGCCGCGCAGCAGAACGCCGACGTTGTCGCCAGCCTCACCGCGATCCAGCAGCTTGCGGAACATTTCCACGCCGGTGCAGGTGGTTTTCTTGGTGTCGCGGATGCCCACGATTTCCAGTTCGTCGCCCACGTTCACAGCGCCACGCTCGATCCGGCCGGTCACAACCGTACCGCGGCCCGAGATCGAGAACACGTCTTCGATCGGCAGCAGGAACGGCTGGTCAACCGCGCGCTCGGGCGTCGGGATGTAGCTGTCGACAGCCGCGATCAGTTCGCGGATCGAGTTCTCGCCGATTTCCGCGTCGCGACCTTCCAGAGCGGCCAGAGCCGAACCCTTGATGATCGGAATGTCGTCGCCCGGATAGTCATAGGAGGACAGCAGCTCGCGCACTTCCATCTCGACCAGTTCCAGCAGCTCGGCGTCATCCACCTGGTCGACCTTGTTCAGGTAGACGACCATGTAGGGAATGCCGACCTGACGGCCCAGCAGGATGTGTTCGCGCGTCTGCGGCATCGGGCCGTCAGCAGCGTTCACAACCAGGATCGCGCCGTCCATCTGCGCCGCACCCGTGATCATGTTCTTCACGTAGTCGGCGTGGCCGGGGCAGTCGACGTGGGCGTAGTGACGCGATTCCGACTCGTATTCCACGTGCGCGGTCGAGATCGTGATGCCGCGTGCACGCTCTTCCGGTGCGCCGTCAATCTGGTCGTAAGCCTTGAACTCGCCGAAATACTTCGTGATCGCAGCCGTCAGCGTCGTCTTGCCGTGGTCAACGTGACCAATGGTCCCGATGTTAACGTGCGGCTTGTTACGTTCAAACTTTGCCTTTGCCATAGCAGGGCTCCTTGAATGCTTGTTATTTCATGAGGAGAAGGCGGGGCTGTTCACCCCGCCGTCCCGATCAGGCGTATTTCTTCTGGATCTCGTCCGAGATGTTCTGCGGCACGGCCTCATAGTGGTCGAACAGCATGGTGAACACGGCGCGGCCCGACGACATCGAACGCAGGTTGTTGATGTAGCCGAACATGTTCGCCAGCGGCACGAAAGCGTCGATGACGTTCGCGTTGCCGCGCGAGTCCTGACCACGGACCATACCACGACGGCTGGTCAGGTCGCCGATGATCGAACCGGTATATTCTTCCGGCGTCACGACTTCGACCTTCATGATCGGTTCCAGCAGTTTCGCACCGGCCTTGCGCAGACCTTCACGCATCCCTGCACGAGCAGCGATTTCGAAGGCCAGCACCGAGGAGTCGACGTCGTGGAACGCACCGTCGGTCAGCGCGACCTTGAAGTCGATCACCGGGAAGCCTGCCAGCGGACCCGAGTCCATGACCGACTTGATGCCTTTTTCGACGCCCGGAATGTATTCCTTGGGCACTGCGCCGCCGACGATTTTCGATTCGAACGAATAACCTTCGCCCGGCTCGGTCGGGGTGATCTGCAGTTTGACGCGCGCGAACTGGCCGGTACCACCGGTTTGTTTCTTGTGCGTGTAGTCGATCTCGGCAGCGGTCGAGATGGTCTCGCGGTAAGCCACTTGCGGCGCGCCGATATTCGCCTCGACCTTGAACTCGCGCTTCATGCGGTCGACCAGGATGTCGAGGTGAAGTTCGCCCATGCCCTTCATGATGGTCTGACCCGATTCCAGATCGGTTTCGACGCGGAAGGACGGGTCTTCAGCGGACAGGCGAGCGAGCGCGAGGCCCATCTTCTCCTGGTCGGCTTTCGACTTCGGTTCCACGGCGATCTCGATCACCGGCTCGGGGAAGGTCATGGTTTCCAGAACCACCGGTTTGGCCGGATCGCACAGGGTGTCGCCCGTGGTCGTGTCTTTCAGACCTGCCAGCGCGATGATGTCGCCTGCGAAGGCTTCTTCGATCTCCTCGCGGTTGATCGAGTGCATCATCATCATCCGGCCGACGCGCTCACGCTTGCCTTTGGTCGCGTTCAGCATCTGGTCGCCCTTTTTCAGGACGCCGGAATACAGGCGCGTAAAGGTCAGCGAGCCGACGAAGGGGTCGTTCATGATCTTGAACGCCAGACCCGAGAAGGGCTGGGCGTCATCTGCACGACGCTCGATGTTACGCTCTTCGGTCTCGTCGCCCGGTGCAAAGCCCATATAGGCGGGCACGTCCAGCGGCGAGGGCAGGAAGTCGATGACCGAGTTCAGCAGGGGCTGCACGCCCTTGTTCTTGAACGCCGAGCCAGCGGTGACCGGGAAGAACGAAAGCGACAGCGTGCCTTTGCGGATCAGGCCGCGCAGGGTTGCTTCGTCGGGCTCGTTGCCTTCCAGATAGGCTTCCATGGCGTCGTCGTCTTGCTCGACGGCCAGCTCGATCATCTTGCCGCGCCATTCGTCGGCCAGATCCTGCAGCTCTTCGCGGATCGGTTGACGGACCCAGCTTGCGCCAAGGTCTTCGCCTTTATAGACCCACTCTTCCATCTTGATCAGGTCGACGATGCCTTCCAGCTTGTCCTCGGCGCCGATCGGGAAAGCGATCGGGCACGGGGTGCCGCCGGTCCGGTCCTTGATCATCTTCACGCAGTTGAAGAAGTCGGCGCCGATCTTGTCCATCTTGTTGACGAACACGATCCGCGGAACCTTGTAACGGTCGGCTTGGCGCCACACGGTCTCGGTCTGGGGCTCGACGCCTGCGTTGGCGTCCAGAAGGCAGATCGCACCGTCAAGCACCGCCAGCGAGCGTTCGACTTCGATGGTGAAGTCAACGTGGCCGGGGGTGTCGATGATGTTGAAGCGATACTTCGTGTCCGAAGTGCCTTCGGTGGTCGGATCTTCCTGGCGCTGCCAGAAAGTGGTCGTCGCAGCCGAGGTGATGGTGATGCCCCGCTCCTGCTCCTGCTCCATCCAGTCCATCGTCGCGGCGCCGTCATGGACTTCGCCGATCTTGTGGGACTTGCCGGTGTAGTAGAGAATGCGTTCCGTGGTCGTGGTCTTGCCCGCGTCGATGTGGGCCATGATCCCGAAGTTACGGTAACGCTGGAGCGGATATTCCCGTGCCATGATGCTTTTCCTTACCAGCGATAGTGGCTGAACGCCTTGTTGGCGTCGGCCATCTTGTGAGTGTCTTCACGCTTCTTGACGGCAGTGCCGCGGCCGTTGACGGCATCGGCAAGCTCGCCCGCAAGGCGCTCTTCCATCGTGTGTTCGTTGCGGTTCTTGGCCGCAGCGATCAGCCAGCGGATCGCCAGCGCTTCCCGGCGGGTCGGACGGACCTCGACCGGAACCTGGTAGGTCGCACCACCGACGCGGCGCGAACGGACTTCGACCGAAGGCTTAACGTTATCGAGGGCTTCGTGGAAGACCTCGATCGGCTCGCGCTTCAGTTTGCCCTGAACGCGGTCAAGGGCCGAGTAAACGATCCGCTCAGCGGTCGATTTCTTGCCATCAACCATCAGGTTGTTCATGAATTTGGTCAGCACGCGATCGCCAAACTTGGCGTCGGGCAGGACTTCGCGCTTTTCAGCTGCGTGACGACGTGACATCTGTGCCTCTCCTTACTTCGGACGCTTCGCGCCGTATTTCGAACGGCGTTGGCGACGGTCTTTGACGCCCTGGGTATCCAGCACACCGCGCAGGATGTGGTAACGGACACCCGGAAGGTCTTTCACACGGCCGCCACGGATCAGCACGACGCTGTGTTCCTGGAGGTTGTGCTTTTCGCCCGGAATGTAGGAGATGACCTCGAAGCCATTCGTCAGGCGCACTTTGGCGACCTTACGCATAGCGGAGTTCGGTTTCTTCGGCGTCGTCGTATAGACGCGCGTGCACACGCCGCGTTTCTGCGGGCACCCTTGCAGGTGCTGCGACTTCGAGCGCTGCACTTTCGGCTGCCGCGGCTTGCGGATCAGCTGTTGGATCGTCGGCATTCGGTTCCCCGTCTTGCTTTCGTCAATACTCGCAGCAAAATTGCTGCACCACTTCTCGACAGCGTCGCACGCGAATCGTGAAACGCCAGAACCCATCCTGTCCCTGTTCGGGAGGACGGGTTTTTTCCAGAGGATCGGGGCAGTTGCCCACCCGGATCGTGACCAATATGGTTCTGGGCACCGGGCAGAGTCGTCCCGGGTGTGCGGCGTATATGGGGAATCGCCCCCTGAGTCAACAGCCCCACCCTGCCCGTTTCCCTGCTTTTCCCGGCCTAAACGCCCCAGCGCGGTCGGTCGGCGCCGGGCAGCGCGAAAGCCCGCGCCGCCTGTTCCAGACTGGGCAGATCTATGCAGAACCGCTCAGCCAGAAGCGTCCGCCAGTCGGGGTCTGTCACGTCCCATTGATAGCCCGCGCCAATCGCACCCGAGTCGTTGTCGTGGTTCAGGAAACGCACGAACATCACCTTGGACGGCATGTTCACGCCCGGCATGGACAGGCCGATCTTCCAATGCGGAAAATGCATGACGCTGCGCTGCGCGTCGGGCGGCAGATAGATCGTCAGACCCGCCACCGCATTATATATGATCCGAGGCTCGACCGAGATGCCCTTTTGCGTCGCTTTCAGCACCAGCCCGCGCGAATAATCGCATGACAGCCTGCCACGCTGTTTCCATAAAGGCCGCATCGCTGCAAAATCGCGGCGCGCGTCCCGGATATAGTCCACGGCGACCGCATCGTCGTCATCCTGACGAAAATGACCCACAACATCGGCCTGCGGTTCGATATAAGGCGTGATGGCCTGCATACAGGCATCCAGATGCGCCTCGATCGGCGGGATCAGGGCCAGCTTGAACTGCGGCGCGATTTCGGTCAGTTCGCGCAATTGCGACATATAGGGATCGGGCAGATCGGGGCCGGTCATCAGGACCATCGTGAAATCCTGATCGGTCTGGGCCAACAGACCGGGCAGCGTCACGTTCTCGAACCAGTGCCAGCGTCTTGCCAGTCGCGCCGGGTCATAAAGGAAAGCCCGGCGCTCGCTGACTGTCTGATGCGACACCTGAAAACCGCGGCCGCCCAGATAGGAAAAGCGGCAAAGCCCCAGCATCTGAACCCGCATTAGACCCGTCCCATCAAGCGACGCTCCCTGATTATGGTGTAAAGACCCGCGCCGACCACCAGGGCCGAGCCGGCCCAGGTCCAGAGGTCCGGCCATTCACCAAAGACGAACAGTCCCAACAGAATGGCCCAGATCAGCGACGTATATCGAAAAGGCGCGACGAATGAAATCTGCCCGACCCGCATGGTGGCGACTGCGGTGATGTATCCGGCGGTCAGAAACAGCGCGGCCAGCCCAAGCAGTGCAAGCTCTCGGACGCTGGGCATCCGCCATGTTTCCCCGACGCCCAGCACGAAGCCCGACACGGTGACCATCAATGCCGCATGGAATGCGATCGTGGACGACCCGACATGGGCCGAAAACATCCGCGTCACCATATCGCGCACGACGATCAGCGCCATCGAGGCCAGTGCAATCACCGACCACATGTCGAACGCCCCCGTGCCCGGACGCAGGATCAGCAGCACGCCGACAAAGCCGATGCAAATCGCGCCAAGCCGCATCCAACCCAAGGGCTCGCGGAAAAACACCGCGGCGGCAAGCGTTACAGCCAGCGGCAGCGCCTGCATGATGGCCGAGATGTCAGCCAGCGCCATCTGGCGCAGCGCGATCAGGTAAAGCACGGTCGAAACAATATCCGCCGCGGTGCGCAGGATCAGCGGAACGACATCGGCACGCGGCACGCTTAGCCGGACTCCACCCTGCTGGATGCGCAAGAACAGCAGCATCAGGATCAGGATCATACCGCCCCGGATCGCCACCGACTGAT
Organism: Paracoccus laeviglucosivorans; assembly: GCF_900182695.1. Classification (GTDB taxonomy): domain Bacteria; phylum Pseudomonadota; class Alphaproteobacteria; order Rhodobacterales; family Rhodobacteraceae; genus Paracoccus; species Paracoccus laeviglucosivorans. The sequence goes on from NZ_FXTK01000016.1 coordinate 19,416, forward strand.
ATAGCGGCAATTCCTGCGTCACCGATTTCATCACGGCGTCGTTGCAGATAAAGCCCGCCGTGCTCAGGATCATCAGCGCTGCGCCGCGCAAATTGTCGGCGGCACTCATGCCCAGAACCGGAGTTTCGGATGGGGGTTCGGCCGTTTGAAATGGCGTGCGCATCGGGTTCCCTGCGAGCATTTTCCCAATGCCTAGGAAACGCGCAGACGAAACGCCAGCACAGCTTACGGATGCCAACGCGACACCCCATGCAAGGCTGCTTTTTCGTCACGCACCAGTCATTCCCGTTTTCATTTTGCTCTCTCCTGCCTCGTAGCGCGGAAGGGTTGAGAAAGCGTTAATGGCACAACGAAAAAGGCCCGGCTCATCGCCGGGCCTTTCCCTGTCATTTGCCGAAGATCACGCTTCGTTCGAACTCGCCTCGGGCGCAACCAATGCGGCTGCGGCTTCGGCTTCGGCGCGGCGCGCCTCGATCACCTCGTTGTCGCGATCCGTTGCGATCCGGCGCACACGAGCGGTCGCGCCACCCGTGCCTGCCGGGATCAAACGGCCGACGATGACGTTCTCTTTCAGGCCGACGAGCTTGTCGCGCTTGCCCTGAACGGCAGCCTCGGTCAGCACGCGGGTCGTTTCCTGGAACGAGGCGGCCGAAATGAAGCTGCGGGTTTGCAGGCTGGCCTTGGTGATGCCCAAAAGCACCGGCTCGCCCGTGGCCACGCGGCCACCCTTGGCTTCGATCTTGGCGTTCTCTTCCTCGAACTCGTCGCGATCGACATGCTCGCCTTTCAGCAGCGTGGTGTCGCCGCTGTCCAGGATCTCGATCTTTTGCAGCATCTGGCGAACGATCACCTCGATGTGCTTGTCGTTGATCTTAACCCCTTGCAGACGATAGACGTCCTGCACTTCGTCGATGAGGTAGTCGGCCAAAGCCTCGATCCCCATGATGCGCAGGATGTCATGCGGCGCCGGGTTGCCGTCCATGATGTAGTCGCCCTTCTGCACGAAGTCGCCTTCCTGCACCGGGATGTGCTTGCCTTTCGGCACCATGTATTCGACGGCGTCCAGGGTATCGTCCGCAGGCTCGATGCTGATGCGGCGCTTGTTCTTGTAGTCTTTCCCAAAGCGCACATAGCCATCCAGCTCGGCGATGATCGCGTGATCTTTCGGGCGACGGGCTTCGAACAGTTCCGCCACGCGGGGAAGACCCCCGGTGATGTCCTTGGTCTTGGCACCTTCGCGCGGGATACGCGCCACCACGTCACCGGCCTTGATCTCCTGCCCGTCTTCGACCGACAGAACCGCATCGACCGACATCGGATAGGTGACCGGGTTGCCCGCATCATTGCGCACCGGCTCGCCATCGGCGTTGACGATGATGATCTCGGGCTTCAGCTCGTTGCCTTTCGGGGCCGAGCGCCAGTCCGTCACGATCTTCTGCGTCATGCCCGTCGCATCGTCGGTCTCGTCGCGGACCGACAGGCCCGAGAGCAGATCGACATATTTCGCGACACCGGCCTTTTCGGCGATGATCGGCAGGGTATAGGGATCCCATTCGAACATCTTCTGACCACGCGCAACGGCATCGCCTTCGCGCACGAACAGTTTCGAGCCGTAGAACAGCTTGTGGCTGGCCAGCGTCTCGCCCGAGGCACTTTTGATGTGCAGCTGCATGTTGCGGTTCATCACGATCAGCTCGCCCGAGGCATTCTCCAGCGTGCTTTCGTTTTCGAACGCAACCGAACCTTCTTGCGCCGCAGCGATGAAGGACTGCTGACCACCTTGCGCAATACCACCGATGTGGAAGGTCCGCATCGTCAGCTGCGTGCCGGGTTCACCGATCGACTGCGCGGCGATGATGCCGACAGCCTCACCGATGTTGACCAGCGTGCCGCGTGCAAGGTCGCGACCATAGCACAGCGCACAGATCCCGTCCTCGGCCTCGCAGGTCAGGCCCGAGCGGATACGCACGGTCTGAACGCCAGCGGTCTCGATCTCGTCGGCCTTGCGCTCGTCGATGATCTCGTTCTTGCGAACGATGACCACGTCCTCGCCCGGAACCAGCACGTCCTCGGCGGCGACGCGGCCCAGCACACGCTCGGAAAGCGGGCTGACGACTTCGCCATCATTGACTGCGGCCGATGCGGTGATCGCGCGATCGGTGCCGCAATCATGTTCGCGGATGATGCAGTCCTGCGCCACGTCCACCAGACGACGGGTCAGGTAACCCGAGTTCGCGGTCTTCAACGCGGTGTCCGACAGACCCTTCCGGGCGCCGTGGGTCGAGTTGAAGTATTCAAGAACGGTCAGACCTTCCTTGAAGTTCGAGATGATCGGCGTCTCGATGATCTCGCCGTTCGGCTTGGCCATCAGGCCGCGCATACCGCCCAACTGTTTCATCTGGCTGACCGAACCACGAGCGCCCGAGTGGGCCATCATGTAGACCGAGTTCGGCTCAAGCTCCGAACCCTTCTCGTCCTTCTTGGTGGCCGAGATGGTCTTCATCATCGCGTCCGTGACCTTGTCGTTACATTTCGACCAGGCGTCCACGACCTTGTTGTATTTCTCGCCCTGGGTGATCAGACCATCCAGATACTGCTGTTCGAACGACTTCACCTGATCCTGCGTCTCTTCGACCAGGGTCCATTTCGTCGGCGGAACCACCATGTCGTCCTTGCCGAACGAAATGCCGGCCTTGAACGCCTCGCGGAAACCCAGACCCATGATCTGGTCGCAGAAGATCACCGATTCCTTCTGGCCGCAGTAGCGATACACGGTGTCGATGACGTTCTGGATGTCTTTCTTGCGCAGCAGGCGGTTCACCAGCTCGAAGGGTGCTTTCGCATTCTTCGGCAGCAGCGCGCCCAGACGGATCCGGCCCGGCGTGGTGTCGAAGCGGGTCATCACCTCGTTGCCATTCTCGTCGATCTGCGGCAGGCGAGCCTTGATGCGGGCGTGCAGATGCACTTCACCCGCGGCAAGCGCGTGCTCGATTTCTTCAAGATTGGCAAAGGCCATGCCTTCACCCTTCATGCCTTCGCGTTCCATGGTCGTGTAATACAGACCAAGGACCATGTCCTGCGACGGAACGATGATCGGCGCGCCGTTGGCGGGCGACAGAACGTTGTTCGTTGACATCATCAGGACGCGCGCTTCCAGCTGGGCCTCAAGGCTCAGCGGAACGTGAACGGCCATCTGGTCGCCGTCGAAGTCGGCGTTGAAGGCCGAGCAGACCAGCGGGTGCAGCTGGATCGCCTTACCTTCGATCAGAATCGGCTCGAACGCCTGAATGCCCAGACGGTGCAGCGTGGGCGCACGGTTCAGCAGAACCGGATGCTCACGGATGACCTCGTCCAGAATATCCCAGACCTCGGGACGCTCTTTCTCGACCAGTTTCTTGGCCTGCTTGACGGTGCTGGACAGCCCCTTCGCCTCAAGCCGCGAATAGATGAACGGCTTGAACAGCTCCAGCGCCATCTTCTTGGGCAGACCGCATTGATGCAGCTTCAGTTCCGGGCCGGTCACGATGACCGAACGGCCCGAGAAGTCCACGCGCTTACCCAAAAGGTTCTGACGGAAGCGACCCTGCTTACCCTTCAGCATGTCCGACAGCGACTTCAGCGGGCGCTTGTTGTTGCCCGTGATGACGCGGCCACGACGGCCGTTGTCGAACAGTGCATCGACCGATTCCTGCAGCATCCGCTTTTCGTTGCGGACGATGATGTCGGGCGCGCGCAGCTCGATCAGCCGCTTCAGGCGGTTGTTGCGGTTGATGACGCGGCGATACAGATCGTTCAGGTCCGAGGTCGCGAAACGGCCACCATCCAGCGGAACCAGCGGACGCAGTTCCGGCGGAATGACCGGGATCACGGTCAGGACCATCCACTCGGGACGGTTGCCCGATTCAAGGAAGCTCTCGACGATCTTCAGGCGCTTGATGATCTTTTTCGGCTTCAGCTCGCCGGTCGCCTCTTTCAGCTCCTCGCGCAGCTGTTCGGCAGTGGCGGCCAGATCGATATTGGCCAGCATTTCGCGGATCGCTTCGGCGCCGATATTAGCGGTGAAGGCGTCGGCGCCATACTGGTCCTGCGCGTCCATGAACTCTTCTTCGGTCATCAGCTGACCATAGGTCAGATCCGTCAGACCGGGTTCGATCACCACGTAGTTTTCGAAATACAGGATGCGCTCAAGATCACGCAGCGTCATGTCCAGCATCAGGCCGATGCGCGAGGGCAACGACTTCAGGAACCAGATATGCGCGACCGGTGCGGCCAGTTCGATATGGCCCATGCGCTCGCGGCGGACCTTTTGCAGGGTCACTTCCACGCCGCATTTTTCGCAGACCAGACCGCGATATTTCATGCGCTTGTATTTGCCGCACAGGCATTCGTAATCCTTGATCGGGCCAAAGATACGCGCGCAGAACAGGCCGTCACGTTCAGGCTTGAACGTGCGGTAGTTGATGGTTTCAGGCTTTTTCACCTCGCCATAGGACCAGGCGAGGATTTCCTCGGGCGAGGCCAGCGAGATCTTGATTTCGTCGAACTGCCGCGGCTGGGCCAGCGGGTTCAGGGGATTGGTGGCAAGTTCCTGGTTCATTTTCAAATCCTAATGAGGGGCGCGGTGGGGGAAGTGGGGCGCTGACGCGCCCTCACTCCTCATCCTCCGCATCCAGGAGTTCCATGTTGAGGCCCAGACCCCGGACCTCCTTGACCAGAACGTTGAACGATTCCGGCACGCCGGCCTCGAAGTTGTCTTCGCCCTTGACGATCGACTCATAGACCTTGGTGCGGCCTGCCACATCGTCCGACTTGACCGTCAGCATCTCCTGCAGGGTATAGGCGGCGCCGTAAGCTTCCAGAGCCCAGACCTCCATCTCACCCAGACGCTGACCACCGAACTGCGCCTTACCACCCAGCGGCTGCTGCGTGACAAGCGAATACGGGCCGGTCGAACGTGCGTGCATCTTGTCATCGACAAGGTGGTGCAGCTTCAGGACGTATTTCATCCCGACGGTGACCTTGCGCGCGAACTGCTCGCCGGTACGGCCGTCGAAGACCACCGACTGACCCGAGGTGTCGAAGCCTGCCCGCATCAGCGCGTCGTTCACGTCGCCCTCTTTCGCGCCGTCAAAGACCGGCGTGGAAATCGGAACGCCGCCGCGAACCGCGTTGGCATGTTCGATCAGGGTGTCATCATCCATGCCCGAGAAGGTCTCGGCATAGAATTCGTCACCATAACCGTTCTGCATCGCCTCGCGCACCGGGGCCATGTCGCCATTGCGGCGATAGTCCTGTAGCGCCTCGTCGATCTTGATGCCCAGGCCGCGCGATGCCCAGCCCATATGGGTTTCAAGGATCTGCCCGACGTTCATCCGCGAAGGCACGCCCAGCGGGTTCAGCACAAGATCGACCGGGGTGCCATCGGCCAGGAACGGCATGTCTTCGATCGGAACGACCTTGGACACGACGCCCTTGTTGCCGTGACGACCGGCCATTTTGTCGCCTGCCTGAAGCTTGCGCTTCACGGCGACGAACACCTTGACCATCTTCATCACGCCCGGAGGCAGATCGTCGCCCTGACGGACCTTTTCAACCTTGTCGTCGAAACGGTTGTCCAGCGCGCGCTTCAGGCTGTCGAACTGCTGGTTCAGCGCCTCGACTTCCTTGGCGGTCTCTTCCTCGGCGACAGCAAGCTGCCACCATTGGCCGCGCGAAAGCTGGCTCAGCACGTCCTCATCGACATTGACGCCGGCCTTGATCCCTTTCGGGCCCTTGACGACTTCCTTGCCCATGATCAGCGTTTTCAGGCGCGCATAGATGTTGCGCTCAAGGATCGCCAGCTCGTCGTCCCGGTCGCGGGCCAGACGTTCGACTTCCTCACGCTCGATCTGCAGCGCACGTTCGTCCTTATCGACGCCGTGACGGTTGAAGACGCGCACTTCGACGATCGTGCCATAAGCACCCGGCGGCAGACGCAGCGAGGTGTCGCGCACGTCCGATGCCTTTTCGCCAAAGATGGCGCGCAGCAGCTTTTCTTCCGGGGTCATCGGCGATTCACCCTTGGGGGTGATCTTGCCGACCAGAATATCGCCCGGACCCACTTCGGCGCCGATATAGACGATGCCAGCCTCATCGAGGTTGCGCAGCGCTTCTTCGCCGACGTTCGGGATGTCGCGGGTGATTTCCTCCGGCCCCAGCTTCGTGTCGCGGGCCGCCACTTCGTATTCGTCGATATGGATCGAGGTGAACACGTCGTCGCGGTGGATGCGTTCCGAAATCAGGATCGAGTCTTCGTAGTTGTAGCCGTTCCACGGCATGAAGGCCACGACCACGTTCCGGCCGATTGCCAGTTCGCCCTGATCGGTCGACGGACCGTCGGCCACGACCTGACCTTTGACCACGCGCTCGCCCACCTTCACCAGCGGACGCTGGTTGATGGTCGAGGACTGGTTCGAACGCTTGAACTTGCGCAGACGATAGATGTCCACGCCCGCATCACCCGCACCCAGATCCTCGGTCGCACGGATAACGATACGCTGCGCATCGACCTGGTCGATGATGCCGCCGCGGCGCGCCATGATGGCTGCCCCGGAATCGCGCGCAACGGTCGCCTCCATGCCGGTGCCGACGAACGGCGCCTCGGCACGCAGCAGCGGAACCGCCTGACGTTGCATGTTCGAGCCCATCAGGGCGCGGTTGGCGTCGTCGTTTTCAAGGAACGGAATCAGCGCCGCCGCGACCGAAACCAGCTGTTTGGGCGACACGTCGATCAGATCGACCGCATCCACCGGGTTCAGCATGAAATCGCCCGCCTGACGGGTCGAGATCAGTTCGTCAACGAACTTGCCTTTTTCGTCCAGCGTCGCGTTCGCCTGCGCGATGGTGTGACGCATCTCTTCGGTGGCGGACATATAGACCACGTCATCGGTCACCGCACCCTCGATCACCTTGCGGTAGGGGGTCTCGATGAAACCGTATTTGTTGACGCGGGCAAAGGTCGCAAGGCTGTTGATCAGACCGATGTTCTGACCTTCCGGCGTCTCGATGGGGCACATCCGGCCATAATGGGTCGGGTGAACGTCGCGAACCTCGAAGCCTGCGCGTTCACGGGTCAGACCGCCCGGCCCAAGCGCCGAAAGACGACGCTTGTGCGTGACTTCGGACAGCGGGTTGGTCTGGTCCATGAATTGCGACAGCTGCGACGAGCCGAAGAATTCGCGAACAGCAGCCGCCGCCGGTTTGGCGTTGATCAGGTCCTGCGGCATCACGGTGTCGATTTCGACGCCCGACATACGTTCGCGGATCGCACGCTCCATGCGCAGCAGGCCGATGCGATACTGGTTCTCCATCAGCTCGCCGACCGAACGCACCCGGCGGTTGCCGAGATGGTCGATGTCGTCGATCTCGCCCTTGCCGTCGCGCAGTTCCACAAGACCACGGATACAGGCGACAATATCGGCGTGACGCAGGGTGCGCTGGGTGTCCGGCGCGTCCAGATCCAGACGCATGTTCATCTTGACGCGGCCCACGGCCGAAAGGTCGTAACGCTCGCCGTCAAAGAACAGGCTGTCGAACAGGCTCGACGCGGCCTCGACGGTCGGCGGCTCGCCCGGACGCATGACGCGGTAGATGTCCATCAGCGCGCCATCGCGGCTCATGTTCTTGTCGGCAGCCATGGTGTTGCGGATATAGGGACCGACATTGACGTGGTCGATGTCCAGAACCGGAATATCCTCGACGCCGTTATCCAGCAGCACTTTCAGCAGGCCGCCCGCGATTTCCCCGTCGCGGTCGTATTCGATGGTGATCTCATCGCCCGCTTCGGCATAGATCAGGCCGGTCTGTTCGTTGATGATGTCCTTGGCGACAAAACGGCCAACAATCTTTTCGAACGGCATCAGGAGGTTGATGTCGCCCTTTTCGGAAAGCTGCTTGACCAGACGCGGGGTGACTTTCTCACCGGCCTTGGTGATGACTTCGCCGGTTTCGGCGTTCACCAGATCATAGGTCGGGCGGGTGCCGCGCACACGCTCGGGGAAGAACTTGGTAACCCAGCCCGCGTCCTGACCCCGGCTCGCGCGCTGAAGTTTGTAATCCACGGTGTCATAGAAAGCATCCATGATGCCTTCCTGATCCATGCCAAGCGCATAAAGCAGCGTCGTCACCGGCAGTTTGCGGCGACGGTCGATGCGCGCGAACACCAGATCCTTGGCGTCGAATTCGAAATCCAGCCACGAGCCGCGATAGGGAATGATGCGGCAGGCGAACAGCAGCTTGCCCGAGGAATGGGTCTTGCCACGGTCATGGTCGAAGAACACGCCGGGCGAGCGGTGCATCTGCGACACGACCACGCGCTCGGTGCCGTTCACGATGAACGTGCCGTTTTGCGTCATCAGGGGCATGTCGCCCATGTAGACGTCTTGTTCCTTGATGTCCTTGACTGATTTCGCGCCGGTGTTTTCATCGACATCGAACACGATCAGGCGCAGGGTGACCTTCAAGGGCGCGGCATAGGTCATGTCGCGGGCCTGGCATTCGTCAACGTCGTATTTCGGGCGCTCGAGTTCGTATTTCACGAATTCCAGCGTCGCCGTTTCGTTGAAGTCCTTGATCGGGAACACCGACTGGAAGACGCCCTGGATGCCTTCACCGTCCTGATGTTGTTCCGCCTCGCCCGACCGCAGGAACAGGTCATAGGAGGACTTCTGAACCTCGATCAGGTTCGGCATCTCCAGAACTTCGCGGATATTGCCATAGTAACGCCGGATGCGTTTCTGGCCGACATAAGCTTGCGCCATAGAGGGTCTAACCTTTCGTCTTTCGCTTGCGGCGGTCGTCGGGGCCCGACCGGCACAAGGCGGCGAATAAGGGGTGGGGTCCCATTCGTGCCGCGCGTCCCACCGCGCGGCTCCCGAACCCCGAACATGCCCTGAAGGAAGGTTTGCCTTGGAAACCGTCCTTCAAGACAGGTTCGGCAGGGACCGGGAAAACCCGGACCCTGCCCATTTCTTCAGCAAAGCAATCGGCCGATATGGGCCAACCGAATTACTTCAGCTCGACTTTGGCGCCAGCCGCTTCGAGCTTTTTCTTCATTTCTTCGGCGTCGGCTTTCGACACGCCTTCTTTGACTTTGCCGCCAGCTTCGACGAGGTCTTTGGCTTCCTTCAGGCCCAGACCGGTGATGCCGCGAACTTCTTTGATCACGTTGATCTTGTTCGCGCCGGCGTCGGTCAGAACGACGTCGAATTCGGTCTTTTCTTCAACTGCTTCAGCAGCTGCAGCAGGACCAGCAACCATGACGGCGCCACCGGCAGCCGGCTCGATGCCGTATTCGTCTTTCAGGATGGTCTTCAGTTCCTGAGCTTGCAGCAGCGTCAGGTTCACGATTTCTTCGGCGAGTTTTTTCAGGTCAGCCATTTTTCCGTTCTTTCCATTAAATGTTCCAACGTCGGGGTTTCAACCCCACGAGGGAATGGGATTGCCTCAAGCGGCCTCACGCTCTTCCAGAGTCGTGAGGATGCTCGCGATGTTGCTGGCAGGTGCGCCGATCGCGCCCGCGATGTTGGAAGCAGGTGCACCGATGCAACCCACGATCGAAGCGATAAGCTCCTCACGCGACGGCATCTGGGCAACGGCTTTCACACCGGCAGGGTCAAGGGCCGTGTCACCCATCGCACCGCCCAGGATGACGAACTTGTCGTTACCCTTGGCGTACTTGTCCGCGACCTTGGCAGCAGCCACAGGATCCTCGGAGAAGGCGAGCACGGTCATACCCGTCAGATAGTTGGCGATGCTTGCGCAAGGCTTCCCATCCAGGGCGATCTTGGCGAGCCTGTTCTTGGCAACGCGAACGGACCCACCAGCTTCGCGCATTTGCGCGCGCAGGTCCTGCATTTGGGCAACCGTCATTCCTTCGTAGTGGGCAACCACCACGACGCCAGAGGCTTCAAAGATCTGGCCGAGTTCATCGACCAACTGCTCTTTTTGCGCTCTATCCACGGTTTCACTCCAAGTATGGGGGTTTCCCCCCGGCTCAACTTTCCAGCCGCCCGAACAGCGACCGGAACGGGTCCGTGACGGTCCCAAGATCCCCCGAACAGAAGCCCGGAAAATGGTCTTGATCCCATCTCAGGAAGGAAATTAAGCGGGCTTCCCCGCACCCTCCGTCTCGGACAGGACGGGGCATCGCTGCCCCGCCATCCGCCGGATCACTCCGGCGAAACTTGTGCCGCTTATTGCGAAGCGGCCGAAGAAACGTCCAGCGACACGCCCGGACCCATGGTCGAGCTGATCGAGACTTTCTTCACATAGGTGCCTTTGGCGCCCGACGGCTTGGCGCGGGTCACGGCATCCACGAAAGCGCGGATGTTTTCGACCAGCTTGGCTTCGTCGAACGAGGCTTTGCCGACGCCAGCGTGCACGACGCCCGCTTTTTCGGCTTTGAACTGAACTTCACCGCCCTTGGCAGCTTCGACGGCCGCTTTCACGTCCATCGTCACCGTGCCGACCTTGGGGTTCGGCATCAGGTTGCGCGGGCCCAGGATCTTGCCCAGACGGCCGACCAGCGGCATCATGTCCGGGGTAGCGATGCAGCGATCGAATTCGATCTTGCCCGACTGGATGGTCTCCAGCAGGTCTTCTGCACCGACGATCTCGGCACCGGCGGCTTTCGCTTCGTCAGCTTTGGGGCCACGGGCGAAAACGGCGACGCGGACGTGCTTGCCCGTGCCGTTCGGCAGGGTGACGACGCCGCGGACCATCTGGTCGGCATGGCGCGGGTCAACGCCCAGGTTCATCGCGATTTCGACGGTTTCATCGAATTTCGCTTTGACGTTGGCTTTCACCAGGGCGACGGCAGCTTCGACCGAAAGGTTCGACTGGCCTTCGAAGGCAGCGCGAGCGGCGGCTTTGTTCTTGGAAACTTTTGCCATGACTTAGCCTTTCACCTCGATACCGATCGAACGGGCCGAGCCGAGGATGATCTGCATCGCGGCTTCCACGTCATTCGCGGACAGGTCTTTCATCTTGGCTTCGGCGATCTCGCGAACTTGCTTCGCGGTCACGGTGCCAGCAACCACACGACCGGGCTTTTCCGAGCCTTTGGCGCGGTTACGCTTGCCGACCGGCTTCAGGCCAGCGGCCTTTTTCAGCAGGAACGACGCGGGCGAGGTCTTGGTCTCGAACGTGAACGACTTGTCGGCGTAATAGGTGATCACGACCGGAACGGGCGAACCCTGTTCCATTTCCTGCGTCTTGGCGTTGAACGCCTTGCAGAATTCCATGATGTTGATGCCGCGCTGACCCAGTGCGGGACCAACCGGCGGGGACGGGTTTGCTTGACCCGCCTTGATTTGCAGCTTCAGGCTGCCGACGACTTTCTTGGCCATGTGGCCCTCTCCTTATCATCACGCCCCGGTATGGAGCAGACTTAGCGGTGCGGCCTTGCCCGTAGGCGCGGCCTCCCGCGACAGATCACGCGGTCTTGGCGACCTGCGTGAATTCCAGTTCGACCGGCGTGGGCCGACCAAAGATCGAGACGGTGACTTTGATGCGGCTTGCCGCCTCGTCCACTTCCTCGACCATGCCCGAGAAGCCCTCGAACGGGCCGTCGGTCACATTCACTTTTTCGCCCACGTCGAACCGGATCAGGTTGCGCGGCGCGACTTCTGCCCCGCCCTCGCCGGTGCGATGCAGGATGGCGTTCACTTCGTCGTCGCGCATCGGCATCGGCTTGCCCTGCGCGCCCAAAAACCCCGTCACCCGATTGATCGAGTTGACCAGGTGATAGGTGCGGTCCGACAGTTCCATGCGCACCAGCACATAGCCGGGCATGAAGCGACGTTCCGAGGTCACCTTTTTGCCGCGACGGATCTCGATCACCTCTTCGGTGGGGACCAGAACCTCATCGATCTGATCCTCAAGTCCCTTCTCGACAACCGCCTGACGAATCGCTTCGGCGACCTTCTTTTCAAAGTTGGACAGGACGCTGACCGAATACCAACGCTTTGCCATGCTTCGATCGACCCCTGCTTTTCTTCGGCCTGACTTGCGCCAAACCCTTGAATTCATCTTTCCCGCCCGCCTCGGCCCATCAACAAATCAGGGCGTCCGGCAAAATTGAAATCGGCGCGCACGATCGAATCGTTGCACGCCGCATCATGGGCAGGTCGGGCGGGAATAACGCCACCTGCCCCCTATTGCAAGCACTTTAGCCGACCAGGTGCAGGATTCCAGACAGGCCCGACTTGATCGCCAGATCGACGAGGAAGAAGAAGATCGAGGCCAGAGTCGCCATGATAAAGACCATGATCGTGGTCGTGATCACCTCGCGACGGGTGGGCCAGGTGATCTTGCCGATCTCGGCGCGCACCTGCGAAATGAACTGAACGGGGTTGGCCATGATGATCCCTTCGGTCTTGCAGCGCGTCAGATAGACCGCGCCGCCCGGCTTTTCAAGCGCCGATTGGCCTGCCTGCCTTCACGGATCAAGGAATTCGACCTTGGCCAGCTGGCGCAGCCCGTCAATATCGGCGGCATAATTGGCGTCGGACCGGGCATGGACGGCATCGTCCAGCAGCCGCAGCCCGCGATGCCCGTCCGACCGGGGAAAGCGGTTACGCGCGCGGCGCACCAGTTCGCGCAGATCGCTTTCGCTGTCGGACATGGCGCGGCTTAGAAACCATTCATAGCCCGCTTGCGTCAGGCTTTCGTTCGACGGCGGCGGTTCGGGCACGATACCCGCGCAGTCCTGCGGCAGCATATGCGCCAGCAGCCGCGGACGCAGCGCGCGGTAATCCTCATATCGCCAGACGATCAGACGCTCGACCTCGTCGATCTCGGATAGGCGCCGGATCAGATTGCCCCAGAAACTGCGCGACGGATCGCGCCCGCGCAGATATGGGGTCAGCTCGATCTCATTGCCCAGACTTAGTTGCAGCGCAAAGGCCGAGACGTTGAAGCCAGCCGGATCGCGCAGCCCCAGATAAAGCGTCGCAGGCCCGCCCCCGGCCAGCGCGATGACCTGCCGGACCCGACGCGCTGCAAAGGGATAGATCAGCCCACGGCGCGAAAACATATTGCTGCGATGCGTGCCGCCAAGGATGTTCTCCTCCGAGATCAGGATCCGGTCGCATTCCGCCCGCAACCCGCGCAGCATATCGGCGCAATCCGCGTCATGTTCGCCACCCGGCCCATGCGACAGGACCTGCGCCAATGACACGGGATCACCCCGCAGCAGCGGTGGATCGACATATGCCACGCCGCACGCGCGCAATTCGTCCCGCACCAGACGCATCGAATATTGCAGATGGGTCGAGGCGGTCTTGTGCGCCCCCAGATGAATTTTCAGCACCCGCCCGCCGCCTTCCTGAATGCGGCCCGTCCTGCGATGTCGGAATGAATGAACAAATGCTGAAATCCGGGTGACTTGATTGCGCGGTAATCTGGCCCGCCGGCACGTATCTGGCAAGTGCGGGTCCGAAAACGACAAAGCCCGGAGCGCGCTCCGGGCTTTCGTCTTTACGGCTGGCAGGGGTTGGGGGACTCGAACCCACGACCCTCGGTTTTGGAGACCGATGCTCTACCAACTGAGCTAAACCCCTAGGCCGTGGTGCTGATTACCCAAGGCCGGGCGGTTGTTCAAGAGGGAACTGACCGCCCTGCCCGCGTTTCACACGCTTTCCAGAAAACCGCCCGATTGCCGCGCCCACAGGCCCGCATAGATGCCCCCATGCGCCAGCAACTGGTCATGCGTGCCCTGTTCGACGATGCGGCCCTGTTCCATCACCACCAGACGGTCCATCCGTGCGATGGTGGACAGGCGGTGCGCAATCGCGATGACGGTCTTGCCCTGCATCAGCATTTCAAGCTGGCTTTGGATCGCGGCCTCCACCTCGCTGTCCAGCGCGCTGGTCGCTTCGTCCAGCACAAGGATCGGCGCGTCCTTCAGCAGCACTCGCGCGATGGCGATGCGCTGGCGCTGGCCGCCCGACAGCTTGACGCCGCGTTCGCCCACATGCGCCTCATATCCGCGCCGTCCGCCCGAATCGCTTAGGCCGGGGATGAACTGCCCCGCCTCGGCCAGTTCCGCCGCCTGCAGGATCAGCTCCTCGGACGCATCGGGGCGGCCATAGGCGATGTTTTCCCGGATCGAGCGGTGCAGCAGCGACGTGTCCTGCGTCACCACCCCGATCGCGGCGCGCAGGGATTCCTGCGTGACCTGCGAAATATCCTGCCCGTCAATCAGGATCTTGCCCGATTCGACATCGTGGAAACGCAGCATCAGGTTCACCAGCGTCGATTTGCCCGCGCCCGAGCGTCCCACCAGACCGATCCGCTCTCCGGGTGCGATCTTCAGGCTCAGGTCGTTCAGCACCGCGACGGGCCGCCCCTCGGGTGTTTCGCCATAGCGGAAGGTGACGTCCCTGAACTCCAGCCCGCCTTCGGGAACGGCCAGCGGCTTGGCATGGGGTTGATCGACCACCATGCGCGGCAGCGAAAGCGAGCCGATGCCGTCGCGCACCGTGCCGATGTTTTCGAACAGGCCCGCGAATTCCCACATGATCCAATGCGACATGTTGCCCAGCCGCAAGGCCAGCGGAATGGCGATGGCGACCGCCCCCACCTCGACCTTGCCGTTCATCCACAGCCACAGACCCAGCGCCGTCACGGCGAAGGTCAGGCCCGAATTCAGCGTGGCCAGCAGCAGGTTCTGGATCGAGGCCAGACGCATCTGCTTATGCACCGTGTCCAGAAACCCGTCCATGCTTTCGCGGACATAGGATTCCTCCCGCGAGGAATGGGAAAACAGCTTCACGGTGGTGATGTTGGTATAGCTGTCCACCACCCGGCCCGTCATCACGGCGCGGGCATCGGCCTGCGCCTCGCTGACGCGGCCGATGCGGGGGATCAGCCACCACAGCAGGATGCCGTAAAGCACGCCCCATGCCACAAAGGGCAGCGCCAGCCAGCCATCGGTCGAGGCGGCAAGAATAAGCGCCCCGATGAAATAGACGCCGACATAGACCAGCACATCCATGAACTTCATCGCGACTTCGCGCACGGCCAGCGCCGTCTGCATCAGCTTGGTGGCGATGCGGCCCGCGAATTCGTCCTGAAAATAGCTCATCGACTGGCGCAGCAGGTAACGATGCGCCTGCCAGCGGATGCGCTGCGGCAGGTTGCCCATCAGCGTCTGGTGCATCAACAGCGTGAACATCACCTGCAACAGCGGGATCGCGATCATCAGGATCGCGCCCATCAGGATCAGGCGATTGCCCTCGGCCGCCCAGAAATCGGCGCGGTCGGCCCCGGACAGCCGGTCCACCAGCGAGCCCAGATAGCCGAACAGCACCACCTCGCAGACCGCGATCAGCGCCGAACAGGCGGCCATGGACAGCATATAGCCCCAGGCGCCGCGCGTGAAATGCAGCATGAAGCTGACAAATCCGCCGGGCGGCATCTTAGGCGCTTCGGACGGATAGGGATCAAGCCGGCGCTCGAACCAGCTAAACATTTGAAACCTCATTGATTTGCCCTTCGTGGGCATTGCGTCAGACCGCCTTCGCGGCAAATTCTTCAAGCGCGGCGATGTCGGCTCGTGCCAATGCGCCGGTCGCCTTTGCGATCAGCGGCACCGGCCAATTCCACCATGCAAGCGGCAGCAACCGCGCGATTATGGCATCATCGAAACGCATCCTGATGACACGTGCCGGATTTCCCGCGACGATGGCGTAATCGGGAACGCAGCCGCCCACCACAGCCCCCGCCCCGATGATGACGCCATTGCCGATCCGCGCGCCGGGCAGCACACGCGCCCCGTCACCGATCCAGACGTCATGGCCGATCACCGTATCCGGCAAGCCGCTGATCTGGTCGATGTAATCGCCCACCCGCGCGTGATCAAAGATCGCAAAAGGATAGGTCGAGACCCCCGCCATCGGATGGTTGGCCGAGGCGGTGATGATCCGCACCCCATCCGCGATCTGGCAGAAGCGCCCGATATGCAGCATCTCGGGCGCACCGGGATAGGTATAGGGGGCCAGCCGCACCGCCCAGTCATCC
This sequence comes from Paracoccus laeviglucosivorans, assembly GCF_900182695.1. GTDB lineage: Bacteria > Pseudomonadota > Alphaproteobacteria > Rhodobacterales > Rhodobacteraceae > Paracoccus > Paracoccus laeviglucosivorans. The sequence continues at coordinate 35,478 of NZ_FXTK01000016.1, forward strand.
GGCGGATCGAAGCTGCTGGCATAGGTGAAATCGCCGATCCGGATATTCGGATGGTCGATCACGCGGTTCAGATGGACAAGCCCGCGATTGGGCGTGCCATCTGCGAAATGCATGGGATGGGGCTGGGCCGCATCAAGGAAACTGGCAGTCATGGAGCATTCCTTTTCAAATCCGTCCGGTCAGGGGGTCAGATGTGAAAAAGGTCCATGACACTTACTCCTTGGTTGCGCGGGCCAACCTAGTATGGAACCTGCCTAAAATCAAGTCACAGGTGGCGCGTCTCGGGTGCGGGGTTCCACCAGTTGTCATGCGCGCCATCGGCGTAATGTATCGGAGCGGCGATCAGTTCGGCTTCGGGGACATCATCCAGCGCACCCACGCAGACCATGACAAAGGCGCCGCCCATTTCCGCAATCTCGCCATGGGTCCACAGCCGCGTGCCACATCGGGCGCAGAAGTGGTGGTGCATGTTCACGCCGTCATTCTGCGCGCGCGGCGTTTCGGCCAGATACTCGGCCCCTGCCGTCACGCGGAAACCATCGGGATCGGGCAGGCGCATTTCCCAGTAACGCATCTTGCGGCAGAAACGGCAGTTGCAGCGCATCGTGCCCTCGGCCAGATCGCCCTGCGCTTCGAAATGCACCGCGCCGCAGAAACAGCTTCCGTGATAGGTCTTCATGGTCGAACCCTCCGTTGGTTTCGACCATGATGCATCGGGCCTGCTGACAGAACCTGTCAGCTAAGCTTCTCCTCGAAAAAGGCCGAGGTGCGGCTCCAGGCCAGTTTCGCGGCTTCTTCGTCATATCGCGGCGTGGTGTCGTTGTGGAAACCATGCTGCGTGCCAGGATAGATGAAGCCCTGATATTCCTTGCCGTTTTCCTTCAGCGCTGCCTCATAGGCGGGCCAGCCCGCGTTGATGCGTTCGTCGTTTTCGGCGTAATGGATCAGCAGCGGCGCCTTGATCTGCGCTACCTCCTCGGCCCGCGGCTGACGGCCATAGAACGGAACCGAGGCCGACAGATCGGGATAGGCCACCGCCAGCGCATTGCAAACGCCGCCGCCATAGCAGAAGCCGACCGCGCCGACCTTGCCGGTGCTGTCGTCATGGTCGCGCAGGAATTCATAAGCGGCGAAGAAATCCTCCATCAGCTTGGCGGGGTCCAGACTGGCCTGCATCTCGCGGCCCTGTTCGTCATTGCCGGGATAGCCGCCGATCGAACTTAGCCCGTCCGGTCCGAAGGCCAGATAGCCCGCCTTGCCCAAGCGCCGCACCACATCGGCGATGTATGGGTTCAAGCCGCGATTTTCGTGGACGACCAGCACGGCGGGCAGCTTGCCCGCAGCATCCGCAGGCCGGGCCATCAGGCCGGAAATGCGCCCGTTCCCCTCGGGGCTGTCATAGCTGACCGTCTGCACCCTGATCGAGGGATCGTCGGCAGGCACCTGCTGGGCAAGCGCGTAATTCGGCTTCAACGCCTCGAAGATCGCGGCCGCGCTTAGGCCCACGGTCGCGAATTGCGCTGCCTGCGCCATGAAATCGCGCTTGCTGATGCGGCCATGCACATAGCCGTCGAAAATCTCAAGGATACGGGGATCGAAATCGGAAGCCTTCTTGCGGTCGGTCATGGCGCGCGCCCCTTCTGGTTTCGGTGGCATCAGGCTAGCACGCAAAGCCGCCCCGCCCCCTCACGAAACCGTCAGGGGGCGGCAGGTTCTTAGATATTTCCGGCCGACATCTCATTGGCGATGTGGTCGGCCTGCCGGATCGCCAGTGCCACGATAGTCAGCGTCGGGTTTTCCGCCGCCCCCGTGGTGAACTGGCTGCCATCCGAGATATACAGGTTTTCCACCTGATGACTGCGGCCCCATTTGTTCACCACCCCGTCGTCAGGCTTTTCCGACATGCGGTTGGTGCCCAGATTGTGGGTCGATGGGTATGGCGGCGTCGGCAGCGTCCGCGTGGCCCCGACCGCGCGATAGATCGCCTGCCCCTGCGCATAGGCATGGTTGCGCATGGCGATGTCGTTCGGATGGTCGCTGAAGTTGACATTCGCGACCGGCAGGCCATGGGCATCCTTGGTTTCGGACAGGGTGACGCGGTTGTCGGCCTGCGGCATATCCTCGCCCACGATCCACATGCCGGCCATGTTTTCATAGCTGTCCAGCGCCGTGGTGAATTCGCGCCCCCATGATCCGGGGTCCAAAAACGCCGCCATGAAGGGGATGCCAAGGCTCAGCGTCTCGAACTCATAACCGCCGACGAAGCCGCGCGACGGGTCGTGCCGCGCCTCGTCCCTGATGATCCCGGCCATGGTGGTGCCGCGCCACATCCGCACGGGCTTTTCGAACACGCCATAGACCGATCCAGTGGTGTGGCGCATATAGTTCCGCCCCACCTGACCCGAGGCATTGCCAAGCCCGTCCGGGAACATGCTGCTGGCCGAATTCAGCAGCAGGCGCGGGGATTCGTAGCTGTTGCCCGCCACACAGACCAGCCGCGCCTTTTGCATCTGCAACTGGCCGTCCTTGTCGAAATATTCGACCCCAGTCACCTTGCCCTTGTCGTCATGCAGGATGCGGGCGACATGGGCATGGTCGCGAACCTCAAGGTTGCCGGTCGCCTCGCCCCGCGGAATATCGGTATAGGCAGCCGACCATTTCGCGCCCCATTTGCAGCCCTGAAAACAGAAGCCGGTCTGCTGGCATGAAATCCGGTCGTCATATTCGACGCTGTTGATCGCCATGTTGCCGGTGTGGACTTCCTTGTAACCCAAGGCCAACGCGCCCTTTTCCAGCACCTTGTAATTGTTGCTGCCCGGCAGACGCGGACGCCCGCCAACGCCGGAAACGCCCAGCTTGGCCTCGGCCTTGTCATACCACGGTGCCATCTCGGCATGATCCAGCGGCCAGTCCAGCAGGCTTGCGCCCTCGACCGCGCCATAGGTGGTGCGCGCCTTCCATTCATGTTCCTGAAAGCGCAGGCTCGCCCCGGCCCAGTGGATCGAGGTGCCGCCGACCGCCTTGACGATCCATGCAGGCAGCCCCGCGAAATCCTTGGCCACGCGCCAATCGCCGCTGGTCGTGCGTGGATCGGTCCAGGCCAGCTGGCCGAAGCTTTCCCATTCGTCGTTGATGTAATCCTCGGGCAGATAGCGCCCGCCCGCCTCCAGCGCCACGACCTTGACGCCCTTTTGCGCCAGTTCGTTGGCCAGCACACCGCCACCCGCGCCGGTGCCCACAATGACGACCACGCTGTCGTCCGTCAGTTCGAATTTGCGCGCTTGTGCCATGTCCCCGCCCCCTTACAACCAGTCGATGTCGTCGAAGCCGCGGTTGATGTAACCGCCCTGCGAGAATGACTCGCCCTCATAGCCGAACAGCGGCCAGATCTCTTTCTGGTTATAAAGCCCGGTCACAAGGCCACCGCGCACGGTCTGGAAAAACGGCGTGTCCTGAACGCTGCGCAGGATTGCCACGCGGTCCGCTTCCCACCCGGCAGCGACATAGCTGTCAAAGCCCGCCTGTTTCGCGGCCTCGTTCAGCGCGGCGATGCCTTCGCTGACCATCGCCTTTTTGTCCTCGGCGTCATAGGCCTTGACCGCGATGGCATAGAAACGATCCCCGATCCGGTCATGCGGATAGATGTCGCGTGCCATCTGCACCAGAGTCGCCATCTCCTGCTCGCTGATCGAGGTCACCTCGACCGCCCAGGCCGCGTCGGGTGCGGCGATGAAGCCCGCCCCCACGACCGTCAGGGCGCCCAACGCCGCCGCGCGCGACAATAGCGCGCGACGGGTCAGACCTTGCTTGCTAAGTCCCGTCATTCTCTCCTCCCTATGGGTCTTCGCGCCCCTCCCAAGGCGCGGGTCGTTAAAGGTAGCGGCCTCCGCGTTGCAGCACCTCGATCTGGTATCCGTCAGGATCGGCGATGAAAAAGAAGCGTGCGATCACCTCGCCGCCCGGCGCGAAATCGACCAGCTTGCGCGGCGCAAAGCCCGCAGCCTCCAGCCGGGCATGCAGCGCATCCACGTCATCGACCGAAAAGGCGACATGGCCATAGCCGTCGCCAAGATTATAGGGTTCGGTGCGGCCCTTGTTGACCGTCAGCTCAAGCTCGGTCTCGGCCTCGCCATTCGACAGATAGATCAGGGTGAAGGTTTCGAAATCCAGCCGCTCGGCGACCTTCAGGCCGAAGACCTGATCGTAGAAGGCTGTGGATTTCGCCTCGTCCAGCACGCGGATCATGGAATGGATGTATTTCGCCACATGGGCCTCCGGTCTTGGTCTTTGTCGGACCAGACTAGGCGCGGGCCGCGCGGGGCGGGTAGTAGCGGATTACTACAGGCGTTTATTCTGCGGCGATGCCATGGGCGGCGGTATCTTCGCCCAGATGGATCGTGCAGGTGCAGCGCAGAAGCGAGGTGAAATTCCGCGCCTCGCCGTGCTGTTCCAGCACCTCGGCATGAAGCTTCGAGATGAAGGCAGGCGTGGTCAGTCCCTCACGCGCGGCGATCTGGTCAAGGATACGCCAGAACGCCCGCTCCAGCCGGATCGAGGTGGATTGCCCGTTCAGGCGAAGCCGCCGCGTCACGGACACGTAGCGTTCGGGATCCTGCCCGGCAAAGATCTGGCACATCGGCTTGATCGCCTTCTTCTGGTGGTCCGCCGATTTTGGGCCAAAGCAGCGCGGCGGTCAATCTGGCGGAAAGTTGGGGGGCGCAGGCGGGCAAAGCACGTTGGTCAGCGCCGGTTCCCCGTCAGGGTCTTTCCCAAGCGAAAAGGCCGCCCCATTCGGAGCGGCCCTGCGTCGCCATGATATCCGCAGGCGGATCACCCGGCGAAAGCGAAAGGGGCGCGGTTCACCGCGCCCCGATCTCAGATCAGGATCTTCGACGCATCCATGGGGGCGCGTCTCACGATCAGCCAGCAAGCGATGCTTACTTGATGATCTTCGACACGACCGGTCTGGCGCGTCAGATCATCACTTGATGATCTTCGACACGACGCCTGCGCCGACGGTGCGGCCGCCTTCGCGGATGGCGAAGCGCAGCTTCTCTTCCATCGCGATCGGTGCGATCAGCTCGACTTCGAACTTCAGGTTGTCGCCCGGCATCACCATCTCGGTGCCTTCCGGCAGCTTCACCGTCCCGGTCACGTCCGTCGTGCGGAAGTAGAACTGCGGGCGGTAGTTGCCGAAGAACGGCGTGTGGCGGCCGCCTTCTTCCTTGGTCAGGATATAGGCCTCGGCTTCAAAGGTCGTGTGCGGCGTCACCGATTTCGGCTTCACCAGAACCTGACCACGCTCGACGCCGTCACGGTCGATGCCGCGCAGCAGAACGCCGACGTTGTCGCCAGCCTCACCGCGATCCAGCAGCTTGCGGAACATTTCCACGCCGGTGCAGGTGGTTTTCTTGGTGTCGCGGATGCCCACGATTTCCAGTTCGTCGCCCACGTTCACAGCGCCACGCTCGATCCGGCCGGTCACAACCGTACCGCGGCCCGAGATCGAGAACACGTCTTCGATCGGCAGCAGGAACGGCTGGTCAACCGCGCGCTCGGGCGTCGGGATGTAGCTGTCGACAGCCGCGATCAGTTCGCGGATCGAGTTCTCGCCGATTTCCGCGTCGCGACCTTCCAGAGCGGCCAGAGCCGAGCCCTTGATGATCGGAATGTCGTCGCCCGGATAGTCATAGGAGGACAGCAGCTCGCGCACTTCCATCTCGACCAGTTCCAGCAGCTCGGCGTCATCCACCTGGTCGACCTTGTTCAGGTAGACGACCATGTAGGGAATGCCGACCTGACGGCCCAGCAGGATGTGTTCGCGCGTCTGCGGCATCGGGCCGTCAGCAGCGTTCACAACCAGGATCGCGCCGTCCATCTGCGCCGCACCCGTGATCATGTTCTTCACGTAGTCGGCGTGGCCGGGGCAGTCGACGTGGGCGTAGTGACGCGATTCCGACTCGTATTCCACGTGCGCGGTCGAGATCGTGATGCCGCGTGCACGCTCTTCCGGTGCGCCGTCAATCTGGTCGTAAGCCTTGAACTCGCCGAAATACTTCGTGATCGCAGCCGTCAGCGTCGTCTTGCCGTGGTCAACGTGACCAATGGTCCCGATGTTGACGTGCGGCTTGTTACGTTCAAACTTTGCCTTTGCCATCATGGCCTCCTATCGGGGGGGCCACCCGCGCGACAGCCCCCGTCGTGATACATCCGCCGCGACTTATATTTGCACAGGGGAAAAATCAAGGGCGGCAAACACCTCTGGCGAAGCCGCGCGGACAGTGCCACACTCACGGAACCGGGGCTGTCCCCGGCTGTTGTAGCAATTGCCGGAGACCTGCACCTGCGGGTCCCAATTCCATGTCGGAGGACAAGATGAGCCTGATGAAGTCTCTCGCCCGCGTTGCGGCTGGTGTTATGCTGGCCAAAGGGGTCGGCGCCATGATGAAGAACGCCCAAGGCGGAGCAACCGCAGGTCGGCGGCCCTCCGGTGGCATTCTGGACGATCTGTTGAAAACCAACACCGCCCGTTCGGGCAGCACTCAGGCAGGTGCCGGCGGCGGTCTGGGCGACATGCTGGGCCAGGTGCTGGGCGGTCGCGCCGGCTCGGGTTCCAGCTATGGCGGCGCGCATTCGCCCGCAGGCCGTGCCTCGGGTGGACTGGGCGGCATCCTTGACCAACTGACCGCAGGCCGTGGCGGTTCGACCAGCGCAGGCGCCGGTGGCGGTCTGGGCAGCATCCTTGCAGGTGGCGCCGCAGCAGGCGGCATCGGCGGCATTCTTGGCGAACTGCTGGGTGGCGGTCAGGCCAAGGCTGGCACCACCGCAGCACCCGGCACTGCCTCGGGCGGTCTGGCGCAGAAAGGCGCGCAGGCCAGCAACGATTCGAGCTTTGGCGAGCTGTTTAACGACGCGCTGTCCAACAATGGCGAACCGGCCACCCAGCCCACCGCCGAACAGAACGCCCTTGCCGGTCTGATGCTCAAGGCGATGATCCAGGCCGCCAAGGCCGATGGCGAAATCGACGAACAGGAACGCGCCCACCTGATGAAGGAATTCGGTGAGCTGGACGAGGATGAGCGTCAGTTCATTCGCGACCAGATGGCCGCGCCGGTCGATGCCAAGGGTCTGGCAGCGCAGGTTCCCGAAGGTTATGGCGCGCAGGTCTACCTGATGTCGCTGATGGCCATTGATTTCGACAACCGCAAGGAAGCCGAATATCTGCACGAACTGGCAACCGCGCTGAATCTGGACAAGGCCACCGTGAACGGCATCCACGATCAGGTCGGTGCGACCAACCTTTACGCCTGATCGAACAGGCCAAGCTGGCGTGGGGCGGGTTCCGCCCCCGCTTCCTCCAACGCCGAAAGCGTGATCCCCAGCAGCCGCACCCCATGCGGGTCGGCAAAGACCGGCCCCAGCAATTCGCAGGCAATCGCCAGCACCTGATCGCGGCTCTCCACCGGCACGGCAACCGAGCGCGCCCGCGTGATCTGCCGGAAATCCCCGTATTTCACCTTCAGCGTCACGGTCCGACCGGTCAGCGAATTGCGTGTGGCATGGCGCCACACCTTGTCCGCCAGTGGCCCAAGCTCGACGCAGGCTGCCGACAGATCGCGCAGATCGTCGAAAAACGTGTTCTCGGCTCCGATGGATTTGCGGATGCGGTCGGGGCGCACCTCGCGATGGTCGATGCCGCGGGCGATGTTCCAGTAGTAAGTGCCGGACTTACCGAAACGCGCGGTCAGAAACTCCAGACTTTGCCGCAGCAGGTCTGCGCCGGTCTGGATGCCATGCGCCTCCATCCGGGCTGCCGTGGCCGGACCGATGCCGTGAAAGCGGCCGATGGGCAGGGATTGCACGAAACCCGGCCCGGCCTCGGGCGGGATGACGAACAGCCCGTCGGGCTTGCGCTGATCGGATGCAAGCTTGGCCAGAAACTTGTTGTAGCTGACGCCAGCCGATGCCGTCACCCCCGTCGCCGCGCGGATACGGGCGCGGATCTCCTGCGCGATGCGTGTGGCCGTGCGGCCCTGCAAATGGTCGGTCAGGTCCAGATAGGCCTCGTCCAGCGACAAGGGCTCGATCAGCGGGGTGTAGTCGGCAAATATCTCGCGGATCTGCTGGCTGACGGCGCGGTAGACCTCGAAGCGCGGCTTGACGAATATCAGGTCGGGGCACAGCCGACGCGCCCGCATCGACGGCATGGCCGAGCGCACGCCGAACCGCCGCGCCTCATAGCTGGCGGCCGCGACCACGCCGCGCTGGATGCCGCCCACGGCGACAGGCTTGCCGCGCAGATCAGGATCGTCGCGCTGCTCGACCGAGGCATAGAACGCATCCATATCCACATGCACGATGCGGCGGACACGTTCCGGCCCCGGCTCGGTCACGGCAGGATGCGGGCATCCCCCGCCGTCAACCCGTCGACCATGCGGTCGAAACGCATATGCGCGATTGCCCGCCCGCCTGATTGGGTGAACAGGACGCCCGCCTCGCGCCCGTCGGGCAAAAGGATCGGCGTGCCGACCGGGGCCGCGCCGTCGATGCCCAACGTGACCAGCCCCTTTTTCAGCTCGGTCTTGTGCTTCATGCGGGCGGTGACTTCCTGCCCGACATAGCAGCCCTTGCGGAAATCGACGCCGTGCAGGCGCTCGAACCCGGCTTCAAGGATAAAGGTCTCGTTCGGGATCAGCTCGATCAGGCTTTCGGGGATGCAATGTTCGACCCGGATCGCGTCCCAATCGCTGCCGTCATCGCCGTCGCCGCCGTAAAGCCGCCACCCCAGCGCCTCGTGCCGGGGGTCTATGATCGCGGCGTCCGGCATGTCGCCGATACCGCGCGCCACGGTCAGGTCGTTGGCCTCGATCGTGACCTTGGAGCGCAGCTTATACATAGACAGCCGCCGCATCAGGTCATCGGCCAGCCGCGCATCCACGTCGATCAGCAGCCGCCCGCCATCCGGCACGACCAGAAAATCCGCCAGATACTTTCCCTGCGGCGTCAACAGCGCAGCCCAGGCGGGCAATTCGCCCACCTTGTTGGTGACCAGCCCCTGCAGGAATTCGACCCGATCCTCGCCCGAGACCGCCAGAATGCGCCGCATCACTTCTCTCCGAATTGCAGTTTGACCAAGGCGGCATAGGCCCCGCCCTGTTCCATAAGCTGGTCATGGCTGCCTTCTTCGACAACCCGACCCGCCTCGATCACGACGATCTTGTCGGCCTGACGCACGGTGGACAGCCGGTGCGCGATGACCAGCGTGGTGCGGCCCACCGACAGCTCATCCAGCGCCTGCTGGACCAGACGTTCGGACTGGGCATCAAGCGCACTGGTGGCCTCGTCCAGCAGCAGGATCGGGGCGTTGCGCAAGACGGCGCGGGCAATCGCCACGCGCTGACGCTGCCCGCCGGACAGGGCCGAGCCGCGCGGTCCGGCGGGGGTGTCCAGCCCTTGCGGCAGGTTGTCGGCGAAATCGGCGACATGGGCGGCGATGGTGGCCTGACGCAGGCGCGGCTCATCCTCGGGGTGGCCCAGCAGGATGTTTTCGCGCAGCGTTTCGTCAAACAGCGCGGCGTCCTGACTGACGGTGGAAAACTGGTCGCGCAGCACGGCAAGATCGTATTCGCGCAGCGCCACGCCCCCCAGCGTGATCGCACCGCCTTCGGGATCGACCAGACGGGTCAGCAGGTTGAAGACCGTGGATTTTCCCGCCCCCGAAGGCCCGACCAGCGCCGTGGTCTGACCCGCCTGCGCGGTGAATGTCAGCCCGTTCAGCACCGGATGGCCGTCATAGGACATGCGGACATCCTCCAGCCGGATCGTGGTGTCCGGCGGCGGCGCGGTCCGCGGACCCGAGGCGATGCTGGGCCGCATGTCCAGAACCGAATAGATCCGCTCAAGACTGGCGGCGGCGATCTGCCACGTCCCGGTCAGGCTGCCCAGACGGCGCAGGGGCTGAAAGGCCAGCGCCATCGCGGTAAAGAACGACATGAAATCGCCAACCGTGCGTTCGCCCGAGATCACCTCGGCCCCGCCCAGCCACAGAACGCCCATGAAGCCCAGACCCGTCACCACATCGACCAACGCCGGCACGGTCGCACCGATGGCCGACATCTTGATCTGGCCCATGCGGATGCCTTCGACGATCTGGCCGAAACGGCCCGCCTGATATTCCTCCATCCGGTTCAGCTTGACAGCGTTGATGCCGTGCAGCACCTCATCCAGCCGCGTCGCGCGCTGGCTGGCGCCCACGCGGTTCTGCCGCATCTTGCGCCGGATGTATCGCTGCACCAGCAGCGTCGGCACGATCAGCAGCGGCGCACCGATCAGCGCGGTCAGCGTCCATTCGGGATCGACCGCGATGGCCACGCCAAACAGCGACACCAGCGACACGACGTCCCGCCCCGCCCCCGAGATGAAAGTGGACCACACCCCTTGGACGGCAATGGTGTCGCCCTGCACCCGCTCGATCATGGCGCCGGGCGGGTTCTTCTGAAAGAAATCGCCGTCCAGCGTCATCACATGGCGCAGCATGTCGGTCTGCATCGTCGTCGAAACCGCCAGCGAAACCGAGGTCATCAGGCTGCGGTTGATGACGAATGTCGCCGCCCGCAGCAGGAACAGCCCGAATATCGCACCACCGACCCACCAGATCGCATCACCGTCGCCGCCCACGAAGACCCGGTCGAACAGCGGCTTCAGCATCCAGCTCAGCAGCCCAAGGGTCGAGCCTTCAAGGATCAGGAAGAACAGCGCCAGCGTAATCCGCCCCCAGTAAGGATGCAGATAGTCCCGCCACATGCGTGAGAACAGATTGGCTGTTATCTGAAGTTTGTCTGCCATCGTCCCCTCGCGTCGTTCGGCCCAAGGGATAAGCCCGTCACGCCAGCAGGGCAAGCCGCGAGCAGCGTTGACGGGAACGCGCGGCAGTCCTACCGATACGGGGTTCAAATCAAAAGGCACCCCGACATGAGCTTTGCCCAGGGCCGCGCCGTCGTCGCAATTCCCGGCCCCTCGCCCGTCCCGGATCGCGTGCTGCGCGCGATGCACCGCCCCTCTCCCGACATCTACGGCCCCGACCTTCTGGCGGAAAACCAGCACATGATCGCGCAGTTGAAACGTCTGGCGGGCACGACGGCGCATTGCGCGCCCTATATCGGCAACGGCCATGCGGCGTGGGAGGCGGCGAACGTCAACCTGTTCAACCGTGGCGAACGGGCGCTGGTCATCACCTCGGGGCATTTCGGACGCAGCTGGGCCGGATCGGCGCGGCCCCTGGGGATCGAGGTCGAGGAACTGGACTTCGGCACCCTCCCCCCGGACCCGCAGCGCCTTGCCGACCGGCTGGCGCAGGACCGCGACCACGGCATCACCGCCGTGCTGGTCTGTCAGGTCGATACCGCCAGCTCGGCCCGCGCCGACATCCCGGCACTCCGTGCCGCCATGGGCGACCATCCGGCGCTGTTCGGCGTCGATGCCATCGCATCGCTGGGCTGCGAGCCGCTGATGATGGACGAATGGGGCATCGACCTGCTGGTCTCGGCCAGTCAAAAGGGTCTGATGGTGCCGCCCGGTCTGGCGCTGGTCTGGTTCTCGGAAAGGGTGCGGGCGCGCGGACGCAGCACATTGGCCACCCCCTATTGGGACTGGCACCCCCGGACCGAGGCCGAACAGCTATGGCAATTCTGGGGCGGCACGCCTCCGGTCCAACACATCTTCGGCATGAATGCAGCGCTGGACCTGCTGCTGGACGAAGAAACCCTGCCCGTCGCATGGCGCCGCCACGAGGTTCTGGCACAAGCGACATGGGCCGCGCTTGAAACATGGGGCAAGGACGGCAGCGGCATTGCGCCAATGGTTGCTGACCCGAAGGGTCGCGCACGTTCCGTCACCGCAGTCGCCATGCCCCGCGCGACGGAGCTGCGCCAATGGACCCAGCAGGTCGCCGGGGTGACCCTGGGCGTGGGCCTTGGCGCCGAAAATCCCGACGCGGCGCTGCGCATCGCGCATATGGGCCACGCCAACGCCCACCAACTGCTGGGCACGCTGGCGGTGATCGAAGCGGGCATGGACGCGCTTGGCATCCCCTATACGCCGGGCGGCACGGCAGCGGCGGCAAGGCTGATCGCACAATCGGCGTGATCCGCACCAATTGAACGCTCGCATGGGTATTTGAAGAACTAAGAAGTTCATGGGCTGTGCTCCGGGACTTCTTAGTTCCTTAAATACCCATGCGAGATTGCCACATTTTGCAGGTTCAAGCAGCGGCGTGCGGCAGAACCCAAATGCCCTCTTGTGGGACGGCGTTCACACGCAGGGCGCAGCCATATGCATTGGACAAAATGGCATCCGTCAGCACTTCGGGTGGTGTGCCTTGCGCAACCGCCTGCCCTTTTTGCATCAGGATCACCCGGTCGGCATAGAGCGCGGTCAGGTTCAGGTCGTGCATCACCGCGACCACACCGCCGCCACGGCGCGCATATTCGGCGGCCAGCCGCATGACCGTGATCTGATGCGCGATGTCGAGGCTGCTGACCGGCTCGTCCAGCATCAGCCAGCGTGGGCCGTTCGCATCCACCGGCTGCCAGACCTGCGCCAGCACGCGGGCCAGCTGCACGCGCTGTTGTTCGCCGCCGGACAGTTCCTGATAAAGCCGCCCGGAAAAGCCAGGCAGATCGACGGCGGAAAGTGCGGCGGGGACCAAGGCATCGGCGCGTTCGCCGCGTGCCTCAAGCCCGATGCGAACCACCTCGGTCACGGTGAAGGGGAAGGATAGGGCGGCGGATTGCGGCAGGACGCCGCGACGTTGGGCCAGCGCCTCGGGGGGCATAGCCGCGATGTCATGGCCGTTCAGGGTGACGAGGCGCTGGCAGGGCAGCTCTCCGGTCAAGGCCCGCATCAGCGTCGTCTTGCCCGAACCGTTCGGGCCCACGATGGCCGTCATTTGTCCCGGTCGCGCGACGACCGAGACGCCTTGCAGCACATGGGCGCGGCCCAGATGCACGTGGATGTTCTGGGCGATCAGGCTCATAGGTCCAGCACTCCGCGATTGCGCAGCAATATCCACAGAAAGAATGGCCCGCCAAAGATCGCGGTGACGATGCCGATGGGCAGTTCCGCCGGTGCGATGACCGTGCGGCTGACCATATCGGCCAGCAGCAGCATCACAGCCCCCAGCAGGCCTGCGTTGACCAGCAACCAGCGGTGATCCGGCCCGATGACCAGCCGCAGCAGATGCGGCACCACGATTCCCACGAAGCCGATGCCGCCCGACACCGCAACACCTGCCCCGGTCGCGGCGGCGACCATCAGGATGGCACGGTTCTTGACGCGCTGGACGCGGATGCCGACATGGCCCGCCGCGGCCTCGCCCAGTGCCAGCGCGTTCAGCCCGCGCGCCAGCATGGGGGCAAAGGCCAGCGCCGCCAGCATGATCGGCGCGGCGGCCAGCAGTTTCGGCCAGTTCGCCCCGGCCAGCGATCCCAGCCCCCAGAAGGTCAGGTCGCGCAACTGCGCGTCATTGGCCCGCAAGATGACCACGCCCGCCACCGCCGACATGATCGCGGCCAGCGCGATCCCCGCCAGAAGCATCGTCGCGACCGAGGTGCGGCCCCGCCGCGTCGCAATGCGATACAGCACCAGCGTCGTCAGCCAGCCGCCAAGGAAGGCCGCGACCGGGACCAGATACCAGCCCAGCAGACCCGCCACGGCAACAGGCAGCGTGCCGCCCAGCACGATGGCCAGGATAGCGCCCAGGCCCGCGCCCGCGCTGACGCCGACCAGCCCCGGATCAGCCAGCGGATTGCGGAATAGCCCCTGCATCACCGCCCCGGATACCGCCAGCGATGCGCCGACGCAGATCCCCATCAGCACGCGCGGCAGGCGGATGTCCAGCAACACCACGCGGTCCTGCACCGCCAGTTCCCGCCCCGCCAGCAGGTCGCCGATGGCGCGCGGCAAGGATGTGCCCGATGCACCCCAGCCCAGCGACAGCGTCGCGACCAGCACCAGCAGCACCGACAGGGCCAGCGCCATCCGGCGGGCGCGGTGGCTGCGGTCGCCTTCAAGGAAATCGGGGCTGATGGCCACCATCACCGGCCTCCATAGACCAGATCATGCAGCTCAAGCGCCGCTTCTGGGGTGCGGGGGCCGAAGCCCAGAAGCTTCAGCCCGTCCATCATCACCAGCGCGCCGTCGCGCCCCGCCGGGGTCTGCGCCAGTGCGGGCATGGCCAGCGCCGCTTCTTTGGCCGAGGCATGGCCGCCCTGCGCATTCGCATCGGCCTGCGCATCGCCGCGCTGCATCATCAGGATCACGTCGGGCGCGGCGGCCACGATCGCCTCATCCGTCAGGGGCTTGTAGCCTTCGATGCCGGTCACGGCATTCTGCGCCCCCGCCAGCCGGATGATCCCGTCGGCCGAGGTATCGCTGCCCCCCGCCATCACCCGCCCGCCTTGCAGGGACAGCACGAACAGCACTTTTTTCGGCGTTCCGACCGACTTGGCGCGGGTTTCGGCATCGCTTAACTGCCCCGCCAGCTTGTCATGCAGCGCGCGGCCCTTGTCCTGCACGCCCAACGCCTCGGCCACCTCATCGACCTTGCGCAGAACGCCTGCGGTGTCATAGCCCTCGTCCACGGTGACATAGGGCAGACCCGCGGATTTCAGGACCGAGACCGCCTCGGGCGGGCCTGCGCCATCCTCGGCCAAAATCAGGTCGGGCGACACGGACAGCACGCCTTCGGGCGACAGCGCGCGCATATAGCCGACATCAGTCAGCGACAACGCCTCGGGCGGCCAGCTTGAGGTCTGGTCGCGGCCCACCAGCCGGTCCTGTTCCCCCAGCGCATAGATGATTTCCGTGACCGAGCCGCCGATGGACAGCACACGCTGCGCATCGGGATAGCTTTCGGCATGGGCGGGCGCGGCGATCAGCGCGGCAAAAAGGACCAGCGCCCTCATGCCGCGGCCTCGGCCGGCGCGGGAAGGTCCGTGACCAGCGCCGCCCATTGATCCGCGTCACCGCCCTTTTCAGGACGCAAGCCAAAGCATTGGAAGATCAGCGCGCCTTCGGCATCGAAGGCCTCGACGGAAATCGCCGGGCCGCGTTTGGTGGGCTTTTCGACGGCCCAGACCTCGGCCACATGGTCGCCGCGCAGATGCAGGTTGAAGCGGGGGTCCATGACATTCAGCCACGGCCCCATTGGCTGCAGCGTCTGGAACCCGCCCGAATGGATTTCGATGCAGCCCTGATTGCCGACGAACATCATCACGCCTGCGCCTTGGGCATTCACCCGCTCCAGCAGCGCAGGCACGGCATCGACCGACAAGGGCCGGACCCATGGCGCGCCGATGATGCGATAGGCGCCCAGACGGTTCATCTTCAGCCGCCGGATCAGGATGTTGAACTGATGCGTGTCGGTCATCTCGGCCCATTCGCGGCGCAGCGCGTCCAGACGCTCGGGCGCGGATTTCGGCCCCTCGACCGGCTCGCGCGGGGTAAATTCGGCACTGTCGGATTGATCCGCGACCGCCAGATCGCGCTTCAGCGCCTCCCACGCCGCAAGGTCCGAGCCTTCGCGCAGATGCACCTTGTGGATCGCATCGCCTGCTGCGTCAAAGACCTGAACGGAACGCCTGTCGCCCTTTTCGACCGCGAAGGCATGAACCCAGTGACGCGGGAACATCCGCATGTCGATTTCAGGGTCGGTCGTCATCGACGCATGTTCGCCATCGTGGAAATCGTTGTATGTCCCGACCTTCTCGATCACGCAGGAGCGGTTGCGGGTCAGGGCCATCACCTCGCCCAAGGCCTGCACCGCGGGGATCAGCTGTCCCGGCAGCGACTGGATCCGCGTCGCGCCGTGGCCGACATGGGCCGCAACCAGCGCGGCCTCGGGCACATCCAGACGCGCGGCAAGATCAAAGGGGCGGGCAGTATCCTCGGCCTGAATGCGGCGCAGATCGGCGGGGGAGTGGTCGGTCATCGTAAGGGCCTTGCTTTGCTGGGAAACACCTCTGGCAAATGGCTGGGGGCGTTGAATGAATCATTGACAGATTTAGTCAGAATACTTAACGCGGCGCAAGATGCGAGCCCCGAAGCCAGCCCGACCCACCAACAAGAAGAATTCGGGGACATATGCTACGCCATCCGATCCGCGCCGGACTGCTTGCCGGCACGACCTGCCTTACCGTTTTCGCAATCAGCCTGCCCGCCGCCGCACAACAGGCGCAGACCTATGTGCTGGACCCGCTGGTCCTGCGCGCGGGCAAGCCCAAGGTCGCGTCCGAAGTGCCGCAATCCGTGTCGGTCGTCGGCGCGCAGGAACTTGACGACATCGCCCCCGTCCATATCGGCGAGGTGCTGGCGACAGTGCCGGGCGTCGCGGGCGTCGGCTCGGGCAGCTTCTTCGGGCAGGGCTTCAACATCCGCGGCTTCGGCGCGGCCAGCAATGCCGCATCCGAAGCTGGCATCGTCCAGCTGATCGACGGCGAAAAGAAATATTACGAATCCTATCGTCAGGGCGCGCTGTTCGTCGAACCCGACTTCCTGCGTCAGGTCGAGGTGCTACGTGGTCCCGGTTCCAGCACGCTTTACGGCTCGGGCGCCTTGGGCGGCGTGATCGCGATGGAAACGATCGAGGCCGGCGACCTGATCCCCGAAGGCAAGACCTTCGGCGGCAAGGCCAAGATCGGCTATGCCTCGAACCCGGAAACCATTCTTGGCAGCGTCGCGATGGGCTGGCGTCTGACCGAGGATTTCGAGGCGCTGGCGGCATTCGCATGGCGCAAGCTGGGCGACAGCAAGGATGCCGATGGCGACACCATCGTGCGCTCGAACTCGAAGACGCCGAACCTGCTGCTGAAGGCCAAGAAGACCTTCGGCGATCAATATGTCGCCTTCTCTTATCAGCACCTTGAGGCCAAGGGCGAGGATCAGGACTTCAACCAGCTTGAGGGGTCGCAGAAAGACCTGTTCTATCCGGGCTTTTCGTGGGGTGTGGGCGACATCATCACACGCGACCAGACTGCAAAGCTGGTCTGGGGCTGGAACCCGCAGGACAACCGTTACGTCGATCTGACGGCAACCCTGTCCTATTCGAACACCATGAAGGACGTGCGGCAGGGCGATGATCCGGCCGAGCCGATCATGGAAAGCCTGCTGGGCAAGCGCGACTATCGCCTGTGGAAACTGAAAGTCGCCAACGTGGCCGACCTGTCCACCTCGGGCTATGATCACCACCTGACCACCGGGTTCGAGGTCTGGAAACAGGATCGTTCGTCACAGGTGCCGTCGTCATCGCACCCCGAGGGTTATACCCGCGCGTGGTCGGCCTATGCCCTGTCGGAAGTGACCTATGGCGATCTGACGGTGAACAGCGGCCTGCGCTATGAACGCCAGCGCACCGAACCCAAGGATTCGGTCAGCTTCGATGCCGACAATCGCGAATTCGAGGCGGTCGAGCCGCAGGTCGCCGCGATCTATCGCCTGAACGACGCGTGGTCTGTCTTCGGCTCGGTCGCCTATGTGAACCGCATCCCGTCGGTCGATGAACTTTACGACGGCTCGATGATCACGGCGCCCAATCCGAACCTGAAGGATGAAAAGGGCAAGAACATCGAAATTGGCGCCTCCTATCGCGGCAGCTCGCTGATCGCGGATGGCGATGAGGCGGTGATGAAGATCACCCTGTTCCGCAACCATATCGACGACATGATCGTGCGTTCGGGCGGCGGACCTTCGGCCTATTACACGAATATCGACAAAGCCTATCTGAAAGGCGGCGAGATCGAGGCCAGCTATGCCATCGGCGGCTGGGATCTGGGCGCTGCGGTTTCGGTCGTGGCGGGCGAGGATCAGGACGGGGCCGATCTGGAAACCCTGCCCAATGACCGCTTGACCCTGCAAGCCGTCTACATGGCCGGCGACGCATGGCGCATCGGCGCGCGCAGCACGCTGGCCGCCGGTCGCGACAAGCCCGATGGAACGCATCGCGGCGGCTATGGCGTCCACGACATCTTCGCGACATGGACCCCGCAATCGGGCCCCGCCCAAGGGATCGAGGTGCATATGGGCGTCGATAACATCACCGACCGCGACTACACGCCCGCAAGCTGGGTCAGCGGACCGGCCCCCGGCCGGAACTTCAAGCTCTCGGTCTCGCGCAGCTTCTAGGGCTGCGAGGGATTCACTTGCCCGCCCGGTTCCAATCCGGGCGGGCCTTTTCTTCCCGGCGATTGCGGCCCCGCGCCACAATCGCCATTTTGCCTTGAATGACAGGAGGCCCAGATGCGCATCACCGAACTGCCCGAATTCCAATCCGAGGCGATGCTGCCCGCCACCGATTTCGCCATCGTGGACCAGATGCTGCGCCATGAGGCCGAGGAACACGGGCTGGAGCTGCATAACGGGCATGGCCGCTCGACCTGGTGCCAGACGGATATGGGCGAATTCGGGGCCAAGAAGCGCGGCGATGACGTGCTGGTCTTTGCCCGCGCGCATCGGGCGGAATGGCTGTTCTCGCTTCAGGAAACCATCGTCTATCATCTGGCCGAGGTGCTGCCCGATCAGGCCCGCGCGATGCGCTGGTCGTCCTTGGCCGATGCGGGCAAGATCCCGCCCTATTTCAGCTTTGCCCGCGTGGGCGAAGCGCGCCAGATCGCGCAGGACTTCATCCGCCTGCGCCTGCACGCCCCGGATCTGGACCGACTGGCGACGCAGGATTCGATCCATTTCCGCATCGTCCTGCCGCCCGAAGGCGACGATGCGCCCGAATGGCCGCGCATCGCGCCCAACGGCCAGACCATCTGGCCCAGCGGGGCCAAGGCGCTGCACCGCCCCGCCTATACGGTGCGCCATATCGACTTGGATGCGGGCTGGCTGGATACCGACATCTTTATCCATGACGGCGGCCGGGTGACGGAATGGGCGCGCGGCAATCCGCAGGGCCGCCAGATCGGCCTGTCCGGTCCCGGCGGCGGCGGCATTCCGAACGCGGCACGGCTGATCCTGGCGGGGGATGAAACCGCCTATCCCGCACTGGCCCGCATGATGGAACGTCGCCCCGATGCGCAGGGACAGGTTTATCTGCTGGGCACGCGGGCAGATTACCCGCTGCCGCCCGCGCCGAATTTCCAGATCACCCACCTGCCGCAGGGCGAGGCGGAACTGGGACGGATTCTGTCCGCCAACCCGCCCCACCCCGAAACCTATCTTTGGATGGCGTCGGAAAAATCCGGGATCACCGCGCTGCGCAAGCTGATCCTCAACGAGTTGGGGCATGACAAGGGCCGCACTCATCTTGCGGGTTACTGGACGGCCTGACGGGGCAGAAAACCCGATGCTATAGTTGACAATTTTACCCTGACGTTTGATACCCTGCGCAAACCCGCAGCCAGGCAGGGTCAGCATCTTTCGGTGCGGGCCTGTGTCCAAGCGAAAGGCGGACGGACATATGCCGAAGACACGAAGGACCACCATGAGCCACATGTCGCTGCCGCGCACCTGCGCGGGGACCGCCCTTACGCTTGCCTGCCTGCTGCTTGCCGCACCCGCTACCGCTCAGGAAGGCAGCGCACAGACGCAAACCCCGGCGCCGGCAACGACCCCGACGCCCGCACCGGAAGCGGCACCGACTGCACCTGCGCCGACCGCACCTCCGACGACGGCTCCCACTCCGGCGCAAACGGCTCCTGCGGCTCCGGCTGACACCGCGCCTGCCGCACCTGCCCCGACGGCGACGACGCCCACACCTAGCGAACCTGCTGCACCCGCCACCCCGGCCCAGACTACAACGCCCAACGCGCCCGCAGTTCCGGCGGCAACCACGCCCGCGGAAACCCCGGCCCCGGTGCAACCCGCCCCCGCAGCAGATACCGCAGCGCCCGCGATCGAATTGCCCGTGACCGATACCGCCGCACCGCAAAGCGAAAGCATCCTGCCACAGTCGATCCAGAACATTCTGGCCCCCCTTGCCCCGCAGGAACGCGATCCGAACCTGCCCCATGACCTGTCGCCGATGGGGATGTTCTGGGCCGCTGACTGGGTGGTGAAGGGCGTGATGCTGGGGCTGGTCTTTGCCTCGATCGTGACCTGGACCGTGCTGGTCGCAAAGCTTCTGGAACTGGGCGGCGCGATGAAGCGCGTGCAGAACGGCATCCGCCGCATCGAAAACGCGGGCAGCCTGCCTGCCGCGCTGTCCTCGATCGGCAATCGCCGCGACCCGGTGTCGCGCATGATCCGCGCCGCCTCGACCGAATATGACCGCTCGGCCCCCGCGCTTGAAGTTGCAGGCGACAGCGGCCTGAAAGAACGCGTGGACAGCCATCTGGACCGCATCGAGGCCGTGGCCAGCCGCACCATGGGACGTGGCACCGGCGTTCTGGCCACCATCGGTTCGACCGCGCCCTTCGTCGGCCTGTTCGGCACCGTCTGGGGCATCATGAACAGCTTCATCGGCATTTCCGAAAGCCAGACCACCAACCTTGCCGTCGTGGCGCCGGGCATCGCCGAGGCGCTGCTGGCCACCGCCATCGGTCTGGTCGCGGCCATCCCCGCCGTCGTCATCTACAACGTCTTTGCCCGCGCCATCACCGGCTACCGGCTGCGCCTTGCCAATGCCTCGGCCGGGGTGCGCCGCCTTGTCAGCCGCGATCTGGACTTTCGCGGCACCCATTCGGAGGTCTGATCCATGGCCGGAGGTATCCGCGAAGGTGGCGGCGACGACCTGCCCGAAAACCATGAAATCAACGTCACGCCCTTTATCGACGTGATGCTGGTGCTGCTGATCATCTTCATGGTGGCCGCGCCCCTGGCGACGGTCGATGTGAACGTGGACCTGCCGATTTCCAACGCCGTGCCGGCGCAGCGCCCCGATCAACCGGTCTATATCACCGTGAAACCCGACCTGACGCTGGCGCTTGGCAATGACGACATCGCGCCGGGCGCGCTTGCCGCGACGCTGGCGCAGGCCACGAACAACGACCGCGAACAGCGCATCTTCCTACGCGCCGACAAGGCCGTGACCTATGGCGACCTGATGGGCGTGATGAACACGCTGCGCGAGACCGGCTATCTGAAGATCGCTTTGGTGGGCCTTGAGGCCGCATCCGCAGGCGGCACCGCGCCCACCGTGACGGGCGCGGCCACCGCTCCGACGGCTCCGGCACCCGCCGCGCCCGCTTTGGCAGCGCCCGCGCCCACCGCAGGGGCACCCGCGCCATGAACAACAGCCGGTTCAGCGTAATGCGCGACGGCGCAGTTTGGGGATCGGCGGCTGCTGTCGTCCTTGCAGCCCATCTGGGCGGCGCGCTGTGGATCCTGCATCGTGCCGAGGCCGCCGCACCGCCCGGCGTGCCCGAACCCGTTTTCGTCGAACTGGCCCCCATGCCCCAAGCCGCCGCGCCCGAGGATGAGGTCGAACAGCAGCAGGAAGAAGAAACCGCGCCGGAACCCCAACCCGAGCCGGAGCCGGAACCCGAACCCGAGCCGGAACCCACGCCAGATTTCGCCATGGCCGAGCCCCTGCCCGAGCTTGAGCCGCTGCCGGACATGAATTCACTGTTTCCGCCGCCCGCCGATGCGGTGGTGCTGCAGAAATCCGTCCGCCCCAAACAGCGTCCCGAACGCCCCAAGGAGCCGGAACCCGAAGTCGCGCAGCGCGAACCCGAACCCAAGCGCGAGGAACGCCGCGAACGCGCGCCCGAGCGGCAGGAATCGCGTCAGGCCACCACGCAGGTCCGCGCCCCCAAAGCCGAGCGTTCGGCTGCACCCCGGACGCAGGCGGGTGCCGCATCGCCCCGGCAGGTCGCAAGCTGGCAGTCGCGGGTGCAATCGGCAGTAGCACGACATATGGCCCGCACGCGCCTGACAGGCAGACCGGAAGGCGTCCGGGTTACCGTGGTGTTCACGATCACCCCCTCAGGCTCGGTCGCGGGCGCGCGCCTTGCCAGTTCCACCGGAGATGCACGCATGGATGCAGCGATCAGCCGTCAGGCCGCGCGCCTGCCCAAGATGCCCGCACCGCCGACCGGGCAATCGACCTCGATGACCCTGCCCGTGCTGATCAAGAACTGATCGGCGCAACCCCCAGAACGGGCGCAAGGCCACGGATCACCCCGGCCAGCGCCCGCGCATCCGTTTCAGCTTCGGCCTTGGCGCGCCAGACCACCGCCAGATCGCGCGATGGCGCGGGTTCGGCGAAGGGCACGATGCGCAGCCGACCGTCGCGGTTTTCATCCTTCAGCGCCAGTTCAGGGATCAGCGTCATGCCCATGCCGCTGGCCACCATCCGCATCAGCGTGGCCATGGAAGCTGCCTCAAGGTTCAGCTTGCGGCGCGCATTGCGCAGTCCACAGACCTCCAGCGCCTGATCGCGCAGGCAATGCCCCTCGGCCAGCAGCAGCAGACGCTCGACGGCCAGACTTTCGGGCCGCGCGGGACCGGAAAGATAGGTGGTGTCATCTTCGGACATCGCAATCAGAAAGCCGTCGCGTAGCACAGGTTCGGCCTGCAAGGCGGGTTCGGTCGGCAAGGCCATCAGCCCCGCATCGAAACGGTGGCTGGCGACGCCCGCGACCAGATCGTCCGTCACCACCTCATGCAGTTCCAGCTCCAGCGCCGGGTGGCTTTCGCGCAAAGCCGGGACAAGATGCGGGATCAGATAGGGCGCGACGGTCGGAATGATCGCCAGCCGCAGCCGCCCCGACAACGGCTCGCGCCCCGCGCGGGACAGCGCATCAAGCCGCTGGGCGCCGTCGATCAGATCCTGCGCGGCAGGCAGAAGCCGTTCCCCCAATGCCGTCAACCGCACCGGGCCGCTGCCTGCCCCGCGTTCGAACAGCGCACCACCCAGCCGCGCCTCCAACTGCGCGATCTGGCTGGACAGGCCCGGCTGCGAGATATGCGACGCCTCGGCCGCGCGTCCGAAATTGCGCAGCCGCGCCACGGCAAGGAAATAGGAAATCTGGCGCAGGGTGAAATTCATAAAGCTGAACTATCACCCCGCGCAGTTATGACAAGCGGCGATTATCTTTCGCGCGCCACCAGCAGCTTGTCGATTCGGCGACCGTCAAGGTCCACCACCTCGATACGCCAGCCGTGCCAGGCCACGCTGTCGCCCACCTGCGGGATCGCGCCCGCCAGATCCAGCACCAGCCCGGCTACGGTCGAGAAATCAAGATCCTCGCCCAGCGAAACCGAAAGGCGGTCGGCAAATTCATCGACCGGCATCCAGCCCGCGACCAGCATCGAGCCATCTTCGCGCTGGACCAGCTTGGGTTCGTCGTCATCAATGCCCGCGAATTCGCCGGTAATCGCCTCAAGCACGTCCATCGGCGTCACCACGCCTTCGAAATGGCCGTATTCGTCATAGACCAGCAGCATCTGACCCGGCGAGGCGCGCAACCGTGTGATGACCTCGGGGGCGTCCAGCGTTTCGGGGATGATGGGCGCGTCCTTCATCAGCTTGCGCAGGTCGAACTTGCTGGCATCCACGGCGATCAGGTCTGCACTGGCAACGACGCCGATCATCTCGTTCTCGTCGCCATCCTGCACCGGCAGACGGGTGCGGTGGCTTTGCTGGAACTTGCGTGCCACGGTCGCATAGGTGTCGCTGACGTCGATCGCGGCAATGTCGCGGCGCGGGGTCATAAGACCACGCGCGCTGCGGTCGGCGATGCGCATGACACCAGCGATCATCTCGGTTTCGGCGCGGTGGATCACGCCTGCCGTCTCGGCCTCGGCGATGACAAGGCGGATTTCCTCATCCGAGATCGAGCGGTCATCCGCCCCGGTCTGGCCCAGCAAACGCAGCACCAGCTTGCCCGAACGATCCAGCAGCCAGACCAGCGGCGCGGCCACGCGGGAAATGCCGCGCATCAGCGGCGCGACCTTGGCAGCCACCGTTTCGGGCGAACGCAGCGCGATCTGCTTGGGCACCAGTTCGCCAAAGATCAGCGACATATAGGTGATGGCAACGACCACCCCCCCCATGCCAAGGGGCTGCGCCAGCGTGTCCGGCACGCCCCAGCCCGGCAGCGCGTTTGCAAGGCGCGCGCCCAGCGTCGCACCCGAAAACGCGCCCGACAGCACGCCGACCAGCGTAATGCCGATCTGGACCGAACTCAGGAAGCGGCCCGGATCCTCGGCCAGCCGCAGCGCGGTCTCGGCGCCGCCGTCGCCCCTGTCGGCCAGCACCTTCAGTCGCGCGGGGCGCGCCGAGACGATGGCCAGCTCGGACATGGCCAAAAGGCCGTTGAGCAGGGTCAGAAGGACGACGATTAAGATTTCAATCCACATAAGGGGGTTTCAGGTCCAATCAGGATGCGCGTGGTTCATCCCAGAAACACGCGCGAGAAAAGAAAGATGACAGCCTTGATCATGGCATAGATCACGCCTGCGACAACGATCAGGGACAATGCGCCGGTGACGGCCCCGATGCCGACCCATAGCCCGTCGCGTTCCAGCAGGCCCAGCATCATCAGGCTGATCGCCAGCGCAGGCAGCATGTTGCCCAAGGGAACAGGCATCAGGATGATGATGGCAAGCAGAAAACAGAACGCGCCCACGGCACGTTCGGCATTGTAGTTCACCAGCGCAGGCACGCGCGGACGCAGCAGTTTTTCCAGCCGCGCCAGCAGCGGCGCGATCCGCAGGACCAGCGCCGCGAAATCGCCCCGCGCAAAGGTCCGCTGCGCGATGACCGGGGGCAGCCATGGCGTGCGGCCCAGCATCAGCTGGAATGTCAGATAGACCATCGGCAGGCCAAGGATCGCGGAAAGTCCGGGCGGCCCCGGCACGACATTGGGCGCGGCAAATATCAAAACCAGTGCCGCCAGCGCCTGACCGGGCATCAATGTCAGCAAGTCGGCCATGGCAATGCGTTCGCGGGTTTCGTCATTGGCAAGCTGCGTCAGGCGCTGCGAAAGGCTTTTCCGCGCTTGGCGTCTTGGTTGGCCGGGCTCCGGCTCGGGTTCATCCGCTATGGGGATGACTGGATCGACCTCGCCCAGCCCGCGTCTTCGCGAAGGCTCGGACTTGTCGGAACTGTCGTCGATCATCTAGGTCGGCGGCTTTTTCCGTTTCAGAACGCCCTTATTCTATCAACGGATTTCGCAAGGACAACCGCTCATGCGGTGCATGGGGCGATTTGTCTGCCAAAACCTGCGGCGGCCTGCGCCAGCCACCGCAGTCGCATATCCTAACGGATGAACAGCTTGGGTGCGCTTCGCGGTGCGGCTGCAAGAAACTGCGGCCCGGTTTTGACCTGTGCGCCCAGGGCTGCCGCGGCGTGCCAGGGCCAGCGCGGGTCGTAAAGAACGGTTCGGCCAAGCGCGATCATATCCGCTTCGCCCGTGGCAACGATCGCCTCGGCCTGTTCTGGCGCGGTGATCAGCCCGACAGCGACCACGGGCATCGAGACCGCCTGCCTGATCGCACGGGCCAGCGGAACCTGATAGCTTGGGCCGATGGGGATCTGTTGTCCTGCGTCCAGCCCGCCGCTGGAAACATGGATCGCGTCGCAGCCGCGTTCTTCAAGCGCGCGGGCAAAGGCGATGTTACCTTCGACATCCCAGCCGCCGGGTGCCCAGTCGGTGCCTGACACGCGGATTGTCACCGGATAGCCCGCAGGCACGGCAGCGCGCACGGCATCGAACACCTCCAACGGGAAGCGCAGGCGATTTTCCAGACTGCCGCCATATTCGTCGCGACGCATATTCGACAAAGGCGACAGGAACTGATGCAGCAGATAGCCATGCGCGGCATGGATCTGAATCGCGTCGATGCCCAGCCGAACGGCGCGGCGGGCGGCTGCGGCAAAGGCGTCGCGCACGCGGTCCAGACCCGCCTGGTCCAGCGCCACTGGCGGATTGTCCGCATCGCGGAACGGCAGGTCCGAGGATGAGACGGTCTGCCAGCCGTTCTCGGCATCCGGCGCGATCTGCCCACCGCCGTCCCAAGGCCGCGCGGTGGATGCCTTGCGCCCGGCATGGGCCAGCTGAATCGCGATGGGCATGTCGGACCACGCACGGATGCCTTTCAGCACGCGCCCCATGGCGTCTTCGGTCGCATCGTCCCACAGGCCCACATCGGCATAGCTGATGCGACCTTCGGGTTCGACGGCCGTCGCCTCGATCGTCAGGATCGCCGCGCCCGATTGGGCCAGCGTGCCCAGATGCATCAGGTGCCAATCAGTCATCTGCCCATCCACCGCGGAATACTGGCACATGGGCGCGATCACGATGCGGTTGGAAAGAGTCGAGCCGCCGATCTGGATCGGCTGAAATAGCTTGGGTTGGGACATGCTGCCCTCCTGCTGTTCTTGCCCATGTCAGTTAGGCGATGAACGGCAGGAGGCAAGCCCCTAGAAACTGTTTCGTTCGTGATAGGTGCGCAGAAAGGACTGAATGCGCGCGTCCTGCGGCTGGTGCAGGATGCTGGCGGGATCACCCGCCGCAATCAACTCTCCCGCGTCCATGAAGGCCACCTGATCCGCGACATGGGCGGCAAAGCCCATTTCATGCGTGACCACGACCATGGTCATGCCCTCGGCGGCAAGGGTCTTCATCACGGTCAGCACCTCGCCCACCAGTTCGGGGTCCAAGGCGCTGGTCGGTTCGTCAAACAGCATCAGCCGCGGTTCCATCGCGATGGCGCGGGCAATCGCCACGCGCTGCTGCTGACCGCCAGAAAGGCGCGACGGGTGGTTGGCCATCTTGTCGCCCAGACCCACCTTGCGCAGCGCATCTTCGGCCCGCGCCTGCGCATCGCGTTTGGACAGGCCACGGACGCGGATCAGCCCCTCGGCCACGTTTTCCAGCGCGGTCATGTGCGGCCACAGATTGAACTGCTGGAACACCATGCCGATGGAACGCCGCATCTCGCGCAGCTTGCGACCGGACATCTTGCGGCCCGGCGCGTCATAGCCGATCAGCTGGCCGTCGATCCGCACCTCGCCCGCGTCATATTCCTCAAGGAAATTGATGCAGCGCAAAAGCGTGGACTTGCCCGAGCCGGACGGTCCGATCAGGCAGGTCACCTTGCCCGGCGGAATGGTAAGGTCCACATTCTTCAACGCCTGAAACGGGCCGTAGAACTTGTTGACCTTGCGGATCTCGACTTGGGATGCCTGCATCGGTCAGGTCCTTTCGGTTAGCAGATGGCGGGTGATGCGCCGCTCCAGACGGCGGCCCAGACGCGAGATGGTTTCGACCAGCGCCCAGAAGAACAGGGCAAGCACAAGATTGGCTTCCAGATAGCGGAAGGTTTCCGTGGACATGCGCTGAACCTGATACATCAATTCGGGGACAGTGATGATCGACAGGATCACCGTTTCCTTGGTCAGGATGATCGAGAAGTTGACCAGTGCAGGCAAGGCCGACACCAACCCAAGCGGCAGCAGGATGCGCCGGACGATCGTCAGTTCGGCCATGCCGATGGCCCGCGCCGCCTCGATCTGGCCCACTGGAACCGCGCGAAAGCCCGAGCGGAAGATTTCCGCAAAATAGGGACTGCCATAAATCGTCAGGCCAAGCAGGCCCGCAGGAACCGCATCCAGCCGCAGCCCGATCAGCGGCCCGCCGTAATACAGCACGAACAGCTGCACCAGAAATGGGGTGCCGCGGATGATCTCGATATAGGCCTGAATGATCCAACGGACCCAGCGCGCGGCGTAGCGTTGCACCAGTGCGATCAGCAGCCCCAGCGCCATGGCGAATATCGTGCCAAGCGCCCAGCACAGAACGGTGTTGCCAAAGCCCCGCAGCAGCATGGGGCCGTATTGTTGCAGGATGCCGAAATCCATCAGATCGCCGTCCTGTGTTCAAGATAGCGGCCCAGCGCCGAAAGGCACAGGTTGATCGCCAGATAGATGCAGGCGGCAGCGATATAGACCTCAAGCGGGCGGAATGTCGTCGCGGCCTGCGCCTGACTGGCGCGGGTGATTTCCAGAATGCCCACGACCGATACCAGCGAGGACGCCTTTACCAGCAGGATCAGCTCATTGATCAGCGCGGGCAGCGACATGGTGACGGCTTGCGGCAGGATCACGCGGCCCCAGATATGATGCGGGGCCATGCCGATCGCCGCGGCGGCCTCGGCCTGACCCTTGGGCAGCGCGGCAATGGCCCCGCGCCAGATTTCGCTGATATAGGCGCTGGCGCAGATACCTACGGTCACCACGGCAGCGACGATGGCGGGCACATCAATGCCGATGACGGGCAGCGTGTAATAAAAGACCAGCAGTTGCACCAACAGCGGCACGCCGCGCAGAAAGCTGACCCAGACGGCGGCAAAGCCGCGCAGTGCGGCATAGGGCGACAGGCGCGCCGCGCAGATCAGCGTGCCGATCACCAGACCCAGCGCGATGCCCAGTCCCGAAATCAGCAGCGTATAGCGCGCCGCCCAGATGAGCGGCTCGAAAGCCTGAAGAAAGACGGGGATCGAAAACATGCGCGCCCTTGTGTTGAAGACGGGCGGGATGGACCCGCCCGCGATGGCTTTAGTTGGTCGGGACTTCGCGGGGAAGCTCGGTATAGGCGCCCAGCCATTTTTCCTGAATTGCCTTGACGCGGCCGTCATCGGTCATCTTCAGCAGCGCGTCATTGATGGCGGTGGCAAAGCTGGCACTGTCGTCACCCTTGCGCAGCACCCATGCGAAATAGGTCGGCGGACCGAAATTCGCGGGCTCGAACATGGCAAAGCTTTCGGGGCGGTTCTTGACCAGATAGGTCAGGTTGGGCAGCGAACCCGCCACCGCGTCCAGACGGCCCGTCGCCAGATCGGCATAAGCTTCGTCCGTGGTGCCGTATTCCTTGATGGTGACGCCGCCCAGTTCCTTGCCAAACGCCTCAAGCGCGCGGAACTGCGCCGTGCCCTGCTGGACGCCGACGGTTTTGCCCGCAATATCCTTGGGCTCCTTCATGTCGCTATTGGCCGATTTGACCAGCGCGACGGTCGCATCCGCGATCGGCAGCGTGAAGGTGTAACGCTCCAGCCGTTCGGGCGTGATGGTGACGGGGGCGATCACGATGTCGAACTTCTTGACCTCAAGCCCCGGCAGCTCGGCGGTCCAGGGGATATCCTGATAGACCGGCTCAGCGCCGATTTCCTTGGACACTTCGTCGAACAGGTCCTTGGTCATGCCTTCGTAAGTGCCGTTGGTCAGCATGTCGAAGGGCGCATAGTGCATGTCGGTCGCGGTGACGATCTTGCCCGCGGCCTTCACATCGGCCAGCTGGTCGGCCATCGCGGCAGGCGCAGCCGCCATCGCGGCAAGGCCAAGCAGCGCGGCCCTGAGGCTTGTTTGAAAGGTCATTTCTCTCTCCGTTGTTGGACGTGGTATGGGCGCGACAACGGTGCGTTGCGCCGTCGCGCCCTTTCATCAAAGAATTGCGGGAAGATTCAACCCATGCTCCCGCGCGCAGTCCAGCGCGATGTCATATCCCGCATCCGCGTGACGCATCACGCCGGTCGCGGGATCGTTCCAAAGCACACGGGCAATCCGCCTGTCGGCATCTTCCGTGCCGTCGCAGCAGATGACCATGCCCGAATGCTGCGAAAAGCCCATGCCGACGCCGCCGCCGTGATGCAGGCTGACCCAGGTCGCGCCTGATGCCGTATTAAGCAGCGCATTCAGCAGCGGCCAGTCCGATACGGCATCGGATCCGTCGCGCATCGCCTCGGTTTCGCGGTTGGGACTGGCGACCGATCCCGAATCAAGGTGATCGCGCCCGATAACGACCGGAGCCTTCAGCTCTCCGTTCCGCACCATTTCGTTGAATGCCAGCCCCAGCTTGTCACGGATGCCCAGACCCACCCAGCAGATGCGGGCGGGAAGACCCTGGAAGCTGATGCGGTCGCGGGCCATGTCCAGCCAATTGTGCAGGTGCGGATCATCGACCAGTTCCTTGACCTTGGCATCGGTCTTGTAGATGTCCTCGGGGTCGCCCGACAGCGCGGCCCAGCGAAACGGCCCGACGCCCCGGCAGAACAGCGGCCGGATATAGGCGGGCACGAAGCCGGGAAAGGCGAAAGCGCGGTCGAACCCTTCCTCCAGCGCCATCTGGCGGATGTTGTTGCCGTAATCGACCGTCGGCACACCCGCGTCGTGGAATGCCACCATCGCCTCGACCTGCTTGCGCATAGAGGCGCGGGCAGCGCGGGCGACACCCTTGGGGTCGCTCTCCTGACGCGCGCGCCATTCCGCGACGCTCCACCCTTCGGGCAGATAGCCGTGGACGGGATCATGGGCGCTGGTCTGGTCGGTCACGATGTCGGGCCGCACGCCACGGCGCAGGATTTCGGGAAACATCTCGGCGGCATTGCCGATCAGCGCCACGGATTTCGCCTGACCGGCCTTGGTCCAGCGGTCGATCATCGCCAGCGCCTCGTCCAGCGAATGGGTCTTTTCATCGACATAGCGGGTGCGCAGCCGGAAATCGGCGCGCGTCTCATCGCATTCTACCGCCAGACAGCAGGCCCCGGCCATCACGGCAGCCAAGGGCTGCGCGCCGCCCATGCCGCCAAGGCCGCCGGTCAGCACCCAGCGCCCCGTCAGGTTGCCGCCGTAATGCTGGCGGCCCGCCTCGACAAACGTCTCATACGTTCCCTGAACGATGCCCTGCGTGCCAATATAGATCCAGGACCCGGCGGTCATCTGCCCATACATCGCAAGGCCGCGCTTATCCAATTCGTTGAAATGGTCCCAATTCGCCCAATGCGGCACAAGGTTCGAATTCGCGATCAGCACGCGCGGCGCGTCCTTATGGGTGCGGAACACGCCCACGGGCTTGCCCGACTGGACCAGCAGCGTCTCGTCCGTTTCCAGCGTGCGCAGGGTGCCCACGATCAGGTCGAAATCCTGCCATGTCCGCGCCGCGCGCCCGATGCCGCCATAGACCACCAGCTCATGCGGGTTTTCGGCCACGTCGGGATGCAGGTTGTTCATCAGCATCCGCATCGGCGCCTCGGTCAGCCAGCTTTTCGCGGTGATCTGGTCGCCCGTCGCGGGGAAAACGTCGCGGATGTTGTGCCGGGGATTGTCCATGTCTTACGCCTTCAGTTCGGCGGCCAGCGCCGCAAGTTTCGTCAGGATCGCGCCCAGCGTGACACGCAATTCGCGCGACTTGTCCGGGTCATAGGCAAAGGGCGGGGCCTCATGCGTCAGATGGGTCGATTGGGCCAGCTCCATCTGGATCGCGTGGACGCCCGTGCCCGGCTGTCCGTAATGCCGCGTCGTCCAGCCGCCCTTGAAGCGCCCGTTCAAGACGCAGGGGCGGCCGGTCGCGGCTGCGACCTCATGCACGGCGGCCTCGATGGCCGGCGCGCATGACGCCCCGCTATTGGTGCCGATGTTGAAATCGGGCAGCGTGCCGGGAAACAGGAACGGGATATGGCTGCGGATCGAGTGGCAGTCGTAAAGCACCGCCACCCCATGCCGCGCCCGGACCCGCGCAATTTCCGAGGCCAGCGCCGCATGATAGGGCGCATGGAACTGTTCGCGCCGCGCGGCGATGTCATCGGGCGTGGGCGACACGTCCCAGATCGGTTCGCCGTCGAAATCGGTCAGCGGCACAAGGCCCGTGGTGTTCTGGCCGGGATACAGGCTGGCATCGTCCGGCCCGCGATTCGCGTCGATGACATAGCGGTGAAACGTCGCCCGCACCGTCGTCACGCCGGGCAGCAGCCCATCATAAAGCTGCTCGATATGCCAGTCGGTATCGGCCAGCAGCTGCCCCCGCGCATTCAGCGCCGCGTGAATATGGCGCGGCAGCCATGTGCCGGTATGCGGCAGGCCAAGGATGACCGGGCTGTCGCCCTGGGCGACCTGAACGGGGATCATGGGTGCACCTCGGCCAAAAGGCCCGTGGGAACGGCGGCGACCAGCACACCGTCGCGAACCAGCCGCGCGGCCTGCACCAGATCGGGGGCCAGATAGCGGTCCTGATCCAGCGGCTGCACTGTGCGCCGCAGTGCCCCCATCACCGCCTGCAACGGCCCCGAGGTCGCCAGCGGCGCGCGAAACTCGACCCCCGCAGCAGCGCAAAGCGCCTCGATCCCGATGATCTGGGCAAGGTTCGCGTTCATGCGGCCCAGCCGCCGCGCACCATGCGCGGCCATGCTGACGTGATCCTCCTGATTGGCGCTGGTCGGCGTGGAATCCGTGCTGCAGGGATTGGCCAGATGCTTGTTTTCGCTCATCAGTGCGGCGCTGGTGACTTCTGCGATCATCAGCCCGCTGTTCAACCCCGGATCGGGCGTCAGAAAGGGCGGCAGGTCATGCGACAGCGTGGGATCCACCATCAGCGCGATGCGGCGCTGGGAAATCGCCCCGATCTCGGCCACGGCCAGCGCGATCTGGTCGGCGGCAAAGGCCACCGGCTCGGCATGGAAATTCCCGCCCGACACGATCCGGTCCGCCCCCACCAGCACCAGCGGGTTGTCGGTGGCGGCATTCGCCTCGATCTCCAGCGTGCGGCCTGCCTGCCACAGCAGATCGATGCAGGCACCCGTGACCTGCGGCTGGCAGCGGATGCAATAGGGGTCCTGCACGCGGCTGTCGCCGGTGCGGTGGCTTTCGCGGATGGCGCTGCCCTCCATCAGCCCGCGAATGGCGCGGGCCGCGACGATCTGGCCGCGATGGCCGCGCAGGGTGTGAATTTCGTCCAGAAACGGCGCGGTCGATCCCATGATCGCATCCGTGGACAGCGCCGACACCACCAGCGCCGCACGGGCCGAGGCGAAGGCATCGAACAGCCCCGCCAGCGCGAATGCGGTCGAAACCTGCGTGCCGTTGATCAGCGCCAGCCCTTCCTTGGCGGCCAACACCACCGGCGTCAGGCCAGCGGCGGCCAAGGCGTCGGCCCCCGACATCTCATGTCCCTGATGGACCGCGCGGCCTTCGCCCAGCAGGACGGCAGCCATATGCGCCAGCGGTGCCAGATCGCCCGACGCCCCGACCGAGCCCTGGGCCGGGATCACCGGCAGCACGCCGCGGGCCAGCATCTCTTCGATCAGCGCCACGACCTCGGGGCGCACGCCCGAAGCGCCGCGGCCCAGCGACAACAGCTTCAGCACCATGATCAGCCGCACGGTCGCGGGTTCGACCGCCTCGCCCACGCCGCAGCAATGCGACAGGATCAGGTTGCGTTGCAGCGTGGCCGTATCGCCCGCCGCGATCTTGATCGAGGCGAGTTTGCCAAAGCCCGTATTCACCCCGTAGACCGGATCATCCCCGTTTGCCGCCGCCGCGATCCGCGCAGCCGAGGCATTGATGCCCGGACGGGCGCTGTCGGCCAGCCGCACCACCAGCCCGTTGCGCCAGACGTTTTCCAGTTGCGCCAGCGTGGCGTCGCCGGGGGTCAGGATCAGTTCAGACAAATTCGCCTCCGACGATGCGGGCATGAAGGGGATTGAAGCCGATGCGATAGGTCAGCTCTGCCGGGTGGCCCGCGTCCCAGACCGCCAGATCGGCGCGCAGTCCGGGGGCGATCTGGCCGCGATCGGCCAGCCCCAGCGCGCGGGCGGCATGATGCGTCACCCCCGCCAGGCATTCGGCGGGCGTCATGCGAAACAGCGTGGCCCCCATGTTCATCGCCAAAAGGATCGAGGTCATGGGCGAGGTGCCGGGATTGCAATCCGTGGCCAGCGCCATCGGTACACCCGCCTGACGCAGCGCGGCGACGGGCGGCAGTTGCGTTTCGCGCAGGGTATAGAACGCACCGGGCAACATCACCGCCACCGTGCCCGATGCGGCCATCGCGCCGATGCCGTCCGGTCCCAGATATTCCAGATGATCCGCCGACAGTGCGTGATGCCGCGCCGCCATGGCCGCACCGCCAAGATCGGACAACTGTTCGGCATGCAGTTTCACCGGCAGCTCAAGATTGGCGGCGTGATCAAAGATCGCCGCCATTTCATCGCGCGAAAAGGCGATGCCTTCGCAAAACCCGTCCACCGCGTCGATCAGCCCCAGCGCGTGGCCTTGGTCCATGCCCGCCAGCACCACATCGCGGATATAGGCGGCCCGGTCGGTGCATTCGGGCGGCAATGCATGGGCCGCCAACCAAGACGTCCGCACCGTCACCGGGCGCATCTGCGCAATATGTCGGGCGACGCGCAGCATCTTCAGCTCGGTCTGGACATCCAGACCATAGCCCGATTTGATCTCCAGCGTGGTCACGCCCTCGGCCAGCAGGTGATCGACGCGCTTCAGCGCGCTGGCCAGCAGCGTCTCCTCATCCTCGGCGCGGGTGGCCCGCACGCTGGAGACGATGCCGCCACCAGCCCGCGCGATGTCGGCATAGCTTGCGCCCTCCAGCCGCATTTCGAATTCGCGTGCACGGTCGCCGCCGAAAACAATATGGGTGTGGCAGTCGATCAGACCCGGCGTGACCAGTCGCCCGCCCAGATCGTGCATACTGGCCGCATATTCGGCGGGTATCTGCGACTGTGGGCCGACCCAAAGGATGCGCCCCTTGTCGATCACGATGGCGCCTTGCGGGATCAGGTCATAGCCGTCCGTCATCCGGGCAAGACAGGCGTTCGTCAGGGTAATCACCGGACAGCTCCTGCATTGATCTGTGATGTTTCTATGTCTAGGCTTAATGAAACTCTATGTCTAAACTTATTTTGGCACAAAGAAGGGCAGACCGATGGTGCATATCTGGGCAGAACGGGCCTTGCTGCCCAATGGCTGGGCCGAAAACGTGCTGGTCGGGCTGGCGGATGGCCGGATCGATTCGGTGACGCCGGACGCCGCCCCCGCCGGGCATCGCGTGGGGCTGTTGCTGCCCGCGCAGGCCAACCTGCACAGCCACGCCTTTCAGCGTGCCATGGCGGGCCTATCCGAGGCGAAGGGCCCCGAACCCCGCGACACCTTCTGGACATGGCGCCAGATCATGTATCGCTTTCTGGACCACCTGACGCCCGATGACGTGCAGGCCATCGCGGCCCTGGTCCAGATCGAGATGCTGGAGGCGGGCTATGCCACCAATGTCGAATTCCATTATCTGCATCACCGTCCGGGCGGCGGCCATTATGACGACATCGCGGAAATGTCGGCGCGGATCGTCGCGGCCACCGCACAGACCGGCATCGGACTGACGCTGCTGCCGGTGCATTACCAGTTCGGCGGCGTGGACCGTCGCCCGCTTGGTCCCGGCCAGCAACGGTTCGGCACGACGCCTGACGAATTCCTGCGCCTGCTGGACGGCGCACAGGCGGCGATGCGTGACCTGCCCCGCGATGCGGGCATCGGTGTCGCGCCGCATTCCCTGCGGGCCGTCAGCCCGGAAGGTCTGGCGCTATGCACCACCCTGCGCCCCGACCGCCCCCTGCACATGCACCTTGCCGAACAGACCCCCGAGATCGAGGAGATCAACGCCGCCTATGGCCTGCGTCCCGTCGAATGGCTGCTGGCCCATCACGCCCCGGACCGCCGCTGGACGCTGATCCACCTGACCCATATGACGCCCGACGAAACCGTACGCCTTGCCGCAACGGGCGCGGTCGCGGGACTGTGCCCGATCACCGAATCGTCTCTGGGCGACGGCATCTTCAACGGCACGATCTGGGCGGGGGCGCAGGGGCGGATGGGTTTCGGCTCGGACAGCAACATCCGCATCTCGCTGACCGAGGAGATGCGGACGCTGGAATACAGCCAGCGCCTGCGCGACCGGGGGCGGGCGATCCTGGCCACGCCCGACCGTTCGACCGCGCGGGTGATCTATGATGCCGGGCTGGATGCCAGCGCGACGGCGGCGGGCCGCGACACGGGCGCGATACGGACGGGGCTGTGGGCCGATCTTTGCGCCGTGGATCTGGACAATACCGTGATGGCGGGCCGCAAGGGCGATCAGATGCTGGACAGTCTGGTCTTTGCAGGTCACGACGGTCTGATCCGCGATGTCTGGTCGGCGGGGCGGCATGTCGTGCAGGACGGCCGCCACATTGCCCGCGACGCCATCGTGGCCGACTATCTGACGACCATCCACCGCCTGCAGGAGCGCATGTGAACGACCGCCCCCTTGCCAACAAGGCGCAAGCCATCGCCAGCGAAGTGCGCCGCCGCATCGTGGACCGCGAATGGCGGCAGGGCGACCGCATCCCGGATGAGGCCGAGCTGGCCGTGACCTTTGGCGTGGCCCGCGCCACGGTGAACAAAGCCCTGCAAATGCTGGCGGACGAAGGGCTGTTGGACCGCAAGCGACGCGCGGGCACGCATGTCACCGTGAACCCTGCCCGCCGCGCCACGCTGACCATTCCCATCGTGCGCGAACAGATCGAACAGGCGGGCATGACCTATAGCCACCGCGTCATCGCCCAACGCCGCAGCCCGATCCCTGCCGACATCGCCGCCCGCATGGAACTGCCCGAAGGCGCCGAGCTGATCCACCTGCGCACCGTCCATTACGGCGACGGCAATCCGTTTCAGGCCGAAGACCGTTGGATCAACCCGGTCGCAGCACCCGGTGTGGACCTGATCGACTTTCACCGCATCAATCCGAACGAATGGCTGGTGCGCAATTTCCCGTGGCTGCGCGGCGACATGGTGTTTTCCGCCGAGAACGCCGATGCCCGCGACGCGCGGCTGCTGGGCACGCGGCAGGGGACCGCGCTTTTGATCCTGCAACGCACGACATGGAACGATCTTGGGGCCATCACCTCGGTCCGGCTGGCCTTTCATCCGGGCTATTGCCTGATCGCCTCGCCCTAGCTTCACTTTTCGCGGTGTATCGCCTAAGACGCTTGCCAATCCCAAAAAGGAAAAGCCATGGCCAGCGCCAATCTCAACATCATGATCAAGGCCGCGCGCAAGGCGGGCCGCAGCCTCGTCAAGGACTTCCGCGAGGTGGAAAACCTTCAGGTCAGCGTCAAGGGCGCGGGCGATTTCGTCAGCCGCGCCGACCGCGAGGCCGAGCGGATCATCAAGGAAGAACTGCGCACCGCCCGCCCGAACTATGGCTGGATCGGCGAGGAAACCGGCGAGGAAGCGGGCGAAGACCCCACCCGCCGCTGGATCGTGGACCCGCTGGACGGCACCACTAACTTTCTGCACGGCCTGCCGCATTGGGCCGTGTCGATCGCGCTGGAACACAAGGGCGAGATCGTCGCCGCCGTGGTCTTTGACGCCGCCAAAGACGAAATGTTCACCGCCGAGCGTGGCGATGGCGCGTTCCTGAACGACCGCCGCATCCGCGTTTCTGGCCGTCGCCAGATGATCGAATCGATCTTTGCGACCGGCGTGCCCTTTGGCGGTCGTGGCACCCTGCCCGCCACCATCCGCGACCTGTCGCGCCTGATGCCGGTGACGGCGGGCGTGCGCCGCTGGGGCGCTGCCGCGCTGGATCTGGCCTATGTCGCCTGCGGTCGTTTCGACGGCTACTGGGAACGCGGCATCAATTCGTGGGACGTGGCGGCGGGCATCCTGCTGGTCAAGGAAGCCGGCGGTTTCGTCGAGCCGATCCGGTCCGAGGAAAGCGTCATCGAATCCGGCAACATCATCGCCGCCAATGCGCAATTGTTCGAAGGCTTTGCGGAAATCATCCGCAGCCGCGACTAAAGGCCCGTTGACGTTTGGGCAGGCCGGGCGCATGGCTTCCATACCAAGCGCAGGCCTGCCATGACACAGAACGAACCTACCCTGCCCCAGCCCGCCATTCAGGCCCCCGCCGTTCCCCCGAAATCGGCACCGGGTTCGGATCAGTTGGGCAAGGCCACGATCCTGATCTGCGTGGCTGCGTTCATTTTTGCCACGCAGGACGGGATTTCGCGGTTTCTGGGCGCGAATTACTCGCCCGTGTTCATCACGATGCTGCGCTATTGGTTCTTTACGATCTTCGTCATGGCGATCGTCCTGCGGCAGCCCGGCGGCTTTCGGGCCGCGATCCACAGCAAGCGGCCATGGACGCAGGTGGCGCGCGGCATCATTCTGGCGCTGGAAATCGTGGTCACGATCGAGGCGTTCGTCCGGCTTGGCCTGATCAACACCCACGCGATATTCGCCTGTTATCCGTTGCTGATCTCGGTCCTGTCCGGGCCGGTTCTGGGCGAAAAGGTCGGCTGGCGCCGCTGGCTGGCCGTTGCGGTCGGTTTCTGCGGCATCCTGATCGTGCTGAAACCCGGCAGCGGGGTGTTTTCATCCTCGGCCGCGCTGCCATTTCTGGGCGCGGTGATGTTTGCGGTCTACGGCCTGCTGACGCGGCTGGTCGCACGCGACGATACGGCGGTGGTCAGCTTTTTCTGGACCTCGGTCATCGGGGCCATCACCATGACGATCATCGGATTGCGGACGTGGGAACCGATTGCAGCCAAGGACATGCCGTGGCTGCTGGTGCTGTGCGTCTGCGCCTTTGTGGCGCATTTCATGCTGATCAAGGCCTATGAACTGGCCGAGGCATCCGCGCTGCAACCCTTCAGCTATACGCAGCTTGTCTGGGTCAGCATCTTTGGCGTGGTGATCTTTGGCGAGACGCTGGCACCGAACGTCGCCATCGGCGGTGTGATCGTGGTGGGTGCGGGGCTGTTCACCTGGTGGCGGTCTCGGCAGCGCGAGAGGCAGGGACCGGCCTGACCGCCCCCGATACCGGGGCGGTTGCCGCGGCGCTTGCCTCCTCGATCACCAGCACGGGGCGGATGATTTCGCGCAGCACGCCACCCGCCGCCATATCCGCCAGCGCCCGCGCCGACATGGGCGGGCGCGGCGAAACGGCCAGCCGGATCGGCGGTTGCGGCGGTGCGGGCATCAGCCCACCCCCGGTCAGGTCAAATGTCGGCACGATGGGCGCGGGATGGCCCATGATGCGCGCGCGATAGATCGGCAGCGATTCCGCCACCCGCATCACGTAGTTGCGGGTTTCGTCAAAGGGGATCATCTCGACCCATTCCACCGGATCCGCGCCTTGCCGCAGATCGCCGAAATCGCCCAGCCAACGCGCCGGACGCCCCGGCCCCGCGTTATAACCCGACGAGACCAGCGCGATCGAGGTGCCAAAGCGTTCGCGCAGCCCGTCCAGATAGGCGCTGCCAAGGCGGGCGTTATAGGCGGCATCGCGGGTCATGCGGCGCTGGTCGAACGGCTCGCCCAGCTTGCGGGCCATGGCGCGGCCCGTGTCCGGCATGACCTGCATCAGCCCCAGCGCGCCGACATGCGATGAAACCGTGTGGTTGAATTCGCTTTCGCGCCGCGCAATCGACATGACCAGTTCGGGCGGCAGGCCCAAGGGCTTCGTCTCAAGCCCGGTCAGCGGGAAATAGGCGGCGGGATAGATCACGCCCTTGGCCGCCGCTGCCTTGGCCAGACGCAGGGCGTGCCATGGCCTGCGCACCTCAAGCATCAGGCGGGACATGCGGCCAATGTCTTCGGGCGGGGCGGTTTCGGCCAGATGCAGAAAGAACCGCGCCGCCTGATCGGGTTCGTTCGCGGCCAGCAGCCAGACGCCCGCCTGCCAGACCGGATTCTGCCGCAGCTCGCTGCCCCGCCAGTCGGGCAGCGTGTCGGATGCCAGCCCCGGCACGGCCAGTTCGGGCTGCATGGGCTGGCGCAGCTTTTCCGCCGCAAGCTGGCCGTAATAGGCGGTCTGCCACTGCGCCGCCTGCGCGTATTGATCCTGCGCCTGCGCTGCTTGTCCCGCCGCGTCATGCGTGCGGGCCAGCCAGTAATGCGCACGGGACCGCGGGATCGGGCTGGCCACGCCCGCCTCAAGCCGCTGGAAATGCGCCAGCGCCCGGTCGGTCGCGCCCTGCTTCAGCGCGGCAAATCCCGCCAGCCATTCCAGATCGATGAACTCATCGCTGCCTGCGGGCATGAAATGCGCGGCAGCCAGCCGCTCGGCCAGACCCCAGTTCCCGGCCCGCATCGCGGCGCGGGAATAATCGGCGCGCAGCCCGGCCCATGCTTCCGGGTCGCGCAGCGCCTCGGCGCTGGTCGAGCGTTCAAGCATCAGATCGCGCGCCAGATCGGTCATCTTCGCCCGCACCCGCCAGCGGAACCGGTCCAGCGCCAGACCCGCATCGCCGCGCTGCATATCCGACAGGCCAAGGATCAACGCATCGACGCCCGCCTGCCCCGATTGCGTGGCGATCCGCGCCCGGCCCAAGGCCTGCGCGGCAGGCGTAGCCAAGGGCAGCACGTCCTGCGCCGACTGCCATTCGCCCTGATCCAGCAGGTTCATCAGCCGCGCATCATGCAGCGGCAGCACGTCGGGACCATGGGCCGCGACAAAGACCTCGGCCTCGGATTTGGTCAGCGGATGTGTGGTCCAGAACCGCGCGGTTTCGGCACGCGCGGCGTCAGGGTCCAGCGCGGAAAGCGCGGTGATCAGCGATTGCGCGCCGTTCAGCGTGTCGGGATGGCGGCCTCCGAACCACGCGATGATCTGCGCGGGCGGCAGATCGGGGTTCAGCGTCGCGTCGCCGCGCCGATACAGCAGCGCCATGCCCGGCCAGTCGCGATGGGCCAGCGCGAATTCCAGATATTCGGGAAAGTTCCCCTGCCCCGCCCGCAGCTTTTGCCATTGCACCAGACTTTGCGCGATGGGACCGGATTGCGCCGCAAGCATCTGGGCCTGCACCCAGTCGCGCTGATAGGCATGGGCCAGGGCGCCGGTCAACGCCTGCGTATCCTCGGCCATGGCCGGACGCAGGCCGAAAGCCAGCATCAGGGCGGCAGCGGTCGTGAAAATCCTGTCGCGCAAAGGATACATCATGGCCCCATTTCTGCGGGGAATGGCCGGGCGGCGCAACTCACATCCTTGGCAAGCGATGCTTCGGCATGTAAGGCCGTTCAGAACCCAACTTCAGGATACTGTCATGTTCAAAGGCTCCTTGCCCGCGCTGGTCACGCCATTCACCCCCAACGGGGATCTGGATATCCCCGCGCTGAAGAAGCTGGTCGAATGGCATATCGCCGAGGGCAGCCATGGGCTGGTCCCCGTCGGCACCACCGGCGAAAGCCCCACCTTGACCCATGACGAACACCGTCAGGTCGTCGAGGAAGTCGTGACACTGGTCGCGGGCCGCATTCCGGTCATCGCGGGCGCAGGCTCGAACTCGACCCACGAAGGGATCGGTCTGGTCCAGCACGCGCAGTCCGCAGGTGCAGATGGCGCGCTGGTCGTCACGCCCTATTACAACAAGCCGACGCAGCCGGGCCTGATTGCGCATTACCGCGCGCTGCATGACGCCAGCGATCTGCCGATCATCATCTATAACATCCCCGGCCGGTCGGTCATCGACATGTCGCCCGACACCATGGGCGAACTGGCGAAACTGCCGCGCATCGTCGGCGTGAAAGACGCCACCGGCAAGCTGGAGCGTGTCAGCCAGCAGCGCATTACCTGCGGCCCTGATTTCATCCAGCTTTCGGGTGAGGACGCCACCGCGCTTGGCTTCAACGCGCATGGCGGCGTCGGTTGCATCTCGGTCACGGCGAACGTCGCGCCGCGTCTTTGCGCCGAATTCCAGAATGCGACGCTGGCGGGTGATTACGCCAAGGCGCTGGAATATCAGGACAAGCTGATGCCGCTGCACGAAGCGATCTTCATCGAGCCGGGCGTGGCGGGCGCGAAATACGCCATGTCGCGGCTGGGCCTGTGCGGCGAACATGTCCGCCTGCCGCTGGTCGGGCTGACGGACGGCACCAAGGCGCGGATCGACACTGCCCTGAAACATGCGGGCCTGCTGTAAGCCAGCAGCCCTGCCCGACATGCGAAACGCGGCCCCGGAGGCCGCGTTTTTTCATTTCCGCTTGGCGAATGTGGCCCAGTCCCCTTTGTCGGGCGGCGGGATGTCCCGCTTGCGCCACAGCAGATGCATATTCGCCTTGGCGACAAGGTTCCCTGCGACCGGCGCGGTCAGAAACAGGAACAGGGTGATCAGCAGTTCATGCCAGCTCACACCCTGACCCTGCGACGGGAACCAGACCAGCGATGCGATCAGCACGGCCCCCACGCCCAGCGTCGCGGATTTTGTCGGCGCGTGCAGCCGCGTCATCGGATCGGGCAGCTTGATCAGCCCGAAAGACCCAATCAGCCCGAACAGACCACCAATCACCAAAAGGCCCGAGACTGCGATTTCCCAAACCATCCCCGCCCCCTATTCGATAATGTCGCCGCGCAGCACGAATTTCGCGTAAGCCACGGTCGAGACGAATCCCAGCATGGCAAACAGCAGCGCCGCCTCGAAATAAATCCCCGTGCCACGATCGATGCCGAACAGCGCCAGCAGCGCGATGGCGTTGACGGTCAGCGTGTCCAGCGCAATCACCCGGTCACCAATCGCCGGGCCGCGCAGCACGCGGTAAAGGCAGCACAGCATTGCCACTCCGAAGCAGCCATAGGCAAAGGCCAGCGCATATCCGATCATGCGAATATCCTTTTCAGCCGGGATTCGTAGCGGGTCTTGATTTCATCGACGACGGCCAGAGGATCGGGGGCGTGCAGGCAATGCACCAGCAGCGCCCGCCCGTCTTGGGACAGATCGCAGGTCAGCGTGCCGGGCGTCAGGGTGATGGTAGCGGCAAGGGTCGTGATCGCCTCGGGCTGGCGCAGGTCCAGGGGGATGGTGATCCATGCCGGACGCAGGCTTTTGCGCGGCACGAACAGCACGATCCAGGCCACGCTGAAATTGGCGCGCAGAATGTCCCACAGCACCACGGCGACATAGCCGGGGATGCGATGCGGCGCACGGATGCGGGCGGCATCGGGCCAGTATGGCGCGGTCAGCAGCGGCACGATCGTGCCCACCATGGCCGCAAAGATCAGCGATCCCACGGCCCAGCGGTTGACCAGCAGCATCCAGACCAGCGCCAGTGTCAGCGACAGCAGCGGGTGCGGGAACAGGCGGCGCATCATTTCGCCCCCTCCTGCCCGGACAGCACGGCGCGGATATAGGCGTCGGGATCGGCAAGCTGCGCCGCCGTCGCCTGCGCCAGATCCATCGCAGGCCCGGCAAATATCGTCAGCGCGACCAGCCCGGCCAACAACGCGCCGACCGCGACAGCCGCCAGCGCCGGCGATGCGGCATCGCCCAGATCCTGCACCGGCTCATGGGTTTCCAGCTTGGTCGGGATCGGCCCCCCCGCCCAGACGCCCCCCGCCAGAACCCGTGCCGGTTCCGCGGATTTCCAGAACAGCAGCGAGCCTGCCCGCGCCATGCCATAGACCGCGATCAACGAAGTCAGCAGCACCACTGCCCAGACCACCGGCGCATCGCGCGTGGCGTCCAGCACCAGCAGCTTGCCCAGAAAACCCGACAAGGGCGGCATTCCCACGACGGCAATGGCTATGGCCATGAACAGCCCTGCGACCAAGCCGCCCAGCTTCGGCCCTTCGCGCAGCCACAGATCGCCGCGCCTTGCGCCGATCATGTCTACGACCAGAAACAGCGCCGCCGCCGCCAGCGTCGAATGGACGGTATAGAACATACCTGCCGCAATGCCCTGCGGCGTGAACTGCGCCACCGCGATGACCAGCGTGCCCACGGACCCGATTGCCGCAAAAGCCGCCAGCCGCCCCAGATTGCGCGACCCCAGCACGCCCACCTGCCCCACGATCAGCGTGAACAGCGCGGCGGGCAGCAGCAGATCCCTGATCACCCCTTCGGTCACGGCATCCTGCGGAAAGACCAGCATCCCAAAGCGGATGATGGCATAGACCCCGACCTTGGTCATGATCGCAAACAGCGCGGCCACCGGGCCCGGCGCATTGGCATAGGTCGAGGGCAGCCAGAAATGCAGCGGCACCAGCGCGGCCTTGATCGCGAAGACCAGCATCAGCATCACCGCGCCCGTGCGCAATAGCGCGGTGTCCTGCGCGGGCATCGCGGCGACCCGCGCAGCCATATCGGCCATGTTCAGCGTGCCGGTCACCGCGTAAAGCACCCCCAGCGCCGCCAGAAACAGCGCCGAACCTGCAAGGTTGAAGGCGATATACTGCACCCCTGCGCGCAGACGCATCCCCCCGCCACCATGCGTCATCAGACCATAGCTGGCGATCAGCAAAATCTCGAAGAACACGAACAGGTTAAAGGCGTCTCCGGTCAGGAAGGCACCGCAGAT
This sequence comes from Paracoccus laeviglucosivorans, assembly GCF_900182695.1. Classification (GTDB taxonomy): domain Bacteria; phylum Pseudomonadota; class Alphaproteobacteria; order Rhodobacterales; family Rhodobacteraceae; genus Paracoccus; species Paracoccus laeviglucosivorans. Next base: position 79,537 of record NZ_FXTK01000016.1, read on the forward strand.
GCCCATCAGCTGGAACTGCCAAAGCGCGTGGAAATGCCAGCCCTTGCGGTCCCAGCCCGAGCCGAAGGCATAGATCTGCACCGCCAGCGCCATGGCCGAGGTCAGCACCAGCATCACCCCCGCCAGCCGGTCAAGCATCAGCACGATCCCGAACGGTGCGGCCCAGTTGCCCAGCCGATAGACCCGCACCTGCCCGTCCAGCGACAGGCCCAGCAGCCAGACAGACACCGCCAGCAGCAGCACCGTCCCGGCGATCGAAAATACCCGTTGCAGCAGCAGATCGCCCCGCATCCACAGGATGATCAGCGCACCGATCACGGCGGGCAGCAGAACGGGGGTGATGATAAGATGGCTCATCGCGGCGGCTCCCGATCGTCCTTGGGCATGTCCACGCGGTCGTCGCCACCTTCCAGAAACGCGCCAAGCGCCATCATCACCGTCACCGCCGTCATTCCGAATGAAATCACGATGGCCGTCAGCACCAGCGCCTGCGGCAGCGGGTCGGTATAGCTGGCCCCGGCGCGCAGGATCGGCGGGCGGTCCACGACCAGCCTGCCGGTCGCGAACAGAAACAGGTTGATCGCATAGCTCAGCATCGTCGTGCCCAGCACCACGGCAAAGCTGCGGCGGCGCAGGATCAGATAGATCGCGGCAGCGGTCATGGCGCCGATGGCGCTGGCCAAAAGTGCCTCCATCAGGCGTTCCCCCTGCTTGGGTCAACGTCCATCGGGCTGGGGCTGACCTGCCCGCCCGCGGCACGGGCGATGCGGGCCAGCGAATCCAGCGCCAGCATCACCGCGCCGACCACGCACAGGAACACGCCAAGGTCGAACCCCATGGCGGATGCCAGCTCAAACTTCTCGATCCCAGGCAGTTTGACATAGCCAAAGGTCGAGGTCAGGAACGGCAGCCCCGCGAACCAGGCGCCGATCCCCGTGACGCCCGCGGCAATCACCCCCGCCCCGATCAGCGCGTGATAGGGAAAGCGGTTGCGCTGTTCGGCCCATGCGTGACCGGATGCCATATATTGCGACACCAGCGCGATCGACACGATCAGCCCCGCGACGAAACCGCCGCCCGGCATGTTGTGGCCGCGCAGAAAGATATAAAGCCCCACGACCAGCATCATCGGCAGGATCAGCCGCGTCACCACCACCAGCATCAAGGGGTGGCGCGCGCCGGCACGCGGCATGTCGTATTGCCACGCCGCCAGACGCGCGGCGCTGGCCCCGGTCATCAGCGTTTCCGTCAGGGCAAAGATCGCAAGGGCGGCGATGCCCAACACGGTGATTTCCCCGAACGTGTCATAGCCGCGGAAATCGACAAGGATCACGTTCACCACATTGTCCCCGCCGCCCAGCTTGTAGCTGTTGGCCAGCATGTATTCCGAAATCGGCGGAAACGCGAAGCCTCCCCGCATGACGACATAGGCCAGCGCGCCAAAACCCACGCCCCCCAGCACAGCGACAAAAGCATCGAAGCCCCGCTTGCGGTCGCGGCTTTCCAATGCGGTCCGCTTGGGCAGGAAATTCAGTGCCAGCAGCAGCAGGATCACCGTCACCACCTCGACCGAGATCTGGGTCAGCGCCAGATCGGGGGCCGAAAGATACAGGAACATTCCCGACACGATCAGCCCGACCACGCCCACCATGACCAGCGCCAGCATCCGGTGGCGGTGAAAGGCGACCATGCCGCCCGTCGCGATCATCAGCGCCGCCCAGCCGATCAGGGGCACGGGCTGGATGGGCAGCATCGGGCGGGTCGGCCCGCTGTAATCTCCGGTCGAAAAGGCCCAGGCGGCGCAAAGCAGCACGCTTAGCGTGAAGCCCACGAAGGCCCGCGCCATCGAGCCGTTGGTGAAACGGTCGGTCACCACGCGCGCCGCAGCTTCGGCCCCGCGCGTCAAAGCGTCGAACACGCGCTTGGCATCGGGCAGCGCAAAGCCGCGCGGTCCCAGCGCCAGCAACGCAGCCCCGCCCAGAACGGCGATGACCGACAGCCCCAGCGCCGGGGTCAGTCCATGCCACAGTGCGAAATGGGGATGCGGATGGCCTGCCGTGACCGTGCCCGATGCCGCCGTGACCAGCCACCCCACCAGCGTATTGGGCAGCAGCCCGATCAGCACGACCAGCATTGCCAGAAACGCAGGCGCAAGCCATAGCCCCGGTCCCGGATCGTGCCCGTCGATGCGCGGCGGCCCCATGAAGACGCCCCAGACGAACCGCAGCGAATAGCAGACGGAAAACAGCGCGCCCAGCGTGGCCAGTGCCGCCAGCCATGGGGTCAGGCTGGCCTGTTCCAGCATCATTTCCTTGGACAGAAACCCGTTCAGCGGCGGAATGCCGGCCATCGAAAGCGCCGCCACCGCCGCAATCGCGAATGTCAGCGGCATCGCCCGACGCAGACCGCCCAGACGGGCCAGCGACCGCGTGCCGGTTTCATGGTCCACGATCCCCGCAACCATGAACAGCGCCGCCTTGAACGTCGCATGGGCCACGATATGGAACATCGCGGCAATCGCCGCGCCCTCGGTCCCCATGCCCAGCAGCATGGTGATCAGCCCCAGATGCGAGACGGTCGAGAAAGCCAGCAGCGATTTCAGATCGTCGCGGAAAATTGCGATCCAAGCGCCCATGACCATGGTTGCAAGGCCCGTCAGGGTCACGATCCAGAACCATTCCGGCGTGCCCGACAGCACCGGCCACAGCCGCGCCAGCAGGAATATCCCGGCCTTTACCATCGTTGCAGAATGCAGATAGGCTGAAACCGGCGTCGGTGCGGCCATGGCGTGCGGCAGCCAGAAATGGAACGGGAACTGTGCCGATTTGGTGAACGCGCCCAGCAGGATCAGCAACAGCGCGGGCAGATATAGCGGGCTGGCCTGCACGGCCTCGCGCGCGGCCAGGATCGTCGTCAGGTCATAACCGCCCGCGATATTGCCAAGGATCAGCATCCCCGCGATCATCGAAAGCCCGCCCATCCCGGTCACGGTCAGGGCCATGCGTGCGCCTTGCCGCCCTTCGGGCAGATGGCTCCAGAAGCCGATCAGCAGGAAGGACGACAGCGAGGTCAGCTCCCAGAACACCAGCAGCAGCAGGATATTGTCCGACAGCACGATGCCCATCATCGCGCCCTGGAACAGCATCAGATAGGTATAGAACGCCCCCGCATCGTCGCGCGCCGACAGGTAGAAACGCGCATAAAGCTGGATCAGCAGACCGATGCCAAGAATCAGGATGCCGAACAGCAGCCCCAGCCCGTCGATGCGAAAATTCGCGTTCAACCCCAGCGCTGGCAGCCAGTCGAAGCGGGCAAGGATCACCTCTCCCGACAGGATCGCCGGGATATGCAGGCACAGTCCCAGCAGTGCGATTCCTGTCGCCGTGGCGCTGGCAACCGCTGCCACATCACGACCAGATCGGATCAGCAGCGCCGGCAGAAGTGCCCCTAGAAAGGGCAGAACGGCGATCAGTGCTGGTGACATATCCCCCCCGTCGTTTGCGTCTATGTCCTTGATGGGTCGCGCTGATGTCAAGTCGATAAGGCAATAAGCCGCTGGCCGATGTTCGCCTTTCGTGCTAATCCTTGGCAAAAAGGGACAGGCATGAAGATCATCGGGATCGACCCCGGATTGCGAAACATGGGCTGGGGTATCGTCATCACGGACGGCCCGCGCCTGAGACATGTGGCAAACGGCATCGTGCATTCCTCGGGCGATGAACTGGGGCCAAGGCTGGCCGTGCTGTATCGCGGACTTTGCGCAGTCATCGCGGAGCACGCGCCCGACATGGCGGCGGTGGAACAGACCTTCGTGAACAAGGACGCCGTGGGCACGCTGAAACTGGGACAGGCGCGCGGCATCGCGCTTTTATCCGTGGCCGAGGCGGGGCTGAGCATCGGCGAATACGCCCCCAACGCCATCAAAAAGACCGTGGTGGGCGTCGGCCATGCGGGCAAGGAACAGATCCAGCACATGGTCCGCTTCATGCTGCCGGGCGTGCAACTGACCGGCCCGGACGCTGCAGATGCGCTGGCGGTCGCCATCTGTCATGCGCATCATGTGCAGGGCCGGACCCTGAAGATAAAGGCGCAAGCATGATTGGACGTATCGCGGGCATCATCCTGCACCGGGCGCAGGACCATGTGCTGATCGACGTGCGCGGCGTGGGCTATATCGTCCATGTCAGCGAACGCACGGCGGCGGGGCTGCCCCCCGTCGGTCAGGCGACTGCGCTTTATACCGAACTGCTGGTGCGCGAGGATTTGCTGCAGCTGTTCGGCTTTCCGACCCTGCTGGAAAAGGAATGGCACCGGCTGCTGACCTCGGTTCAGGGGGTGGGGGCCAAGGTGGCGCAGGCGATCCTTGGCACGCTTGGCCCCGAAGGGCTGTCGCGCGCGCTGGCGCTTGGCGATTGGTCGGCACTGCGCAAAGCGCCGGGCGTCGGACCGAAACTGGCGCAGCGCATCGCGATGGAGCTTAAGGACAAGGCCCCCGCCGTCATGGCGCTTGGCGGCGCGCTGACCGTCGATCCCGGCCCCCTGCCCGCCCCTGACGCGGAAGTGATCGAAGCGCCCGCCACGCCGGCCAGACCCGCCGCACCTTCCTCAGCGGCAGCGACGGCTGATGCGCTGTCGGCCTTGGCCAATCTGGGCTATGCTCCGTCCGAGGCGGCGGGCGCGGTCGCACAGGCCCAGGCCGCGGAACCCGGCGCGGGCGCTGCGGCTTTGATCCGCGCAGCCCTGCGACTGCTGGCACCAAAGGAGTGAACGGCAAATGACCGGAAATATCCGCACCTTCGTCCTGATGGCCGCGCTGACCGCGCTGGTCATGGCCATGGGCGCGCTGATCGGCGGCAAGGGCGGCGCGATCATTGCGCTGATCGTTGCGGGCGCCGGAAACGTCTGGGCGTGGTGGAACAGCGACAAGGCGATGCTGCGCCAGCAGGGCGCGCATGAGGTGTCGCGCCAGCAAGCCCCCGAACTGGTCGATATGGTCGCGGCACTGGCGCAGCGGGCGAATATGCCCATGCCCAAGGTCTATATCCTGGAAACCGAACAGCCCAATGCATTCGCGACGGGCCGCAATCCCGAAAACGCTGCCGTGGCGGTGACGCAGGGCATCATGCGCGTCCTGAACCGCGACGAACTCGCGGGCGTGATCGCGCATGAACTGGCCCATATCAAGCACCGCGACACGCTGATCATGACCGTGACCGCGACGATGGCCGGGGCCATTGCGATGCTGGGCAATATGCTGATGTTTTCGTCGATGTTCGGCGGGCGGGACGACAATCGCGGCGGCGGATTCGCGGCGATTCTGGCGATGATCTTCGCCCCCATCGCGGCAGGTCTGGTGCAGATGGCGATCTCGCGGGCCCGCGAATACGAGGCCGACCGGATCGGCGCCGAAATCTGCGGCAAACCGATGGCACTGGCGGGTGCGCTGGCCAAAATCTCGCGCGCGGCGGGTCAGGTCGTGAACATTCCGGCGGAACGCAACCCTGCCTCGGCCAGCATGTTCATCATCAACCCGCTGCATGCGCTGCGCATGGACCGCCTGTTCGCCACCCACCCCGCGACCGAGGAGCGGATCGCGCGCCTGCAAGCCATGGCCCAAGGTGGCCGCAATGGCGGTCCTTGGGCCGCGCGATGATCCAGCCCGACCCCATGCTGCGCCCCGAACCACTGGAGAGCGACGGCGAAGACCGCGCGCTACGCCCGCAAATGCTGGCCGATTTCGTCGGTCAGGCCGAGGCGCGGGCCAACCTGCGCGTCTTTATCGAAAGCGCCAAGATGCGTGGCAAGGCGATGGACCACACGCTGTTCCACGGCCCTCCGGGTCTGGGCAAGACCACGCTGGCGCAGATCATGGCCCGCGAGCTTGGGGTGAACTTCAAGATGACCAGCGGCCCCGTGCTGGCCCGCGCCGGTGATCTGGCCGCGATCCTGACCAATCTGGAAGCGCGGGACGTGCTGTTCATTGACGAAATCCACCGCATGAACCCCGCCGTCGAGGAAGTGCTGTATCCCGCGATGGAGGATTTCGAGCTGGACCTTGTGATCGGCGAAGGCCCCGCCGCGCGCACCGTCCGCATCGAATTACAGCCCTTTACGTTGGTAGGGGCTACAACGCGGCTGGGCCTGCTGACGACGCCGCTGCGCGACCGTTTCGGCATTCCGACCCGCCTGCAATTCTATACCATCGACGAACTGGACCTGATCGTCAGCCGTGGGGCGCGGCTTATGGGCATTCCCGCAGACCCCGAAGGCACGCGCGAGATTGCGAAACGCGCCCGCGGTACGCCGCGCATCGCAGGCCGCTTGCTGCGTCGGGTGATCGATTTTGCGCTGGTCGAAGGTGATGGCCGCCTGACCCGCGCGATTGCAGACAACGCCCTGACGCGGCTGGGCGTCGATCACATCGGGCTGGACAGCGCCGACCGCCGTTACCTGACGCTGATGGCCGAACATTACGGCGGTGGTCCGGTCGGCGTCGAAACCCTGTCCGCCGCGCTGTCTGAAAGCCGCGATGCGATCGAGGAGGTGATCGAGCCCTTCCTGATGCAGCAGGGGCTGGTGGCCCGCACCCCGCGCGGTCGGATGCTGGCGCGACTGGGCTGGCGGCATCTGGGGCTGGACGCGCCCCGCACCCAGCAGGACAGCCTGTTCGATGACTGACATCGCCACCCGCATCCGCGACAGCTTCGCTCGCCAGACCATGATGCAGACGCTGGGCGCAAAGCTGGACCTGATCGAGGCCGGACGCGTCACCATCGCGGCCCCCATCCTGCCCATCACCCTGCAACAGCACGGCGCGGGCCATGCCGGACTTGCCTTCAGCATCGGCGACAGCGCCGCAGGCTATGCCGCACTGACGCTGACGCCCGAGGGGGCCGAGGTGATGACGGTGGAAATGAAGATCAACCTGCTTTCGCCCGCGCTTGGCGACGGGCTGCTGGCCGAAGGTCGGGTGATCCGCCCCGGCCGCCGCATCATGGTCGTCGCCGCCGATGTCTGGGCGTTGACGGGCGATACGCGCAAGCATGTCGCCATGCTGCAAGGGACGATGATCCCGGTCTAGCCCTTGCTGGCCAGAATCCGGTCTTCCTGTGCGATGAAATGTTCAACCATCGTGCGCCACAGCGATTCCGCCAGATCGGGGTCGAAGCCCGCTTCTCCGGCCAGCCGACGGGCGTTCATCGCCACCTCCTCGACACGGGTATCGATACGGGCGGGCAAACCTTCGCGCAGCTTGATGCTGGCCGCCTCGTCGATCAGGGCCGAACGCTCGGCCAAAAGGGCGATCAACCGCGCATCCATCGCATCAATGCGGGCGCGCAGATCATGCATGGCGGAATCGGGCGAAAGCTCGGGGTATTTGTTCATACCAAGCCGTTTAAGCCCGATGCATGGCTTAGGCAACGGGCGGATTGTTGCCGTTATATCGCAGCGTATCGGCAAAATTCCGCCCAACATGGAACTTCATGGCGGGAATCGCGGTTTTACCCTCAACTGAGGCAAAGGCGAAAGCCGCTTCGTCAGCAAAGGGTGAAAGGTATGAATGCAGCAAGTTTCGTGATCAATGTCGGGTTCGGTCTTGGGCTGGCGCTGGGTGCGGTGGCTTTGCTCGTTCTGTAATCCCGCCTGACCCTGTGACATGAAAGAACCCCCGGTCGTGCGACCGGGGGTTCTTTTTTCTGTGCCGACTTAGCCCTGCGGCTGCGGCGCCGCGTCCGGCGGGGTCGGGGATGTGCCCGCGCGCGGGATCGATGTCACCGAGGGGATCGAAGAACCCGGCGTCGAATCGTCGCCACCCAGCGGTTCGTTGCGGATCACCTTGCCGATGTCCTCGCCGGTCAGGGTCTCATATTCCAGCAGACCCTTGGCAAGACGTTCGAATTCCTCGGTCTTCTCGGTCAGGATGCGATAGGCGTCCTGATAGCCCTGTTCGATCAGGTCGCGCACTTCCTGCTCGATAAGCTCTTTGGTCGCGGCTGAAACCGAGAAGCCGCCGGTATTGCCCGAATACCCCTCATGCGCTTCGGCATAGTCGATATTGCCGACCTTGTCCGACATGCCCCAGCGCATCACCATGGCGCGCGCCAACTGGCTGGCCTGCTGAATGTCGCCCGCCGGGCCGTTCGAGACGCCTTCCTCACCATATTTGATGATCTCGGCTGCCTTGCCTGCCATGGTCATGGCCAGCTTCTGCTTGGCCTCATCCTTGTGGAAGTTCAGGCGGTCCATTTCGGGCAGGCTGACCACCATCCCCAGCGCGCCGCCGCGCGGGATGATCGTGGCCTTGTAAACCGGATCGCATTTCGGCAGCGACAGGCCGACGATGGCGTGACCGGCTTCGTGATAGGCGGTCTTTTCCTTCTGCTCGGGCGTCAGGACCATGCTGCGGCGTTCGACGCCCAGCATGACCTTGTCCTTGGCATTCTCGAAATCTTCCATCGTGACGAAACGGCGACCCAGACGCGCGGCGGTCAGCGCGGCTTCGTTCACCAGGTTCATCAGATCAGCACCCGAGAAACCGGGCGTGCCGCGCGCAATGATGCGCAGGTCAACGTCAGGACCGACCGGAACCTTGCGCGAATGTACGGTCAGGATTTTCTCGCGGCCCTTGATGTCGGGGTTCGGCACATAAATCTGGCGGTCAAAGCGGCCCGGACGCAGCAGCGCGGGGTCCAGCACGTCCTTGCGGTTGGTCGCGGCGATGATGATGACGCCTTCGTTGGCGTCAAAGCCGTCCATTTCGACCAGCAGCTGGTTCAGCGTCTGTTCGCGTTCGTCATTGCCGCCGCCGATGCCGACGCCACGCGCACGGCCCACGGCATCGATTTCGTCGATAAAGACGATGCAGGGGGCGGATTTCTTGGCCTGCTCGAACATGTCGCGGACGCGGGATGCGCCCACACCGACGAACATCTCCACAAAGTCCGAGCCCGAGATGGTAAAGAAGGGCACGCCCGCCTCACCTGCAATGGCGCGGGCCAGCAGGGTCTTACCCGTGCCGGGCGGGCCGACAAGCAGCGCGCCTTTCGGGATCTTGCCGCCCAGACGGCTGAATTTCTGCGGGTTGCGCAGGAATTCCACAATCTCCTCAAGCTCTTCCTTGGCTTCGTCGATGCCTGCCACGTCGTCAAAGGTAACACGGCCATGCTTTTCGGTCAGCAGCTTGGCGCGCGATTTGCCAAAGCCCATCGCGCCGCCTTTGCCACCGCCCTGCATACGGTTCATGAAGAAGATCCAGACGCCGATCAGCAGGATGAACGGCAACCAGACGCCCAGAAGCGACATGAAGCCGGATTGCTGCTGGCGTTCGACGCGGACATCGACGCCCTTATCGACCAGTTTCCCGGCAATATCTTCGCCCATCGGGCGGACGGTCGAGTATTTCTGGCCGTCCTTCGTGGTGATGCCGACATTCTCGCCGTCGATCGTGACGGCGTTCACTTCATCCTTGTCCACCCGTTGGATGAAGTCGGAATAGCTGATCTGGCGGCTGTTCATTTGCGACGAGCCGTCGCTGAACAGGTTGAACAGCGCCAGAATCATCAGAAACAGCACCACCCAGAAGGCGATATTGCGCGCGTTGCCCAAAGGCGGGTCCTCCAAGGGTAGACAGACTTTTGCTTGAAAATAGGGATTCCGGCGCGAGGTTCAATGCGTATAGATGAAAGCGCGGAAGTGATGCAGGTCACGCAGCGGGGTTGCGCTGATGCGGGCATGGGGTTTCAGCACCGGCGCGGCCAGAATTTTGCCGTCCCGCAGCACCGCTGGCGTCGCCGCAGCTTCGTCCCGTGACAGGCCGGATGCGCGCCAATCCCAGTCCGGCATCGCGTCATATCCAAGGGCGCGGATATCAAGTCCCGGCTCAACCCCCTGAATTTGCCAACGATTATCCCACAGCACCTGCGATCCGTCAGCATTCGCCCCATGACGTGCGGCGGCAGCCGGTTCGCGGATCAGGCGCAGATGCGTGTCGGCCGCTTGGGCAATGACCCCGTCCAACGTCACGCGCCCCCCGGTGTTCAGCACAGAGATCGCCCGCAGCAAAGTTTCGCGCCGCGGCGGATAATCTGCGCCGGTGACAAAGCGCAGACCCGCAACCAGCAGGCGGCGGCGAATCTCTGGCGGGGCGCGGCGAAAGGCGGCCAGTGGCAGGCCAAGGCTGCCCAGATGCGCGAACGTGCCCTGCGCAACCTGATCGGCAAAGTCCTGCAGCGCATCGCGCGCCGTTGCCAGATTGGTCGCCGATTGCGCCAACTGTGCCAGCGGCAGATCCAGAGCCGCCAGCGCCTTGCGGATGCGCACGCGGTCGTAATCCTCATTCTCGTTCGAGGGATCGTCAATCCAGCCGATCCGCCGCACACGCAGCCAGTCGCGCAGATCGGCGCGCGAAATCGTCAGCATGGGCCGCAGCCAGATCATGTCCTGCGCGCGCCGCGCCTCGGCCATGCCGGCCAACCCATCGACACCCGCACCGCGCGCCAAGCGCATCAGCAGCGTTTCGGCCTGATCGTCCTGCGTATGGCCCAGCAGCACGGCGGAAAGCCCGTGCCGATGCGCCCATTCGGCCAGCAGCCGCAGCCGCGCATCGCGGGCCTGCGCCATCAGGTTGCCGCCCTGCCCCTGCCGCCGCCACGCCAGCGTTTCATGCGCAATGCCAAGCGCGGTGGCGGCAGCATGGGCCAGCCGCGCCTCGGACGCCGATTCTGCGCGCAGACCGTGATCGACGGTCGCGGCCATCAGCTTGCGCCCGGCAGCCCAGCCATGCGCCAGATGCAGCAGCGCCGTCGAATCGCCACCGCCCGACAGCGCGATGCCCACACGCGGCATGTCGCCCGCCAGACGGTCCAATGCAGCGTTGATTTTCAGCGAAAGCCGATCCGCAACCGGATCACTGCGCATCAAGCATGTCCGCAGCCGCTTCGGGATCCGTCAGCGCGGGGTCCATCCCCTCGGGCACTTCGGGGTCCATCGCGCCACATTGCGCGTCGGTGACACGCTTTTCCGCCTCGACAGCCTGGGGACTGTCGGGAAAACGCGCCAGAATTTCCTGAAGATAGAAGCATCCCTGCGCGGGGCCGCCCTTGGCGGACATGGCGCGGGACAGGCCCAGCAGCGCATCGGGTGCCTGCGGGCCGTTGGGATTGGCGGCAAAGCTTTCCAGCCACGCAATCCCGGCGGCAGACAGATCGCCCGCCGAATCAAGCGCCGCCCCGCGAAGAAACAGCGCCTCGGCGGTCAGTGGACCGCCCGCATGGGTTTCGGCAACGGCCGCAAAGAGGTCCGCAGCACGACGAAAGTCACCTTGACCGAGCACCTCCCGAGCCCGGTCGAAATCGGCCTTTTCCGCAGCAGTCGCGGCCCCGGTCGCAGGGGATTTCGTCAGATCGCCACGCTGGTCCGACGACGGCATGGGCGACGATGCGCCATTCTGTTCGCCCAGCGTCGGCGTGGTCAGGCTGCCAAGATCGCAACCCTCCTCCATCTCGCACAGGCGGAATTCGATGTCGCCGATGCGGGTCGTGCCGTCCTTGACGATACGGTCGATGCGGTTTTGCAACTGCTCGGTCTGGCCGGTCAGCTGCGCCAGCCGCGCCTCCATCGAGTTCATGCGGTCGATGGCGCTGTCGCCACCCGCTGCCGCGAAGCCCGCCGGACCCGAGGCCACAAGCTGGCTGCGCAGGGTTTGCAGATCGGACGAAAGCTGGTTCAGTTCGTTGCGAATATCCGCCAGCGACTGGCCATCCTGAGCCGCGACGGGCAGCGCGCCAAGCGCCACCCCTGCGGCAAGGATCAGCCCTTTCAGGCCCAGTCCGCGCATCACATGCCCGCCCCGGATCTAAGCGCGGTCACGGCGCGGCGGTTCTTCATGAAGCAGTCTTCGGTCGAACAGATTTCCAGCGGACGTTCCTTGCCATAGCTGACGGTGCGCAGCCGACCCGCCTGCACCCCCTGCGAGATCAGGTATTCCTGGACCGAGCTTGCACGCCGCGCGCCCAGGGCAAGGTTGTATTCCCGCGTGCCCTGTTCATCCGCGTGACCTTCGATCACTGCGGAAAAGCCCTGGTTCTGGTTCAGCCAGCCGGCCTGATTGGCCAGCGTCGTGCGGGCTTCGGGCGTCAGGGTGGACTGGTCCAGCTGGAACAACACGGTGTCACCGACATTTGCCTTGAAATACTCGGCCGTGCCGGGCAGCGTGCCGGTCCCCACCGCGCCCGCGCCCGCGCCGTTCATCCCGGCATAGGGGTCGTTGACCAAAGGGCCACCTTGCGAGCCGGGCCGCGAACAGGCGGCGATGGTCAGAAGCGCACCGATCGCGGCAAGTTTGACGATTGTTTTCATATCCTGTCCAATTCCCGCGAATTACGGCAGCAAGGGGCCCCAATCGGGGTCCGAGGCCGCACCATTAAACTGCACCGGGCGCATGTTCCGCCCCGTGATGTCCACCGAATGCAGACGCGGCTGGCCGTCGCCGCCCGGCGTCACGCGCGTGAACATCACGACGCGCCCATTGGGGGCCCATGACGGGCCCTCGTCAAGGAACGATTCTGTCAGCATTTTTTCTTCGGAACCGTCGGTCCGCATGACGCCGATATGGAACTTGCCGCCCACCTGACGGGTAAAGGCGATCATGTCCCCGCGCGGTGACCAGACCGGCGTGCCGTAACGCCCGTCACCAAAGCTGATGCGCTTCGGCTCTCCGCCATTCGCGCCCATGATATAAAGCTGCGGCGAACCCGAGCGGTCGCTTTCAAAGACGATCTGGCGTCCGTCCGGGCTGTAGCTGGGCGAGGTTTCGATCGACGGCGCATTGGTCAACGGGCGCTGCGCACCCGAAGCCGCGTCCATCTGATAGATGTCGGTATTGCCGTTCTGTTCCAGCGAATAGACGATCCAGCGCCCATCCGGCGAAAAGCGGGGCGAAAAGCTCATCCCCGGCTGTTCGCCCAGCGAACGGGTTCCCAGCGAATTCACGTCCATCATCATCGCCTTGGGAAAGCCCGAGGCGTAGCTGGTGAAAAGGATGCGCGAACCATCGGGCGAAAAGCGCGGCTTCAGCACCAGCGCGGAATCGTCGGTCAGGTATTTCACGTTTGCGCCGTCGTAATCCATGATCCCGATGCGCTTCATGCGGGCATCCTTGGGCCCGGTTTCCTGCACAAAGGTCACGCGGCTGTCGAAATACGGGCTTTCGCCGGTCAGACGGGCATAGACCTGATCGGCGGCCTTATGCGCCGCACGGCGCCAGTTGCCGGTCGAGGCGTCGAACTGCATCCCGTCGCCCAAGGGCTGGCCGGAAAACACGTCGAACAGCCGGAATTTGACCACGACCTTGCCGCCCTGAACGCTGACGGCGCCGGTGATCAGCGCCTGTGCGTTGATCGCCTTCCAGTCCTCATAGGACACGGGCGCGTCAAAGCTGGCGGGCCGCGCGATATGGGCGCTGGCCGGGATTTCGCGGAACAGGCCCGTGCCGGTCAGGTCGGCGGCGATAAGCTGCTGGACCTGTTGCAGATACTGGCCTGCACCGCCTTCGTCATGGAAGGCCGCGATGGCAAAGGGCATCGGCTCGATCACGCCATCGGTGATTTCGATACGCAGCGGGCCGTCCTGCGCCATCACAGGCGCAGCCATGCCCAGACCCGCAAGGGCCATCACGGAAGTCAGAAGAATTTTACGCAACATGAATCGCCCTCGTAAGGTCTGGTTGCAGGTTATCGGGTCAAGGCGGCGGATACCATGCCGCTCACTTGACCGTGGCTTTGCCGCTGGGGTTGAAGTCGATGATGACATCTTTCCAGCGATTGTATTTCTCGGGCGGCAGCTTGTAGCCGCCGCTGCGGGCCGCGCACATCAGGATCGCCCGCCGCGCGGCCTCATAGGCCTGCTTGGCCGCCGCGTCCGACCCGCCGTTGCTGCCGACCATGCGCAGCCCGCTGGGCTGGCCGTCCGGCGACAACGAAAAGCCGACCGAGACCGTGGTTCGCGATGCCTCGGTCGAAAGCGATCCGCGGTTCCAGCACGCTTCGACCGCGACGCGGAAGCCGTCCTTTTCGCCTTGGCTCAGCGGCGGGCCGCTGGCGGCAGCACCGCCCCCGCCCGTGCCGCCCGCACCGGCCTTTTCCTTTTCGGCGGCCTGCTGCGCAGCTTTTGCCTTGGCGGCTTCGGCGGCCTTGCGTTCGGCGGCTTCTTCCTTGGCCTTGGCGGCGGCAGCAGCTTCGGCAGCGGCTTTCTTCTCGGCTGCGGCCTTTTCTTCGGCTGCCTTCTTTGCGGCGGCGGCTTCGGCGCGGGCCGCCTCCTCGGCGGCTTGCTTTTCGGCAGCGGCAGCGGCTGCGGCAGCAGCCTTTTTCTCGGCCGCGCGCTTATCGGCGGCGGCCTTTTCCTCAGCGGCCTTATCGGCGGCGGCTTCTCGTTCGGCGGCTTCGGCAGCTGCCTGACGGCGCGCGCGTTCACGTGCTTCATCGGCCTTGCGGGCGGTGGCGGCTTCCTCGCGGCGCTCGGTCTCGCGGCGTTCTTCGCGGGCGCGTTCTTCGGCGGCGCGCCTGGCGGCGTCGGCTTCGCGCTTGTCGGTGGCGGCTTGTTCGGCTGCGGCCTCATCTGCCTCGCGGGCCAAGGTCAGCTCGCGCTGGCGCGCGGCTTCGGCTGCGGCGGCACGGGCGCGGGCGGCTTCGGCCAGCCCTTCGGGACGGCCCGTCGGCCGCACGGATGAGATCGGAGCCTGCGCCGAACGCTGCGGCACGGGCGCGGGCGATTCCGGCTGGGCCGGTTCACGCGCCGGATTGGGCCGCGAGGCATCGGCAGGACGCGCGGCCTGTTCGTCGGATGACGGCTGGTTCGGCTGCGGGGCCAAGGTCGCCACGTCCACCGGCTGCGGGCGTTCCTGCACATCGGACAGGTCCGGCTGCGCCTCGGGACGCGAGGCGGGGCGCAATTGCGATGGATTGGCTTGCGGCGCGGGCGGGCTTTGCGCCTCGGGCATACCCGCGACATCTTCATCGGCAGGGGCCTGCGGCTGGGCGGGCGTCGTCTCGGACACGTCCGAAATCGGCGCGCGGCCTTCGGCGGCAGCGGCCAATGCCTGAAACTCGGCCTCGCTCATGGTCGATACCTCGGCCATGCGGACGGCCTCGACCGGCTCGGGGCGGAACACGCCGCCCACGACGGCAAAGCCCAGAAGCCCGGCATGTGCGGCACCCGAGACCCAGTAGCCGATGCGGTCGGCCCGATCCATGGCTTAGCCTTCCGAAAGCTGGGCGTCCATGCGGGGGCCACCCGCATCGGTCACCAGAACGATATTGCTGAAGCCCGCCGCATTCAGCGCGCCCATCACTTCCATGATCCGCGCATAGGGGATGCTGCCATCGGCGCGCAGATAGATCTTGTCGCTTTGACGTTCCTCGGCCACGGCGCGCAGGCGGGTGACCAGCTCATCCTCGGGGACTTCGCTGTTCATCACCATGATCGGCCCTTCGGGCGTCACGGACACGGCCAGCGGCTCCTCGGGTTCCGAGGGCACGGATTGCGCTGCGGTCTTGGGCAGTTCCAGCGGCACACCCACCGTCAGCATCGGCGCCGAAACCATAAAGATGATCAGCAGCACCAGCATCACATCCACAAAGGGCGTGACGTTGATTTCGGCCATGGGCTGGGACTTTCTGCGCCCCCTGCCCCCGCGGCCCTTTTTCATGACCCCGGCGCCCATTTATTCGTCGTCCAGCTGGCGCGACAGGATGGTCGAGAATTCGTCGGCAAAGCTTTCGTAGCTGCCGACCAGACGGTCGCTGTCGTTGGACAGTTTGTTATACAGGATGACTGCCGGGATTGCGGCCAGCAGACCCAGCGCGGTGGCAACCAGCGCCTCGGCGATCCCCGGTGCCACGACGGCCAACGAGGTGTTTTGCGAAATCGCAATGTCCTCGAAGGCGATCTTGATGCCCCAGACCGTGCCGAACAGCCCGATGAAGGGTGCGGTCGAACCCACCGTCGCAAGGAAGGACAGCCCACGGTTCAGCCGGTCGGTTTCGCGGTTGATAGCGACATTCATTGCCCGGTCGATGCGCGAGGTTGCGCCCGCGATCAGCCCGCCATCGTCGCGGTGGCTGCGCCGCCATTCGGTCATTCCCGCCGAAAAGATCCGCTCGGATGCGCCCTTGGGCGTGTCGCCGATACGGTCGTAAAGGTCGTCCAGCGGCTGGCCCGACCAGAATGCGCGGTCGAAACGCGCGGCATCAAGCTTGGCGGCGCGGAAGCTGATGATCTTCTGGATGATGATCGCCCAGCCCCAGAACGAGGCCGCCAGCAGGATCACCATGACGATCTGGACGGTCAGCGACGCGCGCACGAAAAGCGCGAGAACTGAGAAATCGACCGGCTGCCCGGCACCCGCGAGTTGTTCCATCGAAAAAAGGCCTGTGCTTACGGCCGCTGGACTGCGGCTTCTGGCCTGCCGCTTACCAGAATGCCGCGCGGCTACAAAGCCATTCGCGTGTCAATTCTGCGTCAGTTGCACGCAGGGGACGCATCGCCCATCAGCCGGACCAGTTCCGCAGGCAGGCGCACGGGCCGCCCGGCATCGTTGATGCAGACCAGCGTGACCACCGCCGAAAACAGCACGCGGTCCTGCCGCATGACTTTCTGACACATTGTGATGCGGGCATTGCCCAGTTCGTGCAGGCGCGATTGGACGGTCAGCAGGTCGTCGAACCGGGCGGGGGCCAGATAATCCGCCTCGACGCGGCGCACGACAAAGACCAGCCCCGCATCCCGTTTCAGCGCCGATTGGTCGATGCCCATGTCGCGCAGCCATTCGCTACGGGCGCGTTCGATGAATTTCAGGTAATTCGCGTAATAGACGATGCCCGCCAGATCGGTGTCTTCGTAGTAAACGCGGATCGGAAAATGGTGCATCAGCGCGCTCCTGCGGCAGTCAGCCGCGCGCTCAGGCGCAGCGCATGGGATGGATCGGTGGCTGCGATCGGCATCACCGGATCATAGGCCGCGCGGATCAGCGCCGCCAGCCCGGCCGAGGGCGGGACGTCTTGCGCAAATGTCAGCAAGCCGCGCATCACCAACCCCTCGGCCAGTTCTGCGGGATGGGCATCGGCCAGCGCGCCCCCGATCCTGACAAAGCTAAGACAGGCGCGGATACCGCCATCTGCGTCGAAGCGAAAGATGCGATACTGGTCGGCCCCTTGCCCGGCCAGCCGCGCGGGCAGATCGTCCTGCCCGGTCAGGTGGCCAAGATCCGGCACGCCCGCCAGCTCGTCCCAGTCGCGGACGAAAAAGCTCATCATGTTGGCGCCCATTTCGGGGTCGGTTTCGGCGATGGGATGGCGGGCATGGGCAAGGGCTGCACGGGTCACGCCGCGAAATATGTCCAGGGTCTCATCGGCCAGACCAAAGATCACCGGCGCGACCGGACGACCCCAGCGCGCGCAAAGATAACGCCCGTCGCGCGTGAACATCTGTGCGATCTGATCGGCGTCGAACACGGCAGGGGCGCTTTCTTCTTGGGCAGATGCCTGATGAATTGCGGCAAAACCGCATCAGGGGACTGACAGCCCCCTAATGCCAGATTGCCGAAATCTCAACCGACGATGGTTGCCTCGGTGGCGGCGCGCAGTTCGGCCTCGGTGACGCCTTCGGCGGTCTCAACGATCTTCAGGCCGCCCTCGACCACGTCCAGCACGCCCAGATTGGTCACGATGCGGTTCACCACGCCCTGCCCCGTCAGCGGCAACGTGCAGGA
>NZ_FXTK01000017.1 GCF_900182695.1 Paracoccus laeviglucosivorans
CGCGCCGCCGTCTATGCCGCCGAGGAGCTGGAGGAGACCGCCAAGCTGGCCGTCCTGCTGGCAAACCAGCGCGTTCGCAGCCTGTCCGCACAAGACATCGCCCAATTGGAAGAACGATACGCCGCAACCATGCGGTAGCAGGCCCCGACGCAAGTCTTGTCTTCATTTCGAAGCAATCTGCGCTTAAAAAAACCCTGCGCCCGTCACGCAATCGCGGCGATGCGACACGCCCGAAATGAACGTGCCCAGCCTCTTGCGAGTCGATGCGCTTCGGTATACTTATGCATACAATTTAGCTTGCCGCCGCTCGCCATTCCCATTTTGCGACCCGGTATCAAGCTTAATCCAGCACTGAGCCGTAGGGATCGTCATGAGCTTGTACACAGACTACCTAACCGAAATCGAAACCCGCAAAGGCAATGGCCTGCACCCCAAGCCCATCGACGATGGCGCCTTGGTGGCCGAACTGATCGCGCAGATCGAGGATGCGGGCAGCGAATATCGGGACGGCTCGCTCAAATTCTTTATCTACAACACGTTGCCGGGCACGACCAGTGCTGCGGGTGTCAAGGCGGCCTTTCTGAAAAAGATCATTCTGGGCGAAACCATCGTCCCCGAGATCACGCCGGAATTCGCCTTTGAACTGCTGTCGCACATGAAGGGCGGCCCCTCGGTGGAAGTGCTGCTGGATCTGGCGCTTGGCGCGGATGCGGGTATCGCCGCGCAGGCGGGCGAGGTGCTGAAAACCCAGGTTTTCCTGTATGACGCCGACATGGCGCGTCTGGGCGATGCCTTCAAGTCGGGCAACCCCGTCGCCAAGGACATCCTTGAAAGCTATGCCAAGGCCGAATTCTTTACCAAACTTCCCGCGGTCGAGGATGAAATCAAGGTCGTGACCTATATCGCCGCCGAAGGCGATATTTCGACCGACCTGCTGTCGCCGGGCAATCAGGCGCATTCGCGTTCCGACCGTGAACTGCATGGTCAGTGCATGATCTCGCCCGCGGCCCAGCAGGAAATCGTCGCGCTGCAAGCCCAGCACCCGGACAAGCGCGTCATGCTGATCGCCGAAAAAGGCACGATGGGCGTGGGTTCGTCGCGCATGTCGGGCGTGAACAACGTGGCGCTGTGGACCGGCAAGCAGGCCAGCCCCTATGTGCCATTCGTGAACTTTGCGCCGGTGGTGGCGGGCACGAACGGCATTTCCCCGATCTTCGCGACCACGGTAGACGTGACGGGCGGCATCGGCATCAACCTGAAAAACTGGGTGAAAAAGACCGACGCCGACGGCAAGCCGATCCTGAACAATGACGGCAACGCGATCCTTGAACAGAAATATTCGGTCGAGACCGGCACGGTTCTGAAGATCGACGCCAAGGACAAGAAACTGCGCGACGAAAGCGGCAATGAGCTGGCGGACATCGCTGCCTCGTTCACGCCGCAAAAGGTCGAGTTCATGAAGGCCGGCAGCTCTTATGCAATCGTCTTTGGCAAAAAGCTGCAGACCTATGCCGCCGAAACGCTGGGCGTGGAAGCCACCCCGGTCTTTGCCCCGAACAAGGAAATCAGCGTCGAAGGTCAGGGCCTGACCGCCGTCGAAAAGATCTTCAACCGCAACGCCGTTGGCGTGACGCCGGGCCGCGTGCTGCACGCCGGTTCGGACGTGCGCGTCAAGGTCAACATCGTCGGCTCGCAGGACACGACCGGCCTGATGACCGCGCAGGAGCTTGAGGCGATGGCGGCCACCGTCATCTCGCCCCTGGTCGATGGCGCGTATCAGTCGGGCTGCCACACGGCATCTGTCTGGGACAAAAAGGCGCAGGAAAACATTCCGAAGCTCATGAAATTCATGAACAACTTCGGCCTGATCACCGCGCGCGACCCCAAGGGCGTCTATCACTCGATGACGGACGTGATCCACAAGGTCCTGAACGACATCACCGTGGACGACTGGGCCATCATCATCGGCGGCGACAGCCATACCCGCATGTCCAAGGGCGTTGCCTTTGGCGCGGACAGCGGCACCGTGGCGCTGGCACTGGCCACGGGCGAGGCGACCATGCCGATCCCGCAATCGGTCAAGGTCACGTTCAAGGGCGCGATGCAGCCGCATATGGATTTCCGCGACGTGGTTCACGCGACGCAGGCCCAGATGCTGAAGCAATGCGGCGACAACGTGTTCCAGGGCCGCATCATCGAGGTGCATATCGGCACGCTGCTGGCCGATCAGGCGTTCACCTTTACTGACTGGACGGCCGAGATGAAGGCCAAGGCGTCGATCTGTATTTCGCAGGATGAGACGCTGATCGAGTCGCTGGAGATCGCGAAGTCGCGCATCCAGATCATGATCGACAAGGGCATGGAAAACGCCGCAGGCACGCTGCAGGGCCTGATCGACAAGGCCGATGCGCGTATCACGGAAATCCGTTCGGGCGAAAAGCCCGCGCTGGCCCCCGATGACAACGCGAAATATTTTGCCGAAGTCGTGGTCGATCTGGACGTGATCGACGAGCCGATGATCGCCGACCCCGACGTGAACAACGCCGATGTGTCCAAGCGCTACACCCACGACACCATCCGCCCTGTGTCTTATTACGGCGGCGAGAAAAAGGTCGATCTGGGCTTCGTGGGATCGTGCATGGTCCACAAAGGCGACATGAAGATCGTCGCGCAGATGCTGAAAAACCTTGAAAAGACGCAGGGCAAGGTCGAGTTCAAGGCGCCGCTGGTCGTCGCCGCGCCGACCTACAACATCATCGACGAGCTGAAGGCCGAAGGCGACTGGGAGATCCTGCAACGCTATTCGGGCTTCGAATTCGATGACCAGATGCCCAAGAACACCGCCCGCACCGAGTATGAGAATATCCTTTATCTCGAACGGCCCGGCTGCAACCTGTGCATGGGCAACCAGGAAAAGGCCGCGAAAGGCGACACGGTTCTGGCCACCTCGACCCGCCTGTTCCAAGGACGCGTCGTCGAAGACAGCTCCGAGAAAAAGGGTGAATCCCTGCTGGCATCGACCCCGGTGGTCGTGTTGTCAGCAATTCTTGGCCGCACGCCCAATGCCGATGAATACAAGGCGGCCGTCGAAGGTATCGACCTGACCAAATTCGCCCCGCCGCTGGAAAAGCCCGGCATGGCGCGTTCGGTTCACTTCTAAGAAGTGCGGGATAGAAAACATCAGGGGCAGCGGATCACACCGCTGCCCCTTTTCGTTTGCCGCATGATGGGCCAAGGGCCAGCATGTAAGGCCGATCAAAGCCCTGCGACGATCACCACATGCGCAATGCACGCCCCATCGCGTTCGGCCCGCGCTGCACGATATTCGGGCGAATCGTAGCAGGCCCGCGCCGTCGCAAGGTCGGGGAATTCGATCACGACGTGGCGCTGCAAGTCCGGCCCTTCCAGCACCTGCGCCTCACCGCCCTGGGCCAGGAAACGCGCGCCGTAGCGGGCGAAGGCCGCCGGGGCAAGGGCGCGGTAATCCGCATAAGCCTCGGGATCGGTCACCGTGACATGGGCGATCCAATAGGCGCTCATCCCGCGCTCCGCTGCGTGTCTTCGGCCAGCAGGCGTTTGGCGATCTGCGCGGCTTCGGTCAGGTGCTCACGCACGGCGTTTTCCGCCGCATCGGGGTCGCGCGCAAGAATGGCTTTGGCGATGCGCTGCATCCGCGCCTGCCCCGACACATGCCGGTCGGTCGATGCCAGCGTCAGCGCCCGCAAACGCGAGATACGCCCGTTCAGCCGATGCACGATTTCCCAAGCGATGTGATGCCCGGCCGAGGTGAAGATGACTTCGTAGAAATGCGTCGTGGCATCGTAAAGCACCTGCGGATCGTCGGATTGGAATGCCGCTTCCAGCCGATGCAGCGCGTCTGCCAGTTGCGCCCGCGCCGTATCATCCGAAAGCCGCGCGCAGTCGGCAGCCGCGGCAGCCTCAAGCCGCAGGCGGATGTCATAGATCTGCCGCGCCCGTTCCCAGTCCAGCGTCGCCACAACCGGACCGTTGCGGGGCAGCACTTCGACCAGCCCCTCGGCCTCAAGATAGCGGATCGCCTCGCGCACGACCGAACGTGACACACCAAGCTGTTCGACCAGCGTGCGTTCCACCAGCCGATAACCCGATGGGAACCGCCCTGACACGATGGCGGCGCGCATCCGTTCGACCGCGATTTCGCGCAGCGTTTGCGGGACGTGGTCGATTCGAAGATCGGCGAGCTTTTGGTTTTCCATGCCCTTCTCTCTAGCCCGTGAATTGCGACGGCACAATATCTGATTGACACATGGTATGTTGGTATACCACGCTATGGTAACTCGAATCGAAAGGGCCTGCATATGACTGCGGAAATCCGAAAGACGCTGCTGAACGTCGAAACCACCTTGATCGAGGGTGGCCGTGCCGCCCCCACGCCCCTGAAGCTGATCACTGCCGCAGCCGTGGTGAAGAACCCTTGGGCCGGTCGCGGTTTCGTCGAGGACCTGAAGCCTGAGATCCACGCCGCAGGCCCGATACTGGGCGAATTGCTGACCAAGATGATCATTGATGAGGTCGGCTCGGGCGATGCGGTCGAGGCTTACGGCAAAGCCGCGGTCGTTGGGCTGAATGGCGAGATTGAGCACGCCTCGGCGTTGATCCACACGCTGCGTTTCGGCAACCATTACCGCACCGCCGTGGGTGCCAAGTCCTATCTGGCCTTTACCAACACGCGCGGTCCGGCGAATTGCCCGATCATGATCCCGCTGATGGACAAGAACGACGAAGGCCGCCGTTCGCATTACCTGACCATCCAGTTCGCGATCCCGGATGCGCCTGCCGCTGATGAAATCGTCGTGGCGCTGGGTGCGTCGATCGGCGGGCGCCCGCATCACCGCATCGGCGACCGTTATCAGGACCTCAAGGATTTGGGCCATGATGTCGCGAACCCTGCAGCTGTCTGACGGCAGCGCAGCCCGCATCATCGAGGCGGGCGAAGGCGAACCCTTGCTGCTGATCCACGGCGTCGGCATGTGTGCCGAAGCCTGGATGCCGCAGATCGAGGCGTTCTTTGCCGATTATCACGTAATCGCGGTGGACATGCCGGGCCATGGGGGGACATCCCCCCTGCCCTTGACCGCCCGCCTGCCCGATTTCGTCGCATGGGCCGCGCGTCTGGTTCAGGCGTTGGGTTTGGGTCCCGTGAATGTCGCCGGCCATTCGATGGGGGCGCTAGTCTCGGCCGGGCTGGCGGTCGAGCATCCCGATCTGGTGCGCCGTGTCGCGTTGTTGAACGCGGTCTATCGCCGCAGCCCCGAAGCCAGCGCGGCGGTCGTCGCCCGCGCAGATGAACTGGCACGCGGCGAAGGCACCATCGACGGCCCGCTGGCCCGCTGGTTCGGTGACAACCAGATGTCGATCCGCAACAAGGTCGCCCGCTGGCTGGAACAGATGGACCTGCAAAGCTATGCCACCGCCTATCGCAGCTTTGCCGAGGGCGACAGCATCTATGCCGACCGGCTGGACCGCATCGCCTGCCCGGCACTGGTGCTGACCGGAGAGGGCGATCAGAACTCCAGCCCCGCCATGAGCCGCGATATGGCGGCCCGTATCCCGCTGGGGCGCGAGGTCATCGTGGCCGGACACAAGCACATGGTGAACCTGACCGCCCCCTACATCGTCAACGATGCCATGAAGGAATGGCTGAAAAGCGAGGTAGCCCATGACCGCGTTTGATCCCCGCGCGCTGCGCGACGCATTCGGCTGTTTCATGACGGGTGTGACCGTCGTGACCAGCATGACCAAGGACGGCCAGCCGCTTGGCTTTACCGCCAATTCGTTTTCGTCCGTTTCGCTGGACCCGGCCCTGCTGCTGGTTTCCATCGCGAAATCGTCGCGGAATTTCGAACATTTCTCGCAGGCCGAGGGCTTTGCGATCAACGTCCTTTCCGAGGGGCAGAAAGACGTGTCCGGCACCTTCGCCAAACCGGTCGAGGATCGCTTCGCCACCGTCGATTGGCGCGTCGGCACGGCGGGATCGCCCATCATCGGCGGCGTGTCGGCATGGTTCGACTGCAAGCTGGATCAGGTGATCGACGCGGGCGACCACGCGATCCTGCTGGGCCGGGTGCAGGATTTCGCCGCCACGCAGGAAGCGGGCCTTGGCTATTATCGCGGCGCATATGTCACCCCCGCGCAGACCGGGGCGCAGCTGCCCACCGGCCCGGACGTCCGCATCGCGGCCATTCTGGAAAACGCCGGGCAGGTGTTGCTGCTGGATGACGGCAAGGGCGGGCTGACCCTGCCCGAAACCCGCGTGGGCCGCGACGGCGTGCAACCCGCCTTGGCGCGTCTGCTGTCCGATGTCGCCCCCGATGCCACGGCAGGCGAAATCTATTCCGTCTATGAAGGCACCGAAGGGTGTCAGCACATCGCCTATCGCTGTCCCGCTGCGTCCACGCAGGCGCGGCAGGGCAAGTTCGTGTCGCTTGATCCGCAGGCGGTTCAGGCAGTCGCCGACCCGGCCATGCGCTCGATGCTGGAACGCCTGTGCGAGGAATCGCGCCTTGGCAATTACGGCGTCTATTTCGGCTCGCATGTGCAGGGCCAAGTCACTCGCAAGCAAGGAACCGCATCATGAAATTCTCGCTTTTCATCCATATGGAGCGCGTTTCGGCGGCAGACGACCAGCAGAAACTTTACGACGAGATGCTCGAACTGTGCCGCATCGCCGATGAAGGCGGGATGCATGCCATCTGGACCGGCGAGCATCATGGCATGAACTTTACCATCGCGCCGAACCCGTTCCTGAACCTGATCGACATTGCGCGACGGACCAAGAACGTGCGGCTGGGGACCGGCACGGTGATCGCGCCCTTCTGGCACCCGATCCGGCTGGCAGGCGAAGCGGCGATGACCGACCTGATCACCGATGGCCGTCTGGATTTGGGCATCGCGCGCGGCGCCTATAGCTTTGAATATGAACGCATGGTGCCCGGCATGGACGCTTGGGGCGCGGGTCAGCGGATGCGCGAATTGATCCCGGCGATCCAGAACCTGTGGAAGGGTGACTACGAACACGACGGCGAGTTCTGGAAATTCCCCAAAACCACCTCCTCGCCCATGCCGGTGCAGCAACCGCATCCGCCGATCTGGGTCGCGGCGCGTGACCCGAACAGCCACGAATTCGCCGTGGCGAATGGCTGCAACGTGCAGGTCACGCCCCTGCATATGGGCGATGAGGAAGTCGTCAGCCTGATGGGCCATTTCAACGCGGCCTGCGAAAAGAACCCCGACCGCCCGCGCCCGCAGATCATGGTTCTGCGCCATACCTATGTCGCTGACAGCGAAGAAGACGCGCAGCGCGGTGCCGAAGAACTGAATATGTTCTACAACTATTTCGGCGCGTGGTTCAAAAACGAACGCCCGATCAGCATGGGCCTGATCCAGGAAATCACCCCCGAGGACGCCGCCAAGCACCCGTTCTATTCGCCCGAGGCGATGCGCAAGAACCAGATCGTCGGCGAAGCCCCCGAAGTGATCGAACGCATCAAATCCTATGAGGCGCTGGGTTACGACCAGTTCAGCTTCTGGATCGACAGCGGTATGAGCTTTGAACGCAAGCGCGCCTCGCTGGAGCGTTTCATCCGCGACGTCATCCCGGCCTTTGCCTGATGGAACGCTTGCAGCAATATATCGACGGGCGGTTCGAGGACGGGGCGCAGGCTTTTGAAAGCCTTGACCCCGCGACCGGCACGCCCTGGGCGCTGATTGCCGATGCATCCGCCGCCGATGTCGACCGCGCCGTGCGTGCGGCGGACCGGGCCTTCAACGCGCCGGAATGGGCGGGGCTGACGGCCACGGCACGCGGCAAGCTGATTGCGCGGCTGGCCGATCTGGTGGCCGAGGCCGCGCCACGTCTGGCGCAGCTGGAAACCCGCGACACCGGCAAGATCATTCGCGAAACCGGCAGCCAGATCGCCTATGTCGCGGACTACTACCGCTATTATGCGGGGCTGGCTGACAAGATCGAAGGCGCGCATCTGCCCATCGACAAGCCGGATATGGAGGTCTGGCTGCGGCGCGAACCCGTGGGCGTCGTGGCCTGCATCGTGCCGTGGAACAGCCAGCTGTTCCTGTCGGCGGTCAAGATCGGCCCCGCCTTGGCCGCAGGCTGCACCGTCGTCGTCAAGGCCAGCGAGGACGGCCCCGCCGCCATGCTGGAATTCGCGCGGCTGGTCGATCAGGCGGGTTTCCCGCCCGGCGTCGTCAATATCCTGACCGGCGGCCCCGAGGCGGGCAAGGCCCTGACCACGCATCCGCTGGTCGCCCATATCGCCTTTACCGGCGGGCCGGATACCGCACGCCACATCGTGCGCGCCTCGGCCGAGAACCTGTCCAAAACCTCGCTAGAGCTGGGGGGCAAGTCGCCCTTTATCGTCTTTGACGACGCCGATCTGGACAGCGCCGTGAATGCACAGGTGGCGGGGATTTTCGCCGCAACCGGGCAAAGCTGCGTCGCGGGCTCGCGCCTGCTGGTCCAGCGCAGCATCAAGGACGACATGCTGGCACGCCTGAAAGTCAAGGCCGAGGCCGTCCGCATCGGCGCCCCCGGCGACATGGCGACAGAGGTGGGGCCGCTATGCACCGCACGCCAGCGCGACCGGATCGAACGCATCGTGGCGGATTCCGTCGCGGCGGGTGCAAAGCTGGTCACCGGCGGCAAAACGCCCGATGGTGCGGGCTTCTATTTCCCGCCGACCATCCTTGATTGCACCGACACCCCCGACGCGCCTTGCATGACCGAGGAACTGTTTGGCCCGGTCCTGTCGGTCATCGCCTTTGATGACGAAACGGACGCCCTGCGCATCGCTAATGACACGCAATACGGCCTTGCCTCGGGCGTGTTCACGCGCAGCCTGACGCGGGCGCATCGCATGATCCGTGGCATCCGGGCGGGCATCGTCTGGGTGAATACCTATCGCGCGGTCTCGCCCATCGCGCCATTCGGTGGGCACGGGCTGTCGGGCCATGGCCGCGAAGGCGGGCTGGCGGCGGCGCTGGATTACACGACCGTCAAGACGGTCTGGCTGCGAACCTCGGACGATCCGATCCCCGATCCCTTCGTCATGCGCTGATACAAGGCCCGGCCGGGAAACGGCCGGGTTTTCCATAACAAAGACCAACAGTGGAGTAACGAGATGCACAAGAAAGCCCTTGCCCTTGCCGCCGCCCTGACCCTTGCAGGCGGGGTCGCGCAGGCGCAGCAGATGGTCTTTACCTCATGGGGCGGGACCACGCAGGACGCGCAGACCGAATTCTGGGCCGCGCCCTATTCCGAAAAGACCGGCACCAATGTCCTGCAGGACGGCCCGACCGATTACGGCAAGATCAAGGCCATGGTCGAAGCCAAGGCCGTGAACTGGGACGTGGTGGACAGCGAATTCGACTGGGCATTGCAGGCTGGCAAGGCGGGCCTGCTGGAGCCGCTGGATTTCAACGTCATCGACAAGTCGAAACTGGACCCGCGCTTCGTGTCCGATTACGCAGTCGGCAGCTTCTATTATTCCTTCGTCATCGGCTTCAACCCGGCGAATTTCAGCGGCGATCAGCCCAAGACGATGGCCGATCTGTTCGACACCGCGAAATTCCCCGGCAAGCGCACCTTCTATAAATGGTCGGCGCCGGGCGTGATCGAGGCCGCGCTGCTGGCCGATGGCGTCGCCGCCGACAAGCTGTATCCGCTGGACCTGGACCGCGCCTTCAAGAAGCTGGACACGATCAAGTCCGACATCATCTGGTGGGAAGGCGGGGCGCAAAGCCAGCAGCTTCTGGCCTCGGGCGAGGCGCCGATCGGCTTCTTCTGGAACGGGCGTCTGGCGGCACTTGCGGCTGACGGCATGCCGGTGGGCATCAGCTGGGAAAACAACATCACCGCCGCCGACGCGCTGGTGGTTCCCAAAGGCGCACCGAACAAGGACGCCGCCATGGCCTTTATCGCCGAGGCGACCAGCGCCAAGGCTCAGGCCGATTTCGCCGCCAAGACCGGCTATGCGCCGATCAACACCGGCTCGCCCGAACTGATGGATGCGGAGGTCCGCAAGACCCTGCCCGACACCCAGACCGGGACGCAGATCAACGCCGACATGGCCTATTGGGCCGAGCACCGCGATGAGATCGGCACCCGCTGGTATGCCTGGCAGGCGCAATGACGAAAGCGGCGGCGGCCCCAAGGCTCGCCGCCCATCCGCGAACACCTGAAGGGTGATCCCTATGTTGTCTTTCCTGTCGCAGGGGCGTCGCGGTTCGGGTTGGGGCATGGCCCTGCCTGCGCTGCTGCTGCTTCTGGCCTTTTTCGTCATCCCGGTCGCGGGACTGCTTAGCCGCTCGGTCACCGAACCGCAGCCGGGCTTGCAGAACTATGAAACGCTGCTGGGTTCGTTCACCTATATCCGCATCTTCCTGAACACGTTTCTGGTGTCGGGCGTGGTGACACTGATCACGGCGCTGATCGCCTTTCCCGTCGCATGGGCGCTGGCGATCATGTCGCCGCGCATCGCCAGCGTGCTGTTCGCGGTTATCCTGCTCTCGATGTGGACGAACCTGCTGGCGCGGACCTATGCGTGGATGGTGCTGCTGCAACAGACCGGGCTGGTCAACAAGCTGCTGATGGGGCTGGGCCTGACCAGCCAGCCGCTGCAACTGACCAACAACCTGATCGGCGTGACCATCGGCATGGTCTACATCATGCTGCCCTTCATGATCCTGCCGCTTTACGGCGTTATCAGGAAGATCGATCCCGCCATCCTGCAAGCCGCCGCCCTGTGTGGCGCGACCAAGGGTCAGGCGCTGCGCCGCGTGCTGTTGCCGCTGGCCGCACCCGGCATCGCGTCCGGCGCGCTGATGGTGTTCGTCATGTCGCTGGGTTATTTCGTGACGCCTTCGCTGCTGGGTGGCACCTCGAACATGATGGTGGCCGAACTGATCGTGCAGCAGGTCCAAAGCCTTGTGAATTGGGGCATGGGCGGGGCTGCGGCATTCATCCTGCTGGTCGTGACGCTGGCGCTTTACGCGCTGCAATTGCGGCTATTCGATGCGGAGGCCCGCTGATGCTGCTGGATTTCGACAAACTCGGCCTGTGGAAATGGATCCTGTCAGCGATCTGCGCGCTGATGGCGTTGTTCCTGCTGCTGCCGATCCTGTTCATCGTGGCCCTGTCATTCGGCAATTCGCGCTGGCTGATCTTTCCGCCGCCGGGCTGGACGCTGAAATGGTATCACGACCTGTTCGCCGATCCGCGCTGGCTGTCGGCGGCCTTCACCTCGGCCAAGATCGCGCTGGTGGTCATGGTGCTGTCGGTGGCGCTGGGGCTGCTGGCATCATTAGCGCTGACGCGGGGCACGTTCCGGGGCCGCGCGGTCCTGCGGGCGTTCTTCCTGACGCCGATGGTGCTGCCGGTCGTCATCATCGCGGTGGCGCTTTACGCGGCATTCCTGCGGCTGGGGCTGAACGGCACCTTTGTGGGTTTCGTCAT
The DNA here is from genome assembly GCF_900182695.1 of Paracoccus laeviglucosivorans. Lineage (GTDB taxonomy): Bacteria > Pseudomonadota > Alphaproteobacteria > Rhodobacterales > Rhodobacteraceae > Paracoccus > Paracoccus laeviglucosivorans. The sequence continues at coordinate 11,510 of NZ_FXTK01000017.1, forward strand.
CGCACATCTGATCGTGGCGCTGCCGTTTTCGGTCATCACCATCTCCGGCGCGCTGGAAACTTTTGACCCCTCGATCGAGGATGCCGCGATCCTGTGTGGGGCATCCCCGTGGGAGGCACGCTTTCGCGTCACCCTACCCGCCATCAGCCACGGCCTGTTTTCCGCCGCGATCTTTTCCTTCCTGATTTCGTGGGACGAGGTGGTGCTGGCGATCTTCATGGCCTCGCCTACGCTGCAAACCCTGCCGGTCAAGGTCTGGACGACGCTGCGCCAAGACCTGACGCCGGTGATTGCCGCCGCCTCGACCCTTCTTGTGGGCCTGACCGCGATCCTGATGATCGTGGCCGCCCTGATCCGCAAAGGCAAATCCAGATGAGCAGCCCCTACCTGCATATCAACGGCATCCGCAAAACCTTCGGCGACGTGGTCGCAACCGATCATGTCGAGCTGGAGATCGCCGAAGGCGAATTCATGACCTTCCTTGGCCCGTCGGGGTCGGGAAAATCGACGACGCTGTATATCCTTGCGGGCTTTCAGGACCCGACCGCGGGCGACATCAAGCTGCGCGGCAAGTCGATACTGCAAACGCCGTCGCACAAGCGCCAGATCGGCATGGTGTTCCAGCGCTATACCCTGTTCCCGCATCTGTCGGTCGGCGAAAACGTGGCCTTCCCGCTACGCGTCCGCCGCGCCCCGCAGGCCGAGATCGCGGCCAAGGTGAAACGGGCCCTGTCCCTTGTCCGGCTGGACGGGTTCGAGGATCGCATGCCCGCCAAGATGTCCGGCGGCCAGCAGCAGCGCGTCGCCTTGGCCCGCGCGCTGGTCTATGACCCGCCGGTCCTGCTGATGGACGAACCGTTGTCGGCCCTGGACAAGAAGCTGCGCGAGGAAATCCAGCACGAAATCCGCCGCATCCATCAGGAAACCGGCGTGACCATCCTGTATGTGACCCATGATCAGGAAGAGGCCCTGCGCCTTTCCGACCGCATCGCCGTCTTCAACAAGGGCAAAATCGAACAGGTCGGCACCGGGCCACAGCTTTACGCCAGCCCCGCCACACATTTCGTGGCCGATTTCATCGGCGACAGCGCGTTTCTTGGCGGTGAACTGGCGGCAGTCGCATCCGGTCGCGCCAGCCTGCGCTTTGCCGATGGCACGGTGCTGGCCGATGTGCCGATGCACGGCACGGGATCGGCGGGCGGCAAGGCATCCCTGATGCTGCGTCCCGAACGGATCGAGCTTGCGGCAGGGCCGGGCGCGGCGGGCGCATCCCTGCCCGTCACCATCGAGGACGTGACATTCCTTGGCAATAACAGCACAGTTTCGGCCCGGACCGGATGGGGCGATGTGCTGTCGGTGCGGCTGAACTTCGGCCACCCGATGATGGGACAAGTCCAGCGCGGCGATGCGCTGCATGTGCGCTGGCAACCGCAAGACGCCCATGTCTTTGCCCGGACCTGATAACTGATGAAAGACCTGACCATGCCTGCACTGAACGACCCCACCCTGCTGACCGATGCCTGCCTGCTGGACGGCAAATGGATCAAGGCCCGCTTGGGCGACACGATCACGGTGACGAACCCGGCGGACGGCTCGGTCGTGGGCATGGTCCCGTCACTGTCCACCGACGAGGTTCAGGATGCCATCACCGCTGCTGACCGCGCCTTGGTCGGCTGGCGGGCGCTGGCGGCAAAGGAGCGCAGCATCATCCTGCGCCGCTGGTTCGACCTGATGATCGCAAATGCCGACGATCTGGCCGCGATCATGACCGCCGAACAAGGCAAACCGCTGGCCGAGGCCAAGGGCGAAATCACCTATGCCGCCAGCTTCGTCGAATGGTTCGCCGAAGAGGCCAAGCGCGTCTATGGTGACACCATCCCCGGCCCGCAGGCCGACAAGCGCCTGACGGTGATCCGCCAGCCGGTCGGCGTCACCGCGGCAATCACGCCGTGGAATTTCCCAGCCGCGATGATCACTCGCAAGGTCGCGCCCGCGCTGGCCGCAGGCTGCACGATGATCGTGCGCCCCGCCGACCTGACGCCGCTGACCGCGCTGGCGCTTGGCAAGCTGGCCGAACGCGCGGGCGTGCCTGCGGGTGTCCTGCAGATCGTCACCGGCGACGCGCGCAGCATCGGCAAGGTGCTGACGGATTCCGAAACCGTGCGGAAGCTGTCCTTCACCGGCTCGACCGAAGTAGGGCGCATCCTGATGGCGCAATGCGCGCCCTCGATCAAACGCCTGTCGCTGGAGTTGGGCGGCAACGCGCCCTTCATCGTCTTTGACGACGCCGATCTGGACGCGGCGGTCGAAGGCGCGATGATCGCCAAGTTCCGCAACGCCGGGCAAACCTGTGTCTGCGCCAACCGCTTTCTGGTCCAGCGCGGCGTCTATGACGCCTTTGCCGACAAGCTGGCGGCGCGGGTGGCAGCCCTGAAGGTCGGCCCCGGCACCGAAGCAGGTGTCACCATCGGCCCGATGATCGAGGAAAAGGGTGCAGCCAAGGTCGAAGCCCATATCGCGGATGCGCTGTCCAAGGGCGCGACGCTGAAGACCGGCGGCAAGCGTCTGGGCGGTCTGATGCTGGAACCGGGCGTGCTGACCGGCGTGACCACAGACATGGCCGTCGCGCAGGAAGAAACCTTTGGCCCGCTCGCGCCGCTGTTCGTTTTCGACACCGAGGAACAGGCGATCCAGATGGCCAACGACACCATCTTCGGCCTCGCTGCCTATTTCTATACCCGCGACTACGCCCGCGTGATTCGCGTCTCGGAGGGGCTGGAATACGGGATGGTGGGGCACAATACCGGGTTGATCTCGAACGAAATGGCGCCGTTCGGCGGCGTCAAGCAGTCGGGTTTGGGCCGCGAAGGATCGAAATACGGAATCGAGGAATATCTGGAGATCAAATATCTCTGCTCGGCTTTGTGATCGCCTCGGGCGAACCGTCGCCGACGTGATTTAATCCTTATAAATCATTACCATTACCTAAACCCTCGGACGTCCCGCGCCCGAGGGATCACCCATGCCCGAACCCCTTCCGACATCCCGGTTTTCCGGGGGTTTACGCCGCGCAGCTCCTATCCTACGACATGCTGATATTACGGTATACCACGCGGCAAGGGAGGAATTGTCGAGCATGGCACACCAGGAACGCAGCCCCGGCGTGATCGAGGAAAACAGCATCGGCTTTGTCCCCCTGTCGCAGCGGCACGGACGCCCACGCGATCTGTTCACGTTGTGGTTCACCACTAATATCGCGCCCCTGCCGGTCGTGACCGGAGCGATGGCGGTGCAGGTCTTTCACCTGCCGCTGGCCTGGGCGTTTTCCGCGATCGTTCTGGGCAATATCGTCGGCGCGCTGGTGCTGGCAGCCTGCTCGGCGCAAGGCCCGCAGATGGGGCTGGCGCAGATGATCCAAAGCCGGGGGCAGTTCGGGCGCTATGGCGCGCTGCTGGTCGTGGGGTTCGCCACGCTGCTGTATCTGGGCTTTTTCACCTCGAACATCGTGCTGGCGGCGAAATCGCTGCATTCGCTGGTGCCTGCGGTGGGCCTGCCGCTGGGGGCGGTCATCTCGGCGCTGGCGGCGGCGGGGATCGCCATTCTGGGCTATAACATGATCCACCTGCTGAACCGCATCGGCATCTGGTTCATGGGTCTGGGCCTGCTGCTGGCCGCGATCAGCCTGATTGCCGCCCTGCCCGCTGATGCGTGGCTGGGCGGAGAGGTCACGCCGCTGGGGTGGCTGTCCATGTTTTCGTTGGCGGCGGTGTGGCACCTGTCCTATGCCTGCTATACCTCGGATTATTCCCGCTATCTGCCGCCATCGGTGGGCATCCGCGCGCCCTTCATGGCCAGCTTTCTGGGCGCGTCCATGGGCACCTCGGCCTCGTTCTTTCTGGGGGCGATTGCGGTGGCGGGTGCGCCTGCGGATGCCGATGCGATGGTGCTGGTCAGCCATTCGGTCGGTGTGCTCAGCCCGGTCCTGCTGTTGCTGTTCGTCTTGAACATCGTCACGCATAACGCGCTGAACATTTATGGCGCAGTGCTGTCGTTGATCACCATGGCGCAGACCTTCATCGCGGCATGGCAGCCTACGCGCCGCACGCGGGTCGTGATGTCGGTGGCGGTGCTGATCGGCTGCCTGATCCCGGCGATGCTGTCGGCCGAGACCTTCGTGCCGCGCTTCATTTCCTTCGTCGTGGCGCTGATGGTGGTGCTGGCACCATGGGCCACGATCAACATCGTCGATTTCTATGTGGTCCGCAAAGGCCGCTATGACATCGCGGCTTTCTTCCGCCCCGATGGCGGGGTCTATGGCCGGTTCAACGGCAATGCAGCCAAGGCTTATGTGGCGGGTATCCTTGTGCAGATCCCGTTCCTGTCCACGTCCTTCTTCACCGGCCCGCTTGCGGCACATTTCGGCGGGCTGGACATCGGCTGGCTGATCGCGCCGATAGTCACCGGCGCGCTGTATCTGCGTCTGGGTCAGCCCGCGCCCGCTTGGCAGCGCGAGTGATCAGGCCATGTTGTGCTGCCAGATCGCATGGCGGATGCGGGCCTGTTTATAGGCATCAAAGATCGCCATTGCCCAGACGAAGAATCCGCCTGCATAGCGCCCTACAAAGGACACCTCGGGCGCGGCGGTCAGCAGGGTGAACCCACCCAGCAGGCAGATAAAGAACAGAAAGATCAGCCCGCGCATGGGCTGACCGTTCCAGACCTGACCCGAGCCGGGCAGCACGATGGCTGAGGCCAGCACCAGATAAGGGTTCGGCGGCGTTTTCATACGGCAGTCCTTAGAATGTCTTCGCGCATGTCGCGCAAGGCCAGCACCAGTGGGTCCAGCGCTTGGGGATCAAGCGCATTCCGACCCATCTCGGCTTCGCGAAACAGCAGGTAGCGACCGCGATCCGCCTCTTCGGCCAGCCAGGTGATGCGCAGCCCTTGGGGTGAGATGACCAGCTCCTTGACGCGCGGGTCGTCGAACAGTGCGATGTGGCGGGCCAACAGCGCGCCCTCGGTCTCGGTCAGGGGTAGTTCACTGCGTAGGGCCGCGTCCTCGGGAAAACCTGCGGTCAAGGCAGTCTGATGCGGCAGGCGGTCAAAGGCGGAAAAGGGCTCGATCCCGGTCGGGCGCATCATCAGGTTGATGCGCTGTCGCAGGGGCAGCGGTTCGGGCAGCGTGACCAGCAGCCACAGGGCGGGCAGCTTGCGGAATGTCAGCGTGTCGGGAACGGCCTGCAGATCCAACGTCAGCCCTGCCCTGCGGCCTGACGCACGGGCAAAGCCTGTCGCCGCGACCGCCTGCCGCCGTTCCTGCAGGTCGATCCCGTCCAGCCATCCGGCCCGCGCCGTCCGCCGCGCCTTGTCATCGGCAATCAGATGCAGGGCCAGCCAAGCCAGCCCCGCACCAAGCACCACCATCATCAGCGGCAGCATCATCATCTTAATACCCGCGCGGCTTGGGCCAGGGCATGGTGAACTGCGCACCGCGGTTCACGAAGCGATAGCGCCAGAAATGGAACCACAGCGACACGACGATATAGAACGCGATCATCGCGACAAGCTGCGTGCCGTAGCCCAGAAACACCGCAAAGAACGCCAGCCCGCACAGCCCCAGCAGCACCATGGCGGGCAGCGGGTGGAACGGGTGTTCATAGCCGCGCTTGATGGTGTCCAACGGCCATTTGCGACGGAACAGAATGATGTTCAGCGGCATGAAGGTATATTCCAGCAGCCCCGACAGGATCGAGAAGGTCACCACCTGATCCAGCGGCGCCCCCAGCGCAAAGATCAGCGCGATTGGCACAAGAAAGATGATGGATCGGTAGGGCGTGCGGTATTTCGGATGCACCGCGCCGAACCAACCGGGCAGGTAGCGGTCGCGACCCATGGCGAACCATGCACGGCTGGCATCGTTGATGCAGCCATTGGCGGATGCCAGCGTCGCAAACAGCGTGCCGATGCCCAGAAAGACCATCAACCCGTAAGACCCCGACAGGCGGGCGGCATCGAACAGCGGCACGCCCGACTGACCCAGATATTCCCACGGCATCAGGCCCGCACAGACATACCAGGTCAGCGTCGCGGCAATTGCCAGCGTCATCACGCCTGCCAGCGTGCCGAACGGCAAGGCGCGGGCGGGGCTGCGAACTTCCTCGGCGGCCTGTGTCGTGCCTTCGATCCCCAGATAGAACCACAGCCCGAAATGCATCGAGGCCAGCACTCCCAGCCAGCCATAGGGCAGAGCGGCCTGTCCCGACAGCAGATCGGCATGGCGCAGCGGACCCGCACCGAAAATCCCGGCCGTGGTCAGAAACAGCACCACCACGGCCGTAAAGGCGATGGCCGTGATCACAAGGTTGAATGTCAGCGTCGCCAGCACCCCGCGATAGTTCAGCCATGCCAGAAACATGATCGACAGAATGATGAAGGGCCGCTGATCGACGCCGCCCTGATGCCCGCTCATCGTGGCGACGGTATCGACCAGAAAGCCCACGGTGATGGCATTCGCTGCCTCAAGCATCGTATAGGCAAAAACCAGATACAGGCCGACGTTAAAGGCCATCAGCGGCCCGACGATATGCTTGGCCTGCGTATATTGCCCGCCCGCTGCGGCAACGGTCGATGTCACCTCTGAATCGATCATGGCCACGCAGGTATAAAGGATGCCCGCAAACCAGCAGGCCATCAGCGCGGCATAGGCCCCGCCTTTGCCCACGGCAAAGTTCCAGCCCATATATTCGCCGACCAGAACGATACCGACCCCCAATGCCCAGACATGCGCCGGGCCCAGCACGCGGGCCAACCCGACATGCTCGATCTTTTCCGCTTTTGCCATTTTATCCCCGATGCTGTTCTTCGGTCAGGGCTTCCAGCTCGCCTTCGCGCGACGAGGTCAGGAATTCCTCGTCATAGGTGCTGTCGGTCCGAATCCAGTCGATGACGATGAACAGGCCGAACAATGCCGACGCCGCCCAAGCCGCCAGTTCAAGATAATCCCAAAGGTCCATGATGCCCTCACTCGCCGAATTTCTCGGCGATTACCTCGCGATATTCCTTTTCGGAAAAGCGCAGCAGGATCGCGTAATAGCCCACGATGACGACGATCATGGCGACCAGCGCCCCGATCGAGAAGCTGTAGTCAAAGCGCGCGGTGATCATCTCGCTGGCCGATGCGGCGTCGGCAAAGCCCAACTTTTGCCACTGCTCGACCATGACCGCGTTCTGGCCCAGACTTTCCCATGTGGGATCGGTGACGGGTTGCGGCACCTTGGACGATCCCGCCATGCCCATCCACAGCGGGATATAAAGCGCGCCGATCGCCATGATCAGCAGCACGATGACGTCGATCACCTGACCGACCTTGCCCTGCACGGGTGCTTGATAGCGCGTCATGACCGGCCTGCCCGTTTCAGCGCGCGCGAGGCGTCCAGAAACTTGATATCAAGCCCATACATGAAGTCGCGGTCTTCGCGGTAATGGCGCAGCATCGCCATGATCGCCGCGGTGTTGAACAGCAAGACCACGCCGCCGCCGATCAGCAGCACGATCCGCGCGGTGCCACTGGGCGCAAGCGACCATGTGGCCCATGCGACGAAGATAATTGAAAACCAAAGTCCCAGAACAAAGGCCCACGCAACCGCCATGTCACGACGATGCATTGCCTCGATCCGGCGAGCCAGATCCGACACGTTGCTTCCTCCCTAGATGGCCCGATTCTTGAAGTCGGATGCCGCGCTCGGGCCAAGCGTCGATTTTCCTATCCGACAACTTATTTTCCTGATGGAAAACCGGAGCGGGGCACTCTGTCAAGAAATTTGTCCCGGCCGCGTGACGGACAGGGATCAGGGTTGGAAGCGGCATGATGGTCTTGTGGCGCGCGATCAGCGCAAAACGGTTCCGGGGCGACAACCGCCCCGGAGCCTGTCAGCAGGTCAAGGCTGACCTTCGACCCATTCAAAGGCCGGTGCGCTTTCCAGCGCGGCACGGTCGGACGTGAAGACGATGAAGTAATCCCCTTCCGAGTCGCCGTCGCGGATGACGTCAAGCTGATCCATCGCCACGGCCACCGATTTTTCGCCCATGCCAAGGAAGCCGCCAATATCCACCAGCACGGCTTTGACCTGACCGTCGGCGCCGATCACCAGATCGCTGATCTCGCCCACGTCATCCCAATCCTGATCCACCTCGGTCACTTCGGCATTGGCATCCACATCGGCTTCCGAGACATACAGACGCTTGCCGATAAAGGTTTCGGCAGACATGTCGCCCGCCATGCCGGTATAACCAAAGCCCGACGCCGTTGCGTCGCCGGCGGCCGGATCGGCAGGGGTCGCAGCCCCCGTGCCTGCGCCATCTGCGGGCTCCATGGCAGTGCTGCCCTCGGCTGGCGTTTCAGCGGTGGTATCGCCACTGGTCGCAGGCATGTCGCCCGCAGCCGGGGCATCCATCCCCGCGGGGGCTTCGGTCGTTGCGGGCGGTGGGGTCGTCGTATCCGTCGCGGTCTGCGCCACGGCGGGCGCGGCAAGCATCGCAATCAGCGCAGTAGAGGCAAGCAGCTTGGTCATCTTCGATCTCCTGAAACATGGTATCCGGTGTCATCCGGCTGCCAATTCAACAGGCAGATCGACTGAATGTTCCAAAAATAACTTATTTATTACATATACTTAATAAATATCATTCGCGCGAAATAGCAAAGGGCGGGCAGCGCAAATGCGCCGCCCGGCCGAAGCGCTCGGATCTTGCCGGGGCTGTGGTCAGTCGTGGTGTTCGGGCATTTCTTTCAACTGATCCTTGGTCCAGGTCGAGACGGCATGGACGGTGCCGTCTTCGTCGCGCATGAAATCCAGCTGACGCACCGGAACCGCCACAGCCTTGCTGCCGATGCCAAGAAAGCCGCCCACCTCGATGACGACCTGCGCATCCGGTCCGGTGCCGTGGACATGCGCGACATGGCCAATATTGCTGTCATCCGGGCCATAGATCGTCGCGCCTGTCAGCACGGCATCGGTATATTCGGTATCATCCAGTCGGGTGTGATTGGCGTGGTCCATGTCAGTTCCTCCTGCTGACGGTGATGGGATGCCAACATCCGCCACCGCGAAGTGTTCCTGAAATATAGTTTGACAGTAACTGCCAAAAATACGACGCTTACCGCCAAATTCGGAGTCGCACTTGGCCAGAAGCATCGAGACATCCCAGCTGACCGTCGCGCGCGCCGCAGCCGCGCTGTTCCTGCAGCGCGGGCTGGCCGCGACCAGCGGCGCCGACATCGCCGAAGCTGCGGGGATTTCGGAACGCACGGTCTGGCGCTATTTCCACAACAAGGAAAGCTGCGTCGCACCGCTATTCGCCAAGTCGTGGAAATACTACGCCGAGGAATTGCGGCGCTGGCCCCATTTCCAGTCAATCGAGGCGCATCTGGCAGAGTGCTTCGACCTTGCCAAGCAGCCCCCGGAATGGATTGCGGACGGCCTTTTGATCGTCCGGCTGATCGCCACCTTGCCGGACGAACCCGATCTGCGTCCGGTCTGGCTTGCTTCGTATCATCGCGGAGAGGATGAGCTGGCGGCCATCATCGGTGACAGGCTGGGGCGTTCGCATGGCGATTTCGACGTGCGGCTTTGCGCGGCAGCCGTGCTGGCGGCCATCCGGGTGATCGACGAAACGATCAGCATTGCCGCAATCCGCTATGCTCAGGAATTCACCACGGCCGAGGTGGTCGCGCAGACCGCAAAATCCATTCGCGCGGTCAGCCATCTGCCGTTCTGCGACCCGGTCGAACCGCGACCCTTTGGCGGCTCTGGCCCCATGCTTTCGCCCGATGCTGAACGGGCGGGGCGAACCGAATGACCCGCCCGCCCGTTTGGCGGGGCAGGCTTTGAAGATCGCAAGGACGAACGACGATGCAGAAACCGGATCAGGCTGCCGCCTTGGCGCAAAACCCCGCGAAACGCCCGCGCCGCCGTCGCTGGATCATTCTTGCGGTTCTTGCGGTTCTGGTGCTGTTGGCGGCCATGGCATTGCGAGGCGGCAAACAGGCAGCCGCGCCCGAACCCGAAGCGGCGCCTGCGGAATTCACGATGCAGCTTCTGCCCTCGGAACTGCACAAGGTGGTGCGTGGCAGGCTGCGGGACACAGTGCAGCTGACGGGTTCCTTGGTGCCTGAACAAGAACTGACCGTCGCCGCCGAGGTGTCGGGTCGGGTGCAATCGGTGAACGTGCGCGAAGGGCAGGCGGTCGCCCAGGGCGACGAGCTGGTCACCATAGATGTCGAGGCACTGAGCAATCAGCTTGAACAGCAACAGGCCACCGCGCAGGCGACGCTGGCGCAACTGGATCTGGCCCGCGCGCAATTGCGGCGAACGACCGATCTGGTGCGGCGCGGCGTGACCAGTTCGTCATCGCTTGAGACCGAGACCGCCAACGTGGCCCAGCTTGAGGCGAATTATGCCGCGCTGATGAAGCAGGTCGCCTCGGCCGAAGATGATCTGTCCAAGGCCCGCATCACCGCGCCCTTTGACGGGATCATCAGCGCCCGTTCGGTCAATCCGGGCGGCTTCGTCAGCCCCGGTTCGGAATTGCTGGAACTGGTCGATATTTCGGAACTGGTGCTGGAAGGCGGCATCCCGGTGAATTACGGCCCGCGCCTGCGCGTCGGACAGGATGTGACCGTGCGCGTGGACGGGATTGCCGAGCGCCGCTTTGACGGCAAGATCAACCGCATCGCGCCGGTCGCGGTATCGGGCACGCGCGTCCTGCCGGTCTATGCCGCGATCGACAATGCCGATGGGGTGCTGAAAGGCGGCATGTTCGCAACCGGCGATCTGGTGCTTGAGGAGACCGCCGACGGCATCGGCATCCCCGCGCCCGCGCTTCGCCACGAGGACGAGACAAGCTATGTCCTGCTGCTGGAAGGCGATCGGGTGGTGCGACGCGACGTGCAGGTCGCGCGAAGCTGGAGCCGGGGTCGCACCATCGAAATCGCCTCAGGATTGGCTGAGGGCGACGTGATCGTGTCGCAACCCCTGGAACGGCTGCGCGACGGCGCGCGCGTCAAGCGGGTCGGGGACTGACCGATGATCCTGACCCGCATCGCCGTCCGCCAGCCGGTCTTTGCCACCATGGTCATGGTGGCCATCGTCGTCATCGGCCTGTTTTCCTATTCCCGCCTTGCCATCGACGAACTGCCCGAGGTGGATTTTCCCGTCGTGGCCGTCGTCACCTCGTATCCCGGCGCCACCCCCGAGGCAGTAGAGAACGACATCATCGAACCGATCGAGGATAGCGTCGCCACGCTGTCCGGCATCGACACCATCACATCGACGGCCCAGACCGGATCGTCGATGGTGCTGATCATGTTCGACCTTGAGGTGGACAGCGTCACCGCCGCGCAAGAGGTCCGCGACCGCGTATCGCAGATCCAGGGCGCGCTGCCCGACAATGCCGAAGATCCGCGCATCCTGCGGTTCGACCCGACCGAAATGCCGATCCTGTCCATCGGCCTTTCCTCAGAGACGCTGGGGGCGGGGACGCTGACCAAGCTGGCCGAGGACGAAATTTCGAACCGGATCGCGAATATCCCCGGCGTCGGGCAGGCCTCGGTCGTGGGCGGGCTGCCCAATGAGGTGCAGATCCTGCTGGACCCCGACCGCCAGACCGCGCTTGGCGTCGGCGCGTCCGAAATCACCGCGATCCTGCGCGACGACAATGCCGACTTGCCCACAGGCGACGTGACCGAAGGTGACAGCACGAAATCCCTGCAAGTCGAAGGCCGCGTCGCCGAGCTTGAGGGGTTCGAGAACATCATCATCGGCCAGCGCGGCGGCTTTCCGGTGCGTCTGGGCGATCTGGCCTTTGTCGGCACTGATCTTGCCGAACGCGAAAGCCTTGCGATGATCGACGGCCGCCCCGCGATCACCATCGACGTGCTGAAGACGCAGGGCGCGAATACCGTGGGCGTGGCGGAATCGGTGCGCGCCGAAATCCGCAAGATGCAGACCGAACCGCTTTATGATGGCGTGAACATCTCATTGATCCGCGACAATGCCATTCCGGTCGAGGAAAGCTTTGCCTCGGTCCAGAGCATGTTGATCGAAGGCGCGATCCTTGCGACGGTGATCGTGTTCCTGTTCCTGAATTCTTGGCGCTCGACGGTCATCACCGGGCTGACGCTGCCCATCTCGATCATCGGGACGATGGCGGCGATCCACTTTCTTGGCTTTACGCTGAACATGATGACAATGATGGCGCTGTCGCTGTCCATTGGCATCCTGATCGACGACGCGATCGTCGTGCGCGAAAACATCATGCGGCATCTGCATATGGGCAAAACCCATGAACAGGCCGCGCTGGACGGCACCAATGAAATCGGTCTGGCGGTGCTGGCAACCACGCTGTCCATCGTCGCGGTGTTTCTGCCCGTGGCGTTCATGGACGGCATCATCGGGCGCTTCTTTCTGCAATTCGGCATCACGGTTTCGGTCGCGGTGCTGATTTCGCTGTTCGTGTCTTTTACGCTGGACCCGATGATGTCGTCGGTCTGGTACGATCCGGCATCCGAAAAGAACGCCAAGCGCGGCCCCATCGGTCGTGCCGTCATGGTATTCGACCGCTGGTTCGAGGGGCTGACCCGCGCCTATCGCCGCGTCATCGAATGGGCGCTGAACTGGCGCAAGACGACGCTTGCCATCGCGACGGCGGCCTTCGCGGGGGGCATCATGCTGTTCCCCTTTGTCGGCGCGGAATTTGCCCCCGCTTCGGACAATTCCGAGGTGCAGGTGGAAATGGAACTGCCCATCGGCGCATCGCTGGAACGGACCCAGACCAAGATCGAACAGGTCGATGCACTGTTGCGCGAATTCCCGGAAGTGATTGCGACCTATGCCACGGTCAATTCCGGCACGAATAGCGGCGAAAACGCGGCGACCATCACCGCACGTCTGATGCCGCCCAGCGAACGCAGCACCAATCCGACCCAGCTCAGCATCCCTATCCGCAAGGCGCTGGAACAGATCCCCGGCGCGACCTTCCGCGTGGGCACGGGCGACAGTTTCGGCGGCGGCGTGGCGACGCCGGTCGAGCTGAAGATATTCGGCAACGATCTGGCGACGCTGAAGCAGCTTTCCGCCTCGCTTGCTGGCGAACTGGGCAAGGTGCCGGGGCTGGTGGACATCCGCACCTCGCTTGACGATCCGCAACCCACGCTGGGGGTGCGCGTGAACCGCGAAGCCGCATCCGATCTGGGCGTCAGTCTGGCGCAGATCGGCAATGCGCTGTCCCCCATGATCGCGGGCGAGACGGTCTCGGAATGGACCGCGCCCAATGGCGACAATTACGACGTGGTGGTGCGCCTGCCCGAAGAATTGCGCGACGATGCGGGCAAGCTTGCCAGCCTGCCCATCGCCAGCACATCGGACGGCAACATCATCCGCCTTGACCAGATCGCCAGCGTCGAACAATCCGAAAGCGCGGGCGAGATCACCCGAGAAGACCGCCAACGCTCGGTCAGCGTTACGGCGGGGCTTGATGGTGCGGACATCCGCACGATCCAGCCCGGCCTGCAGACCGCGATGGCTGCGGTCGAGCTGCCCCCCGGCTATCGCTATGCCACCGGCGGCGATGCCGAGGAGATTGCGAAATCCGGCATCTCGGCGCTGGTCGCCTTGGTGCTGGCGATCGTGTTCATCTATCTGGTCCTTGCTTCGCAATTCGGCAGCTTCCTGCAGCCGCTGGCGATCATGTCGTCGCTGCCGCTGGCGATCGTCGGCGTGATGCTGGGACTGCTGGTCGGGGGATCGACGCTCAACATGTTCTCTGTGATCGGGTTCATCATGCTGATGGGACTCGTCGTCAAGAACGCGATCCTGCTGGTCGATAACGCCAACCAGCAACGCGCCGAGGGCCGCGAGCTGCGCGCCGCACTGATCGAGGCGGGGGCGACACGTTTCCGGCCCATCGTGATGACGACGCTGGCGATGATCTTCGGGATGATCCCGCTGGCGATCAACATCCACGGCGGCACGTCGCAGAACGCACCGATGGCCCATGCGGTGATCGGGGGGCTGATCTCATCCTCGCTGCTGACGCTGGTGGTCGTGCCTGTGCTGCTGACCTATGTCGAAGGCTTCCTGAACCTGATCCATCCGTGGCTGCCCAAGGCCCCCGATGACAGCCAGCATGGATTGCGGCCGGAATAATCCCTGCGCTGTCATCCCCCGCAGGACCGGACCACCGGGGGATGCGCAGGCGCCGTTGAAATACGCGGGAACAACAGCCCGCTTTGTCGGTTATCCCGCGCAGATCAATGGGACGACTTAGATGCGCATGACCGTCACACCCCGACACGACGACCCTGACGAAAGCGCCAAGATCCGTGCGCTGCGCGCCAGAATTTCATATCTCGAAGCGCATATCGCGGCGCTTTCTGCATCTGCGGGCCAGGCTGCACAAGGACCCGACCAGCCCAGAGACACACCCGAAACGTAAGCGTTCAGCCCTGTGCAAATCGCCGCAACTGGTCCCAACGTCCCTGCGCGCCTGCAAGGATCGGGGCAAGCACTGCCTGCGGGAAGTCGGAACCCAGCATCGCCGCCGTATCGTCGAAGATCGTGGCCGGGCGTTGGGTCAGCCGCGCGAAAGCCCCGTCGATCACCGCCTGACCCAGACCGCATGACCGCGCCGTCTGCACGAAATGGCGCGGGCTGATCTGGTCGATGCGATAGTGACGCGAGGCGCCGCTGACGGCCATCGCCATCTGCATCTGCTGCTGGCGCAGCTGCCCCGAGGCGCGGGCAGGCTCGGCGCTGAGGATGTCGTAAAGCGGCGTCATGCGAAAACCGCGCGGCGCAAGAAAGATCGAGAAGTTCTTGGCGTGACCGTCTGTCGCGCCGATCATCCAGAAAAACATCTGCGCGGCCAGAAACGTTTCACGGTCGGTCATCGGGTCGGTGGCGCCGCCCAGCAATGCCAGCGCCTCGGAAATGCCGGGGCCGCCATCCTGTTCGTATTTCCTGACCGAAGGCACGCCAAGCGCCTGGCACAAATCCTCTTGCGGCAGGCGCAGACGGCGACCGCGCGACATGCTGCGGTCGAAACGTCTGACGGCCAATGCGTCGGTACCATCGAAATGCACGATCCGCGCGTCGGGGACATCAAAGCCGAAGGCGGCGGCCAGACGCAGGCACAGCAACTCGTTTTCCAGGCTGGTCGTCATGTCGATACCGTGCTGAAAAACCCCCATCCGCGTTTTCAGGATATGCGTGGTCGCCGTCATGCCCAAGGGCAGCCGCCAGCCGTCATCCCACAGCAGCGCAGTCTTTTCCTGCGCCCCCGCGACCGAGATGCGGAACGGCTGGTCGCGTTCCAACCCAAGCGGGTGCCGCCCCAGCCCACGCAGCATCTGGCCGATCTGCGCGTCGTCCAGCGGTTCACTGTCATTGGCAAAGGCAGGTCCGGGGTCCTCGTCCTGGGGCAGAAACTGCATGGCGCCCACGCAGTCGCGGCCTATGGCGGAAAGCAGGGAAAACGGATCATCGCCCCCTGCCCCCATGCGTTCGGCCAGCGCGCGGCGCAGCGCGCCATTGTCGGGCAGCAGGTTGTCGAACACTGCCAGCACCTGCGGCCCGCGCTGGACCTGATCGTTCAAGGGCAGGGACAGCGACAGGCGAAAGCCATGTTCCCAGCCCAGCCAGTCGGGATGATAGGCGAAACTGGTGGCCCCGTCCGGGTCGCGCAGCAATGTGCCAGCCTGTCGCCCGTTCAGATGCACCGCAAGCGGTTGGTTCAGGCGGCGACGGCCCATTAAAAAATATCCTCGATCCCCGCGCCAGCCGTGCGGGGCGTGATGCGCCAGTCCAGATTAAGCGCCGCAAGCAGCGCAAACACCGTCACGACCTTGGGATTGGTCACGCCGTTTTCTATGTTCGAGATGTGATGCGCCTGCACCCCTGCCCGTTCGGCCAGCGCCGCCTGCGTCAGTTTTTGCGACCTGCGCGATTGGCGCAGGATCTCTCCCAGATCCGAGACGGAACGCGGGTTGTCCATATCATACACCGCCGTGTAATTTCCGGTTTTATACAGTAAAGCATATTTTTTGGCTTTATACAGCCCAGCATAAGAAATCTCCGCCTCGGACCCCCAAACTGGCCCTTGGGCAAGAAAATTTCACCGCTGCGATTGAAAGCAGGGGGCGCCCGCGCTATGTGTCGGGCGTGGACCGGGCCCCTCTGGCGGTTTTTGAACCGTGATGTCGGACCACTTCGAGCACGCTCGAGGTTGGCCCAAACACACTTCCGCCGATCTCCAGCATTCATG
This sequence comes from Paracoccus laeviglucosivorans, assembly GCF_900182695.1. Classification (GTDB taxonomy): domain Bacteria; phylum Pseudomonadota; class Alphaproteobacteria; order Rhodobacterales; family Rhodobacteraceae; genus Paracoccus; species Paracoccus laeviglucosivorans. The sequence goes on from NZ_FXTK01000017.1 coordinate 27,827, forward strand.
CGAAACAGAGGTCGGATATGGATTTTCTTGCATCACTCTTTATGGGAACACCGGTCTGGATGTGGCTGGTGTTCATCGGCATCGTTCTGGCGCTGCTGATCCTTGATCTGGGCGTCTTCAATAAGGAAGACCACGAGATCGAGATCGGCGAAAGCCTGAAGATGTCAGCTTTCTACATCTCACTCGGGCTGGCCTTTTCGGGCTTTGTCTGGTGGCAGATGACGCCCGAGGCGACGGCGCAATACCTGACGGCATTCGTGGTCGAAAAGACGCTGGCGCTAGACAATATCTTCGTCATCGCGCTGATCTTCAGCTTCTTTGCGATCCCGCGCAAATACCAGCACAGGGTGCTGTTCTGGGGCATTCTGGGCGTGATCGTGCTGCGCGGCATCATGATCGGGCTGGGCGCGACCATCGTCGCCAATTATCACTGGGTTCTGTATATCTTTGCGCTGTTCCTGGTCTTTACCGGGTTCAAGATGCTGTTCGCGGGCGATGACCACGAACCGGACATGAGCAAGAACCCCATCCTGCGTTTCGCCCGCAAGCGGATGCGCGTCACGGATGAATTGCACGGCAATGCGTTCTTCGTCCGCAAGGCCGATGCGGCGGGGAAAATGGTGCGCTTCGCGACGCCGCTGTTCCTTGCGCTGGTGATGATCGAGTTCGCGGACCTGATCTTTGCGGTGGACTCGGTCCCGGCGGTGTTCACGATCACCACCGATCCGTTCATCGTCTATACCTCGAACATCTTCGCGATCCTTGGCCTGCGCGCGCTATTCTTTGCGCTGTCGGCCATTCTGCACCGCTTTGCCTATCTGAAATACGCGCTGTCGGTCCTGCTGATCTTTATCGGGTCCAAGATCTTCATCGCCGACCTGATGGGCTGGGAAAAATTCCCGCCGGCATGGTCGCTGGGCATCACGTTTGCCATCCTTGGCGCGGGCGTGGTCGTATCGCTGGTCAAGACCAGTGGCGAGGCGAAGACCGCGAAATAATCCCCTGCGCTGACCCATCAGGGTCAGGCCATGAACATCGCCCGGCGCTGGTTTTACCTGCGCCGGGTTTTCATTTAACCTTTTGGTTTGCTGAACGGCTGATCCGTGCTAACTTAACCATATGGTTAAGTGAGAATCAGCGATGGACGAAATCTTTCAGGCACTCAGCGATGCGACCAGGCGCAGGATGCTGCGCGATCTGGCGCAGGGCGAGCGGACGATCACCGAACTGGCCGGGCCGCATGGCATGTCGCTGGTGGCTGCATCGAAGCATGTGAAAGTGCTGGAAAAGGCCGGTTTGCTGCGCCGGGAAATCCGCTGGCGCAGCCATGTCTGCCACCTTCAGGCCGAGCCTTTGGCGCAGGCCCATCGCGAAATCGCCTATTACGAACGGTTCTGGACGGACGCCCTTGGGCGGCTGGATCAACTGCTTCGCGACGAAGATGCCAACACATCATCCGACAAGGGAGAGACGACATGAACACTCAGGAACAGGTCGACGATTATGGCCAGATGACCGATGGCGCAACGCTGGTCATCCGTCGCTGGCTGCCCGGCCCCGCATCGCGCGTGTGGCGTTACCTGACGCAAAGCGATCTGCGCCGGCAATGGCTGGCCTCGGGGGAAATGCGTCTGGAACCCGACGCGCCACTGGAACTGGTCTGGCGCAATGATGACCTGTGCCACGCGCCCGACCGCCGCGCCGATACCACGCCCGAGGAAAGCCGCCTGCAATCGCGCGTGATTTCATTTCAGCCCGAGCGTGAGCTGAAGATCGCATGGAACAACGGCGATGTAACCTTTGCGCTGGAGGAGCACGGCGATCGCGTGCTGCTGACCGTGACCCATACCGGGCTGGATGACCGCGACACCCGCACCAAGGTCGCCGCAGGCTGGCATACGCATCTGGATATTCTGGTCGCCAAGGTCAAAGGCACCAAGGGCCCGTCCTTCTGGGTAACGTGGAACCGGCTGCAAGCGGAATATTCGCAAAGCCTACCGCGCTGACGCCCACCTACCACGGCAGGGCCGCGCCACTGCGGTCCAGAAACGCGCCGCTTTGCGCAGGTCCGATCAGGTCAAGGCAATGCAACAAAGCATCTGCGGCCTGATCGGGCTTTTGCACATGCAACCCGGTCTTGGCAAAAGGCGCCGACAGGTCCGTGGCGACCGTGCCGGGATGCAGCGCGACGCAGGCCGCATCGGGATGGGTGCGCCCCAATTCGATGGCGGCGGTGCGGACCAACTGGTTCAGGGCCGCTTTCGATGCGCGATAGGAATACCACCCGCCCAGCCGGTTGTCCGAGATGCTGCCGACCTTGGCCGACAGCACCGCAAAAACCGCCTTGCCCTGCCGGGGCAGCAGCGGCAGCAGATGCTTCATCAGCAGGGCCGGACCGACGGTGTTGATCGCCAGCACCCGCGACATGCTTTCGGGCGACAGATCACGCACTGTCTTTTCCGGCACGATGTCGGAATCATGCAGCACTCCGGTTGCCACGACCGCCAGCCGCAGCGGCCGCCCGGCCAGGGTCAGCACGGCGCTGCGAATCGTGTCTTCGTTCATCAAGTCCAGCGGCGGAGAGCCATTGCGCGAAAAGCCGATCACATCGCGAAACCGCCCCGAGGCAGCAATCCGCCGTGCCAACGCCCCGCCGATACCGCCCGTCGCGCCGACGATCACCGCCGCACCGTCATCAGCAAAACTTTTCAGCATATGCCTCTATCCATCATGGATTTTTCGCCAAAAATTCAACCTTAAGTTGATACCCTGAATTGCTTGATCTATGTAAGAAATTGCCAGATTCTGGCTACCATTGTCACAAAGTTGAATTATAACGCGCCGTGCCATCCCGATACACAACAACGATGCGCGTGACCGACGGAAAGGCTCAACAGGACGCTATGATGATCAGTGAGTCTTTGAAAGGAAAAGCCCTGAGAATTTCGATCACCTTCGAACGGACCACCGATCTTAGTCCGGCGGTTCGACGTGGTATCGAACAGGTGATCCTGACATCAACCGAGGCGCAGACTGCCGTCTGGATCGCGGGGCGACTGACCTATCGGACCGACCGGACCGAGGAAGAGGTCATCGCGGATTGGGAATTGCACGGGTTCAGCAGCAGTGATTTCGCCAGCGTTAGCACCGGGCCGTGGGTCGATCGGCGGCGCAACCGGAAATGGACGGCACGGGAACGGCGCATCCGGTGATCCGGGCGCGCTACGCACCTAGACCTCGATTTCATCCATCGCCAGACAGGCCGCGCCCAGCACGCCAAGATCGTCGGTCTCGGCTGCCAGCGCGATGACAAGCTGCTGCGTCGCCAAGGGCAGGCAGCGTTGATAGATCAGCTCACGCACGCCGGCCAGCATCGCTTCGCCCGCGCGGGCCAGTTGGCCACCGATGACCAGCACCTGCGGATTGACCATCGCGACCAGATCGGCGGCGACCTTGCCCAGAACGCGGCTGCCCCGGTTCAGTGCGGCCAGCGCCTCGGGTTCGCCGCGCAGCCACAGAGCCATGACGTCGCGGGCATCCTGACAGTCGAAACCAAGGCCGCGCAGGTCGCGGGCCAAGGCCCAGCCTGCGGCATGTGCCTCGGTGCAGCCTTCCTTGCCGCAGCGGCACAGCGGCGCAGGTTGCAGGCCATGCTGGATATGGCCCAGGTCGCCCGCCGTGCCCGACGCGCCGCGCATCAGCCGCCCGCCGACCATGATGCCGCAGCCGATGCCGGTGCCAATCTTGATAAAGGCGAAGTTGCGGCAATTCGGCCAGTTCAGCCGCTGTTCGGCCAGACATAACAGGTTCACATCGTTGTCCACCGCCACGGGCAGGCCGATGCGCGCGCCAAGCGCCTGACGAATATCCAGATTTTCCCAGCCATACATGACCGAGGGCATGGCGACCCGCCCCGAAGCGACATCCAGCGGCGCGGGCACCGACAGCCCCACCGCCGCGATGGGCGCGCTTCGCATGGCCGAGACGTCAAGCATCGCCACCGCATCCTCGACGCGATCCAGCGTGACCCCCGGATCGGCGCGCAGGTCCAGCGCAAAGACCTGCTGATCCAGCTTCGCGCCGGACAAGTCGAACAGGCAGGCGCGGCCCTGACTTTCGCCCAGATCGACGCCCACGACGTTGCGGTAATGCGGATTGACCAGAAAGCCGCGCGCGGGCCTGCCCCCACCCGATGCACGTGTCGGACCTTCGATCAGCAGACCCGCCGCGATCAGTTCGCTGATTCTCTGCGTGGCCGTTCCGCGGGATAGTCCGGTCTCTGCCTCGATGTCGCGTTGGGTTTCGGCCTGCCCGCGGCGGACAAGCTGATAGATGGCAGAACCAGCGTCTTTGCGCATGATTTCCTTGGCTTTCCGCGTTGCAGCGTGATGGCGATCGTCTTTTGTATAATATTGCACAAAACTAGCCGATACAATGTTTTTATTGACAGAAGTATGTGACAGCATTTCACTTGTCTCTGCGCGTTGAGGAGCGCGTAAAGGGAGGGAATAATGAAGAAAAACAGCTGGCTCGCCTTAGGCGGGGCTGTGGCGGCGCTTTGCCTGTCGCTTCCCGCGGCCCAAGCCCAGGACAAAGAGATACTGGTCGGCCTGATCACCAAGACCGACCCCAACCCGTTCTTTTACAAGATGCGCGAGGGGGCCGAGGCCAAGTCAAAAGAGCTGGGCGTCAAGTTCCAGGCCTTTGCGGGCAAGTTCGACGGCGACAACGACACGCAGGTTCAGGCGGTGGAAAACCTGATTGCGGCGGGGGCCTCGGGCATCCTGATCGTGGCGTCAGATACCAAGGCCATCGTGCCGACGATCCAGAAGGCGCGCGATGCGGGCATTCTGGTCATCGCGCTGGACACGCCGCTGGAACCGATGGAGGCCGCACAGGCGACCTTCGCCACCGACAACTTCCACGCCGGCCAGCTGATCGGCGAATGGGCCAAACGCACGCTGGGCGACAAGGCAGCGGATGCGCATATCGCCTTTATCGACGCGCATGAGAGCCAGCCGACGGTCGATGTGGCCCGCGATCAGGGCTTCATGGACGGTTTCGGCATCGACACCAAAGACGTGAACCGACGCGGCGACGAAGACGATCCGCGCATCGTCGGCCACGAAATGGGCGAGGGCTCCGAGGTGGGCGGCCGCAACGGCATGGAAACGCTGCTGCAAAAGAACTTTGACGTGAACGTGGTCTATACCATCAACGAACCCACGGCTGCGGGGGCTTGGGAGGCACTGAAGGCTGCGGGCAAGGATGACGGTTCCGTGCTGGTCACATCCGTCGATGGCGGCTGTCCGGGCGTCAAGAACGTGGCGGACGGCGTGATCGGCGCGACCTCGATGCAGTTCCCGCTGCTGATGGCGTCGCTGGGGGTCGAGGCGATCGTGGAACACGCCAAGAACGGCACGGTCCCCGAGCCGTCCGAAGGGCTGACCTTTACCAATACCGGCGTCAAGCTGGTCACCGACAAGCCGGTCGAGGGGCTGGAATCCATCACCTCCGAGGAAGCCCTGAAGGAATGCTGGGGCTGACCAAATCGCGGCCCGCCACATGCGCGGGCCGCATCCATAACCTGACAATGGGGGTGAAGGATGCCGTCCGACACGCCGCAATTCGAAGAACGCGGGGGCTGGGGCCAGCGCGTCATCAACTTCCTGCATGGCAATCCCACCGTGATCCCGCTGCTGGTGCTGGTGATCGGGCTGGCGATCTTTTCGATGATCGTGGGGAAACGCTTTTTCCACCCGTTTAACCTGTCGCTGGTCCTGCAACAGGTCACCGTGATCGGGATGTTGGCGCTGGCGCAGACGCTGATCATCCTGACCGCCGGGATCGACCTGTCGGTCGGCGCGATCATGGTGCTCGCCTCGGTCGTGATGGGGCAGCTGGCGCTGACCTATGGCTGGCCACCGGAACTGGCGCTGGTCGCGGGGATCGCGGCGGGCGGCATCTGCGGGGCGTTGAATGGCCTGTTCATCACGCTGCTGCGCCTGCCACCGTTTATCGTGACGCTGGGCACGTGGAGCATCTTCAACGCTGTCGTGCAATTCTGGTCCGGCGGGCAAACGATCCGCCAACAGGAAATCGCAGCCACCGCGCCAATCCTGCAATGGACCGGCACCGCGATGCAGGTGGGTGCGGCCCGCCTGACGCTGGGGTCGATCCTGATGCTGGGGCTAGCGGTTTTCCTTTGGTATATGCTGAACCGCACCGCTTACGGTCGCCACATCTACGCCACAGGCAACGATGCCGAGGCTGCGCGCCTGTCCGGCATCAACACGCGGCGCGTGCTGTTTTCGGTCTATCTGCTGGCGGGGGGCATCTGCGGCGTGGCGGGCTGGGTGCTGATCGGGCGCATCGGTGCGGTCAGCCCCTTGGGCGGGGCATCGGCAAACCTGGACAGCATCACTGCCGTCGTCATCGGGGGCACATCGCTGTTCGGCGGGCGCGGCTCGATCCTGGGGACGCTGATCGGGGCGCTGATCGTGGGGTTCTTTCGCAACGGTCTGGCCTTGGCGGGTCTGGACGTGCTGTGGCAGGAATTCACCATCGGATGCCTGATCATCATGGCCGTAGGCTTCGACCAGTGGCTACGGAGGATCGCGGCATGACCCCGATCCTGTCCGCCCGCGATTTGCGCAAATCCTATGGCCGCGTCGTGGCGATGGATGGCGTCGATTTCGATCTGTATCCGGGCGAGATTCTGGGCGTCATCGGCGACAATGGCGCGGGGAAATCCTCGATGATCCGGGCGCTTGCGGGCGCATTGCGCCCCGATAGCGGCGAGATCCGGCTGAACGGCGAACCCGTGCGCTTTACCAGCCCGATGGATGCCCGCGCCAAGGGGATCGAAACGGTGTTCCAGACACTGGCCATGGCCCCTGCCCTGACCATCGTGGACAACCTGTTCCTTGGCCGCGAATATCGCAAACCCGGCCTGCGCGGCAGCCTGTTCCGGATGCTGGACCGCGGACGGATGCGGGCCGAGGCGCGCAAGCACCTGTCCGACCTTGGGCTGGCGACGATCCAGAACATCGATCAGGTGGTCGAAACTCTGTCCGGCGGTCAGCGTCAGGGCGTCGCGGTCGCGCGGGCCTGCGCCTTTGGCTCGCGCGTCGTCATTCTGGACGAACCCACCGCAGCGCTTGGCGTCAAGGAAAGCCGCAAGGTGCTGGACCTGATCCGCGACGTGCGCTCGCGCGGCATCTCGATCGTGCTGATCAGCCACAACATGCCGCATGTGTTCGAGATTGCCGACCGTGTGCATATCCACCGACTTGGTCGCCGCATCGCACAGGTCGAACCGTCGCAGATCAGCATGTCGGATGCGGTCGCGATCATGACCGGGGCCATGCAGCCCCCACCCAATTCCATTTCACAGGAGCCTTGAATGTATCGGATGGACGAAAAGCTGGCCCGCATCCGCGCGGGCAAATATGCCAAGGGTGATTTCATCATCGCAGACGCCAAGGACGGCGACATGGGGCCGTCGATCAATTCCTCGGGGCCGAACCGCGCCAAGGACGGCACATGGTCGCGCTATCGCACCCGGACCGAGTTTCTGGACAAGGTGCAGGAGATCATCGAGCAGGATGTCGTGGACATCATGCTGACCTCGGTTTCCAACCTTGAGGCGCTGAACGAACGCGGGGTTTACAGCAACAGCCGCGTCAAGCCCGCGATCCGCGCCAATGACACGACCGACGTCTGGGTGTTCCGGGGCGCGGAATATGCCAAGCAGCCCTCGCGCCCGTTCCGCACCGCCGATCCTGCGGTGGCGAAATCGCTGGGCTGCGATCTGGGACTGTATTCGATCACCTTCAACAATGATCTGGATGCGGATTATGCGTCCCTGAACGCCTTCGCCGATTTCCGGCGCGATGCGCTGGCCAGCGATTTCAAGTATTTCCTTGAGGTCTTCAATCCCAACGCGCCCAAGGGCCTTGCGCCCGAAGACGTGCCCGCCTTCGTCAATGACGCCATGGTGCGCTGCCTTGCGGGCCTGTCGACGCGCGAGCGCCCGGAATTCCTGAAGATCCCCTATAACGGCCCCAAGGCGCTTGAGGAACTGGCGGGCTATGACCCCTCGATCACCGTGGGCATCCTTGGCGGCGGCGCGGGCACGACGCGCGACTGTCTGGAACTGATCGCCCAGATCGAACGCTTCGGCGCGCGGGTGGCGCTATTCGGGCGCAAGATCAATCTGGCGGATGACCCGCTGGAGATGGTGCGGATGATGCGCGCCGTGGCCGATGGCGATCTGAATTCCGATCAGGCCACGCGCGAATATCACGGCAGCCTTCAGCGCAACGGCATCACGCCGACCCGCGCCTTGGACGAAGATGCCCAAATCACCGAGGCGGTGCTGAAAGCCGCCGCCTGACACGGAAAGACCACGCATGGAACGACATGGTTTCGTGACCGGGGGAACCTGGTGCGTCGATTACAACATGGTGCTTGCCGCTTGGCCGCGCGAGGAAACCGCCAACCGCATCCTTGCCACGACGCGGCAGGGCGGCGGATCGGGCTGCAATTTCGCGGTGGACATGCGCAGGCTGGCGCCCGAGATCCCGGTCTGGACCATCGGCCTTTGCGGCGACGATGCCGATGGCGCGCTGTTGCGTGCCATCGCGCAGGAAAACGGCATCACCGCACGCTTCCATGTCGATCCTGGCATCCAGACGCATCGCACCTTCGCCTTTACCGCGCAGGACAATGGCAGCCGCACCCATCTGTTCGAGGCGGAATCCAGCGACCACCTGACGCCGGATCATTTCGACTTCGCGGACATCCCGGCGCGTATTTTGCATCTGGGCCTGCCCGGCACCCATGCCGTCATGGACGCGCCTTGGGATCAGGACGCGAATGGCTGGGTCACGGTGCTGCGCCGCGCGCGTGCAGCGGGGCTACGCACCAATCTTGAACTGATGACCATCGACCGGGCGCAATTGCGGGCGTTGGTCCTGCCCTGCCTGCCGCATCTGGATTATCTGGTGGTCAATGATGCCGAAATCGGCGCGCTGGCGGGCATCGACACGCTGCCGCAGGGCCGCACCGATCCGGGCCGCGTGGTGGCGGCGGCCCGCGATGTGCTGGAACGCGGGGCGATGTCGCTGGTCGCCGTGCATTTCCCCGGCGGCGCTTTGGCGGTCGAACGCGGCGGCACGGTCCATGCCCAGTCCTCGGCCAAGGTGCCGCAGGACACGGTTAAGGGCACGAATGGCGCGGGCGATGCCTTTGCGGCGGGATTTTTCTGCGCCCTGCATCGCGGCCAGCCGGTTGCCGACTGCCTGCGGCTTGCCCATGCGTCTGCGGCGGCCTCGCTGCGTTCAGTCGATACCTATGGCGCGGTCGAGTCGGCCGAAACCTGCCTTGCGCTGGCCGACGAATATGGCTGGCGCGCCCCCCTGAGGATCGAAGATGAGCTGGCAGGCTGACAGACCTACCCGCGCGGCTTACAACATGCCCTCGATCATCAGATAACCCGGCAGCCAGCCGGTGAATATGCCGGTCAGCAATGTGATCCACCCCGCTATGCGTGCGATATGCAGGCGCATTGTCAGCAGCATGAAATACAAAAACCACAGCACTGCCCATGCCAGCCAGTTTGCCGCCATCCAGAATTCCGCCCCGGTGCCCGCGCCCAGAAAACCACGGCTGGCGACCGGCACTGCGGTCACCGCCACGAACAGGCTGAACCACCCAAGGCCGCGCCCGTCGCCGCCCGAAAGCCGGTTCCACGCCACCCAAAGATAGGTCGTGCAAAACAGCAGCGACAAAGTGGCGTTTCGGATCGAACCTGCATTCGCCCCCACGCCGAATGCGTCATGCAGCACGACCGCGCCCGAGACGACTGCCGTGACAAGATTGATGACGACGATCTCGCGCCCGTCGATCCGATCCAGCAGCCATAGTCCGTTGATGACCAGAACGGCACCAACGTAAAACAGAACAAACCCCGTCAAGCCCTGCCCCCCTTGCTGTCCGTTGCCCGGACCTAGCCGCGCAATCACTGGCTATCCGGGCGGCAGGGCGGCGACTATCGCGCCACAGCGATAAACAGCGTTCGGAAATCATGGGGAATGGGGCGCCGCAACGCAGGCGGCGCCTTAGCCGATCGGCTGAAAGGTCTGAACCTGATCAATGATCTGAAGGATGTTCTTTTCCAGCGGAGACGGATCGCGGCGGGTGATCGCGTAATAGGTGACAGGGGGCAAGGTCGGGGTCACGTCGATGACCATCAATTCGCCCGCATCTATCTGCGGCTGAAAATGCTTTGCCGGAAGATAGCTGATCCCCAGCCCGTTCACAGTCAGCTTGGCCACCATCCCAAGGCTGTTGCAAAGCAGCACGTTCTTCAGCGCAAAACCGTTTTCCTCAAACCAGTTGGTGTAAAGCAGGGTCAGCGCGGAATTGGACGGCTGCCCGATCACCGGCAGGTCGGAAATCTGCTGCGCCGTCAGGCGGCCTTCGGGCAGTTGGAATGACGGACTCGCCATCCACGCATTGGAGATCTGACCCACGGGCACCATGGCAAAGCCCGGACCCGCAAAGGGACCGGGCATGATGACAATATCCAGTTCATTGCGCCCAAGGCGTTCGTAAAGACGCACGCCGCCGTCGATTTCCGGCAAGACCTGAACTTTCGGGAATTGTTCCTTGATCGTCTGGATCAGCGCGGAAAGCCATGTCAACCCGACAAGATCGGTTGCCCCGATGCGGATATGGCCGACCACATCCGCACCGGGTGCCATCGTCTGTGAGACCCGCTCGTAAAGGCGCATCATCTCTTGTGCGCCGGGCAAAAGCCGCTCTCCGGCCTCGGTCAGCTTCAGCGTCTTGCCCAGCCTTAGAAACAGCGGCGCACCCACCGCTGCTTCAAGCTCACCGATCCGCTTGGCGATGGTGGATTGCGTCATCACCAGCCGACGGGACGCATCGGTGAAACTGCCAAGCGTCGCGCTGACATAGAACGCCTCAAGCTGTTTGAGCGTGAACAATGCAGCCTTGGCCCCTTGGTCGGGGCGGATCAATGCTCTCCCTTGACGTCGGACAGGAAGCGCTTGATCCGCGGGTGGTCGGGCGCATCAAAGAACAATTCCGGGGTCGTATCAACGACAATGCGGCCCTGATCCATAAAGACGATCCTGTCGCCCACTTCGCGCGCAAATCCCATTTCATGCGTCACGCACACCATGGTCATCCCGTCACGAGCCAGGGACTTCATGACCTGCAAGACCTCTCCGACCATCTCGGGGTCAAGGGCCGAGGTCGGTTCGTCGAACAGAATGACCGGCGGCTGCAAGGCCAACGCACGGGCGATTGCCACACGCTGTTGCTGACCACCCGACAGAAAGCCGGGGAAGCTGTCCGCCTTTTCGGCCAGACCCACCTTTGCCAGCAATTCCCGCGCAAGCGCCTCGGCTTCCGCGCGGGGGCGTTTCTGGATGCGGATCGGGGCAAAGGTCACGTTGTCCAGCACGCTCATATGCGGGAACAGGTTGAACTGCTGGAACACGAATCCCACGCTTTGGCGCAGCTTGTTCAGGTCCGTGCCCTTGCCGTGCACATCGACGCCGTTCAGCAGCAGCTTGCCGTCGCGGATCGGCTCAAGCGCGTTGATCGTGCGGATCAGCGTCGATTTACCCGAGCCCGAGGGTCCGCAGATCACCACGACCTCGCCCTTGCCGATCTCAAGCGAGACGTCTTGCAGGACGTGATGCGGCCCATACCATTTGTTCACATGATCAAGGCTGACGATGGCGGCGGTCATAGCAGACCTCTCTTTCGGCGGATGGATGTTTCGATGGCCGACAGGCCGCGGGAGAGCAGGAAGCACAGCAGGAAGTAGATTACCGCAAGGATGGTAAAGACCTGCAACGGCTGCGTCAGAAGCTGGTTGTTGATCTGGTTGGCCGCAAAGGTCAGCTCATTCACTGCAATCACGTAACCCAGCGACGTTTCCTTGATGGTCGAAATGAACTGGCTGGTAATGCCGGGCAGCACGTTGAACAGGGCCTGTGGCAACACGACGCTGCGCACGGTCAGCATGTAGCTGCCCCCCAGCGAGCGCGCCGCCTCGGTCTGGCCCTTGGGGATCGAGGCGATACCGGCGCGGATGACCTCGGACAGATAGGACGCCTCATAGATGGTCAGGGCGCATACCAGTGTCCAGAACCCGCTGACCGCATAGCCGGTCATGATCGGGATGACGAAATAGCACCAGAAGATCAGCATCAGCAGCGGAATGCCGCGCACGAAATTCACCACGCAGGCGCTTGCCAGACGCAGCCAGCGCCAGGTCGAACTGCGGGCGACAGCCAACCCGATCGCGATGGGGAACGACATCAGAATGCTCAGCACTGCGACGATCAGCGTCATCGCCAGCCCGCCCAGCGGTCCGTTCGGATATTGCCCGATCAGGAAGGTCAGCCAGTAGTCCTGAATGATCTCAAGCATTGCGATGTTCCTTGCGTCCGGGCGTCGTGCGACGTTCGATCCAGCTGCCCAAGGCCATCAACGAGAAGGTGCCGATCAGGTATAGAACCGTAGCAATCCCGAAAATCTGGAAAGTCTTGAAGGTGAGGTTTTCGATTTCGCGGGTCCGGTAGGTCAGCTCGGCGACGCCGATCGCCATCGCGATCGAGGTGTTCTTGAACAGCAACAGCGCGCGACCCACAAGCGGCGGCAATGAGATGCGCAAAGCCTGCGGGACCACGATGTAACGCATCGTTTCCAGATAGCTGCAGCCAAGCGCGCGGGCGGCTTCGAACTGCGTGGCCGGAATGGCGCGCAGGCCGCTGCGGATGTCCTCGGCCTGATATGCCGCACTGCCAAGAGCCAGCGCGATCACGGCAAAGCAGAATTCGGCATTGTGGTCGTAAAGCCAGAAACGGATGGTTTCCGGCAGCAATTCGGGCATCCCGAAATACCAGAACATCACCTGCACCAGCAAAGGCACGTTGCGGTGATAGGCGACGAATGCGTCCACGAACCAGCGGCAAGGGCGGTAATCCGTCGCCCGGATGACGACAAGGGCAATGGCCAGGGCAAAGGCGATCACCCAGGCAATTGCAAAAAGCAGGACCGTCGTGCGGACGCCACCAAGCAGTAGCGCCATCTGGTCCGCTGGAAGCAGAAAATCCATGCAAGCCTCTTAAGGAAACGAGCCGCGCGGGAACCCGCGCGACCCTTCGGCACAAGCCGGGATTACTGGACTGCGATGGGCTCGATCTTGAACGAGCGCGTCAGCTTGTAGACGGATTGATTTCCGAACCATTTGTCAAACAGCGCTACGGCCTGACCCGAGGTTTCAGCCTCGTCCAGAGCTGCGTTGACCTCGGCCAACAGGGCGTCTTCGCCCTTGCGCACGCCCAGACCCCACGGCTCATCGACGACTGCTTTTTCAAGGATGCGCGTGGGCGAGCTTTCAGGGCTTTGGTTCACAAGCCGCGCCAGCACCAGTTCGGACGCGAATTGCGCGTCGATCTTGCGCTGTTGCAGGGAAAGAAATGCGGCGGGACTGTCCGAATAGCCGATGATCCGCGATTCCGGCAGGGTCTGCTGAATCACACGTTCCGAACTGGAGCCTTTGGTCGCGCCGATACGCTTGCCCTTCAGATCCTCGATGGTCTGGATGTCGGAATTCGAACGCACCAGCAGTTTTTGCGGCGTCACGTAATACTGGTGGCTGAAATTGATTTCCGCGGCACGTTCTGCCGTCCAGCCCAGATTGGCGGCCAGCACGTCCACGCGACCGCTGTCGAGTTCAGGGATACGCGCGGCCACAGCCAGCAGCTTGTATTCGACCGCGACGCCCAGTCGGGCCGCGACCAGCTTGCAGATATCGACGTCATAGCCGACCAGCTGGCGCGATGCCGCGTCCTGAAAGCTGAACGGCTCGGACGTGCCCAGCGTGCCGCAGATCAGCGTGCCGCGGGTCTTGATGTCGGCCAGCTGGTCGGCCTGCGCCACGCCCGCAAACAAGGGAATCGCAATGGCCGCGATGCGGAACAAATGTTTCAGTTTCATGTCCAGTTCTCCTGTTGGTAAGCCTTTCAGGCCTTGTTTTCAGCCAGTTCCTTGCAGACCGACTTAATCGCCTCGCAACCTTCGCGAACCTCATCGGGGGCCGAGGCGAAGGACAGGCGGAATGTTCCCGGCACGCCATAAGACATGCCGTCCAGCAGCGCGACACCCGTCTTGCGCAGGATGTATTGCACCAGATCGGCATCGGTCGCGATGACGCTGCCATCGGGGGCTGTCGATCCAAGCAGGGCCGAACAGTCCGGGAAGATATAGAAAGCGCCGTCGGGCGATACCGCATTCAGACCCGGCGCGTCGGCCAGGATCGTCAGCGCCAGATCGCGACGTTCCTTGAAAGACCGCGCGAAATCCTCGACGCAATCCTGTGGGCCATTCAGCGCCGCAGTCGCCGCCGCCTGACTGATGGTGCAGGCCCCCGAGGTGCTTTGCGACTGCACGACGGCCATCGCCTTGATCAGATCCTTGGGCCCCGAACCGTAACCGATGCGCCAGCCGGTCATGGCATAGCATTTCGACACGCCATTCACCGCCAGCGTCCGATCCGCAAGATCGGGCGCTGCCTGCAGGATATGCGGCGCCGGTCCACCATCGAAAGTCAGCCGGGCATAGATGTCATCCGTCATGATCCAGACATGCGGATGATCGCGCAGAACATCCGCCAGCGCAGCAAGTTCGGCCAGATCATAGACCGTGCCGGAAGGGTTGCTGGGCGCATTCAGCATCAGCCACTTGGTCTTTGGCGTAATCGCCGCCCGCAGCGCATCGGGGGTGATCTTGTATTGCGATGCGGCTTGGGTCAGCAGCGTCACGGGAACGCCACCGCTTAGTTCCACCATATCGGGATAAGACACCCAATAGGGCGCGGGAATGATCACCTCGTCGCCCGCTTCAAGTGTCGCGGTCAGGGCGTTGTAAAGCACCTGCTTGGCACCGGTGCTGACGATGATCTGATCCAGCGGATATTCAAGCCCGGTATCCAGACTGATGCGAAGCGCCGCCGCTTTGCGCAAGGCGACCGTGCCTTGCGACAGCGGGTATTTCGTATCGCCCCGCATGATTGCATCAATGGCAGCTTTGGAAATGTGGTCGGGTGTTGCGAAATCCGGTTCTCCGATCGTCATGTCGATGATGCGGCGACCCTCCTCGCGAAGTTGGTTCAGGATGATGCGAGCGGCAACGCTGGGCGACAGCTTCACCTGCCGCATACGAGCGGAAACGACGGTCATTTGTAATCTTTCTCCAGCCGCGCCAAAGCAGCGGCCTGCCAGGGTTTTTCGTAGGTTCCGGCCTTGATGCGTTCCATGCCGCGGGCCTCGGCCTGAGCCTTGGCCTGGGCCAGCTGCAGCAGGTCTTCGGCATGACTGGCGGGGATGGCCACAACGCCGTCGCAATCGCCCAGCACCACGTCGCCGGGCTGGACCACCAATCCGCCGACGCTGACCGGCACGTTGATTTCGCCGGGGCCGTCCTTGAAGGGGCCGCGATGCGAAACGCCTCGGGCAAAGCAGGCAAAGCCCGCAGCATCGAATGCCTCGGCGTCGCGAACGGCACCGTCGATGACGAATCCGGTCACACCGCGTTTCATGGACTGCATCATCATCAGCTCGCCCACCAGCGCATTCGCAACGCAGCCGCCACCATCGACAACGATGATGTCACCGGGCTGCGCCATGTCGATGGCCTGATGGATCAGCAGGTTGTCACCCGGCCGCGTCTTGACGGTCAGCGCAATCCCCGCGACCCGCAGGCCCGGCCCGTTCAGCGGCGTCAATCCGACCGAGCCGTAAAGACGACCCATGCAATCGGTGACCTGCGCCACGCCCAGCTTGCGATACGCCTCAAGCACCTCGGACGAGGTGCGATGGTCTGGTCGCTGCGCAATCCGAAAGCCAATTTTTTGCATTTTTACGTTCTCCGATCTCGGAGACGTTGGAACAATTTTCGTGGATTTGGTGCAAACGATTTAATTTCCTGACCAGATCAGAATAAAATTCGTGCGTAATGATACGGCTGGATCCACAGGCATGAATGAAAGGTTGCTGCCTTATATTCGATCAGAATGTGGATGCGGCAGGCAGGCCGAATGGACTGTCGAATTTGAACCAGGCTCAGTGATCAACGGCATCTTGGCCTTCAAATGTCGCGAA
The DNA here is from genome assembly GCF_900182695.1 of Paracoccus laeviglucosivorans. Taxonomy (GTDB): domain Bacteria; phylum Pseudomonadota; class Alphaproteobacteria; order Rhodobacterales; family Rhodobacteraceae; genus Paracoccus; species Paracoccus laeviglucosivorans. Next base: position 44,035 of record NZ_FXTK01000017.1, read on the forward strand.
ATCGACACAGTGCCGACGGAAGTCGCGTAGCATGGGATGACCCAGTATCTCCTTGGGAAGCCGGGCGGTGATGCGTTCGCAATCGCCCCCCGCCCGCAATGTTGCAGGGGAGCAAGATGAGAATTTCGATTACATTCCGTGGTGACAGCGACCTGAATCCCGCCATTCGACGCGGAATCGAAACCGCAATCCTGACCCCGGCCGAGGCCGAGACCTGTGTCTGGATCGGCAATCGCCTGACCTATCGAACCCGGCGACCCCCCGAGGAAGTGATGAGCGACTGGGAAATACACGGCTTTGGCACGAACGATTTCGCCAGCGTCCATATCGCCCCTTGGGTCGAACGACGATCAAGCGAACCCTGGCCATTCCGCGAGCGGCGCATCCACCGCTAGCCGCCCGGATTCCCTGAACGGCGCGTCATACGCCTTCGGCATGACGAATGCAGCAGACCCGCCCCCTGATGTATCCACAGGGCGAAGTCGGCGGATGCGCAAGCCTTCTGCTATGAAATCACGACGTTGGTCGGGCAATCGCAGCGCCCTCAGCCGCGGTAATCTGCGTCGCTGACCTTTTCCATCCAAGTCACGGCGCTGCCGTCGATGGTTTCCTGAATGGCGATATGGCTCATGGCGGTATCGGGGGCCGCGCCATGCCAGTGCTTTTCGCCCGCCGGAAACCAGACGACATCGCCCGCGCGGATGTCTTCGACAGGGCCGCCTTCGCGCTGTGCCAGCCCGCGCCCGAAGGTCACGATCAATGTCTGACCGGCGGGGTGGGTATGCCATGCGGTGCGTGCGCCCGGCTCGAACGTGACATGCGCCCCGACCGCGCGGCCCGGTGCCTCGGCTGCGAAAAGTGGGTCCAGACGCACCGTTCCGGTGAACCAGTCGGCGGGTCCGACCGACGAAGGCGTCTGGCCCGAGCGTGTGATCTTCATGTGGTCCCCCTGATTGCAGCTTGGATGGGGGCGGCAGATCGCGCCGCCCCGGTGATGGTCATCACCCCATCGTGGCGATGTCCATGACAAAGCGATATTTCACATCGCCCCGGATCATCCGTTCATAGGCCGGCTCGATCCCGTCGGCGCGGATCATCTCAATATCCGACACGATGCCATGCTGGGCACAGAAATCCAGCATCTCTTGCGTCTCTGGGATGCCGCCGATCATCGAACCGGCAAGGCTGCGGCGCTTCATGATCAGGTTGAACACATTGGGCGACGGATGCGGCGATGCGGGCGCCCCGACCAGCGCCATGGTGCCGTCGCGCTTAAGCAGCGTCAGGAACGCATCCAGATCATGCGGCGCAGCCACAGTGTTCAGGATGAAGTCAAAACTTTTCACATGCGCCGCCATTTCGGCGCGGTTGCGCGACACGACCACCTCATCGGCGCCAAGCGCCTTGGCATCGTCCCGCTTGCTTTCCGAGGTGGTGAAGGCCACGACATGCGCGCCCATGGCATGGGCCAGTTTCAGCCCCATATGCCCCAGACCACCGATACCGACGACACCGACCTTTTTGCCGGGACCGGCACCCCAATGGCGCAGCGGCGACCAGGTGGTGATACCCGCGCAAAGCAGCGGCGCCACGGCGGCCAGCTGATCCTCGGGATGGGTGATTTTCAGCACATAGCGTTCATGCACCACGATCGCCTGCGAATAGCCGCCCAGTGTATGGCCGGGCGCGTCCGCGGTCGGACCGTTATAGGTGCCGATCATGCCGTCGCAGTAATTTTCCAGCCCATCATCGCATTCCGCGCAGTGCTGGCAGCTATCGACAATGCACCCGACACCGACCAGATCGCCGACCTTGTGGCGTGCGACATGCCCCCCCACCGCCGCAACGCGCCCCACGATCTCATGACCCGGCACGCAGGGATACAGCGTCCCCGCCCATTCGCTGCGGGCCTGATGCAGGTCCGAGTGGCAGATTCCGCAATAGGCGATCTCGATCCGCACATCGTGGTCCCCCACGTCGCGGCGGCTGATCTGCATTTGCGCCAGCGGCTGGTCGCCCGCGGATGTGCCATAAGCAAGAATGGTCATAGGATTTCCTTTCGCTTGCGTTCCGACGGCAGAAAGCTGGCAAAGCTCGTTTCGTTCTGCACGGCGCTGACATAGCACGTCTATGTGACGCAAGAACCGCGCGTTTTCGGCGCATGTCAAGGTCAGGGCCGGCGGCGCATGGAAATCGGATCGTTGACCCATGCGGGAAAACTTGATCCACTTTTCCTTATCCCACACGGAGCGCGTGACATGACCGACGCAGTGAAAGGCCCGGCATCCTATTTCCCGTCGATCGAGGCGAAATATGGTCGTCCCATTCAGGACTGGAAGGACATGATCCGGGCAAGGCCGACCCAAAAGCATATGGAGCTAGTCGCCTGGCTCAAGCAGGAACACGGGCTGGGGCATGGACACGCCAACGCGCTGGTGGCTGATACTTTGCGGTCCGAAAAGGACTAGCGCCGATCACGCCACGGAAGTTGGATCACCGGCCAAGCATTGTCGCGACGATGCTTCACATTCCCAGCCATGCCCGACTTTGACAGACCGGCACCCGAAAGCGCCGGTCTGTCCTTTATGCAATTGCGCTGCGCGAGGCGCGGATGGTTTCGATGGCGCGGCCTTCCATGCGGATCACCTCGAATGTCAGTTCGCCCGCGCGGATCACCTCGCCCTGTTCGGGCAGGCGGCCTAGCGTCCACAGGATATAGCCCGCCAGCGTCGAATAACGCTCGGCCGAATCCTGCAAGTCGGCCTTCAGCAGATCGGCGGCACGGCGAATGTCCATCCAGCCGCTGACCAGCCACGAGCCGTCCTCGTTCTCCTCGGCCAGCATCGGCTCTTCGCCTTCGTCGGGGAATTCGCCTGCGATGGCCTCCAGAATGTCGGTGGGCGTGGCAATGCCTTCCAGCGCACCGAATTCATCGACGATGACGGCAAGTTGCACCGGGGATTTTCGCAACTGCTCCATCAGGCGCAGCGCGCTTAGGCTTTCATGCACCACCAGCGGCTCGCGGACCGAGTTCTGCAGGTCGATGCGCCCTTGGGTCATCAGGTCGCGCAGGATGTCCTTGGCCAGCGCGACGCCCACGAATGCCTCAAGACTGCCGCGCGCCAGCAGGAAACGCGAATGGCCTTGCGTCAGGATCTGTTCGCGCAAGCTCGCCTCATCCGCGTCCAGATCCAGCCAGTCCACCTCGCCGCGCGGCGTCATGACCGAGGTGGCGGGACGGTCGGCCAGCGTCAGGACGGAACGGATCATGTCCTTTTCCTCGGGGCCGAAGATCGCCTGCTGTTCGGCCTGCTGGGCGATGGCATCAGCGGCGCCGCCCAACTCCTCGCCCCGGCTGCCGCCCAGCATCCGCAGCACCGCGCCCGCCGTGCGATCACGCAGATCGCCGGTGGTCAGCACCCGCTCGCGGTTGCGGCGCGCGATCTGATTCAGCGCCTCGATACCCACCGAGAAGCCGATGGCCGCATACAGATAGCCCTTGGGAATGTGGAAGCCGAACCCTTCGGTGATCAGCGAAAAGCCAATCATCATCAGGAACCCAAGACACAGGATCACCACCGTCGGGTGGCGCGACACAAAAGCCATCAGCGGCTTTGCCGATAGCATCATCACGCCCACGGCCACGATCACGGCGATCATCATCACCGACAGATGTTCGACCATACCGACCGCCGTGATCACGCTGTCCAGCGAAAACACCGCATCCAGCACGACGATCTGCACCAGAACCTGCCAGAAGACGGCATGGACGGGGTTCGCTTCCTGATGGTGAGACGAGCCCTCCAGCCGTTCGTGAAGCTCCATCGTGCCCTTGAACAGCAGGAAAAGCCCGCCGAAAATCAGGATCAGGTCGCGCCCCGAGAAGGGGTGCCCAAACAGGCTGAACAGCGGCTGCGTCAACGTCACGATCCACGCGACCGAGGCCAGAAGGCCAAGCCGCATCAGCAGCGCCAGCGTCAGGCCGATCATCCGCGCGCGGTCGCGCTGATGCGGTGGCAACTTGTCGGCCAGCACGGCGATAAAGACCAGGTTGTCGATGCCCAGAACGATTTCAAGCACGATCAGCGTGGCAAGTCCGGCCCAGGCAGCGGGATCGGACATCCATTCGAATAGCACGGGAAACTCCATATCAGGAAATAAGGCGCAGGGCGAATTGCGCGATCAGGTGGATGCTGGCGATGGTGACGCCCGCCATCAGCGTCACGCACAGGATCGAGGCGACCCAGCCGATCAGCGTCCACAGCCCGTCGCGGGCCACGGCGGCCAGTGCCAGAAGGCACATGCAGGCGGCGGGCGGGATATTGCCCAGCGGGATCGGCAGGATCAGGATCAGCGACAGCAGGACGCAAAGCGCGCCCGAAATGCGCAGGGCCAGGGGCGAGGCAAGTGCGTCAAGGCGCGGATGCAGGATGCGTTCGACCCGTCGCAGCATGGGCAGCGAATGGCGCGCAATGGTCTGGAACATGGATTGCGACAGACCGCGCCGGGTAATGACGGCGGGAAAGCGCGGCGGTCGGCCCAGCATCAGCGCCGCCGCCAGATACAGCATCGGCAGGCCCAGCACGACGGATGAGCCGGGCGGGTTCGGCAGTATATTCAGAATGCCGAATACCAGAAGCAGCGCCAATGTGGCGCGGCCTTCGAACCATTCGATCAGGCGGGCGACGGAAATGCGATCCTTGCCCGGTGCTGCGGCCAGCTGTTCGATCAGGACCGACAGCGGCAGCCGACTTCGGTCCTCCTCCGGCGCACCGGAGGAGGGGGTTTCCGACGAAGGGAGGAGCATGTCCCTCATCAGAAATCGTCACCGCCATCGTCGAAACCGGCATCTTCATAGCCGAGATCTTCGTCTTCTTCGTCCTGAGGTGCGGCCTCTTCGGCCGAGGCTTCGCCGGCGAACATCGACCCGATGGCATTGCCCAGAAGCACGCCGCCCGCGACCCCCATCGCGGTCTGCGCCGCACCGGCCAGAAAACCCCCGCCCTGTGCCTGTTGCATCTGACCGCCGGGCATCATGCCCGGTTGCTGGCGCTGAACGCGCGGCACGGACGAACTACCGCCCATCAGGCGCGACAGAAAGCCGCCCTGGGGCTGGCTGGCCTGCGTCTCAAGTTCCTCGATGCGCTGCTGGGCCATGTTCAGCGCATGTTCCTGCATGATGACGGTCTGCGCCATGTAATAGGGCGCAGACGGTTGGCGGGCCACGGTGTCGCGGATGAACGCCTCGGCCTCGCCGTCGCGGGCTGGCGTCTGCCGCTCGACATGGGCGAGTTTACCGAACAGGTCCTGAATGGCCTGGCGATCATTGTGATCCATAGGGAATTGGTCCTTCAGTTGGTGGGGAGGGAGCCGAGCAAACGCTCGGCAGTGTCTGCCAGATGCGCGGGATCGTCCCGCGCACCCAGCACATGGGCCACGCCGTCATGCGTGATCCATGCGATGCCGGTTTCCCCGGCATACGTCGTGCCAGCCCCGTCGCCACCGTCTGCGCGGACGATGAACAACGACAGGCGGCCATGTTCGGGCGTATCAAGGATCATCTCGACGCCCGGCCCTTGCAGCGATGGAAAGACCTGCACGTCGCGCGGCGTCCAGCGGGCGGGCATCTGCGGCAGTGCAAGCCCGGTCAGCGCCCGGATTTCGGCCGCGTCCACATCCGGCGCTTCGGGCTGGGACAGCATCGCCAGCCGCAAATCGCTGGCATCGCGCGCAGCAAGGGCGCTTTTGACGAAGGCGGGCGGCGGGGTCGAAGCCGCGCCTTCGCGCAGGCCGACCGGCCCCAATGCCAGCCAAAGCGCCGCCACGGTCGCGGCAATCGCCGCCGAGGGCAGCCCGACACCCAACCAGCGCGGCGCGATGGCGCGTTCCAGCCTGCGGGCCTCGCGCCGGTCGCAGCGGAGCGGATCGGGCAGTGCCAGAGCCAGCCGAAGCTGGTTGCGGCGGTGGATGTCGGTCATCACGCGAGCCGCATCGGCGGGATGGTCGCCCAGCCATTCTTCGACCGCGTTGCGTTGCCACGGATCAAGCTGACCATCGACATAGGCATCCAGATCGTCCTGATTGACCTTAGCTTTCATGCCTGTCTCCGTTCTGGACCAGCCGCAGCGGGGTGCGGGTTCCGTCCTCATAGGCGCGCAGGGCGGCGCGGGCGCGGGCAAGTCGCGACATCAGCGTGCCCTGCGGGATATGCAAAAGCGCCGCCGCCTCGGCATAGGACATTTCTTCGACCGCGATCAGGTGCAGCGCCTCGCGCTGTTCGGTGGGAAGCAGAAAGAACGCGGCGCGGACCTGTTCCAGCCGCACCGCCATTTCCTGCGAGGCGGGCACCTGCGTGTCGATGAAACCCGCAAAATCCGCTTCGCGCCGCGCCCGCGCACGCTGGCTGCGCTTGCCGTCGATAAAGGCATTGTGCAGGATCGACATCAGCCACCCTCGCACCGGACGCGACGGGTCCAGCGTCGCGCGGTGTTCATGCGCGCGCAGGAACGCTTCCTGCAGCAGATCGTCGGCATCGGGTTCGTTACGCGCCAGCACCAGCGCATAGCGCCGCAGACGCGGCAGCAGGTCCAGAATTTCTCGGGTTCGTTTCGGCATCTTGATCAATATACGAAGCCGAAGGCCGGACTAATCCATCCGACGCGAATTTTTTTGCAGGCACACCAGCCGATCGGGTGCCGCGGCACTGATGCGCAAGCGCAATGGCCGGATATTCGATCATCTAGATCAGCGCCGTCATAAACCTGCCTGTCATGCAGCGCTGGCAATATGTCAGCATCCGTAGCTTATCAGCAAATGGCCTGACCTATGACCAATCTTCCGCTTGTTGGAATTGCGATCACCACCCGGAACCTGCCTGAATATCGCGACTTCCTGATGAACGACCAACGCGATCTGGAACTTCAGGATTTTTGCAATGCCGATCTGCTGAACGGCGACTGGCGCGGGGTGGCCGATACCGCCAAGGCCCAGCTTGCGGGTTATACCGGCCGTCTGGGCATTCACGGGCCATTCTGGGGCCTGAACATCGCCAACCCCGATACCGAGATGGGCTATCTGGTCCGCCGCAAGCATCTGCAGGGGCTGGAGGTCTGCGAATATCTGGGCGCGACGCAGATGGTCATCCATTCACCCTATCGCATGATCACCTCATCCGCGGCCAGCATCGGCATGGTGATGCGCAAGGGACCGGACGGCGTTTCGGGCTGCGTCGCGGCCTCTGCCAGCGCATCGGCAATATCGTCCAGCGCCGCCGAAACACGCGCCAGCAGCCGCGCGCCTTCCTCGGTCGGGCGGGTCGATCTGGTGGTGCGGGCCAGCAAGCGCACGCCCAGATCCTCCTCAAGCTGCGTCACCGCATGACTGACGGCAGAGGGGGCGATCCCAAGACGATCGGCAGCGCCGCGAAAGCCGCCAAGTTCGGCCGCCGGGATTTCGAACGCGCGGTGCTGGATGATCTGCCCCTTGGCCGCATCGGAACGGATGCGGAGGCGGCAGCGGTCGCGCTGTTCCTGCTGTCGGACGATGCAAGCTATGTCACGGGCAGCCAATATGCCGTCGATGGCGGGCTGGTCATGCAGTGACAGTGCGAAAAACGCCGCCCCACGGGCGGGGCGGCGTCGATATACTCAGCGCAGTCGCTGCGGCGTAGCCTCGGGCGGGATCAGGGGCAGATAGCTTTCACCGGCCAGCTGCTCCTTGTGTTCCGCCTTGGCCGTGCCCAGCAGATCGGGGTCGGTCAGCGCCCTGACCGCCGAGGCCGCCAGCACTTTTCCGGCCTGAAGCATCCCCTTATGGGCATAGCCGCTTTTGCCCTGGCTGACCATTTGCCAGGTGTGGGGCGGCGTGCCGTAAGCCTCGGTCGCGACATAGACCTGACCTGTCGGCACCAGCCAGCTGACATCGCCCACATCGGTCGAGCCGTGCAGGAAGGTGGGTTCCTCCTCGAACGGGTTCAGGTCTTCGGACAGGATCTTGCCGCGCTTGGCGATGCGCGATTGCACCTCGGCCGCGAAGGTCTTCTGGATGCGGCTCGCGAAATCCTTTTCGCTGTTGGAAAAGGTCGGAGTGCCGAATTTCTCAAACTCGCCATGCATCATCCGCGCCAGCGTGACGTTGGGCACCAGATCGGCCGAAGCGGCGTCAAAGGTGATCTCAAGCTCGGTTCCGGTCATCAGCGCCGCGCCACGGGCAACGTCCTTAACCCGCTCGGTGATGTCGCGGACCTGATCCATGCGCGGGGCGCGGACCTTGTAAAGCACCTGTGCGTGCGACTGCACGACGTTCGGCGCGCGGCCACCGGCGTCGGTGATCGCGTAATGGATGCGGCCGTCCTGAATGATATGTTCGCGCAGATAGTTCGCACCCACATTGGTCAGTTCCACCGCGTCCAGCGCCGAGCGCCCCAGATGCGGCTCGAACCCGGCATGGGCGCTGGTGCCGCGAAAGGTGAAATACAGCTGGTTCGTCGCCAGCATCCTTGCGTTATAGGCAAGGTTTTCATCCCACGGATGCCACGTAAATGCCACGTCCACACCGTCGAACAGACCTTCGCGTGCCATATAGGCCTTGCCGCCGCCACCTTCCTCGGCGGGGCAGCCGTAAAAGCGGATCGTGCCTTTCAGGTCCAGCTCATCCTTGCAGGCTTTCAGCGCCAGAATGGCCGCAAGCGCGCCGGTGCCCAGCAGGTTGTGGCCACATCCATGCCCGTTGCCGCCCTGCTGGATCGGATCATGCTGCGTCACGCCGCTTTGCTGGCTAAGCCCGGTCAGCGCGTCGAATTCGCCAAGGATCGCGACGACCGGATGGCCCGAGCCGTAGCTTGCGACAAAGGCCGTCTCGATCCCGCCGGCCTGCCGGGTGACCTGAAAGCCCGCGGCCTCCAGCTCATCGGCCAGCAGGGCTGCGGATTGCGCTTCTTCATAGCGGATTTCGGCAAAGGACCAGATGCGGTCCGCGACGGATTTCAGGTTTTCGGCATTCGCCGCAACGCTGCGCTCGATGATGTCGATATAGGTCATTTCAGACAGCTTGTTCCGTGTTTTTCTTGGCGTGAATTGCGGGGAAAGTCATCGCGATGGCGACGACGACCAGCGCGCAGGCAACGATCACGCTGAACGCGATGCCATAGTTCTGTCCGGTGGCGGCCAGCACCCAGCCGATCAGCATGGGGGACGCGAACGACCCAAGCTGCGCCAGCGAGTTGATCAGCCCCGTCGCGGTTCCGACCGAATTCGACGGGAAGTGCTTCATGATCGTAGTGAACACGCTGATCGAAATGGCGTTCAGGAACACGTTCGAGACGGTCAGATAGGCAAAGGCCAGCGGGATCGATTCCGCATTCGCCATCAGGTAGATGAAGATTGCCGCGACGGTGGCACCAATGCAGATCAGGTATTTTTCCTTTTGGTGGAAAAAGCGGTCCAGCAACCAGCCGCAGGTCAGGAACGAGATGAAGCCCATGGTCGGCGGGATCATCGAATAGACGCCCATTTCCATCATGCTCATGCCCTTGACCTTGACCCAATAGGACGGCAGCCACGACTGAAGGCCCCAGAACACGATGTTGGTAAAGAAATAGCAGGACGCGATTTTCCAGGTCAGCGTATTCTTCAGCAGCGTCTTGATGCGCTGTTTTTCCGAGACCTTCGCCTCGCCCGATTTGGCGACCAGCGTTTCCGAGCGGGGCGGCATGATGCAGTAAAGTGCGATCGACATGACAACGCCGACGATGCCCAGCACAATGAACATCATGCGCCAGCTATGCCACGCGATCAGGCCGGTGATGATGACCGAACCCAGCGCGAAGCCGACCGAAGCGCCCGATTGCAAGACGGATTTCGCCCGCGCCATCTTTGATTTCTCAAAGTTCTCGGTGATCGCGACCGAGCCGCCGGCGGGAAAGACCGCCTCGCCCGCGCCGGTGACGGCACGCGCGGCCGCCAGACCAAAGGCGCTGCCGACAAAGCCACAGGCGACCGTGCCCAGCGACCAGACCGCGACCGCCGACGACAGCACGCGCCGCGAACCCAGCCGGTCCACCAGATAGCCGCCGATCAGCTGCGTCATCGAATAAGCCAGAAAGAACGCCGAGATGATCATCCCCTGATGCTCGGGCGTGATGCCAAACTCCTCGCTGATCGGAATGATCGCGATGTTGATGGCGGTTTTATCGAGGAAGCCGATGACCCAGCACAGGAACAACATTCCTATGATGACGTGGCGGCGCTGAATTTTTGCGAACATGAGCGACCCTGTTGAGTTGGTTTTTTCTGCTCTGTGACGGTTTGTCGCGAAACTCTATGGAGGATCGCACAGTATTTCGGATAAAGATCTGTGCAATCATACATGGCGTGACATGCAGACCGATTTTCTTTCACATCCACTGATACGCGACTTGCGGCAAGTGACGGGGCTGACGATGACGCATCGCGATGTCGCAGCACGGTCGGACGCGGCGGTGCTGATCAGCACGGAGCGATGCGATGCGGGACACTCCACCGTCATCGCGGATCATTCTTATCACACTGGAAAAATTACGGAATTCACGTTTTCTGCCCCGAACCCTGCTGCGGTCTGCGCGGCCATTCAGGCCGCAGTGCAGGCGGCCGTCGCGGATCATCAGGGCCGGATGATTTCCATGCTGGCCTCGATCAATGCCGAGGTGATCAATTCGCTCGACGGCACCGAAATCGTGCGCAACGTGCTGCATGAGGTCCGGCATGTGCTTGGGGCCTGCGATTCCGGGGTGCTGCGGCTGTATGATGAAAAAAGCGGCTTTCTGCTTCCCGTGGCGCAGGAAGGGCTTCCCGAAGAATATCGGCAATATCGCCTGCTGCCCAACGAATCGATCTCGGGCGAGGTGTTCTCGACCCAGCGCGCTGCGCTTTTGAACGGCCGCGCGGACATCATTGCCGCCCATCGGGTCATGCGGCCCGAAAGCCAGTCGTTCATGGAGCGGTCGGACATCGCCAATGCGCTGATGTGCGTTCCAGTCGTGACCGAGGGCAAATGCCTGGGCACGCTGACCACGCTTTGCTTTTCGCCCGAAGGCAGGTTCGCGCCGTTTGATCTGGCAATCCTGCAATCCTTGGCGGCCCAGATTGCCATCGGCTATCGCCGCTCGCAAAGCTATCAGGAAGCGCTGGCGACATCCCGCCACCTTGAGGAAACACGCGAGGCGCTGACGCGCAAGAACCACGATCTGGACCGCGCCGTATCCCTGCACGAAGCGCTTTTGCACATTTTCGCCTCGGAAACCGGGCTGGCGGCGCAGCTTGATGCTGTTGCGCGCCTTTACCGGGTCGAATTCCGCTTTGAGAGCGTCCTTGGACTTGCGCATCGGACAAGCGGTTGGCGGGACGCGGACGAAGCCCATGCGCTGACCCAGACGGTCGAGGCGGCGGGGATTGCCGTTGGTCGCTTTCTGGTCCGCATCAAGGGTGATCCGGGTGTGCTGCGCGCGCTGTTTGGCACGGTTGCCGCATTCATGGCACTGGATTTCATGCGCAACCTGTCGCAGCTTGACCTGCTGAACGCCCGCAAGGGCGCATGGTTCGATCAGTTGACCAGCAGCCGCGATGATCGTCGCCCGACCCAGTTCGGATTTCACCCCGACCGCCACATTCAGGTGATGATGGCGGATCTGCCGGATGACGGATCGGTGTTTGGCCCTTACCGCGTGCTTTCTGCGCTGCAGGAAGCACTGCCGATCCGCAATGTGCTGGCCTTTCACCGGGACGAAGGGATCGTGCTTACAATCTCGGCCTCGACGGCGGCGGCGCTGGAACGCAACATTGTGGCCGCGGCCAAGGCGGCTGCGGATATGGGGCTGCATATGGGCGCCAGCACGGCGCGCGAGCAGTTCGACAATCTGGACGAAGCGGTGACCGAGGCACGGCAGGCCGCACATGCGCAACAGCGGCGCAATCAGGCGGGGCTGTTGCGATATCGCGATATGGGCATCGAACGGCTGTTCACGGACCGCACCCGGAATGAGATTCTGGACTTCAGCCGCCAGATCCTTGCGCCCCTGACCCAGCCGCGACATCGCCAGCTGCATCAGACGCTGATCCGTTACGTGGCCGAGGGAAAGTCCGCCGCGCGAACCGCGCAGGCGCTGAACATCCATCCCAACACGCTTTATCAAAGGCTTCAACGGATCGAGGCGCTGATCAGCCGCAGCCTGTCGGACCCTGCCGATTACACCCTGCTTAGCCTTGCCTGCCAGCTTGAGGCAGAATACGGCGCAGGCCCCATCTTCGATCCAGATACGCGCTGACACGCCCATGCTGTCCGCAGCGCCACAGGGGCCGGCCATCTTGGCGCTGCAGGGACTATTTCATGGAACCGGCTTGCATCTGGATATATGCGCCAGATCGCCAGATTCGACTGGCAGACCTCTCCCCCGATTTCCAAGACATTTGATCAAGGACATTTCCGTGCAGCGCATGCAATTGAGCGGGATCCACATGATGGTGATCGCGACCGCGTGTTTCACACTGAACGACACCGCGCTGAAACTGGCAATGGCCGAAATCCCGCCTTTTCAGGCGCTGTTCATGCGTGGCATCGGGGTCGTGGTCTTGGGGATGGTGCTGCTGCGCCCGTTCGGCCTGCGCCGCGCGGCCCGCATGATGCTTGAGCCGCAGGTGCAGGCAAGAAACTTCTTCGAGCTGCTTGCGGCCCTGGGCTTCGTCTTTGGGCTGGCCCATGCGCCGATCGCCGACCTGACGGCGTTGGGACAAACCTCGCCGCTGATCCTTTTGCTGGGTGCCGTGGCGTTTTTCGATGAAAAGCTGCGGCCTGCCCAGATGGGCCTGATCGTCGCGGCCTTCATGGGGGCGCTTCTGGTTGCGCAGCCCGGACTTTCGGGATTCAGCCCGTATTCGCTTCTGGGTCTGTGGGCCGCTGTTGCCGTTGCGGCACGCGACCTGCTGGGCCGCCGTATCCGCCCCGAAGTGCCCGGTCTGGTCATCGCCGTCGGCGCTGGCGCGATGGAGGTCATGGGGGCGGGCATCGCGGGTGCCCTGACCGAAAGCTGGGTGGTCCCCTCGGCGGGCACCTTGCTGCTGACGCTGATCTCCAGCGCGTTCCTGATGACCGCCCATTGGCTGATCGTCAGGATTTACCGCGTGTCCCATGTCACGGCGGTCGCGCCGTTTCTTTACGCCGCGACGGTCTGGGCGCTGCTTTCGGGATGGCTCGTCTTCGGCTCGGTTCCGAACGAACTGGCGCTGGTCGGGATGCTGGTCATCGTGACGACGGGCGGCGCGCTGGTCGCACCCGAATTCTGGGCACGGCGCAGGTCGGCGCCAAAGGGCGGTTTGGCCACAAGGGCGATCCGGCTTATGTCGCGCGGCCTGCGGGCCTGACGAAACGCTGTTCGCGAACCTTTGTCCCCCATTGCGCGCCGACCACTTCGTCGGCCAGCGCAAAGCCCGCCCGTTCATAAAGCCGACGCGCGGCATCAAGACCGGCAAAGGTATCCAGATGCGTTTCGGCAAAGCCGTATCCATCGACAAATGCCATCGCCGCCGCCAGCAGCTGGCGTCCCGCTCCTGCACCGTGCAACGCCTGATCCACGACGAACCAGCGTAGATGGGCCTTGCCCCCGCCCAGATCCTCGCCGTCGATGGCGATTGAGCCGCTGATCACGCCGTCATGGACCACGGTCCAGACGCGATTGCAGTCACGGTCCAGACGATTGCTGAATTCGGCAAGACCGGCAGCGACGCGGGATTCGAACAGCTGACCAAAGCCATGTTCCCGCGCATAGAAATCGATATGCAATTGCGTGATCCGGGCGATCAGGCCCGGCTGATAGCCCTGAACCAATGACAATTGCGGCCGTTCGTCGGTCCGGCTGCGCCCGCCCAAGGCGTCTGCATAAAGCGCTAGTCCTTGCAGGACGACGCCGGTCTGGTGAACAGGCAGTCGCGCAATCGCATCCGACACTTGTCGCTGGGCAAAGTCATGGATACCGGCGACCGACACCTTGCCCGATGGCGTCAGGGCAAGGATTTTCGCGCGGCCGTCTGCGGGGTTCGGCCGCTCTTCGATCAGCCCGGCGTCCACCAGTTTGCGCAGCATCCGGCTGACGCTTGATTTATCCAGCCTCAGCCGCGCTGCAAGATCGGCAGCAGTGGCGCTACCGCCTTCCACCTCGATCAAGGCATGGACCGAAGACGGCGGCAGCGTGGTCCCGGCGATCGAGCCATTCATAAAGCCTAGCTCGCGCACCAATGCCCGAGACGCTGACCGGATGGCGCTGATGGTTGTGTTGCTGGAAACCGGCATCGTCATCGGGCATATCCATATAGTTGCATAACGCAACTATATTCCGATTGTTTTTGCGGTTTCAAGATGGATTTGACGCGCGGGGTCGTTGATGGTGGACCGGCATGACATTCGACAAGGGGGAGACAGCCGAATGAACCGTCTTAAACAACGCATCACCGCAGGCGAACAGGTCGCCGCAGCCTGGGTCGGACTGGGCAACCCCGACATCGCCGAGATCATGGCCCGCCACGGCTGGAACACGCTGGTCATCGACGGCGAACACGGTGTGGGCGATCTGGACGATTGGGTGGCCGTCGCCCGTGCCGCCGAAGCGGCCGGGGCGGATGTGGTGCTGCGTGTGCCGGACGGGTCCGAAACTTTGCTGAAACGGGTGCTGGACCGCGGGTTCCGGTCGCTGATCGTGCCAATGGTGAACACCCCCGAACATGCCCGCGCCATCGTCGGTGCCTGCCGCTATCCCGCGCTTGGCCGTCGCGGCTATGCGGCGCCTGTGGTCCGCGCCTCGGGCTGGGGCGCGCGTCCGGGTTATGCGCGCAACGAAGCGGCGGATGAGTTGCTGCTGATCTTGCAATGCGAACATATCGAGGCGGTCGAAAACCTGCCCGAAATCGCCGCCTTGCCGGGTGTGGACATGCTTTTCATCGGCCCCAATGATCTTGCAGGCTCGATCGATCATCTGGAACGCATGATGGAGCCCGCCCCGCAAGAACTGCTACGCCGGATCGAGGCGGGCGCGGCGGCGGCAGGAAAGCCGCTTGCCACGATCACGGGCGCGGGGCGCGACTGGGACAAGCTTCGCGCGCTTGGCTATCGCTTCATCGTCGGGCCAAGCGACATCTCATTGCTGATCGCGGGCGCCCGAGGTGCGGCGGCCGAGCGTGACCAGACCGTGGCGCAGGTGGTGCGCGCCTACTGACACCGCGCCGTCTGCGCGACCGGCGCATGTGTGGTCGCTGACGGAAAGCACCGGGGAAATGCCGTGCGGATATTGCTGATCGAGGATGACAATGACCTTGGGGCGGCGGTGCGGGAACGCATCGGCGCGCAGGGCCATGTCGTCGATTGGATGACGCTGCTGGCGGATGCGGAAGCCTGCATGGACACCATAGGCTATGATCTGGTGCTGCTGGACATGATGCTGCCCGATGGCAGGGGCATCGACTTTCTGCGCGCGCTTCGCCGTCGCGGCGGGCATGTTCCCGTCATCATCCTGACGGCGATGGACCGCATCTCGGAAAGGATCGCCGGGCTGGATGCGGGGGCGGATGACTATCTGGTCAAACCCTTCGATCTGGCCGAGCTTTCGGCCCGGATCGGCGCGGTCGGGCGGCGCTATAACGGCAATCCCAGTCCGCTGACCCGGATCGGCGCATTCGACATCGACCTTGCCCGCCGCGCGATGACCGGACCAGACGGGCCGGTCACGCTAAGCGCCACGGAATGGATCGTGCTGGAAACCCTGCTGTCCGGCTCCGGGCGTCCGATCAGTCGGGCGATGATCGAGGATAGGCTGTATTCCTTTGACCAGGGCGTCGAAAGCAACACGGTCGAGGTCTATGTCAGCCGCCTGCGTCGCAAATTGGGCCGCGACTGCATCCAGACCCAGCGCGGCATCGGATACAGCATCATCATCTAAGCCGTTCAGTTTCCTTTCAGCTTCATGGGTTCATTGTGCCTTCGGATAACCGACGGGGGCTAAGATGATCATGACGCCATTCTGGCTGGCTTTCGGACTGGCAGGCCAGTCCATGTTCACGGCACGATTTCTGGTGCAGTGGATCGTCAGCGAAAAGCACCGGCGCAGCACGATCCCCATCGCCTTCTGGTGGCTCAGCCTTGGGGGCGGGGTGATGCTGCTGGTCTATGCCGTCGCGCGGCGCGATCCGGTTTTCGTCTTTGGACAGGCGGCGGGACTGATCGTCTATATCCGCAACCTTTTCATGATCCGCAAAGTCAAGCACGCGGAGGGCGCATGAGCGTGCAAGACGTCACCGCCCCGCCCCACGCGGCAGTTCAGGCGGGCCATCGTCCGCTGGTTGCCGCGCTGTGCATCTTTGGCGCGGTTTCGCTGCTTGGCATCCTGATCCGCCCCACCCTGCCCATTGATGAGACGCGCTATCTGGCGGTGGCATGGGAAATGCGGCTGGGCCATGACTGGCTGGTCCCGCATCTGAACGGCCACGCCTATAGCGACAAGCCGCCCATGCTGTTCTGGCTGATCAATCTGGTCTGGCTGTTCACCGGACCGTCCGGGTTCGCGGCGCGTCTGGTCGCGCCGGTCTTTGGGCTTGTGACCATCGCACTGACCGCCCGGCTGGGCGCGCGTCTGCATCCCCAGCGGCCGGAATATGGCGGTTGGGCCGCGCTGATCCTGTCAGGCTCGTTGGGCTTTGCGCTTTATGGCGGGCTGACGATGTTCGACACGATGCTGAGCGCCGCCACCGCAGCAGGCGTTCTGGCACTGACCCATGTCGAACGGCGCGGGCTGCGGCCCTGGCTGGTCCTTGGTGCGGCGCTTGCCTTTGGTGCGCTGGCCAAGGGGCCGGTCATCCTGATCCACCTGTTGCCCATCGCCGTGGCTGCGGCGTGGTGGAAAGGCATCGGCCTGCGCGCCATGGCCCAGGGACTGGGCGCGGCGATCTGCCTGGCGCTGGCCATCGTCGGGCTGTGGCTTGTGCCCGCCCTGACCGTCGGCAGCCCGGAATACCGCGAGGCGATCCTGTGGACGCAATCCGCGGGCCGCATGGTGCAATCCTTCGCGCATGGCCGTCCGGTCTGGTTCTTTCTGGCCGTCCTGCCGCTGCTGCTCTGGCCTTGGGCATGGTCGCCCCGGATCTGGCGGCAGGCCCGGTTCACCCCTCCGCTGGTGGTCTGGAGCGTGGCGACCCTGCTGATCTTCAGCCTGATCAGCGGCAAGCAGGCGCATTACCTGATCCCGGTGCTGCCCGCCTTTGCCATCGCATTCGCACCCGCGCTGGCGGGCAGCAAGCGCCGCGCACCCATCGCTTGCCTGCTGCCTTTTGGGTTAGCGTTGGCCATGTGTGCGCTGATCGTAGGGCTTGCGCCGCAGGAATACATCACGGCGGCGAACCCGCACCCCGTCGCCCTGCTGGTCGTGGCGTTGCTGGCCGCCGCCGCTGCGGTGGCGCTGATCGACGGGGTGACGGTATTTCTTGCCGCGCCGCTGGTCGTCTGCGCATCCGCCTGCATCTTTCTGGGCGAAATGGGCGAGTCGCATGACGCAGCCCCGCTGGCGCGCAGGCTGGCCCCGCATGACACCCAAGGCATCGGGCTGATTGACGGCAAATATCATGGGCAGTTCACCTTTGCAGGGCGGCTGCATCATCCGGTCATCGTCTTTGGCGACGCCGGATCGGCCTTGGACTGGCTGCAGGAATGCGCGGGTCGGGTGCTGACCGCACCGCTGAAGAACGGACCGGGCCAGCCCGCCGACACGATAGATTTCCGGGGGCAGCCTTGGGGCATCTGGCTGCCGCAGACCCAAAGCGACAGGGGGCAGCCATGCCGCAACTAAACCCGATCACGGTCGTCATCCCCTGCCACAACGAAGCCGGGGCAATCGCCGATCTGGTGGCCGAGACCTTTGGCGCCCTTGGGCCGGTCTGTGCAGAGATCCTTGTCGTCGATGACGGCTCGACCGATGGCACGGCGGCGGCGCTGCTGCGGCAATTCCCCGACGATCCGCGCCTTAGGCTGATCCGGCATGGGCGCTGCTGGGGCCAATCGTCGGCCATCCGCACGGGCGTGCGCGCCGCCACAACCGCTTGGATTGCCACGCTGGACGGCGACGGCCAGAACCCGCCCGACCAGATCCTTACCCTGATCGCGCGTCTGGAACAGGCGGACGCGGCAAGGGTCGGGCTGGTGCAGGGCCAGCGCCGCGACCGGCAGGACGCGGGCAGTCGCAGGCTTGCATCCGTGCTGGCGAACCGGATCAGGAATTACTGCCTGCACGACACGGTGGCCGATTCCGGTTGCGGGCTAAAGCTGTTCCGGCGCGATGCGTGGCTTGGCCTGCCGTTCTTCAACCACATCCACCGCTTTACTCCGGCCATGATGCAGCGCGAAGGCTGGCTGGTGCTGGTCAGTCCGGTCACCCATCGCCCCCGCATCGCCGGAGCTTCGAAATACACCAACTTTCGCAGGGCGATGGTCGGAATTGTTGACCTTGCGGGGGCGGCGTGGCTGATCATGCGGGCCGGTGTGCCCTCGACGACGCTGGAAGGGCCCGGAGCTGCGAACGGGGAAAGTTGATGCGCAAATCCAGTCTGCTTCGCGACCTTGTCGGCGGGTTCGGCGCGGGGATCATCGTCGTCTGGTTCGTTGCGATGTTCGTAGGCTGGATCGCACTCCGCGAGGAGCTGGACGAGATTTACGATGCCAGTCTGGCCCGCGTGGCCGATCATGTCCTTTCGATCTCGGATCGAAGCGGGGGTGGCACACGCGGATCGGACCTGTTCGTGGAACTGACCGCGCCCGATGGCACGGTTCAGTTCCGGTCACCCGGCACGGACAGCACCCTGTTTTCGATGGCCGCCGATCAGGGTTTCAGCGAGGCGGGCGATATGCGCGTGCTGACGCTGCACAACCCCGATGGCAGCGCCCTGCGCGTGGCCGACCCGCTGAAAGAACGGCGCGAGGCCGCGCGCGAAACGCTTGTGGCGATGCTGCTGCCTTCGGTCCTGCTGCTGCCCTTGGCATTTCTGGCAACGCGCGCCTTCATCCGGCGCAGGCTGGCCCCGATCCGCGCCCTGTCAGCCGAGGTCGAGGGCCGCAGTGCCGCCGATCTGCACCCCATTGACGCCCCCGCGACCCCCGAGGAGCTTGAGCCGGTGCGCGATGCGATCAACCGTCTGATGGCGCGCCTGTCCGACGCGTTCGAGGCCGAGCGCAGTTTTTCGTCAAACGCCGCGCATGAATTGCGCACACCCATCGCCGCCGCCTATGCCCAGACGCAACTGCTGATCGACAAGGCCGACGACCCCGCCATCCGGTCGCGGGCCGAGGCAATCGCCCGCACCATGCAGCGCCTGTCGCGCCTGTCGGCAAAGCTGCTTGAACTGGCCCGCGCCGAGGTGGTGCGCGACGATGATCCCGGCCTGCACGATCTGGCCCCGGTGCTGCGGCTTGTCGCATCGGACTGCAAGGGCGGGCATCGCTATGACATTCCCGACCATCCGGTGATGGTGCGCATGGATGTCGATGTCTTTGCCCCTATGGCCCGCAACCTGATCGAGAATGCGGAACTGCACGGTCAGCAACCCGTCACCATCCGCCTGACAAAGCAACTGTTTCAGGTCAGCAACCACGGCCAGATGGTCGCGCCGGACAAGCTGGCCCGCCTGACCCGCCGCTTTGAACGGGCGGGCAGTCGGGAAATCGGTTCCGGCCTTGGCCTCGCAATTGTCGATACACTGGCCCAAAACGCCGGAGGGTGGCTGGAACTGCAATCCCCGATCCCCGGCAGCGTGGACGGTTTTCGCGCCACCGTGCATTTCGGCCCGATGCGTCAAGATTCGTAGCCGAACATCGCTTCCAGCTTTTCCCAGGTCTGATCCATCGGCCATGCGGCGGTGTAGGGGATCGACAGATGACCATAGCGGATCGAGATCTGCGCCTCGGCGCGGTCTTCGTCATGCCCGCTTTGGGCCAGATACAACGCGGCGGCAAGGCCGGTGCGGTCGGCGCCGGACATGCAATGGATCAGCACGGGCTTGGGCGCATCGCGCAACATCCCGATCAGGCGTTCCGCATCCTGCGCCGACAACTCCTTGCGCGCCGACATGGCGAAATCGAAATGCTGCAAGCCAAGCTTTTCCGAGGCCGCGATCTCGGCATCATACCAGGGCGTGCCGACATGCGTGCCCCGCAGGTTGATGACGCTGCGGATACCATGGCTGTAGGTCCAGCGCGTCAGATCCTCGGCCGATGGCTGGCCCGAGCGATACGCCTCGCCCGGAACGACGGCATGGAAATTGCCCCCAAACTGCAAACCAAGCAGATGCGCTGCCAACAGGGTTACAGCCACAAGCACCAAAGACAGAAGATAGCGAAAGCGTTTCATATTGCGACAGCCCGTGCGTTTTTCGGCACAAAGCACTGCGAAACTGAACCCAGACTGAACGGCGCGCAGGCACGCAAGATTTGGTGCGTGAAAATTGACTGCGGCAGGAAAGTCGCACTTCCTGACTGAAATACTCAGCTAAATTCCCACGGCGATCCGCTCTGGCTATGATGCCTGCCACCCGCGTCGCTTGCGGACGTCCATCCTGTCGGGAGATCTGAATTGTCCAATCGTTTTCTGGTGCTGCTGCTTGCCGGCACGGTCATGCCGTCCTTTGCCATCGCGCAGGAAGCCGTCCAGCTGGATGAGATCGTGCTGAACGCTGAAAGCGGCGACACGCTGGACCAATACGGCTATCTGGCGCGCTCGGGCCGTCAGGCCATGCGGATCGATGCCGAAATCAAGCGCCTGCCGCAGTCGATCAGCGTCATCACGCAGGACCAGCTTGAAGATCAGGCCCCCCGCACAATGCTTGAGGCGCTGAGCTATACCGCGTCGGCCACGCCGGGAGTGTTCGGGTTCGACACCCGCTATGACGCATTCTATCTGCGCGGTTTTCCCGCCTATCAGACCGGGGTATTCCGTGACGGCCTGCGCAGCTTCAACGGGCTGTCGTCTTGGTATCGCAACGACCCCTATACGCTGGAGGGGATCGCCGTGCTGAAAGGTCCGGCATCGTCGATGTTTGGTGTCAGCACGCCGGGCGGCATCGTGAACCTTGTCAGCAAACGGCCCAAGGACACGCCGTATCACGAAACCAGCCTGAGCTATGGCAGCAACGCCCGTGCGCAGGCATCCGTCGATTTCACCGGGCCGCTGGATGCGGACGGCGATGTGCTTTACCGTTTTATCGCGGTTGGCCGTGATGCCGACACGCATCTGGACGGCTATGCCGACGATCACGTGCTGATCGCGCCCTCGATTTCCTATCAGCTGTCCGACACGCAAAAGCTGTTGGTCATGGCCGAATATGCCAAAAGCCGGACCGGCGCGGTGGCCTATAACTGGTTCGATTCCAGCGTTACCCCTTCGGACTGGAGCGTGACGGACGAACCCGCAGGCGATCCCGATTACAACATCTATGATCAGGAACAATTCCTGCTGGGCTATGAATTCACGCAGGATCTGGGCGACAGCACCCAGTTCCGCCAAAGCTATCGCTATACCAAGGTCCGCACCGACATGCGCTATGCGATCCGGTCCGGGACTTCGGCTGACGATCTGGCCCCGTCCTATTGGACGCGCTACCACGAAGACGCCAGCACGCATGTGATCGACGCCATGCTGGAACATAAATTCCAGACCGGCAGCTTTGGCCACACGCTGGCCTTTGGCGCGGATTACACGCTGGCGAAATACAGCGCCGACACGGGTTATACGACGCTTGGCCCGGACGCGAACGATGCGATGGATGTGCCCTTCTATGCGTCGCGCAAGCAGACGCAGAAAGGCATCTACATTGCCGACCAGATCGAGCGGGACGGGCTGACCATCTCGGCCTCGGCGCGCTATGACTGGGTGACGACCGATTATGCCGATGCGGATCTGGCGACCGGCGCGGTCGATGCGGGTCAGCAAAAGGACGAAGCCTTCACCGGCCGCCTGGGCGTGTCCTATGAACTTGCCAACGGCATGACGCCCTTTGCCAATATCTCGACCTCGTTCGCGCCCAATATCAGCCAGGTGTTCGAAAACACCTCGGACACCAGCGGCGCCCCCGCCGAAGCGACCGAGGCGCTGCAAAAGGAAATCGGCCTGAAATACGAACTGCCCGATGGCAACACGATGATCACCGCATCGCTGTTCGACATCCGGCAGGATCACGGCATGGTTCTGGTCGTGGGCAATGACGGGCGCAATCGCGGCATCGACTATAACCTGACCTCGCGCGGGTTCGAGCTTGAGGCGAACAGCACGCTGGACAACGGCCTGAACCTTGTCGCCTCATATGCGCATATGAAGGTCACGATCGACAAGGGCAGCGCAGGAACCGAGGGCAAGGAATTGTCCGGCACGCCCAACGATACGCTGTCGCTGTTTGCGAAATACGCCATCCCTTCAGGCGCGCTGGAGAATTTGGCGCTGATGGGCGGCATCCGCTATGTCGGCAAAAGCTATGGTGACGACAGCAACACGATCCGCAATTCCAGCCGCACCTATGTCGATCTGGGCCTGTCCTATGACTTCGCGAAACAGGGCTATGCGGGCACGCAGCTGCAACTGAACGTGCGTAATGCGCTGGACCGCCGGGAACAGACCTGCACCGCCGGCTGGTGCTACAAGGATGAGGGTCGGACCATCGACCTGAACCTGTCGCGCCGCTTCTGACACGTTTCCAGATACGAGCCGAGCGATGAAAAACGCCCTTCCGGTTGCCCTGATGTCACTGGGCGGGCTTTACGTCTCGCAAAGCGTGCTTGGCGGGTTCATGTGGACTGCCCTGCCCGCCTATCTACGCAGTCAGGGCATGGCGCTGGACCATCTGGGCTTTCTGTCGCTGCTGGTCCTGCCGTGGGCGTTGAAGATGCTGTGGAGCCCGCAGGTCGAACGCTGGCGTCGCCCCGCACCGGGCATCACCCGCACGCGCGGCGTCATCTTGATCGGCTGGGCCGCGACCGTGCTGACTGGCATCGGGCTGATCTGGGCAGAAACGGCGCCCTTTGCCATCCTGCTGGCGGGGCTGATGCTGATCGCCACGGCCACCGCAACCGTCGATATTGCCTGCGACGGCCACGCGGTCGAGGCGTTCGCCCCCAAGGATTACGGCTGGGCCAATGCGATGCAGGTCGGCGGGGCCTATGCTGGCGCGGCGCTTGGCGGCGGGCTGGTTCTGGTCGCGCTTGGCCGCTGGGGCTGGGGTCCGGGCATGATGACGATGCTGGCGCTGATGCTGCTGTGCAGCATGCCCTTTGTGCTGCTGCGCCAGCCGCAGCCGCTTGGTCCACCCGCAGCGGCGGGGCCAAGCCTGCGTGCGGCGCTGGCCCGTCCCACGACGTTGCAGGGGCTGGCCGTCACCGCGCTTTATGTCTCGGCCATGAAATCCTCGACCGGGTATTTCGGGCCGTTTCTGGTCGATAGCGGTTTCAGCCTGACCAATATCGGCATCTTTGGCGCGACGGGTGCGATGATCACGGGACTGGCCGGGGCGATGCTGGGCGGCCTGATCGTATCCGCGCTGGGAGCGCCCTTAGTGCTGCTGGCCGCATTGGGGGCGCAGGCGGTCGTGCTGATTTATTGCATGATTGCCGCATCGGGCGCGTCCGGGCTGGTGCCGGGTCTGCCGTGGATGGTGCAGATTGTTTCGCCTGCCTTCATGGCCGTGGGTTTCGTGGCGCTTTACGCGCGTTTCATGGCCTGGTCCGATCCGGCGCAGGCAGGCGTGGATTTCACGATTTTCCAATGCGCCGACGCGCTGATCAGCATGGCCTTCGGCGTGCTGGCGGGCCAGATCATTAGCTGGCTGGGCTATCCGGCGCAATTCGGGTTGTCGCTGGCCTTGTCGGCGCTTTGCTTTGCCAGACTGCGCGCCTTGCTGCCTGCCCCCGTGCAGGCCAGCCCTTAGGTCAACTGCCCCGGCTGCCCGCTTTCATCCTTAAGCAAGACCCCGGTCGCGCCGATACGCTGCGCCTCGGCCACCAGCCATGCCAATCGGTCTGCGGCCGCCTCATGTGTCAGCCCGCCGCGCAGATGGATGTTCGACACGCAATTGCGCGCGCTGTCGCGCAGGCCGGGCCGGGGGTTCAGCGTGAGATAGGCGCCAAGGCTGTCGGCAACCGACAGGCCCGGACGTTCGCCGATCAGGACCAGCACCATCTGCGCGCCCAAGGCCGCGCCGATGGGATCACCGATCGCGACCCGCCCGCCGTGCACCAGAACGACCGGCTGATCGGCCAGCAGAGGCAGGCGTTCCGACAGGGCCGCGACCACCCCCGGCACCTGTGCCATGACGGCAGGGGCGGACAATCCATCGCAGATCACCAGTGCCAGCGGGCAATCAAGGCGGGGCAGATCGGCACCGTCGGCCAGTTGCCGACCCAGATCGGGACGGCGCAGATAGGTGGCGCGGTCCACGGCGCGGCTTTCGACCAACAGACAGGGGCGCGGGGCCAGCCTTTCGGCCAGCGCGGCCATGTCGGGTGCGGCATGAATGGCATCGCGGGCCGCCGCGTGATCTTCCTGAAATGCCAGCAGCGCGGAAAGCGGCATGGGCCGCGCCGCCGCATCCAGCCGCACACGGGCGGGGGTCAGTCGGCGCAGACCTGCGAAATCAGGCGCGCTCATGCCGACAGCCCCATGCGGCGGGCCATTGCCGCCGGATCGGGCAACGCGCGGGTGCCCTGCCCCGCCAGCCCGAATTCAGCCAGCCAGCGGGCAAATTCCGGCGCGGGACGCAACCCCGTCACCTCGCGGAGATAGGTGATATCTTCAAAGGCAAGGCTTTGATAACCCAGCATCACGTCATCGGCCCCCGGCACCGTGATCACAAAGCTGACGCCCGCCTGCGCCAGCAGCGTGGCAAGGTTGTCCATGTCGTCCTGATCGGCCTCGACGTGGTTCGTGTAGCAGACATCCACGCCCATCGGCAGGCCAAGCAGCTTGCCGCAGAAATGATCTTCCAGCCCGGCGCGGGTGATCTGCTTGCCGTCATACAGGTATTCTGGCCCGATGAATCCCACGACCGTATTGACCAGCAACGGATGAAAAGCGCGGGCCACGGCATAGGCCCGCACCTCCAGCGTCTGTTGATCGACGCCGTGATGCGCGTCCGAAGACAGCGCCGCCCCCTGCCCGGTTTCGAAATACATGCAGTTCTGTCCAACCGTGCCCCGCGCGGCGGCCAGCCCCGCATCATAGGCTTCGGCCAGAATATCCAGCGAGACGCCGAAGCCGTCATTCGCGGCCTGCGTCCCGGCGACCGACTGAAAGATCAGGTCCACGGGCGCGCCGCGTTCCAGCAGGGTCAGGGCGTTCGTCACATGGGTCAGCACGCAGCTTTGCGTGGGAATCGCAAAGGTCTGGCGCATGTCGTCCAGCGCGACCAGCAGCGAATGGCAGTTCGCGATATTGTCCGAGGCAGGGTTGATCCCGATGACCGCATCGCCCGCGCCCTGTAAAAGCCCGTCCAGCACGGATACCGCGATGCCACGCGGATCGTCTGCCGGATGGTTGGGCTGCAGCCGCGTGGCCAAAGTGCCCCGTCCGCCGATGGTATTGCGGAATGCGGTGATCACCTCGACCTTGCGGGCGACGCGGATCAGGTCCTGATTGCGCATCAGCTTGCTGACCGCCGCGACCATCTCGGGGGTCAGGCCCGGCGCCAGCTTTGCAAGCGATGCCGCATCGGCGGCAGGCGACAACAACCAGTCGCGCAATTCCCCGACCGTCATCGAGGCGACAGCCGCAAACGCCGCCCTGTCGTGGCCGTCGATGATCAGCCGAGTCACCTCGTCGGTTTCATAAGGGACCAGCGCGTTGTTCAGGAATTCGGCCAGCGGCAGGTCCATCAGAACCCGCCGCGCGGCCACCCGCTGCAGCGCGGATTCAGCAGCGATTCCGGCCAATTGATCGCCCGACCGCTCGGGCGAGGCGGCGGCCATCACCGCAACCAGATCATCGAACCGAAAGCTTTCGCCACGGGCTGTCGCGCGGTAAGTCATCAAAGCGCCTTCAGTTGCGCGGGCCAATCGGGATCGCCGGTGATCTGGCGAAAGCGCATAAGCTTCCACATGCCGTATTTGTGGAAATCGAAATCCAGCCGCGAAACGCGCAACTGCACCATCGACCACAGCGCCCATTTCACATCCGCCAGCGCCTTGTGCACCGTAACGCGGGCCACAAGATCGCGCGGGGCGCTGCCGAAATATTCTTCGATCAGTTCCATTTCCTGCGCGGGCGTAAAGAACATCTCGCCGAACCAGATGCCCAGATCATAGCAACGGTCATTCATCGAGCTGTATTCGTAATCGATCAGCATGATCGACCCGTCCGGCCCGATCATGAAATTGCCGGGCATCGGATCGTTGAAGCAGGGAACCAGATCCATGCCAGCCGCCATCAGGGCCTCGCGCGCCATCGTCTCATTCAGCATGACCCAATCATGGTGCCGAAAACGCGGCGCGTCCAGCGTGGCGCATTGCGCGGCATGTTCGTCGATCATGTCGAATACGGTCTTTGTCAGCCCCAGCGCGGGAAGCCCATGCATCCGGCGATAGGCCGCGATTGCCGCGACGCGCTTGTCCAGCGACGCGAAATCGCTGTGGGTAGACGGGCGGTGCGCAGGCAGGAAATCGTTGATCTCGACCCCGCGATGGGCCAGATCGTCATGCACGCGCGGTCCCAGCCCCGCCGCCGCCGCCTTTTGCGAGGCGTCAAGCGCGGCCCGGCGGTCGATGAACATTTCGGTCCCCTGCCCCGGCACCTTGACGAACCAGTCACCCGTGCCGTCGGTCGCCTGCACACGCCAGTTTTCGTTCGAAATCCCGCCCGAGACGGGGCCATAGACCATACCCCTGCCGCCCCGAAACAGCGGCGCGTCGCGGATGACCTGCTCGATCGTTTCTTCCAGCGGGTGGGCTGCCGCACCGATGGGTTTCATCATCATGCTGCAATCCTTTCGCGGCTCAGGCGGATCAGCTGTTCGAAATCCGGGTGGTTCAGCACCAGACGCAGGCGCATCAGCCGCCATTCGCCATATTTCAGCCATTCGACATTGCGGCGGACAGAGACAAGGGCCAGCCGCCGCGCCCAAAATGCGTGCAGCATGTCGTCAACCGCCGACCATAGCCGGGCGCGGGCAAAGGCTGCCTGATCGAAATGCCCCCAATAGACGCTAAAGGCCGCGTGCATGTCCTGCGGGAAATCCGTCGCCTCGGCCAGCAGACAGCCCACATCGTAAAGCGGGTCGTTCATGCCGGCGCGGTCGAAATCGACCAGCATCACTTGCCGATCAGGCCCCAGCATCAGGTTCGAGGCCGAGCCGTCATTGCGGCACGGTGCCAGTGCGGCATCGTCCAGCATGGGTTCCAGCAAGCCGATCACCCGACGCAGCCAGATGCTATCTTCGGGCAAAACCTGCAGCGCCGCCAAGGCTTCGATCTGCGCATCGATCGCAGCGAACGGATCAAAGCGATGCGTCAAAGGCGCCGTTTCATGCAACTGCCGCAAAGCCAGTATCGCGTCGGGCAATGCCGCTTGCAGGCTGTATTGCGTGGCCGTGCGCCAACCTTGCGTCAAGCCCTGCATGGCTATGCTGCCAAGCCCGGAATCGGACCAGATGACACGCGGTGCGACACCTGCCGCACCGGCCTGCGTTGCAAGTTGCATCGCGGCGGGCAGATCGAACCCGTCCCGCATTTCGGGATGCATCCGCTTCAGAAAGACCGGCCCGTCCGGCGTTTCGACCAGAACCGAGCGGCTTTCCAATGCCTTGTAGCTGGGCGAGGCAAGGGGCGACGGTCCGGGTTCAAAAGGCAGCCCGCCAAGTCCCGCCGCCGCCATTGCCTGCGCCATATCGACATCTTCGGTCAGCGCCGTCATCACGCGCGATCCAGATTGCCGCCCGCCGCGTCGATGCGTCGGATCATCTCGACCAGCACGTCGCCACCTGCGGCCAGGTCTTCGGGGCTGGTATATTCGTCATTGCGGTGAATGACCCCCCCGACCGAGGGCACTGCGACAACGATCGAGGGCACGACCGCATTCACCGCCACCGCATCATGGCCGCCGATGGTATCCAGCCGCATCCGGGCATAGCCGAAGTCATCGGCGATCTTTTCCGTCAGCGCCACCAGCCGGGGATCGAACTTGCCCGCATCTCGCCGGTCGATCGACATGATCTGCGCGCTTGTGGCCGCTTTGGCGGCCAGCCCCGGCAGGGCCTCGCGCAGCCTGGTTTCGGACCATTCAAGCATCACGGGTTCGGGTGCGCGCAATTCGACAAAAAGCACGGCCTTTCCCGGCACGATATTGGGCGAGTTGGGCGACACATCGACCCGCGCGACCGAGGTGAACAGCGTATCTGCCGCCGTATCAGCCAGCTCGCGGACAAAGGCGATGATATAGGCCGCGCCCAGCACGGCGTCTTTGCGATCTTCCATGGGCGTGGGGCCGGTATGGTTCTGTTCGCCCGTCACCTCGATACGAACCTTCAGCGCGCCCCAGTGACGCAGGAATGGTGCGATACGGGTGCCTGCCCGCTCCATCTTGGCATCGCCTTCGATATGGATTTCCAGATACAGATCGGGACGCGGCGCGGGATCGCTGCCCTTGTAGCCGATGCGGACCAGTTCCTCGGCCACGGACTTGCCGTCGCGGTCGCGCCGCTCAAGCGCCCAGTCCAGATCGACCGCCCCGGCAAAGACCGATGATCCCAGCAGGCTGGGCTGGAACCGCGCGCCTTCCTCATTCATCCAGTCTGCGATGACATAGTTGCAGCGCGGGGTGATGCCCTGCTCGGCCGCGTCGCGGCGGAAGCTTTCGATGGCGGCCAGCGCCGCTACGACGCCATAAGTGCCGTCAAAGCGCCCGCCCTTTGGCTGGCTGTCCAGATGCGAACCGATCATCACCAAAGGCGCATCCGGCCCTGCCAGATCAATGCGCCCGAACAGGTTGCCGATTTCATCGACAAGGACGCGATAGCCCCGGTCGCGCATCTGCCCGGAAAACCAGTCGCGCGCCGCCTTATGCGCATCGGTCAGCGCGGGCCGGTCGATACCACCATCGCCGGTCGAGCCGAATTCGGAAATCCTGTCCATCAGCGCGCCCAGCAGATCAGCGTCGATGCGGGTCAGCGAAAGGGTGTCAGACATGCGTGGCCTCATTGGTCGGATTCAGGAAACAGGCGGCGAGCGCCTGACCGCCGCGCGACAGCAATGCCGGGTTCTGGCTGCGGCAACGGTCGAAAGCCTGCGGGCAACGGCTGGCAAAGGCGCAGCCGGGCGGCAGGTCGATCGGACTGGGTGGCTCGCCCTCCAGCAGGCAGTCTTCGGGACGATAGCGGCGCAGCTCCAGCGTCGGGGCTGCGGACAAAAGCGCGCGGGTATAGGGATGGCCGGGGTCAAAGAACAGCCGGTCATTCGGCGCGACCTCGACCGCTTCGCCCAGATACATCACGGCGATGCGCGAACAGACCTGCCGCACCATGGTCAGGTCGTGGCTGATAAAGATATAGGTAAAGCCGTGCTGCGCCTGCAGCCGCTCGAACAGGTCCAGAAGCTTGCCCTGTTCCGTCTGATCCAGCGCGGACAGGGTTTCATCCATGATCAGCAGGCTAGGTTCCAAAATCATGGCGCGGGCCACGTTCAGGCGCTGGCGCTGCCCGGCCGACAGCCCTGTCGGCAGGCTTTCATACAGGCCGGGATGCAGGCCCACTTCGGACATCACCGCCCGCGCCCGGTCCCGCCGCTCGGCGCGGTTGCCGATGCGGTGGATCTTCAGCGGCTCCTCAAGGATTGCGCCGATGGGCGATTGCGGCGGCAGCGAGCCATAGGGGTCTTGCAGCACAAGCTGAAACTCGCGCCGCAATTCCCGCAGGCGTCTGGCCGAGGCCGCGCCGACATCTTCGCCCTGAAACAGGATCTGCCCGCCATCGGGACGCTCAAGCCCGGTCAGCAGCCGCATCAACGAAGATTTGCCGCAGCCGGATTCGCCCACGATGCCGAAATTGTCCCCGGCAAAGACATCGAAATCGACGTGACGGACGGCCTGCACCAGCGCCTTGCCGGATTTGCCGCGCGTTTCATAAGCCTTTGAAACCCCTCGGACGGACATGATCGGCTTTTCGGTCGCCGCAGGGCGACGGCGTTGCGGACCTTCCTGCCAAAGCGTCGGCAATTCAGCGATCAGCGCGCTGGTATAGGCGTGCTGGGGCGCGGCTGTCAGCCGATCGGGCGTCTGGCGTTCCACCACCCGCCCCTTGTTCAGCACCATCACCTCATCCGAGGCGTCGCAGGCCACTGGCAGCGATGAGCAGATGAACAGGATCGCGGTGGAAAATTCACTGTTCAGCTCACGCATAAGCTTCAGGATCTGGGCGGCGACGGTCACATCCAAAGGCTGGGTGATGTTGTCGGCAATCAGCAGCGCCGGGTCCGAAATCAGCGCATCGACGATCATCGCGCGCTGCATCATCCCGCCGGAATACTGGAACGGATATTCGTGAAAACGCCGTTCAGCAGCCGGGATGCGCACCGCTTGAAGCAGCCGGATCGCCTTGGCCTTGGCGTCAGAGGCGGAAATATCGGGACGCACGGCGCGCAGCTTTTCGACCAGTTGCGCACCGACCGTCATGGTCGGGTCCAGCGCCCCCGCAGGATTGCCACCGACATAGGCGATCTCGCGGCCCGCAAGGCCGCGGGCATAGGCGCGATCCGCCAGCAGGTCACGGCCCTTGAACAGAACCTGTCCGGCGGTGACGCGCAGGGGGGCCGCGATCCAGCTTGCCAGCGTGCGCGCCAGCACCGTCTTGCCCGAGCCGCTTTCACCGATCACCGACAGGATCTGGCGTGGTTTCAGATCGAACCCGATGCCTTCAAGGATTTGACGCGGGCCGTCGGGGCCGTCGGCAACCACCGACAGACCGCGCACGGAAAGCAGCGTGGTTTCGGATGCGGTGTCCAGCATCTCAGGCCCCTCCGTAGATGGCGTTGCGGGCACGTTCCAGACTGGCGCCCATCAGGTTGATCGAGGTCAGGACCAGCACCAGAAACACACCGGGCATGGTGGCGATCCACCAGGCGTTCATCAGGTATTTCCGCCCATCCGAGATGATGTTGCCGAATGTCGGCGTCGGCGGCTGCACCCCCAGCCCCAGAAAGCCCAGAACGGATTCGAAGATCATCATTCGGGCAATATCCAGGACGGCAACAAAGGCCATGGGCGGCAGCACAAGCGGCAGCAGCAGCGTGAACATGATGCGCCAGTCCGTGGCGCCAAGCACCATGGCACCGCGCACATATTCCTTTTTGCGCTCGGCCATGACGGTCGAACGCATCACGCGGGCATAGACCGGCCAGCCCGCAAGCCCCAGGACCAGAATGATCGACGGGATCGTGGGGCGCGACACACCCAGAATGGTGATGGCAAGGATGATCATCGGGATCGAAAGCTGCGCATCGGTCAGCCGCATCAGCACCGTGTCGATGCGCCCGCCGAAATAGCCGGCAAAAAGCCCGATCAGCGCCCCGACCAGCAGCATGAGAACCGTGGTGGAAACACCGATCAGCAGCGAATAGCGCAGCCCGACAAGCGCCCGGACCAGCATGTCGCGGCCAAGCTGGTCGGTGCCCAGCGGATGGGCCCAGGTCCACCCCTCGCCCATGAAGACGGGCGGGGTCAGCTTGGCCTTGATGTTCATCTTGGTCGGATCAATCCCCGACAGCTGCGGATAAAGCAGCGCGGCGGCAATCAGCAGCGTCAGCACGATCAGACCGATGCGGAACTCGACCGAGGCGAAAGCCTGTTGCCAGATCCGGGTCGAGACCTTGCGTTCACGCGCGATCTCGGGCGGGGCAGAGGTAATATCCATGCTGCTCATCAATATTCCAGCCTTGGGTCGATGGCCGTCGCGATCAGATCGACGGCGATGTTGATCAGGACAAAGGCGGCGGCGGTCACGATGGCGATGCCCTGAATCAGCGGGAAATCGCGCTGCATCACAGCATTGATCGTCAGAAGGCCAAGGCCGGGATAGTCAAAGATGAATTCGATCACCAGGACGCCGCCCAGAAGCATCGAGAACTGCACACCCAGCAGATTGAGCAGCGGCACTGACGAATTTTTCAGCGCATGACGAAAGACGATCTGGTTGCGGGTCAGTCCGCGCACCCCGGCAATATCAATGAAATTCTGCCGCATGACCCCTGCGACCGATACGGTCAGCGTGCGGATGACAAAGGGCGCGATTTCGATGGCCAGCACCAATGCAGGCAGGATCGTGTAAGCAAACCCCTGATAGCCGATGGCAGGCATAAGCTGCAGTTTCACCGACAGGATCAACGCCAGCACGATCCCCAGCCAGAAATTCGGCAGGCTGACGAACAGCGATGACAGATAAAGCGCCATGCGATCCGGCCAACCGCCCGGACGAAGCCCGCCCCAGACCCCGATGGGTACGGCAATGATCAGCGCAAAGACCATTGCCAACAGCGCAAGTTGCAGCGTCATCGGCGCAGTTTCGGCGATTAGCGTCAGCACTTCGGCACGTTCGCTGCGCGTCGTGTCATCGAAACTCGCGCCGCCCACGGCCGCGCCATTTGCCGGGCGCACAAAGGACTGACCCAGATCGCCCTGCATGACGCCGCCCATATAGCGACCGAATTGCTGCCATATCGGATCGCGCAGGCCCATGTCGGTGGCGATCTGTTCGATCAGCGCCTCGGGGGCCATGCCGCCGGCCATGAGGCGCACCGGATCACCGGGCACGACACGCAGCAGTGTGAAAATCAGCGCCGAGACCAGAAAGACGATGATCGCCCCCTGAAACAACCGACGCGCTAGGAATCGAAGGATGAACATCTGCGGCTCCGCAAAGCGTGGCGACAGGCCGGGGCCCCCGTATCACGGGCCCCGGCTGGACAGGCATCAGGCGATGGTGGTGGTCGCCGCGTCGCTTTGCCCGTCGGGATAGATGAACAGGCCGTCCACATCCGCCCGCATCCCGTGGATAAGGACCGAGGTGAACAAGCTGAGCGCCGGAACCTTGTCGGCCAGCATCGGCATCAGATTGGTCTGCAACGATTCCTTGCGCGCTTCCATCGAATGGGCGTTCCGCTCGGCGTCCAGTGCGGCGTCGATTTCAGGGTCTTCGATGCCGGTGATCCGCTTGGCGCTGGAATGGAAATGCGTGCGCAGAACCAGATCAGGCTCGGGCGAGCCGGTGGACCAGCCGCAATCGACCATGTGGCCCGGCCCGCCGCCCGGACGGTCGTAAAGCCGCTCGTTCCATGCCGCGACCTCCATCACGTTCAGCGTGACGGGAAAGCCCTGCTCCTGCAGCAGCGCGGTGATGACCTCGCCATATTCCTTGGTCTTGGGATAAAACCCGGTCGAGGTGATGTATTCCAGATCCGGCAAGCCTTCGCCGCCCGGAAAGCCCGCCTCGGCCAGCAGACGCTGGCATTCTTCGGGATTGTATTCGGGATAATTCGGAATATCGAAATATCCGAACTTGATGGGCGAAATGAAGTTGTTCGACGCCTCGCCCGCCGTGCCCATGATCTCCATGATCATGCTGCGATCGATCGCATGGGCCGCGGCCTTGCGCACACGCGGATCGTTGAATGGCGGTTTCGAGCAGCGGAACCACAGGTATTTGTTCTCGACCGAGACAAGACGCGACAGCTTGATCCCCGCCTCGCCCTGCAGGGTTTCGACCTGCTCGGGTTCCAGACGTTCGATCACGTCGGCCTGGCCGTTCATCAGCGACAGCATCCGCGTGGTGGCATCGCCGACAAAGCTGAACGTAACGCCCGGCACCTTGGGCGCGCCACGGAAGTAGCCGGGGAACGCCTCCATGACGGTATTGTTGCCTTGCTGGGCCACGAATTTGAACGGCCCCGTGCCGTTCAGGCGCTGCGACAAAGGCCCCTTCGGCCCGGCCGCCACATCGGTGGCCGACAGGATCGGCAGATAGGACGCAAGGAAGATGAACAGCGACGCACCATAGCCGCCCTTCGAGGTATCGACCACGACGGTATAATCGTCCGGCGTCGTCACCTCGAACGTATCTGTCGGACCGGGATAGACCTGTTTGGGGCGATCCGCCATCGCGCCGTATTCGAAGGTCGCCTTGACGTCTTCGGCCTTGAAGGGCTTGCCGTCATGGAATGTCACGCCCTCGCGCAGCTTGATCTGCAGGCGGTGGGCGTCCAGTTCGGTGATCTCGGTCGCCAGCTCATAGACGACCTCATCGGGCTGTTCCGGGCGCATCGGCGCACGGGTCAAATAGCCCATGACGAAGCCTTCGATATTGGTCTGCGACAACGTGGTGTGCGCGGTCGGGTCCCAGTTCCCGGTGATGTTTTCCGCCGACAGAAACACCAGCGGCCGCGCGCCCTGCGCATAGGCCGAGCTGAAGAAGAAGTCGGGATTGATGCGGGCCGCGCCGAAAAGCGCCCCGGCGGCCGCGCCGTAACGAAGGAAGTTCCGTCTATCCATCTCACTCTCCTGTTGGATTGGGTCGCGGTCTTACGCCGCTTGTTGCTTGCGGGTGTCGGCCAGCTTTTCCAGCATGGCGCGATGCAGTTCCGGGGTGGCCGCGGCAAGCACGTCACCTGACGAGTCGACGCCCAGTTCATCCCCGTGCCAGTCGGTGATCACGCCGCCCGCGCCGCGGATCACCTGAACAACCGGCAGATAGTCATAGGGCTGCAGCCCGGTTTCCAGCACCAGGTCGCAATGCCCCGAAGCCAGCAGCGCATAGTTGTAGCAATCTCCGCCAAAGCGGATCAGCCGTGCCGACTGGCGCAGCGCCTCGAACGCGGCAGCCTTTGTTCCGGTGAATAGCAACGGGTCGGTGGTATAGGCAAAGGCCTGCGACAGGTCGCGGCATTCGCTGGTCTGGCAAGGCTGGCCGTTCAGTGTCGTGGGCCGCCCGGCGATCCCGCTCCAGCGTTCGTCGGTCGCGGGCATGTCGATCTGGCCCAGACAGGGTTTGCCGCCATCCAAAAGCGCCAGAAGCTGGCCGAAAAGCGGATGACCTGTCACAAAGCTTTTCGTGCCGTCGATAGGATCGACGATCCAGACATGCTGCCGATCCGCATGAAGGGGGGCTTCCTCCTCTCCGAAGATGCCGTGATCGGGCCATGCGGCGATGATGCGGGCGCGAATGTAAGCCTCGATCTCGCGGTCGGCCACCGTCACGGGGCTGTCATCGCCCTTGTGTTCAACCCCAAGCGGCTGGCGAAAATAGCGCGCCGCAATGTCGCGCGCACCGTCCGCCGCAAGGTTTGCGAAACGCAACGCTTCGTCCAGATTGACCATCAGCCGCCCTTCGTGGATTTATGTGGAACTTATCGCCAGACAAACCCAATACGCCAATCTAATCCACATAAAAATTAACAGATCGTCATATTATCGCAGTTTAGCCGTGTTTTTGTGCGGAACTGCCCCAAAATTCGCCGCTGAACCTATGGCATTTGGCAAAAATCGCATATAAATCCACAAACGAAAGTTGCAAATGTGGCATTTCTCTGGCGGCGTGCTAGGCAGAAGCCAATCAGAAGGAGATCGGCATGTGGTCGCACGAGCGTCAGGGCAAGATTCTGGAAATGCTGGTCCGCGATGGCAAGGTGATGACGAATCAACTGGCCGATCTGTTCAACGTCTCGCGTGAGACCGTTCGCCGCGACCTGCTGGAGATGGAGGAAACCGGCAGTCTGACGCGCGTGCATGGCGGCGCGATCCAGTCAGGCCCCGACATCACGCCCGAAGCCGCTTTCGACATTCGCCGCAGCGCCGATGCCAGCGCAAAGGATGCAATCGGCGAAGCGGCCTGCGCACTGATCGAGCCGGGCATGACGCTGATGATCGACACCGGAACGACGACATTGGCCTTTGCCCATGCGCTGGTGCGGCGCGGTCCGGTGCGCATCATCACCAATTCCATCGAAATCGCCCAACTTACCGCCGCCAGCGACTGCGAGACGCTTTTGCTGGGTGGTCGCCCGCACCGCGAGGTTCCCGGCACGTTCGGGGAGATGACGCTTTCCGAGGTGGACCGTTTTCTGGCCGATATGGCCATCATCTCGCCGGTGGGTCTGCATCCGCATCGTGGTGCGACGGATTATGAACTGCACGAGGCGGAGCTGGCCCGCGCCATGATGCGGCGTGCCAAGTCGCGGATGATCCTGTGCCATTCGGCCAAAATCGGGGCCGAAAGCCGGGTCGCGATCTGTGGCCTGGACGAAATCGACCACGTTGTGACCGATGCCCGCCCGAACGAGGTTTTCAGCCTGCCGCGCGGCCAGATGCATTTTACCGAGCCACGGCTTTCCGTCGCCGATCGGTCCATGCTGCAACGCTAGGCGGCTGGGGCAAGACCCGCTATCCGCAGGTCCTGCCATGCGCCGAGATCAGGCGAATTCGCGAACCTCTTGCCGCTGTTCGCCCAGCCCCTCGATTCCCAGCGTCATCACATCGCCCGCCTTCAGGAACATCGGCGGCTTCATTCCCATGCCGACGCCGGGCGGCGTGCCGGTCGTCACGATGTCGCCCGCTTCCAGCCGCATGAACTGCGACAGGTAGCTGACAAGATGCGCGATACCAAAGATCATCACCGAGGTGGTGCCGGTCTGGCGGCGTTCGCCATTCACGTCTAGCCACAGGCCAAGGTTCTGGACATCGCCCACCTCATCGCGCGTCACCAGCCAGGGACCGACCGGGCCAAAGGTCGGCAGACTTTTGCCCTTGAGCCATTGCCCGCCGCGCTCCAACTGATAGCTGCGTTCCGACACGTCATTGCAGATGCAGTATCCGGCGACGTGATCCAGCGCCTCGGCCTCGGTCACGCGGAATGCGGGGGTGCCGATGACAAAGGCGATTTCGACCTCCCAATCGGATTTTTGCGAACCCGCCGGGATCAGCACAGGATCGGTCGGGCCGGACAAGGATGACGGCGCCTTGCTGAAGACAATCGGCTCGGACGGGATCGGCATGTTCGATTCATGCGCGTGATCGACATAATTCAGACCGACCGCGATGAAATGCGACGGGCGTGGCACGCAGGGGCCAAGCCGGGTGTCGGCAGGGACCACGGGCAGCGATGCCGTGTCCAGCGCGGCCAGACGGGCCAGACCATCGGGCGACAGCGCGGCGGCGTCGAAATCGGCGATCACGCCGGACAGGTCACGGATCTGGCCGGATGCATCCATCAGGCCCGGCTTTTCACTGCCGGGGGCGCCGAAGCGGAGAAGTTTCATCTGTGCTTTCCTTGGGCAAGAAAAAGCCCGGCGGGTGTGAAGGCCCGCCGGGTCAGGGGGGTCAGTTGGTCAGCATCTCGGCAGGCAGGGGCTGGCCGAAATAATGTTCGTAAAAGCCGTTCAGCACGCCGTTATGCAGGTTCGTCGCAACCCATTCGTTGACCCATGCCTCAAGCTCGGGTTCGTTCTGGCGCAGGCCGACAGCCATGGGATAGGCGGCAAGTTCCAGCTTGATGTCCAGATTGCGCTGCGGGTTCTGCTTGATGACCGTCTGCGCGGTCGAAAGCGCGCCTGCCAGATAATCCTGTTGGCCGGTCTGGATCGCGGTGGTCGCCGTCGCCTCATCCTCATAGCGCACGATGCGGGCGTCGCCGCCGGTATCCTTGGCAGCCTTGGCCAGTTCGATATCCGAGGTGGTGCCACGCGCCACCGAAATCGCCTGCCCGTCCAGCGCCTTGAAATCCGCGACCGCCGCGTCTTTCGGCCCAAGGATGACCACCGGGATCACACCATAAGGACGCGAGAAAGAGATGACCTTTTTACGCTCCTCGGTGATCGAGAAGGATGCGATCACCAGATCGGCCTTGCTGGACAACAGGAACGGCACGCGGTTCGCGCCCGAGACCTGCACCACCTCAAGGTTGACGCCCAGATCCTTGGCCAACGCCTTGGCGGTATCGATGTCCAGCCCGGTCTGCTGCGCCTTGGCGTCCAGCATCCCGTAAGGCGGATGCGCGATGTCCACGGCGATGCGAACCGTGCCGCGCGCCTTGATTTCGTCCAGCGTATTGGCCTGCGCCTGCGGGCCAAAGCCCACCAGACCCAGCATCAGGGCCAGCGCCCCTGCCCCAAGAACGCCTCTGCGGTTCGTCTTAGTCATGTCATTCCCTCCCGGTTTATTATGAATTACAACCCGCTGCCGACGAATTGCCGCAACTCGTCGGTCTGGGGATTGGCCAGCATTTTTCCTGAACCCTGTTCCCAGACTTTGCCTTGATGCATGTAGACGACCTGATCTGCGACCTGCCGGGCAAAGGCCATTTCATGCGTGACCAGCACCATCGTCATGCCGCCCGCCGCCAGCTTGCCGATGACGCGCAGAACCTCTCCGGTCAGTTCGGGGTCAAGCGCGCTGGTCACTTCGTCAAACAGCATCAGCTTGGGGCGCATAGCCAAGGACCGCGCAATGGCGACGCGCTGTTGTTGCCCGCCCGAAAGTTGTTCGGGATAGGCGTCCATGCGGTCGCCCAGACCGACCTGCGCCAGTACCTCGGACGCCAATTCGCGGGCTTGGTCGCGGTTCAGCTTGCGGACCTTGCGCGGGGCCAGCGTGACGTTCTGTTTCACCGTCAGATGCGGGAACAGGTTGTAGCTTTGAAAGACGATGCCGACTTCCTGCCGCAGCGCCCGCAGATCGACGCCGGGACGGTGCAGGGAATAGCCGCAGACCTCCAGTTCACCGGCGCTGATCGGTTCCAGCGCGTTGATACAGCGCAGCGCGGTGCTTTTGCCCGATCCGCTGCGCCCGATCAGCGCAACCACCTGCCCCGGCGCGACGGTCAGGTCGATGCCCTTCAGCACCTCAAGCGCACCAAAGCTTTTGCGGACGCCCCGGAAGGTGACCAAGGGGGCGGCAGTGCCGGAAAGGCTGGCGGTGTCGATGGCGGACATGCTGGTCATGCGGCGCTCCGTGCTAGCTTGCGTTCAAAGCGGCAGGCGAACAGCGACAGCGGAAAGCAGATCGCGAAATATAGCGCCGCGGCGATGGTAAAGATGGCAAAGGGGGTGAAGGTGGCGTTGTTCAGCACCTTGGCCGAATAGGTCAGGTCAAAGAACCCGATCACCACCGAATAGGACGAGTTCTTGACGATCTGCACAAGGAAACCGACCGTCGGCGGAATGGCGATGCGCAGCGCCTGCGGCAGGATCACATAGATAAATTGCTGCGGTGCGCTGAGTGCCAGACATTCCGCCGCCTCGCGCTGGGTCTTGGGAACGGCCATCAGGCAGCCCTTCCAGATCTCGCCCAGATAGGCGCTGGAATACAGCGTCATGGCAATAGCCGCCGCCACCAAGGCAGACACCGAAAAGCCATAGATGCTGACCCCGAAATACACGACGAACATGATGACGGGCAGCGGCACGCCCTGCACGAACTGGACGTAAAGGCTGGATATGCGCCGCAGCCAACGCGACTTCGCGGATCGCGCCAGCGCCACCGGCAAGCCGATCACAGTGCCGCCGACAAAGCCCATCAGCGACAAAAGCAGCGTCCAGCCCGTGCCTTGCAGCAGAAATTGCAGTTGTTCTGGTGTCAGTCCCAACATCTCTGTTCCCCTCCCCGGACTGGATAGCTTGGTCTAAAGCGGCGTCCCCAAGCGCCGCAGTCGCGGAAAGCTGCCCCGCGCGACAAAGTGCAGCAGCAGGCGCAGCCCCGTCGCCAGGGCCAGATAGACCAGCGCGATCACCACATAGACGTCGAAGCCCCGGAAAGTGATGGACTGGATCTGATAGCCGACGCCCGTCAGCTCCTCGACCGAGATTTGCGACATGATGCTGGTCGCCAGCATCATCAGGATGAATTGGCTGATCAGCGCCGGGTAGACCCGTTCCGCCGCCTGCGGCAGCTGGATCGACCAGAACATCTGCCAGCGCGACAGGGCCAGACATTCGCCAGCCTCAAGCTCTCCCTTCGGGATCGACTGGAAACCGGCGCGCATGATCTCGGCGGAATAGGCGCCGGTGTTGATGACCAGCGCGATGACCGCCGCCGGGAACGGCCCGATGCGCGCGCCAAGCACCGCAAGGCCGAAGAACAGCCAAAAGACCTGGATCACCAAGGGCGTGTTCCGAATACCCTCGATATAGCCGGTGACAATCCAGCGCAGCCAGCGCGGTCCGTTCATCCGCGCCACAGCGCAGGCGGTGCCAAGCGCAAAGCCCGGCAGAATAGTCAGCAATGTCAGCCATATGGTCAGGCGGATGCCCGACCATATTTCGGCGCTGAAGCTGCCGATAAAGCTGAAGTCGAACGTATAGGCCAAGCGCGTCCCCCTCCCCTAAGCCGCGTGGTCATGGGCCTTGACAGCCCTTGGGTCAAAGTGAAATGACTTTTGCAGGCAATGTCAATTTATTTTCCGAGGGAGGGAAGGACATGACCGAACAGGGCGGGATCGTCGCGGGCGTCATCGTGCTGGATCAGGCAGATAACGTCGCAGTGGCACGGGCGGAAATTCCGGCGGGCGGGGCCAGCGGGCTTGCAGGAATCGCAGCGGCGCAGACCATTCCCAGCGGCCACAAGATCGCGACGCGGCCCATCGCGGCAGGCGAATCGGTGCTGAAATACGGGCAGAAGATCGGGCTGGCGAAATGCGACATCGCGCCGGGCGACCACGTGCATCTGCACAATCTTGCGATGCAGGACAGCGATGTGGGTCATGATTTCTGTTCGGACCTACGGGCGGTGGATTTCGTCCCCGAAGACCAGCGCCGGACGTTCCAAGGCTATGCCCGCCCCGATGGTCAGGCGGGGACGCGCAACTATATCGGCATCATTTCGTCGGTGAACTGTTCGGCCACGGTGTCCCACGCGATTGCCGACCATTTCAACCGCCACGGCGGTTTGGATGGCTTTGACAATATCGACGGCGTGGTCGCGCTGACGCATGGTCAGGGCTGCGCCATCGGCACGGATACCGAAGGGTATCAATACCTTATCCGCACCTTGCACGGCTATGCCAGGAACCCGAATTTTGGCGGCATCCTGATGATCGGGCTGGGCTGCGAGGTGAACCAGATTTCGCTTATCCAGGAAAAATACGGGCTGAAGGACGGCCCGTTCCTGCGCACGATGACGATCCAGCAGCTTGGCGGCACGCGCAAGACCGTCGAGATCGCCTGTGGCCTGATCACCGAGATGTGCGAAGCACTGCGCTCGGTGGAACGGACCGAGCAGCCGCTGTCCAAGCTGAAGCTGGCGCTGCAATGCGGCGGCTCGGACGGGTATTCGGGAATTTCGGCCAATCCGGCGCTGGGGCACGCATCGGACCTGCTGGTGCGCCATGGCGGCACCGCAGTGCTAAGCGAAACACCCGAGATCTATGGGGCTGAGCATCTGCTGACCTCGCGCGCGGTCACGACCGATGTGGCGCAGAAACTGATCGACCGGATCGACTGGTGGGAAGGTTACACCAAGCGCCACGGCGCCGAGATGAACAACAATCCCAGCCATGGCAACAAGGCAGGCGGGTTGACCACCATTCTGGAAAAATCGCTGGGCGCAGTGGCCAAGGGCGGCTCGTTGCCGATGCAGGCGGTCTATGAATATGCCGAGCCCATCGACCAGACCGGCTTCGTCTTCATGGACACGCCCGGCTATGATCCGGTTGCCGTGACGGGCCAGATCGCAGGCGGGTGCAACATGCTGGTTTTCACGACCGGGCGCGGCTCGGTTTCCGGGTTCAAGCCGGTGCCCACCATTAAGGTTGCAACCAATTCCCGGATGTATTCGCATATGGACGAGGATATGGATATCGACTGCGGCGGCATCGTCACGGGCAGTCAGACCATTCAGGAAGCGGGCGAAGCGATCTTCGAAATGGTGCTGGCCGCTGCCTCGGGTCATCGGACGAAAAGCGAGATCTATGATTACGGAAACAACGAATTCGTC
Source organism: Paracoccus laeviglucosivorans (assembly GCF_900182695.1). Taxonomy (GTDB): domain Bacteria; phylum Pseudomonadota; class Alphaproteobacteria; order Rhodobacterales; family Rhodobacteraceae; genus Paracoccus; species Paracoccus laeviglucosivorans. The sequence goes on from NZ_FXTK01000017.1 coordinate 86,024, forward strand.
CCGTGGCAGATCGGCGCCATCACCTGATGAAAAGCTGCCCGCCTATCGCCGCATCGCCGATATTCTTGGCGATGCGATCCGCGATGGGCGGCTGCCTGCAGGCGCGTTGATCAAGGTCTCGGATGCGGCGGTGGTGTTCGAGTCCAGCCGCTCGCCCATCAAGCAGGCGTTTCAGATATTGCTGGATGACGGCCTGCTGTACCCCCATGACGGGCAGGGCTTCATCGTCGGCCAGCCCCAGCCCGTCAACCGCGCGACGCTGAGCCGTGAGTTGCTGGGGCTGGACGCAGCGCCCCTGACCTCATCCGTGCAGGACGATCTTTATTTCAAGCTGGAGCATGACCTGATCCTAAGCTCGATTTCCGGGCCTGCCCGGTTGAACGAACTGGCGCTGGCGCGGCATTACAATATCGGACGCAGCACGATCCGAGAGCTGATCTTTCGCGCCCAGACGGTCGGGATCGTCGAACGTGCCTCGGGCAAGTCATGGCGCATCGTGCCCTTCGATGTCGAACGCTGCCGCAATCTTTATGATCTGCGCATCCTGCTGGAGCCTGCGGCCCTGCTGCAAGCCGCGCCCCGCCTGCCCGCGGAGAAACTGGAACAGATGCACCAGCGATTGGTGCGCGCGGTGGCCGATCCCATGGCGCTTGGCGTCGGTCAGCTGGACCAGCTGGAATCCGACCTGCACCGCGACCTGCTGTCCTATTGCACCAATATCGAAATACCCGAGGCGTTGATCCGCACATCTCCGACCTATATCTGCGGCAAGCACGTGCAGGTCGCGTTGTCCGACAGCCCGACGATCGAGACGTTTCTGCACGACCATCTGGAGATCATCGAGCATTTGCGCGCCGGTCAACCGGACACCGCTGCGGAACTGCTGCGCGGGCATCTGGACCGTTCACGGGACCAGATCATCGGCAAGCTGCGTGAATTCCTGCGCCTGCCTGCACGCACCAACCGATTGCCGGGCTTTGGCAACAACGGCTGAGCTGCGTCAGGACAGCAGCTGGACGTATCAGGTCAGCAATACCGCTCGACATAGGCCAGTTGATGGTCGCCATATCGGTCGCCATGCGCAAATCCGACGGGCAGAATACGCTGAATTTCGGCCATATCCGCAGCGGTCAGTTCCGGCACCTGCCAATCGCCAAGGTGGTCAGCGGTGCGTGTGCCGGGGATGGGAATGATATGATCGCCTTGTGCAAGAACCCAGGCCAGTGCTGCGCCGGCAACCGTCCAGCCACGCGCAGCGCAAAGGTCGCGGAACCGCGCGATCGCAGCAAGGTTGGCGGACAAATTGGGCTCGACAAAGCGCGGATTGGTGTCGCGGAAATCAATGCCTTCACGGAAATCCCGCTTTAGCGGGGCCCGTCCGAACATCCCCCGTGCCAGTGGCGAAAAGGCCACGAAGGCGACGCCCAGATCGCGGCAGGTCTGCAGCAACCCAAGTTCGGGCAAACGGGTCCAAAGGGAATATTCGTTCTGCACCGCAGTCACCGGATATTCAGCATGTGCGCGGCGCAAGGTCGCAGGCGCAATTTCCGATAGCCCATAACCACCGATCTTTCCCTCGGCGATCAGGCGACCCATGGTCCCGGCCAGCTCCTCGATCGGCACATCCGGCTGGCGGCGGTGGATATAGTAAAGATCGACATGCTCGCGCTTCAGTCTGCGCAGTGATCCTTCAAGACATTGGCGGATATACGCTTCGTCGTTGCGCACGGTTCTTGGTGGCCCGTTGAGAATGCCGCATTTCGTTGCAAGGTGAATGCTCTGCCTGCCCCATGTGCCGATGATCTGTTCCGACACACCCATGCCGTAGATGTCGGCTGTGTCGAAATGGCTGATGCCCGCATCAACCGCCGCGTCAAGGCACGCAAGCGAGGTCGCGTTGTCGGTTGCCCCGAATATGCCGCCAAAGCTCATTGTGCCGAAACCGATGGCACCCACATTGCTTTTGCCAAGCCGTCGTTGTTTCATGGATAACCTTTTCCGCCGCGCTGCGGCAAGGAAGCGCGAAGCGGAACCACAGTCAAGCATGTGTCCCCGCCAAGACATGCGCAACAGCCGGAACCGGGACGCGCAGCGGGTCATAGCGGCCGCATCGGGGATCAATTCGGCCTGAAACAGACAAAAAACGTCCTTGATCGCAGCTTTAAAGGCGCGGAGCCTGTCCCGTGGGCGGGAATGGCAGCACCGATCCAGCGTCGCTGAGACGCTTGCCGGCGGCAGGGCGGAAAGCGCGTGGCGCAGGGGGCCACAGATGTGTTGTCTGCCATGCACACTGGCGTGTTCTGCATCAGCCCAGCATTGATGATGATGCCGGCATCACTGCGACCGACGATCGCATCCTTCGCCGGTGTCCGGTGAAAATGACAGACGGGGTGCAAGGGTCACAATACCGAACACCCCCATTCAAATATCTCTGGCAATATGCGCTGCGATTGCGCCGCGATGACCACGCAAGGCGACACTTACATGGATCAGGCCGCGTCGATGGGCTTGATGAACAAAATCCATTCACTTGCATCGACATCCCAATCGCCCTTGACGACAGAACGGCGGGCGACTTCGCTGTAGCCCTTGGCCTGATACAGCCGCAGTGCATCCTGATGCGTGTCAGCGGCGATCAGGCTGATGCTGGCTTGCCCGGCATTCGCCGCAATCTTTTCGGCATGTGCCAACAATGCACTGCCCAAGCCCTTGCCGCGAAACGCATCGTAGGTCGCCAGGACGTTCAGATACCACGAACCCGGTGCCAGTGCCTCAAGCTCCAGCAGGGGCACGAAGATCGGCGGTGTGTCCGGGTCGATCGGGCCGGGTTCCTCGGCCGTATAGCCCAGCAAGCAGGCACCGACTTCGCCATCCAACTCGGCCAGCCATGCATTGTTATACGAGAAGTTGCCCGTCTCACGGGCCGCACGCTCTTGCCCCAAGGCCCAGGGATCGCCTTCGGGGCCAACCGTCTTGCGCCAGAAATGCAGCGGCAGGTCATCCGCAGCCATGTTGATGAATCGCACCAGATGCGCGGCATCCGATGCCGTTGCGTTGCGGATGTCCATGTTCGTTTCCGTCCCTTTGTCTGCCTTAGTCTTTGACGATTTGGCGATGACCCACCAGCCCCCTTGGCAACGTCCCGCACCTATCGTCTGGCTTGCATGGGGCGTGGGCGCCGCCTACCAAGAACCATGACCCACGAAGCGCCTAACGAGGATCGATATGAGCGATACGATTTTCCGCTTTCCCGCACCCGGCCCAGAGCCGATCACCACCGATCTGGACGGCTGGATCAAGGTCGAGGGCAACCCGACCATGCGGTATTGGATACAGCATAGCTCGGTCGATGGCAGCGTGATCTCGGGCACGTGGGAAGCGACCCCCGGCACCTATCACGCGACCTATCAGTTCTATGAATTCGTACACCTGATCGAAGGCCGCATCACGATCACCCCCGATGGCGGTGAGCCTGTCACGCTGAATCCTGGCGATGCCTTTGTGGTCGAGCCGACCTTCAAGGGCACCTGGGTTATCGAAGCGCCGGTGCGCAAGCACTTTGCGATCAAGCTGAAGTAAGCGCACGCCGCTTTCGATGCCTGCCTGCGTCCCGGTCGGGGCGCAGATATTCATTGCGACCGACCGTTCCGGGATACGCCCCCCATGACCCTTGCCGATCTGATCGTGACCCATGCCCGCGTCCTGACCATGGACCCGGATCGTCCCCGCGCCGAAGCGGTGGCGGTGGCGCATGGGCGCATCCTTGCCGTGGGTAGCGTGGCCGAGATTGCGGCATTGGCCGGGCCGGATACCAAGGTCATCGACGCCGCCGGACGGACTCTGCTGCCCGGCTTTTTCGAGGGGCATGTGCATGTCGGTCTTGGCGGCGCGGACCTGACGCATCTGCATATCGGCCATTTGCATGGGGCTAAGGCGGTTGGCGATGCGTTTCGCGACTTTGCCACCGCGAACCCCGATATGCCCCTGCTGATGGCGCAAGAGGCGCATTACGACATTCTGGACAAGCCCGCCACGCGCCAGGATCTTGACGCAATGATCGCGGATCGTCCCATCGCGATGATGTCGCCCGACCTGCATACGGTCTGGGCCAATACTGCAGCCTTGGAAGCCGCTGGATTGCTGCGCGGCGCCGAGATGCCGCACGGCCACGAAGTCGTCATGGGCGATGACGGGCTTGCAACAGGAGAGCTGCGCGAGTTTGAGGCTTTCGGCCCCTTGATCGCCTTTGCCGGCGAAGGGCGCATCAACCTTGGCATCGCCACTGGCGAAGAACCCGATCCCCGACCCTCTGCCGCCGAACGTGCCGCCGACAAGGCGCTGCTGCGCAGGGGCATGATGCACTGCGCCGCGCATGGCGTCACCAGCTTGGTGAATATGGACGGCAACCGCTATACACTGGAACTGCTGGCCGAGATGCGGGACGAGGGCGACCTGCCCCTGCGCGTCAAGGTGCCGTTCCATTTCAAGCCGCATATGGCGCTTGCCGCACTTGACCGCGCCTCGGCGATGGCGGCGGATTTCGACGATGACTGGATCAGTTCCGGCTTCGTCAAGATGTTCATGGACGGGGTGATCGACAGCAAGACCGCCTATATGCTGCACGACTATCCCGACCAGCCCGGCCATCGATCCGAGCCGCTGTTTCCACCCGCGCATTTCGACCGGATCGCGACCGAAATCGACCGGCGCGGTTTGCAGATCGCGGTTCACGCCATCGGGGACGGTGCGGTCAGAACGGTGATCGACGGCTATCAGGCCGCACGGACTGCCAATGGCCCACGAGACAGCCGCCACCGCATCGAACATATCGAGTTGATCGACCCCGCTGACGTTTCCCGGCTGGGAGCGTTGGGCATCACTGCCAGCCTGCAGCCGCCTCACGCACCGGGAGCCATGGATTTCCCCTTACAGCCGACGCTTTCACGGATCGGAGAGGCGCGGTGGCCGGATGCCTATCGCTGCCGCAGTCTGGCCAAGGCGGGTGCTGCCATGGCATTTTCCAGCGATTGGCCGGTGGCCGATGTATCGGTTCTGCGCGGGATCGCGGCAGCATTGACGCGCCAACCCTATGCGGGGGCGCAGGATGAACGACTGTCCCTGATCGACACGCTGCACGCCTATACGGCGGGCGGCGCATGGGCCGCGCATCGCGATCACGTCACAGGAACCATACGTGCCAGGCTGGCTGCCGATCTTGTGCTGTTGGGCGGCGATATTGGAACCACCCCCCCAGCGCAAATCCCCGATCTGGGGGTAACACTGACGATCTGCGGAGGCCGCATCATCCACGATCATGACGTATCGGCACAGTGATTGACGTGCGTCGAGGGGCAGATGACGGCTAGGCTGCGTTCGCCGAGAGACAAAGGGGATTGGATTGAGGTTTAGGGCGGTATTGAGCCGAGGGTGTGTCAAAACCCGGTGGCATGCTATGTTTTCTCGGTAGCAGGAGATCGGCATGGCGGGTTTCATTGAGGGCATTCAGCGCAGCCAGACGGTGCTTTTCCCCGATCGGCTGGAAGACTGGATCGGCGAAGATGATCTTGTCCGCGTTGTAGATCTGTTCGTCGATGAGCTTGATCATGCAGACCTTGGTTTCGTGCGCGCGACCTCGGCACGCACCGGTCGGCCGGGGTATCATCCTGCGGTCCTGCTGAAGCTGCTCATCTATGGCTATCTGAACCGGATTCCGTCGAGCCGCCGGCTGGAGCGCGAGGCGGGGCGCAATGTCGAGGTGATGTGGCTGATCGGTAGGCTGGTGCCAGACCACAAGACCATCGCCGAATTCCGCCGCACGAATGGCCGCGCAATCCGGAAGACTTGTGCACAGTTCGTGGAGCTGTGCCGCCGGATCGGCGTGCTGAAGGGGGATTGCGTCGCCATCGACGGGAGCAAATTCAAGGCGGTGAACAATCGCGACAAGAACTTCACCAGAAACAAGATCGCCAGCCGCCTCACCCATCTGGAGGCTGATGTCGAACGCTATATCAATGAGATGGTTCGCCTCGACCGGCAGGAAGAGGGCGAGGCCCGCGCCGCGAAAGTGCTGCACCTTGCCCGTCGCTACGGCCGTATACGGCAGGAAATCGCGCGGTTGAAGGCAATGGACGAAGCCTTGGCCGACACGCCGGACGGACAAATTTCCCTGACCGATCCGGACGCCCGCGCCATGGCCACCAGCGCCCGACACAGCGGTATGGTGGGCTATAATGTCCAAAGCGCTGTCGATACGGAGAGCCACATCATCGTCACGCACGAGGTCACGAACCAGGGATTCGACCGCGACCAGCTCAGCCCCATGGCGATCGCAGCCAGGGAGGCGCTCCACCGCGACGATCTGCATGCCATCGCCGACAAGGGTTACTTCAGCGGTCCCGAGATACTCGCCTGCCATGAAGCAGGCATCACAACGACCGTGCCGCGCCCGGCCACCTCAGGCAATGCGGCCAAGGGCATGTATGTGAAGGCCGATTTTTCCTATGCTCCAGAGCGCGATGTCTATGTCTGCCCGGCGGGCGAAGAGCTCATCTACCGCTACACCACCGAGGAGCGTGGCGTTCAGGTCCGGCGATACTGGATCAACGAGTGCCAGACCTGCCCGCTGCAAAGCCGATGCACCACCGGCACGGAACGCCGTATCACCCGATGGGAACACGAGCATCTGATCGACGCAATGCGCGAAAGACTGAGCCGGGATACCGATCCGATGACCCTACGCCGCTGCACCGTCGAGCACCCCTTCGGCACGATCAAGGCCTGGATGGGGCACACCCATTTCCTGACCCGCACGCTGAAAAACGTCCGCACCGAGATGGCATTGAACGTGCTGGCCTACAATATCAAGCGGGTCGCCTCCCTGATCGGCATCCGACGCCTGATCCAGGCTATTCCGGCTTGATCGGCGCTTTCTGCCCTATTTTCTGCGCTATGCTTCGCTCCATGAGGCCTCCAGGCCATCTCTGGCCGTCCACCCGCGCCACATGACGATTTGGCGCTGAAGGTTATCCGCAGTCTCGGAAATCGGAAAGCAAACGGCCATCGCCACCGTGTTTTGACACAACCTCAGCCCATTGCAGACGGTCGTGAGCTTCGCATAGCCTTATGAGATCCAGACACCTAACAGAGTTTCCGATGATGCAGGCGGTCCCTCAGCCCAGAATTAAGTTATCGAAGCTACGCGACATCGGTTGGGCGCTCTGGGATCCTATCGGACTGCTGGACCCAGAAAACTGCTCGAGCAGATGGGACGACGAAGCGAACCTGCCATTCGCAGACGAATACGACAGCTATTTGCTAGAGGCGGCTTCAGAGCTGCGCAGGGGAATACCCCGCGGCGAGGTCGTCGGGTTTCTAGTCGAGATCGAAACCCAGCACATGGGGTTAGGCGAAAACACAAGCGCCCGATCAAGGGCTGAAGCGGTTGTCGAGGCGATCCTCGCCGACCAGACTATCTGGACATGGCCTGATGCTCAGGGACGATTCGACCAGGCCGTTTGACCGCTTAGTCCCGCATACCGGACGCTTCTCCGCTCGGGTTGTTGCACAAGCGTCTAATTGCGGCTTCGGGGAAGCTCATGCGCTGGATGCAAGACCCGGCCGTGGCTATTGCCCAGCCTCGCTGCCTTGCAGCAAGCGGCAGCCCCCCGCACGGCCTGCGCCCTAAGGCGCGTCTCCGGCAAGGGTGCAGCCTTTCACCGTGACCGCAAGATTGTGGCGCAAGAACCTGTCGCGCACCTTCTCGACGGCGGCTATCGCAGTGATGTCCCACAGTTTTGCACCAGAGAGGTCGATGGTCACCGGCCCACTGTGATCGCTGGGGTCAAAAGCGTCGATAAAGGCATCGGCCGACGCAAAGAAGATCTGCCCCTCGACGATGTAAAGATCGCCGTCGCGCCGCACCTGCTGCAGGGCGGCAACCTTGACGGCAAAAAAGACCCCGCTCATCAGCACTCCGACTAGCACGCCAAGCGAGAGGTTATGGCTGAGGATCGTAACACCGACTGTCGTCAGCATCACCAGATTGGAAAGGGTCGGCGTCGTACGAAGCCGCCGCAGCGAGCCCCAGTCGAGCGTATCGATCGACACCATGACCATAATCGCGACCAGTGCCCCCACAGGCACCTGATCGATCACATCTCGGGCCAAGACCATCAGCAGAAGAAGAAGCCCCCCTGCGGCCATGGTCGAAAGCCGCCCCCTTCCGCCATACTTTACGTTCGATACTGTCTGCCCGATCATGCCGCATCCGGCGATGCCGCCGAACAGGCTGGCCGCGACGTTGGCCAGCCCCAGTCCGCGCGCTTCGGCATTCTTATCCGAGGGCGTGCCGGTCTGATCGTCAACCACCCCGGCGGTCATCAGGCTTTCCAGCAGACCCACCATCGCAATCGCGAGCGCAGGGGCGAAAATGATCTTCAGTAGCCCCAGGTCCAGCGGCACGTCTGGCAGGTGGAACAGCGGCAGTCCATCCGGCAAGATGCCAAGATCCGACACGCGCGGCACGCCAAGGCCAAATGCCGAACATGCCAGTGTCAGCAGAACCACACAGATCAGCGGTGCAGGAATCTTTGTCGTCACGCGCGGCGAAAGGTAAATGACCGCAAGCCCTGCCGCCATCACGGCCAGCCCGCTGGGACCGGCGTTCAGGATATGCGGCAACTGCGCGGCAAAGATCAGCACCGCAAGCGCGTTCACAAAGCCTGTGCGGACAGAGTTTGAGACATATCGCATAAGCGTGGCAAGTCGTGCGAAGCCAAATAGGATCTGGAACAGACCGGCCAGAAGCCCCGCCGCAAACAGATACTCCACCCCGTAATCGCGGACCAGCGGCGCCACAACCAACGCGACCGAGCCCGCAGCCGCAGAGATCATCGCCGGGCGGCCGCCAAAGACAGCGATAACGATGCTGATGACGAAGGACGCATATAACCCCACCGCAGGGTCGATACCGGCGGTAAAGGAAAATGCGATCACTTCGGGAATGAGCGCGAAGGTCGCCACCGCCCCCGCAAGAATTTCGCGGACAGGATTGTCCTGCCACTGCTGCAAATAGTGCCGTGCCCTGGTCGTGATGGGAAATACGCGAGAAATATGCGTGGTCCGGCGGATCGGCGGCCGGAATAGCCACCCGGGCTTTCACCGGGTCCATGCGATTGCCCCCGCCTTAGCCGGATGCGCCGCATTTGCCAAGTGAGGTTCCGCAGAAAGTCCTTTCTTCTACGAGTTCCTTCCAATTGCGGTGATGTCGGTATTCGCCACTGGCAACGGTCTCAGCGGTGTCGAACTTTTATCTGGTCCGTGGCAGCCCGGCTCTGTGAAGGCATGGCATGACCTTGCTGCTTCGCGCCAGAATGCCTGCGTTTTGACAGGAAGTGGACCATAGTCTATTTCTAGGCAGACCTCCTCGGCCAGCAATTGCTGGATCACGCGCTCGGACGCGTCATAATCGCCTTAGCCAGAATGGTGGTGACGGAACTGGCCCTTGGCATAGATGAAGTAAACGCGGATCAATACTGGTTCTTGAAGGCACGCCAGATGGCATAGTCGTTGTCAACCGCGACGGAATAAGTGATCGACAGGTATGCCACGGCCTTTTCCGCATTCGACATGACCTTCCCCCCGTGGATACCTCGATCATAACGAGAGTCTGCTGGTTTGTGCGCTGCTCCCCAACCTTGGACCGCCGCGGGTTAGAGTTTCGCGGCTCTAATCACGGGGGCGGGCTGGTTGCGCCACCGGGAATGTGCAGATCGATCGGCACGTTGTAACCGATCGCGCTGTGCGGTCGGACCTCGTTGTAGTCCCTGCGCCAAGCCTCCACCTTTTCGCGAGCGTCCGCAAGATCCATGAACCAGTGGGCATTCAGGCATTCCGCCCGCAGTTTGCTGTCGAAAGCTTCGATGAAACCGTTGTCCGTGGGCTTGCCCGGCCGCGAGAAGTCCAGCGTGACCTCGTTCGCACAGGCCCAGAGATCCAGATCGCGGGAGATGAACTCGCTACCCTTATCTACCCGGATCGTCTGCGGATAGCCGATCTGCCGGCAGACCCGTTCCAGCGTCTGGACCACATCCTCGCCCCGGTAGGTGAACCGGGGATCCGCCGCCGGGCAATAGCGCGAATGGATGTCCACGATGGTCAGTATCCGCAGTTGCTTGCCCAAGGCAAGCTGGTCGTGAACGAAGTCCATCGCCCAGACCTCGTTCGGGCCTGCCGCCTCCCGGCGGTCCTCGCGCAACTTGGCTTTCACCCGGCGTTTGGGATGATTGTTGCGCAGCTGAAGACCCAACTCATTGTAAATCCTGCGCGTCTTCTTGATGTTCATCTGCCAGCCCTCCCGCCGCAACAACACATGGATGCGCCGATAGCCATAGCGCACACGCGTTTCGCAGATCTCGCGGATCCGCAGTTCCAGGCCGGCCTGTCCGGTGCGACAGGCTTTGTAATGGTAGCTTGAGGTGTCTCGAACCGCAGCGCTTGGCAGGACCGCCGGATCGAGACACCCCAATCGACCAACATCCCGTCGACAAGCTTGCGCGTCCGGACAGGCCTCAGAGCTTTCGGCGAATGACATCCTGCAGCATCTCGCGGTCAAGTGTCAGGTTCCGCCACGATCTTCTTCAGCCGCGCGTTTTCATCCTCGAGCGCCTTCAACCGTCGCATCTCGTCGGGCAGCAAGCCGCCATACCGCTTCTTCCAGTTGAAGTAAGTCGCTTGGCTGATCCCCGCCTTCCGACAGATCTATGCCACGGCCGTTCCCTCCTCGCCCTGCTTCAGGATAAACGCCTTCTGCGCTTCCGTGAACTTCGATGCCTTCATCGTCATCAGCTCCTCTCCCAGCCGGGAAATGCTAGCCGAAAACTCCAGCTTCAAACGGTCCATATCTCAGGGGGCAGAGCACGATCTTGCGGCGGGCGGTCACCGGATGGAACTGGTCGGAGAGCTGGCGGCGATCCTGTCGTTTTTGGAGGGTGCTAGAGCGATTCCCAGCGTCCATGGTCCGGACATGACAAAGCCCCCGCTTTTGGCGAGGGTTGGATCCAAGTCGGTTTCGTTGGTTGCGGGAGCAGGATTTGAACCTGCGACCTT